>JALFNK010000018.1 GCA_022782405.1 Alistipes sp.
ATCATTGACAGACAAAACCCTCTTGCGTGACCTGTTCGACAAGACTAATTTCAATGATGTCAAAGATCTATATAATCCCATTATTCCGGGGCTATTTGATTAATTGTTTAACTCGTCCCATTTTAACGGGACACTAATGATTTAGAAACTTCATTAACTACGAGGGAAAAAGCGTTGTCACAGAATTATTCTTTTTACTATCAGATGTAAACGCAGATTTGACGGATTTTCTACTCAACAATCCAACGTCGTGACCAACTAATGTTGAACGTTTTTCACAACCGACCTATACTCGGCACTACTCTAATAGTCTTTCTGTATCGGATGCGCTTCTGAGTTGAATTGGACTAACAAGGAAACGAACAGGCTTCAGCACTAGTCCATTCGTGTTTTCAGAAGATTGCCTTGCGGTAGTTATCCGTCAGAAGCTTGTCAATATCGAATCCTCAATAGAGGACTGACATCGAACACAATATAAGGTATCTTGCTCTCAATACGATATTTCTATAAAATTCGTCGGCTTACGTTCAACAGTGAGACCACCTCTTTGTCTGTGAAACAAAAAGCAATGGATATGGAAATCATCACGATGGGAAGTTCTGCCAATAAGGAATAAGAAGAGGGGCAGTATGTGGTTATGCTACAATAAAGTCAGTCACTGCTGAGTTTCAATCGCCGTACGCTCTAACATCTTCGGAATGGCAAGCGTATTCGTATTACGATTTCCAAAGCACAAGCCGCTATCATTTTTCAAAAAAGTCGGGCCCCGAAATTCGGAACCCGACTACCCTATCCACAGGGTGTGACGGCTACTTCTTCTTGCGATACCCGCACTTCGGACATACACCCTCCTCGTTGAGTGCAACGCCGCACAGCGGGCAGCGGTCGATGTCGTTCTTGGTCACAAACTCCGCCGAGGCCGCATTCACACCACTCGTGAAGGTGATCTTGGCGATATTGAGCTTATCCTTCAGCAGGTCGTAGACAATCTTGATCATCCCCTCAACCGTCAACGTCTCCTTCGTGACCACCAGACGGCAATCGGGATAGGCCGTGGCCAGCTCCGTCTTGAAGACCGGGCCCTTCATCTTGTTCTGCGGGTGTCCGTTGCGGATGCCCTGCTTCTCGTAGACGTCCAGAACGGCCGGCAGCAACGGATCATCCTCGCGCAGGACCAGCGCGTGGTCGAAATTCCGGAGCACGTCCCACGCTACCTTCTGAATCTCGTTGCAGGGGTAAACCATGTTCACACCCGCTTCGATGCTATCCTCCACTTCGATGGTCAACTGTCCCGTGTGGCCGTGGAGATACTGAGCCTCTCCTTGAAAACCGTAGAAACGGTGTGCATACTGCAGATCGAATGTTGTGATACTTCTCATAACAAATTGCGGTTTTAAGTTAGACATTCTTTTTCAGTGTTACCTGTACCTGTACTTTACCGATCTCCTCCGTCGGGAAGTGCTTGCGTTCGAGGTATTCGCGGATCAGCTGCGAGAGTTCCGAATCCGCATAGTCCTCGATCGACTTGCCGTCGAAGAGGTGATGGTGCTCCGCCACCGTGATGTCGTAGTAGCACTTCCCGGTGTCGGGGTGATAGATGAACGACAAAATGTTTGCCGAACAGAAGCTGTCCAAAATCCGATAGATGGTCGAAACAGTCACCTCCTTGTTGCGGGACTGGACCCGTTCGATGATATCCTCCACCGTGGCGTGGCGCAGCTCCTGCATCGCCTTGTAGACCTCGCGGCGCTGCGGAGTCAGCTTCAGCCCCGCCTCCTTGATTCTTTGCAGTCCTTCGTTGTTCATCGTTTTGTTTCTTTCTCTGGTGCAAACATAATGCAAATAATTCGCATTTGCAAATATTTTGCATTTATATTTTCAAATTTAGGGTAAAATCCCCCTCAGACACCTCCACGGCCGCCCTGCTGATTAAGCGCACCAGCAGACCGTCTCCCGATTTCGAAGTTTGCCAACTGCCTCAACGATTATTGCCGCCTGCACGGACAAATCCTTTCAATCGGCAGCCCGTTTATCTCCCGAAACGCACTATTTGGAGTAACCGGGTAAACGATATTTTTTTATATTTGCGCCGATTAGATAGATGACCGACATATGAAATTCGAGGCTAAACATCTGTTCATCCTGCTGTTGCTGCTTTCGGTGGTGATTCAATGCGCGTTCGGCAATTTCCCGTTTGCCTTCTTCGCCTTCCCGCTGGATGCACTCATCGCCCTGCTCTGGATTGCAGGAATGGTGTATGCCTACAAGGAAAACCGCTCGTCGCGGTTCGTTCAGATGTGGCTCTCGCCGCAATGCACCTACTGGACGCTAGGCTGGCTCATTGCCGGCAGTCTGGTCATCGGGGTCTTTCCGCAGCTCTCGGCCGCAGAGGCTGCCGAACGTTCGGGGCTGCTTGCCCGGCTGGGTTGCTACCACTTCACCACCTCTTGGATTTTCGTGGTGGGGCTCTTCGCCCTGCTGACCCATCTGGGGATGATCACCTTGCGGCGAAGCTTCCGTCCGGGGCGCAACCGCTGGCGCTTTGTCCTGAACCATGCCGGGCTGTGGCTGGCACTCTTTGCCGGCGTAGTGGGCGGCGCCGAGGAGCAGACGCTGCGCATCCCGGTCTTCCGCGACCGGCCCAACAACGAGGCCGTCAGCGAAGAGGGGGCCAAGATCTACCTGTCGAAGGAGTTGCAACTGAACGATTTCACGGTGGAGCACTACGCCAACGGCACCCCGCGCCACTTCTTCGCCGAGATCTCGATCGACGGGAAGCCAGCCCGGCTGGAGGTCAACCACCCCTATGCGGCCAACTGGGCGGAGGACTACTACCTGACGTCGTACGACGTGCAGTCGGAGCAGCCGCGCTACTGCGTGGTGCAGATCGTCCGGGAGCCGCTGAAATACGTCATGTGGCTGGGCGTGGTCATGATGCTGTGCGGAGGCTGCCTGCTGTTTCTGGCCGGCCCGAACAGACAAAATAAGGAACTTTGTGAAACATCGCGGTGACGGAAGACGTATTGTAAAAGTGTGCGAGTATGATGTTCACGTGGGATAATTTCGATTGGTTTGCGCTGGTCTCCATCGTGTTGTGGGCAGCCGGCGCAGGGGTGGCACTATTCAGCAGGGAACGGCGCCGCTGGGCCATTCTGTTGACCGCTCTGGGCACGCTGGTCTTCGCGCTCTTCATTGCGGGGTTCTGGCTCTACATGCAGCGTCCGCCGCTGCGCACCATGGGAGAGACCCGGCTGTGGTACTCCTTCTTCATGAGCGTATCCGGACTGCTGACCTACTTGCGGTGGCGCTATCCCTGGATCCTCAGCTTCTCGACGGTGGTGGCGACGGTCTTCGCCCTCATCAACATCCTGAAGCCCGAAATCCACGACCAGACGCTGATGCCCGCCCTGCAGAGCCCGTGGTTCATCCCGCATGTCACGGTCTATATGTTCTCCTACTCGGTGCTGGGGTGCGCCTTCATCCTGGGCTGCATGGGGCTCATCAAACGTCGGCCCGACTACCTCGAGGCGACCGACAAGCTGGTCTACACCGGACTGGCCTTTCTGACCGTCGGCATGCTCACCGGTTCGATCTGGGCCAAGGCGGCTTGGGGCCACTACTGGAGTTGGGATCCGAAGGAGACCTGGGCCGCGGCGACGTGGGCGGGTTACCTGTTGTATGTCCACCTGCGTCTGTTCCGCAAAAACGCCTCGCGGCCGCTCTACTGGATTCTGATCGTCTCGTTTCTGGCGCTGCAGATGTGCTGGTACGGGGTCAACTACCTCCCGGCGGCCCGGCAGAGTGTTCACATGTATTCACGTTCTTAGTTATATAAACTGTTTAATTTTAATTCATTTGTTATGAAAAAAGGCTCAAAGATTATTCTATCCGTGCTGGTAGTGATAATCGTGCTTTGCGTCGTCTACCGGCTGGTGAACAAGGCACCGTCGGCCGACCTCGAAAGCAATGCGCAAATGGAGCAGATCGTGGCGAGCAGCGGATGTATTTCCTGCCACTCGGCCGATCCGAAGCTGCCTTTCTATGCCAACTTCCCGGTAGCGGGCAAGCTGGTGCAGGAGGATGTGCGGCTGGGCTACCGTTCGTTCGACATGGCTCCGATGATGGAGGCGCTGAAGAACGGTGAGAAGATCAACGAAGTGGACCTGGCGAAGGTCGAGAAGGTGATTGCCGACGGAACGATGCCGCTGGCCAAGTACTACCTGATACACTGGGGTGCGTCGCTCACGAACAAGGAGACGCAGATGGCACTCGCATGGGCCAAGTCGCAGCGTGAGGCCTTCTACCCCAATCCGCTGGCTGACCAGGAGTGGGCGAACGAGACGATCCGCCCGATTCAGGACTCGATTCCGGTGGACATCCGCAAGGTGATGCTGGGCAACAAGCTCTACAACGATACCCGTCTGTCGGCCGACAACACCATTTCGTGCGCCTCGTGCCACGGTCTGAACACGGGAGGTGTCGACAACAAGGCCTTCTCCGAGGGTGTTGGCGGACAGCTGGGCGGCGTGAACGCCCCGACGGTCTTCAACGCCTACTACAACTTCGTGCAGTTCTGGGATGGACGTGCCGCCACGCTGGCCGACCAGGCTGCCGGACCTCCGGTCAACCCGGTGGAGATGGCCTGCAAGTCGTTCGACGAGATCTGCGAGAAGCTGAAGGCTGACGCCGCATTCAGCAAGGAGTTCACGGAGGTCTATCCCGACGGCATCAACCAGGCCAACATCACCAACGCCATCCAGGAGTTTGAGAAGACGCTGCTGACGCCCAACTCGCGCTTCGACAAGTACCTTAAGGGCGACAAAACGGCCATGAACGCCGACGAGATTGCCGGATACGAACTCTTCAAGAAGTACAACTGCGCCACGTGCCACGTCGGTGAGAACATGGGCGGTCAGTCGTACGAGCTGATGGGCATCAAGCGCGATTACTTCGCAGACCGCGGTACGGAGCTCACCATCGAGGACAACGGCCGCTACAAGGAGACCAAGGACGAGCGTGATCGCCACCGCTTCAAGGTGCCCGGACTGCGCAACGTCGCCCTGACGGCCCCCTACTACCACGATGCCACGCAGGCAACGCTGGAGGATGCCGTCGTCTCGATGGCCCGCTACGAGGTGGGCGAGGAGCTGACGCAGCAAGAGGTCGACCGGATGGTAGCCTTCCTGAAGACGCTGACCGGCGAATACGAGGGCAAGCTGCTGACCAACGACAACTTCCCCGAGACGAAATAAGGCACAACGCCTCATTTTCAGCCCGACACGCGACAGCGTGCCGGGCTTTTTTTCTTACCGCCGGATCACATCCCCCACCGGCGAAAAAATCCGCCGCCGGGGCTTGGAGTTCGCGCAAAAATTACTACCTTTGCTCATGGAGTCACACCCCTCCGGCGACCCTCGCCTGTGAGGGAAAAGAACCACCCAAAATCGGACTCCAAACCCGAGTTTTACATTTTTCCGAGAATATCGGACACAAGAAATGAAGCGTCAAACAAGGTTTTGCCGCCTCTTTACAGTGCGTCTTTTTGTGGCATCGGTTAACGTCGTAACTAACATAAAACTAACGAGTTACAACGCTTTTCTGCATCGAAAAGTGAAAACTGCGCAATGAAAAGTGTCTCAGCCATTTTTGGGGCTGCATAACTTATAAACAATCCGTATGTAAAGGCCGGACAAAACACCTCTCCAATCAAGCACGAAGTACCTCACTTGGGATCCAAAATATCCGTGAGTCCATCCTCGATTTTACAGCCCTTTTTGACGAAATAAACCCCGACATGCTCTATCTTGCAGACAAAGTCAATCAGGTTCACCAAGGGCTGTATTTACCTCTTTTTCCCTCTGTTCGGAGGGAAACGAAGAATCGTTAAATCGTCAATTTTACGAAAAACAAGTAAATTTCCGAGGTCCTTCTTTTAAACCATAAACTATTGATAGTCAACAGGCGTTTAACAGTGCATCGGATTGGAGGGATATATGGTTCTTTTTGTTAACTGGTATCTCACGCCATGATACTTGTAGAAATCCAATATATCTCCAAACAAGGCACGAGCCTCGGAAGGAACAGCTTGACACAAAGGTCGGACGCCATATCTCTTACAAATATAACCTGGAAGTCCCGTTAAGGCAGCATGCACCTTCTTTGCCAGAACGTATGCATCATCCTTATCAACCGACACATACGTTATACGGGTTTCTTCAGGAATATTATAATCAGTAGTTTTATATTCCACTACCAGATGCCCGTTGTCATCAAAGCCAATAACCATTGTTGCCGCCAGTGTTAAATCCGGATCAGTTTCTATGAGCAATTCTTCCAATGCAAACATCCCTGGTAATTTAAAAACATGCTGCTAATTTACATCATTATGCAACATATTGCTAAAAACACCCCATCTTTTTTATTGTTTCATACTCGCCTCCCATACTCTATTCACCGCTGGTGCCGGCTTCGTCCTGCAAAACTGCACCCAGGACATACCCCACTCTCCGTTGAGTGCAACACCGCATAGCGGGCTGCAATCGATGTCTGCTTGTTCACAAACTCCCCACCACGACACAGGGATCAACACTTTGTGCCCGCATTCCAGGCGCTGCCGGAGTTTTTCGCCGGGGCTGGAGATCACGCAAAAATTACTACTTGTGTCCATGGAGTCACACTCTTCCGGCGATCAGGTCTAGAGCGGGAAAGGATCCTCCCCAAAATTCGGATTCCGAACCAAAATAAGACTCTGAAAAATCGTGTCAAAAAAACGTTTGCCGCCTCTTTATACAGCGTGTCTTTTGCGGCATCAACCAACGTCGTAACATACAAATATTATTTGGCTACAACGCTTTTCGGCATCAGCAACCGGATTCTGACGTTGGGTATTTCGAATAAAACCGGTTTGCAGACGGTATATTGCGGCAAGCAAGCCGACGACGGAACCATGCCACAGGCACTTACCACCGTGCAGCGTGACGGCGTGTGGGCTACCTCAATGGAAAACGACGCGGGACACAACGAGGCTGTCGAACTGAATGTGCAGGAAGAGCATGTTTCAGTAGCTTCGGTCGTGGCATAACACCTTTAGAGGCCGGTCCATATTTTGTGGCAGGCCGTGGTGCATGGTGGCATTGGAAAACAGCCCGCGCGGCAAGACTGCGGGGATGGGGTCACGAACTGCATGGCGGTTTATGCACGTCCCCGCTCACCTCCGCCGTCCTGTGCTCCTTGTTGTCCTTTATTGCCGCGAGGCGTCCACACGACGTCTTACGGCGGAGTATACCTTGCGGAAAAGAGTTGAGTGGTCATCGTCTGTACCATCTTGCGGAAGTGGTGTACAGGGATTACAAACGACAGTTCATCGGCCTGAATGAGGAGTCGTACCGAAAGGTCGAACATTCCAATAAAGCAACTACGCCCTTGCCGACGGTTTTCGCGCACAACGAAGGTGACGATACTGCAGCAACCCGATGTGAAGCGCAAGCCGGCGGTATCATCGCTGTCGTTGTCGTAGAAGGCCAACAAGCATAGTGCCAACAGCAGGTCAGGTATGGCGAAGAAGAGTATTTCCTCGCCCCACCCTGCCGCTTCGAAACGGTCCATGCGCACAAAGTTAGGGTATGGCTTCAGCGCGGGCGCGAGATCCAGGCCGATGATGTAATTCCTACCGGCTGCAGCATTTGCTTGTAGTACTCAACCTCCGAGGCGAAGGCGGGAATACGCTCCCATATCAAGGCTGAGACCGTGTAGAGGTTTCCGCCACCGCACGGTACGTTATCGTCCGAGAGGGTGAGCAGCTCGCCGTCGCATACCTTGCGCATGACTCCCGCCATGCAACGCTGCACCTTGCCCGCCACCAGAATGTCGTCGCATCCGAATACAATAATAGGAAGCGCGGCGTTCAGTCCGATGGCTACGCCGTAGAGATTCAAGAATGCGCATATCTTAGGCTGCAGAGGTTGGTTAGCGCCTGCTGTGGCTGCTAAAACTGTTCGAGTATGCGTATGCGCTCCTCGATGGGCGGGTGGGTAGCGAAGAGGCTGCCGAGACTACCGATCAGGCCCGAAGCCTGCTTGCCCGGGTGCTGTATGAAGAGCTGTGCCACATCGTCGCGCGTGACCGCCTCGATGTCCGGGTCAGCCGATATCTTGCGCAGGGCCGAAGCCAACGCCAGGGGGTTGCGGGTCATCTCGGCGGCGCCGGCGTCAGCCAGGTACTCACGCTTGCGCGATATGGCGAAACGCATCATCACGGCGAGCAGGTAGCCTATGGCGGCAACAATGATGGCAACGAGCAGCATTACGATGGTCGAGCTTCCCTTGTCGTCACGGCTGGAGTTGCGGCGCGGGGTATAGAGTATCGAGCGGAAAGCTATCTCGGCCACCATCGAAAATACCCCGACAAAGACTATCGAGACGATCATCAGCCGTACGTCGTGGTTGCGTATGTGCGAGAGCTCGTGTGCGATGACGGCCTCTAGCTCGGCATCGTCCAGCTTGTCGATTATGCCCTTCGAGAGAGTCACGGTGTATGTACGCTCATTTATGCCGCTGGCAAAAGCATTGAGCGAGGCGTCGTCGATGATGTTTATCTTGGGCATCTTCATGCCCTGGCTCAGGCAGAGGTTCTCGACCAGATTGTATACACGCTTGCACTCCCTGCGCTCGAGGGGCTTCGCGCCCGTCGACGACTTTATGATCTGCGTGTTGGCGAAGTATGCTATGACAAACCACACCAACGTACCGCCCAGAGCGTAGGGCGCACATTCGGCGAACATGACGTTTGCCACAGATAGCAGCGACTCGCTCTCCGGCGCCGACTGCAGCCACGCGATTATGAGGCAGAAGAGGTATACCATACCCACTACGAGGCACGGGAACATGAGTATCAGGACGATGGACCGAGCATCGTTGCGGCTCTTCTGAGTCTGTATGCCGACGTACTCCATCGTGCAACTCAGAACTTGATCTCGGGGGCCTTGTCGATAGCAGGACGCTGGTCGCCCAAGTCGAACATCATCTCCTTGCCGAAGCCGAACATGCCGGCAAAGATGTTCGACGGGAAAGTCTCGACAGCGTTGTTGAGCTCGCGCGTGGCCGAGTTGAAGTAACGGCGTGCGGCTGCTAGCTTGTTCTCAACATCGGAGATCTCCTCCTGCAGCTGCAGGAAGCTCTGATTGGCCTTCAGGTCGGGGTAGGCCTCAAGGGTGACGCGTAAGCCCGACAAGGCCGACGTGAGGGCGTTTTCAGCGACGATCTTGTCGTTGATCGAGGTAGCGTTTACAGCGCTGTTGCGTGCCGAGATCACCCTGTCGAGCGTCTCCTTCTCGTGGGCAGCATATCCCTTGACGGTCGATACCAGCTGGGGTATGAGGTCGTGGCGCTGCTTGAGTTGTACATCAATGTCGGCAAAGGCGTTCTCACGGTTGTTGCGCAATTTTACCAGACGGTTGTATATGCCGGCAACCCACAAGCCGAGCACTACGACGATGGCGATAATAATCAACAGTGGCATATCGTTCCAATGATTTAGTTTCGCTTTCCGGCGGCGCTTGTCCGCAGCCCGCACCGCATACTTTTCGGGCATGAATATAGGAAATTTTTTCCAAAAAAGTCCTCGTTCGCGGCGTAATTTGCCCTTTCAGGTGGAAAAGCCTACCTTTAGGCAAAATATGATACGTTTGTCTATGATAGATTACTTACTACCGTTGCCGCCATGCTCCTTCTGGTGGCATGCGTCCCGAGGCCTGCTGTGAGGCTCGATTTCGAAAGTCTGATTGGCGACAGCGTAATGGTTACCTATCAACCCTTCAGCAGGTCGTAGACAATCTTGATCATCCCCTCAACCGTCAGCATCTCCTTCGTGACTACCAGGCGGCAATCGGGATAGGCCGTGGCCAGCTCCGTTTTGAAGGCCGGGCCCTTCATCTTGTTCTGCGGGTGTCCGTTGCGGATGCCCTGCTTCTCGTAGACGTCCAGAATGGCCGGCAGCAGCGGATCATCCTCCGCAAAATCAGCGCATAGTCGAAATTCCGGAGCACGTTCCACGCTACCTTCTGAATCTCGTTGCAGGGGTAAACCATGTTTACGCCCGCCTCGATGCTATCCTCCACCTCGATGGTTAACTGTCCCGTGTGGCCGTGGAGATACTGAGCCTCTCCTTGAAAACCGTAGAAACGGTGTGCATACTGCAGATCAAATGTTGTGATACTTCTCATAACAAATTGCGGTTTTAAGTTAGACGTTCTTTTTCAGTGTTACCTGTACCTGTACTTTACCGATCTCCTCCGTCGGAATGATAGGTAAACGACAAACAATTTGCCAATCAGAAAAATTAGCATCAAAATAATTTTCATAAACTAAGAGAGAATTCAAAGAATCTATTAAAAGAGTATCTAAAATAGATGCCTATCGGTTTTCACACTGCCGATAAACGGACAAGTTCCTGCTATCTGGCTTACTCGCAACCGGAGGCAGCTGTTATCAAACCGAGGCCAATCGTTTGAACATTGTTCAGTGTCAACGTACTCTTAATTCTGATCGCCTGGAAACACCTCGGATATATACGCCGGCAACGAGAAATGGAAGCCTTGATGTTAATCGTCAATGCATTCGTCCCTTTGGCAACGTACAATTAGCTGTTTCCTGCCGAAACGCAGTTTTCGTTTCCCATGCAAATTCTGCTGTACTGTTCCATGCAGGTTGTGTGGATTGTCTCGATTGAAATTGCACCGGATTGGGTCGGATGCATCCGACAGCATAAAGCCGAAAAGCAAACCTTATCGGGCAAACAGCACTTTGAATCCAGAAAAGAGCTCTTGAAAAAGCGCTAAAACATGACATAAAAAGATCTTATTCTTCCTAGATACATTTCCGATCCGGAGCAGGGAAAGAATCTTCCAAATTCAAACTTCGAACCCTCATTTTACATTTTCCCCAAAAATAAACCCCTGAAAAAGAGCATCAAAAAACGTTTTCCAACTTCTTTACAGCGTGTTATTTTGCGGCATCGCCCATCAAATCAAAATACAGTATATCAATCATCTATAACACCATCTCGCATCGGATAGCCGGCCTAGAAAGCACCGATTCTACATATATCACAAAACGAGAATTCGACTATTGAACTATCCATACTTCCATATGTTCATCATGGCCAGCCGAAGTGGAAATCCAGCAAACGGAGCCCGGTTCCGGATGATTCCTGCATCCGCATCCAATTTTGCTGCGGGAAATGCGGGAAAACATAAAGGGGCCGGGAAGTTCCATTTTCAGACAAAAACAGTATCTTTGCAATCGATAAACCTGCAAACATCATGAACGCCATTACTCGTACCGATTTCACCTTCGAAGGCCAGAAAAGCAAATATGTGGGAAAAGTCCGCGACGTCTACGACATCGACGACAAATACCTCGTCATGGTCGTAACCGACCGGATCTCGGCTTTCGACGTCGTCCTGCCCGAGGGTATTCCCTACAAGGGCCAGGTTCTGAATCAGATCGCCGCCAAATTCCTCGATGCCACCA
Source organism: Alistipes sp. (assembly GCA_022782405.1). Lineage (GTDB taxonomy): Bacteria > Bacteroidota > Bacteroidia > Bacteroidales > Rikenellaceae > Alistipes. Next base: position 11,529 of record JALFNK010000018.1, read on the forward strand.
CGGACATTCTCCCGAACTGGAAGCTGGCCGTACCCGACCCGATGGTCACCGTGGGCCGCAAGTGCGAACCATTCAAGGTGGAGATGGTCATCCGCGGCTACCTCTCGGGCCACGCCTGGAGAGAGTACAAGGCCGGCAAAAGGACCATCTGCGGCGTGGAGATGCCCGAAGGGATGGTGGAGAACCAGAAATTCCCCGAACCGATCATCACCCCGACCTCGAAGGCCGCCGAAGGCCACGACGAAGACATTTCAAAGGAGGAGATCATCGCATCGGGACTTGTAAGCCGCGAAGAGTACGAGCAACTCGAAAAGTATACACGAGCCATCTACCAACGGGGCTGTGAGATCGCCGCCAAGATGGGCTTGATTCTCGTGGATACGAAATACGAGTTCGGAAAGAAGGATGGTGTCATCTACCTCATGGACGAGATCCACACCCCCGACTCGTCGCGTTACTTCTATGCCGAAGGATACGAGGAGCGGCTCGCCCGGGGCGAGCGCCAGAAGCAGCTCTCGAAGGAGTTCGTCCGGGAGTGGCTCATGGCCAACGGATTTCAGGGACAAGCCGGACAGCAGGTTCCCGAAATGACCCCTCAGATCGTTGCCGGCATCACCGACCGATATGTCGAGCTCTATGAGAAGATCACCGGCGAGAAGTTCGTCAAGGCTGCCGACGCCGCTGATACGGGAACCATCCTGCAACGGATCGAAAGGAACGTTACGGAGTGTCTGAAGGGCCTCAAGTAGCGCACGGCCCCTCTTCCGGGATCGAAGCGCATGAGCACATAAGAGGCGTATGAGAAGCCAAAACGGCGGGTCGTCATTTGACCCGCCGTTTTTTTTCGCCTATTCGGAAAAATCTGCCGCATGTCCGTGCGCAGAAGCGGTAATAACATTCTACAAACGATAGGAAGCGATACACAAACAAAAAAACGACTCACGGTTCCGTAAGTCGTTAATTAATTTGTGGGAGCTGAGGGATTCGAACCCCCGACCCTCTGCTTGTAAGGCAGACGCTCTGAACCAGCTGAGCTAAGCTCCCCTTGGTGCTTTTGCGGGTGCAAATATAGAACAAATAAATCATTGCCGCAAGCCCCCGGTGCATTTTATGCGCTGCAACCCGATCGTTTTTTCAATTCGCTGGCATGACCGCTCCGAATGCCCGGCAAAGAGGCTGCACCGGAGCCCGACAACAAAAAACGACCTGCATTTCGGCAAGTCGTCAATCGAAAATCGTGGGAGCTGAGGGATTCGAACCCCCGACCCTCTGCTTGTAAGGCAGACGCTCTGAACCAGCTGAGCTAAGCTCCCCTAAAAATGGCTCGGGACTGCAAAGGTAACTCTTTTTTTCGGAACTCCAAATTTCCGTCCGGAAATCTTCACTCCTCGAATCGGCCGTTTGCAGGCGTTTTGAAAAGAACCTTTACGCAACCCTCGCGCATCTGCGCCTGAACAAGGACTTGAACCTAGGACCCCATGATTAACAGTCATGTGCTCTAACCAACTGAGCTATTCAGGCTTTTCGAAACCCGGTGTTATCCGTTTTCGGTGTGCAAATATACAGCAAAAATTCATTCCCGCAAAATTATTGCGCGTTTTTTTACGAAAAAATGTACCTTTGCATCAATACAAGACCGATTCGAAATGAAGCCAAAAGACATAATTTCTTTCATTATCTGCATATTAAGCGTTTCCTTCGCCCCGGCCCAAAACCGGCTGGCGTTCGAACCCGCCGTATGGGACTTCGGCGCCATCGAGGAGGCCGACGGACCTGTGGACCACACCTTCACCGGGCGCAACGTCTCGGATCGTCCGCTGGTAATCCTCGATGTTACCTCCTCGTGCGGCTGCACCGTACCCAGTTTCTCCCGAAAGCCCGTGCTTCCGGGCGCCGAAACGCAGATCGTCGTGCGTTTCGACCCGACGAACCGGCCCGGATCCTTCGAAAAGGATCTGTGGATCTACGACTCCGACCGCAAACGGATCGCCACGATTTCCATTCGGGGCAGCGTCGTCCCCCGCAAAAAAAGCATCGAGGAACTATACCCCGTGGATGCGGGAAACGGACTGCGTCTCACCTCCACGCTCTGCGCCTTCACCTATATATATCCCGGCGTGAACATGCAGTCGGCCATCGGCTGCATCAACACCTCGGATCGTCCCATCGATCTCGACCTGCGTCCCGACCCGGAAATCCGAAGCGGCCTGCTGCAAACCGGGTTCCCGAAACGCCTCGAAGCCGGAGCCCGCGGCGAAATCAACCTCGCATATCTCGTATCGGCCGACAAACCCCGATACGGGACTCTGCGCGACGCTCTCGAACTCTTCGTCAACGGAAAGAGCCGCGGGACAACGATCGTCGCACACGGAATCGTTGCCGACAACCCCGCCGATATGCCCGAAAGCCGGGCTCCCCGCAGCGAAGTATCGGCCAACGTCCTGAAATTCGGGACCGTGAAGCACGGCGCTCCGATCCAGACTCTCCGCTTCACACTCACGAACACGGGTCGCGGAGCACTGGTCGTCCGCGCCGTGGAATGCGGCAAGGCGCTCGCCGTCTCGCTCGAGGCCGGCACGGAAATTCCCGCAGGAGGCTCCCGCGAGATCGAAGTGCTGCTCGATCCCCGCGAAGCCGCATACGGCGCCCAAAGCAGCTTTCTGCTGCTCATCACGAACGACCCGATGCGTCCGATGCGCCGCATCCGCACCACGGCCGTCATAGAAGATTGACACGACAAACCGAAACGATACGAAAAACATGTACCCCATTCTTGAAAAAAGGGCCCTGGCCGAGAACATCTGGCTGATGAAGATCCTCGCCCCCCGTGTTGCCCGCGCGGCCCGGCCCGGACAGTTCGTCATCGTCCGTGCCGACGAACATGGCGAACGCATTCCCCTCACCATCTCGGACTACGACGCCGAACAGGGCAGCGTAACGATCGTCATACAGACCATCGGAGCCTCGACCCGCAAAATCTGCGCGCTCGAAGCGGGAGCGGCCCTCGCCGACTTCGCAGGGCCGCTGGGACACCCCTCGGCCTTCGTCGCCGCACCGCCCGAGGAGCTGCGCGGCAAACGGTTCATCTTCATTGCCGGAGGCGTCGGAACAGCTCCGGTTTACCCTCAGGTGAAGTGGCTCCACGAGCACGGCGTCGAGGCGGATGTCATCATCGGCGCAAAGACCCGCGACATGCTCATCTATACGGAGCCGATGCGCGCCGTAGCCGGTAACCTCCATATCGCGACAGACGACGGATCGGAGGGATTCCACGGTCTGGTAACCCAGTTGCTCGAGCAGCTTATCGCCGAGGGGAACCATTACGACGAGTGCGTGGCCATCGGCCCGATGGTCATGATGAAGTTCGTGGCCCTCACCACCAAAAAATACGAACTGAAAACCACCGTATCGCTCAACACGCTCATGGTGGACGGTACGGGCATGTGCGGCGCCTGCCGCGTTACGGTAGGCGGGAAAACCCGCTTCACCTGCGTCGAAGGGCCCGAGTTCGACGGCCACGAAGTCGATTTCGACGAGGCGATGCGCCGTCAGGGCATGTACCGCACGCAGGAGCAGCGCGCCGCAGCCATCGAGGCCGAGCGCGAGGCCGGACATGTATGTAAAATCGGATTGGACAAATAGACCATGGCTAACAAAATACCGCGCGTGCCGGTGCGCGAACAGGATCCGGCACTCCGGGCCGCCAACTTCGAGGAGGTGTGCTACGGATACAATGCCGAAGAGGCCGTACTCGAGGCTTCGCGATGCCTCCACTGCAAGAAACCCCGCTGCGTCGAGGCCTGTCCCGTGGGGATCTCGATTCCCGAATTCATCGCAGCCCTGCATGAGGGCCGCATCGCCGAAGCCGCGGCGGTTATCGCCCGCGACAGTTCGCTGCCCTCGATTTGCGGCCGCGTATGCCCCCAGGAGACCCAGTGCGAAGGGGCCTGCATCCTCGGCATCAAGGGCGAAGCCGTGGCCATCGGGAAGCTCGAACGCTTCGTCGGCGACTGGAAACTCGAACATGCGGACCAGACCCCCGCAACGGAGCTGCCCGCCTGCAACGGCCACAAGGTCGCCGTCATCGGCAGCGGCCCGGCGGGCCTGGCCTGCGCAAGCGACCTGGCAAAGGCCGGCTACGAGGTTACGATCTTCGAGGCACTGCACAAGGTCGGCGGCGTGCTGGTTTACGGCATTCCGGAGTTCCGTCTCCCGAAGGAGCGGATCGTCGCCCGCGAGATCGAGGAGGTGAAGCGCCTCGGCGTACGGATCGAGACCGACGTGGTCGTGGGACGCACCGTAACAATCGACTCGCTGATGGACGACGAGGGGTATGAGGCGGTATTCATCGGCTCGGGAGCCGGGCTGCCGCGCTTCATGGGCATTCCGGGCGAAAATCTCAACGGCGTGGTCTCGGCCAACGAGTTCCTGACGCGCACGAACCTCATGCACGCCTACGACAGCAGCTACGATACGCCGATCTACGTCGGGAAACGGGTGGCCGTAGTCGGCGGCGGCAACGTCGCCATGGATGCCGTGCGCACGGCCAAACGTCTCGGTGCCGAGGCGACGATCATCTACCGCCGCTCCGAAAAGGAGCTCCCGGCACGCGCCGAAGAGGTACACCACGCCCGCGAAGAGGGTATCCGTTTCCGGATGCTCACCAATCCGGTCGAGGTCCTCGGCGATGAGCGCGGGTGGGTCCGCGGCCTGCGCTGCGTGGAGATGGAACTCGGCGAGCCGGACGAGAGCGGCCGCCGGTCGCCGGTCGTGAAGCCCGGCTCGGAGTTCGATCTGGAGTGCGACGTGGTCATCATGGCCCTCGGCACCTCGCCCAATCCGCTCATCGCCTCGACGACCGAAGGGCTGGAGACCAACCGCCGGGGCTGCATCACGGCCGATGCCGAAGGCGCCACCACCCGCCCGGGCGTCTTTGCCGGAGGCGATGCCGTAACGGGAGCCGCCACGGTGATCCTCGCCATGGGGGCGGGACGCACCGCCGCACGCGCCATCGATGCCTACCTGAAAGATAAAAACAACGAATAGACACAACGACATGAAACGTTATCTCACAGCAGTGTTGCTCCTGCTGCTGTCGCTTCCGGCCGCAGCACAGAGCGTCAGGGATTCGGTGGCGCTGGCCACGGCCCGCTGGCAGACGACGCCGCTGGGCAACGGTGCCGAGGCCCGCACGGCACAGGTCGAACTCTTCGGCGCCCCGCAACATCTGGCGCTGGTCATCTACCCCGAGCGGGCCTTTGCGACCCGCGTGGTGCAGGTAGACGGGCGCGGCCGCATCCCGAGCCGCATCGGGCAGGAGGCCGGAGCCGAGGCGGCCATCAACGGCAGTTACTTCAACATGCGGGAGGTCGATCCGATCACCTTCACCCTCTCCGACGGGAAGGTCGTAAACCGGGGCACGATGCACAACTCCCCCCTGTCGAACGGCGTCGTGGCCGCCCGCGGCCGCAAGGACAACCGCGTCGAGGTCTTCCCCTGCGATTCGGCCGACTACGCACGCATCGCCCGCCGTTACCGGCAGGCACTCGCTGCCGGGCCGATGCTCGTCCACGAAGGAAAAGAGCTCACATACGACACGCAGGACGTGATCTTCACGCGCCGTCATCCCCGTTCGGTCGTCGGCACCCGCTCCGACGGCCGGGTCGTGCTGCTGGTCATCGACGGCCGGTCCGAGGAACATGCCGCCGGAACGACCGTCGCCGAGACGGCCTACATCGCCCGGCAGCTGGGGCTGACCGAAGCGCTGAATCTCGACGGCGGCGGATCTTCATCGCTCTGGACCCGGCAGGAAGGCGTCCTGAACCACCCTACCGACAACCGGCGCTACGATCACGAAGGCGAACGCTCCGTACCGAACGGCATCGTCGTTCTCAAGCGGTAGAATCCGGCCGGAAGGCCGCACGCAAGAGATGCAAAACCCCGGACCGCACCTGGCGATCCGGGGTTTATTCCATTTGCTGCAATCGGCGTTTTCTCCTATTCGCGCTCGGCAAGCACCCGCTCGACCTCGGCGACAATCCGCTCGGGAGGCACGGAGGCAATGCACCTGTAATCTCCGTAACGGCAGGGGCGATTGCCGAAAACCGAGCAGGGACGACAATCCATGTCGGCCTGCACGGCATGCTCTTCGGAACAGCCGTATCCGAGGAAACCCAATCCGGGATGCGTGGCTCCCCAGACCGAAACGACAGGGGTCGCCACAAGCGAGGCCAGGTGCATGACCAGCGAATCCATCGACACAACGCAGTCCAGGTGCGAGATCAGGTCCATCTCCCCGGCGAGCCGCACCTTGCCGTAAACGGCCGTAACGTTGGGATACACCCGCTCCATCTCCTGGGCGAAGCCTGCCTCCACGCCTCCGCCGCCGTGAATGAAAACCCGGTCGTAACGTTCGGCCAACAGACGCACGACCTCCCGTGCCGGAGCCTCGGGGTAGGTCTTGCCCCGCTGGGCGGAAAAGGGGGCGAACCCGATCCACCGGCCCGTTTTCGTACCGAAGGGATTGGGACGCCGGACCGGTCGGGCCGGCTGCGGATCGTCGAAAACGAACCCGAACTGCCGGAAAACGTCGCAATAACGCAATACGGTATGCCGCACGGGATCCACCCCGCGACCGCCGTGGCGGATGAACTCCCGCTTCTCGTCGCGTCCCTTCCAGATATCGGCCACCCGGACCCCCCGCAGGCGCATGGCCAGGCCAAAGGTCTTCGAACGCAACGTACCGTGGACGTCAGCCACGGCATCTACACCCAGACGCCGGGCCGTAGCGGCCAGACGCCACATGCCGTAGAGCGAGTGGTGGGGGCCCTTCACGGCCACGGTCAGAAATTCGACATCGAGCCCGGCGAAGAAGGGTCGGAATAGCGCCTGCGTGGCAATCGTTACCCGCAACGCAGGATAGGCCTCCTTCAGCGCACGGATGGCATGCACCAGCATGGCGACGTCGCCCATGGCCGATGTCCGGAACACCAGCAGATGCCGGGGCAGGGAGTCTTTACTTTTTCCGGGCATAAAGCACAGGATTCAGCGCCGGATCGTTGTACATCTTCATCTGCTTGTAGGTCTTCATGTACTTGCGGCCCGCCTCGATATCCTCGATCAGCTCCTCGATGGCCCGCGAAAGGTCCGTCTGCTGCGTGAGCAGCACCTCGAGCTTCCGGGCGCAGGCTTCGCGGTGTGCGGGATCCACATCCGCACGCCGGGCCTCGACAGTCATGTGGTAGATCTTCAACGCCAGAATCGACAGCCGGTCGATAGCCCACGCCGGCGTCTCGGTATTGAGACGCGCGTCGGCCGCCGGACGGACATCGCGGTACTTTTCCAGCAGATAGGAATCGATGTATTCGACCATATCGGTGCGGTCCTGATTCGAACGGTCGATCCGGCGCTTGATTTTCAACGCCTCGACAGGATCGATCTGCGGATCGCGGATAATATCTTCGAGATGCCACTGCACCGTGTCGATCCAATTCTTCGCATAGAGCAGATGATCGATCGTACCCGCCTCGAAGGGGTTTTCTTCGGGATGATCCACGTCGTCCCAGCGGTGATAGTCTTCGATGGCACGGGCAAAAATCCGGTTGGCATTTTCGGTAAACATGGTTCGGCTACTTTAGTATTGAATTGCTATTTTCAGTGGAATATTATATCTTTGTCCTCAAACTTTAAACAAAGTTAATGAATATTTCCAAAATTGCAATATCCCTTACGGGAATCCTGCTTTTCGGGCTCTGCGGAGAAGGACAGGCCCAGATCCGGCAGACGCGCGAAGAGTATATCGACCGCTACAAACATATCGCCGTGGAACAGATGGAGCGCTACGGCATTCCGGCAAGCATCACCATGGCCCAGGGCATCCTCGAATCGGATTCGGGAAACAGCGTGCTGGCCTTGAGCTCGAACAACCACTTCGGCATCAAGTGCAAGAGCAACTGGCGCGGCGAGAAGGTCTACCACGACGACGATGCCAAGGGGGAGTGTTTCCGCGCCTATCCGTCGGTCGAGGCCTCCTATTTCGATCATGCCGAATTCCTCGATTCGCAGCCGCGCTACGATTCGCTCTTCGCCTACGCCTCGGACGACTACAAAAGCTGGGCCCGGGGTCTGAAGGCCGCAGGATACGCCACGGCGCCGGACTATGCCCAGCGGCTGGTGCGCATCATCGAGGAGAACCAACTCTACCTGCTCGACCGGCCCGACGGGGAGAAACTCTATGCCCAGCGTTACGGGCTGTCGCGCGACCCCGAAGACTGGTTCTCGTCGCAAAGCAGTGTGGAAAGCCACTCCACCGCCATGATCGACCCGGACAACTACCGCGTAACGATCAACGCACACGAAGGATACAACGTCTATGCCACCAACGGCGTACACTACGTCCTGGCCAAGGATAAGGACACGTTCGAAAACATCGGCGGGAAATTCCGTATCTCGGCACGCAATCTGCGCCGTTTCAATGACCTGAAAAACAAGAAGGCCCAGCCGCTGCCGGGCGAGGTGGTCTATATCGAGCGCAAGAAGAAGCGCTGGGAGGGCAACGCCCGCCATCATATCTGCCGCGAGGGCGAGACGGCCTATTCGGTCGCCCAGTCGTACGGCATCCGCATGCGCTCGGTAGAACGGCTCAACGGACTCAAAAAGAACGAAACGCTCGAAAAAGGGCGCCAAATACGCATTCAATAACACACCCACTTCCCCTATGGAAACTGTCCCCCTGCGGAACCGGATCCTCGATACGATCGTCCGCAAATCCACCCTCAAACAAAAGGTCTTCGACAATACGTTCTGGGCATTCAACCTGCTGAAGGAGACGCTGCTGGAGATGGCATCGGAGATGGACGACGATCTGGACGGAAAGCTCGACCGCAGAGTCCGCATCGAATACCGCGACCGCGGCAAGTTCGAGGCCCAGCTGCAGGTGGCCAACGACCTGCTGATCTTCCAGATGCACACCGATGTCTTCGAGTTCGACGCCAACCATCTGGTCTGGCAGACTCCCTATGTGCAGGCAGACCGCGAAAACTCCTACTGCGGCGTCATCAACATCTACAACTTCCTTTCCGACTCGTTCAAGTTCAACCGGAACGCCGACGAAGGATACCTCATCGGACGGATCTTCATCAACCGCGAACGCCACTACTTCGCAGAAGGCAAGCAGCAGACCTCGATGCGGGCCATGGAGTTCGGACGCACGGAGATCGACCGCGATGCGCTGGTTGCGATCCTCGAATCGGCCATCGCCTTCTCGCTGGACTTCGACCTGCTGATGCCCCCTTACGAGGACAACAAGCGCGTTACGGTGGATCAGTTCAACACCAAGATGGACAACTCGAAGTTCATAACGGGCAAACGGCTCGGCTACGATTTCGACGTCGAGGACATCTGATCCATCCGACAGATCGGAAAAAAACATACCGGCCGTCCGATGCGGCGGCACAAAACAATACGAACGATGAACATCAAGGCAACCGTCCTGGCTGCCGCCCTGCTCTGTGCGGCAGGAGCCCAGGCTCAAAACGAATATGCCGAAATAGCCCGGCTCAACTCATTGAACGAACGCGTCTACGGCATCCGCTCGATGGCCGACGGCGAACACTACACCGTCCTTGAGGCAAATGACATCCGCCGATATGCCTACGCCACGGCCGGCCAGGGCGCATCGCTGCTCCCGAACCCCGCGCCGAACCTCGTCATTACCAACTACAGCTTCTCGCCCGACGAGCGGATGATCCTCATCGCCTCGGGACGCCATCCGATCTACCGCCACTCCTACACGACGCAATACCAGCTGGTGGCCGACGGACGGGTGCAGCCCGTGCTGACCGAGGCCGAGGCACCGCGCGACGCCTCGTTCTCGCCCGACGGAAGCCGGATCGTCTACTCCGACCGCAACGACCTCTACGTCTACGACATCCAGAGCCGCAAAACACGCCGGCTGACCGACGACGGCGCCTGGAATTCGATCATCAACGGCACGACCGACTGGGTCTACGAGGAGGAGTTCGGCACGACGCGCGCCTATGCCTTCTCGCCCGACGGCACGCAGCTGGCCTTCCTGCGCTTCGATGAAACCCAGGTGCCGCTCATGGAGATGATGCGCTTCGACGGCAAGCTCTACAACACGGCCTACTCGTTCAAATACCCCAAGGCCGGGGAGAAGAACTCCGTCGTGGAGCTCTGGGTCGCCGACCTGGCAAGCGGTGCAAAACGCCGCATCGACACGGGCAGCGAAACCGACCAGTACATTCCCCGCATCGGGTACACACCCGACGGACGGCTGTGGTACTACCGCCTCAACCGGCGCCAGAACACCTTCGAAGTCGTCCTCTGCGAACCGCACGGCGCCCAGCGCGTGATTTACGAGGAGCGTTCGCAGCAGTATGTCGAGCGGGTGGACGACGCGACGATCACCTTCGTGGACAAGGACCGCTTCCTGGTCCGTCAGGAGAGTCATACGGGATACATGCACCTCTATCTCTACAGCATTCGCCGCGGGTTCCTCGCCCAGGTAACCAAGGGCCCGTGGGAGGTAACCGCCGTCGTCGGCACCGACGGCAAACGGGTCTGGTACCTCTCGACGGAGACCTCGCCCCTGCGCCGCAACCTCTACAGCGTGCGGCTCGACGGCAAGGAGAAGCGCCGCCTGACAACGGGCGAAGGGTATTATACCGTGGCCCCGAGCCGCGGCATGAAATACTGCATCACGACCTTCTCGAACGCCACGACCCCCAACCGTGTGGAGATCTGCGATGCCGAAGGCACGCCGGTCCGCACGCTGGCCGACAGCCGCGCCCTGCGCGAGGAGCTCGCTGCCACGCGACGCCCCGTCAAGGAATTCTTCACCTTCACGACCGAACGCGGCGACACGCTCAATGCCTACATCGTAAAGCCGCGCGACTTCAACCCCTCGAAGCGTTATCCCGTGCTGCTGACGCAGTACTCGGGTCCCGGTTCGCAACAGGTCGCCGACCGCTGGTCGCTCGACTGGGAGGATGCGCTGGTCGACAAGGGATACATCGTAGTCTCGGCAGACGGCCGCGGTACGGGCTTCCGCGGCGAGCGCTTCAAGAAGCAGACCTACGGACGTCTGGGCGCCCTGGAGGTCGAGGATCAGCTCTCGCTGGCCCGCCATATGGCGGCGCAGCCCTGGATCGACCCGGCACGCATCGGCATCTACGGATGGTCGTACGGCGGCTTCATGGCCACGAGCTGCGCCCTGAAGGGACTCGGCCTCTTCCGCATGGCCATCGCCGTGGCCCCCGTAACATCGTGGCGCTACTACGACACGATCTACACCGAAATCTACAACAACCTCCCGCAGTACAATGCCGCGGGATACGACGAAAATTCGCCGATCCACTTCGCACGCATGCTCGACGACGGGAAGACGCGCCTGTTGCTGATCCACGGCACGGCGGACGACAACGTACACTTCCAGAATACGATCGAGATGGCCCGGGCGCTCAACCGCGCGGGCAAGCAGTACGACATGATGGTCTATCCGGACCAGAACCACTCGATGATGCCCGACGACACGCACAACGTCCGCCAGAAGATGATCGACTACACGCTCGAACACCTCTGATGGCTCTTTACAGCAAGGAGATTACGACGCCCTGCGGGCCGCTGACCCTTCTATGCGACGGGAGGGCCCTGACAGCCATCCGCTTCGGCCGAGAAGCGGACGGGAGGATGATGCCCGCGCCGAAAAAGGGCCGGTCCGGTGCGGAGACGCACGAAAACGAGGAGCCGGCACAAAAGGAGCGCGCAGCCCGGGAATTGTTGTCGCAGGCTGCGCGTGAGATCGGAGAGTATTTCGCAGGCCGCCGCCACGCATTCACCGTTCCGACAGCTGCCGCAGGCACCCCTTTCCAGCAGGCGGTCTGGAACGCACTGAAAGAGATTCCCTACGGCGAGACACGCTCTTACGGCGAGATTGCCCGGCAGATCGGACATCCTCGGGCCTCACGGGCCGTCGGGCAGGCGAACAACCGCAACCCGCTGCCCATCGTCGTTCCGTGCCACCGCGTCATCGGGGCCTCGGGTGCCCTGACCGGCTATGCCGGAGGTCTCGATATCAAGGTGCGGCTGCTGGAGCTGGAGCGCACACTTCGTATGCGTTCTTGTTCCGTACCGGGAAACGCGTCCAGTTGTTGAAGTTGAACCAGCGGCGGATCCACCGCGGATAGGGATTCCACTCCATTTTTCGAACGGCAAGTGCCGTATGCTCCGCATAGTCGGGATCGCCCGAAAGGATCACCACCTGACGGCCGGATGCCGCCAGTTCACGGGCCGTCCGCTCGAGTTGCTGCGGTGAATCCGCATGTTGCAGACGGAAATTCCGGGGCATATAGAAGCAGGCATCCACCATGCAGCGCTTCTTGACCAGCTGCAGATAGGAGTAAAGATTCCAGTCGCCGGTGCAATCCAGCGCCACGACCTCGCCTTTTCCTGCGCAATAGGAGTGTATCATGCGGTAGAAGGCCGTATTTTCACGTCCGGTACCCAGGATATAGACGCAGACGCAGAGATTGGCGAAGGCTGCCACACCCACCGCCCAGCGCCATCCCCGTCCTGCAAAAAGCCGTTGCGGGAGCGCACCGGCGAACGACAGGAGCAGATAGGGAGCAAAGAAGAGCACCGGGAAGAAGAAGCGCACCTCCTTGTGTCCGAGCAGAAAATGGACGAAAATAAACGGCAAGAGCATCCAGGTAACCGGGCTTTTCGGATGCCGGACGAAAAACCACGCTGTTGCCGCCAGCATCAAAGCTCCGAAGAGATAACCGCTCTCGCGGAGCGATTCCGTAAAGTAAAACCACCACGGAGAGACGCCGAACTCGTCCATGTGCGCATTCAGGATATTCTCCTCAAGGTAATTGTACGGCACGACGGTCCATTCGCCGTAGAACCAGTAATCGGTCAGCAAACCTATGGCCAATGCCAGCAGAACACCCGGCACCATCCCCGCAAAGAGCCTCCAGCGCCGATGGTAGCAGAGCAGCCAGAGGCCGTATCCCGCCAGGGCGAATCCCGCCTGATAACGCACGGCGAAAGTCAGTCCGGCCAGCAGTCCGAGGAGCATGCCGGAGCGGAATTCGGAGGCCGGTGCCGTACGATGCAGCCGCAAAGTCCGGGCTGCAAGGAGCACCAGGAGATTTCCCGCAGCCATCTCTGCCGTGAAATGGACATGCAGGTAAACCTCGAAGCAGAGAAATAATCCGACATAGAGAAACCATCTCCGCCGGCACGCCGTACCCAGCTCATCATAGACGGCCCGGAACAGCATGCAGAGCGAGAAAAGCGAGAAAACGCCGCTCAACAGCTGCAGCAGCGCAACCAGCGCAAAGGGCGAATAGAGCCCTGCCGCCAAAAGGCCACGCCCCAGCACCCAGGCGATGAAGGGTTGCAGACCCGGACGCATCATGGCGTGATACTCCCACGGAAGATAATCGGTCGATGCCGCTCCGAACAGTTTCAGATGGGCATACTCGAGGATCTGGTAATGTTCGTCGGGATGATAGAATCCGCGACTCACAAGGGCGAAGAGAAGCGTAAAGAGGCTTCCGGCCAGAATGATCCGTCCGTACGTTCGCCGCTCTCCGGAACAGTTCGGAGTGAAAAAAAAGGATTTTGTCTCGTTCGGATGTTTCATAGGGCGACAAAGATAAGGCAAAAACCGCAAATCACGACATATTCCCGGAAATCGGACCACAAGACCGGGGAAAATGCGCTTTCGGCACAAAAGAACTGCGGCGCAGCCTTTCGACCGCGCCGCAGTTCGGTTCGGGACCGCTTTCAGAGCCCGAAAGCGAACGCATTGATTCCGTCGTAGACTGCGCTCACCACGCCCAGCAACAATACGCCCGCCAGACAGCAGGCAAGGCTGATGCGGATGCCGCGATCACTGCGGAAGGCCGGTATCGGGTGTTCCGAAGGGGTAATATACATCGCCTTGACTACCAACAGATAGTAATACAGTGAAATAACCGTATTGAGCAGGGCGATGAAGACCAGCAGGTGGAACCCGTCGCGGAAGGCCGCCGCGAAGACGAAGAACTTCGAGAAGAAGCCCGCAAAGGGCGGAATGCCCGCCAGCGAGAAGAGTGCCAGGGTCATGACCAGCGTCAGACGGGGATTCGTACGGTAGAGCCCGTTGTAATCCTCGATGCACACCTTGCCGCTGTGCTGCTCGACGGCGGCGATCACGCCGAAAGCCGCCAGATTGGCAGCCAGATAGACCAGCACATAGAAAACCAGCGAGGTCATGCCGAAGGCGCTGCCGCCGATGACGGCCAGCATGATGTATCCGGCCTGCGAGATCGACGAGAAGGCAAAGAAGCGCTTGAGGTTCTTCTGCCGGATGGCAAAGAGGTTTGCCACCGTGATGCTCAACACCGTAACGACATAGAGCACCGTCTGCCACGAAGCGATCATCGGGCCGAAGACCTTGATGAGAATCGTCATGAGCGTGAAGGCCGCAGCACCCTTCGACACCACCGAAAGATAGGCCGTAACGGCCGTGGGAGCTCCCTGGTAGGTGTCGGCCGTCCAGAGGTGGAACGGCACGAGCGAGATCTTGAAGGCCAGGCCCGCAAAGAAGAAAACCAGCGCCATGACCTCGAGCGGAGAGCCGTCGAGCCGCTGCGCCACATCATCGAAATAGAGCGTGCCGGTCGTACCGTAGAGGAACGAGACGCCGTAGAGCATCAGACCGCTGGCGAACAGGGCGCAGAGTATGTATTTGGCCCCCGCCTCGGCCGAATGGCCCTTGTACTTGTCGAAGGCCACCAGACAGGCCATCGGCACCGAGGCCAGCTCGAGTCCGAGGAAGAACATCAGGAAATTGCCCGCGCCGATCATGAAGAACATGCCCAGCAGCGTCGAGAGCGTGAGGATGTAGAACTCGCCCTGTTTGTGCCGCGTATCCTCGCGGCGAAGCCAGGTGGTCGCCTGCAGGCAGACAAGCAGCGTGCCGACCGTGAGGATGCTCTTGACGATGCCGTGCATCGCCTCGTAGCGGAACATGCCGCCGAAGAGTTCGCCCGCACCGTGCGGCAGGATGTTCACGAGCAGCTGCACGAGCAGCAGCCCTCCGACAAAGGCCGGGAAGCGGCGCCGTGCACGATCGCCGGCAAAAAGATCGAACAGAAAAACCAGGACGATCACCGCGATGAGCGTGATCTCGGCCTGCATGTACGGAAACAGATTCGTATAGTCCATAGCCGTTTAGTTCATAAGTTGCGTAATGACCGTCCCGACACCGCCGCGCACCAGGTCGCTCACCCAGAGGGGAGCCAGGCCCATGCCCGCCACGGCGACGATCAGACAGATGACCGAAAAGCGCTCGTCCCACGAGGCATCCGAGAGCTTCAGGTGCTCGGGGTTCGTGCACGTCCCGTAAAGGATGCGCCCCACGACGCGCAGGATGTAGACCGCCGTGATGACGATCGACGTGCAGGCGATGATCGTAACCACGCGATGGAACGTATCGGCATGCATGAAGGCACCGTTGAAGATCGTCATCTCGGCCACGAAGCCGCTCAAGCCCGGAAGTCCGAGGTTTGCCAGGCCGGCGATGACATAGCCTACGGCCAGGAAGGGCATGATCTTCATCAGACCGCTCAACTGGCGGATGTCGCGCGTATGCGTGCGTCCGTAGATCATACCGATCAGCGCGAAGAAGAGCGCCGTCATCAGGCCGTGGCTCAACATCTGCAGCACGGCGCCCGTGGCGGCCGTCTCGTTCATCATCAGCAGGGCGAAGAGCACCAGTCCGCAGTGCGACACGGAGGAGTAGGCGTTGATGTACTTCAGGTCGGTCTGCACGCAGGCGGAGAAGGCGCCGTAGACCACCGAAATGGTCGTCAGCACGATGAAGATCCAGCTCAATTCATGCGCCGCATCGGGCAGCAGGAACATCGCCACGCGGAAACATCCGTAGCCGCCGAGCTTCATCAGCACGCCGGCGTGGAGCATCGAGACGGCCGTCGGGGCCGAAGCATGTCCGTCGGGGCTCCAGGTGTGGAACGGGAAGAGAGCGCCCAGCACGCCGAAGCCGATGAAGACGAGCGGGAACCAGATCCGCTGCTCGGCGAGGGGGATGTTGTGCAGCGCGGCGATCTCGAGCAGGTTCATCGTCTGGGCTCCCGAGCCGAAGTAGATGCCCAGGATGCCGATCAGCAGGAAGGCCGAGCCACCCATGAGCATCAGCGTCAGCTTCATGGCCGAATACTCCTTGCGGCCGCTGCCCCAGACGCCGATCAACAGGTACATCGGGATGAGCGCCACCTCGTAGAAGAGGAACATCGTGAAGAGATCCACCGAGATGAAGAATCCGAAGACCCCGACGCTCAACAGCGAGAACCAGAGGAAATACTCCTTGACGTCGTTCTTAAGCTGCCACGAGGCGAAGGTGCCCGTGAAGACGATGATGGCCGAGAGCAGCAGCATCGCCACCGAGATTCCGTCCACGCCGACGGCGAAGTGGATGTTGAGCGGCGCATACCACATGTGGCTTGCGGTAAAGAGCATGGCCTCCGTCTCACCCGCCTCCCGAAGGGCAAGGAACCGGAAAACGAGCACCACGGCCAGCAACAGCAGCAAAGAGGATCCCGCGACCATCACGGCATGGATCTGCCGCGTCGAGCGGGAGATCCAGAGTCCCAGCATCATCAACAGCGGGATGAGGGGAAACAGGAACAAGATATTCATAGTACCGTCGAATTAACAGATGATGAGAACGAGAATCGTCAGTCCCAGGGCGCCGCACAGCATCCAGATGCAGTAGCGCTGGACACTGCCGCTCTGCATTTCGCGGACGGCATAGGCCGCGCCGTGGATCGCCGTGGCCAGCAGGTTCATCACTCCGTCCACAACGTGGCGGTCGAACCAGGCGATCGGCGTCGAGATGCAGGCGAAGATCACGCGGTGGGTGATGAACTGGTAGACCTCGTCGATATAGAAACGGTGGTAGGCCGCGCGGTGCAGGCCGCTGAAGGTCTCGGCCAGGCGGTCGGCCTCGGGCTGCTTCTCCCGGGCATACATCCACGTTGCCAGCGCGATGCCCGCGGCGGCGACGCAGAGGCTTATGCCGGCTACCGACCAGTCGATATGGATCGTATAGGCCTCGCCGTTGCTCGAAATGCCCCGGCCGAAGGGGATCCAGCCCGCTGCGAGCGTGGCGGCAGCCAGGATGAGCAGCGGCAGGGTCATCGTCCACGGCGCCTCATGGGGCGTATGCGCGGCGTGGAGTTCGCGGTTCTCGCGGCCCCAGAAGATGTTGTAGTAAAGACGGAACATGTAGAAGGCCGTAAGTCCCGCTATGGCAGTCATCACCCACCCCATGACGGGGCTGAAGGCGAAGCAGGCCGTGAGTATCTCGTCCTTGGAGAAGAAGCCGCTCAAGGGCCAGATGCCCGCGATGGCGAGACACGCCACGAGGAACGTCGCATGCGTCAGAGGCATGTAACGCCGCAGGCCGCCCATGGCCGACATCTCGTTCGAGTGCACGGCATGGATGATGGCTCCGGCGCCGAGGAAGAGCAGCGCCTTGAACAGGGCGTGCGTGAAGAGGTGGAACATCGAGGCCATGTAGCCCAGTCCGCCCGCATGGGGGTCCGTCGAGGTGCAGACGCCCAGCGAGACGATCATGAAGCCGATCTGCGAGATGGTGCTGAAGGCCAGCACGCGCTTGATATCGCTCTGTACGCAGGCCACCACGGCGGCGTAGAGTGCCGTGAAGGCACCGATATAGGCCGTCCAGTGCAGCACCTCGGGGGCATAGCCGACGAAGAGCGGGAACATGCGCGCCACCAGATAGACGCCCGCGACGACCATCGTCGCGGCATGGATCAGCGCCGAGACGGGCGTCGGGCCCTCCATGGCGTCGGGCAGCCAGATGTGCAGCGGGAACATGGCGCTCTTGCCCGCGCCGCCGATGAACATCAGCCCCAGGGCCAGCGGGATCATGCCGCCCGCGGCGACGAGTAACTTCGCGTCGGGCGTGAAGGAGAACGTGCCGGCGTAGTAGCCGTAGAAGAGGATGCCGACAAGAAAGCCCAGATCGGCGAAACGCGTTACGATGAAGGCCTTCTTCGAGGCGGCGATCGCCTCCTTTTTCGTGTAGTAGAATCCGATCAGCAGGTAGGAGCTGACACCCACCAGCTCCCAGAAGAGGTACATCTGGAAGATGTTCGTGGCGACGACCAGCCCCATCATGCTCATCGTGAACAACGACAGGAAGGCGTAGTAGCGCTGGAAGCCCCGCTCGCCCTTCATGTAGCCGAACGAATAGATGTGGACCATGAGCGAGACGGTCGAGATCACGACGAGCATCATCACCGAGATCGGGTCGAGCAGAATACCCAGGTCGATGTGCAGCGTCTCGGAGATCGGCAGCCAGACGCCGTTCCACGGCATGAGGGTCGGATAGAGCCCTGCGGCATCGCGTCCCACGGCAAAGAAGTATTCACAGGCCGTGCAGTAGCTCACCGCGGCCACGACGGCCACGACGGCCGTTCCGACGACACCCGCCGCCACGGGCCGGAGCTTCATGCCGGCAAGGCCCAGCACGAGGAAGCTCACGAACGGCAGCAGGAGTATGAGAATCGTATATTCCATAAGCGACGTTGGATTTGCCCTACCACTTCATCTCGCGCAGGTTGCGGACCTGGATGTTGCGGATGTTGCGGTAGATGTTGATGATGATGGCGATGGCCACGGCCGTCTCCGCGGCGCTGACGCCGATGGCGAACAGCGCGAAGAAGAACCCCTCGAGCTCTCCGGGAAAGAGAAAGCGGTTGAAGACGACGAAGTTGATATCGACCGAATTGAGGATCAGTTCGACGGAGATCAGCATCGCCAGCAGGTTGCGGCGCGTTACGAATCCGTAGATTCCGACGAACATCATGATCGTGGAGACGATCAGGTAATATTCCATGCGTATCATAGCGGCACTTGTTTTAACGTTTGCGGGCAATCAGGATGCCTCCGACGATGCAGGCCAGCAGCAGCAGGCTGATCACCTCGAAGGGAAGCACATAACCGAACTTCTCGCTGCTCATGAGCGCGTGCCCGATCGTGCGGACCGACAACTCGCCGTGCTCGAAGTGCGAGGGCAGGAAGTCGTGGCGCAGCGTGATGTAGAGGCAGACGCCCAGGCCGAGGCAGGTGGCGATCAGTCCGGCAACGAGCTTGTAGCCCTTCAGGTGCTCGGCCTTGTCGCCCTCGCTCGAGGTGAGCAGAATCGAAAAGACGTAGAGCACCGTGATGCCGCCGGCATAGATGAGCAGCTGCACGGCCCCGAGGAACGAGTAGTTGAGCTGGAAATAGATGCCCGCCGTGCCGAAGAGCACGAAGAGCAGGTAGGTCGCCGCACGCAGGATGCGGCGCGTCGTTACGGCCAGTACGGCGCTTACCGTCGTGAAGAGCGCCAGCACGGCAAAGACGATCGTTTCGAGTGAGATCTCCATGGCTTACTGTTTATTCAGGACTTTGACCAGTTTCTCGCGCGTGTAGACCGCGTGTTCGAACTCCGTGGAGAAACGGATGGCATCATGCGGGCAGGCATTCACGCACAGGTGGCAGAACATGCAGGACCCCAGGTCGTATTCGTAACGCACCAGGCACCGTTTGGGCTTGCCCGTCTCGGGATCCGCGACGGTTTCGGTAACCAGACGGATCGTACCGTTCGGGCAGGCCATCTGGCAGAGGCCGCAGGCGATGCAGCGGTTCCGCCCCTCGGCATCGTGAGGCATCGTGAGGGTCCCGCAGAAGCGGTCGTACATCTTCAGCGTCGCACGGTTCTCGGGATACTGCTCCGTAACCTTCGGCGTGAAGAACTCCCGGCCGGTAACCTTCATGCCCGTGAGCAGGGTTCCCAGCCCGTGAAAAAGGCCTTTGATATAATTCGACATGATCAGAAATGCAGTTTGAAGACGACGACTATGACCATCAGCAACAGATTCACCAGACCGATGGGCACCAGATATTTCCATTCGAGCGTCAGGATCTGGTCGATGCGCAGACGCGGGAAGGTCCACTTGATCCACATGAGCAGCCCCACGACGAAGAAAGCCTTGCCGAAGAACCACACGAAGCCCGGAATCCAGTCCATCACGGCATTGAAGCCCTCCCAGCCCGGGATGTACAGGGGCATCCATCCGCCGAGGAAGATCGTCGCGGCGACACCCGAGATGATGAACAGATTGACGAACTCGGCGACGTAGAACAGACCGAAATGCATGCCCGAATACTCGGTGTGGTATCCGGCCGTAAGCTCCGACTCGGCTTCCGGAAGGTCGAACGGGCCGCGGTTCACCTCGGCGTTGCCGGCAATCAGATAGATGACGAAGGCCACGAGTGCCGGAAGGTGTCCCTTGAAGAGGAACCAGCCGTCGGCCTGCCGCTCGACGATCTCCGAGAACTGCATCGTATCGGTCAGCACGACGATCGTCAGGATCGAGAGGCTGATCGACAGCTCGTAGGAGATCATCTGCGCGCCGCTTCGCATGGCGCCGATGAGCGAGAACTTGTTGTTCGAGCTCCAGCCGGCCAGCAGGATACCCACCACGCCGATCGACGAGGCGGCCATCATGAAGAAGACGCCGACGTTGAAGTCGAGAACCTCCATGCCGCGGTTGAAGGGCAGGCAGGCGAACGAGAGCAGCGAGGCCAGGATGACGATGTAGGGAGCCAGGTTGTAGAGGAACTTGTCCGCATGGCGGATGGTGATGATCTCCTTGGTGAGCATCTTGAAGACGTCGCCGAAGACCTGCAGCGTGCCCCACGGCCCGACCCGCATGGGGCCCAGACGACATTGGAAGGCCGCGCAGACCTTGCGCTCCATGAAGATCATCGCGATGGCGATGATCGTGTAGAGCAGCAGCAGGCAGCCGCCGATCGTGACGCATTCGATGAAGGTCGCCACGCCGAGCGGCAGGAACGAGGTCAGCAGCCCGTGGATCCAATCGGTTATGATACTGAAATCAAACATACTTCCGTTTTTTGCGTTTAACGATCAATATCGGGTACGACGTAATCGACCGTGCCGCCTATGGCGATCAGGTCGGCGATCTTCGCACCCCGCGAGATGGTCTCCATGCACGAGACGAGCGGCAGGCCCGTCGAGCGGAATTTCATGCGGTAGGGCGACTTGTCGCCGCGGCTCTCGATGAAGACGCCAAACTCGCCGCGGCTCCCCTCGACGGCGGCGTAGTAGCTGCCCTCGGGAATGCGGATCACGGGTTTCATCTTCTCCTGCCACGGTCCCTCGGGAATATTGTCGATCAGCTGCTCGATGATGCGCAGACTCTGCTCGATTTCGCGCATGCGGACCATGTATCGGGCCATGCAGTCGCCCTCGGTGAAGAGCACCTCATCGAAATCCACCTTGCCGTACATGGCGTAGGGATGGCGCTTGCGCACATCGCAGGCCCAGCCCGAAGCACGTCCCGTTCCGCCCGTGGCGCCGAACGAAATGGCATCCTCGCGCGAGAGGACGCCCGTTCCCTCGAGACGCTGCCGGGCAATGACGTTACCCGTGAAGACCTCGTGGTATTCGCGCAGGGTCGGACGCAGGTAGGCGATCAGCTCCTTGACTTTGCGGACAAATTCGGGGTGGATGTCCGCCTGCACGCCGCCGATCGTATTGTAGGTTTGGATCAGACGGCCGCCGGTGGTCTGCTCGAGGATGTCGAGCACCTTCTCACGGTCTCGGAACCCGTAGAAGAAGGCCGTCAGGGCCCCCATATCCATGCAAAGGCACGAGAAGAAGAGCAGGTGCGAGTCGATGCGCTGCAGCTCGTCCATGATCGTGCGGATGTACTGCACGCGCTCCGAGACCTCGACACCCATCGCCCGCTCGATGCACATGCAGAGAGCATGGCGGTTCTGCGAGGCCCCGAGGTAGTCGAGGCGGTCCGTAAGGGCAAGCGTCTGGGGGTAGGTCATTCCCTCGCAGATCTTCTCGATGCCGCGGTGGATATAGCCGCAGTGTACGTCCAACTTGCGGATGATTTCGCCCTCGAGCGAAACACGGAAACGCAGCACGCCGTGCGTTGCAGGGTGCTGGGGTCCGATGTTGATCACATACTCGTCCTCGTCGAAAATCGGCCGGCGGTGGCGGATGAAGCTGCCGTCGGGGGTCAGTTCGAAACTGTCGGCCGTATCGCGCGCCACCTCGTTGCTCATGCGCAGCGGGTTGAGCGACGGGTCGTAGTCCTTGCGCAGGGGGTAACCCACCCAATCGTCGCGCAGGTACAGCCGCCGCATGTCGGGATGGTTCAGAAAGCGTATGCCGAAGTAGTCGTACACCTCGCGCTCATTGAACTCGGCGGCGCGCCACAGGTCGCAGACCGTGGGCAGTGCGGGATTCTCCCGGTCCGGAGTCAGCGTCCGCAAGACGACGTTCTCGCCCGTACGGGTCGCCTCGAGGTGATAGACCACGCCGAGACCCTCCTCGCCCCAGTCCATACCCGTAAGGCTGCGCAGGAAGTCGAAACCTTCGGCCTTCAACCGTTCGGCCAACGGGCGCAGGCGCTCCGCCGGCACGGCAAACATCCCGTCGCCGGCATCGTTCCACACGGCCGCGGGTTCCCAGGCCGTGATCTTCTCTTTCAGGGTCGTATTCATCGTTTCTCTTCTCTTTCGACGTTCAACTCGTTCTTCTCGGCCACAAGGTCGCGCTTGAGCAGCTCCTCATACTCCTTTTCGCTGATCTGGCGGTTCACTCCTCCGAAGAAGCGCTGCAGACGCACCTTGCGCTGAAGCTGCATCAGTCCGTAGAGCATCGCCTCGGGACGCGGCGGGCATCCCGGAATATAGACATCCACGGGCAGGATCTCACCGACGCCCTGCACCACATGATAGGACTTCTTGAAGGGACCGCCGCTGATGGCGCAGCCGCCCACGGCAATCACATACTTCGGATCGGCCATCTGGTCATAGAGACGCTTGAGCACCGGGGCCATCTTGTGGGTGATCGTGCCGGCGACCATGATGAAGTCGGCCTGACGCGGAGAGGCGCGGGCCACTTCAAATCCGAATCGGGCAAAATCGTAGCGTGCGGCTCCCACGGCCATGAATTCGATACCGCAACAGCTCGTGGCGAAGGTCAGCGGCCAGAGACTGTTGCTCCGGCCCCACTCGATCAGACGGTCGAGGTTCCCGACGATGACGTTCGTGCCGTTTTCGCGCAGCTCCTGCGCCATCTTCTCGAGGTACTCGTTGTCGTTGAAATCCTCGTATTTCATCGACTTGATTTCCGGCATCCTTATTTCCATTCCAAAGCTCCTTTCCGCCAGGCGTAGGCCAGGCCCAAAATCAATATCAGCAGGAAGAAGAGGATGCTCACCAGACCGTAGAGGCCCAGGTCCTGCACCACGACGGCCCACGAAAAGAGGAAGACGGTCTCGACGTCGAACATCAGGAAGAGGATGGCGAACAGGTAGTATCCCACCTTGAACTGCATCCACGAACGTCCGCGCGTGGGAATACCGCACTCGTAGGCCTCACCCTTCTGCGAGTTGTACGAACGGGGCGAGATGGCCCGGGCGATTCCCAAAGCCAGCGCCACCAGCGCTATGGCCGTAACAATGACGACCACCAACAACGTAAAGTACATATCAACAATACATTACAAATTTATCGAAATACGGATGAATCCGCACCGACAGGCGGATTCCGAGCCTTCGGGCAAAAGGCAGGCGGCAATGCGGCAAAGTGCCGGCAGACGCTATATCAGAATGTGCCCCAGCGAAAAGACGTAGTAATCCACCGCACGGAAAGGGATCGCAGCATCGTGCAGATGCACCCGGAGGGGGGCGAAGGGGGCCGAAGTCGCTTCGGAGCGCAGGCAGGCGTCGAAACGGACCGGGCTCTTCGATCCCGTGGGATCGAGCAGCCCCGCGCACTCTCCGCCGTTGCAGACTGTGGCGAAACAGAAACGTGCCGGAGCCGGAAGCGGATCCTGCTGCTGACGCAGGGTGGCGCATGCGGAGTCCTTCCCGGCGCTCCGCTCGGAAACCGGCGGAACGGCGCTCAACAGGATGAAGAGCGATACGAACAGCAGATATTGAATACGGACCAACATGCGGCGAACGGGTTTTCGCGCCGCGAAGATACACTCTTTCGACGAAAAAAACACATTTCCGGCCCTAAAAAAATATGCGCGGCCCCGCAAGAAGCCCTTTTTGCGAAAAACGGACAAGGTGGCATATCTCCGGAAAGGCTTCGCCTCAACGAAAAGGGTCCCGAATAACGAATTATCGTCCCGATCGTTCTTTTACTTCCGATTTTTTTGTAAATTTGACAATGACAGAAAATCCATAACCTAAAAACGCCTTACAAATGAAACTTCCTTATTGCGAACCGTACAAGATCAAGATGACCGAGGCGATCCGCACCTCGACGCGCGCCGAACGCGAAGCCTGGATCCGCGAAGCTCACTACAACCTCTTCAAGCTGCGTTCGGATCAGGTCGCGATCGACCTGCTGACCGACTCGGGAACCGGCTCGATGTCCGACCGCCAGTGGGCGGCGATGATGACCGGCGACGAAAGCTACGCGGGCGCCTCGTCCTACTTCCGCCTCAAGGCAATCGTCGAGCGGCTCTTCGGCATGCCCTACTTCCTGCCTACGCACCAGGGCCGCGCTGCCGAAAACGTCATCTTCTCGGCTCTGCTCCACGAGGGGGATATCGTTCCGGGCAACTCCCACTTCGACACCACAAAGGGACACATCGAATTCCGCCGCTGCCATGCCGTGGACTGCACCATCGACGCCGCGGCCGACACGCAGCTCGACATCCCGTTCAAGGGCGAGATGGATCCCGCGAAGCTCGAGAAGGTGCTGCGCGAAAATCCCCGCGAAAAGGTGCCGTGCGTCGTGCTGACCATCACGAACAACACGGCCGGAGGACAGCCCGTCTCGATGCGCAACATCCGCCAGACGGCCGAGATATGCCGCCGTTACGGCGTGCCCCTGCTCATCGACTCGGCGCGTTTCGCCGAGAACGCCTACTTCATCAAGATGCGCGAAGAGGGCTATGCCGACCGTTCGATCAAGGAGATCGTCCGCGAAATCTACCAGTATGCCGACATCATGACCATATCGGCCAAGAAGGACGGCGTGGTGAACATGGGCGGCTTCGTGGCGATGCGTTCCGAGGAGCTCTTCCGCCGGGCCATGTCCTTCTGCATCATGTACGAGGGATATGTTACCTACGGCGGCATGTCGGGACGCGACATGGACGCCCTGGCAGTAGGTCTGGACGAGAATACGGAGTTCGAACAGCTCGACGCCCGGATCCGCCAGGTGAAGCTCCTGGGCGATCTGCTCGACGAATACGGCGTACCCTACCAGCGGCCGGCCGGAGGCCATGCGATCTTCATCGACGCCAAACGGGTGCTGCCCAACCTTCCGAAGGAGCAGTTCATCGCCCAGACACTGGCCGTGGAGCTCTACCTCGAAGCGGGCATCCGCGGCGTGGAGATCGGCTCGATCCTCGCGGACCGCGATCCCGAGACGCACGAGAACCGCTACCCCGCCCTCGAGCTGCTGCGTCTGGCCATCCCGCGCCGCGTCTATACCGACAACCACATCCGGGTGATCGCCGCCGCCTGCCGCAACATCTACGAGCGGCGCGAGGAGATCACCTCCGGCTACCGCATCACCTTCGAGGCGCCGATCCTGCGCCACTTCACCGTGGAGCTGGAGCGGATCTGATTCCGCCGCAGACTCCGGACACAAGGAAGGGAGGGGTGCCACGGCATCCCTCCCTTCCTTTTTTCAGCATCCTCCGGCTAAAGCAGCGTCTCGAGGATCTGCACGGCATTGAGCGCCGCACCCTTGCGGATCTGGTCGCTCACGCACCAGAATGTCAGGCCCCGCTCCGAGGTCAGATCCCGGCGGATACGGCCCACATAGACGGGATCCTTGCCGGCAAGGAAGAGCGGCATGGGATAGACCTTTCCGGCGGGGTCGTCCATGAGCACCACGCCCGGTGCCTTGGCAAAGGCCTCGCGGGCCTCGGCAACCGATACCGGACGTTCCGTTTCGAGCCATACACTCTCCGAATGGGCACGCATCACGGGCACACGCACGCACGTCGCCGAGACACGGACGTCGGAGTGCATGATCTTGCGTGTCTCGTTGAACATCTTCATCTCCTCCTTCGTATAGTCGTTCTCGGTGAAGACGTCGATATGCGGGATGACGTTATAGGCGAGCTGGAAGGCGAACTTCTCGACCGTGGGCTCCTCCCCGGCGCCCAACTGGGCATACTGACGCACCAGTTCGTCCATGGCCGCCGCACCGGCGCCGCTGGCCGACTGGTAGGTCGCCACATGCACGCGCTCGATATGCGAGAGCCGCTCGATGGCGTTCAGCGCCACGACCATCTGGATCGTCGTGCAGTTGGGGTTGGCGATGATCCGCCGCGGAGCCTGCTTTGCATCCCCGGGATTGACCTCCGGAACCACCAGAGGCACATCCTCCTCCATGCGGAAGGCACTCGAATTGTCGATCATCACGGCGCCGTGTCGCGTGATCGTTTCGGCGAATTCACGCGACGTGCCGGCTCCGGCCGACGTGAGGGCGAAGTCCGCACCCTTGAAATCGTCGTTATGCTGCAGGAGTTTTACCGTCAGCTCCTCACCGCGGAACCGATAGGTGCGCCCCGCGCTGCGCGGCGAGCCGAAGAGCAGCAGCTCGTCGATCGGCAGCGGCCGCTCCTCGAGAATCTTCAGGAACTCCTGTCCCACGGCGCCGCTGGCGCCCACGATAGCGATTTTCATAGTTCTTTTCTGCTGTATTAATTGGATTGTCAATCGAAAAAGGCATCATCCTCGGCGATACCCGTCTCCGAGGCGCGCTCATCGCGGCCCGCGGGTTCGTCGCAGTCGTAATCCGGCATGAGCGTCGGGCGCACGAACCGGTCCTCACGGCTGACGCCCAGGCGGGGATCGCCATAGACCGACTTCATGTATTCGCCGACGATCGGCAGGGCCATCACGCTGCCCTCACCGCCCGAGATGCGGTGCACGGACTGATCCTCACCGCCGACCCAGGCGCTCGTAACGAGTTTCGGGGCCACACAGACGAACCATGCGTCGCGGTTCTTGTTCGAGGTGCCCGTCTTGCCGCCGATCTCCACGCCGTCGAAGCCGAACTGCCAGCGCAGACGCCCCGCCGTACCCGAATTGACCACTCCCTCGAGCATCGTGAGCATCGTATAGGCGGTACGCTCGCTGACGGCATCCTGCGACTGGGGGATGAAACTGGCAATCAGATTGCCCTGACGGTCCTCGATGCGCGTTACGAAGATCGGATCGGTATGCACGCCCTCGTTGGCGAAGGTCGAGAAGGCGCTTGCCAGCTCGTAGACGTTCGACTCCGACGAGCCGAGACACAGCGCCGGCACGGGGTCGATGAAGCTGCGGATACCCATGTTGTGAATGAAGTCCGCAACGGCTGCCGGCTGCTTGGCCTGCTTCATGATCCAGGCCGAATAGTTGTTGCGGCTGCGCGCCAGGCCCCATTTGAGCGGATGGAGCACCCCGTCGTACTCGACCTTTCCGGCCTCCTTCGGCGACCAGGCCGTACCGTTGGCCGTCTCGATCGTTACGGGCAGGTTCGGGACCATCGTGCAGGGGGTCATGCCCAGGTGGTCGATGGCAAAGGTGTAGACGAAGGGCTTGATCGTCGAACCGATCTGCCGCTTGCCCTGCTTGGCCATGTCGTACTTGAAATAGCGGAAGTTCGGCCCGCCCACATAGGCCTTCACATAGCCCGTACGGGGATCCATCGAAACGAGCGCCGCACGCATGATGCCCTTGTGGTGGAGGATCGAGTCGCGCGGCGTCATCACCGTGTCGCGCTCGCCCCTGAAGGTGAAGACCCGCATCGGGCAGGGTTTGTCGAACGACGCGGCGATCTCCTTGGCGCTGTATCCGGCACTCTTCATCTCGCGGTAACGGTCCGAATAGCGGATCGCCTGGCGCATGATCCGGTCGCGCTCCTCGCGCGTGGCATCGACGAAAATGGTCCGCGTACGCCGGTACTGCTGGTCCATGGCCGGCTGGATGACCTTCTCGAGCTGCTTCTGCACGGCCTGTTCGGCATAGGCCTGCATCCGCGAGTTGATCGTCGTGTAGATCTTCAGTCCGTCGCGGTAGATGTTGTAGGGCGTGCCGTCGGCCTTGCGGTTCTTGTGGCACCAGCCGTAGATCGGGTTATTCTCGTACTCCTTGACCGCCTCGTCGTAGTCCCATTCGTTGTAGAACTGGTTGCGGCGCGGCTTCTCGGCGTTCATCACCAGCCGGAGCATCTCGCGGAAGTAGGTCGCCGTACCGGCATTGTGCGAAACGGGATTGTAGTTGAGCACGATCGGAAGCGCCGAGATCGAGTCGCACGCCTTGCGGCTCAACGCCCCGGCCTTGGCCATGCGCGAAAGCACCAGGTTGCGGCGCGCCACGGCGTTGTCGTAGTTCCGCAGCGGCGAGTAGCGCGTCGGCGCATTCACCACGCCCACGAGCACCGCAGCCTCCTGTACGTTCAGCTCGTCGGGCTCCTTGTTGAAAAACGTATGCGCGGCCGACTTGATGCCGTAGGCGTTCGAGCCGTACTCCACCGTATTGAGGTACATGGCGGCGATCTCCTCCTTCGTGTAGTTATACTCGAGCTTGAGGGCCGTAATCCACTCCTTGAACTTCGAGGTTACGAGTTTCGCCGTACGGGCGATGCGCCCGCGGTTGCGGGCCGTATCGCGCGGGAAGAGGTTCTTGGCCAACTGCTGCGTGATCGTCGAACCGCCGCCCTGAGAGGTGTTCTGCAACAGCAGGGTCTTCACCGCCACGCGTGCCAACGAAGGGATGTCGATGCCCGAATGGCTCCGGAAACGGACATCCTCCGTAGAGATCAGCGCCGCAACGATGGGCGGCACCTCATGGCCGTCGAGACGGATGTGAAGCGTCGAATCCGACGGGAAAAGGTCGGCATACTGCACATAGGAACGGTTCTGCACGAAGAAGGTGCCGAGGACCCTGCCGTCTTCGGAGTAGATCTCCGTGGCGAGGTTGCTGCGCGGATTCTCCAGCTCCTCGAACGAAGGGATACGTCCGAAGAGACCCAGGGCCGTGAGCAGCAGCATGAGGGCGACCAGCGCAATCGGTGCGAAGGCCACATACCAGATCCATTTTATCGTCTTCGGGCCGATGCCCGGTCTTTTCGGTTGCGACATGATGTTGTATTTTTCGGCAAAGGTACGAAAAAAATCAGAACGGAAGCCCCACCGAAGCGGCAATCCACACCCCGCCGCTCGAAGGATGGTAGCACGAAAGTTTGAGGGTCGAGGTTGCCGAGGCCGGCTGACGGAACAGATTGAAGTCGAAGAGCAGGTCGCCGCCGAAGGAGCCGATGCGGCGCCACTCCAGACCGGCCCCCGCAGGACGGCGGAACTGGGCGTAGTCGCCGCCGAGGTTCAAACGGATCCGTTTGATGTAGAGAATCGAGGTGATGCCCCCTTCGGGATAGCACAGCGGCAGCTGGTAGTCGAGCGACAGTGCCGTATAGCTGTTCGAGACGATCTCCGAAGAGGTGAATCCGTGGGGTATGAGTTGCGTGGACTTGTAGCTCAACGGCGCATAGCCCGCCGGGAACTTGTAACCGCCCACCGATGTCTGGAACGTGGCCTCGAGGTGCAGCGAATGATGGCGCACGAAGCCCGGAAGGTAGCCCTGACCATAGAACGAAATCAGGTTGCTGAAGTCGGCATTGAGGGGATCGAACGTATAGGAGGCACTCAACGAATAGCCCCAGCGCGGTGCGAAATCCCGATGGGCGAGACGCACCTGGTCCGAGAATCCGGCACCAAACGAAAGCTTGTGCAGGCCCTCGTTGAAGCCGACCCGCTCGATATTGTGGATGTTCCCGTTCTCCCACTCGATCTTGTTCAGGTCGGCGACCATGCCGTTCGAATAGTTCCATCCGGCCGAGAGCGACAGCTGCCGCGTATGGTATCCCCGTTGGAAAACGAGCGGCAGCGTCGTGGTAAGGCCCACGGAGTAGTATTTCTCGGGTGCCGGCTGCGACTGATAGAGGGGATTTCCCGTCTCGGGATCGTACGACACGAGCGAATAGAAGATCTGGTTCCCGCCATACGAGGCATCCAGGTCGAAACGCAGGCCCAATCCGAAATAGCGTACTCCGAGATTCAGCACCGAACCTTCGCTGCGGTTCCAGCCGTAGGAGGCATAGGCCTCGACGCTCGACAGCAGGTTCTGCGACATGATCGTAAAGCCGGCATTGACATCGATGACATGTTCGTTTACGGCCGAGAAGGGATTGAATGCCAGCGGCATCCAACTATGCACATTCACCAGATTGGGCACCTTTCGGTAGCGTTTCTCACGGAACTGTTCCCGCTGTTCGACGGCATCCCGCGCCGTGAAGCGCACCGTATCGAGATTCGGCACCTCCCAGCGCCGCCGCGGGGGATTCACCCAATCGACCGGAAGCGCAGCGGGTGCCACGGGAATACGGAGGCTGTCCGAGGGTTGGTGCGTTACGCGGTATCCCAGCCGGTCGTAGGTCGTCAGCAGCAGCTCCCGGCCGGCCGGTGCGGGATCGAACGACCCGTATTCGGAAACCGAGAGGCGAAACTCCCGCCGGGCCACCAGGTCGTAACCGTGCACCTCGTCCTTGCCCGAGGCAATCGAGCCGTAGTAAAGCATGCCGCCGCCGGCCCGCAGGTCCGACAGGGTGATATAGGCCCCGCGCGTTACGGGATGCAGTCCCTCGACGTCGATCCGCGCGATCCACATGCCCGAATCGTCCGTGAGGAGCACATACCACGCCCGCGTCAGGTCGTCCCAGGCCAGGCCGTGGACCTCCTTGTCGGCAGGAACCTCATAACGGGCCTCGGGCGCTTCGTCGCGCTGCTCGATGACCGTATAACGGCCGTCGGGGGCATATTCGACCCATCCCAGCGACTCGGGCGTCGCCGTGGGATAGAGCGTCTTGAAGTGTCCGGGAGCCGTCCGGGGACGCCCGTCGGCAAGATCCATGAAACACAGGCGCGAATTGACCCGCTGTTCGAAGAGCAGCGACCGCCGGTACTCGGTCCACCAAACCCGTCCGCGGCTCATCGTCGGCCGCGTCGAGATCAGACCCGTATGGCAGATCTCCTGCTCCCGGCCCGTGCGGCGGTCGATCCGCACGAAGCGCGACGGTCGGCCCAGGTCGCTCTTTACGGCCAGCACGGCCGTGTCGCCCAGCGCCAGGGGCCATTCGTAGGTCGTATGGTTTCCGGCAGGAAGCGGCGTGAGCGTCGCGGCGCTGTCGCCCGTGCGGGGCAGCGAATCCCAGAAGCGCTGCAGGTCGTCGAACGTCTCGCGGAAAAGCTGTCCGACCGACGTGTCATAATATTTGCGAAGACCGAAATGCGTTGTCAGAATCACATAAGGGTTGCGGACGCTGTAGCGCACGACCTTGTCCCAGATGTTTTCGCCGTAACGGTCATAGGCATAGGAACAAAGCTGGTAACCCAGTTCATAGTGGTCGGGAATATGGTCGCGGTAGGAGCCGCAGAACCACTTGTCCGGATTGCGGCGGTCACGCGTGTCGCGGCGGTTGCGTCCTACGCGACCCATGGCGCGGTAACCCATCGTAAAGGAGGGCTGCAGGCCGCGCCCGTAGGAGGACATCATCGTCTCGGACATCACCGCGTCGCCCTCGAGGGCCCACAGCGGCATGAAGAGCAGGCCGACGGTCGAGCCCTGCTCGCCCGTCAGATAGCTCAACACGCGGATCAGCCCCCGGTTGAGATTGTTGTACTGCACGGCATGGCGGTATTCGTGGGCCACAAGCTGCTTGTACCACGGCATCGAATAGGAGTCGATGGCCGGCGAAGTGAGGAACTCCACACGCTTCGGAAGATACATGACCAGACCGTTCGACTGGAAATTCTCGGGATGCATCACAAAGGGGATGCGCATCGGCCCGTAACGGAACCCGTAGCCGATCGAGGGCTGCACCGTGCGGATGTAGTAAAGCGTGCGCGCAGCCAGCGAGGCAGCCGTATCGGGATAGATCATCCGCACGTCGGATGTACGGATCGTGGACCACTTCATCGGAGCGTCCGCCCCCCAGGTATAATACTGCGCCACGGCACGCCGCGCTCCGAAGAGCAGGCATACCGTCGCCACCGCCATGATAATCGCACGTTTTTTCACGCTATGAACCCGCCTTTTTGCAGCCGTAGCCGGCCTTGGTGAGTATCTCGACGACCCGGTCTCGGTGGTCGCCCTGGATGAGGATCTCCCCCTCCTTCGCAGCGCCGCCGACGCCGCAGCGCGTCTTGAGCAGACGCGCCAGTTCCGCAAGATCATCGTCGCGTCCGACGAAGCCCCGTACGATCGTTACGACCTTGCCCGCCCGCTGCTTGCGGTCGAGCCACACGCGCAACTGCTGCCGCGCTGCAGGCAGTGTTTCGGGCTCCTCGGGTTCGTCGGTCCGGTATTCGAAATCGGGATTGGTCGAATAGACCATCCCGAGACGCGATTTCCAATCGTTGTCCGCCATGGTATCGTTGTTCAAAAAGCAGGAATTAAACGCCGATTCGGCGCCGTTATTTTGCACAAAAGTACGAAAATATTTATCTTTGTTCTATCATGGCTGCCAAGATTCGCGAAAAACTCCGCCGCCTCAACCCCTTCGGACAACGGATTCCGAAGGACGGGGAGCTCCCGGAGCCGCTTCCGGCCAACCCCGACCAGCGGCTCGTGCGGGTCTACGTCGAAGGCTACGAGGACGTGGCCTTCTGGCGCGGCATCTTCGACCATTTCCAGAATCCCTGGCTGCGTTTCGAGATCTCGGTGCCCGACCGCGGCGACCTTCCGAAAGGCAAGAAGGTGTTGCTGGGAAGTATTCCCCGCTCGTCGGAAGAGCTGCTGCTGTGCGTCGATTCGGACTTCGACTACCTCTTCGCCGGGCGCACCGAGCAGTCGAAGGAGGTACTCGGGGCGAAATACATGTTCCACACCTACGCCTACGCCACCGAAAACTACCTCTGCTACGCCCCCTCGCTGCACAACGTCTGCGTGAAGGCCACCAAGAACGACACGCACATCTTCGATTTCGTACGCTTCATGCACGAGTACTCCTGCACGATCTACCCGCTCTTCCTCTGGTACGCCTTCTCGGCACAGCGCTCGACGGAGAATGTCTTTCCGCTCGCCGACTTCAGGCAGTCGGTGCGCATCGGCTACCTCGACCTCGAAGAGAACGGCGACCGCACGCTCGCCTGGCTGCGGCGCAACGTCGAGAAGCGCGAACAGCTGCTGCGCCAGCGCAATGCGAAGATGATCGAGCCGATGCGCGAATTCGAAGAGCAGCTCCGCACCCGCGGACTGAAACCCGAGAACACCTACCTCTTCATGCACGGCCATACGCTCATGGACAACGTAGTGATGGTGCTGCTCAACACCGTCTGCGAAAAGCTCCGCGAGATGTCCATCGCGCGCATCACGGCCTCCGAGAAGCGGGGTGTGGCCCTCAAGAACGAGATGTCGAACTACACCAACTCGCTGCGGTCGATCCGCGACGTGCTGCTCGACAACGAGAACTACACCTCCTGCCCGCTCTACCGGCGGCTCCAGCGCGACATCGAGCGCTACATCGTCCGCACGATCCTCGAAATGCGCCGCCGGGGCGAACTCCGCGACCAGTCGGTCGTCTCGATCCTCCACAACCTGCGGCAGGGGCAGTAATCCCCTCCGGCACGGGACACGCCGGGGCCCCGACCGCATCGCTTTCCCGCTGAAATACGGCGGGCGCTTCTCCCCGAGGAGAAGCGCCCGCATAATCTCGTTTCAAAGTGTCGGTTACAGCCAGACCACCTCCGAAGCCATCGTTTCGGGATCGCTCATCCGGCCGAAGAAACGGTCGCCGTCCACGCCGCTCATCCACGGTATGCCGCCCACGCCCAGGTCGTCGCCGATGCGCGACGCCTCACAGTAGACGCCCCTGCCCCGCGACTTGTCGTAAATGCCGAAGTAGCGTTTTTCGCCGGCACCGAAACGCACATACATCCGGTCGGCGGTCTCCAGCAGGTCGTAATACTGCACGAAGGGGGATTTCCGCCACGTCTCCCGGAAATCCGCCCGCTCCCAGGCATAGGAGGCGGGAGCGAAGGCGTGATTCTCGAAGCGCAGCTCGCCGATCCGGGGTTCGCTCCCGGGAGCGGAGAAAAACTCGGACTGGAACTGATGGTGGGCCATCACCCCGCCGGGCGCGTCGTGGAAAAGGGTCAGCACCTGCCACGCCCCGCTGTAACGGTCCAACTGCTCCACGGGTGTCGCCTGTCCGAGCAGCGTCCCGTCGGGCCGCGTCGTAACGAGCGTTTCGAACGGCTCCGCATTCCGGCCCGCCGCGGAGAGATACCACACGAAGTTTCCGGCGCGGTCGATATGGGTGAACAGCGCGTTGAACGGATAAGGGGTATCCCCGCAGAAGGTCCGTTCGGGAAGCAAATAGGTCAATATCCGGCGCGTGGCACCGTCGAAGACATACAGGGTGTCCGCCCCGGGGCTTACGAGCGCATTCATCGGAATGACATACTCCCCCGGACCGCGCCCGACCCGTCCGACGGGTCCGATATAGCGGCCGTCCTCGTCGAAGAGCCAGACGCCCTGCCCCGCTCCGAACGGCTCGCACACGACCGGCCGGCCGGCAGCCAGGCGCAGGATCGAGCCCTCCGCAGCGGCCGGCACGCTGTCGGGCGCCTGCAGCCGCAGGCGCCGCACCTCACGCGTTCCGAAAAGTTCGGATAGGGTGATCGTATCCCGTTCGGCAAAGGCATACACCGTCCGCCCGTCCGTCGTCCGTCCGCCGCCCGAACACCCGGCAAGGAAAAGGGTTCCCGCAAGGAACCCGTTTCGCACGAATGAGAAGAGGGTCTTCATTTTCCTGGAATTACACAATTTCCGCATCCACTCCGCAAGCAATTCATACCGAAGAGAACTTCCGGGTCATCAACCCATCGAATTCCCCGTTGCCCGGGAATTCCGGTTGGCCCGAACGATCCGCATCCTGAGGAAGCGTCCTTACACTCAAACGGCATGACGGCGTGCATCGGCAATCAGTACCGGATCCGCTTCTGACCGTGGCAGACGCCGCACTGGCCGCTTCGGTTGCAGGAGAGGCAGGGATAGACATCCCCGTCGCGGCCCACGAAATGGCCATTGCCGTGGCAGGCCCGGCACAACCCCGTACCGCCGCACGACTTGCAGGTGGTATAGCCGTGGCGCGACATATTGCCCGAGGAGCCGCCATCGTCATAAGAGCCGCTGTTGTCCGAGCCTCCATCGTAGGAGCCGCCGCCACCGCCCGCTTCGGGAGAGTTGCCGTAGTTCTGATCGTAAAGCTCATGGAAGCGCGCCTCCGAAAGACGGATGGTGTACCAGGTATCGTTGTAGACCGCCTGCGAGCAGTCCCGTGCCAGGAAAAAGCGCTTGTCGTTCTTCGACTTGCAGACGTCGCCCGTCGGCATCATCACCGGGAAGCCGCCCAGACCGACCGACTGCGCCTTGTATTCCGGGGCCAGCGTATATCCCTCGAACGAGAACCACTCGTCGTCCGATCCCGTGCAGACGAACAGATGCGAGGCATATCCCAGCAACACGGTGGCCACCGCATCGCCCTTGTTGTCATACATGAGGGTGACCGACATCAGACGGCCGTCATTCCGGCCGAAATAGAACTTTTTTCCGCTGGGAAAGGATTGTCCCATCACCGGCATGACGGATACAATCCAAAGGAGAAGTAAAAATCCAATCCGTTTCATGGTCTCTTTCCATTTTCATGTTTCATACTATACACGACCGGAGGCCTCTGCCGACATGCCGCCGTCAACGCTTGCGCACCACGCGCACGGTAGCCTGCGTGGCCTGCCGGATGAAGACCTGAGGCCCCTTGGCGTAGCGCCGCCACAGCTCGTCCGTATAGCCGCGGATGGTCAGCAGCTCCATGTCGCCCGTCTTCATCACATCGAACCCGTTGGCGCGCAGGGTATTCACCGCCTCGTCGATATGCCACGAATTGTCGACGCAGAGGCTCAGATTGACGGCCGAGTTGTGGATCAGGTTGGTCTTCACGCGGAAGCGTTCGAGCAGCGAGAAGATCGTGGCGAACTTCTCCTCGAGTACGAACGAAAAGTCGCGCGAGCGGATCGTCAGCAGCACCTGGTCCTTCTTCAGGATCAGAATCGGCACATCCACGGGTGCCGACATGCCGCGGATCACCGTACCCGGCTTGCGCTTGTCGCCGAAAGGCCGCACATAGAGCGGGATATTCTTGTTCTGCAGCGGCTTGATCGTCTTCGGGT
Source organism: Alistipes sp. (assembly GCA_022782405.1). Classification (GTDB taxonomy): domain Bacteria; phylum Bacteroidota; class Bacteroidia; order Bacteroidales; family Rikenellaceae; genus Alistipes. The sequence goes on from JALFNK010000018.1 coordinate 47,926, forward strand.
GGATGATCTGCGCGCCGCTGTAGGCCAGCTCGATCGTATCGAGGTAGTTCAGCTCGGCGATCTGCACGGCATCGGGGAAGATCTTCGGATCGGCATTCAGAATGCCGTCCACATCCTTCCACACCGACATCGACTCGGCATCGAGGATATTGGCCACCACGGCGGCCGAATAGTCCGAGCCCTCGCGGCCGAGCGTCGTCGTCGTGCCGTCGGGCGCTCCGCCGATGAAGCCCTGCCCCACGAAGATCGTCTCGGGGCAGCCGGCCAGCGCCTCCTTGAGCCGCGGTGCCGAAGCCTCGATATCGACGCCGGCATCCTTGTGGCGCTGTTCGGTGAGGAAGCAGCGGCGCATGTCGATCCAGCGGTTCGGAACCCCGGCGTAATTGAGGTATTCGGAGATGATCGTCGTCGAGACCAGCTCGCCGTAGGCGACAATGCGGTCGTACCACAACTCCGCATCGCAGGCCGCATAACCCTTGCCCTCGGCGACCTGCTCCAGCTCGCCGAAGAGCCGCTCGACCGCGTCGAGCCGTTTGGGCCCGCGCCACAGGTCATCGATGATCGCCGCATGGTATTCGCGCAATGCGGCGATTTCGGCCCGCGCCTCCTCGGGAGCCTGACGCTGCACGGCCGCGAAGACCCGTTCGAGGGCATTCGTCGTCTTGCCCATCGCCGAAACGATGATGAAAAGGTGCTGCTCCTCGTCGATGATCTTGCGCAGGTTTCTCACTCCGTCGGCATTCCGCACCGAGGCTCCGCCGAATTTATAGACTTTCATAGATCGGATTTCGTTTGCTTGTTTTTTGTGTATTACTTGCCGGCTACTCCGCATCCGTAACGGAACGATAGGGTACGCCGATGTTCTGGAAAAGGAACGCATACATGTCGGTCGCCTCGTCGATACGCTTCGAGGTAGGCTTGCCGGCGCCGTGGCCCGCCTTCGATTCGATGCGGATCAGCACCGGAGCATCGCCTCCCTGGCAATGCTGCAGCTGCGCCGCGAACTTGAACGAGTGGGCCGGGACGACGCGGTCATCGTGGTCGGCCGTCATCACGAGCGTCGCGGGATACTTCTCGCCCTCCTTGAGGTTGTGCAGCGGAGAGTATTTGTAGATGTAGCCGAACTGCTCCTCATCCTCCGAGGTGCCGTACTCCACGGCCCAGCCCCAGCCGATCGTGAACTTGTGGTAACGCAGCATGTCCAGCACGCCGACCTGCGGCAGGCAGACGGCATAGAGATCGGGACGCTGCACCTCGCAGGCGCCGACCAGCAGTCCGCCGTTCGAGCCGCCGTTGATCGCCAGCCGCTCCTTCGAGGTATATTTCCCGGCAATCAGGTATTCGGCCGCCGCAATGAAGTCGTCAAAGACATTTTGCTTGTTGACCAGCATGCCGGCCCTGTGCCAGGCCTCACCGTACTCCGAGCCTCCGCGGAGATTGGCCACACAGTAAATACCGCCCTGCTCGACAAACATCAGCGCCGCGGGATTGAATCCGGGGGTCATGTTGATCTGGAAACCTCCGTAGCCATAAAGCAAACAGGGATTCTGGCCGTCGAGCCGCATATCTCTGCGGTGGGTGATGAACATCGGAATCAGCGTGCCGTCCTTCGAGGGGTAGAAGACCTGTTCGGTGGTGTAGCGCTCCGGATCGAAACGCACCTCGGGCGCCTTGTAAAGCGTCGAGACTCCCGCGGAAAGATCGTACCTGTAGATCGTCGCCGGCGAGGTGTAGTTCGTCAGCGTATAATAAAGTTCCGTATCCTCCTTCTCGCCGTCGAAACCTCCGACGGTGCCGATGGCGGGCAGCGCTACCTCCCGGACGAGCCGGCCGTCGTAATCGTATTGCGCGATCTGGTTCTGCGCATTCTCGAGATACTGTGCGAAAAGGTAGCCGCCGGCCGTGCCGACCCCTTCGAGCAGGTTCCGTTCATGCTCGGGAATCACCACCTCGTCCTTCGAGGGGTCGTTCAGGTCGATGCGCCGCAGCGCGTAGTTCGAAGCGTCGCGGTTGGTTACATAGTAGAGCTGCCCGTTGCGGACCGTTACCACGCCGTAATCGGCGTCGAAGCCCGGGAGCAGTGTCCGGAAACGCTTCTCGGAACTCTTCCGGAAAAGGACCTCCGTGCCCGAGGTGCCGTCCGATGCCAGCACGAAGAGCCACTCGCCGTCCTCGCTCGGCCAGGCCCAGAAGTAGCGCAGCGGATGGGCCGGGTCCTCATAGATCAGCCGGTCGGCCGACTGCGGCGTGCCGATACGGTGGTAGTAGATCTTCTGGTACTGGTTCTGCTCGGAGTAGACGCCCCCCTTCGGTGCGTCGTAGGCGCTGTAATAGAATCCTTCGGAGTCGGGGGCCCACTGGGCGCCGGAATTCTTCACCCAGTTGATGCGGTCCTCGGTCGGCTGTCCCGTAGCGGTATCCACCACGCGGATCTCGACCCAGTCCGAGCCCGATGCCGCCGCGGCATAGGCCAGATAGCGGCCGTCCTTCGAGAACGAGGCGGCAGCCAGCGCCACCGTACCGTCCTCGGAGAGGGTGTTGGGATCGAGGAAGACCTCGCCCGCCTCGCCGGGCGCCTTCGTGCGGTAGAGCACCGACTGGTTCTGCAGTCCGTCGTTATAATAATAGTACCACCAGTTGCCGTGTTTCGAGGGAGCGCCCTCCTTGGGATAGTTCCACAGCTGGGTAAGGCGCTTGCGGATCGCATTGCGGAAAGGAATCTGCGCGAGGTAATCCTCCGTTACGGCATTCTCGGCCTCGACCCATGCGGCCGTGGCCTCCGAACGGTCATCCTCGAGCCAGCGGTAGGGATCGGCGACCTCGGTGCCGAAATAGTTGTCCACGACCTCGCCGCGCTCGGTCTCGGGGTAGGGCTGAAGTTTGATCTGCGTCATATGGTTGCAACTTGACAGCACCGCAACGGCTCCCAGCAGCACGATGCCTTCACTCGATAAAAAATGTTTCATAGATCGACATTTGAGGATGATGCGGCAAAGTTAAGAAAAATCGCAGAAATTCCGTACCTTTGACCGCGACAAGCGATCCGCGCCGCAGCCGGAACAACCGAAAGCACCCGGCCGGAGGGCGGACGCAGCGACAAAAAACGGAAAACCATGTACGAAGAACTCAAGACAATAATCGAGAGGGCGTGGGAGGAGCGCTCCCTGCTGCAGCAGGTCCCGACGCAGGAGGCCGTGCGCGAAGTGATCGAACTCGTGGACAAGGGCCGGCTGCGCACGGCCGAACCGCTCGACGCCGGAAAGAGCGAGTGGCGCGTGAACGAATGGGTCAAGAAGGCCGTGATCCTCTACTTCCCGATGCAGCCCATGCGCCGCATGGAGGCCGGGGAGCTCGAGTGGTATGACAAGATGGAGCTCAAGCACGGCTACGAGGAGCTGGGCGTGCGCGTCGTGCCCCACGCCGTGGCCCGCTACGGCGCCTACATCGCCCCCGGGGCGATTCTCATGCCCTCGTATGTCAATATCGGCGCCTATGTCGATACGGGCACGATGGTCGATACCTGGGCCACGGTAGGCTCGTGCGCACAGATCGGAAGCCACGTCCACCTCTCGGGCGGCGTGGGCATCGGCGGCGTGCTAGAGCCCGTGCAGGCCGCACCGGTCATCATCGAGGACCACTGTTTCATCGGCTCGCGCTCGATCGTCGTCGAGGGGGCGCACGTCTGCCGTGAAGCGGTGCTCGGATCGAATACCGTAATCACCGGCTCGACGCACATCATCGACGTTACGGGCTCGGAACCGGTAACCTACAAGGGCTACGTCCCGCCCCGCGCGGTGGTCGTCCCGGGAAGCTACCGCAAGCAGTTCCCCGCGGGCGAATACAGCGTCTCGTGCGCGCTGATCATCGGCCGCCGCAAGGAATCCACCGACAAGAAAACCTCGTTGAACGACGCCCTGCGCGATTTCGGCGTCTCGGCATAACCCCATCCAGGCATGATCTACCGCATCGAAGAGACCACCTCGACCAACGACGATGCCAAGCGGCCCGAATACGGCCATGACGACATCATCTGGGCCGAGCGGCAGACCGCCGGCCGCGGACAGCGCGGCCATACCTGGATCAGCCGCGCGGAGGAGAGCCTCACCTTCTCGCACATCCTCACGCCGACGTTCCTGCCCGTCGCCGAACAGTTCCGCCTCGTCGAACTGGTGGCGCTGGCCCTGACGGACAGCTTCGACGAGTTCGGCATCGACACGCGCATCAAGTGGACGAACGACATCTATGTCGGCGACCGCAAGATGGTCGGCATCCTCATCGAGCACAGCTACTCGGGGCCGACACTCGCCCGCACGATCCTCGGCACGGGCATCAACGTAAACCAGACGGAGTTCGACCCCGCGCTGCCCAACCCGATCTCGATGGCCCAGGCCGCCGGCCGGAGATTCGACCGGGAGGAGGTGCTCGAAACCTACCGCCGCCACGCCGCACGCCGCTACACGCAGCTCGAACGGGGCGAATACGCCGCACTCGAGGAGGAGTACCGGCAGCGGATGTACCGCCTGGGCGAACGGCACCCGTTCCGCCTGGCCGACGGCACGCTCTTCCGGGCCGAGATCGAAGGGGTGCGCCCCACGGGCGAGCTGCTGCTGCGCCACGACGACGGGACGCTCCGCGGCTACCTCTTCCGCGAGGTGGAATTCGTCATCGAGGGCCGCGACCGCTGAACGGCCCGCAAACGGATACCGCCGGATACCGCACCCGGAAAAAAGTACCGGAAAGTATTGTCCATGCGGAAATAACGATTATCTTTGCATAACGAAATCATAAAACGCAATACCATGAACGTACCTGCCAATCTGAAATACTCGAACGACCACGAGTGGTGCCGTATCGAGGGAGACGTAGCCGTTATCGGCATCACCGACTTTGCCCAGAGCCAGCTGGGAGACATCGTCTTCGTGGACGTGCCGACCGTCGGCGAAACGCTCGCCGCAGGCGAGGTCTTCGGCTCGATCGAAGCCGTGAAGACCGTCAGCGACGCCTTCCTTCCGGTCGGCGGCGAGGTGGTGGAGTTCAACGAGGCCGTGGATGCCGACCCCTCCATCGTCAACAAGGATGCATACGGCGAGGGCTGGCTCGTCAAGGTCCGCATGAGCAATCCCGCGGAGTACGACGCCCTGCTTACGCCCGAGCAGTATACGGAGCTGATCGGATAGTCCGCATCCGCGGAGCAAGGACAAAGGCAGCCTGCATGAGCAGGCTGCCTTTTTGTTTTACCCGAAACGACCGCCGATAGTCCCCGACGGAGAAAAAAACGGGACCGCTCGGCGGTCCCGGATTCGGAAAGGCGGTGAAGGTCATCCGACAACGCTCCGCCTTCGTATGTACTGTCGCAGACGCTGCGCGCCGGCAGATCAGATGCTGATATCGAGAATCTCGAAGTGGATCGTGCCGGCCGGGACATCCACATCCACGCGATCGCCCTTCTTGTGTCCGAGCAACGCCTTGGCGATCGGCGTACCGATGGCCAGCTTGCCCTCGCGCAGGTTGGCCTCGTGTTCGGCGACGATCGTATAGACCATCTGCTTCTTGGTATTGTGGTTGAGCAGCGTAACCTTGCTCAGGATCTGCACCTTGCTCTTGTCGATCTTCGACTCGTCGATGACCCGTGCATTGGCGATCGTATCCTCCAGCTTGGCGATACGCATCTCCAGCAGACCCTGCGCCTCCCGGGCAGCGTCATACTCCGCGTTCTCCGAAAGGTCTCCCTTGTCGCGCGCTTCAGCGATCGCCGCCGAAATCGCCGGACGCTCGACGGAACGCATGTGGTCGAGTTCATCCTTGAGTTTCTTGTAACCTTCCGCTGTCAGATAAATAATCTCTTTTGCCATAAATAACATAAAAAATAAAGAATCCTGACCCGTGAAGGCCAGAACCCCGTTGCTTTGTAGAAGCAAAGATACGAAGCAAATTCCATATTTCCAAATCTTTTTTGCCTTTCGCCGGTTCCGATGCGGAAAACCGGCCGTCGCCGCCTGCCGGACTGTCCCCCTTTCGCACAAAAGGCCGGAACACCGCCGGAAACAGCGGAAAAAGCGGAGGGCGGAAGCAATATTTTTTTTTGCAAATCGTTAATTTATGCGTAACTTTGCGCGATAAAGCGCCGTAAAAGATTCATCGATGAAGCAGAATTTCTTATATGCCGTATGCGGAGCGGCCGTTGCGGCCGTTCTTGTCGGGTGTTCCGGAATCAACGCCCTGCTCAAAAGCGGGCAGCCCGAATTGATTTACAGCAAGGCGCTGGAATACTACAAGATCGGCAAGTGGCAGCGTGCCTCGACGCTTTTCGAAGGCGTACAGCCCTATTACACGGGAACCGCACGCGAAGACAGCATCTCGTTCTACAACGCATACTGCAAGTTCAAGAACCGCGACTACGACACGGCTTCGACCCTGCTCGACGAATTCCGCCGCAAGTTCGGCCGCAGCGTCTTCATCGAGGATGCCGAAGGCATGTATGCGCTCTGCTACTACTACCTCTCGCCGGGCCCCACGCGCGACCAGACGATGACCGGGCAGGCCATCATGGCCATCAACGAGTTCATCGCCCGCTATCCGCAGAGCGAACGAATCGAAGACTTCAAAAAAATCAACGAGGAGCTCAACGGACGCCTGCACGAGAAGGCCTACCTGAACGCATACACTTACTATAAGATCGGACGCTACAAGTCCGCCATCGTCGCCCTGAAAAATGCCCTGAAGCAGTATCCCGACACGGAACACCGCGAAGAGATGATGTATCTGATCGTCGATGCGGGCTATCGCTTCGCGAGCAACTCGGTGAGCGAGAAACAGACGGACCGTTACCTGGACATGCTGGACTCCTACCTCTCGTTCCGCGAGGAATTCCCCGACTCGAAGTATATCAAGGAGCTGGACCGCATGGCGCAGCACGCCCGCGACTATCTGGACCGCAACAACAAGGACAACAACGAAGAATAGAGATGGAAATCAAGAAGAACATCCCCAACAACACCATCACGCGCAAGCTGGTGGATCTGGACAAGGAGACCGGCAATATCTACGAGAGCGTGAACATCATCGCCCGCCGTGCCAACCAGATCGCCACGGAACTCAAGACCGAGCTCAACCGCAAGCTCGCCGATTTCTCGTCGCCTACGGATACGATGGAGGAGACCTTCGAAAACCGCGAGCAGATCGAGATCTCGCGCTATTACGAGCGGCTGCCCAAACCTGTAATCATCGCCACCGAGGAGTTCCTCGACCACGAACTGCTCTACAAGGAGGGCAAGGACGGCGAGATGAAGGAGATCTAACCGACGACACACGATGGCTTCCGACGCTACGGCGCTTCCGCTCGAGGGACGTCGCATATTGCTGGGCATCACGGGTAGCATAGCGGCCTACAAGGCGGCTGTGCTTTGTCGTTTATTGAAGTGTGCGGGTGCCGAGGTCCGGGTGGTGATGACCCCCCTGGCCAAGCAGTTCATCACACCGCTGACGATGGCCACGCTCTCGAAGAATCCGATTCTGGTGGAGTTCTTCGATCCGGAAAACGGCGCATGGAACTCGCACATCGCACTGGGCGAGTGGGCCGACTGCTATCTGATTGCCCCTGCCACGGCCAACACGCTGGCCAAGATGGCTGCGGGCATCGCCGACAACCTGCTGCTGACGACCTATCTCTCGGCACGCTGTCCGGTGGTCGTGGCTCCGGCCATGGACCTCGACATGTATGCCCACGAGGCGACGCAGCAGAACCTCCGCACGCTCCGCACACGCGGCGTGGAGATCATCGAGCCCGAAGAGGGCGAGTTGGCGAGCGGTCTGCGGGGCAAGGGCCGCATGGCCGAGCCCGAGCAGATTGCGGCCTTCGTGGCGCAGCTGCTCGACGAAAAAAAAAAGAGCCTCGCCGGTAAACGGATGATCGTTACGGCCGGGGCGACGATCGAAGCCATCGACCCCGTGCGGTTCATCTCGAACCATTCGTCGGGCAAGATGGGTTACGCCATTGCCGGAGAGCTGGCGGCACGCGGTGCCGAAGTTACGCTCATCACGGGCTGCACGGCCCTCTCTACGCCGCGGGGCGTCCGCCGCGTGGATGTTCTCTCCGCCGCAGAGATGTATACGGAGGCGGTCCGGGCCTATGCGGAGGCCGACGGCGGGGTGATGTGTGCCGCCGTGGCGGATTACACACCGGCCGAGGTCGCACAGACCAAAATCAAGAAACACGACGGCGGGATGACCATCACCCTACGCCGCACGCAGGACATCGCCGCCGAGCTGGGCCGCCAAAAGGGCGACCGCCTGCTCGTGGGCTTCGCCCTCGAAACCGACGACGAGGAGGCGCATGCCGAAGAGAAGCTCCGCAAGAAAAACTTCGACTTCATCGTGCTCAACTCGCTGCGCGATGCGGGTGCGGGCTTCCGCGGCGACACGAACAAGGTAACGTTCATCGATCGTGCGGGCCGCGAGGAACTGCCCCTGCTTTCCAAGCGCGAAGTCGCCCGGCGCATTGCCGACAAAATCGAAACTTTCCTGAAATAAATCCGCCATGTTACGCCGTCTGTCGGTCGAAAATTACGCGCTCATCGACAAGCTCGAAATGGAGCTGGATCCCCACCTGAACATCATCACGGGTGAGACGGGCGCCGGCAAGTCCATTCTGCTGGGAGCCCTCGGGTTGCTGCTGGGCGGCAAAAACGACGGTGCGGCCATGAAGGACGCGGCGCACAACTGCACGGTCGAGGGGACCTTCAGCCTTGCGGGGCTGGGTCTGGAACCCTTCTTCGAGGAAAACGACCTCGACTATGCCGACGAGACAACGCTCACACGCATCATCACTCCCTCGGGCAAGAGCCGTTCGTTCGTGAACGACATACCCGTGTCGCTGGCGCAGATGCGCGAGTTGGGGAGCCGCCTGGTGGACATCCATTCGCAGCATCAGAATCTGATTCTCTCCTCGGAGGAGTTCCGCACGACGGCCATCGACACCGTGGCCGGCAACGGTACGCTGCTCGAACGCTACGGAGCACATTATGCCCGTTTCACGGAGCTGCAGCACGAGGTAGCCGCCCTGCGCGAAGCGGCCGAGAAGGGACGGCGCGACGAAGAGTGGCTGCGCTTTCAGGTCGAGGAGCTCTCGACGGCCAACCTCCGCGCGGGCGAGCAGGCCGAAATCGAGGAGGAGCTGGCCGTACTGGAGCATGCCGACCGCATCGGGGAGACACTCACCGCGCTGCGCAACGCCCTGGATGCCGACGAAACGGGTATCCTAGTCCAGCTCAAGGAGGCCGAAAACGCCCTCATGCACATCGGCGCCCACTACCCTGCGGCCGAAGAGTATGCCGCACGGCTGCGTTCGACGCTCGAGGAGCTGAAGGATATCGGCGCTTCGGCCGCCGCGGAGAGCGAACGCATCGACGCCGATCCCGAACGGCTGGCCAAACTCTCGGCCCGGCTCGACATGCTGATTGCCCTTCAACAGAAATACCGCGTGGCGGACGAGCAGGAACTCATCGCACTGCGCGACCGCTCGGCCGCCCAGCTGGCCGCCATCGTCCACGGCGACGAACGCATCGCCGAGGCGGAAGCAGCCCTTGCGGAAGCAGCCCAACAGGCCCGTGCTACGGCCGAGAAACTCCATACGGCCCGCACGAAGGCCGCCCGGGGATTTGCCGAACGCATCTGCACGACCCTGGCACAACTGGGCATGGCCGAAGCCCGCTTCGAGGTGGAAATCGCGGCCACCGGAACACTCGCCCGCACGGGCGGCGACAGCGTCCGTTTCCTTTTCACGGCCAACCGCGACCGCACGCCGCAACCCGTCGAGCGGATCGCCTCGGGCGGCGAACTTTCGCGTGTCATGCTCGCCCTGAAAGCGCTGCTGGCCGAACGCATGCAGCTTCCGACGATCCTCTTCGACGAGATCGACACGGGCGTTTCGGGACGCATCGCCGACGCCATGGGCGAGATCATCTCCGCGCTCTCCGCCACGATGCAGGTCGTGGACATCACCCACCTGCCGCAGGTCGCCTCGAAGGGGACCGCACACTTCGTGGTCTACAAACGCGACGGGCATACCTCGATTACGCGCCTGACGGACGACGAGCGCATCACCGAGATTGCCAAAATGCTCTCCGGATCGGAGATCACCGACGCCGCCATCGCTCAGGCCCGCATCCTGCTGGGCCGCACGAAGGAGCCGGCCGCCACCGCCGCCAAAGGGCCGACAGGCTCCGGCACGCTCTTCTGAACGCCGCAGCCATACGCAATCCTTCATAATCCTATGGACCCGATTCTGCGACTTGCCGCCGAAAACCGGCAGCGTGCCCTCCGCCTCATCGAAGAGCTGCAGCTCTTCGAAGCGTGGCGCTCGGCAGGAGCCGCACCCCATCTGGTGGGGTCGCTCCGCTCGGGGCTGCTGATGAAACACCTCGACATCGACCTGCACGTCTACTCTCCGGCACCGCTCCGCATCGAGGAGAGTTTCGCGGCCGTGGCCCGCATCGCCCGCCACCCCGGAATCCGTGAAATCGAATACGCCAACCGGCTCGACGCCGAAGACAACTGTCTCGAATGGCATGTGCAGTATGCGGACGAACGGGGAGCGCTCTGGCAGATCGACATGATCCACCTCCCGGAAGGGTCCCCCTGGGAGGGCCATTTCGAACGCGTGGCCGATCGCATCGCCGCTGCTCTGACCGACGAGATGCGACATGCCATCCTGCAACTAAAGTATGAGACTCCCGACACGGAAAAGGTCCCCGGCATCGCCTACTACATGGCCGTGCTGCGCGACGGCGTCCGCACCTTTTCGGAGTTCTCTGCCTGGCGCAGGACACACCCCCTGACGGGAATTGTCGCGTGGATGCCCTGACGGACCGCACAGGCGGTTCGTTTTTTTGTGCCGGATTACGTCTTTTTCCACGATCCGGCGTCCTATAATCGGATGCGCATCCAAAAAAGACCCTATTGACCCCCATGATGAAAAGAACAGACACGCCCCAACCCGACCGGATTGCCGAGGCGGTTACCGCCTACCACGCGGAGCTCTACCGCTTCGCAGCCCTAAGGACCGGTTCCCGAAGCGATGCCGAAGACATCGTACAGGAGGCCTTCCTGAAGATGCTGACCGTCTCGGGCGAGATCACCCATCCCAGAGCCTATCTCTACCGCTGCGTGGCCAATGCCTGCTGCGATCTGAAACGTCGCCGCACGTTCCACGAACCGTTGAGACCCGACCAGCCCCAGGAAGACTCCGACCCCGCACTGCGAGAGGAGGCCGAACGGCTCGCCGCACGGCTCGACCGCATCCCGCCGGAACAGGCCGAGGTCATCCGCCTGCACACCTTCGCCTCGCTGCGCTTTACAGAGATCGCCGAGATCCTCGACATTCCCGTTACCACCGTCAAATCGCGATTCCAATACGGAATCGAGAAGTTGAGAAACTGGTTGTAAACTTAAAAACAGCTGCCATGAATTGCCAAGAATTCCATAAAATGATTCCCGACCTGCTTGCCGGTACGCTCTCCCCGGAGGAGCTCTCTGCTACCCGCGAGCACCTCACCACATGTCCCGCATGCGCCGAAGCGCTCCGCACGGCCCAGGAAGCCCTCCGAAGCGTAACCCCGCATTTCGAACCCTCTGTTCCCGAAGGGTTGGAGGCCCACCTGCTCGATGCGGTTCACCGCCGGGCAACCGCATCGAAGACCCCCGAGCGCCGCACTCCGCGCCGTCGGTTCATCGGCATCCTTTCGGGTGTCGTATCGGCCGCCGCCGTGGTCATCGTGATCCTCACATTCGGGCTTAACACGCCGGTCCGGGCCGCCCGCAACCGCCTCACGCAGGCCATCACCTCGATGGAAGGTCTCCGCAGCATCCGCATCGACTTGCGTATCCGCACCTCCGAAGCCGAGAATTTCGACTACACCAATCCCCTGGAGGAGTTCGTCCCCCACACGATCGAAGCCATCTACAAGCCGCAACTCCTCTGGCGGGTCGAGAAACCGGGCCGCAAAGCCCTCTACGACGGACATCGCACCTATCTCTGGTACGACTCGCTGAATGACGGCCTCATCCAGCCCTACTCGCCCGACGCAATCGGGATGCTGAACCTGCTGATCGACCCAAGCCAGCTGCTCGAACTCGAAAGGCAACTCACCCGGGCGCACGACGGCTCGCGCTATGAACTGCATCGCGATGCGGAGACGCTCCGTCTGACGGTCATCAGCCCGGCGCAGGGTGACTTCAGCCAATGCGATCGTGAGCGCAACACCTCCATCATCGAGAGCAACACCCGCCGCGAGTATCGTTTCGATGCCCTGAACGGACGCCTGCTCGGAGCCCGCGTGGTCTTCCTCGACGGCAATCGGGAACGGACGCTGCTCGAAATCGACCGCATCGAGTACAACGCGCCGATCGATTCCGCGACCCTCGCAGCCCTTCCCGAAGGAATTACCTGGGAGCATCCGGCGCAGGCCCTGCCGTCAGGCCGGCTGATCGGCATCGACGCAAAGGAGGCCGCACGGCTGATCCTCGCAGCCTTTGCCACCTGGGACAACGAGATTGTCGATGAGGCGCTCCGCAACTATGGGGCCCATGCCCGGAAGCTGCTCCAAAGCCGCTACTCCGGAGCCACGGTAGAGGGCCTCTCCGAGCCTGTCCGCTCGGGCAGATACCCCGGATGGTTCATCCCCTGCACACTGCGGATGGCCGACGGAAGCCGCGAAAAGATCCATATGGCCCTGCGCAACGACACGCCCGACAAAGGCTGGGTGATCGACGGAGGCCTCTAAATCCGCCGTATCATCGGACACCCCGGACAAAAAAATCCCCGGAAGCTTCGGCTTCCGGGGATTTCGTTATAGATCCGTCCGTGCGGGCATTACATCGCGCCCGCCCCCGGAATCAATCCCGGCAAATCCCAGATTCCGACGATAGGCAGTCGGGGTCATGCCGGTCGTCATGCGGAACAGCCGGTTGAAATGCGACAGATTGTGAAAGCCCGCCTCGGCGGCAACCTGCGCAACCGGCCGGTCGGTATGCATCAATCCGTTGCAGACCCGCGCCATGCGAAGCGCATTCGCATATTCGAAGACGGTACGTCCCGTACGACGGCGGAAATAGCGGCACAGAGCCGCCGGCGACATGCCGGTCTGACGGGCAATCTCCCCGAGAGTCAGCTTCCGACCGAAATTCCCGAGCAGAAAACGGTGCACCCGCCACAGCGGTTCATCCTCGCCGCAGGCCGCAGACCGGCACTCCGCATCGGTATCGATGCAGGAATAATCGCCGCTGCGACCCAGGAAATCCAGCAGTTCGAAAAGGATACAAACCCGGCCGACACCTTCCGCCTCGTCGATCCGCTTCATGGCCGCAACGAAGGCCGCGACCTCCCGACCATCCGTGAAACGCACCCCGCAGCAACTGCGCTCCAGCAAGGTATCGATCCACCGCAATTCGGAAAGGTCCGACAGATGCAGCGGGAACAGCCGCTGCGGGAAATAGAGCACCTCGCAGAGTGCCGAAGCCCGTTCCGAGGCGGCACACAGATGCAGATGCGGGACGCCTCCCCCGATAAGCGTCAGCGATCCGGGAGCATACGGAGAGACTCCTCCGCCCACAAACTCGACACCCGATCCGGAAATCACATGGATCAGCTCATACTCCGTATGGTAATGCAGCGGAGCCTCGAAAGCAAGCTCCGGCAGGTGGGCGACCGAACTGTGTTCGGTCGCCGGCACCATCCGATGAACAATTCCCTGTTTCATTTAAGTTTTCGGCAAACAGAGCACTATTTTATGCAAATATACCACAAATTGCGGATTCCGGACCGCATTAAATTTGCCCTATCCAAAATCCGAACATCCATGGAAAAAGACACAAGAATCGAAGCCGATGCGGTCCACCGCGTAGAGGCTGCCGCCGAGGCGCTGCACCGGGGATCGGGAATCCTGCTCACCGACGACGAAGACCGGGAGAATGAAGGAGATCTGATCTTTCCGGCCGAAAGCATCACCATCGCACAGATGGCCCAATTGATCCGCTGCTGCAGCGGGATCGTCTGCCTCTGCATCACCGCCGAAAAGGCCCGGCAGCTGGACCTGCCGCCCATGGTCCGACACAACTCCAACCGTCAGGGTACCAATTTCACGGTATCCGTCGAAGCGGCCGCGGACATTACGACCGGCGTCTCGGCCGCAGACCGGATCGCAACGATCCGGGCCGCCATCGCGCCGCACGCCCAGCCGCAGGATCTCGCCCGCCCGGGGCATCTATTTCCGCTCGTCGCCCACGAACAAGGGGTATTGGGACGTCGTGGACATACGGAGGGCAGCGTCGATCTGATGCGCATCGCAGGATGCGCACCATGCGCCGTACTCTGCGAGCTGACCCTGCCGGACGGCTCCATGGCCCGTAGGCCCGAAGTGGAGGCCTTCGCCAAGGAGAACAATTATCCCATCGTCTCGGTGGCCGATATTGTGTACTACCGGCTTCTCAAGGAACAGTCATAATCCCCATCATATAAAAAAATCCCCGGAAGCTTCGACTTCCGGGGATTTCGTTATAGATCCGTCCGTACGGACATTACATCATGCCGCCCATACCGCCGCCCGGCATGGCCGGAGCTGCCGGCTGCTCGGACTTCTTCTCGGCCAGGACGCACTCGGTCGTCAGGAACATCGAGGCGATCGATGCGGCGTTCTCCAGTGCGACACGCGACACCTTCGTCGGGTCGATGATACCGGCCTTGAACAGATCCTCGTACTTGTCGTCGCGGGCGTTGTAACCGAAGGCACCCTCGCCTTCGCGCACCTTATTGACAACCACCGAGCCCTCGCCACCGGCGTTGGCCACGATCTGACGCAACGGCTCCTCGATCGCACGCTTGACGATCTGGATACCCGTCGTCTGATCCTCGTTCTCGCCCTTCATGCCCTCGAGAGCTGCGGTAGCACGGATGTAGGCGACACCGCCACCCGGAACGATACCCTCCTCGACAGCGGCACGCGTTGCGGCGAGTGCATCGTCCACGCGATCCTTCTTCTCCTTCATCTCGACCTCCGTAGCGGCGCCGACGTAGAGCACGGCCACACCGCCCGAGAGCTTGGCCAGACGCTCCTGGAGCTTCTCCTTGTCGTAATCCGACGTAGCCTTCTCGATCGAGGCACGGATCTGGGCCACACGGGCTGCAATGGCCTCCTTCTGACCGGCGCCATCGACGATCGTCGTGTTCTCCTTGTTGAGCGTAACCTTGTCGGCCGAACCCAGCATGTCGAGCGTTGCATCCTCAATCTTCATGCCCTTGTCCGTCGAGATGACGGTGGCACCCGTCAGGATGGCAATATCCTCGAGCATCTCCTTACGACGGTCTCCGAAGCCCGGAGCCTTGCAGGCTGCGATCTTCAGCGTGCCGCGCAGCTTGTTCACCACGAGGGCCGACAGCGCCTCGCCATCGACATCCTCGGCGATAATAAGCAGCGCACGTCCGCTCTGAGCCACCGGCTCCAGGACGCCCATGAGCTCCTTCATCGTCGAGATCTTCTTATCCGTAAGCAGGATGTACGGCTTCTCGAGCTGTGCCTCCATCTTCTCGGGATCGGTGATGAAGTAGGCCGAGATATAGCCGCGGTCGAACTGCATACCCTCGACCACCTCGACATGCGTCTCGGTGCCCTTGGCCTCCTCGACGGTGATCACACCCTCGTTATTGACCTTGGCCATCGCCTCGGCGATCAGCTTGCCGATGTTGCCGTCGTTGTTGGCCGAGATGGTAGCTACCTGCTCGATCTTCGAGATGTCCGAGCCTACCTCCTGGCTCTGCTTGCGCAGCGACTCCACAACCGTGGCCACGGCCTTGTCGATACCGCGCTTGAGGTCCATCGGATTGGCACCTGCCGTAACGTTCTTCAGACCCACACCGATGATCGACTGGGCAAGCACCGTAGCGGTCGTCGTACCGTCGCCGGCGTCGTCGTTCGTCTTCGAAGCGACCTCCTTGACCATCTGGGCGCCCATGTTGGCGAAAGCGTCGTCGAGCTCCACCTCCTTGGCTACCGTAACACCGTCCTTGGTGATCTGCGGCGCACCGAACTTCTTGTCGATAATCACGTTGCGGCCCTTGGGACCCAGCGTTACCTTCACTGCGTTCGACAGCGCATCGACACCCTCCTTCAGGAGCTCGCGCGCTTCGACATTGTATTTGATATCCTTTGCCATAATAGTTGTCCGAAATTTTTAAGCGTTACACATTAGATGATCGCCAGGATGTCCTGCTGCTTCATGATCAGGTAGTTCTCGCCCTCGATCTGAATCTCCTGTCCGGCATACTTGCCATAGAGAACCTGGTCGCCGACCTTGACCTCCATCTTCACCTCCGAGGTGCCGGGGCCAACGGCAACTACCTTACCTGCCAGGGGTTTCTCCTTGGCCGTGTCGGGGATGATGAGTCCTCCGGCGGTCTTCTCCTCCGCGGGATTCGGAAGAATCAGCACGCGGTCCGATAACGGTTTTACGTTCATAGCTCTGTGTTTTTAAGTTATTATTTGTTGTTTCTATTGCTTTCGCACCCCTCTTACCAACAAGAGCTGTGCCAACCGCTTTTTGACAGATTCCGCATGACAAACGAGCAGAAGCGTCTGCCAAAATGACACGACTGCAATTTCCCGCCGATTTTTCGCCGATTTTTTTTGCACAGACCGAAAAAGTGTATTACATTTGCACTCCGAAAGACCGCCAGACGGTCATATGGTGGATGTAGCTCAGTTGGTTAGAGCGTCGGATTGTGGTTCCGAAGGCCGAGGGTTCGAGCCCCTTCTTCCACCCGAAAAGCCGGACAATATGTCCGGCTTTTTTCGTATTCGGATCGATTTGGTTGATACACAGCACAAATCGCTGTAAGCAAACAACCGATCCTCAAAAAAGCCCGCATTGAAAAGCGGGCTTTTCCGTTTTTTTTATTAACTTTAGGAAAAATTCGGGCGTACTGCCGCATAGGCAGCCAACCGGAAAAGAAGCGACAACCTAAACCACTCAACGTATCATGAAACAGAATTTCCTCTATTTCCTGCTGCTCCCGTTTCTGGCATCTGCCATAATGCTGGCATCATGCAGCTCCTCGGATGAGGACGTGGACACGCCGCCTCCCGGAGAAGGCGATTCCCCTTCGCTGACCGTTCAGGCTCCTGACGGTGAAGAGAACCCCACGAAGGTGGAGATCACCCAAGGCAACTATTCGGAGAACTTCAAAATCGAGACCACCGGCAACTGGCGCGTCGAGACAGCCGAAGATGCCGAATGGCTCACCGCAGCACCCGAATCGGGTAAAGGAAACGCCTCGGTAACCATTACGGCCGAAGCCAATGCGTCGACCGCATCGCGTGAAGCGGCTATCACGTTTTACCTTGAGGAGGAAGCCGCCCACACGATGACCATAACTCAGGCTGCCGACGCCCCCTACCTGACCGTAACACCCGCGGAGGCAGCCACGCTGCCCGTCGAGGGCGGCGACATCGAACTGACCGTCGAGACGAACACTTCGGGCTGGGAGTATGCCATAGCCAGCGACAACTCGTGGCTCACGGAGAAAGCACGCGAGGAGCACAAACTCATCCTCTCTGCAGCAGCCAACGAAGGCAGCTCAAAACTCGAGGCTACCGTCACGATCACCTCTACCGAAGACGCCACGCTCAAGCAGGAAATCACCGTCACACAATACTGTCTCGCAGCCGACCTGCTCGACGTAGTCTTCAACAACGATGGGACAGCCACGGACATCTCACCGATGGGCAACCGCGTGGAGACCGTTGCAGGAGGAGCCCTGATGACCTACTACAACGACAACTTCGGAGGTTACATGGCCCGCTTCATCCATACGCCCGGCACCAATACCGCAACAGGATACTACAAGGTGGACTATTCGGCCAACACCACCTTCCAGAACGCACTCGCCGACGGACACACGCTTGAAGTACTCGTAATGTTCGATGCCGCAAGCGACGGTTCGAAGGAGATCAAGCCCTTCAGCTCGATGCAGGCCGGCGGTACGGGATTCCTCATCACCACCACCACGCAGGGCAACTGTCTCACCTTCCTGCCCCATGTAGGAGGCACCTACCGCTGGGCCAACAGCAATATCACACCTGTCCGGGGACGTTACTACCACCTGGTCGGCGTCTACGACAAGGAGGCCCAGAAAGCGCGCATCTACGTCGATGGCGAACTGAAGGGAGAGGTCGACGCCACAGGCAACTTCACGCTGGCGAACGCCGCCTCGCATTGGTTCTGCATCGGAGGCGACGCGGGAGGCACCAATGCGGAGGCAGCCTGGAGAGGCGATATCGCCATCGCCCGCATCTACGACGCTCCGCTTACGGAGCACTCCGTGACGATGCTTTGGGACAAAGCCAGGGAGCATCTGCCCCAAAGTGGCTCAATCGATATTTCGGACCTCTTTTACCTGCCGGCAGCCAACGTAAGCATCGGTTCCATATATAAAGTATTCGGCACGGGATTCCAGGCCGACGATGTTGTCCGTCTGGACTCCGCCACCGACGAGAACCGCTCCTTCACATGTGACACATCGGTAGGTACGGGTTCGCTCGGCATCACCATTCCGAACGGCTTCGTTTCGGACGACTACCGCATGATTCTGGTACGCGGCGACGCGCTTTATCCGCTCGGTTTAGTCACACTAACCCTCTCGGACACCCCCACGTCGTTCGATAACCTGCCCCAGGTGGTTGCCCACCGCGGCTACCATACCACGAACGGAGCCGCCGAGAACTCGATGGAATCCTTCCGGGCCGCCATTGAACTGGGAACCTACGGTTCGGAGGCCGACTTCTACATCACCACCGACGGTGTCGTTGTCTCGAACCACGACCCCACGATCAAGAACAGCGCCGGGCAGACCTTCACCATCGCCAACTCGACCTACGACCAGATCAAGGACATCACGCTCTCGAACGGAGAGAAGGTCGCCACCTTCGACGACTATCTTGACATCCTGGCCACCAGCTCGAAGACGAAGCTCGTCATCGAGATCAAGGATCAGGGCGACGTAACGAAAAACGAACGCATCGTCGATGCCATTGTCGCGGAGCTCCAGAACAGGCAGATGGTCGACAAGATAGACCTGATTTCGTTCAACTACACCGTCTGCCAGCGTTTCGCCAAGGCCCTCCCGAGTGTTACGGTTGGCTATCTGTCGGGCGACAAGTCCCCGAGCACGATCGACCCGGCCATCAAGTGCATCGACTACAGCTACGGCACGTTGCGCAGTAATCCGAAATGGATCCAGGAGGCACACGACCTGGGTATGAAGGTGAATGTCTGGACCGTAAATTCGACGACCGACATGCTCGACTTCATCGTGCAAGGTGTAGACTACATCACCACGGACTACCCCGCAACACTCAAGGAGATGCTCGAAAAACTCGCCGAATAATCGACCGAATCCCCGCATAACGAACACGGGCCGGAAATTCCGGCCCGTGTTTTTGTGCGCAGGCAGCAGCCGGGCAACAAAGAAGCAGGAGCAGTCCGCTCTGCGAATCCAGAAAAAAACGCCCTGCCACCCGATGGTGGCAGGGCGCCTTTACAGGCAAGAGCGGTATTACTTGCGGTAAACCTTCTTGTAGCCGTAGATAGCCTCGTCGCCGAGCTCCTCCTCGATACGGAGCAGCTGGTTGTACTTGGCCATACGGTCCGAACGCGACATCGAACCGGTCTTGATCTGGCCCGAGTTCGTAGCCACGGCGATGTCGGCGATCGTCGAATCCTCGGTCTCGCCCGAGCGGTGCGACGTTACGGTCGTGTAGCCGGCGCGGTGAGCCATCTCGATGGCATCGAGCGTCTCGGTCAGCGAACCGATCTGGTTTACCTTGATGAGGATCGAGTTGGCGCAGCCCATCTCGATACCCTTCTTCAGGAACTCTACGTTCGTTACGAAAAGGTCGTCGCCGACGAGCTGGCACTTGTCGCCGATCTCGGCCGTCAGCATCTGCCAGCCTTCCCAGTCGTTCTCCGACATACCATCCTCGATCGAATCGATGGGATACTTGGCAACCAGACCCTTCAGATACTCGACCTGCTCCTTCGAAGAGCGCTTTGCACCCTTCTCACCCTCGAAGATCGTGTAGTCGTATACGCCGTCCTTGTAGAACTCCGACGAAGCGCAGTCCATACCGATCATCACATCCTTTCCGGGAACGTAGCCGGCCTTCTCGATGGCCTTGATGATCGAATCCAGCGCATCCTCCGTACCGTTGAGTGCGGGAGCGAAACCGCCCTCGTCGCCTACGGCCGTCGAGAGGCCACGCTCGTGGAGCACCTTCTTCAGGTTGTGGAACACCTCGGCGCCCATACGCAGGCCCTCCTTGAGCGACGGAGCGCCTACCGGACGGATCATGAACTCCTGGAATGCGATCGGGGCATCCGAGTGCGAACCGCCGTTGATGATGTTCATCATCGGAACGGGCAGCGTCTTGGCATTCGCACCGCCGATGTAGCGGTACAGCGGCATGCCGAAGTAGTCGGCAGCGGCGCGGGCCACGGCCAGCGATACGCCGAGGATGGCATTGGCACCGAGCTTCGACTTGGTCTTCGTACCGTCGAGGGCGATCATCGCCTTGTCGATACCCACCTGGTCGGCTACGTTCATGCCGATGATGGCCGGAGCGATCACCTCATTGACGTTCTTCACGGCGTTCAGCACGCCCTTGCCCAGGTAGCGGCTCTTGTCGCCATCGCGGAGCTCGAGGGCCTCGTTCTCACCCGTCGATGCGCCGCTCGGAACGGCTGCACGACCGAAAGCACCGGATACGGTGCGAACTTCGACCTCAACGGTCGGATTGCCTCGCGAGTCGAGGATCTCCCTTGCGTGAATCTCTACAATCTGCATAGTTGTAATAATTTGAGTATATGGTTCTTAAAGCTTGCAAACCTTTTTGCACCGCAAAGTTACAAAATAATTGTGAAATGAGGATTTCTTAGCTGTTATTTTTTTCACGGTCGCCGTGCGGCGGATTTTCGCCGCATTCCGGCACGGCACATGCAGCGGACTCCTCCGCTGCGGTACACCAAAGCAAGGCTCGACCCGGCGGATCGCGGATGCGGAGCACATGCTGCAGTGTCTGAAAACCGACGAAACCGGGAAACCGGAAAGTTGGGAAACCGGGCCGGTTTCGGGATTCGGACAAAAATCGTATCTTTGCCCCGCAGCAATGCACAACATACGACCAAAGACCTCTGCCACATGAGAAAAGTACTCTCTTTTTCCCTCTTCCTGATGCTGGGGCTCGTCGCGTCCCAGCTGTTGCCCGGGGCGCTCGGCGCCGCCTACGGAAGCTTCAAGGCCACGGCCGACACCCTGCTGTACATCTGCCTCGGGTTCATCATGATCAACGTGGGCCGCGAGTTCGAGATCGACAAGAGCCGCTGGCGCTCCTACACGGCCGACTACTTCATTGCGATGGCCACCGCGGCCCTGCCCTGGCTGCTTATCGTCCTTTATTATATTTTCGTGCTGCTCCCCTCCACGCTATGGTCGGATCCGGCGGCCTGGAAGGAGAACCTCCTTTTGAGCCGTTTCGCAGCCCCGACCTCTGCGGGCATCCTCTTCACGATGCTCGCGGCACTGAAACTCAAGGAGAGCTGGATCTACCGCAAGATCCAGGTGCTGGCCATCTTCGATGACCTGGACACCATCCTGCTGATGATCCCCCTGCAGATTCTCATGATCGGCCTGCGCTGGCAGATGTTCGCCATCGTCGCCATCGTCGTCGTGCTGCTGGCCGTCGGCTGGCGCTGGCAGGCCACCTGGGACGTGCGCCAGGACTGGAAACGGATTCTGGGACTCTCTATCATCGTCTGCGCGCTGACACAGGCGGTTTACCTCGCCACGAAACATTGGTACGGCGCCGAGAACAGCATCCACATCGAGGTGCTCCTTCCGGCCTTCGTCGTAGGCATGCTCATGCGCCACCGCCATATCGACACACGCGTCGAACAGCGCGTCGCAACGGGCGTCTCGTTTCTCTTCATGCTGCTCGTCGGCATGAGCATGCCGCTCGTAACCGGAGCGGGGGCCGATACCGCAGCGAGCGCCGCATCCGTTACCGCCTCGCAGCCGATGATGCCTTGGGGTATGGTCGCGCTGCATGTCGTGGCCGTCTCGTTCCTCTCGAACCTCGGGAAACTCGTACCGCTGTTCTTCTACCGCGACCGGAAGCTGAGCGAACGGCTCGCCCTCTCGGTGGGCATGTTCACCCGCGGCGAGGTGGGCGCCGGCGTGATCTTCATCGCTCTGGGCTACAACCTCGGAGGTCCGGCACTCATCATCTCGGTGCTCACGCTGGTGCTGAATCTCATCCTCACGGGCGGCTTCGTCGTCTGGGTCAAGCGGCTGGCACTGAAGAGCTACACGCCGGAGGGCGGCGAGACGGCAAAAGCATGAAACGGCTGGCAATCCTTCTATTTCTGCTGCTTGCGGGCGGCGCGACACTCCGCGGTCAGGAGCGGGAGAAGAACCTCATCTCGATCCGCGGCGGACTGACCGTTGCCCACATGCGGGCGACGCTCGACGACCTTTCGGGCATCACCGGTTCCCGCGCGGGCTATCACATAGAGGTGGCCGACGAGGTGCTGCTCCATCGGCGGCTGCCCCTCTACCTCGAGACAGGCATCGGCTTCACGAGCGGCGGCGGGACCTACGACCGGCTGGCCCTGCGCCCGATGTACTTCCGGATTCCCCTGCTGCTCAACGCCCGCATCCGCCTCGCCCGCCACTGGAACCTGCTGGCCTCGGCAGGCGGCTGGTATGCCGTGGGACTCGGCGGCAAGATCCGCAGCAGCACGGAGTGGTACGATCTGTTCGGGGAGAAGGGCGCCCTGCGCCGCGCGGACGTCGGCGCAAGGATGAGCCTCGGCGTCGAGTGGCGAAGGTTGTTGCTGCGCGTCGGGTACGATCTGGGATGCCGCAACCTCCTCAAACGGGACTACACCCTGCCGTCGGACCCCGACGGCGATCTGGCGGCCCTGCATTTCAACACGCTGCGCAGCCGCAATCTCTTCATCGGCATCGGATACCGTTTTTAAAAACGCGACACAAAAAAGAAGCCTCCCCACAAACGGGAAGGCTCCTGCTGTTTTTTTCGGGACTCTTTCGGAATCGTTCCTGCGGCCCGCAGCTACCGGATCAGCACCGACGAGTCGCCGTAACTCAAAAAGCGGAAGTCGTGCGCAAGAGCGTAGTCGTAGATTTCGCGCCACGCCTCGCCGACATAGGCCGAGACGAGCAACAGCAGCGTCGATTTGGGCTGGTGGAAGTTCGTGATGATGTGTTGTACGATACGGAACACATAGCCCAGCGGGGTGATCATGATCTGCGTCGAGGCTTTCAGACACTCCAGACCGTGCGTCTCCATGTAGGCGAGCAGCGTCTCGAGCGCCTCGCGACCGGTGAACTCCTTCGGAATGTCGTACAGTTCCCACTGTCCGATGGTCCGCTCCGTTTCGGGATCGCCCGCCGTACGGATGCGCCACGCCAGCGCCGGAAGCGACTCGAGTGTTCTGACCGAGGTCGTGCCCACGGCCGTAATGTGCCCCCAACGTGCGAGCAGGTGTGCCACCGTTGCGCGCCGCACCTCGAAGTGCTCGGTATGCATCGGATGTTTCGCGGCGTCGTCGTCCTTGACCGGGAGGAACGTACCGGCCCCGACGTGGAGCGTAACCTCCTCGAAGTCGAACCCGCGCCCGCGCATCGAGTCGATCAGTTCGGGCGTGAAGTGCAGTCCTGCCGTAGGGGCCGCCACCGAACCCTCGAATTTCGAGTAGACGGTCTGGTAGCGCGTGTTGTCGATCTCCTCGCTCTCGCGGTTCAGGTAGGGCGGGATGGGAATGCGTCCGAGGTGCTCGAGCAGCTGTCCGAAGGTTCTGTCGGCCGTCCACTCGAAGCGCACGATGCACTCGCGGCCGTGATCCTCCGCAAGCCATGCCCGCAGGTATTCGGCCCGGCCGTCCAGCTCGAAGTTGATCTCCACATACCCCTCCTTCCACTTCTTGCGGTTGCCCACGATGCACGACCAGGAGCAGGAGCCCTTCACGGCAAAGGCCCGCTCGTAGTCGGCCGGATCGTGCGGTTCGAGGCAGAAGACCTCGATACGCGCACCCGAGGGCTTGTGCATGATGATGCGGGCGCGGATCACCTTCGTGTTGTTGAAGACGAGCAGTTCGCCCGCGGGCAGCACCTCGCCCATGTCGGCGAAATGCCGTTCCGAGATCACCCCGTCGCGCCAGACGAGCAGTTTCGAGGCGCTCCGCTCGGCAAGCGGGAATTTGGCGATCCGCCCGTCGGGCAGGTCGTAGTCGAAACGGTTTATGTCGATATGTCGCTCCATTTTGCCGGAATTTGTGCGGCAAAGTTACTATTTTTTGTAACTTTGCGGCGCTTAATGGTCAGAAAACAATGAAAACCGACTTTCTGGTTATCGGTTCCGGCGCGGCGGGTCTGTCGTTCGCGCTGAAGGCCGCCGCCCACGGACACGTTACGATCGTTACCAAGGGGCGGATCGAAGAGTGCAACACCAACTATGCCCAGGGAGGCATCTGTTCGGTAACCTACGCCCCCGACACGTTCGAGAAACACATCCACGACACGCTGGTATGCGGCGCCGGGAAGTGCGACGAGAAAGCCGTGGAGCTGGTCGTGCGCCGCGCGCCCGAACTGATCCGGGACCTCATCGCCTGGGGAACGCGTTTCGACAAGACCCCCGACGGGCGGTTCGAACTCAACCGCGAAGGCGGCCACACCGAACACCGCATCCTCCATCATGAGGACCTCACGGGCGCCGAGATCGAACGGGCCCTTGTCGAGTCGGTCCGCAAGCACCCGAACATCACGGTACTCGAACACCATTTCGCCGTGGACCTGCTGACGCAGCACCACCTGGGCGAGTTCGTAACCCGCCACACACGGGGCCTGACCTGCTTCGGCGCCTATGTGCTCAACGAGCAGACCAACGAGATCGAGACGATGCTCGCCCGCTTTACGATCGTCGCCACGGGCGGCTGCGGCAACATCTACTCCTCGACCTCCAACCCGGTGGTCGCCACCGGCGACGGCATCGCCATGTGCCACCGCGCGAAGGCCATCACCGAGAACATGGAGTTCATCCAGTTCCATCCCACGACGCTCTACAACCCCGGCGAGAAGCCCAACTTCCTCATTACGGAGGCCATGCGCGGCTTCGGCGCCATCCTGCGCCTGCAGTCGGGCGAGGAGTTCATGGACAAATACCACCCGATGAAGTCGCTCGCACCGCGCGACGTCGTGGCCCGCGCCATCTACCGGGAGATGACCCGCCGCGGCGAGGATTTCGTCTATCTCGACGTAACGCACAAGGATCCCGACGCCATCCGGAGCCACTTCCCCAACATCTATGAAAAGTGCCTCTCGATCGGCATCGACATCACCAAGCAGTGGATTCCCGTAACGCCTGCGGCGCACTACTGCTGCGGCGGCGTGCGGGTCGATACCAACGGCCAGACCTCCATCAAGCGGCTCTATGCCCTGGGCGAGACCTCCTGCACGGGACTGCACGGCGCAAACCGTCTGGCTTCGAACTCGCTCATCGAGGCGGTCGTCTACGCCGACCAGGCCGCCCGCCACACCGCATCGCTCATCGACAAGGTCGATTTCCAGGAGGGCATTCCCGACTGGGACTTCGAGGGCACGCAACATACCGAGGAGATGCTCATGCTCATCCAGTCGAAGCGCGAGGTGCAGCAGATCATGTCCAACTATGTGGGCATCGTACGCTCGAATCTCTCGCTCAAGCGCGCCATGCGGCGTCTGTCGATCATCTTCGAAGAGACCGAGGAGCTCTACAACCAGACCAAGCCCAACCGCGAGCTGTGCGAACTGCGCAACATGATCGCCGTAGCCTATCTGGTCATCAAGCAGGGCCGCGAGATCAAGGAATCGGTGGGCTGCCACTACAATATGGATTACCCGAAAGCATAATACATGACCTTACAGGAAGAGATCACACGCCGACGGACCTTTGCCGTCATCGCCCACCCCGACGCGGGTAAGACCACCCTTACCGAAAAACTGCTCCTCTTCGGCGGCGCCATCCATGTCGCCGGAGCCGTCAAGAGCAACAAGATCAAAAAGGGAGCCACCTCCGACTTCATGGAGATCGAGCGCCAGCGAGGCATCTCGGTAGCCACCTCCGTGATGGGCTTCGAGTACGAGGGCCGCAAGATCAACATCCTCGACACGCCGGGACACGAAGACTTCGCCGAAGATACCTACCGCACGCTGACGGCCGTCGATTCGGTCATCATCGTCATCGACGGCGCAAAGGGCGTCGAGGCCCAGACGCGCAAGCTCATGGAGGTCTGCCGCATGCGCTCGACGCCGGTGATCGTCTTCATCAACAAGCTGGACCGTCCCTCGAAGGAGCCCTTCGACCTTCTGGACGAGGTCGAGAAGGAGCTGCACATCCGTGTGCGGCCGCTGGCCTTCCCCATCTCGAACGGCCCGACGTTCAAGGGGGTCTACAACCTCTACGAAAAGCAGCTTTCGCTCTTCACCTCCGACGAGAAGCTCACGGCCGACGCCTCGACGGTCGAGATCACGGACCTCTCCTCCGCGGAACTCGACGAGCGCATCGGCGCGAAATACGCCGACCAGCTGCGGCAGGATGTCGAACTGATCGAAGGGGTCTATGACGATTTCGACCGCGACGCCTACCTGCGCGGCGAGCTCGCCCCGGTCTTCTTCGGATCGGCCGTAAACAACTTCGGCGTGCGCGAACTGCTCGAATGCTTCATCCGCATCGCCCCCTCGCCGCGTCCGGCGCCCACCGAGACCCGCACCGTGGAACCTGCGGAACCGAAGATGACCGGCTTCGTCTTCAAGATCCACGCCAACATGGATCCCAACCACCGCGACCGCATCGCCTTCCTGAAGATCTGCTCGGGCACGTTCGAGCGCAACAAGAACTACCTCCACGTCCGCAGCGGAAAACAGATGAAGTTCTCCTCGCCGACGGCCTTCATGGCCGAGAAGAAGTCGGTGATCGACTTCGCCTATCCGGGCGACATCGTGGGTCTGCACGACACGGGCAACTTCAAGATCGGCGACACCTTCACCGAAGGCGAGAAGCTCAAGTTCACGGGCATCCCGTCGTTCGCACCCGAACAGTTCCGCTACATCGAAAATGCCGATCCTCTGAAATTCAAGCAGCTGGCCAAGGGTATCGACCAGCTCATGGACGAAGGCGTCGCACAGCTCTTCACCTCCTCGCTCAACGGCCGCAAGATTATCGGCACGGTGGGCGCCCTGCAGTTCGAAGTGATCCAGTACCGTCTCGAGCACGAATACAACGCCTCATGCCGCTGGGAACCCATCTCGATCTACAAGGCCTGCTGGATCGAGAGCGACAACGCCGCACAGCTGGCCGACTTCAAGCGCCGCAAACACACCAACATGGCCGTGGACAAGCATGGCCGCGACGTCTTTCTGGCCGACACGAGCTATGCGCTGGCACTCGCCCAGGAGAATTTCAAGGATATCCGCTTTCACTTTACTTCGGAGTTCTGATCCGGACAAGGGCACGCAACCGAACGAAAGGCCGCAACACCTAAAGTGCTGCGGCCGTCGTATCCCGGACTAGGCCCTGCGGAACAGGACATCACGTTTCGTTACAACCGATTCGACATGAAACCCATACTTCAGGATGGAGCCGGATTCCCCGATCGTCTGCTTTATACACTGGCCGTCATCGCCGGAATCTCCGTAGCCAATCTCTACTATAACCAACCGTTGCTGGAGATGATCCGCGAGGATCTCGGAACCACGGCACTTGCGGCCAACCACATCGCCCTCTTCTCACAGTGCGGCTATGCGCTGGGGCTGTTCTTCCTGATTCCGATGGCCGACCTCTACAACCGGCGGAGGATTCTATTCATCGACTTCACGCTGCTGATTCTCGCCCTGCTCGCCACGGCCGTAGCGCCCGACATCGGCACCGTACATCTCTGCTCGCTTGTCATCGGCGTCTGCTCCGTGGTGCCGCAGTTCTTCATCCCCCTCGCCGCACAATACTCGCGGCCCGAACGGAAAAACCGAAACGTGGGAATCATCCTGTCGGGACTGCTCTCGGGAATCCTCGCCTCGCGGGTCGTCAGCGGCGCCGTCGGCGAGTGGCTCGGGTGGCGTGCAATGTACCATATTGCCGCGGCCGTAATGTTTCTCTCGACAATCGTCGTCCTGCGCATCCTGCCCGACGCCCGCCCCAATTTCTCGGGGAGCTACCGGGCCCTGATGCGTTCGCTCTTCACCCTCATCAGGACATATCCGCAACTGCGGCTCCACACCCTGCGCGCCGCCCTCGCCTTCGGATCCTTCCTCTGCTTCTGGGCTTCGCTGGCCTTCAAGATGGCACAGGAGCCGTTCCATGCCGGCAGCGACGTCGTGGGACTGCTCGGGTTGTGCGGCATTGCCGGCGTGCTGACCGCCACCGTCGCCGGAGGGTATATCACCCGTCTGGGCATCTTCCGGTTCAACTGCATCGGGGCCCTGCTGCAACTGGCCGCCTGGGGAACGTTCCTGCTCGGCGCCGATCACTACCTGCCGATCATCGCCGGCATCCTGCTGCTCGACATCGGCATGCAGTGCATCCAGTTGAGCAACCAGGCTACGCTTTTCGGACTCTGTCCTTCGGCCTCGAACCGCATCAACACGATCTTCATGAGCGGCTACTTCATCGGCGGAGCACTCGGCACGCTGCTCTCGGGCGCGGCCTGGGAACTCGCGGGCTGGCCGGGAGTCGTAGGGGCCGGCACCCTGCTGACCGCCGCCTCGCTCATCATCACCCTTTGGACGAAAAAATAGCGCACGATCCGGGGAAAAGCTCCCGCAAACGAGCCGGCCTTACGGCCTTCAACGATTCAACACCTGCCAGAAACGTTCGGGCAGACAGATATTCTCCACCGTCCTTGCCGCCTCGAACAACGGGGCAATCTCCCGGGGTGTAAAACCCGCAATGCCGCATCCGATCTCCGTAACGAGAAACCGCAGTTGCGGGTGGCGTTTTGCAAATCCGACAAACTCCTCCACATAGGGGCGAATGGTCTCCACCCCGCCCTGCATGGTCGGAATGGCATAGCTTTGCCCCTACAGGCCGACACCCTGCCCCCAGACAGCTCCGAATTTCTGCCAGGCCAGCCGGGCGGCACCCCCTGCGTGCATGCCGGCAAGATTGCTGCCGAAAACGAATTTTTCGTCAGCACGAAGCTTATCTATACGATCGGGAGAGATTCTCATGACGATTTTTTTTCGAAGATAACGATAATTTGCAACCGCCGCAACCTGTCCGAGCGGAATCCAAGACGAAAAACCTCAAGGTCCGGAAATTCCCGATCCGAGTCGCGGCAATACATCTTGCGCATTCCATCCGACAACGGATAAAAACCAATCGCAGCCTTTCGTGTTCCACAGATAGAGCTAATGGAAGGCCCAAAATAAAAAACTACTAACAATCATTTGATTATCATTAACTTTATTCAACAATAACAACTGGGCACAAACCAGCGACAACACGTTCTCAGAATTAGGGTTTACTTTTTCAAATAATTATAACTACCTAGAAAATTCTCGATAATCAGCTATCAAAAACCCTCCCCGAGATTCGTTTTCCATACCGAACAGGGAGAGGGGTGTTTTATGGGGTATTTGTATGTAAACAGAAGAAGACGTCAATTTATTTTATCATATCCTTCAGAATAAACTGGCTAGGTTCATTGAGTACAAATTCCCAATTTGGAAAACGTAAGATGGAATCCATCATTGCACGAGATAATCCTTAAAACCTGCCCTGCTCTTTGGCCATATGTGCCTATTTCAGATGGTGTAGGTGCTCCAAAATCATAGTCATAATCGAATAGCAGCGGATACAGTTCCCTATTTATTACAGCATATCTGTTTGTAATTTGCTGCCAATAATAAGGAGTTGCGTTTTCATTATCAGTGCTGCATGAATTTACATATATCTCATATGTTCCATCCTCATTTTTATACAGTGTAAGGACGAATTGAAGGTCTTCTTTATTCGACAAACTTCCAATATATTGATCAATGGCCACCTCTACATCGTCTGGGAATACATACAGTATTTTATTGTCAGGCATGGACTGGGCAAAGCCCGAAAGGGCGAAGAATGCCAGGATGATCGATATGCTGATTTTCATAATTTTAGGGCTGTTTACCTTGGTGGAGATTCTCGATGCGTATCTTTTCTACAAAGATAGCAAAAAATGAATCTTCTCACCGCTTTCGTGTTCCATTTATGTTCCACGGCGGCGGCGAAGGGCAGGCGCAACAACGAAAAAGGCTTGACAATCAGTTGATTGTCAAGCCTTTTCTTCAGTCGGGGTGACTGGATTCGAACCAGCGA
>JALFNK010000004.1 GCA_022782405.1 Alistipes sp.
CTCTGTAGAGATGAAGGATTTGTTGTTTTTTGTCCATAGTGATCATGTGTTTGAACTTTGTTTCCACAAAGCTAAAACTCCTATCTCTATGGTCCCTTTTTCAATGATTTTCCTGGGGGAATTTTCAATTGCTATCTACACATATTGATCGAAAAACACCATAAAACGATGAAACGAACGAAAACATGCATTGCGGGGGCGATCGCACTCATGGCGATCGGCACGGGATGGCTGCTGCTACGCAATACCCGTGAAGAGGGGATCGCGCTGGAGACGGCCCCGACAAGCCGCATCACGATCCGCAACTCGGTCATGGCGACCGGCACAGTGGAACCCGTTACGGAGGTGGAGGTCGGAACCCAGGTTTCGGGAATCATAGACCGCCTTTATGTCGACTACAATGACCAGGTGAAGGCCGGGCAGCTGATCGCCGAAATGGACAAGGTCACACTTCAGGCCGAGCTCGAACAGTCGGAAGCAGAACTCGCAAGCTGCAGGAACGAATACGAATACCAGACGAAGAACTATGCCCGCACACGCACGCTGCACGAAAAGGAGCTGGTCAGCGATGCCGAATACGACGAGGCATTCTACCTCTACGAAAAGGCGCGCAACGCCTATGAGCAGGCCCAGGCAGCCATCGTCAAGGTGAAGCGCAACCTGGGTTATGCAACCATCACATCGCCCATCGACGGAGTGGTCATCAGCCGCTCGGTAGAGGAGGGACAGACCGTCGCCGCGAGTTTCGAGACTCCTACGCTCTTCACCATAGCCCACGACCTGACGCAGATGCAGGTTGTAGCCGACGTCGATGAGGCCGACATCGGACAGGTACACGACGGACAGCGCGTGGAGTTCACCGTCGATGCCTACCCCGACGACACGTTCGAGGGAAGCGTGGAGCAGGTACGCCTCGAAGCGACGACCGAATCGAGCGTCGTAACATACGAGGTAGTGATCTCGGCCCACAATCCCGACCTGAAACTCAAGCCGGGTCTTACGGCCAACGTGACGATCTACACCCTCGAGAAGGAGCAGGCTCTGGCCGTTCCCACCAAAGCGCTGCGTTTCGTCCCCGACGGGGAGCTGCTCGGAACACTGGGGATAACGCTCGCCGCGGAACCGGCATCGGAACCCGCCGGGCAGCGTGAAGTGTGGGTAAGCAACGGAACGACCCTGACACCGCGTTACGTCACGACAGGGGCCGCAAGCGGCGAGATGACCGAGATCACCGAGGGCCTTTCGGACGGCGAGACGGTCGCCGTAGGAATGAGTGCCGCGGCCGAGATCGCCCACACCGCCCCGGCATCCGTCGAACGAAGTCCTTTCATGCCTTCGCGTCCGGGAGGCGACAAGAAAAAGAAATAGCAGTCTGCGCGCGGTGTGCGCATACAGCGGATGCACCGTGCCGATCCTTCAAAAAAACAACGATCCATGAACAAAGAGGTCATACGGCTGGATCATATCCGGCGGGATTTCCGGGTCGGCGACGAGACGGTTCACGCCCTGCGCGACATCTCGTTTACGATCCGCGAGGGAGAGTTCGTCACCATCATGGGGACCTCGGGATCGGGCAAATCGACGCTCCTTAATACGCTCGGATGCCTCGATACACCCACCTCGGGAGACTACTTCCTCGACGGCACGGCTGTCCGTACGATGGACAAGAACGCCCGCGCCACGCTGCGCAACCGAAAGATCGGTTTTGTCTTCCAGAACTACAACCTGTTACCCAAGACCACGGCCATCGAGAACGTCGAACTACCGCTCATGTACAATTCCTCCTGCCCGGCTGCGGAACGCCGCCGTCGGGCGATCGACGCGCTCCGGGCCGTGGGACTGGGCGACAGGCTACTGCACAAGAGCAACCAGATGTCGGGAGGCCAGATGCAGCGCGTGGCTATCGCCCGCGCCCTGGTAAACGACCCGGCGGTGATCCTCGCCGACGAGGCGACAGGAAACCTCGACACACGGACAAGTTTCGAGGTACTGGTGCTCTTCCAACAGCTCCATGCGGCGGGGCGCACGATCATTTTCGTGACACACAATCCGGAGATCGCACGCTACAGCAGCCGCAATATCACCCTGCGCGACGGCCGTATCACGGATGACCGCCGCAACGAACAGATTCTCAGTGCAGCCGAAGCGCTAGCCCGGCTGCCGCAAACCGATGATTGAGTCATGAATTTCGCAAATCTTTTCCGAATTGCCGTCAAGGCGTTGAGCAACAACAAGCTGCGCGGGTTCCTTACCATGCTGGGAATCATCATCGGCGTAGCTTCGGTCATCACGATGCTCGCCATCGGCCAGGGTTCAAAGCGGAGCATCCAGGCCGAAATCAGCGAAATGGGTTCGAATATGATCATGATCCACCCGGGAGGCGACATGCAGGGCGGCGTTCGGCTCGATGCCGACGACATGGAATCGCTCAAGCTGCAGGATCTCGAGGATATCCGCAGCAAGACACGCTATCTGAGTTGCGTCTCACCGTCGGTAAACAGCGCCGGGCAAGCCATCTACGGGGCGAACAACACGCCGACGACGATCTACGGGGTGAACGGCGACTATCTGGAGATCCGCCGTTACAAGATTGCCGAGGGCGACACCTTCTCCGAACAGGATGTCCGTACGGCGGCAAAGGTATGCCTCGTGGGACAGACCGTGGTCGATGAACTCTTCACAGACGGCAGTTCGCCCGTCGGACGCGTAATCCGCTTCGGAACAATACCCCTGCGCATCGTGGGCGTGCTCGAAAGCAAGGGATACAACAGTATGGGCATGGACCAGGATGACCTGATCCTCGCTCCCTACACGACCGTGCAGAAACGGATTCTGGCCATCACCCACCTGCAGGAGATCGTCTGCTCGGCGTTGAGCGAAGCATATACCGACCAGGCGATCGACGAGATCACCGGAATCCTGCGCACGAACCACAAACTCAAGGATTCGGACGAGGATGACTTTACGATCCGCTCCCAACAGGAACTCTCGTCGATGCTCACTTCGACGACCGACATGATGACGATGCTGCTGGCGGCCGTTGCGGGCATCTCACTGCTCGTGGGCGGCATCGGCATCATGAACATCATGTATGTCTCGGTAACCGAACGCACCCGCGAAATCGGACTGCGCATGTCGATCGGCGCCAAGGGGCGCGACATCCTCGCGCAATTCCTCATCGAATCGATTCTCATCAGCGTCACGGGCGGTCTGGTCGGGGTCGTGCTGGGTATCGGCGCCGCAGTGGCCGTCAATCGAATTGCAGCTTTCCCGATCTACATTCAGCCCTGGAGCGTCTTCCTGTCATTCGCCGTCTGCACCCTCACGGGTGTCTTCTTCGGATGGTATCCCGCACAAAAGGCCGCCATGCTCGATCCGATCGAGGCGATCCGCTATGAATAATTCCCACAAATTCGTAACTTTGTACTGAAATGAACACTTGGCATTCGAAATATTCCGGGTATCTGATCCACATCACAGCCTGGGCCGTAATCTTCGGCATTCCGCTCTTCGTGACGGCCCCCAACCGGCCTCTGATGCAGGGCCCGGAGTATGTACGCTTCCTGCTCGTTACCCTCTCCTTCATGGTGCTTTTCTACGCCAACTACTTCCGGCTCATCGAGCAGTACCTCTTCAGCAGGCACCCGGGACGTTTTCTGGGGTGCAACCTGCTGCTGATCGCCGCAGTGATCATGCTGCTGCACCTCTTCTTCCGCTACATCCTGCCGCCGCCCGATCTGGCCGACCATATGCCGGTCGAACGTCCGTGGCAGCATGCCGTACGCTTTCTGGTCGGGAACATCATTCTCTATCTGCTTGTCGTGGGCGTAAGCGTCGCTATCCGCATGACGGGCGGGTGGTACCGCGCGGAAACCGCCCGGCAACAGCTCGAGCACAGCCGCATGCAGGCCGAACTGCAGAACCTCAAGAGTCAGCTCAACCCCCACTTCCTCTTCAATACGCTCAACAACATATACTCGCTCATACAGATCGACACCGATCGCGCCCAGCAGGCCGTGCACGACCTGAGCCGCATGCTGCGCTATGTACTCTATGAAAGCAGCCGCCCGACCGTCGCCCTGAGTGAGGAGATCGGCTTCCTGCGCGACTACATCGAGCTGATGCGCATCCGCCTACCACGCCATGTGCGGCTCTTCGTTTCGCTGCCCGAGGAGCCCACGCAGAGTCCCGTGGCACCGCTGCTCTTCATCTCACTCGTGGAAAATGCCTTCAAGCATGGAGTGAGCAACGAGAAACCTTCATACATCACCATCGACATTCACGAGATCGGCGGACAACTCATCTGCAAGATCAAGAACAGCCATTTCCCGAAGACCGATGCCGACCGCAGCGGATCGGGAATCGGTCTGCAGAACCTCACGCGGCGGCTGGAGATGATCTACCCGGGACGCTACACTTTCAAATACGGACCTGCGGGCGAGGCCGATTATCAGGCATTGCTCTGCATACAACTTCAAGCATCGAAATCATGAAACTGCGTTGCGCCATCATCGACGACGAACCGCTGGCCGTGGAACTCATGGAGTCCTACGTCCGGCGCACGCCTTTTCTGCAGCTCGGGGGCTCCTTCGGAAGCGGGATCACGGCATTCGAAGCACTCCGCAGCGAGCCGGTCGACCTGCTCTTCTGCGATATCCAGATGCCCGAACTGAACGGCGTGGAACTCACACGCATGCTCCCGTCCGAAACCCGGGTGATCTTCACCACGGCTTTCAGTCGCTATGCCGTCGAGGGTTTCCGCGTCAATGCCGTGGACTACCTGCTCAAGCCGATCAGCTACGCCGACTTTCTGGCGGCCGCCGAAAAGGCCCTCTCGTGGTTCGAGCTCCGCGCCCGCGCACAGGCGGCCGAAGGCTCTGCCGAACAGCCTGCAGACAGCACTCCGACGGCCGAAACACCGCGCAGCATCATTGTCCGGAGCGAACACCGCCTGCTGCAGATCGATCTGGACAGCATCCTCTATATCGAAGGGCTGAAAGACTATGTAAAGATCCACACCGGAGACAGCCCACGGCCGGTGCTCTCGCTCATGAGCCTCAAGACGCTCGAAGAGCAGCTGCCCACCGACCGATTTATCCGCGTCCACCGCTCATATATTGTCCAGCCGGCCAAAATCCGCGCCATCGAGCGCAACCGCATCATCTTCGGCAAGGAGTATATCCCTATTGCGGATAATTACCGCGAGGCATTCTTCGCCTTTCTCTCCGCCCACGCTCTCTTCCGGTAACGGACCGGAAAACGCCTCCGCCCTCCACGAAAGACGGGCGCGGCCCTGAAGCCGCGCCCGCATTCTCCATGGTTGCCACGCAATCAGAAGGCGAACTTCGCCCCCACGAAATAGCTGCGCGGCAGCGACGGTCCGTAGACATAGGACGCATCCTTGCCTGCACCGTAGTCCAGATCGCGCTGGAAGCTGTCGAATAGGTTTTTGACGCCAGTGCTCAACTCCAGCCGCAACTGGCGCGTCAGACGCAGGTCGTAGCGCAGGCGCAGGCCCATATCCCAGAAGGCGGGGGTAAGCGTCTCGGCATCGTGTGCGATGACTCCCGCATTGTGCTGCACGAGCATCCGACCGGTAAAGGTTCCGAAGAGCGAAAGCGAAAGGTCGCGCACGACCGTGCAGTCGGCCGTAAGGAAGCCGTAGTGGTCCGGCGAGCGGAACATCCGCCGCTGGGGCTCCACCTCGTCCGACCAGCGCTCGGGTTCGTTGTAGCGGCTCCGCTGGAAGGTATAGCCCAGCTGCACCTCGAAACGTCCGGGGATACCGGCCTTCAGCTCGGCACTCACGCCGCCGACCGTGGCGCCCGAGGCGTTGCGGCGCTCACGGATAATGTTGCCCTGGGCATCCTCGCCGACCTTTTCGAGGGTGAAGACATCGTCGAGCATCGTATAGAAGCCCTCGACAAGCAGATTCGTCTGCACCCGCCCGAAGCTCCGCGTGAAATCCACCGAGGCGCTCACGCTGTGCGAATATTCGGGCCGCAGATTCGGATCGAGGCGGATGATCGAGATCTTGTGGTCCAGGGCGTCGATATGCAGGTCCTCATTGTAGGCCTGCGGCGCCCGGTAGCCGCTCGAATAGCTCGCCCGCAGCCCTACCCACGCCACCGGGCTGTAACGCAGATTGACCCGCGGCGAGAAAACCGGCCGTTTCATGAGGTTGTGCTTGTCCAGGCGTCCGCCGACCAGGAAGTTCAGCCGTTCGCTCTGCCACTCGTTCTGAAAGAAGAATCCCCCGCTGCGGGTCGTCTGCCGGAAGTCGCGCCCGTAGCCGAGGTATTTGTCATGCAGTCCGTTGTAGTTGTATTCGGCCCCCAGGGTCAGTTCCGACGGCAGGAAAAGCAGCCGCACGAAGCGGTGGCTGAACTGTGCGCCCGCCACCAACGTGCGGTCTGTCGTCGCCCCGTAGGCATCGGCATTGCGCTCGGCACCGTAGTAGCTGTCGCGGACAATGCCCTGCGCCGAAGTGTAGATCCCGAGCTGCGAGCGGCCGTCGCGGCTGAACCAGTCGAACGAGAGGCCGCCGCCGTCGATGCGGTGGTTGAGCTGCTCGGCGATGTCGGCCATGTGTGGCGGCTGGTCGAAGGCGTTGCCGCCGCGGCGGAATTCGTGGATATGATGGTACTCGGCCGTCAGACGCGTATAGGCCGAAGTGCGGTAGTAGGCACGGAATCCGGCCGTCTCGGAGTTGAGCTGCGGGATATCCGAGAAGCCGTCGCCGTTGTGGTCATAGGAGGCGCGGTCGCGGACCATGCCGAAAAGATAGACGCCCATGCGGTAGTCGTCCGAGACGAACGAGCCGTTGAGCGAGGTGTTGTAGTCCGCCGTGCCGCCCTCGATGATCTGGGTCGTGTTCGAAAGCGACAGCGAATTGCGCTGGGGCTCCTTGGTGATGATGTTCACCACACCGCCGATGGCGCTCGATCCGAAGAGGGCCGAACCGCCACCGCGGACCACCTCCACACGCTCGATCATCGCCACGGGAAGCTGTTCGAGGCCGTAAACCGCGGACAGCGAGCTGAAGATCGGACGGCTGTCGAGCAGCACCTGCGAATAGTGGCCCTCGAGTCCGTTGATCCGCAGCTGCGTCGTCCCGCAGTTGCCGCAGTTGTTCTCCACACGCAGGCCCGACTGGAAGGACATCGTTTCGGAG
This sequence comes from Alistipes sp., assembly GCA_022782405.1. Lineage (GTDB taxonomy): Bacteria > Bacteroidota > Bacteroidia > Bacteroidales > Rikenellaceae > Alistipes. The sequence continues at coordinate 7,175 of JALFNK010000004.1, forward strand.
AGGTTGCAAGAGGCCGTAGCATCGAACAGCCGCTCCGAGGCTACGGAGACGATCGTCGGAGAGAACCGTTTGTTCTGTTCCGTACGGCTGGCCGAAACGACCACCTCCTCGACCGCAAGGGCCGAGCCTTCCAGTTCGAAATTGACCTCGAGAGTCTTGCCGGCGACTACCTCCACGGTCTGCCGCTCCGTGCGGTAACCCATCGACGATGCCGTGAGGGTGAAACGCCCCGAGGGGAGGTTCTTGAGGAAATAGTGGCCCGTGGCATCGGTGGCCATACCGAGGGTCGTACCCTCTATGGCCACGGTCGCATAGGCGAGGTGCTCGCCCGTACGGGCATCAACGACATGTCCGGTGATGTGCGCATCGCTCGGACGCTGCCGGGTTTCGGGGGCCTCTTCGGCCAGACACACCAGGTGCATCAGGAGCGCGGCAAGCGCTCCCGCAAGATATTTTTTCATGATATGCTTCGGTTTTTACGGGTTTTGAATAATCACATGCCGACAGGCACGGAGAGCTTCTCCGCACCGCTCGGGAAAAAGACGGATATGGTCAGCATGCGGGAGGGGCCCGTAACGCGAAGAGCCGCACCGGGACGCTCTGCCGTGCGGCGGTTTTCCGGATTCCGAAGACAAAGGGGCGTCCCAGCAGACGCAGCGCCAGCGCCGCGAATGACACCAGGGCAATCACCAGCAGCGAGAGGTGCGAGATGAGCTGGAACTGCTGCGGCGTATGGCTGTGGGACGGATTGCCGGAAGAACCTCCGGAGAAGGGGTGCGAATGGACGTAGGTGCGCCCGTCGATATGGTGGGCATGCGGGAAGAGCGTCGTGGCACTCCAGTACCACGAGAAGAGCGCCAGCAGAAGCAGCGCCACGATATGTCTTCGCTCGAATCGCATCGGTTCCTTCGCGGACAAAGATAGATGTTTTTGCTTCCCGGACAAAAAAACAGGCCAAAAAGGCCACGAATACGGGTCTTCCGACAGTTTCCCGCAACAAGCCGGGAGCAGCGCGGAAAAGGCCCGAAAGGCTGCGGACAAACATCGGGGCGACCTTGCGAACCGACGGTCGGAGTCCGGCACCGCTTGCCCGAAGGCAAAAAAAAGCGGGAAATTCCACATGGAACTTCCCGCAACTTCCGCCATAGGCGGACGGTGTGTCGTGCATTAGAGCTTCGGACCGGCAGCAACGAGCTTCTTGCCCTCTTCGTTGCCGGTGAACTTCGCGAAATTCTTGATGAAGCGGCCGGCGAGATCCTGGGCCTTCGTATTCCACTCCTCGGCCTTGGCGTAGGTGTCGCGCGGATCGAGGATCTTGGAATCCACGCCCGGCAGAGCGGTCGGGATCGTGAAGTCGAAGATCGGGAGCTTCTTGGTCTCGGCCTTGTCGATCGAACCGTCGAGGATGGCGTCGATGATGCCGCGCGTATCCTTGATCGAGATACGCTTGCCCGTACCGTTCCAACCCGTGTTCACGAGGTATGCCTTGGCACCCGACTTCTCCATGCGCTTTACGAGCTCCTCACCGTACTTGGTGGGGTGCAGCGACAGGAAGGCGGCACCGAAGCAGGCCGAGAAGGTCGGCGTCGGCTCGGTGATACCGCGCTCGGTACCTGCCAGCTTGGCCGTGAAGCCCGAGAGGAAGTAGTACTTCGTCTGCTCCGGGGTCAGGATCGATACCGGGGGCAGCACGCCGAATGCATCGGCCGAGAGGAAGATCACCTTCTTGGCGGCCGGAGCCTTCGATACGGGCTTTACGATATTCTCGATGTGGAAGATCGGGTACGATACGCGGGTATTCTCCGTAACGGACTTGTCCGCGAAGTCGATGGCGCCCTTCTTGTCCACCGTTACGTTCTCCAGCAGGGCGTTGCGGCGGATGGCATTCCAAATGTCGGGCTCGTTCTCCTTCGAGAGGTTGATTACCTTGGCGTAGCAGCCGCCCTCGAAGTTGAAGACGCCGTCGTCGTCCCAGCCGTGCTCGTCGTCGCCGATGAGCTGACGCTTCGGGTCGGTCGAAAGGGTCGTCTTACCCGTACCCGAAAGGCCGAAGAAGATCGCCGTCTCGCCCTTCTCGTTCGTGTTGGCCGAGCAGTGCATCGAAGCGATGCCCTTGAGCGGCAGCAGGTAGTTCATGTAGGAGAACATACCCTTCTTCATCTCACCGCCGTACCAGGTGTTGATGATCACCTGCATCTTCTCCGTGAGGTTGAAGACAACGGCCGTCTCGGAGTTCAGACCGAGCTTCTTGTAGTTCTTCACCTTGGCCTTCGAAGCGTTGAGCACCACGAAATCGGGCTCGCCGTAGTTCTCCAGCTCGGCGTCCGTCGGACGGATGAACATGTTCTTCACGAAGTGTGCCTGCCAGGCCACCTCCATGATGAAACGGATCTTCAGACGCGTGTTCTCGTTGGCGCCGCAGAAGGTATCCACCACATAGAGCTTCTTGCCCGAAAGCTCCTTCGAAGCGATCTTCTTGAGCTCCTTCCAGGCTGCCTTCGTTACGGGCTTGTTGTCGTTCTTGTACTCGTCGGAGGTCCACCAGATCGTATCCTTCGTGGTCTCGTCCATTACGAAGAACTTGTCCTTGGGCGAACGGCCGGTATAGACGCCCGTCATGACGTTCACGGCGCCCATGTCGGTCAGCTGACCCTTCTCAAAGCCGCGCAGGCCCTTCTTGGTCTCCTCACGGAACAGCTCGTCGTACGAGGGATTGTACACGATCTCGGTTACGCCCGTGATCCCGTACTTCTTCAAATCCATCTTGTCCATAGCAATTTGATATTTAATTAGAAATCCTCTTATCCTATTTCCAAACGCCGGATGCCGCGTTTTAGTATGGATGCGCGCGCATTCCGACGGCACAAAGGTAGAAAAACTTTCATAATTGTGAAAAGATTAACAGTCAAAATTTCAAAATTTATTTATTATTTTTTCCAATGCCCCTATAAGACTAACCCCCAAACAGATAGGCGCACGGCAAAAGCCATGCTACACTTCGGAACGAGCTCCGGAACGAGCTCCGGAAAAGCCTGCAGGAACTCCCTGCCGGAAGTGCCGGTCCCCACGGGCGAGGGCGCTGGGACCGCATTCCGGGATCGGGCCACGCTTTTTCCGACGGAGAAAAAGGGCCGAATCCCGAATTTTCCGTATCTTTGAGATATCATGGCCGGAATCTATTTCCATATTCCCTTCTGCAAACGCATCTGCGCCTACTGCGACTTCTACAAGAGCGGCGACCTGCGCCGCATGGGCGCCGTAGCGGAGGCGATGCACCGCGAACTCGACGCACGCCGCGACTACCTGCGGGGCGAACCGCTGCATACGCGCTACTTCGGGGGTGGAACCCCGTCGCTCTGCCCGCCGGAACTGCTCGGCGGCCTGCTGGAGCATACCGCACGGCTTTTCGACTGCAGCCAGGTCGAAGAGACCACCCTCGAGGCCAACCCCGACGACCTGACACCCGAATACCTCGCCGCACTGCGCCGCCTGGGCATCGACCGGCTCTCGATCGGCGTCCAGTCCTTCGACGACGACTGCCTGCGGCTGCTCAACCGACGCCACACCGCCGCACAGGCCGTCGAAGCGATCCGCAACGCCCGCCGCGCCGGATTCGGGAACCTCACCCTCGATCTGATCTTCGGAATTCCGGGATTCGGAGGCGACTCGCTGCACCGCACACTCGACATCGCCCTCGAGACGGGTGTCGAACACATTTCGGCATACCATTTGACCGTCGAGAGCAATACCGCCTTCGGCCGCCGCATGGCACAGGGCCGTTTCACTCCGGTCGATGAGACGGTCAGCGAAGAGGAGTTCCTCGAGGTCCACGACCGGCTTACCGCCGCCGGATACGAACATTACGAAGTCTCGAATTTCGCCCGCCCGGGATTCCGCGCCCGCCACAACGCCGCCTACTGGCACGGCGTACGCTACCTGGGCATCGGCCCCGCGGCCCACTCCTTCGACGGCGGGGAGCGCCACTGGAACCCCTCCTCCGTGGAGCGTTACATCGAAGGGGCCCCGGCCGAAAACGAAACCCTCACAGACCGCGACCGCTACAACGAATATGTCATGACCCGGCTGCGGACCGCCGAAGGAATCGACCTCGGAGAAACGGCGGACCTTTTCGGAAGCGCACGGGCCGCACGCATCCCGGAGGCGGTTCGGCCGTGGACAGAGAGCGGAACTGTCGAAATCCGCGGTTCCCGCGTGGCCGTTCCGCCCCGCCGCATGCTGCTCTCCGACGCGGTCATCGAGACCCTTTTCGAAACATAACCGACGACGCAACCAAGTGAAACAGAAACGTTAAGTTATTATTAAATATTTTTAATAAACAAGCCGGGCAGTTGTTTTATATAAATATATGTATTACCTTCGCACCGAGATTCGGTGCACAGTACCGACTACGCACAAAACAAATACAACAAAAAACATATGAGCAAAACGAGACTTGCCCCCGACTTCCTGTTCGAAGTGGGTTGGGAGGTATGCAACAAGGTCGGCGGTATCCATACCGTCATCTCCACCAAGGCACAGACCGTAACCAAGAAGTTCGGCGACCGTTACATGCTGATCGGCCCGGACCTCTCGCATGAGGGTGTGAATCCCGAATTCGAGGAGGACCAGAACCTGCTGCGTGCCTGGCGGCAGGCCGTATACGCCGAAGGCATCCGTGTCCGCGTAGGCCGCTGGAAAATCAAGGGAACCCCGCTGGTAATGCTGGTCGATTTCTCCTCGCTGATCCCCCGCAAGGACGAGATCCTCGCCAAACTTTGGGAGGATTACCACGTCGATTCGCTCTCGGGGCAATGGGACTATATCGAGCCGGTACTCTTCGGATACGCCGCAGGAACGGTGATCGCCTCCTATGTCCAGAACTTCTGTACCTCGACCGAGAAGATCGTCGCCCACTTCCACGAGTGGATGTCGGCAGCCGGAGGCCTCTACCTGCGCCGGTATGCCCCCTATGTGGCCACGGTCTTCACCACGCATGCCACCGTCATGGGCCGCTGCATCGCCGGCAACCGCCTGCCGCTCTACAACGACCTGTCGAAATTCAACGCCGACGAACTGGCCCGCCAGTTCAACGTTACGGCCAAACACTCGATCGAGAAGACCGCCGCGGAAAACCACGACGCCTTCCTCACCGTGAGCGACATCACGGCCAACGAATGCAAGTTCCTGCTGGGCCGCGAGCCGAACGGAGTTACGCCCAACGGATTCGAAAACGACTTCGTCTGGAGCGGCGACGAGTACTTCACCAAGCGCGAGGAGGCCCGCAAGGCCATGATCTCCGTGGCCGAGGCCTGCCTGGAGTGCAAGTTCTCCTCCGAACCGCTGATCGTCGGCACGAGCGGCCGTTACGAATTCCGCAACAAGGGCATCGACGTGTTCCTCGAATCGCTCAAGAAACTCGCGGCCTCGGACAAGCTCCAGCGCGAGGTGCTCGCCTACATCACCGTTCCGGCCGGCAACCGCGGTCCCCGTCCCGACCTGCAGGCCCATCTCGAGGATCCCTCGAAGCCGATCGACCCGAAGCAGTACCGGTACTCGACGCACCTGCTCGAGTATCTTGCCGGAGACGCCATCGCCTCGTCGATCCGCGGCAGCATCCTCGACACGCCCGAGTCGAAGGTCAAGGTGATCTTCGTACCGACCTACCTGAACCGGAACGACGGCATCTTCAACAAGGATTACTACGAACTGCTCGTCGGCATGGACGTTACGGTATTCCCCTCCTACTACGAACCGTGGGGATACACACCGCTCGAATCGATCGCCTTCTCCATACCGACGATCACCACGACACTGGCCGGATTCGGCATCTGGGTCGAGAAGCAGCGCGAACATGCCGGCGTGGAGGTCATCCGCCGCGACGACTACAACGACCGCGAGGTCGAGGAGCAGATTGCCGACGCCCTCATCCGCTTCGCCGCGCTCGACGACAAACGGGTGAACGAGGTGCGCGTTTCGGCCTCCGAACTCTCGACATCTGCCCTCTGGGAACACCTCTACCCCGCTTACGAGCAGGCTTACTCCGAGGCGGTCGAGAACTCCATCCTGCGCACCAACCGCGCCGTGCTCGACGACGGAGGCTCGACAACCGAGCAGATCAATTTCGTACGCCAGCAGCTCTTCGTCGAGAAACCCAACTGGCACCGCATGATGGTAGACAAGACACTGCCCAAGCGGCTGCACGCCCTCGAGGAGCTTTCGCACAACCTCTGGTGGTGCTGGAACCCCGGGGCCCGCGACCTGTTCGAAGGCATTGACCCCACACTGTGGGCCGCCTCGGAACGCAACCCGATCGTCTTCCTCGACCGGTTGAGCGTCGAGCGCCTCAAGGAACTCGAGCATGACACGAACTTCCTCGCACAGCTCGACGCCGTGCATACGCAGTTCCGCGACTACATGAACGAGAAACCCGATCCGAAGACCACGACGATCTCCTACTTCTCGATGGAGTACGGCCTGCACTCGTCGCTGAAGATCTACTCGGGCGGTCTGGGCATCCTGGCCGGCGACTACCTCAAGGAGGCCTCGGACAAGAATGTCCCGATGGCTGCCGTGGGCCTGCTCTACCGCTACGGATACTTCACGCAGCGCCTCTCGGCCCAGGGCGCCCAGGAGGCTACCTATGAGGCCCAGAACTTCTACAAGCTTCCCATCACGCCGGTGCGCGACGCCGACGGCGGCTGGGAGACCGTAACCATCGCCTTCCCGGGACGTACGCTCTCGGCCCGCATCTGGAAGTGCCAGGTAGGCCGTACGGACCTCTATCTGCTCGACACCGACTTCGAGGCCAACCTCGAGGAGGACCGACAGATCACCTACTACCTCTACGGCGGCGACTGGGAGAACCGCCTCAAGCAGGAGATCCTGCTCGGTATCGGCGGTATCCGCGCCCTGCGCAAACTGGGCATCAAGCACGACGTCTACCACTGCAACGAGGGACACGCCGCCTTCATCGGCATCGAGCGCATCCGCGAGATGATCAACCACCGCCATCTCTCCTTCTCCGAGGCGCTGGAGGTCGTGCGCTCCTCGTCGCTCTTCACGACCCATACGCCGGTTCCCGCAGGCCATGACGCCTTCCCCGAGTCGATGATCCGCCAGTACATGTCGCACTACCCCGACGTGCTGGGCATCACCTGGGAGCAGTACATCAACCTGGGCAAGACCAACCCCAACGACCCGAACGAGAAGTTCTCGATGTCGGTGCTGGCCTGCAACCTCTCGCAGGAGGTGAACGGCGTATCGTGGCTCCACGGCGAGGTTTCGAAGGACATCCTGGGCAACATGTGGCCCGGGTACTTCAAGAACGAGCTCCACATCGGCTACGTTACCAACGGCGTACACTTCCCGACCTGGATCGCCACGTCGCTGCGCCGCCTCTACGCCCGCTATTTCGCCGACGGATTCGAGGGGCATGTCTACGATATCCCGGCCTGGCAGAAGGTGCACAACATCCCCGACGCCGAACTCTGGAGCGAGCGCATGAAGCTCAAGGACAAGCTCATCCGCCACATCCGCAAACGCTACAGCGACCCGAACCAGGTACGGCTCGAATCGCCGCGCCAGATGCTTCAGATCATCGAAGGCATCAAACCCGAGGTGCTGACCATCGGCTTTGCACGCCGCTTCGCCACCTACAAGCGCGCCTATCTGCTCTTCACGAATCTCGACCGCCTGTCGGAGATCGTCAATAACAAGGAGCGCCCCGTGCAGTTCATCTTCGCCGGAAAGGCCCACCCCAACGACAAACCGGGCCAGGACCTCATCAAGCGCATCGTCGAGGTGGCTGCCATGCCGCAGTTCGTCGGCAAGATCATCTTCCTGCAGAACTACGACATGGAGCTCGCCCGCCGCATGGTACAGGGTGTGGACGTATGGCTCAACACGCCGACGCGCCCGCTCGAGGCTTCGGGTACGTCGGGCGAAAAGTGCGTCATGAACGGCGTCATGCAGTTCTCCGTGCTCGACGGCTGGTGGGTCGAAGGATACAAGGAGGGCGCCGGATGGATGCTGCCCATGGAGCGCACCTTCTCCGAGCAGCGCTATCAGGACGAACTCGACGCCGAGATGATCTACAATACCATCGAGGAGCAGATCGCCCCGCTCTACTACAAGCGCGACGCCCAGGGTATTCCGCACGAATGGGTTGCATCGATCAAAAGATGCGTGGCCGACATTGCCTCGAACTTTACGACCAACCGCATGCTCATCGACTATGAAAACCGCTTCTACAACAAGCTCGCGGCGCGCAAACGCGAACTCTGCGCCGACGCCTACCGCCTCGCTCGCGGCATCGCGGCCTGGAAGCGCAAGGTTTCGGCAGCCTGGGATTCCGTACGCATCGTGGATGTCGAGCGGGTGCTGATCGACAAGAAGGCCGTCTGCGTCGGCGAGAAGTATCACTTCTCCGTAACGGTCGATATCGCCAACCTGCGGCCCGAAGACATCGGTGTCGAGATGGTGCTGGCCCAGCAGATCGTCGGCGGTGAGGCCATCAACGTTACCCGCACGATCCAGCTCGAAAAGACCCGCATCGAAGGACGTCTGGTTACCTACTCGCTCGACTACACCCCCGAAGAGACCGGTACCTACGACGTGGCCCTGCGCGTCTATCCGAGCAACCCGAACCTGCCGCACCGCATGGATTTCGCCCTGGTGAAGTGGGCCTGACATACGAAGGGCAGCGAAGAATTGCAAATTTTCGATTCACCGGTTGCGTGTTTTCGAAAAATTGAATAATTTTATAGGACGAACCGTATTTTATAGCATATGTCAGCTCTTACCTTCGACAAAAGCGAATTGGGCAACCTGGAGTACTCGCTCCAGCGGGAAATGCTCTCCACGGACCGCATGGGCGGCTACATGAGCACCACCATCGTCTGCTGCAACACGCGCAGATACCACGGGCTTATGGTCGCCCCGATCGACGACAGCGACAGGACCTATGTGCTGCTCTCGTCGCTCGACGAAACCGTCATCCAGCACGACCAGACATTCAACCTGGCCCTGCACCGCTTCCCCGGAGTCTACGAACCGCGCGGACACAAGTACATCACCGATTTCGAATATACGCCCACCCCGTCGATCACCTACCGCGTCGGCGGCGTCATCCTCCGCAAGGAGATGCTCTGGATCCACAAACGGACCCAGCTGATGATCCGCTACACGCTGCTCGACGCCCATTCGGAAACCCGGCTGCGGCTGCGTCCCTTCCTCGCCTTCCGCGACAAGCATGCCCTCACGCATGCCAACATGGAGGCCGACGGGCACTCCTACCCCGCCGTGAACGGCGTGAAGTGCCGGCTCTACGGCTCCTTCCCGTGGCTCTATCTCCAGACGAGCAAACCCGGAACGGAGTTCATCCCGGCTCCCGACTGGTACTACAATTTCGAATACCTCCAGGATCTCGCCCGCGGATACGAAGGGCATGAGGACCTGATGACCACAGGCTATTTCGAAACGGAACTCAAGAAGGGCGAAAGCATCATCTTCTCGGCATCGCTCGACGAGATGGGCTCGACGAAGACCATCGAGGAGGTCTTCGCAGCCTCGATCGCCCGCCGCACGCACAAAATCGATTTCCTGAGCTGCCTCGAGCACTCCGCACGCCAGTTCGTGATCCGCCGTCCGGGCAACCGCACGGAGGTGATCGCCGGATACCCCTGGCACGGCGTTTCGGGACGGCAGGCCTTCGTCTCGCTTCCCGGAATCACCCTTCAGCAGGACCACAAGGAGGACTGCATCGATGTCCTCGACACGCAGGTGCGGGAGATGCAGCAGGGCATGTTCTCCGGATCGGCATCGGCCGCCGCGGCCGTAGATGCCCCGTTGTGGTTCTTCTGGACCCTGCAGCGCCTGGGTGAACAGATCGGAGGGAAGGAGATCTGGAAACGCTACGGAAAGGCCATGAAGGAGCTGCTCGAATCCTATCGCCGCGGTATTGCCGGACGCATTGCGCTGCAAGAGAACGGTCTGATCCGCACCGCCGCCGGCGACATGCCTCTGACATGGATGAACTCGACGATTGCCGGACGGGCCGTAACGCCGCGGGACGGCTTCCAGGTCGAAGTGAACGCGCTGTGGTACAATGCCGTATGCTATACACTCGAACTGGCCCGCCAGGAGAAGGACAAAGCTTTCGTGAAGGAGTGGGAGGCACTTCCCGCACACATCGAAAACGCATTCCGGGAGCTCTTCCTGCTACCGGAGGGTTATCTGGCCGACTACATCGATGAGCAGGGCGCTCACGACGACATCCGCCCGAACATGATCCTCGCCTGCTGTCTGCCTTACAAGCCCGTCGACGAGCAGACGCGCATCGACGTCATCCGCACCGTGCGCCAGCACCTGCTGACTCCCCGCGGACTGCGGACGCTCTCGCCGCGCAACCCGCTCTACAAGGGTTCGCAGGAGGGCTCGCCCGAGGAGCGCGACTTCGCGGCCAAGAACGGCTCGGTATGGCCCTGGCTGCTGTCGTTCTATGTGAAGGCATGCTTCGATATCGACGGGGCGGCCTATCTTCCGACGGCCGAGGAGATCCTCGCCAATTTCGAGGAGGAGATCCAGTCCTACGGAATCGGCTCGATCGGCGAACTCTACGATGCCGATCCTCCCTATGCGGCCCGCGGAGCCATCTCGCAGGCCTGGAGCGTAGGTGCGATTCTCGACATCTACCACATGATCCAAGGCTACCGCGCCGCGGCACCGAAAGCGAAAGCCACCAAGGGCGGGCGCAAGACTGCGGCCGCGAAGGAGACCGCCCAACCGAAAACGACGGCCTCCGCGGAAAAGGCAGGGCAGACTCCGGCCGGGAAGAGCACCGCAAAGAAGGATGCCGCCGCACCTAAAGTGCAGGCCCCGCGCCGGAAGAGCGCCGCTGCGGAAGAAAAAACGAAAAAGACAAGCAAGAAATAGAAAACAACGACAAGCCCGGGCGCAAGGATGATGTGATGCGACAAGCGGAGATGCTCGAAGGAAAGGCTCGGACCGACAGCCGGCTCGATTCCCGAAAGAACGGCCGCCCGAACGATGGAGGGCGCGCACAGGCGACGAAAAGAAACAAAACAGAGTCATTATGAGAGTTTTAATGTTCGGTTGGGAGTTTCCTCCCCACATTGCGGGAGGATTGGGAACAGCCTGTTACGGAATGACCCGCGGACTGGCGCGCAACGGCGTGGACGTTGCCTTCGTCGTACCCCATGCCTATGGAGACGAGGACCAGCGTTTCGCACGCGTGCTGAACGCCAGCGATGTCGAAGCCGTTTACGGCACCACCGGAAGCGGGGCGGACGACGTGCTGCAACGCATGTCGTTCATCCAGATCGATTCGAACATGGTCCCCTACATCTCCCCCGAAGAGTATGAAGTCTATCACGAAAAATATGTGAAGACGGGACAGACGACCTGGACGACCACCGATGCCTGGAAGCAACGTTACACCTTCTCCGGGAAATACGGTGCCAACCTCATGGAGGAGGTGGCGCGCTACGCCGTCGTTGCGGCACAGGTCGCCCGCGACCTGGAGGGACAGTTCGACGTGATCCACGCCCACGACTGGCTCACCTACTATGCCGGAATCGCCGCCAAGCGCGTATCGGGGAAGCCGCTCGTCGTCCACATGCACGCTACGGAGTTCGACCGCAGCGGCGAAAACATCAACACGCAGGTCTACGCCATCGAACGCGCCGGCATGGAGGCCGCCGACCGGGTAATCTCCGTCTCGAATCTCACGCGCAACATCGTCATCACGCGATACGGCATCCCCGCCGAAAAGGTCGTTACGGTCCACAACGCCGTCCGCTTCGCCGAACACGCCGGAGCAGCCCCCGAACGCGGCGTCAAGGACAAGATCGTAACCTTCCTCGGCCGCATCACCTACCAGAAAGGCCCCGACTACTTCGTCGAAGCGGCCGCCAAGGTTCTCAAACGCGTTCCCGACGTACGTTTCGTCATGGCCGGGTCCGGAGACATGATGAACCATGTCATCCGCCGCGTCGCACGCCTCGGAATCGCCGACCGTTTCCACTTCACGGGATTCCTCCGCGGCGAGGACGTGCACAAGATGTTCCAGCTGTCGGATGTCTACGTCATGCCTTCGGTCTCGGAGCCCTTCGGCATCTCGCCTCTCGAGGCCATGCGTTCGAACGTCCCGGTGATCATCTCCAAGCAGAGCGGCGTGGCCGAAGTCCTCGACTATGCCGTAAAGGTCGACTACTGGGATGTCGATGCACTGGCCGACGCCATCTATGCCCTGATCGAATACCCCGCCCTGGGCAAGATGTTCGCCTCGAAAGGTCTCGAGGAGGTTACCAACCTCAAATGGAACGATGCCGCTGCCAAGATCAAGGCGGTCTATGAGGCAGCGATCGAAGAGAATCAGAAACAAAATAAATAACACCCCACCTATTATGAAAACCGTCTGCCTGTACTTTCAGGTTCACCAGCCCTGGCGTCTGAAAAAATACCGCTTCTTCAATATGGGCAAGGACCACAACTACCTGGACGACCTGACGAACCGCTCCATCATGCAGAAGGTGGCACGCCAGTGCTATCTGCCGATGAACGCCCTGCTGCTGAAGCTCATCAAGGAGAACAAGGGCAGGTTCCGCTGCTCGTTCTCGATCACCGGCATCGCCATCGAACAGTTCCGCGCCTATGCCCCCGAGGTACTCGATTCGTTCAAGGAACTCGCCGCCACGGGCTGCGTGGAGTTCCTCGCCGAAACCTACTCCCATTCGCTCGCCTCGCTCGCCTCGAAGGAGGATTTCACCCAGCAGGTAAAGCTCCACATGAACCTCATGAAAAAGGAGTTCGGCGTGAAGCCCACGGCATTCCGCAATACGGAACTCATCTATTCGGACGACATCGGCGCCACAGTCGCCGGCATGGGATTCCGCACGATGCTGGCCGAAGGAGCCAAGCATGTGCTGGGATGGAAGTCGCCCAACTATGTCTATGCCAACGCCGTGGACCAGAAACTGCGGCTGCTGCTGCGCAACTACAAGCTCTCGGACGACATCGCCTTCCGCTTCTCGAACCGCAGCTGGGACCAGTGGCCCCTCACGGCGGACAAATATGTGAAGTGGATCGCCTCGGACGAAACGCCCGGAGAGGTCATCAACCTCTTCATGGACTACGAGACCTTCGGTGAGCACCAGGCTGCCGATACGGGCATCTTCGAATTCATGCGCGCCCTGCCGAAAGCCGTCCTCGCCAAGAAGAACAGCCTGGAATTCGCGACCGTCAGCGAGGCCGCCAAGAAATACCAGCCCGTCGCGGTGCTGCACTGTCCGCATGTGATGTCGTGGGCCGACGAGGAGCGCGACGTTACGGCATGGCTCGGGAACGAACTCCAGAACGAGGCCTTCTCGAAGCTCTATGCCCAGAAGGAGAAGGTCGCGGCGCTCAAAAGCCCCGACTTCGACTATGTATGGAGTTTCATGCAGACCTCCGACCACTTCTACTACATGGCGACGAAGTGGCTCTCCGACGGCGACGTGCACTCCTACTTCAACCCCTACGACTCGGCCTACGACGCCTTCATCAACTACATGAACGTCCTCTCGGACTTCATCATCGAGCTGGACAAGGCCGTAGCGGCCAAAGCCGCCCGGGCCAAGTAATCCGGCAAGAGGATACAAAACGACGCAGCGGCCTCCCGAAAGGAGGCCGCTGCGCGTATGTATTGTCCGCCGCAACGGAAGCACTCACCCGCGGCGCTTGAAGCGCGATGGCGAGGTGCCGGTATGCTGCTTGAAATATTTACCGAAGAAGGACTGCGTCGAGAAATTCAGGTGGTAGGCAATCTCCTGAATGCTCATGCCCGAATACTTCAGCAGCGCCTTGGCCTCGAGGATCACCGACTCGTCGATCCAGCGGGCTGCCGTCTTGCCGCTCACCTCCTTGACCACCGAGGAGAGGTACTTGGGCGTGATGTTGAGCTGCCGGGCGTAAAAGCTCACATTGCGCTCGCGTTTGCTGTACTGCTGAAGAAGCGCCATGAACTCGTTGAAGAGCACTTCGCAGCGCCCCTGCTTCTGTTCGGAACGGCAGTCCCGCTGATTGATCTCCGTGATGATATAGAAGGCCGTTGTGAAGAGCGAACGGATGATCTCGCTGCGGTAACGCTCCTTGTCGCTGCGGAGCATCGTCTTGATGAGCTGGAACAACTGTCGGATCTCGCTCACGTCCTGCGGCGAAACCTCCAGCACGGGTGCTTTCCCGATGCGCATGTAGACGGGAAGCGACGTCGAGAGATCGATCTGGATCTCATTGACGAACGACTTGGAGAATGCCACGAAATAGGCGGCGGCGTTCGCCGAGCACTTGACCGTACGGATGATGCTGTTGGGATTGAAAAGGACGATATTGTCGGGCCGCACATGGTAGTTCTTCATGTCGATCGAGACGGTTGCCTCGCCGGCCATCATGATGATGGCCGAAAACCCGTCGATTGCCGCAGGATATTCGGCCGTCGTATTGTTTTTCGCCGAAAGAGTCGTGATCACCAGATCGTCCGACAGATAGGAGACATCGCTCATCTCCTTCTTGATCCGTGAAATGGAGACCTTGTGCAACCCCTCGTGCCCGCTGCCGGCCGCCGTTTTTCCCGTCTTTCCGTACTCCGCCATACCTCCTACCGCTTTTCGGACAAATGTAGCAATTCTTTCCGAATTTCCAAAAACAAACGCTTCGAAACATCGTTCCGGCACGCTTCGCTTCAGCCGGCATTCACGGCCGGAGAGCTATTCTCCGGAGGAGGGGCAGATGACTCGCACGCCACCGGCCACGCACTCGATATGCAGCGGAAATTCCGCTCCGCGCTGTCCGTCCACATCGGTCGGTTCATTGACCGTCGAACGGATCTCGATCTTCCGGGCCTGAAGGTGGCGCACGATTTTCGGATTGCCGCCCAACAGATACTGCCCCATGGCCAGGGTCGAACGGAAGATGTCGCGCTTTTCGAGCAGGATGCAGTCCAGCAGGCCGTCCCTGATCGACGAACGCCGGGCAAGAGGGAATCCGCCTGCCGTCTCGCCGTTGAAGATGAGCACCATGAGCGAACGCAGGTCGAAACGCTCGCCGTCCGCGTCGATCTCGAGCGGAACGGCATGCATCGAAACCACCTCACGGACTCCCTCGATGATGTAGGCCAGCTTCCCGATCCGGTGCTTGATTTCGTCGGGCGTACGCTGCGAAGTGGTGGTGAAGATGCCGAAACTGAGGATATTGATGAAATAGAGGTCGTTCACCCGACCGCAATCGACGCGCTCCTCGACTCCCGAAGCGATCTGACGGGCCGCCTCGAGCGGGCGGCGCGACATGCCGAGCGCCCCGGCGAAATCGTTGGCCGTACCGGCCGGAATCACCCCGAGCGGAATATCCAGCCCCTTGCGCTTCATGGCATTGAGCACGAAATTCACCGAGCCGTCGCCCCCGGCGACAACCATCAGCGAAACGGTCTCGTTCCCGTCGAAGGGATTGGCCTCGAAATCGATCTGCTGCGGGCGGATATCGTATCCGTAGGCACGGAAGACCGTGCAGAGTTCCTCGACCTGGAAGTCGATCCGGCCACGGCCCGACTGCGGATTATAGAGCAAAACGGCGGTTTTCATGGTCTGCGTTCTTCATGTAGGGCCCGGGACAACCGGGCCGGGTTTCTATTCGAGTATCAGGCGTTCCATCGCCGGAGAGAGATACTCTTCGTAGCTGTCGCCGCCCTCCTTGCCGGCGAAAATGAAATAGACCTTCGCATCGGGCATCTTCCGCACCGCCTCCAGGGCCCCGTCGGTTCCCATGGCCAGGAACATCGTTCCCAGGGCGTCGGCCTCGGCGCAGGTGGGCGCCACGACCGTTACGGAGAGCAGGCGCGACAAGGCGCTCCGTCCCGTACGCGGATCGATCGTATGGGCTACCTTGCGGCCCCCGGCATCGAGGTAGTAGCGGCGGTAATTGCCCGAAGTGGCCATGCCCCCTTCGTGCATCGCAATGCGACGCTGCAGATAGCGGCCGTCGCTCATGTTGCCGTCGAAGGGCGTCTCGACGCCGATGCGCCACGCCTTGCCCTCGCGGTTCACGCCCCGGCAGCGGATCTCGCCGCCGATATCCACGATGTAGTTCCGTGCTCCGTGGCGCTCGACGAGCGCCGCGAGCAGATCGACCGTATAGCCCTTGGCGACCGAGTTGAAGTCGAGTTGCACGCGCGGATCGCTCTTCACCAGACGACCCTCCTCGATGCGCACCTTGTCGCGCCCGACGAACGTCAGGATCGAGTCGATGTTCGGATGCGCCTGGGCGGCCTTTCCGGCGAACCCCCATGCCTCGACCAGCGGTTTGACCGTTACGTCGTAGCAACCGCCGCTCAACGCCCCGATACTGTCGGCCAGACGGAGGTTGAAGGCGATGTGGCGATCGACGCTGTCCGTTTCGTTGCGGTTCAGACGGCTCAAAAGCGATGTCGAATCGAAAATCGACATCGACGCCTTGGCCTCCCGGTCGAGCTCCATGACGGAAGCGTAAAGCTCCTGTGCGCTCGTCCCCCGCACATCGGCCACGATGTGCAGCGTCGTACCGAGCATCGTGCCGTCCACGACCGTATAGGAACCGCCGGTTTCACGCCCGGCGCACCCCGCGGCGAGCAGTCCCGCAAGAGCCCCCCAAAGGTACTTTTTCAGCATAGTTTTCATCCCTTTAGCCGCAAAAATACGATTTTCCCTCCGAACCGAAAGCTTTTCGGGGCAAAAAGAGAAATAATTTTTCACTTTTCATGCGCAATTGCCATTTATTTCGTACCTTTGCCCAACGCTCTGGCGTTATCCACGGTAAGGGGGATGCGTCGTAGAGTGGAACTTAAATAAACTTTCACACAATGGCTTATTTAACAGCAGAGAAAAAGCAGGAGCTTTTCGGCAAGTACGGCAAGTCTAACACCGACACGGGTTCGCCCGAGAGCCAGATCGCGTTGTTTTCGTACCGTATCAGCCACCTTACTGAACACCTCAAGAGCAACAAGCACGACTTCGGAACCCAGCGCGCACTGCTGCGCCTGGTAGGTAAGCGCCGCCAGTTGCTGGAGTACCTCAAGGAGGTCGATATCGAGCGCTACCGCGCCATCGTCAAGACGCTCAACCTCCGCAAGTAATTCCGAGGAAGAAATGAGGGCAATTCCCGCGAGGGGTTGCCTTCATTTTCATTCGAACGAACAATCGAAACACACATAGGTTAAGAATTTTTATGGAAGAAAAGAAGCTGTACAATGCAGTCCGCAAGACGATCACGCTGGCCGACGGACGCCAGATCGAGATCGAAACGGGCAAGCTGGCCAAGCAGGCCGACGGCTCGGTGGTCGTCAAGATGGGCGACACGATGCTGCTCGGTACGGTAGTGGCCGCCAAGGACGCAAAACCCGACACCGATTTCATGCCCCTCCAGGTCGAATACAAGGAGAAGTACGCCGCCTGCGGCCGCTATCCCGGAGGTTTCATGAAACGCGAAGGCAAGGCCAACGACAGCGAGATTCTCGTAGCTCGTCTGATCGACCGAGCCCTCCGCCCCCTGTTCCCCTCGGATTACCACGCCGAAGTTTATGTTACCGTAACGCTGATCTCGGCAGACAAGGATATTCAACCCGACGCCCTGGCCGGCCTCGCCGCCTCGGCAGCCCTCGCCGTTTCGGACATCCCCTTCGGCGGCCCGATCTCCGAAGTGCGCGTCGTACGCCGCAACGGGGAGTATGCCATCAACCCCAACTTCTCCGAGATGCCCGAATGCGACCTGGACATCATGGTCGGCGGTACGATCGACAACATCCTCATGGTCGAGGGTGAGATGAAGGAGGTTTCGGAGGAGGTCATGCTCGGCGCCATCAAGTTCGCCCACGAGGAGATCAAGAAGCACTGCGCCGTACAGATCGAACTCTCGAAGGAGCTCGGCAAGGACGTCAAGCGCACCTACTGCCACGAGGTGAACGACGAGGAGCTGCGCCAGACGATCATCCGCGAGCTCTACGACAAGGCCTATGCCATTGCCACGAGCGGCACGATGAAGCACGAGCGCGAGGATCTGTTCAATGCCCTCGAGGCCGAGTTCGCCGCACGCTATACGGAGGAGGAGCTCGTCGAGAAGGCTCCGCTGATCCACAAGTACTTCCACGACGACGTGCAGAAGAAGGCCATGCGCAACATGATCCTCGACGAGGGCAAGCGCCTCGACGGCCGCCGCACGGACGAGATCCGTCCGATCTGGTGCGAGGTGGGCTATCTGCCCGCCGCCCACGGCTCGGCCATCTTCACCCGCGGCGAGACGCAGTCGCTGACAACCGTAACCCTCGGCACGAAGCTCGACGAGAAGGTCAAGGACGAGGTGCTCGTGCAGGGTACCGAGCAGTTCGTGCTCCACTACAACTTCCCGCCCTTCTCGACGGGCGAGGCGAAGGCCGCACGCGGACTCTCGCGCCGCGAGATCGGACACGGACACCTCGCATGGCGCGCCCTGAAGCCGATGATCCCGCTGGGCGAGGAGAACCCCTACGCCGTGCGCGTGGTTTCGGATATCCTCGAGTCGAACGGCTCGTCGTCGATGGCCACCGTCTGCGCCGGAACCCTCGCGCTGATGGATGCCGGCGTGAAGATCAAGAAACCCGTGTCGGGTATCGCCATGGGTCTGATCTCCGACTCGGCGACCGGCAAGTGGGCCGTGCTCTCGGACATCCTGGGCGATGAGGACCACCTCGGAGACATGGACTTCAAGGTTACCGGTACGCGCGACGGAATCACCGCCACGCAGATGGACATCAAGGTGGACGGACTCTCCTACGAAGTGCTCGCCGCCGCCCTCGAACAGGCCCGCAAGGGACGCCTCTACATCCTCGACAAGATCACCGAGTGCATC
This sequence comes from Alistipes sp., assembly GCA_022782405.1. Lineage (GTDB taxonomy): Bacteria > Bacteroidota > Bacteroidia > Bacteroidales > Rikenellaceae > Alistipes. Next base: position 26,081 of record JALFNK010000004.1, read on the forward strand.
GCCGAGCCGCGTGCCGACTACAAGCCCTTCGTTCCGCGCATCGTGCAGATCACCATTCCGCAGGACATGATCGGTTCGGTCATCGGCCCGGGCGGAAAGGTCATCCAGGATATCCAGAAGACCACGAACACCACGATCACCATCACCGAGGTGGACAACAAGGGTATCGTCGATATCTTCGGCGTGGACAAGGCCGCCCTCGACGGCGCCCTGGCCCGCATCAAGGCCATCGTGGCCATCCCCGAGGTGGGCGAGACGTACCACGGCAAGATCCGTTCGATCGTCGCCTTCGGCGCCTTCGTCGAGATCATGCCCGGCAAGGATGCCCTGCTCCACATCTCCGAAATCGACTACAAGCGCTTCGAGACCATGGAGGAGACCGGTCTGAAGGAGGGCGACGAGATCGACGTCAAACTCATCGGCATCGACCCCAAGACGGGCAAGCTCAAGCTCTCACGCAAAGTGCTGCTTCCCAAGCCCGAAGGCTATGTCGAGCGGGAGCGTCGTCCGCGTCCCGAGCGCACAGAACGCCGCGACCGCGGGGAACGCCGCGACCACAAGGAGCACAAGGAGGAGTAAACCGACTGTCAATGTGAATATTTCGGGCGGAAAACTTCTTTTGAAATTCCGTCCGAAATATTGCATAATTTGAAGGACTTTTCTATATTTGCAGGGTCTCGGACCGCATAGAAGCTGCCGGAGACGCCAAAGGGCAAAAAAGAGAAACCGACAAAAAAAGGCAAACACCAAAAATAACAATTAAAAATCTATCCGCTATGAAAAAGCTAATGAAATTGAGCATGGTGCTCGTCGCTGCCTCCCTGGCATTCACGAGCTGCAATTGCTTCAAGAAGATGGCAAAGAATCGGGACGACGTCCAGCTGACGGTGGCTCCTGAAATTCTGACGCTCAACAACGGCATCGTTGCTGCCGACATCAACGTAACGTTCCCCGTAAAGTACTTCAACGCCAAGGCCGTGGTGAAGGTAACCCCGGTTATCGTATTCGAGGGCGGCGAGGTGGCCGGTGCGGCTCACTTCTTCCAGGGCTCGAAGGTCGATGACAACTACACCGTGATCGACAAGAAGAACGGCGGCAACGTTACGATGCACGTCGAGTTCCCGTACGATCCCCGCATGGACCAGAGCGAACTGCAGCTCCGCGCCGAGATCAAGTGCCCGGGCGGCAAGTGCAAGGAGTTCACGCTCGTGAACCTCAACACCGGCGCCATCCCGTCGAAGGAGGAGGCAGCCGTGCTGGCCGGCAACGACGAGGCTGCCAAGGCTGCTCTGGCCAAAGAGTTCGGCCTGACGGTCGCTTACGGCGTGAACACGCTGCAGAAGGACCTCAAGTACGGCGACCTGATGGAGCAGATGGACAACAACTTCAAGCGCATCACCACCGTAGTGGACAAGACTGACCTGCTCTACAAGATCAACTCGTCGGTCGTAACGAAGAAGAACGAGAAGGCTGCCAACCTCGACGCCTTCAAGGAGAACGTCGACAAGAACCTCACGAACGACCGCGCTACGCAGAACATCGCCGTGAAGGGTTACGCTTCGCCCGACGGTCCGGAGAAGTTCAACGACAAGCTGTCGAAGGCTCGTAGCGAGTCGGGACACAAGGTCGTAGCCAAGCTGCTCAAGGACTCGGGTCTGGATATCGACGCCGCAGCCTACGGTGAGGACTGGGACGGCTTCAAGGAGCTCGTCGAGAAGTCGAACATCAAGGACAAGAACCTCATTCTCCAGGTACTGAGCCTCTACAACTCGCCTGCAGAGCGTGAGAGCGAGATCAAGAACATGTCGGCCGTATTCAACGAGCTCAAGGAGGAGATCCTGCCCGAGCTGCGCCGCTCGCAGATCGTGAACACCACCGACCTGCAGGGCAAGACCGACGAGGAGATCATGGCTGCATACCGCAACGGCGGTGAGCTGTCGGTCGAGGAGTACCTCTTCGCCGCACAGGTGCTGACCGAGGATCCCGCAGAGCAGGTTGCCATTCTGACCGCCGCTTCGAAGAAGTACAACGACGCCCGCGTATGGAACAACCTCGGTGTTGCCCAGACGAAGGTCGGCGACAAGGCTGCTGCCCTGAAGTCGTTCGAGAAGGCCGCCAAGATGGATTCGTCGAAGGAGCTCAACAAGAACCTCCTGCTGGCAAACCTGGCCAACTGCAACACCGCAGAGGCCAAGAAGTATGCCGCTGCCGCCGACGCTGAGGCCAAGGCTGCCATGGCTGCTGCCGAGGGCGACTACAAGACCGCTGCCAAGAACCTCGAGGGTTACAACGCCGCTATCGCCCTGGTACAGTCCAACGACCTGGCCGGTGCCAAGAAGGCCATCGCCAAGGACAACTCGGCCGATGCCGACTACCTGCGTGCCGTGATCGCCGTCAAGGAAGGCGACATGAAGACCGCCGAGGCTCAGCTCAAGAGCGCTACGTCGAAGAACCCCGAGCTGGCCAAGAAGGCTGCCAAGGATGTCAATCTGAAGGCTCTCAACAAGTAATTGCAGACAAACGATTCCGCCCAGCCGATCCATCGGTCGCAGATCGGGAAATGGCTGGAAGGAAATCCGACAGAAAAGGGCTTGAACCGAAAGGTTCAGGCCCTTTTTTTGCAGAAGATACCGGAACCGACACCCGCGCAGGAGGACGGAGCCGAAAATAATTTCCACGGGGCGATCGGAGATCGAATAATTTTTCTAATTTTGTCAAAAACAGCAAAACTATGGAATACGCCAATCACCTGAACGAATATGCCCCGGCATGGAGCGAAGAGCGCGTAAACGAAGAGGTCGCACGCATCCGCAAGGTAGCAGAAACCCGCAACCACAATACGGAGGTCTATAAATTCTGCTATTCGGCCATCGATCTGACGACCCTCTCGTGCAACGACTCGGTAACCTCCGTTACGGAATTCGCCCGCAAGGCCGCGGAGTTCTACACGAAATATCCGCACATTCCCAACGTGGCGTCGATCTGCATCTACCCCTCGTTCGTCGAGACCGTCGGCGTGGCCGTAGACGGTACGCCGATGCGTATCACAAGTGTCGGCGGCGGATTCCCCGCCTCGCAGACCTATCTCGAAGTAAAGGCGCTCGAGGTAGCCATGGCCGCAGAGAACGGTGCCGACGAAATCGACATTGTCCTCAACGTGGGCCGCATGCTCACGGGCGAATACGACGAGGCCGCAAACGAAGTGGAGGTGATCCGTTCGGAACTCGACAAGGACATCGTCCTGAAGGTCATTATCGAGTCGGGTGCGCTGAAGACGCCCGAACTGATCCGCAAGGCTTCGCTGCTCTCGATGTTCGCAGGCGCCGACTTCGTGAAGACCTCGACGGGCAAGATCGACGTGGCCGCCACGCCGGAAGCCGCCGTGGTGATGTGCCAGGCGATCCGCGACTACTACGAGAAAACGGGCCGCAAGGTGGGTTTCAAGGCCGCCGGAGGCGTCCGCACCCCCGAAGAGGCTGCCCTCTATTACACGATCGTCGAGGAGATCCTCGGCCGGGAGTGGCTCACGACCGACCTGTTCCGTATCGGCGCCTCGTCGGCAGCCAACAACCTCCTCTCGGCCATCGAGGGCAAGACGGTGAAGTACTATTGATCCGATTGCCGCACGGCCTGTAAAAATGAAACGGACGATCCGCATCGATGCGGATCGTCCGTTTTTTCTGACCGCCGTCGGCCGGCAGGGCATACTGCGGAGCCGGTAAGCGTTTGTAGAACCGGGGAGCGTCGCGCGGTCGGAAATCCGACAGCCGGCGCAACGACACCCGGCAGTGCTCCCCGTCGCTCTACGATTCGGGCTGCTCCACAAGCTGCTCCTCGGTCGCCGCGGTATCCGAGGCAAGCATCGAACGGTAGTTGCCGCAGTTCATCGCCGCAAAGACGATGATGGCAAGAATCGCCAACACGACGATCCAGCCGAGAATCCGCCTAATCATCCTGCTCCTCCTTTCCTTCGAGTATTCCGATGGCCCGCATGATCACGTTGTCCACGGGATAGATGTTCGCATAGAAGCCGTTGTCCTCGAGGGGCGTATTACGACCGATGTAGGCACGCAGCTGCGCCTCCATGAGGCGGCGCGAGCGGGCAATGTCGCCGTAACGCGGCGCGACACCCTGACGGGCGGCATAGCGGATGAAGTCGTCGAAGAGCGACCGGTCGCTGTCGAGCAGCGCCTGCAGCTCATCGACCGTCCGCACGGCATTCAGCGCCTCACGGTGCCGGTCCGAATACTCGATCGTATAGCGATAGAGGATGTTGCGGCCCACGACCTCGAGGAAGTACTTCGTCACGTCGGTCGTATCGGCCGGAACGAAGACGTCGGGCATGATACCGCCGCCGCCGTAGACCACCTTGCCGCCGGGCGTTACACGCTTGAGCGAATCGACGAAGTGGATGCTGTCGGCCGAGAAGAACTCGTTGTTGCGGTAGCGGTTCCAGAGGTCCTCCTCGTAGCCGGCCTCGTCGCCGATCGTATAGGGCTTCTGAATCGAGCGGCCCGTCGGCGTGTAGTAGCGGGCCGTGGTGAGCCGCAGGGCCGAACCGTCGGCATAGGGAATCTGCTGCTGCACGAGGCCCTTGCCGAACGAGCGGCGGCCGATGATCGTGCCGCGGTCATTGTCCTGGAGCGCTCCGGCGAGGATCTCGCTCGACGAGGCGCTTGCCTCGTCGATCAGCACCGCGAGTTCCATGTCGCGGGCCGAACCCGTGCCGTCGGCATATTCGCGCAGCTGCTTGTGATGCCGGTCCTCGGTGTAGACGATCAGCTGTCCCTCGTGGAGGAACTCGTTGGCCACGGCAATCGCCTGGTCGAGGAAGCCGCCCGAATTGCCGCGCAGGTCGAAGATCAGTTTCGAGACACCCTGCTTGCGCAGCGTGTCGAGCGCCGCGCGGAACTCTGCGGAGGTCGTGCGGGCGAACTGCCCGAGTTTGATGTATCCGATGCTGTCGGCAATGCGGAAGGCCGACTCGATGCTGCGGAGCGGAATGGCATCGCGCTCGACCTCCACCTCTACCCGGCCGCTGATCCCCTGGCGTCCGAGCCCGAGACGCACCTTCGAGCCGCGCGGGCCGCGCAGCATCTTGACGATGTTGTTCTGGGGAATCTTCTGCCCGGCGACGAGCGAGTCGTTGATCGTGAGGATCCGGTCGCCGGCCTTCACACCGGCCTTGTCGCTCGGGCCGCGCGGAATGACATTCAGCACGATCACCGTATCGGTGGCCATGTTGAAGACTACGCCGACACCGTCGAACTCCCCCTCGAGGGGCTCGTTCAGGGCAGCCATCTCCGAGGCGGGGATATAGACCGAATGGGGATCGAGCTCGCTGACCAGCAGCGGCAGGACATGCTCGGTGAGCGAATCCATCGAGATCGAATCGACGTAGCGGTTCTCGATGAGCGAGAGCGTATAGGTGAGTTTGCCGCCCGGAGAGGAGATCCGGTTAAGCATGCCCCGGATCTCGGAAGCCGTGTCGTGGCGCCCGAGATACTGTCCGAAGAAGATGCCCAGGACGACCCCGAGAGCCAGAATCAGCGGAAAAAGTACGGTATGTTTCGAATTCTTGTACATGGACAAAAGGCGGCACCCGGGCCGCAATGATCGGTTACTTGTTCTTGAAGGTATAGGTCAGACCCACCATGAGCTGCATCTGGGTCTGCACATCGACGTTCTGCGCCCTGTTGTAATACATTCTGAAAGAAAAGGTTGTCTTCAGAAAACGCGTGGCGATGATGTCCAGCGTACTTTCCCAGCGCACCGTAGGATGAATCGCCAGCTGCGGCTTGTCCTTGACATCATGGCTCACGGTCGGGTCCTCGGCGTCGTTCCACTTGTCGAGGGCATGACGGTAGGCCGTATAATCGGTATAGCGGTTCTTCTGCCCCATGTCGGTGATCCAACCGTAGAAGGAGTAGATCGACGTCCGGTAACGCAGGAATCCCGTTTTGCCGAAAGTCCGGTCGAAGTCGATCTGGATCGACGATCCGCCCTCGTATTTCGACGAGGCATCGGCATAGGGAAGACCGTAAATCTCCCAGCCGTGCTTGCCGTCCCAGGTATTGCCGCGGATCAGCTCGCTTTCGACAAACACCGCGCTCATGGCGACCGGCGAAAGGTTGACCGAGATCGGGAACCGCTCGACGGGACTCTTGTAGGTCAAACCGAACGACATGTCGAAATATCCGGGCGAAAGGAACGTACTTTTGAGGTGTTCGCTCTCCTGCTGCGTACGCGAGATGTAGCCGTTGGAGAACTGGCTGCGGAACTTGATGATCGAACCGTAGGACCAGTTCTTCGCCATCTTGAACGAGGGAGCCACCGAAATCGAAATCTCGTCCTGGTCCTTGAACCAGATGCCGACGCTCTTCGTGTCTCCGGCATCGTTCGTCTGTTCGACCTTCATGCGATTGGCGCCGAAACGCGCATCCACGGACGTAGAGACCGAAAAGAGGTTCTTGGTGAAGGTGTGCTGGAGGTACAATCTTGCCAGCAGCGTGATGGAGTTGTCGCCGCCCGAGACCTTCATCCACGTCTCGTTGTTCGAGGTCAGCGTACCGTTGAGCTCCGCCCCGACCTCCAAATAGTTGCGCTCCTTGCGGATGGCGGCCCGCTCGGCCTTGTAACGGGCCAGGCTGAAGTAGTCGACATCCACGGCCGTCGATTTCAGGCGGTCGCGGAAAGTAACCCCCTCCTGTTCGGCATTGACCTCGTCGATCGAGATCTGCGCCGCAGCGGGGAGTGCGAAGGCCACGAGGAGCCCCAGAGCAAGCATCAGGCGAAACTTCTTCATCATCGTATGGCGTCAGATTTCCAACGAGCAAAGTTATGAATTTATTTGCAAAATCCTTACTTTTGCTCTGAACTTAACGGACAGACCGCATATGCACTACTTCGGAGCACATGTCAGCGCCTCGGGCGGCGTGGAGAACGCCCCCCGGAATGCACAGGCGATAGGCGCCACGGCCTTCGCACTCTTCACCAAGAACCAGCGGCAATGGATCGCCGCACCGCTCACCGCACCGCAGATCGACGCCTTCCGCCGGGCCTGCGACGAGGCCGGCTACAGCCCGGCGCAGATCCTGCCCCACGACTCCTACCTGATCAACCTCGGACACCCCGAAAAGGAGGGGCTCGAAAAGTCGCGCGCGGCCTTCCTCGACGAGATGCGCCGCTGCGAACAGCTCGGACTCGACCGGCTCAACTTCCACCCCGGGAGCCACCTGCAGAAGATCACCGAGGAGGAGAGTCTCGACCGCATCGCCGAGTCGATCAACATCGCGCTTCGGAAGACGCACGGCGTTACGGCCGTCATCGAGAATACTGCCGGGCAGGGCTCGAACCTCGGATTCCGTTTCGAACACCTCGCCTACCTCATCGACCGCGTGGAGGACAAGTCGCGCGTGGGCGTCTGCATCGACACCTGCCACGCCTTCGCCGCGGGCTACGACCTGCGCACGGCCGAAGCCTGCGAGGCGACCTTCGCCGAGCTGGAGCGTGTCGTGGGATTCCGCTACCTGAAGGGCATGCACCTGAACGACGCCCTGAAGATCCTCGGCAGCCGCGTCGATCGCCATACACCGCTGGGCGAGGGACAGATCGGCATCGAATGCTTCCGCTACATCGCCCGCGACCCGCGTTTCGAGGGAATTCCCCTGATTCTCGAGACCCCCGACGAGGCGCGCTGGCCCGAAGAGATCGCCCGCCTCAAGGCTTTCGCCGAAGAGAAGTAACCTCGGAGGCCACAGACATGAAGCCCCTGCAGCCACATGGTTGCAGGGGCTTCATCGTTAAAATACGGCTTTCAGAGCCTGTCCAGGCAGCGGAGGATGATCGCGGCGCTGTCGCGCACCTCCTCCTCGGAGATGGTCAGCGGCGGCGAGATGCGAAAGGCCGTGTCGCAGAAGAGGAACCAGTCGCTGAGGATCCCCTCCTCCCTGAAGAGTGCCATCATGCGGAAAAGACGCTCCGGGCTGCCCAGCTCGACGGCCAGCAGCAGGCCGCTGCGGCGGATCTCCCGCACGGCGGGATGGCTGCCGATCAACCGCTCGTAAAGAGCCCCCTTCGCCTCGACCTGACTGACAAGATCGTGATCCAACAGGTAGTTCAGCGCGGCAAGCCCCGCGGCACAGCAGACCGGATGGCCGCCGAAGGTGGTGATATGCCCCAGCACGGGGTTCGACTGCAGCGTATCCATGATCGCATGGCTCGAAATGAAGGCTCCGAGGGGCATGCCGCCGCCGAAGGCCTTGGCCAGGCAGACGATATCGGGCGTTACGCCGTACTTCTGCATGGCGAACAGCTCGCCCGTGCGTCCCAGGCCGGTCTGGATTTCGTCGAAGACGAGCAGCGCCCCCACCTCGTCGCAGCGGCGTCGCAGCGCCTCGAGGTACCCTGCCGCGGGAGGCCGCACCCCCGCCTCGCCCTGCACGGGCTCGACAAGGACGCAGGCCGTGCGGCGCGTGATGCGCTCCAGCTGCGCGAAATCGTTGAACTCGATGGCCTGCACATCGGGCAACAGCGGCCGGAAGGCGGCCTTCCACTCCTCACCCTCGGGAGTACCCATCATCGTCATCGCCCCGTGTGTCGAACCGTGGTAGGCCCGGCGCATGGAGATGAGCTCCGTGCGCCCGGTATAGCGCTTGGCCAGCTTGAGTGCCCCCTCGACCGCCTCGGCGCCCGAATTGACGAAATAAACGCTCTCGAGCGGTTCCGGAAGCAGTGAGGCGATCTTCGTGGCATAGGCCACCTGGGGCGTCTCGACCAACTCGCCGTAGACCATGACATGCATGTAGCGAGCAGCCTGCTCCTGCACGGCCCGCACCACCTCGGGGTTGGCGTGCCCCACGTTGCTCACCGAAACACCCGCCACCAGATCGTAATAACGCTTGCCTTCGGGAGTGTAGAAAAACGACCCTTCGGCCCGCTCCACCTCCACAAGCATCGGCTCGGGAGAGGTCTGGGCCACATGGGCCAGAAACTGTTTTCGCAGAATGGTATGATTCATCATCTCTGACAATTGGAATATTCGACAATCGGACGGCCGCCCCGCATCTTTTCCGGCGGCCGCATCCGTACGTATTGTGGAAAAACACCCCGTCAACGCATGGCCCGGGAGGACACGAACCCCGCAAAAGCGCCCGGCGCCGGATCAGTAGCCTCCTTCGCCGAAGCGGCGGCGGAGAATCTCCTCCGAGTCCTTCACGCTGCGCCGCATCCAGCCGTAGATCACCTCGGCCTGCTCGTCGGCGCTCATCCGCCACCCCTCGACCGTATGGCGCACCCGCTCCGAAAGCTGGTAGATGAGGATGGCCGCCGAAGCCGAGACATTCAGGCTCTCGACCATCCCGCACATCGGAATGCGCAGGAACTCGTCCGCGGAGCGGATCACCTCCTCCGAGATGCCGGCATGCTCCGTGCCGAAGACCAGTGCGAAGGGACCGCGCCCGACATCGAACGTCTCGGGCGTCGAATCCTCGCGGTGGGGCGTCGTAGCCACGATGCGGTACCCCTCGCGGCGAAGCGCCTCCAGCGCCCCGGCCGTCGTGCGGTGCTTGCGGATTCCGACCCAGCGGTCCGTGCCGCGCACCACGGCGGCGCTCGGCTCGAAGCGACAGAGCGTCTCGACGGTATGCATCTGACTGATGCCGAAGGCGTCGCAGTGGCGCACAAGTGCCGCGGCATTCTGTCCGTGGTACATGTTCTCGGCAAGGACCGTCATGTAGCGCGTGCGCATGCCCACCGTGCGGCGCAGCACCTCATAACGGCCCGGGAGCATGAACTCCGCCAGAAAGGCGATGCGTTCGGCAAAGGGTCCCGTCGTGAGGAACGGATCCGGCGCGGATGCCGTCAGCGGATCATTTGCGGTATTTTTCATCTTCGTCGAGGATTTTCAGGTAACTTTCGTAGCGCGACAGGGCGATCCGTCCTTCACGGACCGCTTCGACCACGGCACAGCCCGGCTCGTGCGTGTGCGTGCAGTTGTAAAAACGGCAGGCACCCGCCTCGCGCAGCATTTCGGGGAAATAGTGCCACAGTTCGGCGCCGTCGATGTCGATCAGTCCGAAACCCTTGATACCCGGCGTGTCGATCACCGCCCCGCCCCCGGCCAGGGGATACATCGCCGAGAAGGTCGTCGTATGGCGGCCCTTGCGGTGGCTCTCGGAGATCGCCCCCGTACGGATGTCGAGCGTCGGGTCGATCGCCCGGATGAGGGTCGATTTCCCCACCCCCGAATTCCCGGCCACGAGCGTCGTACGCCCGGCAAGCAGTTCCCGGACCGCATCGAGGCCTTCGCCCTGCGGCGCCGCCGTCTCCAGCACACGGTAACCGGCCGCCTCGTAGACCGTGCGGAACGCCGCCACGGCCTCCGCATCCTGCAGGTCGATCTTCGACAGCAGCAGCGTCGCCGGCACCTTGTACGCCTCGCACGTTACCAGAAAGCGGTCCACGAACTCCGGAGCCGTCTCGGGCTCGCGCAGCGTTACGACCAGCAGCGCGCGGTCGATGTTCGCGGCGATGATATGCGACTCCTTCGAGAGGTTCGAAGCGCGGCGGATCACATAGTTGCGTCGGGGACGGATCTCCTCGATCAGGCTGTCGCCCCCCTCATCGGTCCGGCAGACCACACGGTCGCCTACGACGACGGGGTTCGTCGAGCGGCGCCCTTCGAGGCGCAAACGGCCCCGGATGCGGCATGGAACGACCTCCCCGCCGTCGGTCCGCACATCGTACCAGCTGCCCGTGGCTCGGATCACCGTTCCGTCAAAGTTCCTCTCCATCCGATATTTCATTTTGCTGCGGCACCTGGTCGCCAACCCATTCCAGAAAGGGGAAAAGCTTTTCCGAAAGCCGCAGAACCGGTTTGTAACTCTTCGAGTGCTCGATCGTCTGCGCCTCGACCCAGGCATAGTCCGCATTGACCCTGTCGAAGGCCGCGAACAGGGCGCTCAACACCAACAGGTATTTCACGACCGACACGGCCACGCCCAGCACCGTATCGAGGATGCCGAAGCCTGCGAAGTGGAACAACTTGCGGACCAGACGCGCGGCGACGGCCACGACAAGAAGCGTCGCGACGAGCACCGTCGCAAAGCCTCCGGCAGCAGCGAACCGGGTATCGAGCCGGAGCCATGTCCCGACATCTTCCCCGTAATCTGCTGCCAGCCAGATACCTATTACGATTGCGGCCAGGGAACATACCTGCACGATAAAACCTTGCCGCCAGCCATTCCAAAGAGCCAGCGCCAACACCAGGCAGACGATAAGATCAATCGAATTCAAATATCGCGGGGTCTATTTGTCGGTAAAGATACGACTTTTGGACGAACCTCCCAACGAAGTGCCCCATGCAAAAAAAGAAAAAGCCCCGTATTTTACGGGCAACCGGCTTTCTTATCCTGAAAATAAATATATATAATAGGTATCCTACGGACACACCAGATCGCGAAACCCCACTTCCAACGCGTTGCAGATGGTACAAATCGTCTTGATCGTCAAATTCGTCCGTCCCGCCTCGATACGGCTCAAATTCGATCTTTCCATATCGCAACGGTATGCAAGTTCCTGTACGGTCAACCTCTTCTCTTTCCTTAACTCCCTAACTCTCGAGCAGATACGAGCTATCTCCTCTTCATAAACAACAGTCATCTTAAAATTTTGGATAAAAATTTTGCTGTGCAAATTTTTATATATATATTTGCATCGTTGGTATCATATATGATACCATAAACGAGTATTTTCACACACTGACCGGGAGAGAACCTCAAAAAAAGAAAGGCAACAAACAACCAATCCATTTCAATTCTATTTTGTCTTATGAAAAAAAACCTATTCAAAAACTCTCTGGCATTGTTCCTCACCGGAACCTTGCTGGCAGGTGTCGGTTGTAAGGACTACGACGATGACATCGACAACCTGCAAAAGGAGGTCGCTGATCTGAAAGGCCAGATCGAGCTGAAGGCCGATGCCTCGGCCGTCAGCACGCTTCAGCAGAAGCTCGACGGCGTGGATTTCAGCAAATTCCTTACGTCTGCCGACCTGAGCGGCTACGTTACGGAGGAGCAGCTCGGCACCGAACTGTCCGAGTTCCTCGCCGACAAGAATTTCAGCGACAAAGTCGTAGCCATCGTCAAGGAGGCCGGCTACAAGACGCAGAGCGAGATCCAGTCGATGATCTCGGGACTGCTCGACAAGGAGGACGTACTGGCTATCTTCAAGGAGCAGATCGCTGCCGGAGATACCTGGACGACGCTGCTGCCCAAGGTACAGCAGGCCATCAAGGATGAAATGGCCGACTACGAGCTCTCCGAGGCTCAGAAATCGCAGGCCGTAGCAGCCGTGCTGGCAGCCATCTCCGACGAGGAGGACCAGACGGGTGTCCGCGAGGCCATTGCCGGCGTTCTGGGCAACGAGTTCTCTTCCTACATGGAGGAGTATTTCAAAACGAGCAAGGAGGCCTTCGCCTCGAATGTGAGCGCTTCGGTGATTACCGAGCTCGGAAACGCCCAGAGCGATCTCTACAAGAAGATCGAATCGATGATTGAGGCCAGCCAGATCGACATCAAGGCCGAGAACGTCGCCTATCTGAAGGAGAACGACCTGAAAGCCAAGTTCGAGGAGTATGACAAGAAGATCGCTTCCATCTGGAACGCCATCGACGACCTGGCCGGACGCATCCAGTCGGTTGTCTTCGTTCCCACGACGGTGAACGGCGAGATCGACGTCCACATGGGCGGATACTACATCGGATCGAAGAAGGAGATCAAGCTCGCTTCGCAGCCCAAGGTGAAGATGGCCTTCCGTGTGGCTCCCGCTGCGCTTGCCGAGAACCTGGCAAGCCAGATCAACGACGGCAAGGTGAAGGCCTCGTTCATCCCCGAGGTCGTTACGCGTGCCGAGGCTCCCGTGACGTATGAGGGCGATGTGGTGGCCGAGGACGGCAAGATCGTCTTCACGGCCGTAGCCGACGCCGACCTCTACGCCGCACTGGGTGCCGGCAAGACCTACGCCGTAGCACTCTGCCTGTCGCAGGAGGCCGAGAAGGACGCCGAGACCGGAGAATACAAGACGCTCGGCTTCGAGATCACCTCTCCCTATATCATTACCGACGGCGACAGCGACGACGTGAGCGCAAACTTCGTGCTTGCACACGAGGTAGGCGGCAAGATCGTCGAGTACAATACGGTTGCCGCTTACGAACTGCCCTGGAATTCGACGGAGGAGATTACGCTCATGAGCGACTATGCACTCTACTACAAGGATGGCGACAAGTTCCTGAATATGGACCAGGCTGCCGACGAATACCTGTGGGATGAGGGCGTAGCCGAGTCGCTCGCCGTCAAGTATGAGCACACGGGCATCGCCTACCAGGTACAGGGCGCCGGTGCCGACATCTACACGACGCAGACCCAGCTGACCGTAACGCCTGCCAAGGTTACCGACAAGGCCAACGTGAATACGCCGGTCAAGGTGGCCAACAGCTCCAAGCAGGCCATCACGAGCGTGGGCGACGTGCTGACGCTGTCCGACAACGTATATGTAACGAACGGCAAGGCTTCGGTTGCCATGAACAACGCTACGGTCGTATCGACGGTAACGATTCTGGGCGACCTGCTCAAGACGCTGAACATCAACATCGACTTCGTATGGAAGTACTCGAACTACGCAGCCAACGTATATGAGGCCGAATACACGGTTCCGGCATCCGACCACATGAACTGGGAGAAGTTCAACCAGCTGCCCGACACCTTCACGATCGACCTCACGCTGCCCGCCAAGAGCGAGATCGCGACGAACGGCAACACGATGACGCTCACCTTCCAGCGCAAGGAGATGCTCAACGCCGAATCGGCACAGCAGTTCGTCATCACGGCCGCCAACTATGTAACCGGCAACGGTGAGGTGGCTTACGAGGAGGACACGAACCTCGTCGGCTCGGAGACCTATGTGAAGTTCATCGGTAAGGTAACCTTCCAGGGCCTGCCCGCCATGAACTTCGAGGTGAAGAACTCGGATATCGCCGAGGTGGGTGCCGACTATACGGTAACGCTCGACAAGAAGTTCAACGAAACGCTCTACGCACAGGTAAAGGATTACTTCAAGGATGCTGCCGAGGTGGCTACGTTCCTCCAGAGCCTGACGATGGATTACACGGGCGTGAACCAGGCTGCGAAGACCACGGCCGACGCCATCACGCTGGCCGTCAATCCGGCAATCGTAGGCGGCAAGACCTTCCAGCTCGGATTCAACAGCACGGGCATCAACTGGCAGAAGCAGGCTTCGTACCTCTACACCGTACCGACCGGAACGGGCAAGGGTGCCATCGTAGGCGCAGCCGCCGGTGTCGATATCTTCACGCTGAACCTGAGCGGTTCGTATGAACTGACCAACACGATCTACCAGCTCCAGCCCAACGGTGCATACCTCTATGAGGGTGCAGGCGATGCAAATCCCTACATGTACATCAACGGCGGTGTCAATGGCGACGCCTTCCAGCTGCAGAGCATCAACCTCGGCAACGCTTACTCGGCAACCGCAGAGGCCATCAAGGCCGGTGCCCAGTTGAGCTTCGAACTCGTAACCGAGGTTCCGGAGGGATACGGTGCCAACACGCTCCCGACGATCGCCGGCGACTGGACGATGAACTGGAACAACTGCATCCTCGACAAGGTAACGGTTAAGGCCATCCTCAAGAACAACAAGAGCGAAGTACTCGACTCGAAAGACTTCGACATCGTTCTGAAGGCCCCGATCGCCTTCGACTGGACCTTCTTCGCAGGCTCCGAGATCGAGGTATCGACCGCCGAGGACGTAACCTTCAACCTGATCGACAAGGTACTCGCGCTCAACGCCGAGGGCAAGGCATACACGGCCTCGAAGAACGACGCGGTGGCCATCGACATCTACGGCAACGAGCTCTACGCATTCGCTGACGGAAAGGCTGCTCCGTACGCACTGACGGCTCTGGCAAGCGGCGACACGGGCTACGGCATCGAGGTCAGCTACGGACAGGTCGTCTGGACGAACGCCAACGAGTCGATCGAGGGCGTAACGGTAGGCACCGACGGCATGATCACCGTCAAGAAGGGCAACGAGCAGCTGGCCAAGGAGATCAAGGGTACGGTGAAGGTTACCTACACCTACAAGTACGCCTGGGTTCCCGTAGTCGAGGGCAACAAGGTTACCGGCTACGAGCGCAAGAAGTTCAGCTTCGACGTTCCCGTCGTATTCAAGAACGCTCCGGCAATCGGACAGTAACAACCACTCTCTCCCCTCCCCCTTCCGGAGCTCCGGGCCGGATTCCGATCCGGAGTTTCGGAAGGATATAGTCCCGGCGGACCGCGGCAATTGCCGCGGTCCGCTTTTTTTCGTATCTTTGTCGAAGGATCGCCCGAAGGGCGCCGCAAATACGACTCTCACGATGAATCTCGAACATTTCATGCGCCGGCCGACCTGCTGCGTACGCATCGGCGGCGTCTGCATCGGCAACGGAAATCCCATCGCCGTACAGTCGATGACCAATACCGACACCAACGATACGGCCGCCTGCGTGGCCCAGATCGAACGGATCTGGCAGGCGGGAGGCCCCATCGTGCGCCTCACGGCCCAGGGGCGCCGCGAAGGCGAGAATCTCGCCGACATCGTCCGCAGCCTGCGCTCCGACGGCTGCCCCGCCGCCATCGTCGCCGACATCCACTTCGTACCGGAGGTGGCGTCGATCGCCGCACGCCATGTGGACAAGGTACGCATCAATCCCGGCAACTACCGCAACGACCACGGCGAATTCGAGGCGCTCATCGAACAGTGCCGCGAACGCGGCGTCGCCCTGCGCATCGGCGTGAACCACGGGTCGCTCGCCAAGCGGGTCTTCGACCGCTGGGGCGATACGCCCGAGGGGATGGTCGTCTCGGCCATGGAGTTTCTGCGCATCTGCCGCGATAAGGCGTTCGACCAGGTCGTCGTCTCGATGAAGTCGAGCAACACGCGCGTGATGGTCGCCGCCTACCGGCTGCTTGTCGAGGCGATGGATGCCGAGGGGATGCACTACCCGATCCACCTCGGCGTTACGGAGGCCGGGAACGGTCTCGAGGGACGCATCAAGAGTGCCGTAGGCATCGGGGCGCTCCTGGCCGACGGCATCGGCGACACGATCCGCGTATCGCTCACCGAAGCTCCCGAAAACGAGATTCCCGTCGCGAAGTTGCTCGTCGAACACTTTGCCGCACGTCCCGGACACTTCCCGGTCCGGCACCCCGAGCGCTACTCGCCGACCGCCTACCGCAAACGCTCATCGGCCGCCATGCCGGTCGTCCATGACGAGCCGCACGAAGGGTTCCGCATCCTCGAGGCCCGCTCGGGCAACCCCATGGCCGAACTGCGCGCCGCGATCCTCGACCTCGAGCCCGCCGACGCGCCCGTGATGGTCAAATGCCGCTACGAAGAGCCCGACACCACGACACTGGCCGTGAAGGCCGCCGCGGACCTCGGGCCCCTGCTGCTCGACGGTCTGGCCGACGGCATCTGGATCGATGCCCCGGGCCACAGCGACGCGGAGCTGCACGATATCGAGCTGATGATCCTCCAGGCGGCGCGCGTACGCTTCTCGCGCACCGAATACATCGCCTGCCCGAGCTGCGGACGCACGCTCTACGACATCGAGCAGACCCTCGGGCGGATCAAGGCCCGCACGTCGCACCTGAAAAACCTCCGCATCGGCGTCATGGGCTGCATCGTGAACGGCCCGGGCGAGATGGCCGACGCCGACTACGGCTATGTCGGAGCTGGGCCTGGACGCATCACCCTCTACCGGGGCCGCGAGGTCGTCGAACGCAACATCCCCCAGGAGGAGGCGCTCGACCGCCTCGTGGAGCTGATCCGCCGCGACGGCAAATGGACCGAACCCGACGCAAAGCCATGACGATCCTTCCGCTGGCATACCTTCCGTCGGTCGAATACCTCTGGCATCTGAAGCAGGGGGCGTGCATCATCGACCTGGGCGAGCATTTCGTCAAACGTTCGGAACGCAACCGCACGCGGATCCTCGCACCCGACGGCGTCATGGAGCTCACCGTACCCGTACGCCACGCCAACCGACCCCAGCAGCCGATGCGCGACGTACGCCTCGACTATTCGAAACGCTGGCAGCACCAGCACTGGGGCGCCCTCACGGCCTGCTACAAGTCGGCGCCCTACTTCGACCACTACGCCGGGCGCTTCGAACCCTTCTACCGCAACGAATACCGTTATCTGGTCGATTACGACCTGCAGCTGCTCGAGGTGCTCTGCACGCTCCTGCATGTGGAGATGCCGCCGCTCTCGGAGCGCTATGTGGAGGCCGCACCCGAAGACCTCGACCTGCGCGGACGGCACAAAGAGGGCCCGGCGCTGCTCGCCGAGCCCTATATCCAAGTCTTCTCCGACCGACTGCCCTTCGCGGCTAATTTGTCGGCTGCGGACCTGCTTTTCGCTGAAGGGCCTGGAAGCGCTTCGGTTTTAGCACGTTGCCGACAAGAATCGTAACGCTGTCGCGCAAGGCCCCCGCCATGGCCTTCACCTCCACGGCACCGCTCACCTCCACCGAATCGGACTGGTACTGGCAGGCCGCATACTCGGTCATCGCCACCGTATCGGCTCCGACGAGCAGGATCGGGGCTCCGGCCGACGAATAGACCCGGAACGCCTGCCGCGGCATATCGCGCAGCCGGCGATGGCGGTCGGCGATATAGAGTGTCGGCGAGTCGCCGTTCCACAATGCACGGTACAGGTAGTAGGCATCCTTCCGCATGCGGCGGTCGAGCGTTACGAGGCCCGAACCGTTGATTCCGTAAGGACGGCGCGACGCTCCGTAATCGAACATGTTGTTGATCCACACGCCCCAGAAGAGCGAATCCCCCTGCAGGTTGCGGGCGTACTCCTCGTGGAAGCGGGTCTGTTTCTCTTCGGGCATCCAGTTCGAGCGAGGTTCGGCCTGGGCCGTATAGCTTTTGTGGCCGATGAACCCGCTGCCCCCGTAGCAGACACCCGAGCGCAGATGCGACCAGTTCTTGCGCAGTTGATCGCGCCATACGGCCACATCGTCCGGAGAACCCTTCCGCCATCCCACGCTCTGCCGCCAGACGATCAGATCCGAAATGAAGTTGATTCCGCCGTTCTGGTCGCTGCAGGCCACCGTCGGGCGGGTGGGGTCCAACGTATGCGCCGCATCGTTCAGCTGCCGCAGATAGGAGGTAACGTCGTCGCCCTGGGGGCGCAGGCACGAAAAGAGGCCCCACATCACCACCGATGGGTGGTTCAGGTTCTGGGCCACGATCTCCCGCAGCTGCGCAAGGCCGTTCTCCTCGAACGAGGGCATCGCATAATAGGCGATGTCGCCCAGGAAAGGCGCACTCTGCAGGGGCGTATCGACCCACACGAGAAGGCCCTGCTCGTCGCAACGGTCGTAGAGGTACTGCGCGTGGGGCATCACGACCGAACGCAGCGCATTGGCCCCCAGATCATGCACCGTAGCCAGGTCGGCATCGTAATCGGCCGCCGAGAGCGTGCCCCCCGAAGAGGCGTTGTCGTGATAAAGCGCCACGCCATGCACGGGCATGCGCCGGCCGTTGATCTGCAATCCGCCGCCGGGCGTAGCGACGACCGACCGGAAGCCCGTGCGGACCCGCACGCAATCGACGATGCTGTCCTCGCCGATGGCGGCCGTTACGGTGTATAGCGCCGGATGGCCCGGGCTCCACAACTCGGGAGCATCGACCGTGAAGGGCACCATGACGGGACGTCCGTCGAGCCGGGCCCGCTGGCGCTTCGTGAAGACCGTGCTGCCGTCGGGCGCCGCAATGTCGAGCGTCAGCGTGCAGGTACCCTCGCCTTTCGACGTCAGATGGATCTCGGCCTCCCCCGATACCTGGAGCGAATCGACCTCCCGGGCATGGATCAGCACGCCATCCGATCCGAGATAGAGCGGCGAAACAGCCGTAGGGCCGGTAACAATCAGCTCCACATCACGGTAAATTCCCCCGTAGAGATTCATGTCCGTGGAGGTAGGGAGCACGTCGCTGCGCGAACCGTTGCCGACCACCACGAGCAGCGCATTGTCCGCACCGTACTCCACATAATCGGTGATCTCGAAGGTGAAGGCGGCAGCACCGCCGCGGTGTGTCGCAACATGGTGTCCGTTCACGAAGAGGTCGGCAACGGACTGTACGCCGTAGAACTTCAGAAAGAGCCGGCGCGAGGTCCAATTGGCAGGTATGAAGATGTCGTTGAGGTAATTTCCCGTGGTCTCGAGCCACGAGCCCTCCCGCTGGGGATCGGTATTCCAACTGTGCGGCAGGGTAACATGGCGGGCATTGTCGCTCGTATTTTCCGATTTGAAATAAAAACGCCACCCCTCGTTGAGCGGAAACACCTCGCGGGCTTCGGCGGCAACCGCCGCGGCCGCAAACAGCAAAGTCATCAACAAGCGTCTCATATCGAACAAATTAGCATTTTCGCGACACCTCCCGAATCCGAAACAGCCGCAACGGCAGGATCGCAGAGGTGTCGTTCCGGACAAAGATACGAAAAAAACCGGGAGATGCTCCACCTGCGCGGGCTTTCGGCTATTCGCTCTCGGGGCTTTTCGTCCCAACTTCGGACCTGCTACGCAAAATCGATTAGGAGAGCAGCCCGACAGAAAACCAGAAGATCTCCTGCTGCTGGCCGAGCATCCGATACTACGAGAATCTGATTCGAAATACGGACGGATCGGTCCTATAGTCCAATTATTTCGCCGAAATCAAAGAACGGCACATCACGACTTTAGCGAGCAATTGAGCAACATCTTCAACGCTAAGTGATGACTAATATCAAGACAAGCATCACATCAAAGCAGACTACATTGTCCGTCCAAACAATAATATTACCAACGGAGATCAGTATCTATCACTACCACATCTCATCTCGTAGTATTTATTACAATGACAGCATCAGTGGCGAGATCATCTAAATAAACAATAAACGCTTCGACAGTAATGCATTCAGCAACCGTTCAGCAGCGCATAGCCGCACTATTCGTGCTCCTCGTATGAAGATGTAGTACATTTATGGACACACGATAAAAACTAAAAAATTAAACAAAAAGTCTCATTCGTAAGACTCTTAAATAACGGCCGCAGAGATACCAATTATAGTTAATACAAGCGGCGCCGGCTCCGGATCATGCCGCGGGATATTCCGCTCCGCCCATACCGCCGCCGAGACTGTCCCCGGCGGAAAAACGCCGCGCGGAGGCATCCGCACTACCGAAGGCTCGCCATTTCACGGAAAACTTCGTATATTTGCCCGGTGGACCGTCTCGACAACGATATCAAGTATGTTCCGGGAGTCGGCGAGGCCCGGGCGAAACTCCTCGACAGGGAGTTGGGGATCCGTACGCTCGGAGACATGCTCCGCCACTATCCGTTCCGCTACATCGACCGCACGCGGATCTACCGTATCGCCGAGATCACCGACGCGGCCGGGCTCGCCTACGTCCAGCTCCGGGCCCGTGTCATGGGCGTGGCCTATGCCGGCGAGGGGCGCCGGCGCCGTTTCACCGTCTCGGTGCAGGACGCCACGGGTACGGCCGAACTGGTCTGGTTCCAGGGTATCAAGTGGATCGAGAAACGCATCGAGAAGGGGCGCGAATACCTCATCTTCGGACGCCCGGGATTCTACCGCGGAATGCTCTCGATGGCCCATCCCGAACTCGAAACCGTCGAACAGGCCCTTTCTCGAAAACCCGAAAGCGGCATGCAGGGCATCTACCCCTCGACCGAGAAGCTCTCGAATCAGTTGGGGACGAAGGGCATGTACCAGATCGTCTGCAAGCTCTGGCCGCTGGTCCGCGACGGCATCGAAGACCCCCTCGCCGAATCCTTCCGCGCCCGCTACGGCCTGCTGCCGCTGCGCGAAGCCTACTACAACATCCACTTCCCGCAGTCGCAGGAGCTGCTGCGCCAGGCCCAGTACCGGCTCAAGTTCGACGAGCTGCTCGGCGTGCAGCTCAACATCCAGGCGCGGCGCACGGCACGCCTCACGCGGCAGGACGGCTTTCTCTTCCCGAAGGTCGGCGAGGCGTTCAACACCTTCTACCGCGAACAGCTTCCCTTCCCGCTCACCGGGGCCCAGAAGCGCGTGATCCGCGAGATCCGCCAGGACACCGTTACGGGCTTCCAGATGAACCGCCTGCTGCAGGGCGACGTCGGCAGCGGCAAGACCCTCGTGGCCCTCATGTCGATGCTGCTGGCCGTGGACAACGGCTTCCAGGCCTGCATGATGGCCCCCACGGAGATCCTCGCGCGGCAGCACCTGGCCACCATCCGCCGCATGCTCGGCCCGATGGCGGTCCGCGTGGCCATCCTCACCGGCGCCTCGAAGACGGCCGAGCGTCGCGAAGCCCTCGAAGGCATCGCCTCGGGCGAGGTGCAGCTCCTCATCGGCACGCACGCCCTGATCGAGGACCGCGTGCAGTTCGCGAACCTCGGGCTCGTGGTCATCGACGAACAGCACCGCTTCGGCGTCGAGCAGCGCGCCCGCCTCTGGACCAAGAACGCCCGCCCGCCCCATATCCTCGTGATGACCGCCACGCCGATTCCGCGGACGCTGGCCATGACCCTCTACGGCGACCTGGATGTTTCGGTCATCGACGAACTCCCGCCCGGGCGCCATCCGATCCGGACCTTCCACTACACCGACGCCGCACGTCTCAAGCTCTTCGGATTCATGCGCCAGCAGATCTGCCAGGGACGTCAGGTCTATGTGGTCTACCCGCTCATCAAGGAGTCCGAGGCGATGGACTACAAGGACCTCACGGACGGGTACGAGGCCATCTCGCGCGACTTTCCGCTCCCGGAATACGTTACGGCGATCTGCCACGGAAAGATGAAACCCGCCGACAAGGAGGAGTCGATGCGCCAGTTCAAGGAGGGCGAGGCGCAGATACTCGTCGCCACGTCGGTCATCGAGGTGGGCGTCGATGTGCCGAACGCCACGGTGATGGTCATCGAATCGGCCGAGCGTTTCGGTCTCTCGCAGCTGCACCAGCTGCGCGGGCGCGTGGGCCGCGGCGCCGAACAGTCCTACTGCATCCTCATGTCGGGCGAGAAACTCTCGCGCGAGGCCCGGGCGCGCCTCGACGCCATGTGCGAGACGAACGACGGATTCCGCCTCGCGGAGCTGGACCTCAAGCTGCGCGGCGCGGGCGACATCAACGGCACGCAGCAGAGCGGCATGGCCTTCGACCTGAAGATCGCCAACCCGACGGCCGACGTACAGATCCTTACCCTCACGCGCGAGGCCGCAGGCGAGCTTCTGGCCGACGACCCGCAGCTCTCGCGTCCCGAGCACCGCGGACTCGAAGTCCTGCGGCGCCGCTACGCCGGACGCGACGAAATCGACTTTTCCCGCATATCGTAAACCCCGAAATACATTACCCGCAAAAGCGTTATACTGTCAAAAACCCCGAACCATGAAAAAAATCCTTTGCACCATATGCCTCTTTCTGGCAGCCTCGCCCCTCGCAGCCCAGCTCTACCACCCGGGCGAGGTGCTGCAGTACCGCGTAAGCTACAAGGCCAAGATGTTCCCCAATACGGAGGTCGGCTCGGTCGAGGTGGCCACCGCGGAGGAGACCTTCGACGGCGAGAAGCACTACAAGGTTACCGGTTACGGCCGCACGCTGCCCACCTACCGCTGGTTCTTCAACCTCGAGGATCTCTACACGGTATGGATCGACCGCGAGGCGCTGCGCCCCGTCTGCTTCGAAAGCGACATCCGCGAGGGCGACTACACCTTCGACAGCCGCTACGACTACGACTGGGACTCCTCGACGGTCCACACCCGCTGGCGCAGCCGCAAACGGCCCTACCAGGAGAAACAAATGCCCCTGACGGCCGAAAGCATGGATCCCATCTCGCTCTTCTTCAGCCTCCGCAGCGCCTCGGCCGAGGATTTCCACGAAGGGGAGCCCGCAACGCTGGAGATGGTCCTCGAGGATACGGTACGCGTGCTGCACTACCGTTTCCTGGGACGCGAGATCAAGAAGATCCGTAACATGGGACGCTTCCGCACGCTGAAGTTCAACTGCCAGCTGGGCTCCTCGCAGGGGTTCTCCTTCACCGACGGCTCGGTCTTCACGATCTGGATCTCGGACGACCGGAACAAGATTCCGCTCTACATCGAGTCGCCCGTCCGCATCGGCAGCATCAACGCCTACATCTCCGGATACAAGGGACTCAAATACCCCGTCGAGAGCCTCGTCAAATAACGACCCAAACAAAATCCGAAACATGATACGACCGAAACACTGGATCCTGGCCCTGGGCCTGATGACGGCCTTCACGGCCGCAAAAGCACAACTCGTCTACTACGATGCCGCCGGCTTCCCCCTGCTGGGAAAGGCCACCGAACGCACCGAAACCCGCTATGAGCGCCTCCCGGCGGAATTCAAGGGAGTCTCGCGCGGTCCCGTCTGGGAGCTGGGCAAATGCACCGCGGGACTGGCCGTGCGTTTCCGCAGCAACTCCACGACCATCGCCGCCCGGTGGACCGCCTTCTTCGACCGGACGATGAACCACCAGACGCAGACCGGGACCCGTGGCCTGGACCTCTACTGCCTGCAGGAGGACGGCACATGGACCTTCGTGAACAGCGCACGCCCCACCGGGCAGCAGAACGAAACGGTCATCATCACCGACATGGAGCCCGCCGAACGGGAATACATGCTCTACCTCTCGCTCTACGACGGCATTCTCGACCTGAAGATCGGCATCGATTCGCTGGCCCGCATCGAACAGCCGGCCGTAGATCTGCCGCGCCGCGAACGCCCCGTGGTCTTCTACGGCACGAGCATCCTCCAGGGCGGCTGCGCCAACCGTCCCGGCATGGCCCACACGAACATCATCTCGCGGCGGCTGAACCGCGAATGCATCAACCTCGGGTTCAGCGGGAACGCCCTGCTCGACCTGGAGATCGCCCGCCTGATGGCCGAGGTCGACGCCTCGGTCTTCGTCCTCGACTTCGTGCCCAACGCCTCGGTCGAGGAGATGAACGACCGCATGGAGACCTTCTACCGCATCATCCGCGACCGGCACCCCGACACGCCGATCATCTTCATCGAGGATCCCCGCTACCCCCACGGACGCTTCGACAAGCGGATGGCCGAGGAGGTGCGCAGCAAGAACGAAACCGTGAACCGCATCTTCGGCGAACTGAAGAAGAAGGGCGAGAAGAACATCTACATGATCTCCTCCGAGCGGATGCTGGGCGACGACGCCGAGGCAACGGTGGACGGCGTGCACTTCACCGATCTGGGCATGATGCGCTATGCGGATCTGGTCTGTCCGGTCATCAAACGGCACCTGAAACGATAGAAGCCACCCGTACGAAGCGCATTTTCTTCGTCCGGGTGTTCGATTTTTCGAATAAATCACTACTTTTGTAACTGGCTCTGAAGGCGCCGCCCCCAAACCGGCTCCGCTCGGATGTCCGCAAGCGCCGCCGGGCGCACACCCGGCCCCTAAACCCGAAAGGCTATGGAAAACAGACAAGGATACGATCCCTCCGAATTCGAGGACGAAGAGGACTACACGATGCAGCAACCCGCCGCCGACAAGTCCATCCGCGGCTATCGCATCGTCATCATCATCCTCTCGGTGATTCTGGTGGCACTGTCGATCCTCTACTTCAGCATCCACCGCCAGCAGATGATCGACAACGAACTGCTGCAGGCCGACCGCGACTCGATCCAGAACGACCTGGGGCGTCTGATGACCGACTACGACAACCTCCAGATCTCCAACGACTCGATCTCGGCAAGCCTCTCGATCGAACGCGAGCGCGCCGACTCGCTGATGGACCGGCTGAAGAAAGAGCGTTCGTGGAGCCTGGCGAAGATCAAGCAGTACGAGAAGGAGGTAGGCACCCTGCGCACGATCATGCGGGGCTACGTCCGCCAGATCGACTCGCTGAGCACGCTCAACAAGAAGCTCATCAAGGAGAACGTCGGATTCCGCAAGGAGATCTCCTCGGCCAACCTGCGCGCCGACATGGCCGAAGAGAAGGCCGCCGAGCTCGACAACAAGGTGCGCATCGGCGCCGTGCTCCGGGCCCGCGACATCGCGCTCATGGCCCTGAATGCCAACAGCCGCGAGGTATCGCGCATCAAGAATGCCGCGCGCCTGCGCGTGGACTTCACCCTCTCGGCCAACGAACTGGCCGCACCGGGCGACAAGACCGTCTATGTACGCATCACCTCGCCCGACGGCTATGTGCTGACGACCGAAGCGATGCCGACCTTCGAGTTCGAAGGCGAGCGCCTGAGCTATTCGGCCCAGCGTACCGTGCAGTACGACAACACGAAGGACCTCGACGTGGGTATCTTCTATGCCAGCACGGGATTCACTGCCGGGACCTACAAGGTGCAGCTCTACTGCGAGGGGCGTCTGATCGGCCAGGCCGATATCGCCATGCGGTAACGCATCCGGAGAAAGGGATAAAGAAAGCGGGTGGAACTTTTGGAAGTTCCACCCGCTTGTCGTTTACGGCGACCCGGGATCAGAGCCCGGCCTCCTGCCAGATCAGCGCCGAGGCGCCGAGGATGGCGGCGTTCTTGCCCTGAATGCCGCTCGGCAGCAGCTTGACCTTGTTCTTGAAGACGAAGAGCATGTTCTCCTCCATGTACCACTGCGTGGGCTCGAAGAGCAGTTTCCCGGCCTTCGACAGACCGCCGAAGAGGAAGATCGCCTCCGGGGAGGTTATCGTCACGATGTCGGCCAGTGCGCGGCCGAGCATCTCGCCCGTGAAGCGGAACGCCTCGAGCGCCACGGGATCGCCCTGCTCGGCAGCAGCCGAAATCATCGACGCATCGAAGTCGTCATAGGCGATGCTGCGCAGCTTGCTCGGCGCCGTCATGCGCGCCATCAGCTCGAAGGCCGTGCGCTTGATACCCGTTGCCGAGACGTAAGCCTCCAGACAGCCGCGGCGGCCGCAGCCGCACTCACGGCCGTTGCGCTCGACGATGATATGGCCGAACTCGCCGGCAAAGCCGTCGTGTCCGTAGATCATCTCGCCGTTGGCCACGAATCCCGAGCCGAGGCCCGTGCCGAGCGTGATCATGATGAAATCCTTCATGCCCCGCGCATTGCCGTAGATCATCTCGCCGATCGTCGCGGCGTTGGCGTCGTTGGTGATGAGCGTCTTCACGCCGCCGAAGCACTTGGAGATATCGTCGGCCAGCGGGAAGATGCGGCGCGACTCGTCGGGATCGCTCTCTCCTTCGCGGAATTTCCACAGGTTTGCGGGATTCTCGACCGTACCTTTGTGGTAGTTGGCGTTCGGGGCGCCGATGCCGATACCCGTCAGTTCGTAGTCGAACGAGAGGCTCTGGGTCATGGCGCGCATGGCGTCGCACAGATCCCGCACATAGGCCGGATAATCGTCCACATAGGGATATTTCTTGGTCGAGATGACCGACTCGGCATAAAGATCGCCGTTTTCGTCCACCATACCGAATGCGGTATTGATGCCGCCGATATCCACGCCGATAGCAAGTTTTTTCATAACAGGTTTCAGGTTAAAAGTTAAAATTTATCTGGTCAAAGTTAATGGAAAATTCGGCCACTCCAAAGTTTTTTCCTACTTTTGGGACATATTCTGACCAAATCACATCCGGACAAACATGCAAAACAACGAGCAACTCCTCTCCGTAATCGAAAATTATCTGGCGCAGACCGAACTTCCGGCCGAACCCGAACTGCTCTACGCACCCATCGGCTATTCGCTCTCCGGAGGCGGCAAACGCCTGAGGCCGATGCTCGTGATGCTCTCGTGCGGCATATTCACGGACGATGTCCAGCAGGCGCTGCCTGCCGCTGCCGCCATCGAGATGTTCCACAACTTCACCCTGCTGCACGACGACATCATGGACAACGCCGCCATGCGGCGCGGCAAGCCCTCGGTCTTCGCTCGCTGGGGCCAGAACGTGGCCATCCTCTCGGGCGACGCCATGCTGATCTGCGCCTACCGCCTGCTCGGCGGCGTTCCCGGGCACCTGCTGCCGCAGGTCATGGCAACCTTCAACGAAATGGCCCTCGGCGTCTGTGAAGGACAGCAGTACGACATGGATTTCGAACGCCGCACGAAGGTCTCGGTCGTGGACTACATGCACATGATCGAACTGAAAACCTCGGTGCTGCTGGCCGGTGCCGCGACGATCGGTGCGACGATCGGCGGAGCCCCCGAGGAGGATTGCCGCAAGCTGCGGCGCTTCGCCCTCGAACTGGGCCTCGCGTTCCAACTGCAGGACGACCTGCTGGACAGCTACGGCGACGAGGAGCTCGGGAAGGCCATCGGCGGCGACATCCTCGAAGGCAAGAAGACCTATCTGATGGTTACGGCCATGAGCCGCGCCGACGAGACCACGCGCGAGGTGCTCCGCCGCACCTACCGCGACGAAACGATCTCCAACGCCGAGAAGATCGCCACCGTGAAGACGATCTATGACCGGCTGGATGTCCCCCATCTGACCGAACAGCAGATCTCGCTGCGCTTCGACCGGGCGCTGGGCATCCTCGACACGCTCTCGGTCGATGCCTCCCGCACCCGGCAGCTGCGCGCCTTCGCCGAGAGTCTGATGGGCCGCAGGAAATAACACAGCGAATACTTCATGAAACGTTCCGATATCGAGATCATGGCCCCCGTGGGCTCCTACGAGTCTCTCGCCGCAGCCATCCAGGCCGGGGCCGATGCCGTATACTTCGGCGTCGGGAAACTCAACATGCGTTCGGCCTCGGCCGCCAACTTCACCCTCGAGGATCTGGCGCGGATCGTCGCCACGGCCCATGCCGCAGGGGTCCGCACCTACCTGACGGTCAATACCATAGTCTACGAAAACGAACTCTCCGACGTACATGCCGTCATCGACCGCGCCAAGGAGGAGGGCGTCGATGCCATCATCGCCACCGACCTGGCCGCGATCCTCTATGCCCGGCGCATCGGACAGGAGGTACACATCTCCACGCAGAGCAACATCTCGAACTCCGAGGCGGTGAAGTTCTACGCCCAGTGGGCCGACACGGTGGTCCTGGCCCGCGAGCTTTCGCTCGAGCAGGTCGCCGGGATTCACCGCTGCATCGTCGAAAACGACATCCGCGGCCCGCGCGGAGAGCTCGTACAGATCGAGATGTTCGCCCACGGAGCGCTCTGCATGTCGATCTCGGGCAAGTGCTACCTCTCGCTCCACGAGACGGGCTGTTCGGCCAACCGCGGCGCCTGCCGCCAGCTGTGCCGCCGCAAATATACGCTCCGCGACAAGGATACGGGCGCCGAGCTCGACATCGACGGACAGTATGTCCTCTCGCCGAAAGACCTCTGCACGATCGACTTCCTGGACCGGATGATCGGCGCCGGCGTGCGGGTGCTCAAGATCGAGGGGCGCGCCCGCGGCGCGGAATACGTCAAGCGCGTCGTCGAGAGTTACGACGAGGCGTTGCGCGCCCTCGAAGAGGGGCGCTACACGCCCGAGCTGGCCGCATCGCTCAAGGAGCGCCTCCGCACGGTCTTCAACCGCGGGTTCTGGGAGGGCTACTACGCCGGACGGCCCACGGTAGAGCACAGCCCCGCCTACGGCTCCTCGGCCACGCGCCGCAAGGTCTATGTGGGCAAGGTTACGAACTTCTACCGCAAACTCTCGGTCGCCGAGGTGCTCGTGGAGGCTGCACCGCTGGCCGTCGGCGAGGAGATCTTCTTCCTGGGCCCCACGACGGGCGTCGCCGAGCAGCGCCTCGAAGAGCTGCACGGCCCCGACGGAAAACCGGCGCAGCAGGTGCTCCAGGGCCAGCTCTGCGCCATCCACACCCCGGGCGTCGTCCGCCGCGGCGACCAGCTCTGCAAATTCGTCGATGCCACCCCGCAAAACACCCAAACTGAATAGATACGCCATGAACCGCACCGACCGAAGCGCTCCGAACACCGCTTCCGCCACAAAAACCCCCGCCGCTCCGCAGCGCCTCCTTTCGCTCGACACGCTGCGCGGCTTCGACATGCTCTTCATCATGGGCTTCGCCGGCCTCGTCGCAAGCCTCTGCCGCCTCTGGCCCGGAGCCTTCTCCGACTGGATGGCCGCACAGATGGGACACGCCGAGTGGGACGGATTCTTCCACCACGACACGATTTTCCCGCTCTTCCTCTTCATCGCCGGCGTCTCGTTCCCCTTCTCGCTGGCCAAGCAGCGCGCGAAAGGGCTCTCCGACGCACGCATCACCGCGAAGGTCATCCGCCGCGGCCTCACGCTCGTCCTGCTCGGGCTGGTCTACAACGGCCTGTTCCGGCTCGATTTCGAGACCCTGCGGCTGCCGAGCGTACTGGGACGCATCGGCCTTGCATGGATGTTCGCCGCGCTGATCTACATCTACGGCAACTGCCGCGTCCGCATCGCCGCAGCCGTGGCGCTGCTGGCCGCATACAGCCTCGTGCTGCAGTTCGTCCCGGCGCCCGATGCCGCAGGGGCCGGGCCGCTGACCATCGAGGGCAACATCGTGGGCTACATCGACCGTTCGGTCATGCCGTCGCACCTCTATCTCGACGGTTTCGATCCGGAAGGAATTTTGAGTACCCTCCCGGCCATCGTAACCGCCCTGCTGGGCATGTTCACCGGGGCCTATGTCCGCCGCGAAGAGCCGCACGCAAACGGCACGCGCAAGGCCCTCACAATGGCCGGCGGCGCCGTGCTGCTCATCGCCGCAGCACTGCTCTGGAACCTCTGGCAGCCGATCAACAAGAGTCTTTGGAACGGCGCCTTCGTCTGCGCCGCCGGCGGCTACTCGCTCGGCATGTTCGCCCTGTTCTACTACCTGATCGACGTGAGGCAGTGGCGCCGCTGGACCTTCTTTTTCAAGGTCATAGGCGTCAATTCGATCACCATCTACCTCGGGCAGCAGATCATCAGCTTCTCCTACACCTCGAAATTCTTTTTCGGAGGGCTCGCCGCCAAGCTCCCGCCCGAAGCGGGGGCCGTCGTGCTGGGCATCGGCTACATCGCCTGCTGCTGGCTGCTGCTCTGGTTCCTCGACCGACAGCGGATCTACCTCAAGGTCTGAACTTTTCCCATGGAAACGGGGCCCGATCGGTCGGGCCCCGTTTTCCTTGCATATTCCAGGGCGGATCGGAGGGTTTCGATTTTTATTTCGGTATGAAAAATTGTTCGCTTCGTCTTTTTTCATCCGTTTCAAGTCTTATTAAAACGTATTGCAGAAATATTTTATCGAAAAACAACAAAATTTATTTGTTTTTCGAACTTTTCCGATTTATATTTGCATCACCGAACCGAAAACACCGCTTTTGGCATGAAAATCGAAACCGTCCTGTACACGTTGGCGCTTGTCCTCGCAACGGCCGCCCTCGGCTTGCATGCAGCCTCACGGCTGCTCTTCCCCGAAACAGGAACGACAGGGAGCATACCGGTCTGGCTGTTGCTCCTCTGCGCAGGAACGCTGTACGGAAGGAGGGCTATACCGGAAGCCGAAAGCGAAAGACCGATGAATCACAACCAATTAAAATAAAAAGTTCAATCGCAGGGAGACCGCCCCGGCTCTCTTACCGGCCGGCGGAACGGTCCCGACAATAGTTGTGTGGCGGGAATCCGGGAAATCCGGGTTCCCGTTTTTTTCGTATCTTTGCGGCGCCATGTCCGTTTCACCGCATATACCCTCCGCAGACGGCATGCCCATGCCCCGCCGGCTTTGGGCCATTCTGGCCGTAGCGTTCGGCGTCTCGCTCTCGGTCATCGACTCGACGATCGCCAACGTCGCCCTGCCGACCATCTCTCGCGCGCTCGACATCTCGTCGGCCGACTCGATCTGGATCGTCAATGCCTACCAGCTCGCCATCATGGTCTCGCTGCTCTCCTTTTCGGCCCTGGGCGATCTGGTCGGCTACCGCAAGGTCTACATCGGCGGGCTGGCGCTCTTCACCGCCGCCTCGGTGGGCTGCGCCCTCTCGCAGACGCTCGGGGCACTCGTTGTCGGACGCATCTTCCAGGGCTTCGGGGCCGCAGCCGTAACATCGGTGAACACCACGCTCATCCGCGTGATCTATCCCCGCAGCCAGCTCGGGCGCGGCATGGGCATCAACGCCACCGTGGTCGCCGTCTCGTCGGTCGCCGGCCCGACACTTGCTGCCGGCGTGCTCGCCGCAGCCGATTGGCCGTGGCTATTCGCCGTGAACATCCCCATAGGAATCATCGCCCTTGCGTTGAGCTACCGCTTCCTCCCGCAGAATCCCGTGCGGGTCCGCGACCACCGTTTCGACTGGCGCGACGCCGTGATGAATGCCCTGACGTTCGGCCTGCTCATGGCCTCCGTCGAGGGATTCTCCCACGGTGTGGATCCCCGTCTGCTGGCCGCAGGCATCGCGGCGCTGCTCCTGATCGGCTACTTCTTCATCCGCCGCCAGCTGCACGAGCAGTACCCCATCCTGCCGTTCGACCTGCTGCGCATCCCGATCTTCTCGGTCTCGGTGGCCACGTCGATCTGCTCGTTCCTCGGACAGATGCTCGCCATGGTCGCCCTGCCCTTCTACCTGCAGCACGCCTGCGGCTACGACGACGTGAGCACCGGACTGCTGCTCACGGCCTGGCCCGCCGTCATCATGGTCGTCGCCCCCGTGGCCGGCATCCTTGTCGAACACATCCACGCCGGACTGCTCGGCGGCGTGGGCCTGCTGGCCATGACCGCGGGGCTCTTCCTGCTGGCCTTCCTGCCCGAGCACCCCACCGACTTCGAGATCGTCTGGCGCCTGGTGCTCTGCGGCGCCGGTTTCGGGTTCTTCCAGTCGCCCAACAACAGCATCCTCATCGCCTCGGCTCCTCCCGAGCGCAGCGGATCGGCCAGCGGCATGCTCGCCACGGCCCGCCTCGCGGGGCAGACCACCGGCGCCGCGCTGATGGCCCTGCTTTTCCATGTCGCACCCCGCAACAGCACCCATACGGCCCTCATGCTCGCCGGATGCTTCGCCTTCGCCGGGGCTGTCATCAGCTTTTCGCGCCTCTCGCTCCCGCTGCCCGAAGGGCTCGGACGCCACAAACACCACGCCTGAACCATGCACCGCACCCTGCCCTGCCTGCTGCTCTGCCTTCTTTTCGCCACGACCGCCCCGGCCGGAACCCGTCCGGAAAACCCGCCGCGGCCCCGCACAACCGCATGTCCGGAAGCCGTGCTGCCCGTCATGGAGCTGCCGCGGACCGACAGCATACCGCTCGAGGCCGGAGCCCTCGGCTGCAACCGCACGGCGGACACACTGCCCTTCCTGCGCCCCCGTTACCTGCAGGCGGGCGACACGATCGCCGTCGTCTCCCCGGCAGGCCGCATGGCCCGGAAATGCGACACGGCGAAGATCCGCCAGCGGCTCGAATCGTGGGACCTGCATGTGAAGTTCGGGACGCACTACGCCGACCGCACGCGCCCCTATTTCGCGGGAAGCGACGCCGAGCGCGCCGCAGACCTGCAGCGGGCGATCGACGATCCCTCGGTACGGGCGATCCTCGCCTTCCGCGGCGGGTACGGCTCGGTACGCCTGCTTCCGCTGCTCGACCTCACGCCGCTGCGCGAAGACCCGAAGTGGATCGCAGGCTTCAGCGACATCACCACGCTGCACCTCGCCCTGCGGCGCCTGGGCATCGAGAGCATCCACGGACAGATGCCCGCCGGCTTCCGCTTCGACGACAAGGCCGCAGAGGAGGCTCCCTCGTCCGAGGCGCTCCGCCGCGCGCTTTTCGGGGAGTTGGAGCGCATCGACCTGCCGCCCCACCCCCGCAACGTCCCCGGCGAGGCGACGGGACGCCTCGCAGGCGGCAACCTGGCCGTGATCTGCGCCGCGGCGGGAACCCCCGAGGAGCTTCGGACCGACACCCCGACGGTGCTCTTCATCGAGGAGGTCGGCGAATTTCTCTTCCGCATCGACCGCATGATGCAGAGCCTCGAACGCAGCGGCAGGCTCCGCACGCTGCGGGCCGTCGTCGTGGGGCACTTCACCGACATGATGGGCGGCGAACGCTTCGGCGTGGAAGACCCCTACGAAGTTCTCGACGCCTACCTGCGCCCGCTGGGCATCCCGGTGATCTATGGCCTTCCGGCCGGACACGAGGACCCCAATCTGGCCCTCTACCTCGGCCGCGAGGTTACGGTGCGCGTCGACACGGAGGGCGCCTCGCTGCTCTTCCGATAGGCCCGGCCAAGAGACGGCAGGGATGCGGCAGGGATGCGGCAGGGGATACGACCGGGACACGGCGGAGCGCCGGCACGATCCCGGCGGAAGCACAACCGGGTTCGGGCGACGAAAAATCGCACGCCGCAGGTACGGAATCCGGGATTTTTCCCTATTTTTGTGGAAAACCGCAACGTTATGTTCTCTGCAAAAACCTATACCGCGCGCCGCCGTGAGCTGCGCACGAAGATCGGGCAGGGCATCATCCTGCTCCCCGGAAACGGGCTCGCCCCGAACAACTATCCCAACAACGCCTACTACTTCCGCCAGGACTCGTCGTTCCTCTACTACTTCGGACTGAACATCCCGGCGCTCGTGGGCGTGATCGACGCCGATACGGGCGAAGAGGCCCTCTACGGCGACGACTTCACCGTCGAGGACATCATCTGGACCGGTCCGCAGCCCACGTTGCGCGAACTGGGCGCCGAGGCGGGTGTTGCCGCAACCTTCCCCATGGCGGCCCTCGAGGCGCGTCTGCGCAAGGCCATCGCCCTGGGTCGCCGTATCCACTACCTGCCCCCCTACCGCGGGGAGACGAAGCTCCAGCTCTCGGCCCTGCTGGGCATCAAACCCGCGCTGCTGCACGAATACAAGTCGGTGGAGCTGATGTTCGCCGTGGCCGAGATGCGCGAGAAGAAGAGCGCCGAGGAGATCGAGGAGATGGAGCGCGCCTTCGAAATCGGGTACCGCATGCACACGCTGGCCATGCAGATGTGCCGCCCGGGCATCGTCGAGCGCGAGATCGCCGGCGCCATCGAGGGTGTGGCCAAATCCTACGGCGCGGGGCTCTCGTTCCCCTCGATCGTCTCGCAGCACGGCGAGACGCTCCACAACCTGCACTGCGACGGCGTGCTCGAGGAGGGTCGCCTGCTGCTGTGCGACGCCGGCGCCGAGACGGTGAACAACTACTGCTCGGACCACACGCGCACCTACCCCGTCAGCGGACGCTTCACGCAGAAACAGAAGGATATCTACAACATCGTCCTCGCGGCCCACGACCATGTGGCCCGCATCGTCAAGCCCCACATGATGTACACCGAAATCCACAATGCAGCCTACCTCACGCTGGCCGAAGGGCTCGTCGCCCTGGGGCTGCTGCACGGCACGGCGGCCGACGCCGTGGCTTCGGGTGCCATGACGATGCTCATGCCCCACGGCCTGGGACACGGCCTGGGCATGGACGTCCACGACTGCGAGGCGATGGGCGAGCGGTCGTTCGACTTCGCGTCGATCGCCGACCGTGCGGCCCGCTCGGCGACATGCGTCTACCGCAGCGCCTGGCGCATCGAGCCCGGCACGGTGATGACCGACGAACCGGGACTCTACTTCATCCCGGCACTCATCGACAAGTGCCGCGCCGAAGGACTTTACAAGGGTATCGTCGATTACGACGCCCTGGACTCCTACCGCGATTTCGGCGGCATCCGCATCGAGGACGACATCCTCGTAACGGAGACCGGCAGCCGGATACTCGGCAACAAGCGCATTCCCTGCACGGTCGAGGAGCTCGAGGCCGTCGTCGGAAAATAGCAAGGCGGATACGCCGTCAGGAGAGGACGCCCGGAGCCGATCGCTCCGGGCGTCCGTCGTTGCAGGAAGGTCCGTCGTTTCGGGCGTCCGCCTGCTGCGGAACCGCGCAGAAAATGCCTGTCCCGAACCGGACGGGATACCTCCGAAACTGCGGAAAGTTTCGCCCCGAAAGGCAAAAAAAGCGTTCCGGGGCTTGTTTATCCCGATTTTTTCGTATATTTATAGTCGGCTAAACGAAAATCAACCTTAAAACCATAGTCGAATATGAAAAACTATTCAGCAAAAGAGATCAAGAACATCGTACTCATCGGCGCGCCCGGCACGGGAAAAACTACCCTTGCCGAAGCGATGGCCTATGAGGGTAAGGTCATCGACCGCAGGGGTAGTATCGAGACGAACAACACGCTCTCGGACAACACGGACATCGAGCACGAATACAAGCGCTCGATCTACTCCACGATCCTCTTCACGGAATTCATGGACCGCAAGCTGAACATCATCGACTGCCCGGGCTCGGACGACTTCTGCGGCAACCTCTTCTCGGCCTTCAAGGTCGGCGACGTCGGCGTCTTCCTCTTCAACGCCCAGAACGGCTGGGAGGTCGGCAGCGAAATACAGGCCCGCTACGCCCGTCTGCTCAAGAAACCCGTCATCGGCGTCATCAACCAGCTCGATGCCGACAAGGCCAACTTCGAGGCCGCCTTCGAATCGATCCGCGCCGCCTCGCGCGTGAAGCCCGTGCTGGTGCAGTACCCCGTAAACCAGGGGGCGGGATTCGATGCCTTCATCGACGTGCTGATGATGAAGATGTACCGCTTCAAGGACCACGACGGCCACCGCGAGGAGCTCGAAATCCCCGCCGAGGAGATGGAGCGCGCCCAGGCGCTCAACAAGGAACTCGTCGAGATGGCCGCCGAGCACGACGAGGCCCTCATGGAGCTCTACTTCGACAAGGGAACCCTCACGCAGGACGACATCCGCGCCGGCCTGAAGATCGGCGTCTCGAAACGCGAGGTGATGCCCATCTTCTGCACCAGCGGCAAGTACGACATCGGCACCAAGCGCCTCATGGAGTTCATCATCAACGTGGCGCCCGGACCGCTCAAGGCCCCGGCCTTCCTCTCGACCGAGGGTGAGGAGCTTGTGGCCGACGAGACGGCACCCGCCGTGGCCTTCGTCTTCAAGAGCCAGGTCGAGCAGCATATCGGCGAGATCACCTACTTCCGCGTCATCCGCGGCAAGATCACCGAGGGCACCGAGCTGGTGAACACCCGCACGGGCAACAAGGAGAAACTCTCGCAGCTCTTCGCCGTGGCAGGCAAGAACCGCATCAAGGTTACGGAGCTCTCGGCCGGCGACATCGGCTGCACCGTCAAGCTCAAGGGCACGCGCACGAACGACACGCTCGCATCCGCCGCAGCGCCCGTTACGGTCGAACCGATCGTCTTCCCCGAGCCGCGCTACCGCGCCGCCATCAAGTGCAAGGAGCAGAGCGACGAGGAGAAGCTGGGCAAGATCCTCAATGACGCGAAGTTCGAAGACCCCACGATTCTGGTCGAGTACTCCAAGGAGCTCAAGCAGACGATCATCCAGGGTCAGGGCGAACACCACCTGAACATCCTCCGCTCGCGCATCGAGAAGGAGAACAAGCTCTCCTACGAATACATCGCCCCGAAGATCCCCTACCGCGAGACCATCACGAAGGTCGCACAGGCCGACTACCGCCACAAGAAGCAGTCGGGCGGCGCCGGACAGTTCGGCGAGGTGCACCTGATCATCGAACCCTACTACGAGGGCATCGCCGAGCCGAAGAACTACAAGGTTCCCGGCAAGGGCGACATGGTCGTGAACATCAAGTCGAAGGAGGAGTACGACCTGGCCTGGGGCGGCAAGCTGCAGTTCTACTCGGCGATCGTCGGCGGCGCCATCGACGCACGCTTCATGCCGGCGATCCTGAAGGGTATCATGGAGAAGATGGACGAGGGCCCGCTGACGGGATCCTACGCCCGCGACATCCGCGTCGTGGTCTACGACGGCAAGATGCACCCGGTGGATTCGAACGAAATCTCGTTCAAGCTCGCCGCACGCAACGCCTTCAAGGAGGCATTCCGCAATGCCGGGCCCAAGATCATGGAGCCGATCTACAACGTCGAGGTCCTCGTACCCTCGGAGTACATGGGCGCCGTGATGAGCGACCTGCAGAACCGCCGCGCGATGATCGCCGGCATGGAGTCCGACAAGGGCTTCGACCGCCTGAACGCCCTCGTGCCGCTGGCCGAACTCTACCGCTATTCGACGACCCTTTCGTCGCTCACGTCGGGATCGGCCACCTACACGATGAAGTTCTCCTCCTACGAGCAGGTGCCTGCCGACGTACAGGAGAAGCTGCTCAAGGCCTATACCGACACCGACGAGGAGTAATCCCCCGGAAAATACGCTGTACGGACGCCGCTGCGGGAAACACCCCGCGGCGGCGTCGTCTTTCAGAGCCCCGGATGCGCGCGAACGTTAAATTAACGTTAATATTGTACTACGGTTCCGTTTCATTGGCTTTTTCTCCGTAAATTTGTTCAGAATTTGCACAGAATCAAGCATGAGCGAAATCTACACCGTCATCGTCGGCATCCTGGGCATCCTCGCCGTATCGGGACTCTTCGTCGGCGTTACGAACGACGCCGTAAACTTCCTCAATTCGGCCATCGGCTCCAAAGCCGCCTCGATGCGTGTCATCCTCACCGTGGCCTCCGTAGGCATTCTCATCGGCGTGGTAACCTCGAGCGGCATGATGGAGGTCGCACGCAGCGGCATGTTCGACCCCGGGCTCTTCACCTTCCACGAAGTGATGATGCTCTATCTCGGCGTCATGTTCGCCAACATCATCCTGCTGGACCTCTACAACTCCTGGGGACTCCCCACCTCGACCACCGTGTCGCTGATCTTCTGCCTGCTCGGCTCGGCCATCGCCGTGTCGATCTACAAGATCGCCGGGGACCCCGCGCAGAGTGTCTCCTCGCTCGGGCAGTACATCAACACCTCGCGGGCCATGGGTATCGTCTCGGCGATCCTCCTCTCGGTGGTCATCGCCTTCACCTGCGGCACGGTCGTCATGTATATCTCGCGCGTGATCTTCTCGTTCCGCTACACGGTGCCCTTCAACCGTTACGGAGCTCTCTGGTGCGGCGCCTCGCTCACGGCGATCATCTACTTTGCCGTCTTCAAGGGGCTCAAGTCGATCCTCGCGGGACACGCCTTCACGCGTTTTGTCGATGACAACCTGTTCGCTGCGCTGGCCGTCTGCTGGGCCGTCTGCTCCCTGCTGCTCTACATCATCCAGCGCTTCCGGATCAACATCCTGCGCATCACGATCCTCTCGGGCACCTTCGCCCTGGCCCTGGCCTTCGCCGGCAACGACCTGGTGAACTTCATCGGCGTGCCCGTCGCCGGCTTCGACGCCTTCTCGATCGCCCGCCACTCGGGCGACGCCTCGATGCTCATGGGCGCCCTGAACGAAAATGTCCCGGCAAACTTCCTCGTGCTGCTCGCCGCCGGCGCCATCATGATCCTCACATTGTGGACATCCAAGAAGTCGATGCACGTCTCGGCCACCGAGCTCTCGCTCTCGACGCAGAGCGACGAGGGCTCCGAACAGCAGTACGGTTCGTCGCTCTTCTCGCGCACGATCGTCCGCGCGGCCCTCAACATCAACGCCGGTGTCGAACGCATGATCCCCGAACGGGTGCGCAAGGCCATTTCGCGCCGCTTCGAGGTCGAGGATATCGAGCACAGCGGCGCTCCTTACGACATGATCCGCGCCACGGTGAACCTCACCACCTCGGCACTGCTCATCGCCCTGGCCACATCGCTCAAACTCCCCCTCTCGACCACCTACGTCAGTTTCATGGTCGCCATGGGTTCGTCGCTCGCCGACCGCGCCTGGGGCCGCGAGAGCGCCGTATACCGCATCTCGGGTGTCATGACCGTCGTCGCCGGATGGTTCGTTACGGCGCTCGGCGGATTCCTCATCGCCTTCGTCGTGGGCCTCGCGCTCATCTACGGCGGCATCCCGGCCTTCGTCATCGTTACGCTGCTCTGCGGGTACATGCTCATCCACAGCAACTTCTCCAAGAAGGGAAAGGCCCAGACCGAGTCGCGCCACCGCGCCGAAAGCAACGAGGACATCATCGCCGACCTGCGCGACGAGGTCTGCAGCACGATGGAGAGCGCCACACGCATCTACGACCGCACGCTCATCGCCGTCTTCAAGGAGAACCGCAAGGTGCTGCGCGACATGGTCAAGGAGTCGAACGACCTCTTCTACCAGTCGCGCGAGCGCAAATACTCCCTCATGCCGACACTCCGCAAGCTGCAGGGCAGCGACGTCAATACGGCCCACTACTATGTGCAGGTCGTGGACTACCTCAACGAGATGACCAAGGCGCTGATGCACATCACCCGCCCGGCCTTCGAGCATATCGACAACAACCACGAGGGTCTCTCGATGGAGCAGACACGCGACCTGATGTCGATCAACGACGATGTGGAGACGATCTACCGGCGCATCAATCAGATGCTCCGCGAGGGCGATTTCTCGGAGATCGAGGAGGTGCTCACGCTCCGCGACCAGCTCTTCGAGTCGATCGCCGAGGCGATCAAGTCGGAGCTCACGCGCATCAACGAGGCCCGCTCGAACACCAAGGCCTCGATGCTCTACCTGACGATCCTCACCGAGACGAAGAACATGGTGCTCCAGTCGCGCAACCTGCTCAAGTCGCAGCAGTACTTTCTCAAGCACCGCAACGAGCCGCGCGTGTGGATCAAGCAGTAGCACGCGGACAAATACGGAAAATCACGGTTCCATGGACATAGCCAAAGCCAAACGCAAGGAGAACATCGCCGAGTACATCCTCTATCTGTGGCAGTTGGAGGATCTGCTGCGCGCGCTGCAGTTCAGCCCCGAGGCGATCTACTCGACACTCATCGCCCCGCGCAAGGACATCGCCGAGGAGCAGAAGTCCGTTTTCCTGCTCTGGTACATGGACCTGGCCAACCTGCTGCGGCAGGAGGGCAAGGAGAAGAAGGGGCATCTGGAACATACGCTCCATCTGATCCGCGACCTGCACGACCTGCACCTGCAGCTCATGAAGCTGCC
Source organism: Alistipes sp. (assembly GCA_022782405.1). Taxonomy (GTDB): domain Bacteria; phylum Bacteroidota; class Bacteroidia; order Bacteroidales; family Rikenellaceae; genus Alistipes. Next base: position 66,048 of record JALFNK010000004.1, read on the forward strand.
CGTGGGCGAGCACTACCGCGCAACCTACGCCCGTCTGGAGCCCGAGCTGCCGCGCCTGCGCGCCGTGCTGGGCAACCCCGGAATCAACGACACGGAGCTCTGCTTCCGCGCCCTCTACGCCGCGATGCTCTACCGCATCAAGGGCGAAGGCGGCAAGTCGGCCGTCAGCGACACGCTCGAGTTCATCTCGCCGGTCATCGCCGAGCTGGCCGATCTCTACCGCAAGGTCGAGAACGGAGAGATCGACCTCTTCCGGCACGAAACGGAGTAGCCAGGGGTATCGGACCGGGAGGCTAAAGGCGGAAGAGACGCCGGAAAGAGCAAGAGGGAGCCGGAAAGAGCAGCCGTCGCAAAAAAGAAAGGGCGGAATCCGACAATCGGATTCCGCCCCTGTCATATCCGGCCGACCATACTCCGGCCGGCCGCTTTCCGAAGGCTGCACCGGCCGGCCACACGCCGGACAGCCACAGGCTGTGCCCGCCGGCTGCCGACACTATTCGATCTCCAGCCCCATGATGTAGTCGTTCATGTAGAACCCCCCGCCGATCGGGAAGTCCCCCTCACGCAGGCGGCGCATGCCCATCCGCTCGTAGAAGTGCAGCGCCGGATTGCGGCGGTTCACGTTGAGCTCCATCAGGCTGTGTCCCGGATGTTCGGCGCGGACATGCGCGACCGCCTGCCGGAAGAGGCGGGCGCCGATGCCGAGTCCCTGAAAGCGGGGAAGGACGTAGATCTTCTGCAGGTGGAAGAGCGCCTCGCCCTGCCGCTCGACCGAGACATAGCCGCACGGCTCGCCGCAGGCGAAGGCCATGAACCAGACATGTCCCGCACGGAACTGTGCGCGGAGGCTCTCCACGGAGTACATCCACTCCATCATGTAGTCGAGCTGCGCGGAGGTGAGCAGCTCGCGGTAGGTTGCCGGGAAGGCCACGGCGGCCACGGCACGGATCTGCCCGATAGCCTCCTCCGAAACGCGGCGCACCTCTACGTCCTGCGCCGCATGCAATGTTTCCTGCTGCATAGGCCGAAAAGGGGAAAAAGAAAAAAGGCCGGCACCCGGCCGACCCAATCTCTTCTCCGCAAAAAAGAATTAAGCGTATTTGAACGTGGACTCGTCCGATACGGTCAGCTTCTTGCGGCCCTTCGCACGACGGGCGGCCAGCACCTTGCGACCGTTTGCCGTAGCCATACGAGCGCGGAAACCGTGCTTGTTGATACGCCTGCGACGCGAAGGCTGGTAAGTTCTCTTCATTGCCATAGCTGTATAATTTATGTTGTTTCAGACTTTTTTACGGATTGCAAAAGTACAACAAAAAAGTGATCCGCAAAAATTTTTCGCGAAAATATTTCAAATTCCCCGCGAAAAGGGGGAAATCTTTTTAACTTTGTAGAGCATGCGACCCCCTCGGACGGGGTCCGAAAACAGACCGCACCATGGCAGTATTCAAAGTCGAAGGAGGTTACCGCCTCCACGGATCCATCACCCCGCAGGGTGCCAAGAACGAAGCGTTGCAGATTCTCTGCGCCACGCTGCTCACCCCCGAGCGGATCACCATCCGCAACATTCCCCAGATTCTCGACGTCATGCAGCTCATCGAGCTGCTCGGCGCCATGGGCGTGGAGGTCGAGCGCCTGGCGGAGGACACCTACTCGTTCCGCGCCCGCGAGATCGACTTCGACTACCTGCGCACGGACGACTACCGCCGCCGCTGCGCACGCCTGCGCGGCTCGGTAATGCTCATCGGCCCGATGCTCGCCCGCTTCGGCGTGGGCTACATCCCCAAGCCGGGCGGCGACAAGATCGGACGCCGGCGCCTGGACACCCACTTCCTCGGCTTCCAGAAGCTCGGTGCGAAGTTCAACTTCGACGTCGCCGACGAGTTCTTCATGGTCGAGGGGCGCGAGCTGCGCGGCACCTACATGCTCCTCGACGAGGCCTCCGTAACGGGTACGGCCAACATCATCATGGCCGCGGTGCTCGCCAAGGGCACGACGACGATCTACAACGCCGCCTGCGAACCCTACGTCCAGCAGCTCTGCCGCATGCTCAACCGCATGGGCGCCCGCATCTCGGGCATCGCCTCGAACCTGCTCACCATCGAGGGCGTCGAGTCGCTCGGCGGCACCGAGCACACGCTGCTTCCGGACATGATCGAGGTGGGCAGCTTCATCGGCATGGCCGCCATGACCCGCTCGGAGCTGACGATCCGCAACGTCTCGTACGAGAACCTCGGCATCATCCCCGCGCAGTTCGCCCGCATGGGCATCCGCTTCGAGCAGCAGGGCGACGACATCCACATCCCCTGCCAGGAGCACTACAGCATCGAGACCTTCCTCGACGGGTCGATCATGACCATCGCCGACGCCCCCTGGCCGGGCCTCACGCCTGACCTGCTGTCGATCTTCCTCGTCGTGGCCACGCAGGCCAAGGGCGCCGTGCTGATCCACCAGAAGATGTTCGAAAGCCGCCTCTTCTTCGTAGACAAGCTCATCGACATGGGCGCACAGATCATCCTCTGCGACCCCCACCGCGCCACGGTCATCGGACACGACCACCGGCTGCAGCTGCGCGCCACGCGCATGACCTCGCCCGACATCCGCGCGGGCGTGGCGCTGCTCATCGCCGCCATGTCGGCCGAAGGGGTCTCGACGATCCAGAACATCGACCAGATCGACCGCGGATACAAGAACATCGACGGCCGTCTGAATGCCCTCGGCGCCCATATCGAGCGTCTCGACGAGTGCCTCTGACACCGCCCGGAAAAAGTGGGTTATGACGGGCCGACAAAGCCGCCTTTGGCGGTTCTGACAACAGAACCGCCGCCGCATTGGCCCCCTGGCCCCGCGGAACCGCGGAACCGAGCCGCCGAGCAACCACATCGCAGACCGGTCCGGTCCGCAACAACGCCCTGCCGGAGCGCATCCGGCCCAGTGAACCGATTTTTTTGACAACGTAACCTATGTTTTTGGAAAATGCCAGCCGCAAGGGCTGGATCGAAGTGGTCTGCGGCTCGATGTTCTCGGGCAAGACCGAGGAGCTCATCCGCCGCCTCAAACGGGCGCAGTTCGCCCACCAGAAGGTCGAAATCTTCAAACCCCGCATCGACGTGCGCTACTCCGAGGAGGAGGTCGTCTCGCACGACGCCAACTCCATACGTTCCACGCCGGTCGAGTCGCCGCAGAACATCCTGCTGATGACCGCCGACGTCGATGTCGTCGGCATCGACGAGGCACAGTTCTTCGACGAGAGCATCGTGGACGTCTGCCGGCAGCTGGCCGACAACGGCGTGCGCGTGATCGTTGCGGGCCTCGACATGGACTATACCGGCAAGCCCTTCGGACCGATGCCGGCACTCATGGCCACGGCCGAGTACGTTACGAAGGTCCACGCCATCTGCGTGCGTTGCGGCAACCTCGCCCACCACTCCCACCGCTTGACCAGCGACGAGAAGCAGGTGATGCTCGGCGCCCAGGACAGCTACGAGCCGATCTGCCGCCACTGCTTCCGCGAACTCGTGCGCAACCGCAAACCGCTACCGGAGCAATAGCCGCAGCAGCAGAGACAAAAATCCCGGGGTCTGAAACAGACCCCGGGATTTTCATGCCGCAATGCAGGGACGGATACCCCGGACGGATGCCGACACACCTGCAAAAGACGCTACGCCTCCGTGCGGCGGGCCTTCAGCGCCTCGATGAAACCCGGCCAGAGCACCCAGAGATTCTCGGTCTGCAGCCACAGCTCGCGGGCCTGGGCCGCAGGCGTGGGGTGTTCGCTCTCGATATCGCGCAGGTAGGCCTCGTCGGCCGGATGCTCCGCTGCGGTAAACTCCGCGAAATAGGGGGCGAAGTGGCTCCGGAAACGCTTGAGTTCCCCTTCGGGGAGTTTCCCGTCGCGCCGGTAGGCCGACCAGAGCAGCAGCACCTCGCGGCTGGCGTATTTGTCCGAGACGTCGTTGATCACCTCGTCGAAGAGCTCCTGCTCGTCCATGGCCAGGTAGTCGAAAGCCAGCAGCTCGCTCCCTTCGAGATGGTCCTCGGGGTCGAGCTCGAGCAGCATTTCGAGCAGCGCCGCCGACATCTCGAAGTCGTTGATCAGGAAGTGGTCGATGGCCGAGGCGCGGATCAGCTCCAGTGCCGCCCGCGAATTGCGGTGCGTCCACTCGAGGTTGATCTCCTCATCCTCGGGAATGAGTTCGGCAAGGCGCTGGAAGGCCCGGAAACGTTCGTTGCAGGCCCCTTCGACATCCCCTGCCTCCTGCATCTTCCGCGCACGCCGCAGTACATCGGCGAAATCATAGGGGCCCTCGCCGATGACCTCGAAGGTCTGGTCGGGCGTAGGGTTAAGCGTGGCTTTGCGCATCATCGCGTCGCAGTTTGAAAAGCATGATTACAAAGATCAGCAGCGTCGCCGCTCCGCCCAGCAGGTAGGCCGCCGTGCGGTTCTCCATGCCGAAGAACTGCCCCGAAACGAAGACGAACGACGCACATATGAAGGTCATGAAGAGCGCCGGAAGCAGGGCCACCCAGCGGTTCGCCCGACGGCGGACCAGATAGACGACAATGGCCCACAGCACAATAGTCGCCAGTGTCTGGTTCGTCCAGGCGAAATAGCGCCATACGACATCGAAATTGACCTGCGTGATGGCGTATCCGACGATAAAGAGCGGAATACAGATATAAAAACGTTTCAGCTTGCTCCGCTGCTCGAGGTGCAGCATGTCGGCGATGATCAGACGCGCCGAGCGGAAAGCCGTATCGCCCGAGGTGATCGGCGCGGCGACGACGCCCAGCAGCGCCAGGATGCCGCCCACGACACCCAGCGTACCGTTCGAGATCGTATCCACGGCCCACGCGGCGCTGTTGCCGTGAGCCCCGAGAGCTGCCGAAAGCTCCCCGGCACCGCCGAAGAAGGCCATCGATACGGCCGCCCAGATCAGCGCGATGATCGACTCGGAGATCATCGCTCCGTAGAAGACCGAGCGGCATTCGCGCTCATTGCCCACGCAACGCGCCATGAGCGGCGACTGCGTGGCGTGGAAACCGGAAATCGCACCGCAGGCAATCGTAATGAAAAGCGTCGGGACGATAGGCACCGAACGGGGGTTGAGCTGGAAGTTGGCAAAGGTCGTCATCTCGGGAATCCGGTAGTCGCCGAAAAGCAGCACGCCCAGCAATCCCACGGCCATGGCCACCAGCGCAACGCCGAAAAGCGGATAGACGCGGCCGATGATCTTGTCGATGGGCAGCAGCGTGGCGATGAAATAATAGGCCAGGATGATCCACACCCACACCGGGCAGGAGATGCCCGGCGTGATTTCATGAAGCAGCTGCGCCGGGCTGAGCACGAAAACGGCGCCCACCAGCACGAGCAGCAGCACCGAGAAGGCACGCATGAACTGCCGCATGCCGCCGCCCAGATAGCGGCCCACGACCTCGGGAATGCTCAACCCGTCGTTGCGGACGAGCATCATGCCCGAAAGATAGTCGTGCATGGCCCCCATGAAGATTCCGCCGAAGGTGATCCACAGAAAGGCGACGGGGCCGAAGCAGGCGCCGAGGATGGCGCCGAAGATCGGGCCCGTGCCGGCGATATTGAGCAGCTGGATCAGGAAAACCCGCCAACGCGGCAGCGGTACATAGTCCACACCGTCATAAAGCCGGCGGCAGGGCGTCTCGGCCTGCGCGTCGGCCGAGGCCACGCGCTCCAGATAACGTCCATAGGTAAAATAGGCCGCGACAAGCAGGGCCAGGCAAGTCAAAAAAGTGATCATTTCCGGGTTTCGGGTTAGATTTTGTGCGAAGATAACAAGAAAATGCGAGATTTTTTCCAAAAGTATTGCGCGGGAATTTTTTTTTTCAGATATTTGCAGTCCCGAAAGGGAAGGAATCAGTGCTTCGAACGAGAGGGGAAGGGCAGGCAACCGCCCGCAACACCCGGAGCGGAGAGGAGCCGCGAAGATTCCCGCAGGCCGAAATAGCTCAGCGGTAGAGCACTTCACTCGTAATGAAGGGGTCCCGAGTTCAAATCTCGGTTTCGGCTCTTGAAATCAAGAGGTTACGATTAAAGTAACCTCTTTTTTTGTACGTTCAAGAGCAGTTTCGCTGCATGAAGAGCCTCCGCAATTTCTCAAATCCCGAAGTTTGTCCTATCTTTGCTGACAACACAGCTATTTCAACATGAACCTTTTTACCCAACGAAGTATCGAACTGGCCAGCCAGAGAGACTATCTCGATCAACTGTTTTCCGTATACCCCTTAAGTCCGGACAACATTCGGGAAGTTGATCAAAACATCTGGAACAATGTCGATCGCTGTTACAGGGAACAGAACAATACGGAACTGTTCAGAAACCTGTTACAGTTGAAACTGTTCCCCATAAAGGACGGCTACGTCCCCTACTTCAGAAAAGACATAACGGCTATTGAGCGGAATCCCAATACGGTCAATCGGATCTGCGGCAGAGTTCGGGAGCTTTCCCTGGAGGAACTCTATCAAAAATGCACCCAGCCCAAAGAAACCAACCGACAAATGGGCCAATTGTTCAGAAACTGGGTCAAAAGAGGGACTCTCGGACTCTTTCCCATATCGGAAGCCGAGTTTCTGGCAGACGACCGCAATGCCATTCTCGACGGATCAGATACCGCCTTGCTGGTGTTTGCCCGTAACCATTTGGGATACCGGCGGGACAAAGGGGTCGATTTCATCGGCCGATTCAACCATACTTACGTCATAGGAGAGGCCAAATTCATCTCCGACGAGGGCGGGCATCAGAACGATCAGTTCCTGGATGCCATGACCACAATAAAGACACCGCTCAATCAGGATGTGATTGCCATAGGTATTTTGGACGGCATCCTCTATATTCCAAGCAGAAAAAAATGTACCGGACCATCACCTCCAACAATCTTCCTGTAATGAGCGCTTTACTCCTTCGAGATTATTTATATAGTTTGTAATGGTTTCCAATTTAATAATTAAAGGCGAAAATGCACAAACCATGCGCTGGCTTTTGGATCAAGGATACAAAGGCCGTGTAGACTTGGTATACATTGATCCTCCGTTCGCTACCGGCAGCATATATTCGATAGATCAAACAGGACGGACTGCCACCATAAGCAAGGCCAACAATGGAAATATCGCATATAAGGACACGCTACAAGGCGAAGATTTCATCAATTTTCTAAAAGCCCGGGTGCAACTAATCCATACACTCTTATCCGACAGAGGATCCCTCTATCTACACATAGATTACAAGATAGGGCATTATGTCAAGGTCATGATGGACGAAATATTCGGCATCGAGAACTTCAGAAACGACATTACCCGCATAAAATGCAATCCAAAGAATTTTAATCGTATCGGATACGGGAATATCAAAGACATGATTCTCTTCTACTCCAAAGGGCCCAACCCGATCTGGAACAATCCTGTCTTCAAATACACCGATGAGGATCTGAAAAAATTATATCCCAAAATCGATAAGACAGGAAGGCGCTACACCACGGTACCCATCCATGCCCCGGGAGAGACCAAAGACGGTGCCACCAATCAACCGTTCAGAGGCATGTATCCTCCTGCCGGCCGACACTGGCGCTGCTCGGTGGAGGAACTGGAGTGGCTCGATGCCTTGGGCCTGATCGAATGGTCCCCGACCGGCAACCCGAGAAAGATCAACTACGCCGACGAACGTCCCGGAAAAAAAGCGCAGGATATATGGAATTTCGTGGATCCCGCATATCCCATATACCCTACGGAAAAGAACGAAGAGATGTTAAAGTTCATTGTTCAGGCTTCGTCGAATCCAGATTCGATCGTCATGGACTGTTTCTGCGGCTCGGGGACTACCCTGAAAGCTGCGAACGATTGCGGCAGACAATGGATCGGCATCGACAAAGCTGACGTCGCCATTGGCATAACAAAACAGCGTTTTTCGGAAGTTGATTACAGATATCTCGAACTATAAAACGACTCCGGGCGGCAGATTTCCCATTAGGTGATCATGAAGTTTTGTGCTATCTTGCGGCAAAACCATCCGAATATGACCGAAAGCATGCAGTTCATACCCCTCACAACGCCCGCCGACCGGGATTGGACGGCCGCATGGGAGCTCTACCTCCAGGCCTTTCCCCCGAAGGAGCGGCGCGCGGAGGCGGATCACCTCCGGGCTCTCGAAGACCCGCATTTCCACGCCGACGCCATCCGGCGCGGCGACGAATTCGTCGGAATCCTCTTCTGGTGGCAGGGCCCCGCATTCCGCTATGTGGAGTACCTGGCCATCCGGCCCGACCTGCGGGGACAGCATCTGGGATCGGCCATCTTCGGGGCTTTCTGCCGCGGAGAGCGCGTCATCCTCGAGATCGACCCGCCCGAAGACGAGATTTCGGTGCGCCGCCTGGGGTTCTACCGCCGTCTGGGCTTCCACGACTCTCCGCTGAAGTATGTCCACCCCTCGTACAGCCGCCCTTTCGAGCCGCACCGCCTCGTGCTGATGGGCTACCCCGCGCCGCTCGGGACGGAGGAGGCGCGCCGCTTCGCCGACTTCGTGCGGAGCAGGGTCCTCCGCTACACCGAGCACGACCAGCCGGCGCTTCCGCGGATTCCGTAACCGACAGGACAAGGCGGGGAGCCCTTATAAAAGGAGCTCCCCGCTTTGTACCGTACCGTACGCATCAGAAGAGGCCCACCACCCCTTTCGTTACGAAGTAGCCGCCCACGACCAGCCATACATAGAGCACCCCGGCCAGCAGGAAGGGCTTGGCCCCGGCCTGACGGAACTTGTCGAGGCTCGTCTCGGTGCCGAGGGCCGTCATGGCCATCGTCAGCAGGAAGGTGTCGAGGTATTCGACGGCGCCGTTGAGCGGGATCTCGCGCACACTCTCCACGCCGAGCAGATATTGCAGCAGCGAATTGAGGCAGATCACTCCGAGGAACCCGAAGGCGAACCACGGAATCGTGATGCGGCTCTTCTCTCCCACAACGGCCGATTCCGTACGGCGACGGCGCGCCAGCAGCAGGCTCATGACCACCAGCACCGGAGCGAGCATCATCACGCGGATCATCTTCGTGATGGTCGCCGTGGCGGCGATGCCCAGCCCGTCGGTCGGGTCCATGGCGTTGCCCGCACCGGCCACATGGGCCACCTCATGGAGCGTGCTGCCCGTATAGACGGCCACCTCCGTGGCGCTCATGCCGTCCAGCACGCCCGTGCGGTACATCACCGGGTAGAGGAACATCGAAAGCGTGCCGAAGATCACCACCGTCGAGACGGCGATCGCCGTCTTGTAGCCCTCGCAGCGCACGACCGGCTCGGCGCCCAGCACGGCCGCCGCACCGCAGATCGCACTGCCCGTCGAGGTCATCAGCGCCGTGTCGCGGTCGATCTTCAGCAGCCGCCCCACGGCGACTCCTCCGAGGATCGTCCCTACGACAACGATCAGATCGACCGTTACGGCCGGGAGCCCCACGGCGGCCACCTGCGCCAGCGTCAGGCGGAATCCGTAGAGGATGATGCCCCAGCGCAGCACCTGCTTCGTGCAGAAGCGGATGCCCGGGACCCATGTCTCGGGCAGGCGGTTGCGCAGGCTGTTGGCGTAGAGCATGCCCAGCACGATGCCGATGATCAGCGGGCTGAGCGAAAGACGTTTCATCAGGGGGAAGCCGGCGATGTAGAACGCCGCGAACGAGAAGAGCGCAATGAGCAGGATACCGTGCAGCGTATTGGCTCTGTTACCTTTTTCCAGCATGGATTTTCCGTTTTTCCGATTTTTCGGGGGACAAAATTCGGGCCTTTCCCGCAAAAAGACAACAAGATGTCGTTATGCGCGATAACAAAAGGTTATACCCGGGCGAAAAGAGACGGAAGCGCACGGGAGGATGCGGCGGAGGGCGAGGAAGTTTCTGCGAAGAGGACGGCCGGCACGACCCCGGGAAGGGTCTGCGCCCGGCGGGGAGGGTCAGCGCACCGTGCGGGCGAACTCCTCGAACTGCCGGGCCAGAGGCACGGGTTCGGCGGCCAGATGCACGAACGAGAAGTCGCGCGTGAGGGTCAGTCCCTCGATGTCGATGATGCGCAGCGTGCCGCGCCGCAGCTCCTCGACGACCGAGATGACCGAAAGGATGGCCATGGCGTCGCTGTGGCGGACGAAGGACTTGATGCCCTCGGTGGTGCCCAGGCGCATGGCCACACGCAGCTGCGGAAGGCGGATGCCGACACGCGCGAGGGCCGCGGCGATCACCTCGAGGGTTCCCGAACCGCTCTCGCGCAGCACGAGCGGAATGCGGCACAGTTCGGCGGGCGTTACCGACTCGGTAGCGGCCCAGACGCCGCCCGTGCGGGCGACGAGGACCAGTTCGTCGGGGCGGAACAGCGTATAGCGGAGCCCCTGGCGGCGGCTGACGCTCTCGACCAGTCCCAGATCGATCTCCCGGTCGGCAAGGGCCTGCTCGACACGGCCGCTGTTGCCCGAGAGCATCGAGACGCGCACGCCCGGGAAGCGGGTCGTAAAACGGGCCAGAATTGCCGGCAGCAGGTATTGGGCGAGGGTCGTGCTGGCCCCGAGGCGCAGCTCGCCTTCGGTCTGGCTCGTGCAGAGGCCCATTTCGTACTCCAGGCGCCGGTAATCGTCCGAAACGCGTTCGGCGGCATCGAGCAGCACACGCCCCGCTTCGGTGAGTTCGAGGCGTCCCCCGCGACGTACGAAGAGCGGCACACGGTAACGCGCCTCCAGCTCGCCGATATGGCGGCTGACGGCCGGCTGCGAGATGCCGAGGCGCTCGGCTGTGCGCGTGAAACTCAACGTGCGCGCCGCCGTGATGAATACGGTCAGTCGGAAATCATCCATCGGAATCAGCCGAGGTGTCCCTCCGCGGCAAACTCACGCACGGAACGGATGTAATGGTCGATGGTCTCCTGCATCGTGAGGTAGGACTTGCCGCCCGCGGCGTTCTTGTGCCCCCCGCCGTTGAAGTAGCGGCGTGCGAAGAGATTGACATCCACGTCGCCGCGCGAGCGCAGCGAGATGCGGATGAACTTGCGGTGCGCGAGGAACATGGCCGACATCTTGACCTTGCGGATCGTCAGCGCGTAATTGACGAAGCCCTCGCTGTCGCCCTGCTGGAACTGGAAGCGGCGCATCTCGTTCTCCTTGAGCGACATGTAGGCCACCGTCCCGTCCTCGATGAGCTCCATCTTGCGGTTGATCGCATAGCCGAACAGGCGGGCGCGCCCCTCGGTGTAGGCGTTGTAGACGTTGTTGTGGATCTCGGGAATCGAGATGCCCTTCTCGACCAGATCGGCCACGGCGCGGAACAGGTCGGGCGTAAGGTGCGAGAAAGCGAAGTTCCCCGTGTCGGTCATCATGCCGACGTAGAGCAGTTCGGCCATGCGGCGCGTGATGGCCTGCCGGCCGTAGAGCGCCTCGACGAGGCGGTAGACCAGGTAGCAGGTGCTCGACGATTCGGGATGCGAGAAGGCGATGTCGAAACCCTCGTCGGGCTGCAGATGGTGGTCGACCAGCACGCGGCGCGCCGTGGTGTTCGCAGCGATCGTCTCACTGAGAATCTCCAGGCGCGAGATGGCGTTGAAGTCGAGGCAGAAGATCACGTCGGCCGCCTCGATGGCCTGACGGGCCCGTCCCCCGGTATCGGTCTTGAAGACCACCACCTCGTCGATGCCGGGCATCCAGTCGAGGAAATAGGGATATTTGTTCGGCACGACGCACAGGACCTCGTGGCCGAGCGAGCGCAGCACCTCGGCCCAGGCGAGCGACGATCCGACGGCATCCCCGTCGGGATTGGTATGGGAGACGATGACGATCCGCAGCCGGGGCCGGGCGAGCAGCTCCCGCAGCGACACGATATGCTTTTCAGATAACTCCATGCGCTTGGCTTGTTTCGGACAAAGATACGAAAAAACTCCGCAGATCGCAAAACGCCCTCCGGAATCACGCCCGCAGAGACGTATGCACCGCGGCACGGATCACTTTCCTCCGCGGATTTTCCCGGCGGCAGGCGCTTCGGGGCCGGCGGGATGCGCTCCGGCGGCATGCCCGGCAGCCCGGCGGTCGGCGGCATACTTGCGGCACCAGGGGGCGATGCCGCAGCCGTCGCACTTCGGGGCGCGGGCCGTGCAGACATAGCGGCCGTGGAGGATCAGCCAGTGATGCGCGATGGGCAGCAGGTGGCTAGGGAAGCCCTTTTCGAGGCGCAGCTCGGTCTGCAGCGGCGTCTTCGAGCGGGTCGTCAGCCCGATGCGCTCCGCCACGCGGAAGACGTGCGTATCGACGGGCATCACCTCGCGCTGCCACAGCACGGCGCCCAGCACGTTGGCCGTCTTGCGGCCCACGCCGGGCAGGCGCTGCAGCTGCTGGAGGTCGGTCGGAACCTCGCCGCCGAACTCCTCGCAGAGCATGCGGGCCATCGAGGCCAGGTGCCGCGCCTTGTTGTTCGGGTAGGAGATGCTCCGGATGTAGGGGAAGATCTCCCCGGCCGAGGCCTGCGCCATCGCCTGCGGCGTCGGGAAGGCGGCGAAGAGTGCCGGCGTGGTCATATTGACCCGCTTGTCCGTGCACTGGGCCGAAAGCACCACGGCCACAAGCAGCTGAAAGGGATTTTCGTAGTGCAGTTCGCTCTCGGCCGCAGGCATGTGCTCCGAGAACCAGGCGATCACGCCTTCGTAACGCTCCTGGGTAGTCATCGTTGCTGTTTTTCGGGATTCCGGCGGAAGAGGATCTTCTTCACGAGCAGCCCCGCCCCCTCGGGGCAGAGCGCCAGGCGCGGCGTGCGCCGCACGTCGCTGAGCCACCGCGCAAGGTATTCGCGCACGGGGCCGTTGTACGAGAGCACCCACAGGGCGTCCGAACTCTGCTTGCGCCGCAGGCGGAAACGCTGCCGCCCGCCGCCGTAGCGGGCGTCGAACCAGAGGGAGATCTCCATGAGCGAATCGCAGAAGGCGATCCGCCGGCGGTACTGCGTATCGTGGCTCACGCTCTGCGGCAGCCGCCGGTGCACGGCCGTGAACTCCGGGAGGAAGGCCACGCGGCTGCAGGCGGCAAACCAGAGCCACATCGGCGCATCGTCCGTGAGCCACTCGGGGTGCTCCGCAGGACGGATCTCGCGGTAGTAGCGGGCGATCAGTTCGCGGCGCGCCACGGTCGTGCAGTTGCAGATCGTCAGGCGCCGCAGGAGGTGTTCGAAATCGGTGTAGTGGTGCTCCTCGTCCGGCTCGCGGCGTCCCGTGGCCTGGTAGAAGCTCTCGGCACGCGTATAGCACATGCCGCAGTCGGGATGCGTCTCGAGCCAGGCGACCTGCCGCTGCAGTTTGCCGGGATCGCACCACCAGTCGTCGCCGTCGCAGTAGGCGACATAGCGGCCGCGGCACGCCTCGAACGTGCGCAGGTAGTTGGCCCGCCAGCCGATGTTCTCCGTGCCGCAGACCAGCCGCACCCGATCCGGGAAACGCGCGACGTACTCCTCGCAGATCGCCCGCGTGGAGTCCGTGCTGCAGTCCTCGCCCAGCACCAGCTCGACGTCGAAGTCGGTCTGCTGCGCGAGGACGCCTTCGATCGCCTCCCGCAGGTAGGGCGCGTGGTTGTAGGTGGTCATGCAGACCGAAACAAGCGGTGTTCGCATCGTTATCCGAGTTTGGTGAGTTTCGCGAATTTCGCCAGAAGGGTCTTCTCGCCGGCATTGCCGAACTCGACGACGAGCTTCTGGTCGCCGCCGAGATTCTCGATGCGGCGGATGATGCCCGCACCGAACGTGGCGTGTTCGACACGCTCTCCGACGGCATACCCCCCGGCCGGAGCGGCTCCTGCCGCCGGGGCCGCGGGACGGACACCGAGACGGCGCATGCCTTCGGTCGAGGGCTGCGGCACGCGCACCGCCTCGGCGGGACGCGCCGCGGACTGCGGGCCGGAATACTGCGGGCGGGCGGGACCGTTCTGCGCACCTCCCATCTGCGCCGTGCGCGGATAGCGGCGGGCGATGCCCGACTCGCCGTCGGCAGGACGTCCGAAACGGCTGCCGCCGCCCGCGCCATAGCCTGCAGAACGGCCTGCGGAGGCGGCCCCGCTGCCGCCCTGCCGCTGCTGCTGGAAACGGTAGTCGAAGCGGCGGCGCAGCTCGTCGATGGCCGTGGGGCCCTCCTCGCCGCCGCGGCGCTGCCGCCGCTCCTGCCCGAGGTCCACCTCCGTCTCGACGTAGCGGGGGTCGATCTCGCTCAAGAAGCAGCTCGGGTGCGAGAAGGTCATGTCGCCCCAGCGGAAACGCATCTCGGCATAGGAGAGCGTCGCCGCGACCTTCGCCCGTGTGAGGGCGACGTAGAACAGGCGCCGCTCCTCCTCGATGCCGTCGGCCGACTCCAGGGCCCGCTGCGAGGGAAAGAGGTTCTCCTCCATGCCCACGATATAGACATATTTGTATTCGAGGCCCTTGGCCGAGTGGACGGTCATGAGCGTTACCTTGTCGTTCTCGCCGGGGTGCTCCTGGTCCATGTCGGTCTGCAGCATCATCTGCTGCAGCCACTCCTCGATGGTCGCCTCCTCCTCGGGTTTGCGCTCCCCGCCGCGGATCTCGGCGTCGCAGCGCTCCTTGAACTCCTGCATCATGTTGAGCAGCTCCTCGATGTTGTCCAGCGCCGAAGCCGCCTCGGGGGTGTTCTCCGCACGGTAGGCGGCCAGAAGGCCCGAGCGCGAGGCGATCTCCAGGCCGAAGTCGTAAAGGCCCTTGTCGTGGCGTGCGAGCGACAGTGCGCGGATCATCGCCACGAACTCCGAGACCTTGCGCGCGATGGTGCGCTGCATGGCGTCGGCCGCGGGCTCGGCAACCAGCGCATCGACCGCCTCCCACATCGAGACGCCCCGCTCGGCGGCCAGCTGTGCGATGCGGCTCACGGTCGTATCGCCGATGCCGCGCGCCGGACAGTTCACGATGCGGCGGAAGGCCTCGTCATCGCGCGGGTTGATCACCAGCCGGATATAGGCCAACAGGTCCTTGATCTCCTTGTGGTCGTAGAACGACGAGCCCTTGTAGATGCGGTAGGGAATGCCGCGCCGCCGGAGGTTGTCCTCGATGACGGCCGACTGGTTGTTCGTGCGGTAGAGGATCACCGCCTCGGACCAGGCGTCGCCCGCCGAGCGTACCTTCTCGCGCAGGTCCGCAACGACCATCTCGGCCTCCTCGCGGTCCGTATAGGCCTTCAGGATGCGGATCTTCTCCCCCTCGGCACCCGCCGAGAAGCAGTGCTTCTCCATGCGGCGCGCGTTGTGCTCGATGACCGAGTTGGCCGCATCGACGATCGTGCGCGTCGAGCGGTAGTTCTGCTCGAGCTTGAAGACCCGCGCCGCGGGATAGTCCTTCTGGAAGGAGAGGATGTTCTCGATCTTCGCCCCGCGGAACGAATAGATCGACTGCGCGTCGTCGCCCACGACGCAGACGCGCGAATGGTGCTGCGAGAGGCGGCGGATGATGACATACTGCGCGTAGTTCGTATCCTGGTACTCATCGACCAGAATGTAGCGGAACTGCTCCTGATAGAGGGCCAGCACGTCGGGGCAGTCGCGCAGCAGGATGTTCGTCTGCAGCAGCAGGTCGTCGAAGTCCATCGCGCCGTTGTGCTTGCAGCGCTGGCAATAGAGGTTGTAGATGTTGCCGAACTCGGGGATCTGCGCCTGCCGGTCCTCGGCCGCATAGGCCGCGTTGGCCAGGTAGGCCCCGGGCGTGATGAGGCAGTTTTTGGCATAGGATATGCGGGAGGCCAGGACGTTGGGCTTGTACTTGTCGTCGGGAAGGCCCTGCTCGCGCAGGATCGTCTTCAGCAGGTTGCGCACGTCCGACGGCTCGTAGATCGTATAGGATTCGGGGTAGCCGATCCTGTCGGCATGCGCACGCAGGATGCGGGCGAAGACCGAGTGGAAGGTACCCATGCGGATGTAGCGGCTGCGGCGGTCGGGCAGCATCTGCCCGATCCGCTCGCGCATCTGCTCGGCGGCCTTGTTCGTGAAGGTGAGGGCGAGGATCTGCGTCGGCTCGACCCCGCATTCGATCATGTAGGCGATGCGCGAGGTCAGCACGCGCGTCTTGCCCGAACCGGCGCCGGCGATGATCAGCGACGGCTCCTCGTAGTTTATGACGGCCTCGCACTGGGCCGGATTCAGCCCCCGGAGGATTTTCGATTCGTTGGATTCCATGCGGGCAAAGTTAATAAGAATTTGAGGAAGATTTTTCGGCAGAAAATAATAACTTTGCGCATCAAACGTTAAAATTCAAAATAGGAACGATACAATCAAACGATAAACCATGAGCGAAGTCATCAACATCAAGGAACTCAACGAGCGCATCGAACGCGAATCGGTCTTCGTCGATACGCTGCGTACGGAAATGGGCAAGGTCATCGTCGGCCAGAGCCATCTGGTCGATACGCTGCTGATCGGCCTGCTTTCGAACGGACACATCCTCCTGGAAGGCGTCCCGGGACTGGCCAAGACGCTGGCCATCACCACGCTGGCCAAAGCCGTGGACGCCGATTTCTCGCGCATCCAGTTCACCCCCGACCTGCTGCCCGCCGACCTGATCGGTACGCTGATCTATTCGCAGAAGAGCGAGGACTTCCTCGTCCGCAAGGGCCCGATCTTCGCCAACTTCGTCCTCGCCGACGAGATCAACCGTTCGCCGGCCAAGGTGCAGTCGGCACTGCTCGAGGCGATGCAGGAGCGCCAGGTAACCATCGGCGAGAACACCTACCCGCTGCCGCAGCCCTTCCTCGTGCTGGCCACGCAGAACCCTCTCGAACAGGAGGGTACCTACCCGCTGCCCGAGGCGCAGGTGGACCGTTTCATGCTCAAGGCCAAGATCTCCTATCCCAACAAGCAGGAGGAGCGCGACATCGTGCGCATGAACCTCGCCGGGCTCTCGAAGACCACGGTCAACAAGGTCATCTCGCCCGAGGACATCGTCAAGGCCCGCTCGGTGGTCGAGGACGTCTACATGGACGAGAAGATCGAGAAGTACATCATCGACATCATCTTCGCCACGCGCGAACCGGCCGAGTACAACCTCCAGAAGCTGCAGAACCTGATCGCCTACGGAGGCTCGCCCCGTGCCTCGATCTCGCTGGCGAAGGCCGCCCGCGCCTACGCCTTCATCCGCCGCCGCGGATACGTCATCCCCGAGGACGTGCGCGCCGTCTGCCACGACGTGCTGCGCCACCGTATCGGGCTCACCTACGAGGCCGAGGCCGAGAACATCACCACCGAGGAGATCATCACCGACATTCTGAACAACGTAATCGTGCCCTAACGATGCAGGAGAACGAGAACGATATTCTCAAACGCGTCCGCAAGATCGAGATCAAGACCCGCGGTCTGTCGAACGAAATCTTCGCCGGAAAGTACCATACGGCTTTCCGCGGACGGGGCATGTCGTTTTCCGAGGTGAGGGAGTACCGCGCCGGCGACGACGTGCGCGACATCGACTGGAACGTTACGGCCCGTTCGCGCAAGCCCCACATCAAGGTCTACGAGGAGGAGCGCGAGCTGACGATGATGCTCCTGGTGGACGTCTCCGCCTCGCGCCTGTTCGGCTCGACCGGGCGCCTGAAGAAGAACATCATCACCGAAATCGCCGCCGTGCTGGCCTTCTCGGCCGCCGAGAACAACGACAAGGTGGGCTGCATCTTCTTCTCGGACCGCGTCGAGAAGTTCATCCCCCCGAAGAAGGGGCGCAGCCATATCCTGATGATCATCCGCGAGCTGATCGGCTTCCGGCCCCGGTCCGCGGGCACGAAGCTCTCGGAACCCGTGCGCTTCCTGACCAACGTGAACAAGAAGCGCTGCACGACCTTCATCCTTTCGGACTTCCTCGATACGTCGGACGATCGCGAGGCCCTCGACGATGCGCTGAAGATCGCCGACGGCAAGCACGACCTGGTGGGCATCCGCGTCGTCGATCCCCGCGAGGCGGAACTCCCCGACGTGGGCATCGTCGAGCTGCGCGACGCCGAGACGGGCCGCAAGGTCTGGGTCGATACCTCCTCGCGCGCCACGCGCGACTACTACGCCGAGGCGTGGCGGCAGCGCAGCGCCGGCATCGAAGCCACGCTCAAACATAACCGGATCGACACGGCGACCGTCTCCACCGACGGAGACTATGTCGCCGAACTGATGAAACTCTTCAAACAGCGATGAAACGACTCTTTCTGGCAATGGCCCCGCTCCTGGCGTGGGGCGCCGCGGCGGCACAGGAGGTTCCGAAGGTCTCGGCACACATCGAACCCGACAGCATCATGATCGGCGACCGCTTCGACCTGGTCATCGACGTGGAGAAGGACCTCGTGCAGGTCGTGGAGTTCCCCGAATTCGAGGACCGCGAAGGCCGGATCGAAATCGTCGAGAGCCTCCCGGTCGATACGCTCGAACGCAACGGACGCCAACTGAAACTCCGCAAGCGCTACCGTCTGGCCGCCTTCGACGAGGGGCACTACAACCTCGGCACGGCCAGCGTGCTCTATGCCGACAAGAACATCATCGACACGCTCTCGACGCGCGACTCGCTCTACCTCGAGGTCGCGACCTTCCAGATCGACTCCACCTCGCAGTCGATCTACGACCTGAAGGGACAGCGCAACCTGCCGTTCCGGCTGGCCGAGATCCGCACCTACCTGCTCTGGGGCGCCGCGGCGCTGCTGCTCCTCGCGGCGGGGCTCTATGCGCTTGTGCGGTGGCTCCGCAGCCGCGGCAAGCGGCTCGGCGACCTCTTCAAGCCCGCGCCGCCCCTGCCGCCGCATGTCGCGGCCATCCGGGCCCTCGAGGCGCTCCACAACCAGAAACTCTGGCAGAACAACCGCCACAAGCAATATTACTCGGGCCTTACGGACATCCTGCGCACCTACATCGCCGCACGCTGGGGCATCGGCGCCATGGAGATGACCTCCGACGAGATCATCGCCGCAATGCGTCCCGTGGAGCTGCCCGACAAGGCACGCATGGACCTCACGGCGATCCTGCGCGACGGCGACCTGGTGAAATTCGCCAAGGCGACGCCTCCGGCCGAGGAGAACGAGGCCGACTATCTGAAGGCCTACTACTTCGTCGAGGAGACGAAACTCGTCGAGGAGAACACCCCCACGGAGGGCCCCGACGCGATGGACAACTAAACCGCAAAGCGATGCAGAAACTACTCTATATACTCCTTTTCCTCGTTGCCGCCACGGAGGCCGGGGCGCAGCAGCTGCCCGAACGGAGCCTGGTGCGCAAGGGAAACCGGCAGTACAACAAGGGCAACTACGAGGAGTCGATCGGCCGCTACGAGGAGGCGCTCAAGGCGGCGCCGGGGCTCTACGAGGCAACCTACAACCTCGGCAACGCCCTCTACAAGGCCGAGCGCTTCGACCGTGCGGAGCAGACCCTCGCACAGGCGGCCGCCGACTCGCTGCGCAGCGATGCGGAGCGTGCCGAAGCCTTCTACAACCTGGGCAATGCCCAGTTCAAGCAGAAGAAGTACAAGGAGGCGCTCGAAAGCTACAAGCAGTCGTTGCGTCTGGAGCCCTCGGACATGGAGG
Organism: Alistipes sp.; assembly: GCA_022782405.1. Lineage (GTDB taxonomy): Bacteria > Bacteroidota > Bacteroidia > Bacteroidales > Rikenellaceae > Alistipes. The sequence goes on from JALFNK010000004.1 coordinate 85,603, forward strand.
CCAAGTACAACTACGCCTATACCAAGCGGCTGCTCGACCAGAACCAGGACCAGAACGGCGGCGGTCAGAACCAGCAGGACCAAAACCAGAACCAGCAGGATCAGCAAAACCAGCAGAACCAGAACCAGAACCAGCAGGGCCAGGATCAGCAGAACCAGAACCAGCAGGGACAGGATCAGCAGGACAAGGGCCAGCAGGGCCAGAACCCGCCGCAGGACCAGCAGGGTCAGGGTCAGCAGAACCCCGACCGGCAGGAACAGGGCGACGGTGAAGGTTCGCCGCAGCAGCAGTCGGGAATCTCGCCCCAGGAGCAGGAGCAGATGCTCGATGCCATCCAGGCACAGGAGGACAAGACGCAGGAGAAACTCAAGGAGAAGCAGGGCGTCGTGGTCCGCAGCCGCAAGAACTGGTAAAAAACATTTACGAACATGCATTTCGCATCACCCCATTATCTGTGGCTGCTCACGCTGCTCGTGCCGATGACCGCCTACTACGTCTGGCGCACGCTGCAGGGGGGTGCCACGATCCGGATTTCGACGGTTGCGGGACTTGTCCGCGCGCCGAAGAGCCTGCGCTACTACCTGCGGCATCTGCCCTTCGTGCTGCGCGCCGCAGCCTTCGCGCTGCTCGTCGTCGCTCTGGCGCGCCCGCAGCGCATCGAGCAGAACGTCCGCACCTCGAGCGAGGGCATCGACATCGTGATGGCCATCGACGTCTCGGCCTCGATGCTCGCCCGCGACTTCCAGCCCGACCGCATCACGGCGGCCAAACAGGTCGCCGGGTCATTCATCGCCGACCGCTACGGCGACCGTATCGGCCTGGTGGTCTTCGCCGCCGAAGCCTTCACGCAGAGCCCGCTGACCACCGACCAGAGCACGCTCCAGACCCTGCTCTCACGGATCCGCAGCGGCGTGATCGACGACAGCGGCACGGCCATCGGCAACGGACTGGCCACGGCCATCAACCGCCTGCGCGAAAGCGAGGCCAAGTCGAAGGTCATCATCCTGCTGACCGACGGCGTGAACAACCGCGGGCAGATCGCCCCGCTGACCGCCGCGGAGATCGCCCGCGCACAGGGCATCCGCGTCTACACGATCGGCGTCGGCACGCGGGGCTCGGCGCCCTACCCCGCCGTGGATATCTACGGGCAGCCCACGGGCGGCACGGTCATGGCCCCGGTCGAGATCGACGAGAAGACGCTCGGCGCCATCGCCGAACTTACCGGCGGCCGCTACTTCCGCGCCACGGACAACGCCAAGCTCAAGGCGATCTACGACGAGATCAACCAACTCGAAAAAAGCAAGGTCGAGGTTACCGAACATGTCGCCTACCATGAGGAGTTCCTCCTCTGGGTCGTGGCCGCCCTCGCGGCGCTCCTGGCGGAGATGCTCCTGGCGAACCTCGTGCTCAAACGCATACCGTAAACAACCGCTGACATGTTCCGATTCGCCAATCCGCAATATCTCTGGCTCCTCGCGGCCGTTCCGGTGCTCGTCGTGCTCTTCTGGTTCGCGATGCGCCGCCGGAAGACGCGTCTCGCCCGCTTCGGACGGCCCGAGACCCTCGAAGAGCTCATGCCCGAAGTATCCCTCGGGCGCGTACGTCTGAAGTTCATCCTCCTGTGCCTGGTCGTGGCGCTGCTCGCCCTGGCCGCCGCACGCCCCCAGCTGGGCTCGAAGCTCCGCGAGGAGAAGGCCCGGGGCATCGAGATGATGCTCGTCGTGGATGTATCGAACTCGATGCTCGCCGAGGATTTCGAACCCAACCGCCTCGAGCGGACCAAATACGCCATCGGCAAGCTCTTCGAAGGGCTGCACCAGGATCGCGTGGGACTGATCACCTTCGCCGGGGAGCCCAAGGTGCAGCTGCCGATCACCTCGGACTACCGCATGGCCCGGGCCTTCGCCCGCAGGATCGACCCCTCGCAGATACCCGCGCAGGGTACGGCCATCGGCAAGGCCCTCGAACAGGCGCTGCTCTCCTTCTCGGGTCAGACGGAAGAGAGCCGCAGCCGCGTCATCGTGCTGATCACCGACGGCGAGAACCACGAGGACGACGCCCTGGCCGCCGCACAGCGTGCGGCCCAGCAGGGCATCCGCATCTACACGATCGGCATCGGCACCCCCGAGGGAGCCCCGATCCAGATCGGCGGCGAGTTCATCAAGGACGAGCAGGGCGAGATGGTCGTCTCGAAGCTCGACGAGCAAATGCTCATGCAGATCGCCGAGGCGACCGGCGGCGCCTACGTCCGCGCCACGAAGCAGGACATCGGCCTCGACGAGGTGGTCCGCGAGATCAACGACATGGAGCAGTCCGAACTCTCGACCGTCCGCTTCGAGGAGTACAACGAACAGTACCAGTACCTGCTCATCGCGGCCCTCGTGTTGCTGCTGGCCGAATTCCTGCTGCTCGACCGCCGCAACCCGCTGCTGGCACACCTGAACATCTTCCGCGAAAAATAGGCGGCGGAACGCCTCCGCCCCTGCGGGCGGAATCCGCCGCCGCAAAACCGAATACTACGACCCAATGACCCGAATCAAGGACAAATGCGTGCTCATCACCGGAGCGGGCTCCGGCATCGGCCGCATCATGGGGCGCCTGGCCCTCGAGCGCGGCGCCCGCAAGGTGATCGTCTGGGACATCGACGAAGGACGCATCGCCGAAACGCTGACCGTCTGGGCGGCTCCCGAACGCACGGCGGCCTACCGGGCGGATCTCTCCGACACCCGGCAGATCGAGCAGACCGCGGCGCGCATGCACGCCGAATGCGGCCAGGTCGATATCCTGATCAACTGCGCCGGCATCATCACCGGCAACAAGACCTTCGACCGCATGAGCCCCGCGGAGATCGAGCGCACGATGGCCGTAAACACCACGGCACCCATGCAGCTCGCCCTGCAGCTCCTGCCCGGCATGATCGCCCGCAACGAGGGGCACATCTGCAACATCGCCTCGGCCGCGGGCATGATCTCCAACCCCCGCATGTCGGTCTACGCCGCCAGCAAATGGGCCGTCATCGGATGGTCCGACTCGGTGCGCATCGAACTGCAGGAAGCCCGCAGCGGCGTGCACATCACCACCGTGGCCCCCTATTACATCAACACGGGGATGTTCGACGGCGTACGCTCGCGGCTGGTGCCGATCCTCGACCCCGAGCGCACGGCGCGCAGGATCATCCGCGCCATCGAGCGCAACCGCTCGTTCTGCGGCATTCCGTGGGGGTTCCACCTCATCCGCTTCGCGCAGGGGGTGCTGCCCACCTGCCTCTTCGACCGCATCATCGGCCAGTGGGCCGGCATCTACCATACGATGGACCACTTTACGGGCCGTCGCTGAAAAACCCTGGAGCCATGACCTGTGAAAACACCCCCGCGGAGCGTATCGCCGCGATATGCGCCGCTCAGAAAGCCTGCTTCCGCAGCGGCGCGACACTCGGCGAACGCTTCCGCCGCACGATGCTCCGCCGCCTCGACCAGGCCCTCGGACAGTGGGAGCAGCGACTGTGCGACGCCCTGTGGAAAGACCTGCACAAATCGCCCGAGGAGGCCATCCTCACCGAGTTGAGCATCGTCCGCGGCGAGGTGCGCAACCACCTGCGCCACCTCGGAGGCTGGATGCGCCCCGAGCGTCGCCCGACGCCCCTGAAGCTGCAGCCTTCGACGAGCCGCATCCTCTCCGAGCCGCTCGGCACGACGCTCATCATCGCCCCGTGGAACTACCCCGTGCAGCTGCTGCTCAACCCGCTTGTCGGAGCCATCTCGGCCGGCTGCACCGCCGTACTGAAACCCTCGCCCTACACGCCGCACGTCTCGGCGACGCTGCGCGCGATGATCTCCGAGATCTACGACGAGGAGTACATCGCCGTCGTCGAGGGCAACCGCGAAGTCAATGCGCGGCTGCTCGAGGAGCGCTGGGACCTGATCTTCTTCACCGGGAGCCCCTCGCTCGGCCGCACCGTCATGGAGGCCGCCGCACGGCACCTCACGCCCGTCATCCTCGAACTGGGCGGCAAAAGCCCCTGCATCGTGGACCGCGGCGCCGACATTCCGGTCGCCGCACGACGCATCGCCTGGGGCAAGTGCCTCAATGCCGGACAGACCTGCATCGCCCCCGACTACCTGCTCATCCACGAGGAGCTCCTCGAGGAGTTCATCGACGCCTTCCGCGACGCGGTGCGGCGCCTGCTGGGCGACGACCCGCGGCAGAGCCGCCACTACGTCCGGATCGTGAACGAGAGGGCCTTCGACCGTGTCGCCTCCTACATCGGGCAGGGCACCGTGCGGGTGGGCGGCCACAGCGACCGCGCGGAGCGCTACATCGAGCCGACGCTGCTGACAAAGGTCGATCCCGCGGCTCCGGTCATGCGCGAGGAGATCTTCGGACCCGTGCTGCCGGTCATCCCCTTCACGACGCGGCAGCAGGCGGTCGATTTCATCACCGCGCGCGAAAAACCGCTGGCGCTCTACTACTTCGGACCCGAGAAACAGGGCCGCGAGATTCTGAACCGCACCTCGTCGGGCGGTGCCTGTCTCAACGATACGATCATGCACATCGCCAATGAGGCGCTGCCCTTCGGCGGCGTGGGCAACTCGGGCATAGGCAGCTACCACGGACGCCTGAGCTTCGACGCCTTCTCGCACCGGCGGGCCGTCATCGAGACCCCGACGTGGATCGACCTCCCGTTCCGCTACATGCCCTACCGGATGTTCCGCTGGGTGAAGCGGATCCTCTGACGGCACAGCCACAGGCCGCCGGACGCTGAAAAACGACCGCACGGAGCGAAAATCCCGTCGGAAAGGTGTTTTTTACCAACGAATTGCCTATCTTTGCCCCGCAGGTCCGCCTTGTCGCCGCCGGCTTCGCCGGGGGAGGAAAGTCCGGGCAACACAGAGCACCGCGCAAGCCAACAACTTGACAGCCGTGAGGTTGTGGGAGCGTAACAGAGAATGACCGCCCGCGTACGGGCCGCGATCCCCCGCGCGTCTTTTGAGACGGCGGGTGCGTTCGGCGGAACATCCGGCGGGTAAGGGTGAAAAGGCGGGGTAAGAGCCCACCGCGGAGGCAGCGATGTCATCCGGCCGTACGTCCCGCGGGTTGCAAGACCATGTATACCGACAATCAAGGGTTGCTCGTCCGATGTCGGGGGGTAGGTTGCTTGAGGCGGCGGGAGACCGTCGTCCTAGATAAATGACAGGGGCCCGGGGCTCGCTCCGGGAACAGAACCCGGCTTACAGGATCTGCACGTTCAAAGGGGCGGCACCGCATGGTGCCGCCCCTTTCGTCTTTGATCGCCGGAAGGCTACCGGAGCCCCATTCGGCTGCGGGCGAAGGGGATGACCCACGCCGGGGACTGTTCGCGGGCCAGCAGCCCGCGCATGTAGTCCATGTAGGGTTCGGCATGGCGGAAGTAACGGTACAATCCCTCGCAGAGGGAGTTCTTGCGGCACCCGTCGGCCCCGGTCTCGAAGCGGTGCTTGGGGCATTCGCCGCGGCAGGCGAAGTAGTAGCGGCAGGCGAGGCACTCGGCAGGCAGGGCGTTGCGCTTCGCCAGTCCGAAGTCGCGGCGGCGGCGCGAGCGGTAGATCTCCCGGAGCGTCGTCTCGCGGATGTTGCCCAGCAGGTACTCGGGGTAGACGAAGTGGTCGCACGAGTAGACGTCGCCGTTGTGTTCGACGACCAGCGCATCGCCGCACGTCTCGCCCATCGAGCAGACCCCGGGCTGCACGCCGCACCACTGGGCGAGCGTCGCGTCGAAGAGCTGCACGAAGCACTGCCCCACATCCGCGACGATCCATTCGTCGAAGAGATCGCAGAGGAACTGCCCGTATCCGGCAGCCGTAACGGACCACTCGGCCAGCCGCGCCCCCTCGCAATCGGGGGAGACGATCAGCGGGCGTGCGGCACCCTCCCGGTCGACGACATGCTCGACGGCCGGCAGGAACTGCATGTAGCGGCTGCGCACCTCGTCGCGGAAGAAACGGTAGATCTCGGCGCCGCGTCCCTCCGAGAGGCGGTTCACGACACTCAACGTATTGTACTCGACCCCGGCCGTGCGGAACCGCTCGATCGTACGCATCACGCGGGCGAAGGTGGGCTGCCCGCCCTTCGTGCGGCGGAAGGCGTCGTGGATATCCTCGGGACCGTCGAGCGAGATGCCGATCAGGAAGCCGTTTTCGGCGAAAAAACCGCACCACGCCTCATCGACCAGGGTGCCGTTGGTCTGCAGCGTATTCTCGATGCGTTTGCCGTCGGCATACCTGCGCTCGAGCTCCAGCGCCCGGCGGTAGAAGTCGAGGCCGAGCAGCAGCGGCTCGCCGCCGTGCCAGCAGAAGGTTACCGTCGGCACGTCGTTCGCCTCGATATACTGGCGGATGTAGCGCTCGAGCAGCTCGTCCGACATGACGGCCTGATGTCCGCCGTACTGCGCGGCCTTGTCCAGGTAGTAGCAGTAGTGGCAGTCGAGGTTGCAGGTCGAGCCCGCCGGTTTGAGCATCGTCTGGAAGGCCACCGGGCCCGCCTCGCGCTCGGCATCCCGGAAGGTGTAGATATCCTTGTGTTCCATCGGAAAGGCTGATTCTTTCTTCTGGTAAAGGTACGAAAAAAAAGCGGGCTGCATGAGCCCTTATCGTTCCGAAACGGACAATCTTTCGTTTTATTCCGGGATTTTCGTATCTTTGGAACGCATTTTTCACATCCATCTATGAAAAAACTACTATTCCTTCTGTGTGCCGTCTGGACGGCCAGCGCGACGGATGCCGCCGCGCAACGACAGCTCATCGACATCCACACCGATGACGTTTCGCTCATCCTCCGCGCCGCCCCGGGCGAAGAGGTGCAGCTGCTCCACTTCGGCGGCCGCATCGAGGACCCGGCACCCCTCATGGCGTATGAAAGCTACCGCCATCCGGGCCACAACACCGAAGATGTCGCCTATCCGACCTTCGGAGGCCGCAATTATCATGAGGCGGCACTCCGCGCAACCCATGTCGACGGCGACCTGAATACCGAATTGAAATACCTCTCGCACGAAACGCAGCGTCTGGCGGACGAGAACGTTACGCGGACGACGATCCATACGACCGATGCCGTGCAGGCCTTCGATGTCGATCTGGTCTACACGGCCTACGCCCGCGAGAACGTCATCACGACGCACGCCGAGATCCGCAACCGCGAGAAGGGCACCGTCATACTGCACAGCTTCTACTCCTCGGCACTGCCCCTGCGGGCCGAGAAGTATCTGCTCACGCACCTGCACGGAGCCTGGACACACGAGGCGCAGGTCGAGCACACGCTGCTCACGCACGGCTCGAAGAGCATCTCCTCGATCCGCGGCGTGCGCACGACGCATGCCGAGAACCCCTCGTTCATGCTCACGCTGGGCAGCGACCGCTTCGACGAAGTCTCGGGGGAGGTCGTGGCCGGAACGCTCGCCTGGAGCGGCAACTTCCGCCTGAATTTCGAACTCGACGAGTGCCAGGTGCTCAATATCCTTGCGGGCATCAATCCCGAAGGTTCGGAATACCGACTGCACCGCGGTGAAACGTTCACCACCCCGGAGATGATCTACACCCACTCGTTCGAGGGGGCCGGGGGCGCCAGCCGCAACCTCCACGACTGGGGCCGCAACTACGGCATCTGGAACGGACACACGCCGACGCCCACGCTGCTCAACAGCTGGGAGGGTGCCGCCTTCCGCTTCAACGCCAGGATCCTCACGGACATGATCGACGATGCCGCCGCGATGGGCCTCGAAATGTTCGTCCTCGACGACGGCTGGTTCGGCAACAAATACCCGCGCAACAACGACAAGGCAGGTCTGGGCGACTGGGAAGTAAACCGCGAGAAACTCCCCGAGGGAATCGACTACATCGCCTCGTACGCCCACGACAAGGGGCTGAAGTTCGGCATCTGGATCGAACCCGAGATGGTCAATCCGAAAAGCGAGCTGGCCGAGAAACATCCCGACTGGATCGTGCGCACGCCGAAGCGCGAGGCGCCGCTTACGCGCAACCAGCTGCTGCTGGACCTCTCGAATCCCGAGGTGCAGGATTTCGTCTTCGGGGTTTTCGACCGCACGATGCAGCTCTCCGAGCATATCGACTACATCAAATGGGACGCCAACCGCTGTGCCAACAGCATCGGCTCGTCCTACCAGGCCGATGACGAACAGGCCCACTTCTGGATCGAATACACGCAGGGGCTCTACAAGGTCATGGAGCGCATCCGCGCGAAGTATCCCGACGTGCTGATCCAGGCCTGCGCCTCGGGCGGCGGCCGTGTGGAGTACGGCGCCCTGAAGTATTTCGACGAGGTGTGGACGAGCGACAATACGGAGGCACTCACGCGCGCCCGCATCCAGTACGGCACGAGCCTCTTCTACCCGGCGCTGGTCATGGCTTCGCACGTCTCCGTAACGCCCAACCTCCAGACGGGCAACGTTACGCCCCTGAAGTTCCGCTTCGACATCGCCTGCGCAGGCCGCATGGGCATGGAGCTGCAGCCCAAGCACATGACCGAAGAGGAGCGCGCCGAGGCACGCCGTGCCATCGAGGCCTACAAGGAGTACCGCGACATCGTCATGCAGGGCGACCTCTACCGCATCGGCACCCCCTACGACGAGGACGGCTGCTACGCCATCGCCTACGTCGCGAAGGACAAGCGCCGCGCCGTGGTCTTCGCCTACAGCCTGCGCTACCAGAGCCGCACGGTGCCCGTATTCCGCATCCCGGGACTCGATCCCGCAACGCAGTACACGATCCGCGAGATGAACATCGACAAGCCGCGCTACTGGTTCGAGGGCCGCAGCTTCAACGGCGAGCTGCTCGAACGCGCCGGCATCAACCCCAACTTCTCGCGCATCTACGACAGCGCCGTCTTCCTGCTCGAAGCCGGCGACGGACGCTGATGCTCATCCGCTGCCATGAAAAAACGGGATCCGGTCCGACCGGGTCCCGTTTTTCCGCAGCACGCCGCACGGCACGTCAGTAGACGTACTCCACGGGACTCTTCTTGAAGCGCACGATACGCGTGTCGTTGTTGCCGGCCCCGTTGCGAATCATGTAGAGATTCGCCATGCCGCCATTGATATACCATCCGGAGCCCTCGGGCGAATGAACCGAGAAAAGCATGTTGTTGCAGTGGTTCGAGTGCACGATGCCCGCATCGTTCCATTGTGCTCCGGGGCCGTACCACGTCAGAGGTTCGTACTCGGGGAAATCGGGACTCGACAGGGCCACCACAAGCAGGTCGTTGAGTACGAGCGACCCCACGGCAATGCCGTTGCGACGCGTCTGCGTACGGCGCACGTCGGCATGTCCCTCCCAGGGATTGCGCAACTTGTGCGTACCGCTCCACATCATCCAGATGTAGTCCGTGGCATCGAACAGGCGGTTGAACTCCTCCATCGAGGGCAGCTCGTAGCCGTCCGGAGCCAGCGCATCGGCCGGGAGTTTGTTGATATGCGTCTTGCTGCCCGTGGCGAAGCCCTCCATCACGGGAATGCCATCGCGCTCGACAACCTGCATGCCCACGCCGCTGTCGCCCTGGTAGGCCCAGCCCCACAGCGAGCGGAACTCCTCCGGGGAGCAGTTCATCAAATACTCCTGGACGCTCTGTCCGGCCGCAGCAGCCGGGTCCTGCGGCACGAGAATCTGGTCCTCGAAATTCCGCGACCGGCCCCGGGCATTGTACTTGCACCACCATACGCCGTGGAACCATGTTACGGGAAGTCCCCAGTTGCGGCGCACGACCGTATATGCTTCCCGGTTTGCGCCGTCCGTGCTGCGGATCACCAGCCGTGCCGACTGCCTACGGCCATCGGCCGTGGGATCGTTCGGGCGCCAGCCGCCCACGACGCGCCAGACACGGCTGCCCTCCTCCACCGGCTCGGCCTTCAGCCAGGGGTCCTCCCCGGGATCGAACTCCACCAGAAGCTCCCGATCGTCGGGAAGCGTCAGGCGTCCCAGCTCGTTATCGACATAACGGCCGAAATCGCAGACCGTATTTCCGTCCGCAAACGTCAGATCGCCCTCGATGCGGATCGGGTTGGCCTCCAGGCTCAACGTAATCCGGTCCTCGGGATAGGCGTTTTCGAGCCCCTTGCGGCGGAAACGGAGCTCGACCCGCCCGGCCGCCATATCGGGCGTATAGAGCGACTTGCGGATCCGGAACCGGTTCATGCTTCCGAAGTCGCCTGCCGTGAAGGGCTCGGCTTCGATCTCGAGAAGCGGAGCCGAAACAGGCTCCAGTTCGAGCTGCATGTCGCTCCGCACGGCCAGCAGCACCTCCCGCTCCCCGTAGGGGAAGACCAGTTCGGTTCCCCCGGCGGCAATCTGCACATCCGAAGGCAGTTCCGAACGCTCCGCATCGACGGTCAGCTGTCCCGTCAGGTCGGGCTGCAGCGCCGACTCGCCGCCGTCGCCCCACGCCTCGACCGTCAGCCGGGCCTCCGTATCGACGGTCCCCTTGCGCACCGTTACCGAATAGATCCGGTTTCGCCCGATGATTCGGGGCAGGGAGCCCTCCAGCGTACGGCGCACGCCGTCGATGACCGCTTCGACGCAGACTTCAAGGTCGGCGTCCGTCTGTTCGTAAAGATAGGCTATGGCCGGCGTATCGGTCGTCAGTGCGGCATCCTCGACACAGACCGCATCGCCGCGCGGAGCGCCCGAAGGGGTGCGCGGAGCGTCCGAAGGGAAGAGATACCCCTCGCGGGCGATCTGTCGGAGCGTGATCCGTTCGACGGTCGCCTTGCCGGCGACGCGCAGGTGCAGGTCGAGACGGGCTACGCCGCGCGTGAGTGCCAGCGGAACCACTGCCGTCCCGGTCTCCAGACGATCGAGATCGATCCGCCCGGTGGCGAACGGCGGCACAAGACCCGTCGCCGAGGCCGCGGTAAGGTCGAGCCACTCCGTCTCGGGATATTCGGCAGCCACCTCGGGCAGGCTCTCCTCGAGTCCGGCCACGACATAGAGCGTGCCGGACATCCGGCTGAAACGCAGTTCGGCTTCGGATTCCGCCGCCGTCAGCGGTCCGAACTGCTCCGCAAGCCGGCCCTGCTCGAAGCGATAGGCACGGATCTTCCCGGGAACGGCCGTATCTTCGGAACCGGAGGCTCCCTCCTGGTCGTCATAGGCGGCCATCCCGAAGCGGAACCGGCGCTGCGAGGCCGCGGGTGCGCCTCCCTCATCGGACGAATCCCCGCAGGCCGACAGGATCGTCGCTGCGGCCAGCAGCGGGAAGAAAGTCCGCAAAATGGTTTTCTCGATATTCATTTTTTCGTTGCTGTTTTATTCGTATTCGTATTCCACCGGCGTCTTCACGCAACGCAGCGTACGGGTCTTCGTCGTGTTGTTGGCGACATATTTGAGCCAGTTCTGCCCGGGTTTCGCCGCCTGAGCATAGCCCTCCATGACCCAGGTTTTCGAGCCGCTGCCCCAGGTGGCCAGCAGCAGCATCATGCCCGAGATATTTCCCGGCGCGGTATTCCACTGATGCCCCAGGCCGCAGAGCACCCAGGCCTCACCGCCATAACGGAACTCATAGAGCGCCACGGGACCGTAATCGTGGCCCAGGAAGGTCGCCCGCCGCTCGAGGATGCGCACCGTGAGCTTCTCGCCGGACATGTTGGCATAGGTGCGCTCGCCCACGCCGCCGAGATTGAAGTTCTCGCTGCCGGCGAGGAAGGCGTAATCGTCATAGCCGGGAACGCGATACCCTTCAGGGGCCATCGACGCCGGGTCGAGCGTCCCGAAGTTGCCGCCCGAGGAGGCCATGCCCTCGTAATAGAAGGCTTCGCCGTTGTGGCGCAGCGGCAGTCCCTGTGTTTTCCCGCCCTGGTACTGGTCGCCCAGAAGGCGCAGCAGCTCCGCATCGTCGCACGAAGCGAGGTAGTCGGCCAGCTCCCCGGCCGCAGCCGGATCGTCCGCCGCGGTGATCTGATCCTCGAAACGCGTCGCATCGCCCCGCAGGTTGTACTTGCACCACCAGGTATCCCCGATGCGGACCACCGGAAGGCCCCAGTTGCGCCGGCGCACGACATAGCGCTCGGCATGGCCGCCGTCGGCATCGGAAATGACGATCGTCCCCTCCTGCACGCGGCCCGTGGCCGTCGGATCGTTGGGGCGCCAGCCGCCCAGCAGGCGCCAGGCGTCGCCGTCGGAAACGAGCTTCATCCAGGAGGACTCGCCGCCGTCGAACTCCAGGCGGAGCGTCCGTCCGGCAGGAAGCGTCAGGCGGCCCAGCTCCCCCTCGACATAACGTCCGTAGTCGCACACACCGTCGTCATCGAAGCGCAGCGAACCCTCGAGACGGACCGGATTCGCCGCGAAGCAGAGAACCACGCGTCCCGCAGCCACCCCGTCGCGGAGCAGATCCAGCGTCATGTATTCCGTAACGGTCCCGGGCATGCGCAGCTGCGTCCGTATGGCGACCTCGGCAACCGGTTCCAGGCCGCGCGTCAGCGTCGTCGGCACGACCGAAACCCGATCTACACGGCCTCCGACAACCAGCTCCGACCCCGCCTCGGCACGCAGCACCAGACGGCATTCACCCGGCGTATGGGGGATGTAAAGCGTATCGCAGGCGGCATTGAGCCGCATGTCGGCGGGAATCTCCGAAGCGACGGCATCGATCACGGCGCCCGGGCGCAGCTCCGAATCGGCCGTGCCGCCCGCCTCCCACTCCCCGGCCGTTACCGTCAGGCTGGCCGAAGTCCCGAGGCCCTGCACACGCAGCGTATAGAGGCGGTTGCGTCCGATCGTGGCGGGCAGCTGCGCACGAAGGCGGTGCCAGACGCCGTCGATCTCGACGAGCACCTCGGCCTCGATCCGGGCATCGCTCTGCTCGCAGAGGTAGAGGAGCGCCTCGCGGCCGTTCTCGAGCGGATGCTCCCCGTAATCGCGGGAAAACTCCGTCGCGGCGGCTTCGGGGGCCGTCTCGGCCGTTCCGCGCCCGAAGGCGTATCCCCGGTCGGCCATGCCGCGGAGCGTGAGGGCATGGACCCGCACGCCCCGGTCGGGTGTCCAGAGATCGACCCGTGCGACGCTGCGCCGCAGCGCCACGTCGCAAATACCCACCGTTTCGGCATCGAGCGCCAGGCGCCCCTCCATGAGAAGTCCGTCGGCAGCCAGCTGCCCGACCGGAAGAACGACATCGAGAAACTCGTCGAGCGTCATGCCCGTCTGCAGCGTTCCGGACGCCAGAAGCTCCGCGCCGTTGGCCACGAAGCGCAGCTCGCCCGCCGCACGGGCCGCACCGAAGGTATAGAGTCCCGGCTCGGACGAAGCAGCCCCGGGAAGGATCTCCCGGAGGGTTCCCTCCTCGAAACGGCAGGCGCTGACCGCGCCGACCGCCGCATCGGCGGACGAGTCCGGCACCGCATCGGCATAGCCGGAAAGGAAGCGGACCCCGAAGGTCAGGGTCTCCCCGGACGCCGGTTGCGGATCCTCGCGGCGGCATCCCGGGAGCAGAACGGCAGCAACGGCTGCCACAATGCATATTCTGGATAATGCGTTCATCGCTTATTTGTACAGATTAGGATTCTTGCTGCTGTTCAGGTAACTCGGCGAGTCGATGGGCATCTGGGAGATATGCTCCACATAAAAACGGTTCATAAGCTCCTGGGCCCAGGGTCCGTAGGTGAACGAACTGCTGTGGTTGTACCCCATGACATGCCCCAGCTCGTGGAACATGATCTCGCACGAATAGGTGTTGAAATAGTGCTGGAGCCACGCCTGCTGGTAAGCCCCGAATGTCGAACCGCCGCCCAGGCCGATGACCCCGTTGCCCGGATAGACCAGCCCGACGTTGAGTGTCCGCGACTGCCGCATCTGCCGCAGCACCGTCTCGGCCGTAACCTTGTCGTTCACGCCGCCGTTGCCGTAGAGACGGTCTTCGTTGGCACGGAGTATCTCCTCATGCTCCGGCATGTCGATCATGTAGGTGAAGTTGAGGAACAGGGCCACCACCTCGCGGCAGTGCACGGGACGGATACCCATCCAGTTGCCCACGGGACCGCCGTCCGCCCGGTCGGGATCGCCGCCGTAGAGGCTGAAGGCGATCGTCCAGCCGTGCTTGATGGCGCAGAGCTTCTCCCAGTAGGCATCCGCCGACTCGATGCGGAATTCGATGCCGTCGAGCGCCGCAGCCTCCAGACGGGGAATGCGGACCCAGCGTCCCGACTCCGAACGGGCCATACCCTCGCGCTCAATGAAGGGGAACCGTGCCCGGAAATCCGCAAAGGCCGGGACGCGGTCAAAATAGGCCACGTCGAGGAACTCCGTATCGACGGCGGGAATGCGGGCGCGGATGAGCACCTGCCCCAGGTCCCGCGGCGAATAGAACCGCACATGAAGCTCCCCGGCATCGGTCGCCGCAACCTGAAGCGGCGCGGCGGTGTTGAACTTCCGCTGTGCAGGGTCCGTATAGACCTCCTTGGGTTCGCTGTCCTGAAGGATGAGGGCATGATTGCCCGCGGCGTAGGCCTTCTCGGTAAGGAACAGCGTGGCCGACGTGTCGTCGGGATGCACGACCTCGGTACGGACCTCCGCAATGCGGTTGGGCTCCACGGAATGCAGGTCGAAGGCGAAGCTGCGGGAGACATCCGTGCCGAGGTAGTTGCGCGTACGGACAGTCACCTCGCCGCGGAGCGCCGCGCCATCGACCGTCGGCAGGAAGAGCCACGAACCGCCCTGCGAAAGGTCCAGGGCGTCGAAGTTTCCGAAGCCTTCGCCCGCCAGCGTTCCGTCGCCGGTCACGGCGGTACGGAAACGGTACTCCCCCACTTCGACAGAGGCTTCGCGAAGCGCCGCCTCAACCTGGGCATTGCGGAACGAAAGGGAGAAATCCACCCGTCCGACGATCCGGTGCTGCACGACCTGCTCCGCAAGAAGCACCTCCTCCGTATTGCCGTCGGCACTGCCGTGCACGACGACCGAGAAGGGGGTCTGCGAATAGAAATACTCCGCCTCCAACGGTTTGCGGAGTTCCTCGGGGAAGGTGATCCACTCCTCGCCGGCATGGCTGATCGCATGGACGGTCGCGCCGTCCGCGGCGGCATCGCCCCGGATACCCAGGACAAGCAGGCGGTAGTCGCCTTCGTGCAACCCCTCGACCCGAATCTGCGCGGCGTCGGCATCATAGGCACCCTTCAGGTTGGGGACTGCCGCGCCCGAGGCGTCCACGATACAGAACTCCACCCGGTCGTAGCGTCCCTCGCCGAGGGTCGCCCGGGATACCGCATCGTCATACTCCGCGCTGTAAAGGCTGAAGACCGCTCCGGAAGAGGCTCCCGACCGATCGGGCTCCGGCCATGCCTCATGCGCGCACGAGGCTGCCGTCAGCAGCAGGCTCCATAAAAATACTGTAACGATTCTCTTCATCGGTTTGCTTGTTTGCTTGTTTCGATCCATCGGGCCTTTCCGGCGGGCGGGCCGACCTGCCCGGCATCCGGATTTGCCCGATTCGGGTGCAAAAATAGAGCCCCGGAACGACAAAACCGGTAACATATGTTACGGCCGGAGCGCGGCATCCGGAAAACGGCAGAGAAAAACCCGCGCGGAGATTGACCGAACGGAAACTTATGGTTAATTTTGTATCGGATACGAAAAAACCGCGGCTGCAACAGCCGCGGAACGGAGAAGCCGAAACAATGGATTGTGAAATTTACGACATGCCCCTTTTCAGGGGAAGCGACCGCAGCATCGTGGACCCGATCCTCGACCGATCGAACAGCCGGATGGGGCATTATCGCAAGGGCGAGACGATCGCCCTTCAGAACGATGTCTGCCGGACGCTGATGCTGCTGTGCGAAGGGAGCGTCTATGCACGGATGACCAGCCACGAAGGGAGGGAGTTCATCCTCGACCCCCTCACGGCCCCCGACATCGTAGCCTCGCCCTTCATCTTCGCCACGGAGAACATCTACCCCGTAACGATCATCGCACAAAACGACAGCCGGCTGTGGTTCATCGACCGGACCTACATCCGGGAGCTGCTCGAACAGGACAACACCGTACTGCACAACTTTCTCCGGGACCTCTCGGACCACAGCCTCTACCTGAGCCGCAAGCTCAACGAATTCGCCCTGCAGACCCTCTCCTCCCGCGTAATGGGCTACCTGCAGGAGAACCACTCCATCCACAACCTGCAGCAGACGGCCTTCGTTCTGGGCGTTACGCGCCCGTCGCTTTCACGGGCCCTCGCCCAGCTCCTCGCCCAGGGCCGGGTCCGCAAAACCGACGCAGGATACATCCTCGGCTGAAGAGATCACTCCACGGCCCGATCGCCGCACGGCCATCCCGTTGCCGAAGAGAGATAGGGAATCAACGCCATGGCGATCTTCCGGTGCCCCGAATAATTGGGATGCCCCGCCCCCACGTCGCTTCCGTGATCAAGAATCGAAGGCAGTATCGGGACGAAGCGGACATTGTCGCCGGCGGCCGCAGCGGCACGGCGCACGGCGGCGAACAAGGCATCGTCCGAAGAGAGCGGCGACGAGAGACACAGTACCGGAACGGAACCATACGCACGGCGCACGGCGGCAATCAGACGGAGATACCCGGAGACGAAATCCTCCGGATCGAGCGTCGCCCCCACCGAGAAATCATTGGTTCCCAGCTCGATCACGACCACATGGGGCCGCCACGACGCAAAGTTCCAGTCCGGAGCGTCGGGATCGTCGAAAACCTTGCCGTACCGGTCGAGCATGGTGCACTCCGACAACGGCTCGGGGTCTCCGTAATTGCGGACGACACCCTGCCCCGAATGGGCGATCATCGTGCAGTCGGCCCCGAAATAACGGGCCGCAATCGCCGCATAGGAGTGATAGGCGTTCTCCGTCTCGGGACAGTACCGGGCATCGGGATCGGCCGTATCGGCCCCGAATCCGCAGGTAATCGAATTGCCGATGAATTCGATCCTTCGCTCCGGAGAGCCGAACCAGGGCAGCAGACGGCCTCCCGACGGCAGCACGATCGCATGCAGCGTCGTGGCTCCCTCCCCGGCCTCGGTGCGCTTGAAGGCCATCAGGGTATGGGGCCCCGCCTCCAGCCCTTCCGCCAGCAGAATCTGCCGATCCGAGCCCTCGACAACCGCCTCGCCGACCGCCTTGCCGTCCACGAAGACCAGATAGAAGCTCTTTTTTGTGTCCGAAGCCCGTACGGCACAGGAGTTCCCGGAAAAACGGAACCGGAAAGCCGTCCCGACCCAGTCGAATCGGGCCGCACCCGCCCCGTCGAACAGCACCCGCCCCACATAATTCACATTCGGGTCATCCGCCCGAAACTCGCGCACCTGCGCCCGGGCCGCGCCTGCCGCAACGAGCAGACAAAGCCCCCATATCCACATACTTTTCTTCATAACCGAAATCGTGTAGTCTTTTACCATGCCGAACGCCCGTACAGCTCCGGGCCTCGTGACGGCACCCGGAATACGCCGAAAATACGGCCCACCGAACCCACCGGCGGCAACGCCCCGTTTTCCGGCCGCAGCTGCGGCACGGCCGCTCACTCCGTCAGGTGATAATACATGCCCAGCCAGTCGTAAGGCCATGCGGTAACCACCCGTTCGTCATCGAGGAACTTCAGAAAATCTTCCGTCGCGGGATGGCCTTCGTAGGGCGTATAGAATCCCCGCGTGCTGTTGCGCCAAACGGCCACATAGGCCAACTCCACCGGCTCGCCCGGATATCCGTAGATCGACTTCAGGAGGCGTCCGGTAAACCATTCCGGATCATCTATGGACGCCTGGCCCGTCTCGGAAAGGGCCGCGACCTTGCCCGTGGCCCGGGCATAATCGGAGATGATCTTCAACCGCAGGTGGGCATGATCGAGGTTCTTCTCCGCATAACGGTACAGCCAGTAGTTGTCCAGAGCCACGATATCGACATACTCGTCCCCCGGATAACGCGTCAGATACTCCTCGGTCGTGGTAAAATTGATGTCCGGCGAGAAACAATAGATGAAATTGTGCACGCCGCACCGGTCGCGCAGATAGGTAACCGTGAAGCGATACAGCTCCTTGAGCTCCTCCGGGGTGCAGGTCTTGCGGCCCCACCAGAACCAGTCGCCGTCGAATTCATGCCACGGACGGAAGATCACCGGAATCAGCTCGCCGTTTTTGCCGACCAGCGTCCGGCTGTAGGCCGCAATGCGGTCCAGCATGGCTGTAAATTTCGCATGGTGCGACCCGCCGGGCAGAATCCGCTCCACGACACGTTCGGAAGTATCGTAAAAGCTGCCGCCCGTAACCGGATTGGGCGCATGCCAGCAATAGGAGATCACTCCGCCCTCGTAAAAAGCCTGGCAGGTCAGGCGGCGCACCTTCTCCGCTTCGGGTTTCAGGTTGCCCTCCGCATCCACGATATCCATGAAATCCCAGCTGTAGAAGGCCGGTTTCTTCCCCGATATCCGCTCGATGTCGCTGCGCCCCGAGTCGTCGTTCCATCCGTATCCGGAGGCTGTGGCATCCTGCGCACCGAAGAGGAACCGCCCGCTGCGCGCGATCTTGTGCAGGTTGGCATACAGCGCCTTGACACGATAGGTCGCATCCGGATCGACCAGCTTGTAGGGATACTTCATCGGCCGGGGTTCGGAAGTCGCCGCATCGCATACGACCTGCTCGGCCCCGTCCAGAATCCAATAGCGGGAACCGACCTGCACATTCTCGAACTGCACGCCGCGGACGTTGCGCAGCAAGACGTCGTACTGGCTCTCGTCGATCGCCACGTTGCGGAACGAGATCTGCTTCATGGGCTGCTCCGCAACGCCCAGCACCTGAATCGGATTTCCGTCGGCATGGGCGATATGGATATTCTCGAAACGGATGTTGCGCACGGGCAGCAGCTCCTCGGGCGCATAGGCCCCGGGCTGATAACCCGGAACCCAATACCAGACCGTAACGTTGATTCCCCAACAGCCGGTATTCCGGATCTCGATATCCCGGAAATGGATATCCTCGACAGGACGCGTTCCGAAAGGACGGCTGCAGACATGCAGCCCCCGGTCGCTCTGCTCCACGACGCAATCCGTAAACCAGACGTTGCGCACGCCGGCCGGGACCTCCGCCCCGACGACCAGACCTCCGCCCCGGATGAACCGGCAGTGGCTGACATAGATATTCTCGGAAGGCTTGAGCACCCGCGTGCCGTCCTCCGCCGTATAGACCACCGATTTGATCGCAATGTTGTCGTCCTGCCCGTCGAGTTCCGACTCCAGCAGGTAGCAGTCCGACGACGAGTCGGGGTCCCATCCATCCGCATTGCTCAGGCCGAAACCAGCCGAAACCAGCCGGCAGGCGTAGGTGGTGAACCCGTCGCAGAGCAGCGGATGCACGTTCCAGGTGCAGGGATTCGTAATGGTTATGCCGTCCAGGGCCACGTTATCGCATCGGATGACGGGCATGCCGTGGGACCGGGCCATGCGGCTCAGGTTGCGGGTCTGCTGGTCGGCCAGGACGCTGCCCTGGTTGTCGATCGTTCCGCCTCCGTATATGCGGATGTTTTCGTAACGGTCGCCGTACAGCTCGCCGATATTGAGCACACTGGAGAAGACCTCCTTGTCCCAGCCCTCATAGATGGTCCTGACCATGGGAAAATGGCCGAGGTTGTTCACGGCCCGCAGCGTCGCCCCTTCGGCAAGATGCAGGCTGATGTTGCTTTTCCGGATAAAAAGAGCCCCCGTCAGGTAATCTCCGGCCGGAATATATACTTCCCCGTAAGGCGTACAGGCATCTATTGCCTGCTGGATGGCCTCCGTATCGAGGGTCTGCCCGTCGCCGCGGGCCCCGAAATCCCGGACATCGAAAATCTCGGGTGCCGGCAAGGTCTTCAGTTCGACCGCCCGGGCCTCATGCTCCCGTCCGGAGGCATCCACGGCGCTGACCTTCACACGATAGGCCGAAGAGGGCCGCAATCCGGAGATGCGCAGGTTGTTGTGCTCCGTAACGCCGGCT
Source organism: Alistipes sp. (assembly GCA_022782405.1). GTDB lineage: Bacteria > Bacteroidota > Bacteroidia > Bacteroidales > Rikenellaceae > Alistipes. Next base: position 105,553 of record JALFNK010000004.1, read on the forward strand.
TTACGTCCATTGACGCGTACCACATAATGGCGGATCGCTTCATAATCCTCGGGGAGCTCCCAAAATACCACGGCCTCCGTCGCCGAGGTCGTTCCCGGAAGGATACGCGGTTCGACGGGAGGATTCGCGACACCCGTCAGGTGCATGGCTCCGAGGCTCAGGCACATCAAAAGAAGTCTCTTCATGGTTCAGGTCGTTTATCGCATGTTGCGCCGGTATGCACAAATATAAAAAGGGCGGAGCAGATTTCCGAACGTCGGGGCCGAATTGGCTAACAGAATGGCAGCAATGGCTAAACGAGTACCATATCCGCGGGATACGGACCGTACCGCCGCTGCGGGCTTTTCCGGAAGCGGCCTACGGTTCGCAGCCCACAGGCCCGAGCCATACGGACAGGCGGCGGATGCAGGCCCGGCGGGCCGCTTCGCGGCAAAGCTCCGCTTCACGGGGTGTCAGCGCGTAGGGAGTACCCTCCAGCCGGCAGTCGTTTTCCGCAAGGGTCGTTCCGAAAACCGGAGCCACGAGCGCCTGGAACCAGGTACAGGCCGCCGTATAGCGGCCTGCTCCCAGACCGAGATGATAGCCGTCGCGTGTCAGTTCGAGCGAATCACACAGCTCCGTATGCCGCAGATTCTGGATCGCCGTGCCCGACGGGATCACCACATCGACGGGACGCTCCTCCTGAAGCCGCCGCACCGAAGAGGTGATCGCCTCGTACATCCGCTGCGGATCCCGCCCGTAACGCACGAAATCCCCGTGATCCGAGGTGCCGGCATAGGCCCAGGTCTGCTGCCAGGCGATGCAGGCCCCGGCATGGGGGCAATGCCACCGCACGATCCCGACCAGACGGTCGAACCAGGGCTGATAGGATTCATAGAGGCCCGAAAGGCCCGAAACCTGCTGCAGGACGACGATGTCCCACCGTTCGTCGGTCAGTCCGTCGAGCAGCGTCGCCTGTTCGGAGATCGTCTCCCAGCGGTTTTCGGTCGATTTGTAATAGATGTAGGAGGCATTCCCGGCCTCGTATTCCCGGCAGTGGCGTTCGAGCGAGCAGCCCCCGATGTAGAGCCGCCCCAGCACGACATTCCGGATGCCCGCCGCTTCGAGCAGCTCGGGAAGATAGGCCATGCCGTCGTCCGTGAAGCTGTTGCCCACGCCGAGGATCCGCAGCGTATCGGGCCGCTGCGGGAGCGGATAATTGACATAATCCTGTGCCGACAGCCGGCCGCAGCCGAAGCACAGGAGAAGAAGGAAAAGACAGAATGAATGTTTCATGGTGTTCCGTTTTTGGGCGTTCCGATCCTGATGTTGAATATTGACGGCTGCAACAACATGAAGACAGGACCATCCGGTCCTGTCTTCATGTTGCAGCATCGCTTCGGGGCATCAATAGCCCGGGTTGTTCTCGCCGAAGAGCGGGTTGGAGGTAAGCTCGGCACGCGGCACGGCCGTCAGCAGCGCACTCTCGGCACGCACGAGCGATACGGCCTCGCCCGAGGAGTTGATGATCATCTTCGTGGCATTCATCACGTTAAGATACATGCCCCAGCGGATCAGGTCGAAACGGCGGTTGAACTCCTGCAGGAACTCGATGCCGCGCTCCTGGAAGATGTAGCTGCGCAGCAGCTCCTTGTCCGTCTCGTTGTAACGCTTGGCATGGGCGCGGTCGCGGATGACGTTCAGGTCGGCGCATGCCTCCTGGGGACGATCCAGCTCGTTGAGCGCCTCGGCACGCAGCAGGTAGGCCTCGGCATTGCGGATCAGGATGATGTCGAAGGCGTTTTTCGAGCTGCCCTGTTCATAGACCGGAACGGGGTTCGTGATGTCGCTGCCCATGTAGTACTTGGTCAGGTAGGCGGCCGGGCGGTACCATCCCGTCTCCGAACGGGGACCGTCCTTGACATACTCGTCGCTGTCGTCGGGCTTCATGCCGTCGGGAGCCGTATTGTAGTGCATGTCGCCCGAGGGAAAGCGGTACCACTGCTTGCCGGCCTCGTAGGTGCCGTTCTTCCAGTAGTGGAAGACGCCGTCGGTGGCACGCGTGTCGTTCTGGTCGGAGTTGATGTCGTAGTCGAACATCTGCCAGCAGCCGTCCGAAATGGCCACATAACCGCCGCCGCCATAGGCTGCCGGCGTGTAGTACCACGGGCCGCCCTCCGTACGGAAGTCGTCCATCTCATAACCGGCGATACCCCAGACGAACTCCTTGTTGCGGTAGTTGGCACTGCCCCAGAGGTTCTTCCATTCGGGCATCAGGTCGAAGTCGATGCCGCGGCGCTTGATGACCGAATCGCACTGCACCTTGGCCAGCTCGTAGAGCTCCTCGGCGTCGAACGACGCATAACCGTCCTCCATGCGCGAACCCATGACCTTCTGCGTCGTGAACTTCGTCCAGACGTTCGGCACGGGGTTGGCGTCGATCGTCTCGGAGGTCTGCGACGACTGGTCGCAGATGTCGGCGTACATCGTTACGCCCTCTCCGGCCAGCTTGCCCGAAGCCATCGTACAGTAGACGCGGGCCAGCAGGATGCGGGCCGCCGTACGGTCGGCATGACCCCAGCCGCCCACGACGCCCTGGCTGGGATAATAGAGGTGCTCGATCGCCTTCGTGAGGTCATCGACGATCACCTCGTACACGTCGGGCACGGAAGAGCGCGGGCAGGCGTCATCCGTGATGGAGGTAAGACGCAGGGGAACCGGGCCGTACATGCGGACCAGGTGGAAATAGGCCCAGGCGCGCAGGAACAATACCTCGCCGTAGCGCTGCTCGATCGACGGAACCGAGAGGTCCGCCCCTTCGAGCGCCTCCTTTGCGGCGTTGCAGCGGCTGATGATGCGGTAGAAGACGTTGAACAGGTCCGAATCGCCGTCATAACCCCAGTGGGTCGTTACATTGCCCTGGCCTGCACCCGATACGACCCACAGCGGCGCCGAGTTCAGGTCGTGGTCCATGTCGGTCCACTCCTGATAGGTCTTTTTCATCATGTAGGAGCTCCAGAACGTGTTGTAGATACCCGTTACGAGCTGCTCGGCACCCTGGGGATCCTTGGCCAGCGCCTCGGCGTTCTGCTGATAGGGCACCTCCTCCAGGCTGCACGATGCGAGCAGCGTGGCAAGAGCAATGGATATGATTGTTTTTTTCATCTTTGTGGTCTGTTAGAAAGTGAGATTTACACCGAAAATAAAGGAACGCGATTGCGGATAGGCGCCGCTGTCGATACCGCGGGTCTGCGGGTCGGAACCGAACGAGTTTACTTCGGGATCGTAACCCGAGTAGTCGGTCAGCGTCCAGAGGTTGTTGCCCGAGAGCGAAATACGCAGGCTGCCGATACCCTTGATCGGGTTTTCGAAGGTGTAGCCGATGCTTACCGAACGCAGCTTCAGGTAGGAACCGTCCTCGAAATAACGCTTCGAAACGCGTACCGTACGGTCGTAGGTCGTATAGTTCTTCGGGGCCGTACCGTCGGGATTTTCGGGGCTCCACGACTCCTTGAGAATATCCACCGGCATGTTGCGCGACTCACCGACGTTGTACCAGCGGATGAGCGGCTGGTTGAGGATCAGGTTGCCGTGAACGCCCTGGAAGAGCACGTTCAGATCGAAGCCCTTGTACGAGAAGGAGGTGTTGAAACCGTAGGTGTATTTCGGGCTCGTCTCGCCGATGTAGTCGATGTCGTTGTCGGTGATCTCGTCATCGCCGTCGAGGTCCTTGTAACGGATCTCTCCCAGCCAGTTCTTGTCGATGAGCTTCTCGGTGGCATCGTCGTACGAATCGACCGTATAGCCCGGATAGAGCTTCTGGAACTGGGCGCTGTTGATGATCTCCTCGCGCGAACTCCAGATGCCGTCCTCGACGAAGCCCATGATCTGGCCGATGGGGCGGCCCTCCTCGAGTACGAAGGGCTTGAAGGAGTTCCACAGCGTGTTGGGGAACTGGCGGTCGGTGCCGAGCTCGACGATCTTGTTCTCGTTGAAGGCGATGTTACCGCCGATGGACCAGTGCATGTCGCTGCGTGTGATGATGTTGGCGTTGAGCGAGATCTCGAGGCCCTGGTTCAGCACCGATCCGAAGTTGTCGAGCACGCGGCTCAAACCCGTCGAGGTGGCCTTCTGGCGCTGCTGCAGCAGGTCCTTGGTCATCTTGCGGTAGACATCGACGGTCAGATCGATGCGGTTGAAGAGCTGCAGGTCGATACCGGCGTCGTGCTGGTAGGTGGTCTCCCACTTCAGCTTCTTGTTGCCCGGGCTGTAGATATCGGTGGCATAACCGTTGATCACCGTACCGCCGAAGGGATAGTTTGCGGCGGTCATGTTCGCGAAGGTCGCATAGGAACTGATCGCCTGGTTGCCCGACATACCGTAGCTGTAACGCAGCTTGAGGTTGGTGATGATCTCGCGGGCGCGGCCCTCCATGAACTTCTCCTCCGAGAGACGCCACGACACGCCGACCGAGGGGAAGAAGGCGCCGCGGTTGCCCTTGGTGAACTTGCTCGAATAGTCTTCGCGGGCGGTGAAGGTTACATAGTAGCGGTTGTCGTAGTTGTAGGCGGCGCGCATGATGATCGAGAAGAGCTGCGACTCACCCTTCGACGAAGTGGCCGAAACCAGCTCGCCGGCATCGCCCAGCAGCCATCCGTTCGTCAGGTCCGAGCCGAAGCCCTGCACCGCTACGGATTTGTTGTACCAGTTCGAGGACTCCCACGAGGTACCCAGCGTGGCGCTGATGTTGTGCTTGCCGAAGTCGCGGTTGTACATCAGCAGGTTGTCGAAGACGAGCGACGTCCAGGAGTTGTCGCCGGCGGCCGACTTGCCGTTGATCGGCTCGCGGCCCTCCCACAGATCGCGGTTGTAGTACTGGTTGGCGTAGTTCAGCGAGGCGCTGTAGCCCAGCGAAGTCTTGAACATCAATCCCTTGGCCAGGGTGATCAGTGCGTAGTTCGACGTATAGATATTGTAGTTCTTGTTCTGGTTGAGGGCATTGGCATAGTCCACCGGATTGGTTACCATCTGGTAGCCGTCGCGGTCGAGCAGCGGGTCGTCCATCGTATAGGTCGAGGGGAAGTAGAGTGCCGAACGGATCACGCCCTCGTTACCGTTGTTCCACGAGTTGGTGGCGTTCTTCAGCATGTTCGACAGCGAATAGGAGAAGTTGGTCGAGGTGCCGAACTTGATCCAGCGCTTGAGCTGCTTGTTCACGTTGGCCTTGAAATTGTAACGCGAGTAGTCCGAGTTGATGATCGTACCCTGCTGCCGCAGCATGCCGCCGCTGAACGAATAGTCGAGGCCCTTGCCCGAGCCGCTGATGTTGAGGTTCAGGTCGTGGCTCACGGCCGTGCGGAAGATCTGATCCTGCCAGTAGGTGTGGTTCGAGGCGTCGAAATCCTCGGGGCCTTTCGAATATTCGCCCGTCTCCTCGTTCATGAAACCCGGATAGGGAAGCGTGCTCGGCGAGAAGGAGGTCATACCGTTGATGAGCTGTGTGTTGATGTAGGCCTGGTTCTGATACTCGGCATACTCGCGCGGCGAGAGCATCTGCAGTTTCTTGGTTACCGACGCCACGGAGAGCGTATAGTTGAGGTTGATCTTCGCCTCGCCGCTCTGACCCGACTTGGTGGTGATGAGCACGACGCCGTTCGAACCGCGCGATCCGTAGATGGCCGTCGAGGAGGCGTCCTTGAGTACCTCGATCGACTCGATGTCGGCCGGGTTGAGGAACGAGAGGGCATTGCGCGAGGAGATGTTGTCCGAGTCGAGCGAAATCGACTCCTGGCTGTTCGAGGTGGTCATCGGCACACCGTCGATCACATAGAGCGGCTCGGTATTTCCCAGGAAGGAGTTGGTACCGCGGATCTGGATCGAGATGCCGCCGCCGGGGGCACCGTCGCTCGCCAGCACGTTCACACCGGCGACGCGGCCCTGCATACCCTGCTGGGCGTTCATCGGGCTGGATTTCATCAGGTCGCTCGACTTGACCGAAGCGACGGAGCCCGTCAGGTCGCTCTTCTTCACGGCACCGTAACCGATCACGACGATCTCGTCGATATTCTCGGCATCGGGCTGCAGGCGGATCTTCAGATCACCGGTCCCGGTGAGGGACACCGTTTGCGATACATATCCTATAAAGCTGACATCAAGCGTCTTGACCGAAGAAGGAATGGACAGCTGGAACTTTCCTTCGGCACCGCTCGTGGTACCGATCTGGGTCCCCGTGGCAATTACCGTGGCACCGATCAGAGGCTCGTTGGTCGTTCCGTCGATGATCGTGCCCGATATGTTCTTGTCGTTTTGGGCATATCCCGCAAGGATTCCCGACCACAGGAACATGAAACACAACGTAATGATTCGTTTCATTCGTAGAAGTTTTAAGTCAATACAAGATGGTTTTAAATGTTAGACTTTGACATGGTTTTTCGGTTGGCAGGAGTGTCGGTCCCTGGTTTTGTAGGACAAAATTAGGCTTTTTTATGGCATGCAATTGATGGTAATACACTAAACTATGATACTTTCATAACAATCCCGTGAATTTTCCACTTCGGAAGAATGGAAATGAATCGACACCCGGAAGAATATCCGCACTGTCGGAATCCCCCTATTTTTTATCACACATATTAATATATATATTAACAGGTTGCAAAGATGCAGCCTCGAAAATACAAACCCGTTGGCAAATACGAGAAACATCGGCAATGCCGCAAAAATCCGACAAAAAAGCAGCGCAAAAATTTGCATATGTCGCCGCAGTATTATACTTTTGTATCGTAAACCTTGATTCAACCCGGTCGTTTACATGCTTTGCGCATCGGTTTTTTGTCGGTTGGTTGCGTTCATGTCGGTCCGAAGCTAAACCCAAAAACAACCGCAAAAACATGAAAACGAGGTTATTGAGCCTTTTCATAGCTCTGTCGTGTCTGACATATGCCGGATGCGAGGATGATTCCACATGGCTGGTGAAGACCACCGACGGCCCCATGGAAGTTTCCCGCATCGTCAATCCCAAAACCTACGAACCCATCAGCGTAGCCGCCCTCGACCAGCTGATTCTGGTCGAAGGCAAGAATCTCAACAACGTAGCCACCATTTTCATCAACGACGTCGAGGCCGTGAAACCCACCGACATGATCCCCGTGAACGGGTCGATCCTCGTCCGCGTCCCCTACATCGTGCCGACCGTCGTCGACAACAAGATCAAACTCACCGACAAGCAGGGCCGCAACGTGGAGTACCCGCTCGAGGTTACCGTTCCCGAACTCGTCGTCTCGGGCATGAGCTGCGAGTACGCCCCCGCCGGATCGACCCTGGTCATCTCCGGCAGCTATTTCGATCTCTACGGCATGACGCCCGACAGCGGCGTGGTACGCTTCGGCGATGTCGAAACACCGATCGTCGCCGCCAACAAGACCAGCGTTACGGTACAGGTTCCGGGCAACGCCCCCGCCAACTCGAAGCTGACGCTCGTGAGCGACATCATGACCGCCGAATGTCCGGGCAAGTACAAGGACAGCGACTGCCTGCTGCAGACCTTCGAGGGCAACTCCTGGAACGACACCTACAAGATCGCCTATGTCTCGGGCCCGAATGACCCCGACCACGGCGAAGCCGACGACCCGGCCGGCATCTCGGGAAAATACATGCGCTACCACAACACCTATGTGGGCGGTTGGGCATGGCAGGGCTTCGACTGGCCGCTGATCGGCAACCGCCCGGCCGACTTCGACACCAACGCCGCAGATTACGCCATCAAGTTCGAATGCTACGCCGTGAAGGCCCTCGCCGACCCCATCCTGATGATCATCCCGATCGAGGGCGGTCAGTCCGACTACCGCTGGGGCGGAGACGAGACTTTCCCCACGGGCGAGTGGCGCACCTGCACCATACCGCTGACGGAGACCGTTGCCGACATCGCGTCGTGGATCAATACGGCACAGGCCCAGTTCGTCTTCCACGCCGCCGGAACCATGAAGGAGTCCTACTGGTGCATCGACAATGTCCGCATCAGCAAAATCAAATAGTTACGGACATCGAAAGATCGTCCCGGCCGGGGAATGGCCGGGACGCATCCCGTCCGCGCATATCCGTGCATAACCCATAGCGAAACAAACCGAAACAAAATCTCATGAAACGATTCATTCTGGCCGCCGTGAGCCTTCTCCTCGGAATTTCGGCCCACGCCGCGATCTACAACATCCTCGATTACGGAGCCGTCGCCGACGGCCGCCAACTCGCCACCCGGGCCATCCAGTCGGCCATCGACGCCTGCGGCACGGCCGGCGGCGGCGTGGTCTACGTCCCCGCGGGCGACTACCTGGTCGGCACGATCAACCTCCGCTCGAACGTCGAATTCCGCTTCGAGACCGGCGCACGGCTGATCGCCACCACCGACCTGACGCAATACACGCGCCACAGCAAGGAGCTCGACGGCGTCTTCTACACCGAAGACTGCCACAATGTCTCGATCACGGGCAACGGCACCATCTTCGGCCAGGGCATGGAGTTCATGGAGGCCGACCATCCCAAGCGGATCCTCGGCGACGTGCTCAACTACATCCGCCAGGGCGCCGACTTCCGCAAGCTCGACGGCGGCGTGGGCGACGGCCCGCTGAATCCGAAGGATCGCTTCCACCAGATGATCGTCTTCTCGAACTGCACGGACGTGCGCCTTTCGGACTTCACCTGCATCGACGCCCCCTACTGGACCTTCGTCATCGTGCACTGCGACCGCGTGAAGGTACACGCCCTGACCATCGACAACAACCTGCTCATCCCCAACAGCGACGGCCTGGACATCATCTCGTCGAGCAACGTCGATGTTTCGGACTGCCATTTCTCCTGCGGCGACGACGCCATCGTGCTGGCCGGATACGCCGAGCATTTCGGCGACCCGGGATTCCGCGGAATACGCCGCCCGTCGCAGAACATCAACGTCTCGAACTGCATCCTGCGCTCGCGCTCGAGCGCCATCCGCATCGGCGGCTGGGATCAGAACCCGATGTCGAACTACAACTTCAGCAACATCGTCATCTACGACTCGAACTGCGGCATCAACATGACCGTGCGCGACTCGGGAGGCCTGGACAACGTCTGCTTCTCGAACATCCGCATCGAGACGCGCCTGCACTCGGGCGACTGGTGGGGCAACGGCGAGCCGATCAAGACCTCGGCCATGCGCGGCGTCCCGGACAATCCGGTGGGCATGATCCGCAACATCCACTTCACGAACGTTACGGCCTCGGCCGAGAACTCGATGGTCATCTACTCGTCCGACGAGTCGGCGATCGAGAACCTCACCTTCACCAACTTCGAGTTCCGCATGCGGACCGGAGCCTGGGAGGAGCGGGCCGGCGGCAACTTCGACCTGCGGCCCAACATCGTCCAGGGCAAGGAGCTCTTCGAGAGCGAGATTCCCGCAATCTACATCGAGCATGCCCGGAACGTCTACTTCAACCAGGGTGTCATCTCGTGGGACCGCTCCTGCACCTTCCGCCCCTACCACACGCACGCCATCGAGGCCGTACGGGTCGACAATCTCCACATCAGCGACACGAAGGCCGAGTCCTCGCCCTCGAATCCCCGGCTGCCGCTGCTCAAGACGCGCGAATGCACGCATGTAGACGCCGAGTTCGACCGTTAAAAAAGGAAACCATGCGATTCAAGACAATGATATGCAGCGCCATGGCCGCAGCGGCCGTGGCCTGCGCCCCGACGGCGGAGCAGCAGCCCTTCGTAACGATGCGCGACGGCCGCTTCTTCATCGGTGAGGAGCCCTACGCCTATGTGGGCACCAACTTCTGGTACGGCGCGATCCTCGGATCGAAGGGCGAAGGCGGCAACCGGGAACGGCTGCTGCACGAACTGGACTTCCTCAAGGAGGCAGGCATCGACAACCTGCGCATCCTCGTCGGAGCCGACGGTGAGGCCGGCGTCCCCTCGAAGGTGGAGCCTACCCTCCAGACGGCACCCGGCGTCTACAACGAGGAGCTCCTCGACGGACTGGACTTCCTGCTCGCCGAGATGGGCAAGCGCGGCATGTACGCCATCCTCTACCTGAACAACAGCTGGGAGTGGTCCGGCGGCTATTCGCAGTACCTCGAGTGGGTCGGCTGCGGCAAGGCGCCCATCCCGGCCATCGACGGCTGGGAAACCTTCCGCGACTACGTCGCCCGATATGCCGACAACGAGGAGGCCCACCGTCTCTTCGCCGACCACGTCCGTTTCATCGTCTCGCGGACGAACGCCTACACGGGACGCAAATACATCGACGACCCGGCCATCATGTCGTGGCAGATCGGCAACGAGCCGCGCGCCTTCAGCGAGGCCGCAAAACCGGGCTACACGAAGTGGATGCGCGAGGTTGCGGCCCTCATCCGCTCGCTCGACCCCAACCACCTGATCTCGACCGGCAGCGAAGGCAAATACGGGTGCGAAGTCGACCTGGCGCTCTATGAAACGGTGCATGCCGATCCCAACATCGACTACCTGACCATCCACATCTGGCCCTACAACTGGGGCTGGATCCAGAAGGAGGATGTCGGCGCCAACCTCGACACGGCGATCGCCAATACGCGCGCCTATATCGACGAGCATCTGGCCGTAGCCGAACGACTCGGCAAACCGATCGTGCTCGAGGAGTTCGGATTCCCGCGCGACGGGTTCCGCTTCGACAAGGCCTCGACGACGCAGTGCCGCGACCGCTACTACGAGGCGGTATTCTCCTGCATTCATGAAAACATGCTCCGCGGCGGGGCCTTCTCGGGTTGCAACTTCTGGGCCTGGGGCGGCCTGGCCGAACTCTCCGACGACCACATCTACTGGCAGCGCGGCGACGACTATACGGGCGACCCGGCCCAGGAACAGCAGGGGCTGAACTCCGTATTCGCCACCGACAGCACGACGCTCGCCGTCGTGGCCCGCTACGCCGCACTGCTGCGGGAGCACTGACGCCGCGGCACAGGCAACCCAAAACCCAAAGACCGGAAATGAAAAAAATCGCATTCATACTGCTCTGCGGATGCTTCGGGGTGCTCCCGGGCACGGCCCAGGAGCTCTCCTTCGAGGTGCTTCCGCATGCGGACGGCGTATTCTACGCCCCCGAACGGCCCGCCGTCGAACTGCTGCTGACGAACGGTGCCGCACAGCAGGGCACGACCTGCGTCCGGCTCACCGTCGAGACCGACGACCACCGGCCCCTCTGCGCCTTCTCGCAGCAGGCCACCGTACCCGCCGGGGCGCAGCTGCCCCTGCGCTTCGAATTCCAGGCCCCCGCGCCGGGATTCTACCGCTGCACGCTCGCGGCCGCCGACAGCGTCGCCCGCTTCAACATCGGCTTCGAACCCGAGGCCATCGTCTCGCTGGGCGATGCCCAGCCCGACCTCAAGGAGTTCTGGGAAGAGGCCCGCGCCGAACTCGACGCCGTGGATCCCTGTTATGAGATGACGCTCCTGCCCGAGAAATCGAGCAAGGTGCGCGAAATCTACCTTGTCCGCATGAAGTCGCTCGGCGGCGAGACCATATCGGGCTACTACGCCCGTCCCGTGAAACGGGGCAAGTATCCCGTCATCGTCGGCTACATGGGCTACGGATCGAAGCCCTGGTGTCCCGACCCGAACAACCCCGACTTCGCGGAGTTCGTCCTCTCGGTACGCGGGCAGGGTCTCAACGAACCGGAAAACACCTACGGAGACTGGATCACCTGGGGTCTCGACGACAAGATGCACTACTACTACCGCGGCGCCTTCATGGATCTGGTCCGCGCCATCGACTTCGTCTGCTCGCGCGAGGAGGTGCGCCAGGACGCCATCTTCGCCGAGGGCGGCAGCCAGGGCGGCGCCTTCACCCTCGCGGCCTGCGCCCTCGACCACCGCATCCGCGCCGCAGCGCCCTACATCCCCTTCCTCTCGGACTACCCCGACTACTTCCGCATCGTCCACTGGCCGGCCGAGCCGGTGCTCCGCAGACAGAAGGAGCTCGGAATCCCCGACGAGGAGCTCTACCGCACCCTTTCCTACTTCGACATCAAGAACCTCGCTCCGTGGATCGAATGCCCGATCATGATGGGCGTGGGCCTGCAGGACGAAGTATGCCCGCCGCACACCAACTTCTCGGGATACAACCGCATCAGCACCGAAAAGTGCTACCGCGTCTTCCCGCGCTGCGGACACGACGTAGGACCCGAATGGTGGCCCGCACGCACGGAGTTCTTCAAAAAATACCTCTGACGCATGAAACATCTCCTCTTTTCGACGCTCCTCGTCCTGACGGCTGCCTGCTCGTCGGGCGACAACTCCGGCGACACGCCCGATCCCGAACCGCCCGCCGGAGGCTTCGACGCCGACCGTTTCACGCTTTCGGCGACCCTCTGCACGGAGAATCCGAGCCCCGAAGCGGTACGCGTCTACGACTTCCTGTGCGAACAGTTCGGACAGAAGGTCCTCGCGGGCGCCATGTCCTCCGTATCGTGGAACATGGATGAGGTGGAGTGGCTCCACACCACCACGGGATACTATCCGGCCCTGTGGTGCGTCGATTACATCCACCTGGCCTGGGGCGAACCCGACTGGACGGGATACGCCGACCTGCAGATGGCCCAGGAGTGGTGGGACGCCAACGGTCTGATGGCCGCCTCGTGGCACTGGAACGTCCCGAAGCACGAAGGCGACACCGACCCTTCGCAGATGGGATTCTACACCGCCGACACCGATTTCGACGTCTCGCAGGCCACCGTTGCGGGAAGCTATGAAAACGGCATCGTAGAGGCCGACATCGACCGTATCGTCGTCCACCTCAAGCGCCTGCGCGACCGCAACATCCCGCTGCTGTGGCGTCCGCTGCACGAGGCTTCGGGCGGCTGGTTCTGGTGGGGCGCCAAAGGCCCCGAAGCCTTCAAAAAGCTCTGGATCCACCTCTTCGAGCGTCTCCAGGAGGAGGGGCTGAACAACCTCATCTGGGTATGGACCAGCCAGGGCGACGATCCCGCATGGTATCCCGGCGACGAATATGTCGATATCGTCGGCTACGACTCCTACCCCACGACCGACGTCCACGCCTCGCTCAAGACGGCCTTCGACCGGCTCGCCACCCTCACCTCGGGCCGCAAGCTGCTCACCCTCTCCGAATGCGGGGGCGTACCGATGCCCTCGGCGATGTTCGAAGAGGGCGACATGTGGTCGTGGTTCATGCCCTGGTACGGCGACTACACGAGCGGCGGCAAGGACAACTCCGCGCAGGATTTCCGCACGATCTTCAGCGACGAGCGGGTCCTCACGCGCGACCGGATGCCCGACCTGCACGCCGAATAACAAAGAAACCGAACCGTCCCCGACGGGACGGAAACCCGAAACAACCTGAAAAAATGAACCCAAAACAGCGTGAAACACTCGGCCGCATGGCCGAAGAGGTACGCCGGGAGCTGACCGGCAACATCCTGCCCTTCTGGCTGAAAACCGCCGACCCCGACCGGGGCGGATTCTACGGGCAGATCACCGGATGCGGCGAGCTGCGGCCCGATGCGCCGCGCGCCTCGGTGCTCAACATGCGTCTGCTGTGGACCTTCGCCGCAGCCTACCGCGTCCTGGGCGACCCCGCATTGCGGGAGGCCGCCCAAAGAGCCAAGCAGTACATCGAACGCCACTTCATGGACCCGCAGTACGGCGGCGTCTACTGGTCGGTCGATGCCCGCGGAGAGGCGCTCGACACGAAAAAACAGATCTACAGCCAGGGATTCGCCATCTACGGCATGAGCGAATACTACCGCGCCACGGGCGACACGAGCGCCCTGGAGTGCGCGAAGGCACTCTTCGAGAGCGTCGAGGAGCACGCCTACGACGGAGTTGCCGGCGGCTACTGGGAGGCCCTCGGGCGCGACTGGAGCGAGATCGGCGACGTGCGCCTGAGCGACAAGGACGCCAACGAGCGCAAGTCGATGAACACCCACCTGCACATCCTCGAACCCTATACGAACCTCTACCGCGTCTGGAAGGAGCCGCGTCTGGCCGCACGGATCCGGGAGCTCATCGAGATCTTCTGCACCCGGATCGTCGATCCGCACACGGGACACTTCAACCTCTTCTTCGGCGACGACTGGGAGGTGCGCAGCAGCGCCTTCTCCTACGGACACGACATCGAAGGGTCGTGGCTGCTGCACGAAGCGGCGCTCGAACTGGGCGACGAAGCCCTGCTCCGCCGCGTGGAACCCGTCGTGCGGCGCCTGGCCGAGGCTGCGGCCGAAGGGTTGCAGGAGGACGGCAGCATCATCTGCGAGCACGACCCGAAACGCGGCACCACGGACCGCGACCGCCACTGGTGGCCGCAGGCCGAGAGCGTGATCGGCTACCTCAACCTCTTCCAGCACTTCGGCGACGACGAGGCGCTGCAGCGTTCCGAAGCCGCCTGGCGCTATATCGACGACAAAATCATCGATCACCAGGGCGGCGAGTGGTTCTGGAGCATCCGGGCCGACGGCACGCCCAACCGCGACGACGACAAGGCGGGACCGTGGAAGTGCTCCTACCACAACAGCCGCATGTGCCTCGAGGTGATCGAACGAACCGAAAAAATGTGCGGATTATGAGACGCCTCATCCTGCTGATCCTCGGTCTCGGCACACTCTGCCAGGCCATTGCCTCGCAGCCCGTACGCGACGGGGCCACCGAGGAGCTCTACGCCGCCCTGAAGCGGATCACCGCATCGGGATACACGCTTTTCGGCATGGCCAACGCCTTGACGATCAGCTACAACAACACGCATACACCCCGAATCGACGGATCGGACATCCGCGACGTTACGGGCGACAATCCGGCCTTCGTCGAGAGCGATCTGATGTGGTACGGCGACCCCGCCTTCCGCCGCGCCGACCTCGAAGCGATGCGCCGCGCCCATGAGCGGGGTGCCGTCGTGGGATACTGCTGGCATCTGGGAGGACGGCTCACGGGCCGTTTCTACGCCGAGGGCGAAGGGGCCGCGGACCGCGACCTGGCCCGGAGGATCGTCGCGAACCCCGACCGGAAGACGAACCCCGATCTGGACTGGTTCCTCACGAAGCTCGACACGCTTGCCATCCCGGTCTTCCGCGAACTGGGCTTTCCGCTGGTCTTCCGCCCCTTCCACGAGATGACCGGCGACTGGTTCTGGTGGGGCAGCGGCGCCGGAAAGGAGACCTACCGGCAGCTCTACCGCCTGACGGTCGATTACCTGCGGGCGGCGGGGATCCGCAACCTGCTCTACTGCTGGGCGCCGGACAAGGATGCCGACTTCGGATACTACCCGGGCGACGACTATGTCGATGTGCTCGGATACGACGGCTACGAACCCGGTCTGAAGCCCTACCTCACCTCCGGGAAGCTGACCCGCGAGCTGGGCCGTATCGTGGCCTACGCCGCAGCGCACGACAAGATCGCCGCATGGACCGAGGTGGGGTTGCGCACCGACCCGGGTGAAAGCCGCATGGCCTACCCCACGCGCGTGCCCGACTTCTGGACCCGCTATGTGTGGGATGCCGTGAAGCGGAACCCCCGCACCGACCGCCTGGCGTGGATCATGTGCTGGTACAATGCCGACTGGAACGGCGACGGCGGCGGCTGTCCGTTCGTCCCCTACGCCGGGATGGACAAGGAGGGCTCCGCGGCCGCGCAGGCCGACTTCCAGCGCCTCTTCCACGAAAACCGCATCCTCTTCGAGAGCGGCATGCCGCCCCTCGAAGGCGACGCCGCGGACCGCGCCCTCTTCATCCGGCCGCAGGACCCGGTGCTCGCCGCGGGCGAGCGCCTCACGATGCTCGGCGGCCCCGTCTGCGGATGGTACCGCACCGACGGGGTGCACTGGAGCTCCTCCGATCCCGCGGTGGCCCGCATCGACGCCCGCAGCGGCGAGGTCGAAGCCCTGAAGGCGGGTGTGGCGATCCTCACGGTCGAACGGGAGGGCTACACCGCCTCGACCCGCGTGGTCGTTCTTCCCGAAAACTGCAAAAACTGATTCATTCAAACATACAAAAAACATGACACCTGTTTTTTTCAAAGAACGCCTGGCCGCGCTGCAAGCCGAGCATGAAGAGCTCCTCAAGCGGCCGAACAAACCTTCGCTCACGAACGGAGTCTGGACCCGTTACGCGCATCCGATCCTCACGGCCGCCCATACGCCGCTCTTCTGGCGCTACGACCTCGACGAAAAGAGCAACCCCTTTCTGATGGAGCGCATCGGCGTGAACGCCACACTGAATTCCGGAGCGATCAAATGGAAGGACAAGTACCTCGTCGTGGTGCGCGTCGAGGGTGCCGACCGCAAATCCTTCTTCGCGGTGGCCGAATCGCCCAACGGCATCGACAACTTCCGCTTCTGGGACTACCCGATCACGATGCCCGACACGGACGATCCGGCGACGAACATCTACGACATGCGTCTGACGGCCCATGAGGACGGCTGGATCTACGGCATCTTCTGCGCCGAGCGCCACGATCCCGCGGCGGCGGCCGGCGACCTCTCGGCAGCCACCGCCACGGCAGGCATCGCCCGCACACACGACCTGGTGAACTGGGAGCGCCTCCCGGACCTCAAGTCGCGCAGCCAGCAGCGCAACGTCGTCCTCCACCCGGAGTTCGTCGATGGGAAATACGCCCTCTACACGCGGCCGCAGGACGGATTCATCGACGCCGGATCGGGCGGCGGCATCGGCTGGTCGCTCGTCGATGACATGACCCGTGCCGAGGTCGGCGAGGAGAAGATCATCAACCTGCGCCACTACCACACCATCAAGGAGGTGAAGAACGGCGAGGGACCCCACCCGATCAAGACCCCGCAGGGATGGCTCCACCTGGCACACGGCGTGCGCGGCTGCGCCTCGGGACTGCGCTATGTGCTCTACCTCTACATGACGGCCCTCGACGACCCCACGCGCGTCATCGCCGAACCGGGCGGATACTTCATGGCCCCCGTGGGCGACGAGTACATCGGCGACGTGATGAACGTCCTCTTCTCGAACGGCTGGATCGCCGATCCCGACGGACGCGTCTTCATCTACTACGCCTCCTCCGACACGCGCATGCATGTCGCCACCTCGACCGTCGAGCAGCTGGTGGACTACTGCCTCAACACCCCTGCCGACGGCCTGACCACCTCGGCATCGGTCGAGACGCTCAAACGGCTCATCGACAAGAACCTCGGCCGGCGCTGACCGGAACGACCCGTTGAACCTTCAAAACTTCCGACATGATTCGACTCCGGGAAAAAGTGGGCTACGGATTCGGCGACATGGCTTCGTCGATGTTCTGGAAGCTCTTCGGCTCCTACCTGATGATCTTCTACACCGACGTCTTCG
Source organism: Alistipes sp. (assembly GCA_022782405.1). Lineage (GTDB taxonomy): Bacteria > Bacteroidota > Bacteroidia > Bacteroidales > Rikenellaceae > Alistipes. The sequence continues at coordinate 122,855 of JALFNK010000004.1, forward strand.
GCCTGCCGGCCGCCATCGTCGGGACGATGTTCCTCATCACGCGCGTCTGGGATTCGGCCTTCGACCCCATCGTCGGGGTGATCGCCGACCGCACCTCCTCGCGCTGGGGCAAGTTCCGCCCCTACCTGCTGTGGCTCTGCATCCCCTTCGCGCTGATCGGCGTGCTCACCTTCACCACCCCGGCATGGGGACTCACGGGCAAGATCGTCTACGCCTATGCGACCTACTCGCTGATGATGATGGTCTACTCGGCCATCAACGTCCCCTATGCCTCGCTGCTCGGCGTCATGAGCCCCGACCCGAAGGACCGCAACGTCCTCTCGACCTACCGCATGACCTTCGCCTACATCGGCAGCTTCATCGCCCTGCTGCTCTTCATGCCGATGGTCAATCTCTTCAGCGGCGCCGACGCCCCGATCGAGGCGCAGCGCCACGGCTGGACGGCCAGCGTCGCCGTCATCGGCGTGCTCTGCGCCCTGCTCTTCTACGGATGCTTCGCCCTGACGCGCGAACGCGTGAAGCCCGTGCGCGAGAAGCAGGCGCCGCTGCGCGACGACCTGAAGGACCTGCTGGGCAACCGCCCGTGGTGGATCCTGCTCGGAGCCGGCGTCTCGGCCCTGGTGTTCAACTCGATCCGCGACGGCGCGACGGTCTACTACTTCAAGTACTACGTCGTCGAGGCCGAGCACCCCGCCATCACGCTCTTCGGCATTCCGTTCGTGCTCTCGGGGCTCTACCTCGCCGTCGGGCAGGCCGCCAACATCCTCGGCGTGATCCTCGCCGCACCGGTCAGCAACCGCATCGGCAAGAAACGCACCTACATGGCCTCGATGCTCATCGCCACGGTGCTGAGCATCGCCTTCTACTGGCTCGACCGCGACAACCTGGGCATGATCTTCCTGCTGCAGGTGCTCATCTCGATCTGCGCCGGAAGCATCTTCCCGATCCTCTGGTCGATGTACGCCGACTGCACGGACTACTCCGAGCTCCGCACGGGAAACCGCGCCACGGGGCTCATCTTCTCCTCGTCGTCGATGTCCCAGAAGTTCGGATGGGCCATCGGCAGCGCCCTGACCGGCTGGCTGCTCCACTACTTCGGATTCCGCGCCAACGAGGTGCAGAGCGTCGAGGCGATCCACGGCATCAAGATGTTCCTGAGCTTCCTGCCGGCCGTCGGAACCGCCCTCTCCGTGCTCTTCATTTCGCTCTACCCGCTCTCCGAGGAGCGCATGCGTTCGATCATGGTCGAACTGGAGCGCAAACGTACCGCATCGAAAAACCAATAACCGCATCACGATCATGAATCTGAAAACCCTATCCGCAACCGCACTGATGACGCTTACCGCACTCGCCTCCTGCAACGAGGCCCCGAAATCGGCCGCTTCGGACCCCGAAGCCACGCCGCAGACCGCAGCCCTGCTCACGAACCTCACGACGCTCGCCGCACGCGGCACGATGGTCGGACACCAGGACGCCCTGGCCTACGGCATCGGCTGGTACGACGAGGCCGGGCGCTGCGACTTCCGCGACGCCTGCGGACACTACCCCGCCCTGTTCGGCTGGGAGGTCGGCGAGCTCGAGCTGGGCGGCGACCATTCGCTCGACAGCGTCTACTTCAACCGCATCCGCGACTACATGAAACAGGTCTATGCGCTGGGCGGCGTCAATACCATGAGCTGGCACGCGCGCAACCCGCTGACCGGCGGCGACGCCTGGGACGTAAGCTCGGCCGAAGTGGTCGGAAGCATCCTCCCGGGCGGCGAGAAGAACGCCGTCTACGAGCAGTGGCTCGACCGTCTGGCCGACTTCTTCAAAAGCCTGAAGGCCGACGACGGCACCCTCATTCCGGTGATATTCCGCCCGTTCCACGAGCTGACCGGCAGCTGGTTCTGGTGGGGCCGCGACCTCTGCACGCCCGAGCAGTACATCGCCCTGTGGCGCCATACGGCCGACGGACTGCGGACCCGCGGCGTGCACAACCTGCTGTGGGCCTATTCGGCCGCAGGGTACACCTCCGTCGGGGAGCTGGAGGAGCGCTATCCGGGCGACGCCTATGTCGATATCGTCGGTTTCGACGCCTACGACATGCTCACCGGCGACTTCAGCGACGACGTACGCGCCCGCACCGCCCTGCTGCGCGAGTTCGCCGCCGCACACCACAAGCTCCCGGCCCTCACGGAGACCGGCTCCGAAGGGCTGAAGAACCCCGCCTGGTTCAACGAGGTGCTCTACCCGCTGCTGCAGGGGCAGGGACTCTCCTACGTCATGTTCTGGCGCAACGCCCACGACATTGCGGGACACTTCTACGCCGCATGGCCGGGACACGCCTCGGCTCCGGACATGACGCGCCTGGTCGAACGCGACGACATCCTCACGCTCGACGAAATCGGCTCCCTCTACCAATAGGAGGCCGTATCCCGCAGGCGGCCGGGCCGAAGGCTTTTCCGGCCCGGCCGCTTTGTCCCGGAAGAAAAAGCATACATTGCTTTTTTGCAGGGAAATTCGTATTTTCGTAGCAGACCAAGAACCCGACCGAGATGATTCCGCCCAAGAACAACAACGTCCTGCATGAAATCACGCCGCTCTCCGACGCCGACTGCATCTATGTCATCGAGCGCAAGAAGGCCGAATTCAACTACCCGATCCATACGCACAGCGAGTTCGAGATCAACTACATCGAGAATGCCGCCGGGGCGCAGCGGGTCGTCGGAGACTCGATCGAGGAGATCGGGGACTACGAGCTGGTGCTCATCTCGAGCGGGAACCTCGAACACGGTTGGCAGAACCACAACCGCCCGCCGGGAACCATCCGCGAGATCACGATCCAGTTCTCGGACGACTGGCTCTCGGAGCGGCTGCTGAACAAAAACCAGTTCCACTCGATCCAGGCGATGTTCCAGAACGGCTGCAAGGGGATCGCCTTCTCGCTGGCGACGATCCTCCGCGTACGGCCGCTGCTCAACTCGCTGACCTGCGAACAACAGGGATTCTACCTGGTGATCTCCTTCCTGACGCTCCTCTACGAGCTCTCGACCTCGCGCGACCAGCGGACCCTGGCCAGCAACGCCTTCGCCCACGCCGAGAGCAACATCCAGAGCCGGAGGATCCGCCTGGCCGACGCCTACCTCCAGCAGAACTACGCCCGAAACGTTACGCTGGGCGAGGTCGCCGAGCTGGTCAATATGAGCGAGGTGGCCTTCAGCCGCTTCTTCAGCCAGCATACGGGCAAGAGCTTCACGGACTACCTGACCGACATCCGCATCGGCAAGATCGCCCGGCAGCTCATCGACACGAACAAGACCATCGCGGAGATCTGCTACGAATGCGGCTACAACAACATGTCGAATTTCAACCGCCTCTTCCGCCGCAAGAAGGGGTGCACGCCCCGGGAGTTCCGCGACATGTACCGCAAGAAACTGCTGATCGTCTGACCGGCTCCCGACAAAGGCGGGAGCACTGCGGACGGCGCCCTGTCCGAAAGACGAGGCCCTCTCCGGAGAGGGGGATCGTCCCGGCCCGGAGCCCCGCCGCCCGACAATTCGTTGCTATCATGAAACGACTGCTTATCCTGCTCCTTGCGAGCCTTCCCGTCGGACTTCACGGACAGTTCCGCTACGACGGGCACATATGCGGCGGAGACACGCTCCGCCGCCCCTACTCCGCCGTGCCCTCCGTATCCGGCGAAACGTATCGCTTCGCGGTGATCGCCGACCGGTGCGGAGGCGAACGTCCGGGCGTCTTCCGCAGCGGTGCGGAGCGCGTCCGCGAATATGCCCCCGATTTCGTCCTCTCGGTCGGCGACCAGATCGACGGATACACCACCGACCGGGAACACGCCATGCGGCAATGGGAGGAGTTCGACACCCTCCGCCGGCTCTTCGGAGCCCCGCTGTTCCACCTCCCGGGAAATCACGATTACAGCAACCGCGAGCTGGCCGCACTCTGGGACGAGCGCTTCGGGTGCAGCTACTACGGATTCCGGATCGGCTCCTCGCTGTTCCTGATGCTCAACAGCGAAGAACCGCTCGGGGAGGGCCGCACCGGAATCTCCGACAGACAGGCCGCGTACTTCGCCTCGATGCTCGCCCGCGAAAAGAGCGACGGACCGCTCTTCGTGGTCATGCACACCCCGCTGTGGGTTACGGGCAGGGACCCCAACTACAATCGTCTCGAAGCGCTCTTCCTCGAACGGAACGCCACCGTATTCAGCGGGCACACGCACCGCTATTACCACGCCTGCAAAAAGGGACGCCCCCACTACAATCTGGCGACCCTGGGCGGAGACTCCCCGATGCGGGGCGTCCCGATGGGCGAATTCGACCATTTCATGCTCGTCGAGGTACACGACGGCAAGGTCTCCGTGCGCAACATCTCTGTCGACGGCACCCCGCTCCCGCTCGATGCCGTAGACGAACAAAGCCGGGGTCCCGTGGAGCTGCTGGCCGCGGAGAAGTGGCTGGACGTCATCCCCACGGTGGCCGACGGGCCCCGGACGGAGTGTCTCGAGACGGGTCTCGTGCTGACCAATCCCTCGGAAGAGCCGCTGCGGGTAACGATGCAGGCGCCCCGCATCCCCGGAGGCCGCATCGAACCCGAAACGTGCATCCGCGAGGTAGCCCCGCGCTCGAACGACACGGTCCCCCTGCGGATCCGCTTCGACTCGCCGCAGGAGACCGATGCCCTGCCCCCGATCCGGATCATTTGCCGGGGCAGCTACCGCATCGGCGGCCGCGAAGTCGCGGCTTCGGCCGAAAAGCGATGGCTGATCGACTGCATCCGCCGCTGCGGGTCCGAGCCGACCGCAGTCCGCGTCGAAGACCCCTTCTACGTCCATGAGGTCTGGGACTGGCATTCGGTCCGGGACGGCAGCTTCCGCTTCGAGGTCCGGCTCGACGCCGACGACCGGATCGCACTGCGGATCACGACCGCAGACGACAACCTCATCACGGATCCCGACCCGAAGAGGCTTCAGGACCGGATCGTCGTCCTCTTCACCCCGGAGGGAGGGCCGACGCAACGGATCGAACTGACGGCGGGGAGATCGGCCGAGGCCCCGTACCGGGCCGAGTGCCGCGCCGTGGAGAACGGGCTGGAAGCCCGGCTCTCGCTGCCGGCGAAGGGACTCCGCAGGTTCAACCTCAACATCGGATTCGTCGATTGCGACAACCGGCTCAACACCAAGCCCTCGCAACTGTGGTGGAGGCCCCGGGAGATGCGTGCGAACGACCGGGCCGATTACGGGACATTCCTCATCGAGCGGGACGAATGACCCGCGCGCTCCGACCGGTCCGGCACCGCCGCCGGCCCCTGCCGGAAACAGCCCGCAACACGGGCAGCCGCCTCAACGGCAAAAAAAGGCCGCACCTCCTTTCGGGAGATGCGGCCTGCTGCATCGGGGCTTCCGCCGCTACCGGAAGCGCGATACGGGGTAGATGTTCACCGGATAGCTGGCCCGGTTCTCGAGGTTCATGACCAGCCGCGGCTCGTCGCCGCTGCAGTCGTAAACCAGCACATTGCCGTCGGAGACGATCGCCTCGCCCAGCTGGTCCGACACCGAAACATAGAGCAGGTTCTTCACCGGATCGGCCACGACGTTGCAGGTCAGATAGGCCGCGCCCGGCGCATCGTCGGAGACATGGATATACTCCTCGATCTTCCAGGTCTTGAGCGACAGGCGGCTAACGGTCATCGTCCCTGCGGCGAAATAGAGGTAGTCGCCGGAAAGGGTTACGCCCGAGGAGTTCATGAACTCGGCGGAGATGTCGGCCTTGACCGGTTTTTCGAGCTTCACGCTCCAGGTGTCGAGATCCACAAACGTCAGGAAGCTATTCGTGCTGCCCGAACGCCCGCATGTCGCGACGAGCAGCTCACGGTCGCCCGTGCGGCAGATGCCGCTGACGAACTCGCCCTGCAGGTCGAGCGAACGCACCACCGCATCCCTGCCGCTCTGAAACTCGAAGAGTTTCGTCGACGACCAGAAACCGCCGCCGGCACTGTAGAGTCTGTCGCCGACAACGGTCATGCCGCGCGTCGAGGCAATCGCCTCGATCGTGCTGCCCTGATTGCCGAAGGCATACGAACCCTCGACGATGTGCATCTCTCCGGTCGTAACGTCGAGACGGAACAGCCCCTGTTCATCCGAAATGAAGACATTGTGCGGGTCGATGACGGCAATGTTTTCCAGCGGCGTGGTAAGAGGCAGGTATTCATCCTCCTCGGTCGAGCCTTCGGGACGCGGAAAGGTGAGCTCCTCGAAACGGAAGACCTTCTCGCGGCGGAACGTCTCGGCATCGACAATGACCAGCGAACCGTCGGCCGCCTCGCCCGAGCCCTTGTCGGGGACCGTCGTATTGTTGCTCAGGATATAGATCTTCCCGTCATGGCACCAGAGATCCTGTGCCGTATTGCCGAAGGCCGAACCGTTCACCGTGCGATAGACCTGCTCCTCGACCGTGCCGTCGGGAGCGATCCATGTGAGCGACCCGTTCTCCATGCGCGGAGCGCCCTGATTGAGGATCCAGACTCCGTCGGGATCGGCATAGCCGCCGGGGGTGGGCTTCGGAGTCGTATCGCCGCCGTCCGAGGCGGTCGTACAGCCGCAAAGCGCGGCCACAGCCCACAGGGCCGGAATCAGATATCGGAAATTCATGGTCTTCGTATCGGTTTATCGGTTTTCGGGAAAATAGAATCCGGCGGGGAAGCGGGTGCAATCCTCATATGTGGCGATGGGACTCTCCTTGTCCGCGGCAAAGTCGAAGACCCAGATGCGGTTCTGCGCATAGAGGGCATAGGAGCGGATCGTATTGGCATAGAGACGGCCCGTTACAGGATGCACGCCCAGGCCGTTGTAACACATACCGGCCTGGGAGTCGAACGCCGACAGATCGGCCATCCACTCCTCGGCATCGAGTCCCGACGCCGCATCGAGGTCTGCGCTTTCATCAAAGGGAAGGTGGTAGATCGTCATTCCGTCGGCGTAATAGATATCGTTCCCGCGGGCAACGAAAGCCACGCCCGATGACCCGGTCTCGGGCTTGAAACCCACCTGCCGCTGGATCACCTTCCGCGTCTCCAGATCGAACTTGTTCATCGCACTCTTCCCGAAACCGAAGGACATGACCCACATCCGGCCGTCGTCGGCAGCCTGAATGCCCAGCACTTCGTTGATGTCGCAGCTCACACCCGAAACCGGCAGCGAGATCGAACGTACGGCATCGCTTTCGGGCGAAATCTCGAGTATCTTGCTTATGTAACCCGACTTGTAGGTATAGACCTTGTCGCCGATCTTCGCGAAACGGCTCTTCGGAGCCCCCTCCGAACCGGAGACGAAGGTCAGCTCTCCGTTCGTGGTGTCGAGGCGGTAGACACCCGCATTGTCGCGCACATAGACGTGCCGCTCATCGACCGCGGCGATGTGCGTGGGCCAGTCGAGCTGCGCAAGCTGCTCGCGCGTGAAGCCGGCCGTGCGTCTGAGCGTCCGGGCATCCATCACCACGAGCATGCCGTCGTTCTCGAAACTCGTCCCGGTGGCATTCCGATCGCCATTCTGCGAAATGACATAGATCTTCCCGTCGCAGAAGTCCATATCCTGCGCCACATTGCCCAGCTGCGTGCCGTTCACCGTCTGGTAGGCATCCGGAAGCACATGGCCTTCGGGCATCATGTAGGTCAGCGATCCGTTCTCGGTGGTCATGTTGCCCTCGTTGAGCACGAAAGCCCCCTGCGGGTCGTCAAAGGTATTCAGGCAGCGAAGCGCCACCTGCCGTTCGGCCTGCTGCGAACCGGTGCCGGTCGCCGTGAGCGTCAGCGTCGCCGCGGTGGCGGCATCGGCTGTCGCCGTAAGCACGATACGCTGCTCGGCATCGAGCACCTCGACACTCCATCCTTCGGGAAGGGTGCCCGCAGCGACGTGCTGCACATGGTTCGCCGTATAGGCGAGTTCTACCTTCGTGTCGGGAACGACGAACAGCGGCATTCCCTCTCCGACTTCCGTCGTCAGTTCGAATTCCGGCGCGGGATCCGCCTCCTCCTTCGTGCTGCAGCCGGTGAAAAGAGCCGCGGCAACGAGCAGCAGGCTCCAGATTGTTCTTGCATTCATAATAATATAGGAATTTTATGGATTTACGGTTTGACGGTACGGCTCTCGATGCGCACGCCGAGCAGATGCAGGTCTTCGGCTCCGAGAACCTCCGTAGAGCACTCCCCGAGCCAGCCGTTCTCCTGGTTCACGCCCGTCTGTATGCGGATGAAGTCCACACCCGGAAGCTGCACGGGATTGCCGGAGGCATCGACCGCCCAGTCGATGTCGATCGCCGAACCCGCCTCGCCGTTGGGGCGGTTGTCGGCATAGCCCCAGGCAAAGGCATAGAGAAAATAGTTGTTGCCCTCACCGCTCCGGTCGAGGCCGTTCTGCGGCAGCCGCGTGCCCCGGAAGGTCAGACGGTCGGCGTCGATCCACTGCGGAAAGTAGGATTGGAGATGCGCCCGGTTCATCGCCCTAAAACCGCTCTGCCCGAGGTTGTCCTCCCAGCGGATATACTCCGCCGTGGGGGCTCCCGGCTCCACGTCGGGCCGGTAGTAGGTGATCTCGTAGCCGGCAACCGTCTGCGTGTCATTGCCGGCTGCGGCAGCCTCCGGGAGCCACGCCTCGGAAGCCGCAAGCGTAGAGCTGCCGGCAATCTCGAACCACTCCTCCTCATCCGGAAGCCCGTTGTCGTTGGCGTCGTAGGCCACGCTGACGATGCCCGGTTCGCAACTGCCGCCGGCAGTCTCCCCGCCGGCATAGAAGGCATTGCCCAGCACACGGAAATCGCACAGTCCCGCACGATTCTCGATCGTATGGTCGAAGCCCACGACGATATACCCGCCGAAGCCTCCCAGGGAGACGATCCCCTGGCGGTTGCCGCCGATCGACTCGAGCGCCTTGCCGTTCATCGTCTGCTGCGTGTCGCCCGCCTCGTATCGGGGGAGCTCATTGACGAACTGCCCCACGGCCGGCCGATAGTCCAGCACGCGCGTGATGTAGGGCGATGCTTCGGGCGTATCGTCCCCGCCGACATCGATGCTCTCGCAGGAAACCCCTCCGAACAATACGGCTGCCGTCGGAAGCAGCACGCCGCAGAGGGTGCGTGTCATGAAATTTCTCATATCAGAACTGTTTTTTGATGGTTTTGCACGATAGGGCGCCCGGACAGGCTGAAAGACAGCGCCCGGGCAGACGGAGATTCCGCCGCATACGGCGACACGGCACGATACGATACGGCACGCCGGCCATCCGAAGATCGCCGGGATACCCCTTTTCCGGGACGCCCCTTTTCCGGGAGCAACGCCGCACCGAAGCCGCCGCGCAGGGCCGGCAACGGAAAAATCCGAAACTGTTTGCTGACATTCAAATTGCCATTTCGACCGTCCTGTCCACGGGTCCGGTCAAAACAAAATAGCGATGGCAGGTCTTCTGACTGACTCCCCGTTCCGGAACCTTCCCGGTCGCAGGCGACCAGTGGTTGAGACATCCGGACGGTTGGCGGAGCTTCACAGCAGCGGGACTGTTCGGGATTTGCACCCGATTCCCTTTTAATCCACAAGCCCCGAAGGGGGCTCTACGGAACCAATCGGCCGCAAAGGTAATGTTTCCGGGCGAAAAAGCAAAACGTTTTATCGCATTTCCCGCCGCGGAGCACCGCACCCGCCCAACAGACGATACGACACAATGCCGCAAATGGATCCCGGCAGGCTGCGCACATAACAATAAAGCAGGGACTTTCCTGGAATTGCGATCGCACGACCCGCAATTCCCGGAAAACGAAAAAGCACCTGACTTTGCGATCATCGCATCGTCAAGCGCTTCATTTTAGAGGTCTGAAGCGGACTCGAACCGCTGTACAAGGTTTTGCAGACCTTTGCCTAGCCACTCGGCCATCAGACCAATATGTATCCACCCGAGGTGCGAATACAACACAAACCCAACCAATTTTTTCATTCTGTCGCGTCCTGCCGGCTCCCCTTCGGAAACACCGCAGCGCGGGATGAACGAATTTTCAGCACATCGGGAGTGCAAATATACGAACTTTTCCCGAATATCCAAAACTTCGGCGAATCTTTGCGTTTATTTATCCGCCGCCGCCCCGTTATTCCATAAAAATTGAGTACCTTTACCTCGACGTAAGCCTTTTTCGACACCATGGCCCTCGAAGATATTGCCCTGACGATGACACCCGGAATCGGCGTGAAAGGTGCCGTGCATCTGCTGGAGTGCTTCGCGGATGCCCGCACGATCTTCGCTGCCACCGGGGAGGAGCTTGTCCGCAAGGCCGGGGTACGTCCCGACATCGCCCGCAACATCGTACAACACAAGGGGTTTGCCGCCGCAGAGCGCGAAGCGGCCTACTGCGAACGGAACGGCATCCGGGCCATTGCCTCGACCGACCCCGAATACCCCGCCCTGCTGCGCGAAACCCCCGACTACCCCCACGTTCTCTATGTGCAGGGGGACCTCCGCGCCCTCGGGGCCCGTTGTCTGGCAGTCGTCGGGACCCGGGAGGCGACCTCCTACGGGGTAGACATGTGCAACCGGCTCGTCGAGGGGCTTGCGCGCCGTGTTCCGGGGCTCTGCATCGTCAGCGGCCTGGCCTTCGGCATCGACGTGGCGGCGCACCGCGCAGCGCTCGATGCCGGAATCCCCACCGTCGCCGTCCTTGCCAATTCCCTGCCGGGCGTAACTCCCGTCCAGCATACGCGCGTGGCGCATGACATGCTCGCCCGCGGCGGCGCCCTCGCGACGGAGCTCCCCTCGCAGGCCCGGCAGAAGGGGACCTTCTACGTCGCCCGCAACCGCATCATCGCAGGACTCGCCGCCGGATGTCTGGTCGTCGAGTCGCCCGACAGCGGCGGATCGCTCCTGACGGCCCATTGCGCCGACTCGTACAACCGTTCGGTGATGGCCGTGCCGGGGCGGGCTACGGACCGCGCCTCCGCAGGGACCAACCATCTCATACGCAACCGGAAGGCCCAGTTGGTCCTCACGGCCGACGACATTCTCCGCGAACTGATGTGGGACCTCGGTGCCGATCCTGCGACGCTGGCCCCGGAGGCCCCGACACCCGACCTCACGCCCGAGGAGCGCACCCTGCTCGGATGCTTTCCCGAAGCCGACCCCGTATCGGCCGAGCGGCTCACCGAAACGAGCGGATTCGACCCCGGGCTGACGGCGACGCTTCTCGTCGGGCTCGAACTCGCGGGTGCCGTGCGCCAGCTCCCCGGAAACCGATACATCAAGGCATGAAACTGACAGACACACATTCGCACCTCTACGAACCGGAATTCGACGCCGACCGCGAGGAGGCTCTCGCAAGGGCTGCCGCGGCGGGCGTGGAGCGGCTCCTGCTCCCGGCCATCGACTCCGCGAGCCACGAACGCCTCTTCGACCTCTGCCGCCGCCATCCCGACCGCTGCATCCCGATGATGGGGCTCCACCCCACGTCGGTGAACGACAACCCCCGCTGGTGGGAGGAGCTGCGGCGCGTCGAGGAGTTGCTCGGAAATCCGCCCGCAGGAATCCCGCCCTTCTGCGCCGTCGGCGAGATCGGCCTCGACCTCTACTGGAGCCGCGACTTCCGCGACGAACAGATCGAGGCCTTCCGCCGCCAGATCGACCTGGCGCTGCAATACGGACTGCCCATTGCGGTGCACACCCGTGAGGCGTGGCCCGAGACGCTCGAGATCATCCGTTCGTACCGCGGACGCGGCCTGCGGGGCGTTTTCCACGCCTTCTCGGACACGGTCGAGACCTACCGCGAACTGCGCACGCTCGGGGAGTTCGCCTTCGGCATCGGCGGCGTCGTTACCTTCCGCAAGAGCCGCCTGGCGGAGGTCGTGCGCGAAATGGACCCCGAAGACCTCGTGCTCGAAACCGACTGCCCCTACCTGACTCCCGTACCCCACCGGGGCGAACGCAACGAATCGGCCTACGTCCGCTACGTCTGCGAAGCCGTGGCCCGCATCCAGGGGCTCGACCCCGCGCAGGTGGCCCGCATGACCTCGGAGACGGCCACCCGCATCTTCGGACCCGGAAAGCCGGCGACGGAAAGGCCGGCAGCCGAAGCGACGGCAGCCGAAGAGGACCGCACTGACACGAATTCATAATACCATGAAACGCGTACGCATCACCGTCATCCGCAAGGTCTGCCACCGGGACCTCATCGAGCGCTACGAAAACCCGATCGAGCACGCCTGCGACCTGCACGAGGGGCAGACATTCATCGCCCGGGGGTGGCAGAAGCCCGAAGGGCTGTGCGAGAGCGCCTGGCAGAGCCTCTCGCCCTTCGTCATGACCCTCGCGCACGGCGGCACGTCGCTCTACGACGGCTGGATGAAGAACCCCTCCTCGGCGATGATCTCCTGCAACGACGGATTCCGGCCGGTGAGCTTTCTCGTGGAGGCCCTGGACGACTGACAAACAACAAAGAACCCAAGATACACGATCCCATGCGTTCATCCATTCTGATCATTTACACCGGCGGCACGATCGGCATGAAGACCGACGCCGAAACCGGCGTACTGGTGCCCTTCGACTTCAGCGGCATCTACGACGAGTTCCCCTCGCTCAAGCGGCTCAACGTCGATATCGACGTGCGGACCCTCTCGCCCGTCATCGACTCCTCGAACGTCGCCCCCTCGAACTGGGTGGAACTGGCCGGAATCATCCGCGACAACTACGCCCGTTACGACGGATTCGTCGTCCTGCACGGCACCGACACGATGTCCTACACCGCCTCGGCCCTGAGTTTCCTGCTCGAGAATCTCGCCAAGCCCGTGGTCTTCACCGGAAGCCAGATCCCCATCGGCGTGCTCCGCACCGACGGCCGCGAAAACCTCATCACGGCCATCGAAATCGCCGGAGCCCGCCGCGACGGACGCCCCCTGGTCCCCGAAGTGTCGCTCTACTTCCAGAACCGGCTTTTCCGGGCCAACCGAACCTCGAAGCGCAGCGCCGAAGCGCTCAACGCCTTCGTATCCTACAACTACCCGCCGCTGGCCGAGGTCGGCGTGAACATCACCTACAACCTGCCGGCGATCCTCCGGCCCGCGGAAGAGGCCGCGGAGCTGCGCATAGCCACCCGGCTGGGCGGCGGCGTCGAGCTCATCAAGCTCTTCCCGGGGCTCGACGAAACGATCCTCCGGGCCATGCTTTCGGCACCCGGACTGCGGGCCGTGGTGCTCGAGACCTACGGCGCCGGCAACGCCCCGACCTCCGAATGGTTCATCCGCACCCTGCAGGAGGCCATCGACCGCGGCGTGATCCTGCTCAACATCACGCAGTGCGGCGGCGGAAGGGTCTCGATGGAGCTCTACGAAACCGGGCTCCGGCTGCAGAAATGCGGCGTGCTCTCGGGATACGACATGACCACCGAAGCTGCCGTTACCAAACTCATGTATGTGCTCGGACTGGAGCTCTCACGCGACGAGACCGAGGAGCTGCTCCGTCGTCCCCTGCATGGAGAATTTACGGATTAAAACATTGCACGAACGAATTTTTTTTCCTATATTTCGCACTGCTAATGGGCCCTTTTCCGCTCTTTTTCAAAAGTCCGGAAGACGCCATAAAAGCGCAAAATATTGGCTCACACCCAATTAAACAAGTCCGGGATTGAATTCCGGGATTTGCCGAAACGCATGGAACGGGGTTTCCCCGCGCTCGGAAATCGCACAAAAAGCGAGGAAAACGGAGTTGCGGAGGAAGGAGGCAATGAATTTTTAACAAATTTTTTCACCCGGGCCGCAAAAAGGGGCCGGAACGGCGGAAAAAGGCGGCGCGACAGGAAGAAACCGGGGCGGCGGAAAGAAGCCGGCGCGGCAAGGTTGCCGGGAAGGCCGGACCGGAACGACAGGGAGAGGCCGGAGCGGCAACAGGGTGAAGCGGAATAATGCCGGGGCGGCGGAAAAGGCGGCTCCCGGGAATGAGAAAAAAGGGCGATCCGCGGTAAAACGGAAGGCCTGCAATAAGGAAACGACGACAGAAAACAGAAAAAAATTAAGTTTAGGATAACGGAAAACAAAACACAACTAATAAAATTCAACTAATCAAATCAATTTATCCAACACAACTATGAAAAAACTTTTTTTGATTCCGTCGGTTGCCCTCACCGTTCTGGGTACCGTTAGTGCCTTCGCGCAGGATGCAGCCGCCGTAGCTACCGAAGCTGCCGCCGAAACTCAGATCGCAGGCGAAAGCATGCACCACATTCTGATGCAGAAGTTCCTCGAGGGCGGTTGGGGCTGGATGCTCCCGATCCTGCTCTGCCTCGTGATCGGCCTGGCCATCGCCATCGAGCGTATCCTCTTCCTGTCGCTCTCGACGGTGAACTCGAAGAAGCTCGTCGCAAATGTTGAGGAGGCCCTGAAGAACGGCGGTATCGATGCTGCCAAGGAGGTTTGCCGCAACACCCGCGGCCCGATCGCCTCGATCTTCTACCAGGGACTGGACCGCTACAACCAGGGTCTTGATTCGGTGGAGAAGGCTGTCGTATCGTACGGCTCGGTACAGACCGGACAGATGGAGTCGGGTCTTTCGTGGATCGGCCTGTTCATCGCCCTCAGCCCGATGCTCGGATTTATGGGTACCGTTGTCGGCATGATCGACGCATTCGACGCCATCCAGGCTGCCGGTGATATCAGCCCGACGCTCGTTGCAGGTGGTATCAAGGTCGCCCTTCTGACTACCCTCATGGGTCTTATCGCTGCCGTTATTCTTCAGCTGTTCTACAACTACATCATTGCAAAGATCGACTCGCTCGTGAACGCAATGGAGGATTCCTCCATCTCGCTGATGGATATCCTGACAGCTTACAACAAGAAATAATCGAACGCAGAAAAGTCATTTAGCTCATGAAAAAGTTTTTTAACATACTTCTGGCCGTTCTGATGGCTATCACCGTAATCCTGCTGGTTTACGCGATCGCCTCTGCCGGTAACGAAGATGCCTTGAAAGCTGCCGTCAGTGCGAATCTGATGTGGGGATATGCCCTCTTCGTATTCGCCATCGCTTCGGCACTCTTCTGCGCCATCTTCGGAATGATCCAGAATCCGAAAGGCATCAAGGGAGCCATACTCTCCCTGGCGCTGATCATCATCATCGTCGGCGTGTCCTACTTCTACTCGGCGGGACACACGATCAATATCGTCGATCTCCAGAACAATGGCTTCTTCGGACACACCCAGACCGTCATCACCGAAACGAGCATCATCGTTACCTATGTCGCCTTCGTCGCTGCATTCCTGACGGCCATTGCTACGGAGATCTGGAGCGTGTTCAAGTAGAAACAGTTTAGGCAATGGCAATAGACAAAA
>JALFNK010000014.1 GCA_022782405.1 Alistipes sp.
TCAAAAACTGCTTAAAAACTTGTAATGATAACCGAACTTTGTTACCTTTGAACGGACCCTTTCTCTGGTCCCTTTTTCTATGCCACTTTGGTGGAAATCTACTTTGCTACTTACACTCCATGTCGGAAAGTCAGTTCGCGCAGATGGTGGGAAAGGCACGGTTGTATCAGTTCCTCCCGCCTGCTCAACGCAAGCAACTCCCGGAGTTCGAATTCACGGACTGCCATCTGAACACCATCGCAAGGGCCTATTACAACGATACGGCGTTTGCGTGCGACAGACAGCGGGAGATTGACCTATGGAGGGTGTTCAACCTCTTTACCGGAGCCAACAAGTCCAGCTACATAGATTCGTTCCTCGCACGAAGCCGGAATGCGACGGTATTCACGGAGGGAGTGGCAAAGGCTCTGATAGGTGAACCCGAGTACAGATGGTTTGTCGAGTAAAAACCACTTGGATATGATACGGCTATTCTACAAGGTATTCTTCGGATACCTGCTGAAATGGTGGGGTTAACCTGTTCAAATATTGAATTAAAGGATGCCGGTTGGAATACTTTTTTGCGAAATAACGAGTGTAACTTATTGAAATACAATTCTAATTATCGGAGGTTCGAGTCCTCCTCCCGCTACCAAAGCGGACAATTCGAACGGATTGTCCGCTTTTTTGTTGTAGGGAGTTCTGTGGAGCCGCTTGACGGCAGGCTACTTCCTTTCTTTGTTGTCGGAGACGGGTAGATTTTCTTGCTGACAGAAAACAAAAAAGCGGAAAACTTATGTTTTCCGCTTTGGTACCCCCCCAGGGGCTCGAACCCTGGACCCCAACATTAAGAGTGTCGTGCTCTACCAACTGAGCTAGAGAGGCATCAATCATTTCTCGATTGCGATTGCAAAGGTAGCTATAATTTCCGTATCTCCAAAAAATCCGGCGATTTTTTTTCGTTTTTTTTCTTTTTTCCTCTTTTGCGGGTTATTCCGTGAGAAGCCTGTCGCTGTTCCATTCACCTTCGACATCGGGGTAGATAAATGGGCGCGATTCATGTAATTCTTTGACTTTCAAATAACTTTCATATAAGTTGATGCCGTTGGCCGATTGGATGGCCAGCGAGAAGGCAATGACCGAAGGATGCAGTTTGGTAGTGTGGTAGCTGTCCAGGGCCCGTTCGATATATGCCTCTCGCCACGCGGGGTCGTTTGTCGGATTGCCGCCCACACGGCGCGAGTCGCCGCTGCGGCGTGTATCCACGGGGGCCTGCACGATCACATAGAGGCCGAGGCGGTCGCAGCTGTCCAGCAGCGGTTCTGCAACGGGCCCGGGCAGCAGCCGCAGGGTGTTGTAGCCTTCGCCGCGCAGTTTGCGCAGTTCCGACGGGGCGTAGTTGCCCGGCACCTCGCGGCATTTCAGGGCGACAGGGCGGCCGTTTATGGTCATGCGGCCCTGTTCGGCTTCCGCGGTTCGGAACGCGAGCGGTTGCTCGAGGTACTCCTCGTAGCGGCCTTCATGCTGCGTTTTCAGCTGCAGACGGTACGGAGCGGTGAGCGTGTCGCACCAGAGCGAGTCGTACGGAATGCGGGCCAGAAAACGCACGGTATCCTCGCGGCGCATGCCGAGGGTGATCTCGCGGCTCCCCGTCGTTACGGTATTTCCCGAGGGCGAGAGCAGCGTGTAGTAGATTCGCGAGGTGCGGGGATTGAGCGATCCGGTTTTGAGAACGATGCCGATCTCGGCGGTGGCATCCCCATCCTCGCCGATCCGTGTGCGTGAAAGAATGTCGCGTACATGCAGCGTCGGCTGGCTGATCACCCATGCGGGACCTGTTTCCGCCCGGGGATTCTCCTTCCAGCTCTCCAGTACGGCTGCCGGGTTGCTTTCATCCAGGAGAATTTCCACGCGGTTCCGGCCCTCCTCGACGAGTTTCGTGATGTTGTACTCGGCCGGGACGTTGCCGTCGGCATCGTATCCTGCGGTCCGTCCGTTGATGCGGACCTCATAGGTGCCGGAAACCCATCCCAGGCGCAGGAATACCTGTCGGTTGATCCAGACGAAGGGTACGGTGAATGAGGCGGAGAGCCGGTTCCCGTCGGCCTCCCATGCGGCGACGGGGACCATGTACCGATTGCCCGTCCCGCCCTGTTCCGCGGCCTCCGCAGCCGTAGGGTAGATGCGAATGGCGCTGCGGGGAAGTTCGCGTCCGAATGAGGGGGTGTATTCCTGGGCAGCGGCCGTGCCGAAGGAAATCAAGGCCATGATGGAGAGTATGATCCGCATATTTCGTATATTTGCACGGTAAAGGTACAATTTTTTTCGATAGATGCGATGTCCGTGCAGACGAAACTGAATTTTCCTCCCGTACGTTTCCGTGCGCGCCGTTGTGGCGATACGGTCGAGATATGGGACTCCATTCGGGGCATCTATCTTGTCCTGACACCCGAAGAGTGGGTGCGGCAGCATCTGATCGCCTATCTGGTGTCGCATTGCGGCGTGCAGCCCCTGCGGATCGTCGAAGAGTATGCCGTGCCGCTCAACGGGCAGCCGCAGCGGGCCGATGTCGTGGTCGTCGGCGACGATGCGCGGCCGCTGCTTCTGGCCGAATGCAAGGCGCCCGACGTTGCGATCGGCCAGCGGACTCTGGAGCAGGCCGTGCGTTACAATTCGGTGTTGCGGGCCCGTTACATCATCCTCACGAACGGTTTGCGGCATTATTGCTGCGAGCAACGCGACGGAACCTATGTACAGCTTGCCGGCTTTCCCCGCCTGGACAGGCTTTGATTGTCTCGCGTCCCGTCGGCGTATTTGCGCGTGCTCCTTTTCCTTGTTGCGAGAGCCTCTCTTTCCGGCCGCAGCTACAAATTCCGGAAATGCTGGTCTAT
Organism: Alistipes sp.; assembly: GCA_022782405.1. GTDB lineage: Bacteria > Bacteroidota > Bacteroidia > Bacteroidales > Rikenellaceae > Alistipes. Next base: position 2,871 of record JALFNK010000014.1, read on the forward strand.
GTAGTTCTGGAACGCCTCCTTGTAGTTCTCCCCGATGGGGACATATTCGGTGTCGTTGAGGAAAATCCGCCCTTTGACGTATGCCTTGATCGCCCGCAGATTGACGATGTAGGAGCGGTGGACGCGCATGAAGATGTCCGCGGGCAGTGCCGTTTCCATATTCTTGAGGCGGAAGAGCGTGGTGATCGTCGAGCCGTCGGCAAGGTGCATGCGTACATATTCTCCTTCGCTTTCCAGATAGACGATGTCGGCGATGCGCACGAGCGAAACCTTGTAGTCGGCTTTCACGGAGATGTATTCCTTGTCCTTGGGTACGGCTTCCGCCTCCTCCTTCGGGGCGGCAGTTGTCCGTTGGTTCTGCCGCAATTCGTAGAGTGCATGGGCCTTGGCCGCCGAACGGCTGAAATCGGCGAATCCGAAGGGCTTGAGCAGATAATCCACCGCGTCGAGTTTGAAACCCTCGATGGCATACTCCGAATAGGCCGTGGTAAAGATCACCATGGGCCGGTTGGTCAGCGAGCGTACGAAATCCACACCCGTCAGGTCGGGCATGTTGATATCGACGAAAATCAGATCGACGCTTTGTCCCGCGAGATATGCCTGGGCCTCGATGGCGTTGTTGAACGTGGCAACCAGCTCCAGATAGGGGATCTTCGAGATATAGGCGGCGATCTGCCGCAGAGCCAGCGGCTCGTCGTCTATGGCGATACATTTAAGCATGAAGCGTGGGAATTACGAGTTTCACGGTGTACGAGTCGGGCTGCTCACGGATGTCGAGCGTATAGTTCTTCTCGCCGTAGATCAGGGAGAGGCGCTTCCGGACATTTTCCAACCCGATTCCGGGCGCGCTTTTCCGTTCGGGGAATCCGGCGTGGCGGCTGTTCTCGAGTATGCTCGTTACCATGCCGTCAGCATATTCGATCTTCAGATGGATGTACGAGGGCCGGTTGTAGCTTATGCCGTGTTTGAAGGCATTTTCCACAAAGACGATGAGCAGCAGCGGGGGGATCGAGACCTGCTCGGGGAGATTCTCCGGATATTCCACGCGGATATCGACATCGTCGGTATAGCGGATGCGCATCAGTTCGATGTAGTTCTTCAGGAACTGGATGTCGCGGTTCAGCGAGATGATTTCGCGACCGGAGTCGTAGAGTACATAACGCATCATTTTCGAGAGCTCGATCACGGCGTTCTTGGCCGAATCGGTGTCGAAGTCGATGAGTGCGTGGATGTTGTTGAGCGTGTTCATGAAGAAGTGCGGATTGATCTGGTATTTCAGATAATCCATTTCGGCCTGGAGGTTCTGCCGCTGCAGGGCCTCCATTTTCTGCTCGTCGCGCATCGACTGGTAGATGAGCTTGATGCCCGTGTTGGCTCCGGTCATGAAGAAACCCAGCACGATGTTCCAGTAGATCTCCAGGTTGGAGAAGGAGACTTTACGGTAGGTGTCGGTCGTTTCGGGGTCGGGCTGCTCGGGCATGATGTGGAGCAGATGCTCTTCGTAGAGATCTACCAGGAAAAACACGGTTGCAATGAGTGCGATGTTGAGCAGAAGATACTTCCCGTATTTCCGCCTCAGCATGTATCGCGGCGCAAGAAAACTGTTGTGGATCACGAAGATGATCAGGTAGGGCGCAATCTGCCTCCAGGCGATCAGCACATTCTCCAGATTGATGTGCATTTCGGACATCATCTGCGAGTTGAGTACCGGCACCAGGATGATGGCCGACCAGACCATCACATAGAGCAGGTTTTCCCCAATGGTTTGCTTCCCCCGGATTTTCATGCCTCGACAGAATGTGGACTTATTGATCCAGCAGCGAGGTGCTGTAGAGGAAGCGCTTGATGCTCCGCTTGGGTGTCTTTTCGAATTCGGTGGGGTAGATCGTGATGTCGGCGACGCGCTCGTAGGCTGCGAGTTGCGCGTTCAGCTCCTTGAGGTTGTTCTGCATGATCTGGGGCAGTTCGGCTTTATCCACGCCTTCGGCATCGGCCTGCTCGTAGTCGGGAACGACCAGGGCTCTCAATCGTCCGTTCCCGGCATCGAGGATGAGCGATTCGAGCACCATGTACATGTTGTTGAGCTTGTCTTCGATCTCTTCGGGGTAGATGTTCTGTCCGTTGCCCGAGAGAATCATCGTCTTCGAACGGCCGCGGATGTAGAGCGTGCCGTCGGGGTCCATCGTTCCCATGTCGCCCGTGTGGAGCCAGCCGTCGGGATCGAGCACCTTCTGCGTGTCCTTTTCGTTCTTATAGTACCCCTGCATGACGTGCTCGCCGCGGACGAGGATCTCGCCGGCGGTTTGTTCGGGATCCGGAGAGTCGATCTTCACTTCGAGCATCTGCTTGAGGTAGCGGCCGCACGATCCGGGCTTGAATTCGTTGTCGGGGGTGAAGCTGATCAGCGGGGCGCATTCGGTCATGCCGTATCCGATCGTGATCGGGAACCGGATCTTCATGAGGAACGATTCGGTCTCCTGGTTCATCGGTGCTCCGCCGACGATGAAGATATTGACATTGCCTCCGAAGGCGTCCATGAGTTTCTTGCGGATGGCCGAGTAGATGGCCGTGTTGAGCAGCGGAATCTTTACGGCGATCGACATGGGACCCTTTTCGAGCAGCGGCAGCACCTGTTTGCGGTAGACCTTCTCGAGAATCATCGGCACGCAGCAGATGATCGTCGGTTTGACCACGCCCATTGCCTCGATGAGGATTTTGGGCGAGGGGATCTTTCCCAGCAGGGTGATGTGCCCGCCGACGGCCAGCGGGGCCAGGAAGTCGAATGCGCAGCCATAGGCATGTGCCAGCGGGAGGAACGACAGGGTCCGCCCGCCCTTCTGGAAATAGCGCGTGCCCGTCTGGGTGTTGATGGCCGTCATGGCGAAGACGACGTTGCCCGTGAGGTTGTTCACCGTGAGCATTACGCCTTTCGAGTATCCGGTCGTACCGGAGGTGTAGTTGAGCAGGACGACGCGGTCGTTGGGAATGTCGGGATATTTGATGTCATTGACGCTGAATCCGCGCGGATACTTCGAACGGTAATTTTTCACGATGTCCCTCTGGAACTTCGTGAGCGCCTTTCCGTTGCGCTCGTAAATGACATGGAAGTCGGTCAGCGAGAAGACTGCCTCGATCTGTTTGATCTGATCCTCTTCGATTACGTCCCAGAAGTTGTCTCCGAGGAAGAGCAGGCGGCTTTCCGAGTGGTTGATGATATGGATGATATCCGCCGGAGTGAAATCCTGCAGGATAGGGACGATCACGGCGCCGTAGGTAATTGTCCCGATATAGGTGATGCACCAGCGGGGATTGTTGCGGCCGATCAGTGCGATCTTGTCGCCCTGCTTGATGCCGGCCTTCTTGTAGAGGAGATGCAGTTTGGCAATCTCCTTGGCCATTTCGTAATAGGAGAAGGTCTCGTCCTTGAAATAGTCGGTCAAGGCCGACATTTCACGGTTCTCTCGGAAGCTTTTTTCGTATATCTTGATCAGATTTTCCTCTAACATATGACGATGGAAACTGGGGGTGTTGTATCGGGTTGGTTATTTCTCGTCTTCCCTGTCTTTCTGTGCGCGGTGTTCTCCGTCCGGATTCTCCTTGCCGGGATTCTGCTCCGTTTGTTCCGCCTGCGGGGTCTGGGGCCGGGCAACATGGTGCGGTTTCCAGATGTAGATTTTCGATTCGGTTCCGTTTTTGAGCCGTTCGATATTCTTCCGGTGCGTATAGATGAGCAGGATGGCGATGACGAACGAGAAGACGACGAATGCGATAGACTCGTTTACCTTGGGCGATATGAGGGTGAAGAGCGGGAAGCAGCACCCGGCAATCATCGAGGCGAGCGATACATAGTGGAAGATCATCAGGACGACGAACCATACGCCGAAGCAGAGCAGGGCCACGGGCGGGTAGATGCCCGTTACGGCTCCTACGAGGGTTGCTACGCCCTTGCCTCCCCGGAATCCCGCGAATATGGGGAAGATGTGCCCCAGCACGGCGGCGAATACGGCGGCGATCTTCAGGTTGATCAGGTCGTTGTCTCCGATATGGACGTCGTATTTGAGCATCTCGATGATCGTTACGGCGACAAATCCCTTCAGGAAATCGAGAGCGAAAACCGGGAGTGCGGCACGTCGTCCCAGGACGCGGAGCATGTTGGTCGTTCCGGCGTTTTTGGAGCCGTGCTCGCGGATGTCGATGCCGTAATATTTTTTGCCGATCCACACGGCGCTCGGAATCGAGCCCAGCAGATAGGCAATGACAATCATGGTCGTAGCGGTGTAGTATGTCAGAATCATGTGTGCCCGGATTTGGTTTTATATGCAAATATAGTGAAAAAATCGACAAACGGATGTATCGCGGGAAAAAACGTTTTGCGGGGCGGGCTTTTCCGAGAATATTCGTATATTTGTGGGCAATTGGAGGAATATTGTCCGGACGGGACCCTTCGGCAGACCGGAAGAACGTGGTTTCGGTGCTGCCCTGTCGGTCCGGCAGCCGGCCGGGGGCTATGTGCGAACCCGGACCGGAAACCGAAATGAAACCGATCCTATGAATACGAAAGCATTTCTTGAACCGATGGGTTCGTGGGCGTGGTGGCGCTCATGGTTTCTGATCTTTTTCGGGTGTATACTTATGGGTACGGGTTTCGTGCTCTTCGTGAATCCCTACAACTTCGTGCCGGGAGGTGTCTACGGTATGGGTATCGTGTTGCACAACATCTTCCCCTCGGTGCAGGTCGGAACCTTCGGCTACATGTTCGACATTCCGCTCATGATCACGGCGATGCTTGTCTTCGGCGGGCAGTTCGGGACACGCACGGTGCTGGCGGCGCTCTTCACGCCGGGTTACATGAACGTGCTGACGCGGCTGGTCTATCCGACGCCCGAGGCCGTCGAGTCGCTCGATCCGGCGCAACTGCTGGGCGGCCGGCTCAACCTTTCGGACGACCTGCTGCTGACCTGTATCATCGGAGCGGTAATCATCGGCGTGGGACAGGGCATCGTCGTGCGCCAGCAGGCCACAACGGGCGGTACGGACATCGTGGCGATGCTGCTGCAGAAGTTCGCGGGAATCAAATTCTCCACGGGAATCTTCCTCGCCGACGGCTTCGTCGTGCTTTCGGGACTGGTGGTTATCGGTTTCGGCCTGGGTACGGGGGAGGCCGATCCGCGCGGATGGATGCTGACGCTCTATTCGCTCATCACGATCTATACGACCTCGCGCGTGATCGCCTACCTGCTCGACGGCGCGTCGTATGACAAGCTGTTGTTCATCATCAGCGAGCACCACGAAGAGCTCAAGCGCTTCATTATCGAGGATCTGGACCGGAGCGCCACCTACATCAAGGCGAAGGGCATGTACACCGACAGGCAGCGCGACATGATCTTCCTGGTGGTGAGCCGCAAGGAGGTGCATCTGGTGCAGCATCAGATCCGTGAGATCGACCCGAGGGCCTTCGTCGTCGTTACGGATGCCTACGAAACATTCGGCGAGGGCTTCAAGCAGTTCCCCGACAAGAATACGATCCAGGCCGAGTAGCGCGGCGGATCTTTTGTGAAAATCCCGCCGCCTCGGTGCGGCGGAACGGAATTTTGGAATGAAGAATTTGAACATCAATACGCTGCGTCCGCTCGAAGGGGCCGGGCGCAAGCTTTTTGTCGAGACCTACGGCTGCCAGATGAATGTCGGCGATACGGAGATCGTCGTCTCGCTCATGCAGCGCGAGGGATATGTCTATACCGAGCAGATCGGTGAGGCGGACGTCATCCTGCTCAACACCTGCTCGATCCGCGACAACGCCGAGCAGCGTATCTGGGGCCGTCTGGCCGAGATGAAACGCTACCGGCGCGCGAAACCGGGTCTTGTCATCGGAGTCATCGGCTGCATGGCCGAGCGGCTTCGCGAGCGGCTCACCGAAGGCTCCGAGGGTGTCGATGTCGTTGCGGGGCCGGATGCCTACCGGGACCTTCCGCGGCTGGTGCACCTGGCCGAGGCGGGCGGCAAGGGGGTGAACGTGCAGCTTTCGGCCGAGGAGACCTATGCGGAGATCGCCCCCGTGCGGCTGGACCGCAACGGAGTGAGCGCCTTTGTCTCGATCATGCGGGGCTGCAACAACTTCTGCTCCTACTGCGTGGTGCCCTATACGCGGGGTCGCGAGCGGAGCCGTGATCCTGAGACGATCCTTGCCGAGGCACGGAGTCTTTTCGAGAACGGCTACCGCGAGGTTACGCTGCTCGGGCAGAATGTCAATTCGTACCGGGCCGGGGAGGTCGATTTTCCCGAGCTGATGCGCCGTGTGGCCTCCATTTCGCCGCTGCTTCGCGTGCGCTTCGCCACGTCGCACCCCAAGGATATGAGCGACCGTCTGCTGGAGGTCATGGCCTCGATGCCCAACATCTGCCGGGCGATCCACCTGCCGGCACAGTCGGGCGCCACGACGATGCTCGAACGCATGAACCGCAAGTATACGCGCGAATGGTACCTCGGCCGGGTGGCCGCCATCCGCCGGCATATGCCCGACTGCGCGATTACGACGGACCTGATCGCCGGATTTTCGGGAGAGAGCGAGGAGGAACACCTCCAGACGCTTTCGCTCATGCGTGAAGTGGGGTATGATTTCGCCTATATGTTCAAGTATTCGGAGCGTCCCGGAACCTTTGCGCAGAAGCACCTGCCGGACGATGTGCCCGAGGAGGTGAAGTCGCGGCGCCTGTCGGAGATCATCGCGCTGCAGAACGAACTGGGCCTGGCGAGCAACCGGCGCGATGTGGGCCGGGAGTTCGAGGTGCTGGTCGAGGGTGCATCGAAACGCGACCCGAACCAGCTGTCGGGCCGTACGTCGCAGAACAAGGTGGTGGTCTTTGACCGCGGTGCGCATCGCGTGGGCGATTACGTCCGGGTGCGGATCACGGGCTGTACGGCGGCAACGCTTCTGGGCGAGGAGATCGCCCGTTGAGATTTTGAATTGAATTGTCGGACGCTCCGCCGTCCGGAGCCGCCTGCGGGCGGTGCCGGTGTGTGCGGAGCCATATAAAATTGAAGGAAACTATGCGTTTTGACGAACTCGACCTGGAGGATGAGATTCTCGACGGTCTCGAGGATATGAATTTTCACGAAATGACGCCCGTGCAGGAGCACACGATTCCCGTCATCCTGGAGGGCCGCGACATCATCGGCTGCGCCCAGACGGGCACGGGCAAGACGGCGGCCTATACGCTGCCGCTGCTGAACAAGCTGCTGCTGGAGGGCAACCCCGACAATGTGGTCAAGTCGCTCATCATCGTGCCGACACGCGAGCTGGCACAGCAGATCGACCAGCAGTTCCAGGGTTTCTCCTACTACCTGCCCGTTTCGACGACGGTCGTCTACGGCGGCGGCGACGGCAAGGGCTGGGACGTGCAGAAGCGCGGCATGCTGATGGGCTCCGATGTGGTGATCGCCACGCCGGGCCGCATGATTGCCCACCTGCAGAACAGCGGCGTGGACCTCTCGCATGTCGAGTACCTGATCCTCGACGAGGCGGACCGGATGCTCGACATGGGCTTCAGCGACGACATCATGAAGATCGTCTCCTACATGCCCCGCGAGCGTCAGACGATCCTCTTCTCGGCGACGCTGCCGCCGAAGATCCGTGAGCTGGCCAAGACCATCCTGCACAATCCCGTCGAGGTGAATATCGCCATTTCGAAGCCCAACGAAGCGATCGACCAGTCGGCCTACATCTGCTACGAGAGTCAGAAGCTGGGGATCATCCGCGAACTGTTCGCCGAGCCCACCGACTCGAAGACGATCATCTTCTCCTCGTCGAAGATGAAGGTCAAGGAGCTGGCCCATACGCTCAAACGCATGAAACTCAACGTGGCAGCCATGCACTCCGATCTGGAGCAGGCACAGCGCGAGGAGGTGATGCTCGCCTTCAAGAACAACAAGGTCAATATCCTGGTGGCTACGGACATCGTGGCCCGCGGTATCGACATCGAGGATATCGGTCTGGTAATCAACTACGACGTGCCGCACGATCCGGAGGATTACATCCACCGCATCGGCCGTACGGCACGCGCAGCCGCTACGGGCAGCGCCATTACGTTCGTCTGCGAAGAGGAGCAGGGCAAGTTCCACACGATCGAGAAGTTCATCGAGCGTGAAATCCGCAAGGCCGATCTCCCGGAGAGCGTGGGTGAAGGCCCGAAATATAACCCCGAGGCCTTCTCGGGGCGCGGCAAGGGACGCGGGGGACGCAGCAGGGGCGGCGATGGCCGCGGACACGGACGCGGGCGCCGCGACCGCCTGCGCGACAACCGGGGACGCAGCAGCGCCGCTGCGGCTGCTCCCTCACAGGCTGCTCCCTCACAGGCTGCTGCCGGACAGGTCTCTGCCGGAAATTCCGCGCCGACTGCCGCCGATGCCGCGAATACCGAGACCAAGCGCCGCCGCCGTCATCGCGGGGGACGCCGCCACCGTCGCGGTGGCAGCGGAGCTGCTGCACCGGCCGGCGAACCGAACAAGGCGGCCGAATAGGACGCCTGCCGAAAGAGAACGGGGAGCCCGACAGGCTCCCCGTTTCTATTTCCCTTCGCCGGATTTTCCGGCCAGCTGCTGCCGCCACTTTTCGCGGGCGAGTGCCTGCAGGTCCGCCACGGCGTCCTTCTCGTCCACGATCTCCATGCCGAGCAGCGTCTCGATGACGTCCTCCATGGTTACGATGCCCTGGAAACAGCCGTATTCGTCGCGTACCTGGGCGATATGCTCCTTTCTTTTGAGCATCTCCTCCCAGACCGCCGCCACGGAGTCCTGTCCCTGGAAGGCGAGGATCGGACGTCGGATGTCGGCCAGATGGATGTCGAAACGGTCTTCGGCGAGCCGTTCGAGCACCGTCTGCTTGAGGACATAGCCCGTGATGTAGTCGGGGCTTTCGCCGTAGACCGGAATGCGCGAGTAGATGCGGAAGAGGTGGTTGGCGTAGAACTCCCGGAGCGTCGTGCGCTCGGCGGCCGTCGCCGCTACGGTGCGGGGCGTCATGATCTCGCGGACGCTGACGTTGCCCAGGCGGATGAGGTTCTGGATCACGTTGTTCTCGCGGTCCTGGAAGACGCCCTCCTGACGTCCGACGCTCACCATCGCCGAGACCTCCTCGCGGCTTACCGAAAGGGGCTGTTTCTTCGAGGAGACGAGCTTTGTGATGAGTTCCGAGAGGAGCACCAGCGGGTAGCAGACGAAGATCATCGCGCGGATGACCGGTGCCGCGATCATGGCCAGTTGCCGCCAGTAGCAGGCACCGACGGTCTTGGGAATGATCTCCGAGAGAACGAGGATGAGCACTGTGAGCACTGCGGAGATGATGCCGAAATACTCCTCGCCGAAAACCTTGACGGCCTCGGCGCCGACCCCGGCGGCGCCGATCGTGTGGGCGATGGTGTTCAGCGAGAGGATTGCCGAGATGGGTTTGTCGATGTCCTGCTTCTGCCGCATGAGCAGCGGAGCGTATTTGGCGCCCTCCTGCTCCTTCATGGCGATGAACGACATGGGGGTGGAGAGCAGGACGGCTTCGAGAATCGAGCAGAGAAACGAGATGGCCAGTGCGACCGAAAGATAGAGTATGATAAGTTCCATATATGTGGAGGTTGCCGCGCCGAATCTGCGCGACGGATTTTCCTGTCTTTGAAAATAAATGATTGTTTGTCGGTGGCGGGACATGAACTCCTGCCGCCGGTTCCCGGCTGCGGACACACCCGGAATCCCGTGCCGGGCGGCTTTTGAATGCTTCCGTCCGGCCTCTATCTTCCGGTCAGATCCGGTAGACGCAGAACATCGAGCGCCGCAGCGGAATCGGGGCGCAGGAATTTGCCGTATGGTGAATGGGTGTACTGTGGCAGGTTGCCGGCGGAGCCGGAATGCCGTATGATGCGGATCCGGTCATCGACCGGAATCCGTGCAGGCCGCGGCGTGCACGCAGGGCGAGCGTCGTCTGATGGTCGTACGGAGTACCGGATGCGATATGCTCCTTTGCATCATTCGAAAGCATCCGGACAGTCCATTCCGATAGGGATTCGGTGTACGAATCCGCAACATGGGCCCCCCGGTTTTCGGACCGGATCGTTGCGGCACCGTGCAGCCACACGAAGGCCGTAAGGAGTGCCAGCAGGCGGAGCATATGTTTATATGGGTCGTCCAAAAGGATCTCTGTTACGGAGGTAAAAGTAGCGAATATTTCCGAATCTGCAAAAATCCCGCGTGCGCCGGCTGTCCGGAATTCCCCTCCCGATGCATGAAAAAGGCGGCCGGAATCTCTCCCGGCCGCCATGTCGTCCATGGCCTTTCCGACCTATTTCTGCCGGAAGTAGATCTGCATCGGTACGCCCGAGAAATCCCAGTGCTCGCGGATGTTGTTTTCCAGGAAGCGGCGGTAGGGCTCCTTGATGTACTGGGGCAGGTTCACGAAAAACGCGAATTGCGGCGTCGGCGTCGGCAATTGGGTGATGTATTTGATCTTGATGTATTTGCCCTTGGTTGCGGGAGGCGGGTAGTTCTCGATCAGCGGCAGGAGCACTTCGTTGAGCTCCGAGGTGGCGATGCGGCGCTTGCGGGCCTGATGCACGCGGATGGCGGTCTGCAGTACGTCGAAGATGCGCTGCTTGTTGAGTACCGAGGTGAAGATGATCGGAATATCGTTGAACGGGGCGAGCTTCTTGCGGAGGAACTCCGTCCACTCCTTCATCGTGTTGCTCTGCTTCTCCACGAGATCCCATTTGTTTACGACGATCACGCACCCCTTGCGGTTGCGGACGATCAGGTTGTGGATATTCAGGTCCTGGGATTCGAGCCCCTGCTGTGCATCGAGCATCAGGATGCAGACGTCGGACTGCTCGATGGCCCGTATCGAGCGCATCACGGAGTAGAACTCCAGGTCCTCCATCGTCTTGCCCTTTTTGCGCATGCCGGCCGTATCGACGAGGTAGAAATCCATGCCGAACTTGTTGTAACGCGTATGGATCGAGTCGCGCGTGGTTCCTGCGATCGAAGTAACGATATTGCGATCCGTGCCGAGCAGGGCGTTCGTGAGCGACGATTTGCCGACATTGGGGCGTCCCACGACCGTAATGCGCGGAAGGTCCTCCTCCTCTTCGGCTGCGGCATCCGCGGGCAGCGCCTCGAGGATGGCATCCATCAAATCGCCCGTGCCGCTGCCCGTCATGGAGCTGATGCAGTAGGGTGTGCCCAGGCCGAGGGCATAGAATTCATGCGAGGAGTAGATCTGGTCGTTGTTGTCCACCTTGTTGCAGACGAGGATCACCTTCTTCGTCGTGCGGCGCAGGATGTCGGCCATCATCTGGTCGAGGTCGGTGATTCCCGTGGATACCTCCACCAGGAAGAGAATGACGTCGGCTTCGTCGATGGCCAACATCACCTGGCGGCGGATCTCATCCTCGAAGATATCGTCCGAATTGACCGTATAGCCGCCCGTATCGATTATGGAAAATTCCCTTCCGTTCCAGTCGGTTTTGCCGTAATGGCGGTCGCGCGTGGTGCCGGCCGTGGCGTCCACGATCGCCTTGCGTTCTCCGACGAGGCGGTTGAAGAGGGTCGATTTGCCGACATTGGGGCGTCCGACGATTGCTACGAGACTCATGTTGTTCAACTTTTTGCATGGTGGGGACGCTTTTCCGGAGGCCTCCGGCGGCAACGTCCCGCAACCCTGTTTGTGGCGACAAAGATACAATAATCGGGGCAATTAAAAAAACGGAGTCCGTTACATGTACCGACTCTCCGTGGCTCCGGCCTGCACGGGGTAGAGCAGGACGTGGCTGTATCCGGCGAAATACTGCTCCAAATAGCCCGGAATGCGGTTCATGGCCGGATGGAAGGATACGCGGTCGCGGCGGCTCATGACGAACCACAGGCAGTCGTCGTCGCGCAGGTCGTGTTCGAGCGAGGGAAGGTCGTCCCAGCGGTCGAAGGCCACATAGCCGATGTTTGCCGGCATCCTCCTGCCCCGGCGCGGCCGCAGGTGCTCGAGGGTGCTTTCGGCCGCGAAGAGGATGACTTTCGTTCCCGAATTTTCAGCCAGCAGGCGGATACGCCGGAGCCAATCCTGGAATCCGGCCTCCTTTTCGGCCTGTTCTGGAATGACGATCAGATGGCGCTTGATGGTCGTGATCGATTGGACCGGGCAGTAGATGAAGGTCGTGATATTGCTGGATGTCAGCACGTCGGCCACCATTTTCCCGATTCCGGGGCCCGATGTTCCGGGTATTCCCGGAATGGCCGGAATGGCCGACATCCCGGAGGGGCGCTGATGCATGCCCATGACGATATCCGTGATGTTCCGTTCGCGGGCGACGCTGACGATGGCATTCGAGATGTTTACGTCGTAGCGGAGCAGTTGCTGGAGATGCTGGTCTCCCGCCGCAGCGGCGGTTGCCGCGATGTCGAGGAGCTTCTGCCCCCGTTTTTCATTGTTGGGGTCTTCGGCCCGGTTGTCGATGGCGTGCAGGGCGTAGAGTCCGTTGGGGTCCTTGGCCCGCTTGATCATCGCGCTGAAGCCCACCAGCTCCTCGGCGGTCAGTTCGTTGGCTACGGGAATCAGAATGTGGTCCTCGCGGGCAGGAGCCTTTTCCTCGTCGTCCTGAGCGTTGTTCATGGCGATGTTGTGGGCGCCGCGCTGCGTGGCGAAGGTCGAGATGATGCAGGTGGCCAGAATCATCAGGATCGTGCCGTTCAGCACGCTCTCGCTCAACAAGCGGATCGGTTCGCCGTTCGCGTCGTGCCCGAGTATGACATTGTATCCGACCGTTACGGCGGCGAGTGTGGCGGCCACATGGGCGCTGCTCAGTCCGAAGATGACGGTCCGTTGGTCCTTCGATAGTCTGAAACTCTTTTGGGTAAGCCATGCGGCGATGTATTTCGCCACGGTGATCAGGATGATCATTACGGCAGCCACCTCGAGACTCTCCCAGTCCCGGAAGAAGGCCCGATAGTCGATGAGCATGCCCACGCCGATCAGGAAGAAGGGAATGAAGATGGCGTTTCCGACGAACTCGATGCGGTTCATCAGCGGCGATGTCTTGGGAATGAGCCGGTTGAGCGCCATGCCCGAGAGGAATGCACCGATGATGGGCTCGAGTCCGGCCAGATGGGCCAGGTAGGCTCCGAGGAAGACCATTGCCAGTACGAAGATGTACTGCGACACGTTGTCGCTGCACTGTTTGAAGAACCAGTGCGCGATGAGCGGGAAGAGGAAAACGATGATGATGATGCAGACGACGACCGAGATGCCGAGCCGCCACCAGAACGTATCGTCCACGTTTCCGGTGGCCATGCCGACGATCACGGTAAGCAGCAGCAGGGCCAGCGTGTCGGTGATGACCGTACCGCCGACGGCGATCGTTACGGCCTTGTCGCGGGCGATGCCGAGCCGGTTTACGATCGGGTAGGCGATCAGGGTCTGCGAGGCGAAGAGGCCGGCCAGGAGGATCGACGAGTAGATCGAAAACCCGAGAATATAGTATCCGGCCAGAATGCCCAGCCCGAGCGGGACGCAGAAGGTGTAGAGTCCGAATACGAGACTGCGCCAGCTGTTTCGCCGGAAGTCGGACATGTCCATGTCGAGACCCGAGAGGAACATGATGTAGAGCAGTCCGGCTGTTCCGGAGAGGATGATGCTGCTGTCGCGCAGCACGAGGTTGAATCCGTGCGGTCCGATCACCGCACCGGCGATGATGAGTCCCAGCAGGTAGGGTACTTTGAGTTTGTTGAGGATCAGCGGGGCTGCGAGGATAATGACCAGAATCAGCAGAAACTTCAGAATCGGGTCTTCGAGCGGCAGCGTGAGATCTATGTGTGCGAAGAGGAGCATGGTCTTGGCGTATGGCGTTTATGTGGATAGACAAAGATAACAAAAAACGGATAATTCACAAGACTCCGAAAAGGAAAAACTTGCGAAATAATGCCTCCCGGGCAGCCATCGGGCCTGAAAATTGTCGGTTTTTGCGAAAAATCAGGACAACGCCGGTTCCGAAAATACGGTATGCGGAATAAAAAATCGTTTCCGATGCTTCGCATTTCGGCAAAAAAACGTAACTTTGAAAAATTAACGGATAACGAAACACCGCCTTTATGAGCATGGAAAAGGTAGACAGACGCTTGCTCGGACCTGTTCTGGCAGGCTTTTTCATCATGGGATTCTGCGATATCGTGGCTCCGATCACGGGCCGCATCGCCGTGGAATTTCCTGCCGGGAGCCAGACGGCGGTAAGCTTCCTGCCGACTATGGTTTTCCTGTGGTTCCTGGTGCTCTCGGCGCCGTTTGCCGCCTGGATGAACCGCTGGGGCCGCCGCAAGACGGCGCTCGTGGGCTATGCCTTTACCATTGTCGGGCTGCTCCTTCCCTATGCGGCCGGCGAAGGGTGCGCCCTGGGATGGTATTTCGCCGGGTTCGGCCTGCTCGGCATCGGCAACACCGCCATTCAGGTTGCCGTCAATCCGCTGCTGGCGACGATCGTCCCCGAGAGCTGCATGACGAGTTACCTGACCGTCGGACAGATTTTCCGCAATACCTCGCTGCTGCTGCTGGCCCCGATTGTTACGGGACTGGTCGCCGCCACGGGATCATGGCGTCTGCTGCTGCCCATCTATGCGGGTCTTACGGTGCTGGGCGGCCTGTGGCTTCGCCTGACGCCGGTTCCCGAACCTCCGCGAGCATCGCGTGCCGCGGGTCTGGGCGCCTGCTTTGCGCTGTTGCGCAACCGCAAGGTGCTGCTTTCGGCCCTCGGGGTAGCCTGTTTCATTGCGGCCGATGTCGCCATCGGCTACCTCTCCGTGCGGCTTATCGACCGTCCTTCGTCGATTCTCACCACCACGGGATTCTATGCCTGCCGTATTGTCGGGACGATCGTCGGCGCCTGGGCGCTGCTGCGCATCCGCGACGTGCGGTACCTGTCGTGGAACATGGCCGGTGCGCTGCTCCTTACGCTTGTCCTGCTCTTCGTGGGCGACGAGACGGTGATCTATGCGGCCGTAGGCCTTCTGGGCTTCGGCATGGCTTGCGTCTTCGCAACCTTCTATGCCGTGGCGACGCGCGCCGTTCCCGAGCAGGCCAACGAAGTCGCCGGGCTGATGATCCTGGCCATTTCGGCGGGCGCTCTTTCGGGACCGGTTTGCGGGGCGATCCTCCGCCTGGCGGGCAATCCGCATTGGGGTATGCTTTTCGTGGCGGTCCTGATCGGATACATGCTCTGGGCGGCCCTGACCCTGAACAGGAAATAGAGACGGAAACAACAACAGAAGTATGAATAATAAGATGAAACGGATTTTGTGGACCCTGCTGCTCGTCGCCATGGTGATGCCCGCCATGGCGCAGCGCCCCCGGACGCGGGTGGAGTGGGGGCTTGTCGGAGGTATCAATGTTCCCGACTTCACGACGAATATGGACCGGACAGAGATTCGCAACAAGTGCGGCTGGCAGGCCGGTATCGTTACGGCCGTCAATCTGGGCGCTTTCGCCGTCGAACCGCAGATTCTCTATGTGCGTCAGGGAATGCGGATCCGGCCCGAAGGAACGGACGAGCTGAATCTCAAGTCGAGTTCGATCGATGTGCCGGTTCTGCTGTCGCTGCGCCTGCTCCATCCCGTGCGTATCTATGCGGGACCGGTCTTTACGGTGATGAATGACTGCAAGCGGAAAACGGGCGGCGACCTGATCGATTTCGGACGGGTGCGTCCCACGTTGTCCTATACGGTCGGGGCCGGGGTGGTGATCCTCCGTCATCTGCTCGTAGATTTGCGTTATAACGGCCAGTTCCGCAGCAAGCACGACGTGCTGCTCCCCGACGGGCGGCAGCTTGACCAGCTTCGCTCCTATAACGTCGCTTTGAGTTTCGGATATCTGTTTTAATATGACGGAGACGGTAGGACGTGAAATACTGATCGAGGGGGTCGATCCCCGGGAGCTCTACGGGGCACAGAATGCCTATCTGGAGCAGATCAAGGCGCTTTTCCCAACATTGAAGATCGTGGCGCGCGGCCAGTCGCTCAAGGTCCTCGGCGCGGAGACCGATACGCGGCGTTTCGCATCGCGCATGGAGGGCCTTGTGGCCTATTACCAGAAATACGGGCACATTTCGTCGCAGGTTGTCGATCAATGCTTCTCGGGCGGGATGCCGCCCGAAGAGGGTCCCGTGGACAAGGATGTGATCGTCTACGGAAACAACGGCAACATCGTCCGGGCGCGCACGGTCAATCAGCAGCGGCTGGTCAGGCTCTACGATCGCTGCGACCTGCTCTTTGCCGTGGGCCCCGCGGGCTCGGGCAAGACCTACACGGCCATCGCTCTGGCGGTCCGTGCCCTGAAGGAGCGGCAGGTGCGGCGGATCATCCTCACGCGTCCGGCTGTCGAGGCCGGCGAGAAGCTGGGTTTCCTGCCGGGCGACATGAAGGAGAAGCTTGATCCCTACCTGCAGCCGCTCTACGATGCGCTGAACGACATGATTCCGCCTGCGAAGCTGCAGAAGTACCTCGAGGAGGGCACCGTGCAGATCGCGCCGCTGGCCTACATGCGCGGGCGGACGCTCGACAACGCCTTCGTCATCCTGGACGAGGCGCAGAACACAACCCTTTCGCAGATCAAGATGTTCCTCACGCGCATGGGGCGCAATGCGCGTTTCATCGTAACGGGAGACGTTACGCAGATCGACCTGCCGCGGCGCAGCGACAGCGGACTGGTGCGTGCGATGGAGATCCTGCAGGGCGTGGATGATATCGGTATCGTGGAGTTCGACAAACGCGATATCGTGCGCCATCCGCTCGTAAAATATATCGTCGAGGCCTTTGACCGCCATGCGGGTCGGGCGTCGGCCGAAACGGAAAAGACCAGAACCAAAAACGAAGCATAACTTATGGATAGAAATCTTGCAGCGCTCAAACCGGCGCTCGTCTGGAAACACTTTGCGGAGATCGTCCGCATCCCGCGCCCGTCGCATCACGAGGAGGCAATCCGCCGCTATGTGCTGGAATTTGCCCGCAGCCGGGGCCTGGAGGCCCGTGAGGACGAGGCGCACAATGTCTATGTCCGCAAGCCCGCCACGAAGGGTATGGAGAACCGCAAGGGTGTTATCCTGCAGGCGCACCTCGACATGGTTCCGCAGAAGAACAACGACAAGCAGTTCGACTTCCTGACCGATCCGATCGACGCCTATATCGACGGCGGCTGGGTTACGGCCGACGGTACGACACTCGGTGCCGACAACGGTATCGGTGCGGCATCGATCCTGGCCGTGCTGGAGGACGATACGCTCGTTCACGGCCCGATCGAGGCCCTCTTCACGGCCACCGAGGAGACGGGCATGGACGGCGCCTTCGGCCTGAAGCCCGGGGTGCTTCAGGGTGAGATCCTGCTGAACCTCGATTCCGAGCAGGAGGGCGAACTTTATGTGGGTTGTGCGGGAGGTCTCGATGCGAACACGACGTTCCGCTACGAGTCTGCTCCGACTCCTGCCGAGGGCTATGCGGCCGCAAAGCTCGTCGTGAAGGGGCTCAAGGGCGGCCATTCGGGCATTCAGATCGTCTGCCAGCGGGCCAATGCCAACAAACTGCTGTTCCGCTTTCTCAATGCCGCGCCCTGCGAGGTGCTGCTCGCTTCGGTGGACGGCGGCGGCCTGCGCAATGCCATTCCGCGTGAGGCGGAGGCCGTGGTGCTGGTTCCCGAGACGGGCTACGATGCCTTTGCCGGAGCGGTTGAGGCCTATGAGAAGACCGTCCGCGAGGAGTTCGACGGCATCGAGGATTCGATTTCGATTACGGTTGCCCGGTGCGAGCGTCCCGAGCGGATGCTGCCGCAGGAGATGGCCGTGCGGCTGACCCGTGCCGTCGTGGGGTGTCCCGATGGTGTGGCGCGCATGTCGCTCTCGATGCCGGGACTGGTGCAGACCTCGAGCAATCTGGCTCGTGTCGTCTCCGACGGCGAAACCGTGAAGCTGCAGAGCCTGCTGCGCAGTTCGGTGCGTTCGGAGAAGTTCGCCCTGGGCGAAGCCATCTCGGCCGTGTTCGCCCTCGCGGGTGCCGAAACCGAGCTTACAGGCGCCTATGACGGTTGGAATCCCGACATGAAGTCGCCGATCCTGAAGGCCATGACCGCCTCCTATGAGGCGCTCTACGGCTGCAAACCCGCCATCACGGCGATCCATGCCGGACTGGAGTGCGGCATCATCGGCGGCAAGTATCCGGGCCTGGATATGATTTCGTTCGGTCCGACGATCAGCTACCCCCACTCGCCCGACGAGAAGGTGGAGATCGCCTCGGTGGAGAAGTTCTACGACTTCCTGGTTCATACGCTGCGCAATGTCCCTGAAAAGTAGCGGGAATCCCGGCGACGTAAAGTGGTTCGTCATCGTCAATCCCGTGGCCGGTGGCGGCCGCGGTCTGGACCATTTCCCGCAGATCTCGAAGCACCTGCGCGATGCGCATATCCGCTGCGAGCCGGTCTTCACGGAGCATAAGTTCCATGCTACGGAGCTGACCGTAACGGCTGTCCGCGAAGGCTACCGGCATATCATCGTAGTCGGGGGCGACGGCACGCTGCATGAGGTGGTGAACGGACTGTTCATCCAGCAGCAGGTGCGTCCCGACGAGGTGTTGCTGGCCGTTATTGCCGTGGGTACGGGCAACGACTGGGTGCGGACCTTCGGCATTTCGAACCGCTATCAGAATGCCGTGGCGGCCATCCGCGAAGGATACTCCTTTCTGCAGGATGTCGGGGTGGTCTCCTATGAGGAGGCGCACTACCGTCAGAGCCGTTACATGGCCAACGTTGCCGGTGCGGGATTCGATGCCAGCATCGTGCAGCGTCTCTCGCACATGAAGAAGAAGGGACACAAGAGCCGTTGGCGCTATACCTGGTGCGTGATCCGCAACTTCTTCCGGTACAAGTCCACGGGTGTCAAGGTATGGGTCGATGACCGCCTGGTCTACAACAACCTGCTGCTGTCGGCGGCCGTGGGCATCTGCAAGTTCAACGGCGGCGGTCTGCAGCAGCTCCCCGAGGCGGTGGCCGACGACGGCATGCTCGACCTGTCGCTGATCCGTCCCGTGCACTTCTGGCATCTGCTTTTCCGGTTCCACTATCTCTTCAACGGGGGCATCTACCGCATCCGCCACATCCTGCAGGAGCGCGGCAGCCGCATCCGCATCGAGTCTTCGCCCGAAGTGGGGGTCGAGGTGGACGGCGAATCGTTGGGGCATACGCCGCTGGAGTTCACGATCCTGCATCGGGCGATCCGTATCGTCGTGGCCCGGGATTTCTATGAGCGTCATGCCGCCGAGGAGCTTGCCCGCCGGGCAGGATGATCCGGACGTATGGAAGGAATGGGAAAAGGGAGCGCACTTGCGGTGCGCTCCCTTTTTGCATCGGAACTTCCAGCGACTTATTGAGCCGGGGCCGTTTCGACGACGTCGATCTCCGTTACGACCCAGTCGAAGAGGTCGTTGGCGCACTGCGTCTCCAGCTGTCGCAGCTGCGAGAGATCGGTCGTGTCGGCCAGTATGGCATTGAAGAACTGGTCCATCGTCGAGTAGGTGGCATTCACCTTACCGGCCAGACAGGTGTAGAAGGCCTTTTGCTGGTTGCGGTCCAGACCGGTCGGGAGAATCCCCTGCTTGACGAGGTAGTTGTAGGGGAAGATATGACGCATGTTGTGGGCGTCGGCATTGAGCTCTTCGACGATCGTCGTAACGACGACCATGTCCACCGTGTCGTTTACGCCCGGCATCTGGATGAAGGCCGCATAGACCGGATAGGCATTTTCGAGCGTTCCGGCCACCTCGTCCGAGAAGAGGACGAATTCCGCATCGGTCAGATCGTCCAGATAGACCATCTGGCGGTAGCTGTCGAGGGCCTCACGCATGGCTTTGCGTTCTTCGCGGTTCCACTGCTGACGCTGCGAGCAGCCGATGAATCCTGCGGCGAAGAGCGCCAGCAGGGAGGTAGTGAGTAGCAATTTTTTCATGGTTCGAAATGATAATTGGTTTCTGTGCGGAAAAGCAATCCGTGTGCCAAAATTTCGTATCTTTGTATGGATATGAATGCGTTGCCCGCTGCATCGAAGACGGATTCGACATGGATGTATTGACCTTTCGCGACTATTGCCTTTCGCTGCCCTTTACCGAAGAGTGCACGCCGTTCGACGAGACGACGCTCGTCTACAAGGTCGGCGGACGGATGTATGCCTTTGCCGACATGGTCGATTTTTGTCGGGTGGCTCTCAAATGCGATCCCGACGAAGCCCTGCAGCTCCGGGAACGCTATCCCCGGGAGATCACCCCGGCCTACCATGCGAACAAACGGCTGTGGAACGATGTCCGTACGACGGGAGATCTTCCCGACGCCTTTATCCGCGAGCAGATACGCAACTCCTACCTGCTGGTTCTGCGGCAGAACGTAACGCCCCGGGCGCTCCGCGACGAGCTGCTCGCCTATGTCGAAGTACATGGAATTCCCGAAAAATAATAATGGAGCCTTATGAAAATGCGATTTTTCTATCTTTTGGTGCTGGCCGCCGGTCTGGTTTCGTGCGGACAGAAGGCGACCTCTCCGGTCGAACTTTTCAATGGTGAAGACCTTGCGGGGTGGGTGGCCGTTACGGCCGATTCGACGGCTGCGAGCCCCTTCAGCGTAGCGGACGGCTGCATCCGTGTTGCGGGTGAACCCTTCGGTTACCTGCGTACGGCGGAACCTTACGGCGACTACCGCCTGCATGTCGAGTGGCGGTGGATCGGCCGGCCTTCGAACAGCGGTCTGTTCCAGCGGATCCAGGAGGGCGACGGCATCTGGCCCACGCTCATCGAGTGCCAGCTCGAGGCGGGTAATGCCGGGGATCTGCTCTCCCTGAACGGAGCTCCGATCGACGGTGCGGAGCCCATGGGCCCCTCGGTTTCGATGCTCAAAAAACGGAGCGAGAGCTCGGAACGCCCGGCCGGCGAATGGAACGAGGCCGAGATCGAGTGCCGGGGCGACCGCATCACGGTCCGCATCAACGGAGTGCTGCAGAACGAGTGCACGGGTGTGCATACGCGCGGCTATCTGGCCCTGCAGAGCGAAGGCGGTCCGCTGGAGTTCCGCAACGTCCGGCTGACGCCGCTCGGCGAGTAGCGTGTTTGTCCCGGAATTGAAAAAGCCCTTCGCACGACAAACTGCGAAGGGCTTTTTTTGTTTCAACTCCTACCTGATGCGCTCGTAGTAGGGGAGTCGGTCGAGCGGTACGTCGGTTGCGATGCGGCGGGGCTTTTTGGAGACCTTGAACACCTCGCCGCGATCGTCGCGCCAGGTGCCCGGCGGCAGCAGCACCTCGCGCCGGGTGCCGGGCGAGACCATCGGTGCCACCAGATAGCGGTCGCCGAGCATGAACTGATCCCTGCACTCGAGGAACCCCATGTGCGGGAAGGCATATTCCATGGCGCGGACGATCGGTTCGCCGGTCTCGGCCGCATGGCGGGCCAGCGAGAGGATGTAGGGGCCGAATTCGCTGTGCAGCTGTGCATAGCGGGCGCATATGGCCGTATTCTCGGGTGAAAGGATACGCCAGGGTGCCACCGAGAACTGCATCATCGGCATCAGGGCATGCACTTGTGCCGAGCGGACGATGAGCTCCTCATCGAAATGTTCGACTCCGAAGAAGGAGGTGTACTGCCCGCCGCCGATCATGTCGGGGCAGGTGAAGGCATGCCCCAGCAGACCGGCCGCTGTCATGTCGGGGATGAGCAGCCGCAGTGCCTCCCACGAATAGTCCTTGTCCCCGAGCCGCTGTACGACGGGCTGCCCGCCGAGTTTCCAGCAGGCGCGCAGTTCGTTGTAGTCGAACGAGGCGCCCAATTCGGCCCAGCGCTGCATGTAGGTGTTGGCATCGGCTTCAGGGTCATGGTATGCGTACGCTTCGGCCTGCATGTAGGCGACGTCGCCGCCGTCGAACTTGAATCCGTCGGTGCCGTAGCGGCGGCGGTTCTCTTCGAGCTGTTCCCGCAGATAGGCCACCACTTCGGGATTCGTCAGGTCGTAGCAGGCGCTGAAGCCGTTCCACCAGCGGATGACGGCCGTCTTACCCGCACGGTTTTTGAGCAGATACCCCTTGCGTTCCAGCGATCGGAACTCGGGCGAGTCGGGCGAGACGTAGGGTGAGATCCAGAGCATGACGCGGAATCCCATCTCGTGCAGCGAGTCGATCATCCCCCGCGGATCGGGAAAGCGCGAAGCCTTGAAGTCGAAATTGCCGTAGTCGTTCTGCCAGTTGTCGTCGATCATGAAGATGCCGCAGGGAAAACCGTGTTCGACGACCTTGCGGGCATACTGCATGATGTCGTGCCGGTTCTGGTCATAGGTGAGCTCGATCCAGGTGTTGTACTGGGGCATCGAGAAGAAGAGCTCCTGGGGAATCCGTCCCGAAGGCGGAAAGTGAGCCGCGGAAGCTGCCGCGTAGGCGTCGCGGAGATTCTCGCCGGCCCGTACGACCTCGACAGGGGCGTGGTCGGAGTCCACGACCAGGTTCCCCTGTTCGATGCGGAAGCGGAACGGCCGTTCCGACCAGACGTAGCGGCCCTCGGAGGAGAGCAGCAGCGGCACCGACTGATTGTTGTAGTTGATCTTCGAGAGATCCTGCTCCGCGAGCTCTTCGCCGAAGGGCATGCGGTTGCCCAGCGCGACGAATCCGCCCCACCAGCGTTCGCCGGGCAGGGACTCGATACTGGTTTCAAAGGGCTCCTGTGCGGATGTGAATCCGAACCATCCCGCGAGCAGCAGCGTACATGCGATTTTTTTCATCTTCTGTATTCCGGTTTATTCCATGTATCCCGTAACCGTCATCGGCTCTTCTTCCACCCGTGCCACCACCTCGCGAGCCTCTCCGCGTGCATCGGCATAGCGGAAGGTATAGGTGCGGTTCTTTTCGAGCAGGAAGTGCAGCGCATCGTTCATGTCCTGAAGCGGTCCGGCCGTGCGCCCTCCGCCCATCTGCTCCGTGCCGCAGAAGACATCGACGTTGGCGGCCACGCGGTCTCCCGATGCCGTTGCGTGGCGGGCGTCGCGGAACATGCGGAAGGTTACCTGAACGTGTGTCCCGGCTTCGGCCGCCTTGTCCGCAAACATGGCGTAGATGTCGCGGTAGCGTTGCGAGACGTCCGTGGCATGAATGTCGTGCGAGGCTTCGTTCCAGACCATCGGGAACCAGTCGCCCGTCGGGGCGAACGATACGGCATAGACGGCGTGCTGCCGGTCTCCGGGTACGGCCTGCCCGGCATCGGCAAGGAACCAGGCGCGGTCGAGTGCCGCAGGCTGGTAGTATTCGGTGAAGTGCCATTCGCCGTCGATCCACACCTCCGTCCAGCTGTGGTTGCCGCGTTCGTCATGCCATGCCGCCGTGCCGGCGAACCGTGCCGGGATGCCCACCGCACGCAGGGCATCGACCAGCAGGATCGACAGCCCCGTGCAGGAAGCCATGCCCTGGCGCATCGACTCCGCAGGGCTTTGGTTGGTTTTCTCGCGCAGGGTGTTGTACTCCACGCCGACCACTTCCGGAAGGATGCGGTTCACCGTGTCGATCGCCGCCCGCATGTCGCTGCAGCGGGCCACACGCGGCGCGAACCGTTCGTAGAAATCCCGCCGCCAGGCGTCGCGCACCTCGTCCACCGAGGCGTAGGGCAGCACTTCGTTGCGGAATATCTCCTCGGGCAGCGCCTTCGTCCACGGGAACTCCCTGCGGGCGCGGCAGGCGTAGGCGACATTCTCGCGCAGCAGGTCGAGCCGCATCGTGTCGCGGTCGCCCGGCGTCATGCGGTTCAGCAGCCAGGCTGTGGCGCCCCGCTCGTCGCGGGGTGTCCGGCGGAGCAGCTCCCGCAGCGCATCCGAACGTGAGGAGCTTTCCAGGGTGGTTGCGAGCTGCTGTCGCTCTTCGGCCGGAATCCCGGCATCATACCGGCTGCAGGCCGCCAGGGCGGCGGTGCAGAGCAGGATCATCCATTTTTTCATGGTTGTCGTATTTTTCAGGCAAGTTGTTTCATGATTTCGCGGACCTTCTCCTCGTCGGTACCGACCGAGGCGTATTCGGGAATTCCCGCTACGCCGCCCATCGACACCGCGGGATTGCGGTAACGCATGCGGCTCTCTATCGTGCCGCGGGCGCTGAAGTGCACGGCATCGACGCCCGCGCGGACAAATTCGCGCACGTTCGCCGCCGTGATGCCGCTCCCGGCCATGATCGCGATGCGTCCGGCAGCGAGGGCGACCAGCCGACGGATCGTATCGATGCCTTCGGGTGCCGTGTTGCGGCCTCCCGAGGTGAGAACCCGGCGGCATCCGCAGCGGATGAGCGCCTCGAGCGCCTCTTCGGGGTCGCGCACCATGTCGAAGGCACGGTGGAAGGTAACCTCCATTCCTGCGGCTGCGGCGACAAGGGCCGCGGTGCGCTCCTCGTCGATCCTCCCGTCGGGGGTGAGCATCCCCGCAACGACGCAGTCGGCACCGCTCTCGCGGGCGAAGGCCACTTCGTCGAGCATCTGCCGGAATTCATCGTCCGTATAGAGAAAATCGCCGCCGCGGGGGCGTATCATGACGCTCAACCGCAGATTCGGAATGCGGCGGGCTTCGCGGATCGCCGCGGCCGAGGGGGTCGTGCCCCCTTCGTAGGGCGAGGCGCACAGTTCGGCGCGCCAAACACCCTGCCGTGCCGCGATGCGGCACGCTTCGGGCGAAAAGGCGCAGAGTTCGGTTTCGATCATTTTCACATGGTTTGGAGTTCCGGGTTCTCCGGAGTTTTCGCGAAGATAGCGAATTTTGCCCAAACGTCCAAAGTGCGGGGCCTTATCGCAGCAGTACCGTTACGGACATCGGTCCGTGGGCTCCGAAGACCAGCGCCTGCTCGATGTCTGCCGTCTTCGAGGGGCCCGACATGAAGCATCCGAACCCGAAGTCGTCCACCTCGGGGCGTGCGACGGCCTGATGCATCGTATCGACGATCGCATCGTGCGGGATGACGATGAGCAGCGCCGTGGCTCCGAAGTAGAGAGCCTTGTGGCGGATCGTCTGCGGAATCCATACGGCGCCGTTTTCGGCCACGCCGAACGAACCGGCGATGACGCCCAGATCGATATCGACCAGCAGGCGCGGGTCTTCGACGCGGTCGGGATCGACCGTCGCACAGGTCAGCCCCGGGAGGTTCGAGGCGATCGTCCGGGCCTCGGGATAGCAGCGGCGCACCGCCTCGTCGAGCGTCTCTCCGGGCTGCAGCGTGGCCATGCGGCCTCCGGCCGCCTCGAGCCTTTGCGCGAATACCTCCGCGGGACGGTCGAAATGCTGGGGTGCGAAGCCGAATTCCGGATAGGGGCATTCGGGCATTCCGTCTGCGGCCAGTTTCTTGAGTATCTCTTCCTTACTGTTCATTTTTTTCGTTTTTTTCGAGTGTTCCCCGTTTCCATTGGGCGTTGAACGTTTCGCGGGCGAAACGGGGCATGGCACGTCCCGGAGCGCTCCAGGGATTGAGGCTGTTTTCCGTTATACCGTGCGGCAGCTTTTCCGCGGTGCGGGCACAGGCAATGGCGCCGTAGAAACGTCCGGGACCGGCCATGACAAAGTCCATGCCCTTCACGGCGGCCTTCTTCATCGGATCGGCCAGGTGCAGCGCGTCGAGCTGCTGCCGCCACAGGTAGATCTGCTCCCCGAGGTCGATCTTCGCAGGACATACCCCCGAACAGGAGTAGCAGAGCGAGCAGGCCGAGACATTGCCGTGGTGGAGTTTCGGATTGCGCAGCATCGAGAGGTTGATGCCCAGCGGTCCGGGAATGAAGTAGGAGTAGGAGTACCCTCCCGAACGCCGGTATACGGGGCAGGTGTTCATGCAGGCGCCGCAGCGGAGGCATTTGAGCATGTTGCGGTGTTGAGCGTCGGCGAGCCATTCGGAGCGCCCGTTGTCCACTAGGATGACGTGGATCCGCTTGCCGGGTGCGGGCTTCCGGTAGAGCGACGTGTAAGTCGTAACGGGTTGCCCGGTCCCGGAGCGGGCCAGCAGCCGCGTGAAGACACCCAGGGCACGCATGTCGGGAATGACTTTTTCGATGCCCATGATGGCAATGTGCAGGTCGGCGAACGAGGTGCCCATGTCGGCGTTGCCTTCGTTCGTGCAGACGGCCAGCGCGCCGGTCGAGGCTATGGCAAAATTGACGCCCGTCATCGAGACATCTGCGTTGAGGAACTTTTCGCGCAGGTTCTTCCGGGCCGCATGGGTCAGATAGGTGGGGTCGCTGTTGCCCTCCTCGGTGCCCATCTCCCGGTGGAAGAGCTCTCCGACCTCTTCGCGGCGTACGCCGATGGCCGGGAGTACGATGTGGCTGGGCGGCAGATGCAGCAGCTGCATGATCCGCTCCCCGAGGTCGCTCTCCACGGCATCCACGCCCCGCTCATGAAGGTAGGGCGTCAGTCCGCACTCCTCCGAGAGCATCGACTTGCTCTTGATGAGGCGCTTGCCGCCATGCTCGCGGATGAGCTGCCAGACGGTCTCGTTCATCTCGGCGGCATCGCGGGCCCAGTGGACCACCATGCCGTTGGCCGTGGCGTTGCGTTCGAATTCCTGCAGGTAGTCGGCCAGATGGCTCAACGTATGTCGTTTGATCTCCGAAGAGAGGTTCCGGAGTTCCTCCCATTCGGGAACGCTCTCCATCATGCGATCGCGCTTCTCGCGTACGGCATAGAGCGCCTGGTCGTGCCAGGCCATGCGCCCGGCATCGGCCACGAATTTCTTGGCTGCAACGGAATGGGTGCTCATAATGAGGAGTTGAGGATTTCTACGATGTGAATGGTCTTTATCGGGAGTTTGTCATGGTCGATGACTCCCTGCATGTGCATCAGGCATGAGGAGTCGGCGCCGGTGATGTATTCGGCGCCGGTCGCCATGTGCCGCGAGACCTTGGCACGCCCCATGGCCACCGACACGGCCCCCTCCTCGGCCGAGAACATGCCGCCGAAGCCGCAGCATTCGTCCCGGCGTTCGGGTTCTGCGACCTCGATGCCCTCGACCATCGCAAGCAGGTCGCGCAGCTTCGAGTGGTAGGGAACGTGCAGCTCGCTGGGCGACGAAAGGTCCATGCGGCGTACGCCGTGGCAGGAGTTGTGCAGACTTACCTTGTGCGGGAAGCGGGCATCGAGCCGCGCGGGTTTCACCACGTCATGGAGAAATTCGCAGATCTCCCAGATGCGGGCATCCACGCAAGCGTGCTCGCGGTAGTCCTTCAGCAGATGCGGGTATCCTTCGCGCACGAAGACCACGCAGCTGGCCGAGGGGCCCACGACATAGTCGTATTTGTCGAAGAGGGCGTTCATGCGTTCGGCCATTGCGCGGGCATCGCGTTCGAATCCCGCATTGGCCATCGGCTGTCCGCAGCAGGTCTGGTCGAGCGGATAATCCACCTCGCAGCCCACGCGCCGCAGCAGTTCGCAGGAGGCGCGTCCGACCTCGGGATAGATGGCGTTGATATAACAGGGAATGAACAATCCGACTTTCATTCGTGTAGGGTGTTGTTGTGTGTGAAATTCCGACCAAAGATAACGGATTTTTTCAAAATTCGGTATTTCGGACGGTTCGGAACGGAAAGAGACCTTTCGGGGAAGAACAAAAAAGCGCCTCTGCATTGGCAGAGACGCTCTTCTTGTCGGCCTGCGACCTTATTTGATATCGATCTGACGGGCGGCGGGCGTTACATGGACCTCCTTTTTCTTCGGAATCTCCACCGTCAGCACGCCGTTCTCGACCTTCGCGGCGATCTTCTCCTTCTCGACGTTGTCGGGCAGGATCAGGCTTTGCTGGAACTGGCTGTACGAGAATTCACGCCGCAGGTAGGTGCCTTTGTGCTTCTTGTCCTCCTCCTTGTTTTCGGCCTTCTTCTCCATGGAGATCAGCAGCTCGTTGTCCTCGTTGATATGGACCTTGAAGTCCTCCTTGGTCATACCCGGAGCAGCCACCTCGACCTTGAAGTCATCCTCCGTTTCGAGAATGTTCACGGCCGGAGCCGTTACGTTCGATTTGTCCACCCATTCGTTACCGAAAAAGTCGTTGAAAATACTCGGCAACCAATTCTGATTTCTTCTGACAGGCATCATAGTTTTGTCCTCCTATAATTTTAGTTTAACATGCTTTTTCATCCCCGCCCCTTCCGGAGCGGTTTCACTTGAGATACGGTCAAATCCCGTGCCAGGGAAAAAGAACCTTTAAATTGTCATGAATTAACACAAATTGTCATGACTTGTCAATTTTTCGGAAAACCTGTCGTGTCGGAATGGCGCATGGCGACAAATTCGTATCTTTGCAGCCATGAACGACATGTTGCATTTCCGACGAGCCTCCGCAGAGGATGCCGCCCGAATTCTGGAGATTATCCGGCAGGCCCAGGCGCAGATGCGTGCCGCCGGGAGCCGGCAGTGGCAGAACGGCTATCCTGCGCTCGGCGATATCCGGTGTGATATTGAAAAGGGATATGGATATGTGCTCTGTCAGCCCGGAAATGCGGCCCCGGAGGGTGTCGTTGCCTACGGTGCCGTCGTTTTCGACGGCGAGGCGGCCTACGATGCGATCGAAGGCAAATGGCTGACTCCGGAACCCTATGTCGTGCTGCACCGGCTGGCTGTGGCCGACGGGATGAAGCACCGGGGCGTGGCCGGAGAATACCTGCGCCGGGTCGAATCCTTGGCACTCGGCCGCGGTGTGGAGTCCTTCCGCGTGGATACCAATTTCGACAACCGGTATATGCTGCGGTTGCTGGAGAAGACGGGATTCCGCTATTGCGGCAAGATCCGCTACGACAGCGGCGAGCGGTTGGCCTTCGAAAAACGGCTCTGATTCCGGAGCTCTCTATCCCGAATGCTTATAGTAATGTTACGGGCGGTTTGCGGCGGGTGAAATTCCGGGCAAGTGCAGCCGCAAAGGGCGTGTCGAACCGGCGTGCTCCGACCGGGCATCCCTTTACGCAGGCGCAGCAGCGGATGCAGCGCTCCGGATCGGTATGCAGTTCGTCGCCGCGGGTAATGGCCCCGGTCGGGCATACCGCAGCACAGCGCCCGCAATGCGTGCACAGCGCTTCATCCCCGGCAGGAAGCAGCAGGACGGGATGTTTTTTCTGCCGTCGGCGGTAGGAGAGCACAAAGCCGATGAAACGCAGCAGCGGGATGAGCGGCGTTGCGGGATCCTTGAGGCGGGCGGCCTCTACCGGAACAGCGCCTTTCTGCGCGAGTTTGTGCCGGATGGCGCGTCCGAAGGCTTCGGCGGCGGCAAGATCCTCCGTGTCGGGACGTCCTGCGGCGATCGGCGTACGCTCCGAACTGTACGAGTGTTCACCGACGAATGCCGCAGCCGCTACCGGAACGAACCCTCGCTCCCGGACGAAGACGGCCAGTTCGGATACAGCCTTCCCGAAGGCCCGGTTGCCATAGACGGCGACGATGACGGCCGGAGTCCGGTCTCCGCGGATTCCTTCCAGCCGTTTCAGCGCGATCGGCGGAACGTGTCCGCCGTATACCGGAACAGCGAAGAGGGCGACCTCCCGCTCCGATAACATCTCGACCGGAGCCGCCATGTGGGTCAGGTCATGGATGCGGAGCGGAATTTCGGACATTGCGTCTTCCGGACGGGCCAGGCCCCTGGCTATGGCTGCGGCCGTTTTTCGGGAAGTTCCCGTCGGGGAGAAACAGTAGGTGCGGATACAGTCGGGTGTCATCATATTCATAGGCTTTGCATGATGCAAATATAGAAAAAATCGATTTTGCATGATCCCCGGTCTCCTGCGGAAGAGCAGAATCCGTAAATAAATTCTATCTTTGTAGAAACCGTTAACTGTTGAAATCGTATGAATCTGAAATGTTTGACCTGCGCGGCACTGTTGTTTGCCGCCTGCGGAGGCCCCGGACAAACCGGGAAGGAGAACCCCGGAAAAGTGGAATCCCGCACCGAAGTGGCTTACGGCGAACGGATCGCCCTGCTTCCCGTGGCGGAGCAGGGCGGCCTGACCATCAATGAAGCCCTGCAGAACCGCCGCTCGTGGCGGGAGTACAACCCCGGAGACCTGTCGCTCGAAGAACTTTCGGGCGTGCTGTGGGCCGCTGCGGGCGAGAACCGTCCGTCGGAAGGGCGCCTTACGGCTCCGTCGGCGCTGGCGCTCTATCCTGTCCGTGTCTATGCCGTTTTTACCGAAGGGGCTTACCTTTACGATGCGAAGGCACATGCCCTGACGCGTGTGGCGGAGGGCGACCTGCGCAAACTCTCCGGGGCCCAGGAGTTCGTCTTCTCAGCGCCGTTGAATCTGCTCTATGTGGCCGATCTCTCGGCTTAT
Source organism: Alistipes sp. (assembly GCA_022782405.1). Lineage (GTDB taxonomy): Bacteria > Bacteroidota > Bacteroidia > Bacteroidales > Rikenellaceae > Alistipes. Next base: position 33,213 of record JALFNK010000014.1, read on the forward strand.
GAGGGGCGCAGGATTCCCGCTGACAAGGTTCGCTACCTCTGCGGACAGGATGCTGCCGGTTATGCCGAGAACGTAAATCTCTATACGGCCGGCCACGGTCTGCGGTCGATCACACGGGGCAGTGCTCCCGAGGCGGAACTGCTCGCGGCCCTCGGGTTGGATACCGACCGCTTTTTCCTGGCGCTGGCGCAGACCGTCGGTTGCTGATCCCGCATTAGGCTTCCTGTTTTTCAGAGTTTCCCGAAGCCGTTTCGCCGGCTTCGGGAAACTCTGCGAAATAGCGCCACAGCGGGGCCGCCATCAGCGCCTGCCGGATGCTGTCCGTGCGGAGCAGCCCGAGCACTTCGCTGCGGGTGAACAGGTGTACGCCGATATCCTCCGTGGCATCGAGGTGCTGTGTCCCGATCCGTTCGACGCCCGTAGCCAGGAAGCAGTGCGTGATGTTGTTCTGCGTGGCGGGATTGGCCGAGATGCTCGTCAGCAGCCGCCATGTGCCGCCGCCGTATCCGGTCTCCTCGAACAGTTCGCGCCGGGCTGCCTCGAGCGGTGTGGAATCCGATGTCTCGATCACGCCGGCCGGAATTTCATAGGAGGTCTCACCCAGACCATGCCGGTATTGGTCGATCATCACGAAACGTCCTTCACGGTCTATGGCCGTGATATTGACCCAGTCGGGGTATTCGAAGACGTAGTAATCCGGGATGATGCGTCCGTCGGGCAGGGCAAGCCGCTCATGGCGTACGGTATACCACGGTTTGCGCGAGAGGTATTCGCTATGCAGGACCGTGCATTTGCGCTTCTTGGGATTTTCCATGTTCGATATTGCATGTATAAGGCAAAAGTAGCGAAATTTTGTTATCTTTGTTACCCGATAAATCTGCCTGCCTATGGAACCCCGAATGGTATCTCCGCAAGAACGTGCGCGGATCATTGCGTTGATCCGGCGTGAAGTCGTCCCTGCCATTGGCTGTACCGAGCCGATCGCTGTGGCATTGTGTGTGGCGCGTGCCGCCGAGACGCTGGGCTGCCGCCCCGAAACGATTGCGGTGCGGTTGAGTGCCAACATCCTCAAGAATGCCATGGGGGTCGGCATCCCCGGAACGGGCATGATCGGACTGCCGATCGCCGTGGCGCTCGGCGCCCTGATCGGCCGCTCGGAATATCAGCTTGAGGTTCTGCGCGACGTAACACCCGAAGCCGTGGCGGAGGGGCGCCGTTACATCGACGAGAAACGTATCTCGATCGCTCTGAAGGAGGCTATCGAGGAGAAACTCTATATTGAGGTGGAGGCCTCGGCCGCGGAGCATCGTGCCGTGGCTGTCATTGCCGGCGGCCATACGCGCTTCGTCTATGTCGAACGCGACGGAGAAGTGCTGCTCGACCTGCAGAGTCCTTCGACCGGCGAGGAGGCCGAAGGGGAAGTGCCCCTGACGCTGCGCCGCGTCTGGGATTTTGCCCTGACGGCCCCTCTGGACGAAATCCGCTTCATCCTCGAGACGAGCCGGTTGAACAAGGCCGCTGCCGAACAGGCCTTTGCCGGTGATTTCGGCCATTGCGTGGGCCGTACGCTGCGTTGCGACCGCGAGCGGAAGATCATGGGCGACAGTATCTTTACGCGGGTGCTCTCCTATACCTCCGCGGCGTGTGACGCCCGGATGGCGGGGGCGATGATCCCCGTGATGAGCAACTCGGGAAGCGGCAACCAGGGCATTGCCGCGACGCTGCCCGTTACGGTTTACGCCGAGGAGACCCATGCCACGGAGGAGCAGACGATTCGGGCCCTGATGTTGAGCCACCTTACGGTCGTCTACATCAAGCAGAGCCTCGGGCGGCTTTCTGCCCTGTGCGGGTGCGTGGTGGCGGCCACGGGGTCGAGTTGCGGCGTTACCTACCTCATGGGCGGCAGTTATGCGGAGATAGCCGCGGCGGTGAAGAACATGATTGCCAACCTTACGGGCATGATCTGCGACGGCGCGAAGCCGAGTTGTGCGATGAAGCTCACGAGCGGCGTCTCGACGGCGATGCTTTCGGCGATGATGGCCATGGACGGCCATTGCGTAACGCCGGTCGAGGGCATCATCGAGGAGGATGTGGACAAGTGCATCCATAACCTTACGGCCATCGGCCGCGACGGCATGAACGAGACCGACCGCCTCGTGCTGAAGATCATGACCCACAAATCCTGATTATGAAAAATCGATCGTTGCGCATACTGCTGTCGGCACTGGCCGTGCTGATTGGCGGAAGCATTGCGGCACAGACCGCGCCCGAAGAGATTGCGGCCAATCCCGAGCGGTCGGCCGGAGTTTACCACTCCTATGAATACCGCCCTTCGGAGGAGGTCCCCGTTCCGAAAGGATACCGACCCTTCTATATCAGCCATTACGGACGCCACGGCAGCCGCTATCACTCTTCGGAACAGCTTTATACGGCGGCGCTCGTAGCGCTCCGCTCCGCTGCGGCCGCGGATGCCCTGACGCCGCTGGGCCGGGAAATCCTGGAAAAGGGCGAGGCGCTGGCAACCGATGCCGCAGGCCGCTACGGCGATTTGTCGCCGCGCGGGGTGCGGGAGCATCGCGCCATTGCCGAGCGCATGTTCCGATCGTGGCCCGAGGTCTTCTCCACGCGCCACGGCCGTGAGTGTCTTGTCGAGAGCCGTTCGACGCTTGTCCCGCGCTGCATATTGAGCATGGCGGCCTTCAACGAGCGGCTGAAGGAGCTCAATCCCGAAATCCATACCACGCGAGAGTCGAGCGCCCGATATATGGACTATCTGGCCGGTGTCCCCGTCATGGGGGATCTGGGGCCTCGTTCCCATGCCGCTGCGGACAGTGTCAAGCGGGCATGGCTGCGTCCCGAGCGGCTAGTCGCAAGTCTTTTTTCGGAGTCGGCTCCGGCGCTTCAGGACCCCCGGAAATTCATGTACGACCTTTTTATGCTGACGTCGATCGCACAGAATGTCGATCGTCCTGACCTTGCCTTCTACGATGCCTTTACGCCCGAAGAACTCGATGCGCTGTGGGCGACACTGAATGCCTATTGCTACTATACGATGGGGCCTTCGCTCTGCTTCGGCGATCCGATCGTCGCTTCGGCGCGGCCGCTGCTTCGCAATATTGTCGAAACGGCCCGTGAGGTTATCGACGGCGAACGGAATCTTTCGGCTTCACTCCGTTTCGGTCATGACGTATATCTGATTCCGCTGGCTTCGCTGCTGCAGGTTTCCGTCTCCTCGGCACGCGTCTCGGACGCCGAGGCAATCCGTACCTGCTGGAGCATCGAGAAGGTCTCGCCGATGGCCGCCAACATTCAGTTTGTCTTCTTCCGCCACGAGCGGACGGGCGATGTCCGGGTCCGGGTCCTTTACAATGAACGCGACGCACGACTTCCGATCGACGGTGGTCCATACTATCCATGGGAGACATTCCGGGCCTATTGCGAGGAGCTTTGCTCCGAGTAAGCGATTGTGCGGTTGCAAACAGACGGCGGAGGCATTTCCTTGAAAATGCCTCCGCCGTCTGTTTTGTCTTCTTTCCTGCGCCTCTTTCCCGAGGAGTTTCTCCTGTTGTTTTCTCTCTCCGGGGCTTTCGCTTCCCGGGGCACTGGTTGCCGAGGCGTGCCACCGCCGGTTCCTCTCCCCGGCCCTCTCTTCTGTGCCTCTCAGGGCCTACTGCTGGAAAATCGTGCGCACGATGATTCCTGTGGCTCCTTGATGACGGGTCGTGTAATCGCGGGCGATACGGCTGGTTTTCGTCAGGAACTCTTCGTTGTCGCGCAGCGGCGTGAACCAGGCGTTCAGTTCATCGTAGTTGTTGATCGAGCGGGCTGCCTCGAGTGTTACGAGGTCCCGGGCCTCCTTGAATTTCTGATAGTTGGGGCCGAAGGCCACGGGCAGTCCGAACGTCGCGGCCTCGAGCGTGTTGTGGATGCCGACGCCGAATCCGCCTCCGATGTAACTCCAGGTTGCATATCCATATACGGAGGCAAGGATGCCCACGGTGTCGAGGATGAGCAGCTGCTTCGATCCGAAGGGGGTGTGCGGCGTGCATTGGGTATAGCGAAGGGCTCCGCCACGGGTTTCGGCAATCAGATGTTCGATGCGGCTTTCGTCCATCTCATGGGGGGCCACGACGAACTTGATCTGCGGATTGTCGTTCATCAGACGGATGAGCAACTCCTCGTCGGGACCCCAGGTCGATCCGGCGACGAAGAGCCGGCCTTCACCCTTGAACCGGTCGATCAGGTCGATGCGCTTGGCTGCCCGGGCGATCTCCGCCACGCGGTCGAACCGGGTGTCTCCGGCGACCAGCACGTTGTCGAATCCGAGCGTTGCCAGCAGTTTTTTCGACTCTTCGTTCTGCACGAACATCGTGTCGAAGGATTCGAGCGCCTGCCGCCACATGCCGCCGTAGGTGCGGAAGAAGATCGAATTGCGGCGGAAGATTGCCGAGACGATGTAGGTGCGGACTTTCCGGCGTTTGAGTTCGGCGAGCAGGTTGAGCCAAAACTCGTATTTCACGAAGATGGCGATCTCGGGATGGGCGATGTCGAGGAACCGCCGGGCGTTGCGCGGCGTGTCGATAGGCAGATAGAAGATGTAATCCGCCCCGGCGTAGTTCTTGCGGATCTCGTACCCCGAAGGGGAGAAGAAGGTGAGCAGGATCTTGTATTCGGGATGCGTCTTGCGGATCTCTTCGATGATCGGGCGTCCCTGTTCGAACTCCCCGAGCGAAGCGACATGTATCCAGATGATCCGTGCTTTGGGATCGATGGCCTGGCGCATGCGTTCGAAAAGCGCCTTGCGTCCGTCGCTCCACAGGCGAGCCTTCGGGTAGCGGGGAGCCACGAGCCGCACGATCCATGCGTAGAGTGTCAGCCCGAAATTATAGAGCCACATCGGAGTTTGCTGGTATTGAAGTTTTTTCGTATTGCGGGGATTCGGGACCGTTGCCGGCCGTTGCCCCAGGAGCTTGTTTTTCAGGCTGCAAAGATAATATATTTTGCCTTATTTGCAAAATTACCAATGGGATTCCATGGCCTGTTCGACGAGTTCGATCCTATAGGTGCCGTCGTTGCCGCGGATGACGCTCGCCAGATCGAACTGTACCTCACCCTGCCAGCGGGAGATGGCCAGATAATGTGCCGCGGCATGTTTGAGCGCCAGGAATTTGCGCCGGGTTGCCGCCGCCGACGGGGGCGTGAGCGACGCTTCCCTGCGGGTCTTGACCTCCACGAAATGCAGCGTGTCGTCTTTCCGCGCCACGATGTCGAGCTCGTAGTGTCCCGAACGCCAGTTCGTGGCGCAGATCTCGTATCCCGCTCCGCGCAGGAACTCTTGTGCGGCCGCCTCGCCGGCGCGTCCTGTTTCCGCCGCGTTCATCAATGCAGGATTCGTTGTATGGAATTCGCTTTCCGGATGGCCTCTGCGAGGCCCTCCGCATCGTCGCGTTCGATCATGTGGCGCAGGATCTGCAGCTGATGGATATGCTCGCGCAATACGTCCAGCAGGTTGTACTTGTTGCGCAGCAGGATGGGCACCCAGGTCGCCGCGGAACTCTTGGCCAGGCGCACGGTGCTTTCGAATCCGCCGCCCGCCAGATCGAAGATGTGGCGCTCCTCGCGTTCCTTTTCGAGGACGGTGAGAGCCAGCGCGAACGATGTAACGTGCGATATGTGCGATACATAGGCGGCATGCAGATCGTGCTCCTCGGGATCCATGTAAACCAGCGGACATCCCAGCGTGCGGAAAATCCGCTCGACGAGTGCCACGGCATCCGGGTCGCTGTGCTCCGTATCGCACAGCACGGCATTACGGCCCGTGAAGGCGCCCCGTTGTGCCGCTTTCGGACCGCTGTATTCCGTGCCCCACATCGGATGTGCAGCCACGAACCGTCCCCGATGGGCATGCATCGCGATCGCTTCGCACAATTCGCCCTTGATCGAACCGGTGTCCATGACGGTCTGGTGCCTTCCGACTCGGTTGAGCGCCTTGATGGCCAGCAGCGGCAGCGTGTCCACGGGAGTGGACAGCACGATGAGGTCGGCTTCGGCGATCCCCTCCTCGAAGCCGACGATGCGGTCCGCAAGACCCAGCTCCAGCGCCTCCCGGGCGATCTCGGGGCTTCGCTCGACCCCGAGAACCTCCTCTGCGAGATCATGGTCGCGCAGGGCGAGGGCGAACGATCCGCCGATAAGTCCCAATCCTGCGATCAGTACTTTCATCGCTTTACCTTATAATAAAAACGACAGGTCATCGCCCGGCTGCACCTCATAGGGGACGATCCCCTTCTTGAAGATACGCATGGGGCGTTTCCCGATGAGCTTCAGCTCCCCGTTCTCGTAGCGGAGCATGCACCCTTCGCGCAGGCCGACCACCCAGCGGCGCGGATTTGCTTCGATGTACTCGAGAATGCGCTGTTCGCGTGTCTCTCCGGCGTGTCCCTCGGGATTTGCGTCGAGATAGTGGGGGTTGATCTGGAACTTCACAGCGCCGATTGCCCGGAACGATTCGGGCTGTACGATCGGCATGTCGTTTGTGGTGCAGATCGTCGGGCAGCATACGTTGCTTCCGGCAGACCAGCCTACATAAGGAGTTCCGGCCTTGACTTTGCGCAGGATGGCCTGCATGAGCCCCTGCTGCTGCATTTTCCGGGCCAGGGCGAAGGTGTTCCCTCCGCCGACGCAGATCGCTTCGGCGCGGCGGATGCAGGCTGCCGGGTCCTTCTCCCGATGTACCGAGCGGACGCGGATGCCCAGTTCCGCAAAACGGGCCTGCACCTTGCGCTCGTAGTCGGCATAGGAGAACGTAACGGCGGCATAGGGCACGAAAACGATCTCGTGGACCCCTTGCAGGAAGCGTCCGATCTCGGGCAGCGGATAGCGCAGGTATTCTTCTCCGGCGTTGGTCGAGTTGGAGATGAGGAGCAATTTCATAAGCGGTTGTACGTTAATATTTTGATGAATATTTTGTGCTAAATGTCGAAAAAATTGTGAACAAAAAATCTCGTCGTTTTGTCAAAAGTAATAAAAAAAGTGTTACTTTTGCGCAAAATTACGCTGGAAATATAATCACTGTTTCCAAATAATTGTTTAACTAAAAACTTAAAATTATGGCAGATGTTCAATCTAAAGTTGTCGAGATCATCGTCGACAAGCTGGGTGTTAAGGAGTCGGAGGTAGTGCCCGAAGCAAGCTTCACCAACCACCTGGGAGCAGATTCGCTCGACACCGTTGAGCTGATCATGGAGTTCGAGAAGGCATTCGACATCCAGATCCCCGATGAGGACGCCGAGAAGATCGCTACCGTAGGCGATGCTATCAAGTACATCGAAGAGCACAAGAAATAATTTCTACCATATTTGTTTCACGGCAATAGCCTTAAATTTATGACAGGAAGAAGAGTAGTTGTTACGGGCATCGGTACGATCAACCCGCTCGGCAATAATATTGAGGAGTTTTTTTCGAATTTGGAGAAGGGCGTAAGCGGTGCCGCACCCATTACTCATTTCGATGCTGAAAAATTTAAGACGCGCTTTGCTTGTGAAGTAAAGAATTATGACCCGGCCCAGTATTTCGACCGGAAGGAGGTACGCAAGTACGATCTTTTCACGCAATATGCTCTGATCGCCGCTACGCAGGCCGTAGAGGATTCGGGTCTCGATCTGGAGAAGATCGACAAGGAGCAGGTGGGCGTTATCTGGAGCTCGGGTATCGGAGGACTCAAGTCGTTCTTCGATGAGTGTCTGGGCTATGCCGCCGGGGATGGAACCCCGCGGTTTAGCCCCTTCTTTATCCCCCGCATGATCGCCGACATCGCTGCCGGCTTCATCTCGATGAAGTACGGATTCATGGGCCCGAACTATTGTACGGTTTCGGCTTGTGCGTCGTCGAACCACGGCATGGTTGCCGCCATGGAGGCCATTCGCTACGGCAAGGCCGACGTGATGGTTGCCGGAGGTTCGGAGGCTGCGGTGAACGAGCCGTCGGTCGGCGGTTTCAACTCCATGCAGGCGCTTTCCACGCGCAACGACGATCCCCAGCACGCTTCGCGTCCTTTCGACAAGGACCGCGACGGATTCGTGATCGGCGAGGGCGCCGGAGCGCTGATTCTCGAGGAGCTGGAGCATGCCAAGGCCCGCGGGGCGAAGATTTACTGCGAGATTGTCGGCGGCGGAGCATCGGCCGATGCATACCATTTCACGGCACCTCACCCGGAGGGCAAGGGAGCCATGAAGGCGATGCGCGATGCCATCAAGGATGCCGGCATCACGCCCGAGGATATCGACTATGTGAACGTGCACGGCACCTCGACGCCTGCCGGAGACCTTCCCGAACTGAAGGCCGTTGCGGGTGTTCTGGGCGACCATGTCTATAAGGTCAATATCTCCTCGACGAAGTCCATGACGGGACACCTGCTGGGTGCCGCCGGAGCCGTTGAGGCGCTGGCCTGCATCTTCGCGCTGACGCACGGAGTCGTACCTCCGACGATCAACTGCGAGAATCTGGATCCCGAAATCGACCCGAATCTGAATCTGACGCTCAACAAGGCGCAGAAGCGCGATGTGAAGTGCGCCCTGAGCAATACATTCGGCTTCGGAGGTCATAACTCGACGGTTATCTTCCGCAAGTACTAATCCCTAAAGGGCCCCGCACCGTGATCGATTTCCTGCTGCGTCCGTGGAAACGGAATTTCGGGCCCGACAAGGTGTATTACAGGATCATCGATGATATGTTCGGATTCATTCCGCATAACATCGAACTTTACAAGCTGGCTTTGATTCACAAGTCAGCTTCTTTGATTTTGGAGGACGGCCGTTCGATCAACAACGAGCGTCTCGAATACCTCGGGGATGCCGTGATCGAGGCCGTTACTTCGGATTACATCTTCATCGAATACCCCGACCGCGACGAAGGGTTCATGACCAAGTTGCGTTCGAAGATCGTATCGCGCCAGTCGCTCAATGCGCTTGCCGAGCGTTTGGGCCTCGATGCCCGGGTCGTCGCGACCCACGGCGCAGGCATTTCGCAGAAGCATATCTACGGCGATGCCTTCGAGGCGATGATGGGAGCAATCTATCTCGATCAGGGATACGATTTCGTCAATCGCCTGCTCATCAACCGGATTTATTTCAAGTATCTCGATCTCGAGACGCTGACCGAGTCGGAAACCGACTTCAAGAGCCGTCTGATCGAATGGTGCCAGAAGAACCATCACAAGGTGCTTTTCCGTACGGGTATGGAGAAGGATGCGTCGGCGCCGAACCATCCGGTTTTCTACAGTACGGTGCTTGTGGACGGCATGGAGGTCGGTCATGGTGTCGGAGATTCGAAGAAGGAGGCCGAGCAGCACGCGGCTTTCTCCGTATCGCAATACATGACCGACGAACAGTGTGCGTCGCTGCTCGATCGGGTGGACCGAATGATCAAATAGTCCGGCGGCTGCTTTCGCTGAGCCGGAGCTGTGCTCTGTTTCCGAATCATACATGCCCATGACAACCATAGCCCAAAAGATGGCTGCGCGCGGCGTCGAGTCGCTGACCGACCGGGAGCTGCTGACGCTGCTTACGGACGAGGAATCCTATGCCGATGCGCTGCTCGGAGCCTGCGGTGGCTCACTCGCGCGAATTGCGGCAGAAAGCGAATCGCGGCTCCGCATGATCGGCGGATTGGGCCTGCGCCGGGCGCGTCTGTTGCGTGCTGCTGCCGAGTTCGGGCGTCGGACAGCCTCCGAATTTACGGACGGTGTGGAGTGTATCGCTTCGAGCGACGATGTGGTCCGATTGTTCCGTCCGCATCTGGAGGGCCTTCCCTATGAGGAGTGCTGGGCCGTTTATCTTACCTCTTCGAACCGTATCATCGAACGCCAGCGCGTGAGTCAGGGCGGTGTCTCGGGTACGGTTGTCGATCACCGGCTCATTGTCAAACGAGCGCTTGAACTGCTTGCCTCACAGCTCATCCTGATACACAACCATCCGTCGGGTGCTGCCGAGGCGAGCCCCCAGGACCGCCTTCTTACCGACAAGGTGGCCCGGGCTGCAGCCTTGTTCGATATCCGACTGCTGGATCATCTGATTTTGTCGCGCGAGGGCGAATTTTCGTTCCGTCGCGAGGGCCTGCTCCAATAGTCCCGGCTGACTCACGGACATGGCCGTGTCCTTGTTGGCCGTTCTCTGTCGTCGCCCGATTCGCCCGGAGCGCAGCGTGAACTCGCGCCTTTTTCGAATATTGCACGGAAATAATAGGTTTCGCAGATCGTGAAATCCTAATTTATTTTGTACCTTTGCGATTCGGAAAAATCTGTAAAAAACAATAATACGATGACGCAGGAAGAACTTTTCAAGAAGCTGGTCGCCCACTGCAAGGAGTATGGATTCGTCTTTCCTTCGAGCGAGATCTACGACGGCCTTGCCGCTGTCTATGACTACGGACAGAACGGCGTGGAGCTGAAGAACAACATCAAGCGCTATTGGTGGGATTCGATGGTCAAGCTGCACGAGAATATCGTGGGCCTCGACGCCGCCATTTTCATGCACCCCCGTACCTGGGAGGCTTCGGGCCATGTGTCGGCGTTCAACGACCCGCTGATCGACAACCGGGATTCGAAGAAGCGTTATCGTGCCGACGTGCTGATCGAAGACTGGATCGCCAAGCAGGACGAGAAGGTCGAGAAGGAGGTTGAGAAGGCGCGCAAGCGTTTCGGCGAGTCGTTCGACGAGCAGAAGTACCGTGAGACGTCGCCTCGTGTGGCCGAGACCCTGGCTCGCCGCAATGCCGTTCATGAGCGTTTCGCCGCGGCGATGAATGCCAACGATCTTGCTGAACTGCGCCAGATCATCCTCGACTGCGAGATCGTCTGCCCGATTTCGGGTACGCGCAACTGGACCGAGGTGCGTCAGTTCAACCTGATGTTCTCGACGCAGATGGGATCGACGGCCGATGGCGCCTCGACGATCTACCTGCGTCCGGAGACGGCCCAGGGCATCTTCGTCAATTTCCTCAATGTCCAGAAGACGGGCCGCATGAAACTGCCGTTCGGTATTGCCCAGATCGGCAAGGCTTTCCGCAACGAGATTGTCGCCCGTCAGTTCATCTTCCGCATGCGTGAGTTCGAGCAGATGGAGATGCAGTTCTTCGTGCGCCCGGGCACTGAGATGGAGTGGTGGAACCGCTGGAAGGAGACCCGTATGGCATGGCATCGGGCCCTGGGCTTCGGCGACGACAACTACCGCTTCCATGACCACGAGAAACTGGCGCACTATGCCAATGCCGCCACGGATATCGAGTACAATTTCCCGTTCGGCTTCAAGGAGGTCGAGGGTATCCATTCGCGTACGGACTTCGACTTGGGCAACCACCAGAAGTTCTCGGGCAAGAAGATCCAGTATTTCGATCCTGAGACGGGCGAGAGCTATGTTCCCTATGTCGTGGAGACTTCGATCGGTGTGGACCGCATGTTCCTGCAGGTCATGTCGGCCGCCTATACCGAGGAGCAGCTCGAAGGCGGAGATTCGCGTGTCGTGCTGCGCCTTCCCGCCGCACTGGCTCCGGTCAAGGTGGCTGTTCTGCCGCTGGTCAAGAAGGACGGCATGCCCGAGGTGGCTCAGCGAATCGTCGATGAGCTCAAATACGATTATAACGTCGTCTACGACGAGAAAGACTCCGTGGGCAAGCGCTATCGTCGCCAGGATGCCATTGGTACGCCCTTCTGCGTTACCGTGGACGGACAGACGCTCGAAGACGGCACGGTTACGGTGCGCCACCGCGATTCGATGCAGCAGGAGCGCGTGAAGATCGAGGCTCTGCCTGCCATGGTCGAGGAGGAGTGTTCCTACCGCAAACTCTTCAAGAAGCTGAATCTGTAGGATAAACCGCACCGGGCGTTGCCGCTTGCATGGGACGGATTCTGGCCATCGACTACGGAACGAAACGGACGGGTATTGCCGTGAGCGATCCCCTGCGGTTGATCGCCGGAGGGCTCGAGACCATTGCGACGAAGGATTTGGAGCGTTGGCTTGCTGCCTATTTTGCCCGCGAGGAGGTCTCTACGATTGTATTGGGCAAGCCGTCGCACATGGACGGCACTCCGTCGGATACCTGGCGTTTCATCGAGCCGCTTGCCGGCCGTCTGCGCCGGGCGTGGCCCGATAAGGAGGTGGTCTTCTACGACGAGCGTTTCACATCGGTGCTGGCGCACCGTGCAATGCTCGACAGCGGTCTGGGACGTATGGCCCGCCGTGACCGGGCATTGGTGGACAAGATCTCGGCGACGATCATCCTGCAGGGATATATGGAGTACGAATCGAATCGCTGATTCCGGCATATGACGGCCGGCGTTTCGAATAAGGGAAAATACAAGAATCAACGATATGATCTATCCGATTGTCATTTTCGGGGATGAGGTGCTTCGCAAGCATTGCCGGGAGATCGCTCCCGACTATCCCGAGGTAAAGAAACTGGTCGAGGATATGTTCCTCACGTTGGAGGAGGCCGAGGGTGTCGGCCTTGCGGCTCCGCAGATCGGCAAGGATATCCGCCTGTTCATCGTGGATTGCACGCCGTGGGCCGAGGAGGATCCCTCGTGCGTCGGCTATAAGCGAGCCTTCATCAATCCGGAGATATACGCCTATTCGGACGAGAAGAAGGTTTATAATGAAGGATGCCTCTCTTTTCCGGGCATCCATGCTGATGTGCCGCGGTCGTTGTCGATCCGGATGCGTTACCTCGATATGGATTTCGTCGAGCACGACGAAGAGTTCACGGGACTCAAGGCCTGGGTCATCCAGCACGAGTATGACCATATCGAAGGGGTGGTCTTCACGGATCGTGTCGCGCCTCTGCGCCGTCAGCTGCTCAAGAGCAAGCTGCTGAATCTGGCCAAAGGAAAATACAGTTGTAGTTACAAAACGCGATAGAAGCGCCCTTCTGTCTTCGGTATCGGCGTTCCGACATCGTTTGAATAGAGTATGGGAAACCCCGGAATCGGTATGATTCCGGGGTTTCCCGTGTTTGCGGGAGATCCGCCGATCAGAATTTGTATGCTGCGCCGATGCTGATGACGACCGGATTGGGGCGCAGGTCATCGAACATGGGCTGCCATTTTATACCGGCCGTAATATCCCAGTTGCTGGTTACTTTGCAGTCGAATCCGCCGCCGATATTCAGTCCGGCAGCCCAGCGGCCGATGTCGTTGGCCGTGATACCAACTGCGGGATAGAGATCCCACTGGTCGGCGATGTGGAATACATACTGGGCATCGCAACTTACGTCGATCGAACATCCGTTGTGGAGCAGCGCCGTAAACGAAGGTTCGATGCGCCAGTTGTCATCGAAACTGTAACGAGCGAAAGCACCCAGGCCGACTACTGCGTCGCCCGTATTGGTGTAGATGTTCATGCGGGGCCCCAAAGCCCAGTTCCCAGCTTGTTGGGCGGAGACGGTCGTCGTAACGAACAACGCAGCGATGACCGCAAAAATGGCTTTTCTCATACGCTTTATTTTTTAGTTGAACGAATCCTTATCTGTTATCGATAACAAATATAGGTAAAAATACCGGGGTGTGCAAACAAATTCAACGAACTCTCTGTTTTGACCCATAAATAAGAGATCCGCAACAGTCATGCCGCGGATCTCTCGGTTTATGTACCCGGTATGGGTAGATCGTTACTTCTGGTTAAGGGCAGCATGTGCGGCCGCCAGGCGTGCGATGGGCACGCGGAAGGGCGAGCAGCTCACATAGTTCAGACCGGCATAGTGGCAGAACTCTACCGACGAAGGTTCACCGCCGTGCTCGCCGCAGATACCGCACTTGAGGTTCTCGCGCGTACCGCGTCCCTTGAACACGGCCTCGCGGATGAGCTGTCCGACGCCGTTGCGGTCGAGGATCTGGAACGGGTCGTTCTTCAGAATGCCCTTTTCGAGGTAGATAGGCAGGAACTTGCCGATATCGTCGCGCGAGAATCCGAGGGTCATCTGCGTCAGGTCGTTCGTGCCGAACGAGAAGAACTCGGCCACTTCGGCGATCTGGTTGGCCGTAACGGCTGCACGCGGCACCTCGATCATTGTGCCGACCATATACTCGATCTTGTCGTTGCGCTCCGAGAATACCTGCTCGGCCGTCGAGTCGATGATCTGCTTCTGATAGCGGAGCTCCTTATGGTTGCCCACGAGCGGCACCATGATCTCGACATGTACGGGAATGCCCGTAGCCTTGACATTCATGGCAGCCTCGATGATGGCGCGGGTCTGCATCTCGGTAATCTCGGGATAGGTATTTCCGAGACGGCATCCGCGGTGTCCGAGCATGGGGTTGAACTCGGCGAGCGACTCGACCTTGGCGGCAATCTTCTGGAACGGCACGTTCATCTCTTCTGCCATCTCCTTCTGACCCTTCTCGTCGTGGGGCACGAACTCGTGCAGAGGGGGATCGAGCAGGCGGACCGTTACGGGATATCCGTTCATGGCCTTGAACAGGCCCTCGAAGTCTCCGCGCTGCATGGGCAGCAGTTTGGCCAGGGCCACGCGGCGTCCGGCCTCGTCGTCTGCAAGGATCATCTCACGGATGGCCTTGATGCGGTCGCCCTCGAAGAACATGTGCTCCGTGCGGCAGAGACCGATACCTTCGGCGCCGAATTCGAAGGCCTGCTTGGCATCCTTCGGTGTGTCGGCGTTGGCGCGCACCTTGAGTACGGAGTATTTGCTGGCCAGTTCCATGAGCTTGCCGAAATCGCCGCTCAGGTCGGCTGCCTTCGTAGCCACCTGCCCGAGATATACCTCACCCGTCGAGCCGTTGAGCGAGATCCAGTCTCCCTCCTTCACGGTAAATCCGTTCACCTTGATCGTGCGGGCCTTGTAGTCGATTTCGAGCTCTCCGGCACCCGAAACGCAGCACTTGCCCATACCGCGGGCTACGACGGCTGCGTGCGAGGTCATGCCGCCGCGTGCGGTCAGAATACCTGCGGCGTCGAGCATGCCCTTCAGATCCTCGGGCGACGTCTCGATACGCACGAGAATGGCTTTCTGTCCGGTCGATGCGAATACCTTCTCGGCATCCTCGGCGAAGAATACCACGGGACCCGTTGCGGCGCCCGGCGATGCGGGCAGGCCCTTCGTGATGACCTGTGCCGTAGCGATGGCCTTCTTGTCGAATACGGGGTGGAGCAGCTCGTCGAGCTTGGCAGGCTCGCAGCGCAGTACGGCGGTCTTCTCGTCGATCAGACCTTCGCGGAGCATGTCCATGGCGATCTTGACCATGGCGGCACCCGTACGCTTGCCGTTTCGGCACTGGAGCATCCAGAGCTTGCCGTCCTGGATCGTGAACTCGATGTCCTGCATGTCGGTGAAGTACTGCTCGAGGTGGTGCTGGATCTCGTTGAGTTCGGCATATACCTCGGGCATCACCTCTTCGAGCGAGGGATACTTCGCCTTACGCTCCTCCTCGGAGATGTTCTGCGCCTTGGCCCAGCGCTTCGAACCCTCGATGGTGATCTGCTGGGGGGTGCGGATACCGGCCACGACATCCTCGCCCTGGGCGTTGATTAGATACTCGCCGTTGAAGAGGTTTTCGCCGGTTGCGGCGTCGCGCGAGAAGGCTACGCCCGTTGCGGAGTTTTCGCCCATGTTGCCGAATACCATGGCCTGTACCGATACGGCGGTTCCCCACTCCGCAGGGATGTTGTTGAGCTTGCGGTAGAGGATGGCGCGCTCATTCATCCACGATCCGAATACGGCGCAGATGGCACCCCAGAGCTGGTCCCAGGGGTTGGTCGGGAAGTCTTCGCCGGTCTGCTTCTTCACGGCGCCCTTGAAACTCTTGACAAGCTCCTTCAGGTCATCGGTCGTCAGGTCGGTGTCGTTCTTGACGCCGCGCTTGGCCTTGAGCGTGTCGATGATCTCCTCGAAAGGATCATGGTCCTCCTTCGATGCGGGTTTCATGCCGAGCACCACGTCGCCGTACATCTGTACGAAGCGGCGGTAGGAATCCCATGCGAAGCGGGGGTTCCCCGTACGCTTTGCCACGGCCTCTACGGCCTGGTCGTTCATGCCGAGGTTGAGGATCGTATCCATCATGCCGGGCATCGAGGCGCGTGCGCCCGAGCGTACCGATACGAGCAGGGGCATCTCCTTGTCGCCGAACTTCATGCCCGTGAGGCGTTCGATGTTCTTCATCGCCTTCTCGACTTCGGGCCTGAGCATCTCGATCACGGCCTGCTTGCCGTGCTTGTAGTACTCGGCGCATACCTCCGTGGTGATGGTGAAACCCGGGGGGACGGGGATGCCTATCAGGTTCATCTCGGCGAGGTTGGCACCTTTCCCGCCGAGCAGTTCACGCATTTTGCCGTTACCCTCGGCCTCTTTGTTGCCGAAAGTGTAGACACGTTTTACGTCTGCCATAATTTTTATAGATTTGAATATGTGTATTAAAAAATTTCAAATTCGGTTCCTTTTCGGGGACGGAAAAATTGCGGCGACATCCTCCGTCTCCGCATCCGACCGTACCAGTTCCATCAAAGGGAATGCGAATATAGGAAAACTTTTCTAAAACTCCAAATAAATCAGCGAATATAGACGAATACCGGCAGCGAAAAACCGTAGCCTCCGCAATAGGTCTTTCCGTTGTAGGTCGGGAGGGGCTTTCCGCTCTTGGAATCAATCAGATACCTGCGGGCAAAAACATCCGCGGCCGCGACCGTGTAGGCCGTATCGACAAGTATGCGGTCGCGCATTGTCCAGCGTCCGCGGCTGCATATGGTCCCTCTTCCGGCGTGTTCGGCGCGTGCCGTGGCGTCGTGCAGCCCGTAACGGACGGGCCTCATCGTGCCGCATCGTCCCATGACGACAAGCCGGGCCGACGGGCGCTCTTCGCGCAGGTCGCCGACGACCCATTCGGCCATGCGGTTTTCTGCGCAGAGGACCAGTCCGACGGTATCGCGCCCGAGCGTTCCCTCGACGTAAAGGTAGCGGCGCCCCGGTTCTACATAGTGGGGGAAGAATCGGTCGCCGTAGTAGAGCAGGGCGAAGTCCATGCCGTCGAGTGTGTTGAGCGTGCGGTGGATGTAGGTGTAGTCGCCGCGGCAGGCTGCGGCGAGGTCGCGTACGACCGCCTCGTTCTCCACGCCCCACAGGGCGACGATCTCAAGGGCCATCGAGTCGATCACTGCCGCCGTGTTGCGTATCTTGCGCCGGTAGCGTTCCGTATTCCAACGCCTGTGTCCTTCGGGTGTATACGCTTCGTCGTCGTAGAAGAGCGCCGGCAGGGTGTCGTAGATTTTATCCACGTCGTAGAAGGCGATTCCGGTCTGCATCCGGCGGTCGTCGGACTGAGGACGAATCCCCGTCCGGGACCGCTGGGCCGCAGCTGTCAGAAACAGTCCCGCCGCGAGAAGCGTGCCTATGATTCGACGCACGGACATGGCAGCTGTGGTTTCAGAGCGGTTTTTCGGGGAGGAAATCGCGCGGTGAGCAATTGAGGAATCGGGCGATCTCATTGAGATGGTGCGGGTTGTACTTGACGTCGTATTTGGGACTTTCCACCTGCCCGATAAAACTTTTGGATACGTTTATCCCGTAGGCCAGCATGGATTGGGAGACGTTCTGGCGTTTCCTCTCTTTGCGGACAGCATCGATGATGTATTGATCGATCGGGTGTATCACAGTCGTATAGTTTCGTATAACAAAACTATGCAACTTATCAAACCTTGTGCTTATGTATACCTAATCGATGCTAAGTGATGACTAAGTGTCTTTATGGAAGACGGTAATGCTTGTTGATGGTATAAATTTTTGAATCCGACACCGGACTTTTTTTTATCCGCCAGTCGTTTTGTAGCTTCTTTCGTATAGGCGAGCTCCACGCTATGCCTCGATGACGCCCGATCCGACCAGTTCCTCGCCGTCGTACCACGCTGCAAACTGCCCCGGGGTGATACCCCGCTGGGGCGTGTCGAAGAGCAGATAGGCTCCCGATTCGCGCATCACGAGCCGGGCTCCCTGCAGCGGCTGCCGGTAGCGGATGCGGACGGAAAAACGGCGGCATTGGCCCGGATGCATCCGCTTTGCGGGATTGACCCAATGGATTTCTCCGGGCAGAATCCGCAGGGCCGGACGCCACAGACCCGGATGGGCATCCCCCTCACCGACATAGACGACGTTCTGCACGACGTCCGTGGCCAGAATGAAGAGCGACTCCTTGCGGCCGCCGATGCCGAGCCCCTTGCGCTGCCCGATCGTGTAGAAGTGGGCGCCGTTGTGTTCGCCGATCTTCTTGCCGTCGCGTACGGTGTAGTGCCACGGTGCGGCCAGTGCGGCCAGCTCCTCGTCCGATGCGCTGCCGATATCCTCCGGAAGCTCCCGGCGAACATATTTGGGCCACGTCGGAAGAATCTCATGCACGTTGCCGCGCTTTGCGGCGAGTTTCTGCTGCAGGAAGAGCGGCAGATCGACCTTGCCCACGAAGCAGATGCCCTGCGAATCCTTGCGCTTGGCCGTGGCGAGCCCCTGCTCGGTGGCGATGCGCCGCACCTCGGGCTTCAGCAGCCCGCCCACGGGGAAGAGCGCCCGGCTCAACTGCTCCTGCGAAAGCTGACAGAGAAAATAGCTCTGGTCTTTGTTGGGGTCCGTTCCGGCCAGCAACCGATAGAGGGGTGCACCGTCCTCGCCCGTTACGACCTCCTTGCGGCAGTAGTGTCCCGTAGCGACATATTCGGCTCCGAGTTTGAGCGCCTCACGCAGGAAGACGTCGAACTTGATCTCGCGGTTGCACAGCACGTCGGGATTGGGTGTACGGCCCCGTTCGTATTCGGCGAACATGTAATCGACCACGCGCGTACGGTACTCCTTCGAGAGATCGACGACATGCAACGGAATGTCGAGTTTCTTGGCCACCAGCTCGGCGAAGAGCCGGTCGTCGTGCCACGGACAGTCGCCTTCGAGCGTGCCGGTGGTATCGTGCCAGTTGATCATGAAGAGGCCGATGACCTCGTGCCCCTGCTCCTTGAGGAGCCAGGCGGCCACCGAGGAATCGACGCCTCCCGAGAGTCCTATGACTACGCGTGCCATCTGTCTGTTATCGTTTCGTATCGTTTGTAAACCGTGCTCGGCGGATGTCCGGGTCCTGAAGGGCCTGTTTTGACATGACGGCCGCCTATTCGAGATCGAGCAACCCTTCGGGCAGCACGAGATGGATCCGCCGCCCCTCGAAGTCGATATGCGCGAGAAACTCCTCGACGGCCGGCACGAGCACCGCGCGACCTCCGATCTCCAGTTCGAAGAGCGGGTTGGCTTCGCTGTCGTAATAGTCCGTGAGTATTCCGGAGACTTTCGTCCCCGATCCCGCCTCCTCGGCTTCGACCGCGAATCCGATGAGGTCTTCGAGGTAAAACTCGTCGTCGTCCCCCTCCTCGTGCAGCTCGATGCGGAATTCCAGTCCGATGAGCTCCTGCGCCCGGCGGTCTGTGCCGAAGTCGGCGAAGGTCGCCGTGGCGCCCGTCGCCCCGCGCCGTTCGAAACGCTCGCAGTAGAGCGGAACTTCGAGACCGTCGATAGTTACCAGAAGCGGCATGTCGGTATCGAATGCTTCGGGAAAAGCGGGGTAGAGCGAGAGCATCACGCCCCCGTCCGTGCCGAAGAGTTTGTTGATGCGTCCTGCGGGAGTTGTCATTGCATGGGGATTTATCCGGTGTAAAAGTACGACTTTTTTCGGAGACCGCAATGCGGGGCTTTTTTTATTGCGGCACGAACCCTTTGCGAGTCAGGCCGTGTAATTGTTTTACAAATCGATTCTCCTGTGCAAGATGGTTCGTGTGTGCTTTTTGCGCGCCGGATGCCTTCAATGCGGAGAGCGTGGTCGGAAGCGGAAATTTTCTGCATTTTATAACCCTCGTATAACCCTGGGGCACTAAAAATTCCGTATCTTGTCCCTCGACATTGGATGAAAAGATTCTTTATTGCGGGAGCCGCCATCCTGTTGACGACCGCGGCTGTAACCGGTATCGCTGCTTACGGCAAGGCCGGCGGATCCGAATTGCTGGATGCCAATATTGAGGCATTGACTGGCGGTGAAGTTACAGTTCATCAACCATGCGTTGATTTTCCGATGCTTTGTTATATTTTAGCAGATGATTTAGGATACACCAGGATTGACGGATATACATACTAACTAACAGGATGTGTCTCATAGAGATTTTCTCTATGGGACACATTAAGCCAAATGCAAACGCCATGAAACGACTGACTGCCATCTGTCTGATGATCCTGCTGACGGGCGCCTGCTCCCGGCCGGAAACGGAAATTCCCGAATACCGTCTGAACGCCACGCCGCTGCCCTTGTCGGACCATACCATCAACACCTATGAACGTCTCTTTCTCAATGAGTCAGAAGGGTACATTCTGATGGCGGAATCGTTCGGAACAGATGCGGTGAAGAAGATCTTCTACAAGAACGATTCTACGGTGTCCGTACTCAGAAGGGGCCGTGGCCCGAATGAATATACCGACTCGAAAATCTGCAACATCGAGGCCAACGGCGATTTTTATATTATGTCAGTTACTCAGGGAAAGATCGACAAGCACGCCAAAGACGGATCGCCGATCCGGCATGTCGACATAGAGACATTCTTTGCAAGTGCCATCGAGCTCGGAGACCAATACATCTCTTATGGTGATTTTTCCGTCTCGGACAACACCATGTACACGCTCAGCGATGCCTCGGGCCGGACGATCTGCCGTTTCGGTGCATATCCGGATGATGGTGTTCCGGCCGACTTTGCCTACAAAGCCATGGCCTATCAGGGACGGCTGGTGGCCAACGATGCACGTTCGCGATTCGCCTTTCTGACGATTTTTGGAGAGGTACTCGATATTTATGAAATACAGAATGACAGCATCCCTTCAAAGATCGCCTCTTACAGAAACGGGTTACCGACATACCAACCCAAAGAGGGAGTGATCGGGGTCAAATATGACGAATTTCATTTCGCGTATCTCGATGCCTATGCATCCGAACGGTTCATCTATGCGCTCTATTCAGGCAAGAAACCGGTCGACAGGACTCCGCAAGCTCTCTCTGATGCACAGGAAGGCAATGTGATCCGGCTGTATGACTGGGACGGCAATCTCCGCGCCAATCTCATAACGGATGTCGAGCTTCTTTGTCTGTGTGTAAGTGCTGACGACTCATTTATCATTGCCCTGTATGAGGATGAAGGGGTGTTCCGCCTCTGCACCTTCGATATCGGTGAGGTCATCCGGCAAATCACTGCGGAGCCGAACAACCCGCAGCTTCCCACATGAGCCAACGACTTCCATACTTGGCCGCCCTGCTTGCAGCGGCGATCTGCGTCGGCTGTCAATCCCACAGCGACAGGCAGGCGGACCATCCCGTCCTGAAGGTCTCCATCGAGGAGTGCAGCGTATCGCTGTCCGACCTCTTCAAGCGGGTGGAACTCGTCCCTCTTGCCACCACCGAAGAGTCTCTTTTCGCGCAGGCGGACAAGATCGAAATGCACCATGATACGATCTTCCTGTTCGACCGGGCCTCGCGCGCCCTTCACATTTTCGCGCCGGACGGAGATCCGATCCGCAGCATCCGGAAGATCGGCCGCGGGCCGGGCGAATACACGACGGTCAGCGACTTTACGATCGACCCGGAGCAGCGGACCGTCCTGCTGCTCGATCCGACGGGCCGACTCCTCGAATACGGTTTCGACGGGACATTCCTCCGGGAACGTTCTCTGCCCCGGCCACCCATGAACTGCCGCTTCATCGAATGGCTGGTCCCGAACAGTTGCGTTACCTGGTCTTCCGTGTATGAAAAGGGACTGGATGCCGTGCGGATTCTGGATCGGGAAAACCATATTCGGCACAGTGCCTTTCCCCATTCGAGTCTGTGGGGGTCGTTGTGTTACGGCTCCGTTTTCAATCGATACCGCGATACGGTCTACTACCATGAGAGCCTCTCCGGCCGGGTCTATGCGATTACGCCCGACCGCTGCCGCATCGCCTACGAATGGGACCCGGGCCTCCGGCCGATCGACCCCGGGCGGCTCGTTGTGGATAAGAATGCCTTGGCAGCCGCCCAGCAGCAACTCTTTGCGGATTATATGGACGGAACGATCCCCTTCTTTTTCGGACCGCAGCTCCAGTCCGATCGCTATTATTACACGCTGCTGACCTTTTCGCAACCCGCACCCGTCCGCAAATCGCTCTTCTACGACAGGAAGACGGGCGATAGCCGGCTGTTCGCAAAGACAAAAGAGGGCCTTTCGCTCGATCTGAAATACATGACGGACGACTATGCGGTCGGGTTGGTCGATTTTTCCGACCGGGAAGCACTCAAGGGGCTGGTCTCCCGCGAGGAGGCGATTCTGTTGGACCGCATGCGGGAAAACGACAATCCGTGGATCGTAAAATTCCATCTGAAACAGAGCTGAAAAGATTAAAGCCATGAACCGACTGACTGCCATCTGTCTGATGATCCTGCTGACGGACGCCTGCTCCCGGCCGGGAGCGGAAATTCCCGAATACCGTCTGAATGCCACGCCGCTGCCCTTGTCGGACCGTACCATCAACATGTATGGGCGCCTCTTACTCAATGAGTCCGAGGAGTATGCCCTGATCCCGGATCCAGCCGAAAGGGCCATTGTGAAACAGATTTTTTACAGGATGGATTCCACGAAGATTCTGATCCGTAAGGGCCTCGGTCCGAATGAATATACCAATGCCCGGCTTTGCGGGATCGAACCCAACGGTGATTTTTACCTGATATCCGGCGCCTTGAGAAAAATTTACCACCATGCCCGGGAGGGGGCGCCGACCCGGCATGTCGACATGGAAACCTATTTCACAAATGCCATCAAACTCGGAGACCAATACATCTCCTATGGTGATTTTTCCGTCTCGGACAACACCATGTACGCACTCAGCGATGCCTCGGGCCGGACGATCTGCCGTTTCGGTGCATATCCGGATGATGGCGTTCCGGCCCTTTGCCTATAAGGCCATGGCCTATCAGGGACAGCTGGTGGCCAACGACGCACGTTCGCGATTTGCCTTTCTGATCTCCCGCGGGGAGGCGTTTGACATTTATGAGATTCAGAATGACAGCATTCCTGTAAGGGTCGCCTCCTCCCGCAAAGAGCTGCTTTCATACCGTCCCGCGTAGGGATAAAAAAACAGTAAATCGCCCGCAGCGGGGCGATTTACTGTTTCTATCGGATCGCGGTCTGCTTATTCGGCAGCGGGAGCCTCTGCGGCGACCTCCTCGGTCGTAGCCTCGGCGGCCTCGGCAGCAGCAGCCTCGGCAGCTTCGCGGGCTGCGGCTTCAGCAGCGGCCTTCTTCTCGGCGATTGCTGCGGCGCGCTCCTCCTTGATCTTGGTCTCGGCAGCCAGACGGGCCTTCTCGGCCGACTTGGCGTCGGTGGCGAGCTTGTTGGTCTTGGCCTCGATCTTGCCGTTCTTGGCCTCAAGCCACTTGTTGAAGCGGGCCTCGGCCTCGGCCTCGGAGAATGCGCCCTTGGCTACACCGCCCAGAAGGTGCTTCTTGTAGAGCACGCCCTTGTAGGAGAGGATAGCCCGGCAGGTATCCGTGGGTTGTGCGCCTTTCTGTAACCAATCCAGTGCTTTCTCGAAGCACAGATCGATCGTAGCAGGATTCGTGTTGGGGTTGTAGGTACCCAACTTCTCGATGAACTTACCATCTCGTGGCGCTCTGCTATCTGCGGCAACGATGTGGTAGAAGGCGTAGCCTTTCTTACCGTGGCGTGCCAGACGAATTTTAACAGCCATTTTGCTATAAAATTGTATTAAGGTTAATAAAAAACGCTCGCCCTTACGGGTTTTAAAGCGTGCAAATATAGACAAAATATTCGTGGCGGCAAAATATTGACGACGAAAATCGGTGTTTTGCGGTTGGAGAAGCGGAATTTTTCGTATCTTTGCGACGCTCCGGGGCTTTCGGCTCTCGGAGTGTGTAGGTTCCGTAGCTCAGTTGGATAGAGCAACAGCCTTCTAAGCTGTGGGTCTTGGGTTCGAATCCCAACGGAATCACAACAGGCAAAAGATAAATTTTATCTGTTGGGTACATGGAGGATTGCCGGTTCTCCATGTATTTTTTTGTTGCTTTGCAGCATGGTCTCCACATATCGGGACACTTGATCCGTAAAATGGCGGATTCCCTCCTCTGGTTTGGAGGAAAGAATCCGCACAAGTAGTCGAGAAATATCAGTACTTGATCGTAATATTTTTATCCTTGTCTATATAGGCCTTTGTAGTATGCCCGTCCCGAATCTGAAAAGGTTTTTCATTGGGATATGTCGCAATAATATAATTCCCGACATTGAGTCTTACGGAAAACATACCTTTAGGACTGCTCTTGGAAAATATTCCGTTCCCGCTTTCCGTATAAACAACCACGTTGTATATATAACTATTCGGATTCCTTTCGACAGTTACTTCCAATTTCCCGGTGAACTCGTCTTTTTCGCAGGATACCATAGCCATTAGGGCAAAAAGGGTAAATGCAATTTTGAACAGGCTTTTCATACAACAGAAGTTTTTAGGGCTGAAATTGGTGTATTTGCTTCAAATATAACTATATTTTTTTGTTATATACAAATAAAACTCATTCATATTGATATAGGGAAATGCCTGTTTGTTGATTTTGTGCCGATACGATTACTGTGTTGCGTATTTTAGATGTTAGGATTTTGAATTTTATTGTGGGGTGTTTCTGATCTCCGGCAATATGGTTTTTCCGACCCATGGTTCTGCCCATCATAAAGTTTTGGACCCGGAGTTTGAATCCCAGGCAAATCCCAACGGGAAGCAGGGCGAATCTTATGATTCGCCCTGCTTTGTCCATGCTGCCCGGTATGCCCGGGAATAAGGATCCGAATCGGTACTGCTTACCGGAAGAAGACGCGTTCGATATGGGTTGTATTGCCGCATGCGTCCGTTACCGAGAGCCGTGCGGTATGCCGTTTCCGAATGGCGGGTGTGTCGAAGAAGTGCACGAGGGTTCCCTTCATCGGAAAACGGTCGCAGGGAACCCACTCGCCGTCGATGGTCAGCGACCATGCGGCGATCCCCGAGAAGTTGTCCGATGCCGAAAAACGGAGAGTTTCCGCACGGGAGAGGTCAGCCTCCGGCTCGAAGAGGGCCCTTACGCGGGGTGCCAGTGTATCGGCCACGACGACCAGATCGCCCGCCGAACGGGTCGAGGTGCGCACGGCGCCGTTCGTGTAGATGCCGCCGATGCATGCCAGATGTCCGTTCCGGTTGCGTATGGCCAGCATCGTGCGGGGTTGCAGTTCCCAGGGTACATTGGCGCGAACTGCGGCCCGCACGCTGCTGCGCAGCGGCGTCGTGGTCTCCAGAAAGTGGTAGGCGGGCGAGAGGATGACGACGCCCTGCGGAGCTTCGGGTGCCGTGCGGATTTCGGGCTGCACGAAAATCGCCTCGTAAAGCGCTCCCTCCGGAACGGTCAGCATCGCCTCCTGTCCGATGCGAAGGGTTGAGGTCCGGGCGGGTCGGAGCACCACGGCTTCCGAATCGACCTGGGCCCGGAACGTATCGGAGCGTCCCCGGATGTTGAATTCGAGCGTCGAGCGGTTCCCGCAGTCATCTTCGGCCTCGATGCAGATCCGGTGTACCTGGCCGGGTTCCGTACGGATCATTCCGCGCTCCTTCATTACGGGATAGAACACCTCGGGAGCCCGGTCGATCCGGGCCAGACGGATCACCTCGTTGCGCGATCCCAACTGCATCGGATAGCAGCTTACGGCATCGCAGCATCGCGAGAGGTCGTGTGTGAATCCGTCCATGCGGTATTCGAAGTACGGCTCGCCGTCGATCCAGGCCGTGAGGCGCCAGATGCCGAACGTGTTGTTCACGCCGTTGCGACGGTCCGATACCTCGACTACGAAATACCCTTTTCGACCTGTTCCTACGGGGTCCTCGCGCGTCAGCCGGTAGTGTCCCTCGGTTTCGCGGACCACTCCGTAGCTTACGGCTCGCCGTTGCACGGCGACTCCGTCCAACGAGTCGATTTCGATGTAGTGCAGCCGCATGATGCGGGGCGGAAGATCGTCTTCGGGACGGATGACGCCTTCGCGCACGATGTTGCGGAGCCGCTGTGTCGGCGTGTCGCGCAGCTCGAAATGGAGATGGGGCCCGAAGGAGGAGCCGCTGTTGCCCGAGAATCCGATCGTGTCGCCCGGCTCCACGGGCCAGGTGTCGGCGGCGAACCAGAGGTCCGCGCCGTTCGTGCGGTTTTCGTACCGCTCCTTGCGGACGTACTGTTCGATATCGTTGCGGAACCGTGAGAGGTGCCCGTATACGGCGGTCGATCCGTTGTCGAGTGTCAGATAGAGCGCCCGGCCGTAGCCCCCGGCCGAGATTGTCGCCCGCGAGACGTAGCCTCGTGCTACGGCCACGAGCGGCTTTCCCTCCACGCCGTCGGTCTTGATGTCGATGCCTCCGTGGAAGTGGGCCGGGCGCAGCTCGCCGAAGTTGGCCGAATAGAGCCTTCCGACATCCCGTACCGGATAGATATACTCCTCCGAGGTGTTTTGCCCCCGGGCCGTTACGGCGCAGGCCGTCAAAAGCAGGCAGGTCAGTATGTGTCGCATGATTCTTCTTCGTTTTTGACAAGTTCCGAGACGCAATCGAAGACGCTGTCGTATTCGTATCCGAGCGACAGTCCGTATCGGATCAGTTTGGCTTTCAGTTCCCGGGGTGTCGCTCCTCCAGCCGTGCGGGCCTTGCGCCGGAGCTGCTCGCGGAGCCGCGAGGACATTCCTTCCCGGTCGATTTGCCCGAGCGCCGCATCGATCAGCCCGGCGGCTATGCCCTTGCGCTGCAGTGCCGCGCGGATCTTGTAGACGCCCCAGCCGCTCAAGCGCAACTTTTCGCGTACGAAGGCCTCCGTGTAGCGGGCATCGTCGATGAAGCGCTCCCGAACGAGGCGTGCAAGCACCTCCCGGATCTGCTCTTCCGCGAGTCCCCACCCGCGCATGAGCCGCCTCGCGTCGCCTTCGCACTTCTCCGCGCGGGCGCAGAGCCGCATCAATGCGGCACGGGCCTGCTCCGGCGTGCGCGTACGTTTTTGGGTTGTTACCTGCTCTTTTTGCTGCATATCATACGGGGTTTTTCGAAGAGGTCCCTGCGGAGGATCGTGCCGGTATAGCGCTCCTCATCCAGCATGCGGATGACCTCCTCCGCGGCGTGTTCGTATATTTCGAAATAGAGCCGGCCTCCGGGGCGGAGCATCCTCTGCCCGGCACGGGCAATGGCGCGGTAGAAGCGGATGCGGTCGTCGTCCGGCACGAATAGGGCCAGTGCGGGCTCATGGTCGCGAACATTGGTGTGCATCCCGGCCCGGTCGCTCTCGGGAACGTAGGGCGGATTCGATACCAGTACGTCGAACGGTTCTGGAAAGGCCTCCGCAAGCTCTTTCAGGGCATCCGCACGGCGGAATACGACCCTTGCTCCCAGCTCTAGGGCATTTCCCGCAGCTACCTCCAGCGCCCGATCCGAAATGTCGGCGGCATAGACCTCCGCGTCGGGTATCTCGAGAGCCAGCGTTGCGGCGATGCAACCGCTGCCCGTGCCGATGTCGAGCATTCGGACCGGGCCTTTTTCGTCGTGTGCGATCCAGGCGACCAGCTCCTCGGTTTCGGGCCGGGGAATCAATACGCCTTCGCCCACGCGGAAGCGGCGGCCGTAAAATTCGGCCTCACCCAGCAGGTATTGCAGCGGTTCTCCGGCTTCGAGCCGCCGGGCGGCCGCCTCAAGTACGGTTTCGGCGGTGCCTCCGTCCTTCGGCGTGAACGGTGCATCGGGATCGGCCACCAGCGCCGAGCGGGATATGCCCGCCAAATGGGCGACAGTCGCACGGGCGATGCTGCGCGCTTCATCGGTTTCGTAGAGGGGTATGAGCCGCTCCGTCAGGATATGGATGGCTTCCCGGCGTGTCATGAGCGGCAGCGGCATAACAGATCGGCCAGGGCGATGGCCACGGCGGCTTCGACGACCACGGCGGCGCGCAGGGCGATGCAGGCGTCGTGGCGGCCGCGGATGACGAGCGGCTGCATGCTGTCCGTCGCCAGATCGTAGGTCAGCTGTTCGCGGGCGATGCTCGGCGTGGGTTTTATGACGGCCCGGACGACGAGCGGATTGCCCGTTATGATGCCGCCGTTGATTCCACCGTCGTGGTTGGTAACCGTGAGCCCCGCAACATCCACGATGCGGTCGTTGTACTCCGAACCGCGCATGCGGGCGGCGGCGAATCCGCTGCCGAATTCGACGCCCTTGACCGCCGGAACGGAGAAGAGCGCATGGGCGATCATGCTCTCTGCCGAGTCGAAAAACGGTTCGCCGAGTGCCCCGGGCAGCCCTTCGACACAGCATTCCACGATGCCGCCGACCGAATCCCGGTCGTTACGGGCTGCGGTGATGACCTCCTCGAAGCGTGCGGGGTCGGTGCAACCGCCGACTTCGGTCAACCGGGTCGTGAAGCTGACGCGCTCCCGGAACATCTTTTTGGCCACGACACCCGCGGCGACGAGCGCCACGGTGATACGTCCCGAAAAGTGTCCGCCGCCGCGCGGGTCGTTGAATCCTCCGAATTTGCGACGGGCGATCTTGTCGGCGTGCGAAGGCCGGTAGTGGGTTGTCAGGTTGCTGTAATCTTCGGATCGGATGTCCGTGTTCTCGAATTCTATGGTCAGCGGAGCTCCCGTGGTGAAACCTTCGTATACGCCCGAAACGATTTTCGGAAGGTCGGCTTCGCGGCGGGCCGTCGTTCCAGCGGCACCGCTGCGCCGACGCTCCAGATCTGCCGTAAAATCCTCCTCCGAAAGCGGAATTCCGTGTGGCACGCCGTCGAGCGTGACGCCGATCTGTTTGCCGTGCGACTCTCCCCAGATCGAGAGCCGGAAATGGACGCCGAATTGATTCATGACATGTCGTTTGTTCGTTTGACCTTCAACCTTTTGCCGGATCCTTGTATTCCTGATCTGCCGGCCGTTTCAGATGCGGACCTGCTCGAGCGCCTTGAAAAATTCCGGATAACTCTTGGCCACGCTTTCGGCGCCGCGGACCGTAACGGCGCCATCGGCCCGCAGTGCGGCGACGGCCAGCGACATGGCCATGCGGTGGTCGTTGTGACTTTGGACGCAGGCGCTGCGGACCGCTCCGCCGCGGATCTTCATCACGTTCTCTTCGGAAGTGTCCACTTCGATGCCCAGCTGGGCATACTCGTCGCGTATGGCCTCGGCACGGTTGCACTCCTTGTAGGTCAGGCGCGATGTACCGTGCAGAATGCTCACTCCATCGGCAGCGGCGGCCAAGGCAGCCAGGGCAGGGAAGAGGTCGGGGCAGTTCGTGGCGTCGAATTCGAAGGCATGTAACGGACGGTGCGCCGCCGTTACCGTGTCTCTCTCGTGGATCACAGCGGCTCCGGCCCGCGCCAGTGCCGTGCAGATAACCGTGTCGGCCTGTTTGGAGAGCATCGAAACGTTGCGTACGGTGATCTCTCCGGCCGTGGCGCCCAATACCAGCAGCATCGCAGCGGCGCTCCAGTCTCCCTCGATGGCGAAGTCTGCGGCTTCATAATGTTGCCCTCCGGGAATGTAGAACTCCTCGTAATCGCGCTGGCTGATCTCGATGCCGAACCGCTCGGCGGTGTCCAGCGTCATATCTAAATAAGGTGTCGATACGGCTCTGCGGACATAGAGCGTCGTATCCTCCGCGGCCCGTGGCAGGGAGAGCAGTAATCCGGTGATGAATTGCGACGAAACGGATCCGTCCACCGTGACCTCGCCTCCGCGGATCGGCCCGCGTACCCGTATGGGAAGATGCCCTTTCGTGTCGGAGATCTCGACGCCGAGGCTTCGCAGCGGTTCGATCATCATCTGCATCGGACGGTCGAGAATCGACCCTTCACCCTCGATTCGGATCGGGGTGTCGCAGAGTGCCGCCACGGGGGTGAAGAGCCGTGTGGCCAGTCCCGATTCGCCGACATGAAGCCGGTCGCCCCGCGGACGGAGCCCGCCGCGGATGACGAGCGTCGCGGCATCCTCCTGCCGGACCTCGGCTCCGAGCGTTTCGATACAGCGGAGCGCCGAGCGGGTGTCGTTGCAGAATTCGATGTTGCGCAGATGCGATATGCCTTCGGAGAGCAGTGCCGCCGCGAGGGCACGTTGTGCGTAACTTTTCGAGCAGGGCGGCGTCAGCGCACCCTTGACGCGGCCCGGCAGAATCGTTCGGTCCATGGATCAGCCGTTTTTCTGCGAAGCCTCCTTTTCGGCCGAAGCGGCGGCCTGCGCTGTTTCCGTTGCCGATGCTTCGGCCCGGGCCTGCATCTCCTCGCCCTTGCGGTTTTTCATCTCCTGGGTCAGCTGATGGCTCTTCTTGAGCTCGAAATGCTGCCCGAGATAGACTTTGCGGACCATGGGGTCGGCAGCCAGTTCCTCGGCTGTTCCGGCCTTGAGTATCTTGCCTTCGTAGAGCAGATAGGTGCGGTCGGTGATGGCGAGCGTCTCATCCACGTTGTGGTCGGTGATGATGACGCCGATATTCTTGTGCTTGAGTGTGGCGACGATCGACTGGATGTCCTCCACGGCGATGGGGTCCACGCCGGCGAACGGTTCGTCGAGAAGGATGAATGCCGGGTTGATCGCCACGGCACGAGCGATCTCCGTACGGCGCCGTTCGCCGCCGGAGAGCTGGATGCCCAGGCTCTTGCGGACCTTCTGCAGACGGAACTCCTCGATGAGGGCCTCGACCCGCTCCTGCTGGTACTCCTTCGAATAGGAGGTCATTTCGAGCACGGCGCGGATGTTGTCCTCGACCGACAGGCGGCGGAATACCGAGGCCTCCTGGGCGAGGTATCCGACACCCAGCTGTGCGCGGCGGTATACGGGCAGACCGGTCAGTTCGCTGACCTGCTTCTGGTCGTTCTCGAGGAAGATCTGTCCCGCGTTGGGTTTGATAAGCCCCACGATCATGTAGAAGGTCGTGGTTTTGCCAGCACCGTTGGGACCCAGAAGGCCGACGATTTCTCCCTGATTGACGTCGATCGAAACCTGATTCACGACGGTCCGGGCCTTGTATTTCTTTACGAGTTCACTGGTGTAGAGACGCATTGAGGAATCGCGATAAAATTTTCACAAAGTTATGTTTTTTTCCGAAAAGTTTTTTATCTTTACAATGAATTTTCAAATCTTAACGGAGTAAAGCGTCGAAATGGAACAATACGATTCGGCCTCTCTGCACGCGAAGTTGAAGGAGTACTTCGGCTTTTCGTCGTTCAAGGGGAATCAGGAGGCGGTTATCCGCAACGTGCTGAACGGAAAGGATACGTTCGTTCTTATGCCTACGGGCGGAGGCAAGTCGCTGTGTTACCAACTCCCTGCCCTGCTGATGGAGGGAGTGGCGATCGTCATCTCTCCGCTCATCGCCCTGATGAAGAACCAGGTGGATTCCATGCGGACCTTTTCGGCGGAGTCGGGCATTGCGCACTTCCTCAATTCGTCGCTCAACAAAACGGCCGTGGCGCAGGTCCGCGCAGACGTGCTGGCCGGCAAGACCAAGCTGCTTTATTTCGCCCCGGAGTCGCTCACCAAGGAGGACAATGTGGCGTTCCTGCGCAAGATCAAGATCTCGTTCTATGCCATCGACGAGGCGCACTGCATTTCGGAGTGGGGACATGATTTCCGCCCGGAGTATCGGCGTATCCGCCCCATCATCAACGAAATCGGTCCGGCTCCATTGATCGCTCTCACGGCTACTGCCACGCCCAAGGTGCAGATGGATATCCAGAAGAATCTGGGAATGTCCGATGCCGCGGTCTTCAAATCCTCGTTCAACCGACCGAACCTCTACTACGAAATCCGGCCCAAACACGATGTCGATCGGGAGATCATCCGCTTCATCAAGCAGAACGAGGGCAAGAGCGGCATCATCTACTGCCTGAGCCGGAAGAAGGTCGAGGAACTGGCCGAACTTCTGGTGGCCAACGGTATCCGGGCTCTGGCCTATCATGCGGGTATGGATGCCGCGACGCGTGCGGCCAACCAGGATGCCTTCCTCATGGAGCGCGTGGAGGTGATCGTCGCCACGATTGCCTTCGGTATGGGTATCGACAAGCCCGACGTACGCTACGTCATCCATTACGACATTCCCAAGTCGCTTGAAGGTTACTACCAGGAGACGGGACGGGCCGGGCGCGACGGCGGCGAAGGCTATTGCCTGACTTTTTACAGTTACAAGGATATCCAGAAACTCGAGAAGTTCATGCAGGGCAAGCCTGTCGCCGAACAGGAGATCGGCAAGCTGCTGTTGCTCGAGACGGTCTCCTATGCCGAGAGTTCGATGTGCCGCCGCAAGACGCTGCTGCACTATTTCGGCGAGGAGTATACGGAGGAGAACTGCGGCAATTGCGACAACTGCCGCCATCCCAAGCCGAAGGTCGATGCGCGGGCGGCGCTCAAACTGGCGCTCGAAGCGCTGCGCGATCTGGGCGACAAGTTCAAGACCGACTATGTCATCAATGTGCTGATGGGCAAGAATACGGCGCTGATCAAAAGCTATGGACACAACAAGTCCAAATGGTTCGGCGCCGGAGCGGAACACGATGCCCGTTTCTGGGGCGCGGTGCTGCGTCAGGCGCTCATCATGGGACTCGTCGATAAGAATATCGAGAACTACGGACTCATATCGATCAACAAGAAGGGCTTGGATTACATCGCCATGCCGTATCCCGTAACCATCACCCTCGACCACGATTACGACGAGGAGGAGAAGGAGGCCGAGGCCGTGGCGCCCGTCGGCCGTGGCGGTGCTGCCGACGAAGAGCTTTTTGCGATGCTGAAGGACCTGCGCAAGAAGGTTGCCAAGCAGCACGGGTTGCCGCCGTTCGTCGTTTTTCAGGATCCGTCGCTCGAGGATATGGCCGTACAGTATCCCATCACGATCGAGGAGATGCAGAACATTACGGGTGTCGGAGTGGGTAAGGCCCGGAAGTTCGGAGAGGAGTTTGTGAAGCTCATCAAGGCTTATGTCGAGGAGAAGGAGATCATCCGTCCGCAGGACATGGTCGTCAAGTCGGTGGGCAACAAGTCGGGCAACAAGATTTTCATCATCCAGTCGATCGACCGCAAGATGGATTTCGAGGATATCGCGCGGGCGAAGGACCTGGATTTCGACGAGTTGCTGACGGAGATCGAGGGCATTGTGAACTCGGGTACGCGGCTCGACATCTCGTACTACCTCAAGGAGTTCATGGACGAGGATAAGGTAGAAGACATCTACCTCTATTTCAAGGAGGACGCCGAGAGCGATTCGCTCGATGCGGCCATCGAGGAACTGGGGTCTGATTATACCGAAGAGGAGATTCGTCTGGTGCGGATCAAGTTCATCTGCGAGCAGGGCAACTGATCCTGCTTTGCGGAAGGCAGCCTCGACGGGGTATTTATGCGGAAACCGTGAACCCTAAAATAAATGCCTATGAACAAGAAGACCTTTACCTTGGCCCTGTTATTCCTGTGTTTGACACTGGTGTGGTTCGGAGTCAATGTCTATTGGGACATCACCCGCCATGTGGATGTGTATAATACCGTCTTGTCGTTGCTCTTCGTTGTCTTCGGTGCAGCCATGACGTGGAATGAGGCGAAAAAGAAAAAGCGCCGCCACATCGAAGAGGTCGATAGGACCCAAATACCTTAATCGTTCGGATTATGAAGATCAATGCGATGCAGGTGGTTCGCCTGATTCTGATGGTTTTGGCCATAGCCGGGATCATCTATGCCATAGAATATGTGCCGCAGGGCATTGCCGTGTGGTTCTGGGTGGCGCTTCTCGGAATCGGTTTCGTGGGGTTGCTCTATACGTTCCGTCTTACGCAGCGGCGTCTGAAGGCGGAGCGGCAGGATGCCGCCCGGCGGGAAAAGCGTCGCAACCGGCGGACGAAGCGATAATCGGGCTGCCGGTCTGCAAGTCCTGTTCCCGGCCCGAAAGGCCGGAGAAGCTGCAACCCGCTCCCGGACGATGATTCGGCGGCGGGTCGCTTTTGGAAGGTATCCCGCGCCCCGTGCCGGCATTTTCTGAATTTTCTCCGATCTGTTGGCAGCAGGCGTGTAAATGCGTATCTTTGTCGCATCATGACGGAAGTAAGAGCCAAGAAAGCATTGGGCCAGCATTTCCTGGTCGACCTGAATATTGCGCGCAAGATCTGCGACGCCTTGTCGGGCGGACCTGTTTTCAGTGCGGCGATGCCCGCAATCGCGGATGCATCGGCCCGCCCGGGCGACGTCCTTGAGGTGGGGTGCGGCATGGGGGTCCTGACGCAGTTTCTTCTGCGCCGCGGAGACCTCGTAACCTGGGGCGCGGAGATCGATACGGAGAGCGTGGCTTACCTGCATGCCCACTATCCGGAGTTTGCGCCGCGCCTGATCGAGGGTGATTTTCTGAAGCTGGACCTTCGCGGGCGTTTTCCGCAGGGGCTTCGGCTTATCGGCAATTTTCCCTATAACATCTCTTCGCAGATCTTCTTCAAACTGCTCGAAAACCGCGATCTCATTCCCGAGTGCGTGGGCATGATCCAGCGCGAGGTTGCCGTACGCATTGCCGAACCTCCCGGATCGCGTGAATACGGAATCCTTTCGGTGCTCCTGCAGGCGTGGTACGATATCGAGTATCTGTTTACGGTCAATGAGACGGTCTTTTCGCCGCCCCCGAAGGTCAAGAGCGCCGTTATCCGTCTGCGGCGCAATGCCACGCGGCAACTCGACTGCGACGAGGCGCTGTTCATCCGTGTCGTGAAGGCCTCTTTCGGTCAGCGCCGCAAGATGATCCGCAATGCGCTTCGTGCGGCGTTCGGAGAGTTCGGCGGGGCCGAGCATCCCTTCTTCACGCAGCGCGCCGAGCAGCTTTCGGTTGCGGATTTCGTCGCTCTGACCAACTGGGTTGCCGCTCATCGGGCGTAAAAACCTCTCTTCATCATAAGGCGAAGGCCGGTATCGCATGGATACCGGCCTTCGTTGCATGAAGGAGTTCAGAACGGCTGACTATCCCTTGCGGCGACGCAGCCAGACGACAAGGCCTGCAACTCCGATGAGGAGCGGAATCCAGAAACAGTAGATCTGCTTGACCACGGGCAGACTCATCGGCGTCAGCAGAATATCCGTATCGCGATTGGGGCGGTGGGCCGCCGATACGGGGAATTCTCCGTAGCAGAGCCAGCGGAACGATCCCGGAATCATCGAGAAGTTGTATGATAGGATCCCGGGGCGTTCTCCGGCCGTAAGTTCGGCGTTGCTGAAGCAGTCGGCATCTCCAAGGACGATGATCCGCTGCTGTTTTCCATCGAGCTGCCGGGTGAGGGCAACGGCCGTGGGGTAGTGCCCGAGTCGTTCTCCGACCCCGGGGTCCGGACTCGGCTGTTCGTCGATGAAGTCGGTCGTCTGCCGCTCGATCCAGGCCGTGCTGTCGGTCTGCAACAGTACCAGGGGCCGGAATCGTGTGGTGTCGATCACTTCGAGAGCCACGGCTCCCGGCATCGTTACGGCTGCCCGTTGCGCGTAACGTACCATGTTGCGGTAGAATCCTTTCATCTGTTCGGCGGCTCCCTGCGTCCCGCGACACGGAATCAGGTTGTACGGGTTCGTGGCCGAGGGCTGTGCGAGAATGCCCTCGGAGATGCGTATGCCGAACCGTGCGAGCAACGGATTCATCGACTCCTGTCGGCCGACATCGGCCAGGATCATGAGATTGCCGCCGCGGGCCACGAAACGGTCGATCTCCTCGAGCTCCGTTTCGGAAAGCCGCTCCCGGGCTTCGGCAATCATCAGGATGCTGATCTCTTCGGGTATCGATCCTCCGTTCGAGAGATCGACCTCCACGACGTCGAACCCCTGGTTGATCATCGATTGGCGGAATCGGCCGCGCGTGGCGAATATCGAGTAGTCCTGATCGCCCTTTTTGGTGATCGAGCGTTCGTAGTGTCCGGTGAGAGCGCCGACCTTGACCGGTTCGACGATCATCTTTTTCAAGGCTGCGGATATTTCGGTTTCCGACGGATGACGATGCATGTCGTCGAACAGCCTGAGGCGTGCCTGCTCTCCGGAACCGCGCTCGACGACGCGTACGAAGCGGTATCCTTCGGCCTTGAGGTCGATGCGGTCCTTGAGCGATTCGGCGCTTACCAGCCGACGGGGATTGCACTTCTTCTTGCGGGCCACCTCGCGGGCGATCTGTTCGACGCTCATGCCCGGATATTGCTTGTAGAGCACCGAGTCGCGCGGTGCGCTGTAGTAGTAGACGTACTTCATGCGGATTTCGGGCTTGAACCGGGTGTACATCTTGAAACGGGCGAAGTCATCCTTCTGGGACTGCGGTGAGGCGATGTCGAATTCGGGGTCGAAGATATCCACATAGGTGGTGATGGTCAGCGGACCGTCGAGTTGTTCCATCACCTTCTGACTCTCCTCCGACAAGGTTCTTTGCTTGGCGTATGTGGCATCGTAGAAGGTCATCACGGCAGGTCGCGAGCTGATGTATCCGATCACGATTACCGTCGCCATGGCGGCCGCATAGCGTCCGGCCTTTCCCCGGAACGAACGGCGGGTGCGCTCGTTGTCGAGTTTGATGACCGAGAACCAGAGGAACAGCAGAATGACGCTCAGGAAGTAGATGACATCGTCGCTGCAGATGAGCCCTCCGACCATTTCGCTGGCCCGCCCCTTTATCGAGAGCCAGTAGGTGATGTCCCGGATAAAAGGCGAACTTTGG
>JALFNK010000012.1 GCA_022782405.1 Alistipes sp.
GACAGTCCTACCGAGTCAGAGAGACTCAAAAACTGCTTAAAAACTTGTAATGATAACCGAACTTTGTTACCTTTGAACGGACCCTTTCTCTGGTCCCTTTTTCTATGCCACTTTGGTGGAAATCTACTTTGCTACTTACAACTGGGCCGAACGGTTCTTGATCTGATTGAGCTGCAGCGTTGTGAACGTATTATTCATATTAGGCATCTGTGCCGACCATTTGGCATTCGTCCACGGAGATGAAGGTGTATAGTAAAGATTAGGACCGAATCCCACCGTCCATGCAAAATCCATATCGCCAACCGCAGCCGAGGAGAGATTGGTAGCATCGTTGTAGTAATATGCCGTAATCAGTTTATGATCGTTCGGGAAGCGAGCATCGAGTTTTTCACGAAGTTTCGCAATGAGACCGTTGAACGAACCGGACACCGAAGAGGGGAAATTGGGATTTTCACCGTATTTCGACCATTCGTCGTCGAAATCGATTCCGTCGAGTTGGTACTCTTCGACAGCCCAGGCGAGAATTTCGGCGAACTTATCCTGATTGGCCTCGGTCAGGTTGGCTACACCCACTCCCTGGTGATCTCCGAGAATCGTCATCAGCACCTTGCCGCCGTCCTGACGGATCGGCTGCACATACTTGTAGTGACCGGTCGTCGTGGACCCTGCATCGGGAACGAGAATTTTCGTCACATTGTCGTTGAGCCACAAAGCCGGTTCGGAGCCGTTTGCGCGGATGTTGGCGGCGAAGATGGTCGTGATGTCGATAAACGGCTCATTGTTCATACGATAGAGCATCGTATTCAGCGGGTTGGTGTCGTTGACCTCGATATACATCATAACTTTCGGGGTCTTGTCACCGTAAGCCCGTGTTTCAGCACCCGTAGCTGCTGCATCCACTTCAGGCTCCATAGCGTCCTGTGCGCAAGACGATATCAGAGCAGTCGCCATGAAAAGCGAACACAAAAGAATAAGATTCTTTTTCATAATCGTTTAAGTTTTAAGGTAAATAAATTGAGTTTGATTAGAGGTGCTTCCCCTGTATATGTTTTTCGTTACCAATCTTTTGCAAAAGTATTATATCCTAATTTATGATAGATGGGGATACGCTGCATCACATTGTAGCTATAAGATGCCTCGAAATTCTCATCATAAGCAAGGTACGCCAAGAAATTCTGAATCATCGAGATACACCCCTCTTCTGCGAAATTCACCTGCGGCAATACAAGGTCGTTGAAAACAAGGATATTACTGGTCTTTTCGATATTCCACATAATAGCATTCATCGACCACATATCCATATTCATATCCATGAACAAGTCGCTTTTTTCGCTATAAAACGGCACATTGACATTTCCGTATCGGGACTCGTCGAGTCCGTCGAACGGCTTGCGGGAGTATCTTTGTTCGTAGGAGGTGAACTGGTTATACGGATTGACGAATGCAATCGGTTCGGTTTCGGAAACATAGCCGTGCCATGCATAGTCGATGTAGTCGCCCACGGCGATTCCGCCCGTTAGGGCCGTATCATGGAACGATGCCGTGGGCTCGTCATAATCGACCACTGTCAGCAGCTTGTCGGGCATCGCTTCATGCAGGGCCTTGATCAGTTTGGGGTACGAGGCGGTATTCACCACAGGCATTCCCTCCTTGCCATAGCCCGAACCGCGATCCCAGAGGTTGACGCCATCGAGCCGGTAAGTCGTAATGAAGACTGCGACTTGGCCCACGAAATCGGCAATCTGCGCATCGGTCATGTTGCAGAACCCGATGCCGCTGCCACCGCCTTCGATGCAGACGCACACCTTGCGGCCTTTGTCCTGCATCTGTCGGATGTATTTGTCGGCATGCTCTACCGTATAACGCAAATCGGAAGTCGGAGCGAAGAGGGCGCGTTTCGAATCGGGAGCATAGCCCACCTGAGCGATTCGCAAATTGACGATATTCCCCAAAGAGGCCGTATAAACCGATTCGAAAGTAGTCATATCCTGTTTTTCCCAAGCCACGTAGTCGGCATAATGCGCCTGTATCTCGCTGGTGTTGAGATAGAATACGGTTGTCCACTCGGTATCCAGTTCTATATTAGAACTCTCATTGCCAGACTGATAGATGTTCTCATCGAATTCCCGAACAGTGACGCCATAATAAAGCACCTGCTGCTCGTTCCCGTTTTCGGTGGCATCGACGACGACCGGCATCAGATAGATGCCCGGAGTCAAGTTTTTGGAGTCGATTGTCAAAGTGAGTTTATCCGAAACCCGCGCTCCTGCCGGAATCGTGATTTTACCATCGTCGGCCAATTTTATATTGGCAATAGGCAGCGGTTGCAGATCGGTCTTGTTGCTGGCATTGTAATCTGCCACCAGCGACGGATCGGGTGTCGCTGTCAGCGTCACGGCCTGCGATGCCGCCTGGTTGAGCCGATAATAGATTTTATCGGAAACAACATCATCATTACCTTCAGTAAGATGAACGGGTATCCGGTCTCGCAGCGATTTCGAACTGCGCAGCGTGCCGGAAACCGTTTCCAGTGTCTCCTGGTCGGGTTTTTGCCCGGTCTTATAGACAATTTCATTATCCGTGCAGGCCGTAACGCATACCAACATTGCGGTTGCCCACAATCCGCCCCGGAGTAATTGGCTTATTTTATTGATCCTATTCATAATCGACATTTTAGATTACTCTTTGTTGATTTGGGGAACTTCAATGCCGCTGGGCCAGTCGAGGTCGAATTCAGCCACGGCATCGTTGCCGTTGCCCGTCCAGTCGCGGATGACGTTGCCTTGGCCCTCGTCGAATTTCCAGTAGCCGATCAGACCGGGAGTTTTGGGATCGACATCATACATATTGTCCCAAATTTCCTGTTCGCTGCGGGCCACCGACCAGACACGCACTTCAGTAATATCGCCGTTGAGCTGGCGCGAATCGTCATAGGACTTACCGAGGAAAAACTGCCGGAAATTACCCCAATCTTTGTAGTCCTTATATTTCACGGGGTCTTGCAGATAGAGATCGTAGAAAGCGCGTCCCGCAAGGTTGAACGGTGTGCCGGCGGGGTTGCCCAAATCTGTACCTTTACTCTGTAGCTTGCCGTTGACGTAGATGCAGACCTCGCGCGTAGCGTAGCTGTAGGTTGCGGCGATGTGGTACCACTCCCCGGGATTGAGCAGTTTCGCTTCATCTTTCTTGGGGAACTTCCCGAAGCCCGGAGTCTGGGCCGAATCGCCCGAACCGTCGAACTGAATCTGCTGGCGTGGGAATGAAGCGTCACCGATGCGCAGCAACAGGTAGTTTTCGACACCCATGATCGTCGAAATCTCGGAATGCTTCGAAAAGTCGTCCACACGGATAATCGCCTCATAGGTCACGGCTGTCAGGTTATTGAACAGCATACTGCCCTCCGAAGCCTTGTCGAGCGTCGGAAAATTGATCCAGTTGTCGCGTAGCGAGGCCGCCGATGTGATGGCCGAAGAGCGTTTGACCAGATAATAGGCTGTTGCGGAACTATGTAACTTCGCAACTCCTCCGTTGACATCGGCAATCGTTACGGGTAGCAGATAGGTCTGGTCGATGGGAAGTTCTTCGGCCTCGCCCGAGCCATCGAGATTTTTCAGTTTCAGGGTCACGACATCCGAAATGGTTTTCCCTGCCGGAATCGTGAGCTTCGAGTCCGAAAGTTCGTAATATTTCGCATCGAGCATCGTCCACGACGTATTGTGTCGGGCATTGTAGACTTCGATGAGTGACGGATCGACTTCAACACCAATATTGACCGCCTGCGACGCGGGATAGCTCAGCACGACGGAAAAAGTCTTCGGCAGATCGGACAACGTTTTCTTGAATGTAGTAACCTGCGTGTCGCTGTTCTCCGAAACATTAAGGTAAACCACATTGTCGAAAGGCGATTTATTATCGTATTCGTCATTCTTGCAGCCCGTGAAAGCTACAGCCAGTAAGGCTGCTGCTAAAAGATATGGATTATTCTTTTTCATAGCTTTCGGTTATTTGGAAGGGTTCAAGGTCTGTATTGCAGTACGGGTAAGCGGATAAATGAAGTCGGCGCCGAAATAGTCTACATTGACATTATAGACGCAAAGACCGGCCAGCGGCTGCCCTCCGATTTCGGGAATGCGCATTGTCAATGCCGAGACTGCATCCGAAGTGCCCTTGTCCTCGTCCGTAAATTCGTATTCGGTCATCGCCCCGAGTAACAGTTTATCGGACGGAACATTTCCGGTATTCAGAGCGCGAAGTACTTGCAACTTCAAGTCGGTAGCGTTGTCCGTTTCTTTCGTGTCGAGTACGAAATAGTCGACCTTGTCCCGATCTGCTGCTGCGAGGAACTGAGGATCGCCTTCGAAAAGCAGCAACAACTCCTTACCCGGACCGGCTACAGCGGCGAACTTCTCCATGAAGAGCGCTGCCACAGCCTTTTGTGCCGCCTGTTCGGTATCAGACCCGAAAACGGGAATCCCTGAAAAAGAGAGTCCGTCGAGATTCAGTTCACGAGTGCGAGCGACGACCTTATCCAAATAAGCGCCCAAAGCGGTCATGTCAGCAAATTCGGTACTGCGCGAAGCGTAATCGACAAAATAAACGGCACGTATCCCTTTTTCCTTGAGTACGGCGAGATCCTCCCTGTCGAACTCCGAAAAATTGTCGGCATTGATCAGCGACACTACGTCCAGCGAATCGGGGAGGCTGCGCAGGCAGTCCTTTTCGCTCGTGGCAACGGGAGCGCCGTTGGCAAAACTGGCGAAAACAAGTGTATGTTCGCTCTGCTTATACTCCCGCAGCGCGGCTGTGTATTGAGCCCATAATTCGGGATCCTGCTCATTGGGACGCTGTGTTTTCTGAGTTACGCTTTCCATCTCCGTCCAATCGTTGCACGAAACTGAAAAAAGTCCCATAAGAAGCACCGTTCCCCAAAATGATAATCTATTTGTTCTTTTCATAACGGCTTATTCTAAAGGTTTCACATCCCACCACACGCGCGTTCCGGCATTGTCCCGACCGTTAAGCATCGAAATGGCCTCTTGTAGATGGACGGGATTTTCAGTATATTCCTCCGAAGGATAGGGAATGCGGCGGGCTCCGTATTTGACATTCACTGTGCCGGCACTCTTGTTTTCCACAGCAGGCAGCAGTCTGGGATAGCCCGTGCGGCGATACTCCGACCAAGCCTCGATGCCCAGTGGGAAAATAGCAATCCACTTCTGGGTAATGATGCGTTCCAGGTTGTGCTCCCTGACGGCATCCGTATCTCCTGCTTCCCAAGCGATCGTGATCGTACTGGCCGGAGCCTGCATACTGTAGTTACCCATCGGATCAGTGTATTTCTGCGGTGTGCTGACAGCATCCGTCAAATAGGTATCGGCGCCGGTCGCACCCCGCTCCTCGAACGAAAGCCTGATGGCTTTTTCATAGAGGTCTTTGGCGTCGCCCTGCATCGCCCAACCGCGCAGAGCACCTTCGGCGCGCAGGAACGTTACCTCCGCGGCATTCATCCACAGATAAGGCGATTTGCTATCTACGATCTGATTGGAGTAAGTAGAAACCATCGCCGACTTGTTCGTCGGGTCGGTGCCGATACGCATGCCGTAATAATCGGTTTTCTTATTCCAAGTCCCTTGAGTGAACATCACGGCACGGCGCGGGTCTTTATAGCCATTCATATAGCTGATGATATCGGCGCCGACGCGATGGTCGCCCCAATCGTTGTAGATTAGCGCCACACGGTTTTCGGGAGCATGCATATAGGCATTGTCCGCATTGTCAAGGATTACGCCATCGGTGACGGCCTCCTCGGCCTTTGCCCGTGCGATGTCGGGTTTTATATACGACAGTCTCATGGCTATGCGCAACTTGAGCGAGTTGGCGTATTTAATCCACTTCTTGATGTCGCCGTAATAAACATTGTCCGACTTGCGGAACGCCTCTGCTGACATCTGCTCGTTGGCGTGCAAGGCCGCGATTACAGCGTCCAGCTCCTCGAACATCTTCATATAAACAGTTTCCTGCGAATCGTAAGCGACCGTGAGAGACTCGGACGAATCCTCTATCACCTTCGAATAGGGAATTGGGCCGTAGGTATCCGTCATGCGGTGCATGATCGCTATGCGGAATAATTGAGCAAGGGCTATGGCCGCTTCGTCTTCGGTGTTATTCACAACGCCGCGAAAATAGGGATAGACCTCCTGCATAACGATTACAAACGGCCATTTCAGCCAGTCGGCAGACGGGTTGAATGTCGAGAATTTCTCTTTCCACCCGTCCGGTGTTT
This sequence comes from Alistipes sp., assembly GCA_022782405.1. Classification (GTDB taxonomy): domain Bacteria; phylum Bacteroidota; class Bacteroidia; order Bacteroidales; family Rikenellaceae; genus Alistipes. The sequence continues at coordinate 6,284 of JALFNK010000012.1, forward strand.
CCGCCATATAACCGGCATAGGGGTTACCAGTCAGTGATTCGTTGAATTGGTATCTGTGTTCCTGAACGGGAATGACCCAATTCTGCAATCCCCGAAGGTTCGTACTGATTTTATAGTTCTCGCGCCCGAGCTCTTCGTCGGTTGCTTCCGACGGATTGCGATTGATGGTATCAAAATCGCTCATACATCCCCAAGCGCAGAACAGCACGGCCGAAAGCAGCAAGAATTGCACTGTTTTTACTATCTGTTTCATACTGTTCATTGTTTAGAAAGTGAGTTTTACACTGAATCCGAGGTTGCGGAGCGAAGGCATCATGAAATAGTCGATTCCTTGATAATTATTACCGGTCGTAGCAATCGCCTCGGGATCGAACGGCGCTTTGTTGTAGACCATCCACAGATTACGGCCGACAAAAGCGATGTTGATTTTGCAGACGTCGCGGAACCATTTCCCCGGAAGCGTATAGCCCAGTGAAAGTTCTTGTAGGCGCACATTGGTCGCAGAATAAGTATAGTACTGCGGAAGCCCGCTCTGTGAACTGATTGCAGCATACCATCGCTGAGGATCGATCATCTCCCGTCCATTGATCAAGATACCTCCGGCATCGCGCGCCGCGGCCGAGGTCGCCGACACGCCGAACAAGTCCATATTGGCCTGGGTCGCCGAGTAGACAATACCCCCAATGCGGGCTGTGAAGAGGATACCCAGATGCACGCCTTTCCAATCGAAATCATTGCGCCATGCCAAATTATAATCGGGGAAAACAGAGCCGAGATAGATATCTTCGCCAACGTCCGTCGTTATCAGGTTGCCGTTGCGGTCTACCTGCACATATCCGTTCTCATCGTATTTAAGATTAGAAGTCGTATACAGGTCACCCAACGTACCGCCTTTCTTGATAATGTATTTCGCCTTACCAAGGCCCTTGATCTCCAGACGGTCTTTCAGCGGTTCGCCGGTAAGCGGATCGGTCAAGCCATCCATCAGTTCGGTGACTTCGTTTTTATTCCAAGAGAACGTGAAATTCGTATCCCAAGAAAAACTGTTCCATGTATGGCCGTAACCCAAACTTGCTTCAATACCCGTGTTGCGGACATTGCCTGTCTGAACGTACATGCTCGAATAACCCGACGAGGTGGACACCGTAGGTTGGAATGTCTGATTATTCGTGTCGGCCCGATACCAAGAAGCGGCCAGTCGCAAGTCGTTCCACAACCGGGCGTCAATACCGATTTCCCAAGTTTTGGTACGCTCCGGGTAAAGCTGCTCGATCGGACGGAACGTCGTAGGCAGCCACTGTTGGTTCGTTTCGTCGTAAGGATAGGTCGGAGTGGTCAAGAACCTCGGGAAGGGGATGCCCACGGACGAAAAGGATGCTCGCAACTTGAGGTAAGTAAATGCTTCGGGCATATCGAAAGTTGCGGTCGGCAGCCAGGAAAGGCCCACCGAGGGGTAGAAGAACGAACGTTGCGGCGATCCGGCCAGTTGAGAGGCCCAGTCGTTACGTCCCGTCACGGTCAGATAAAGCATCGATTTGTAGCCCATTTCGACTGAAGCGAATATCGATTGCGTCTGTTCCTGCCAACCATATTTCTGAGGGCGGGATTTCTCCTTATCCAAATCGAAAACGGTAAACATATTCGGGATGCCGACCTCCCGAATCGGACCGCGATAGCTCAACTCCTTACTCTTCGTGTCGTTGACGGATGCACCGACGTTGGCAACCAATGAGAATTTGTTGTCCGCGAAGGTCTTATTGATATTGACCATCACGTCGGCATAGATCTGCTCGTCGGTATTGCGGATCTCCGTATAATGCCCTTGCGTACTGCCTTCCGTAATTGTGGTGTTCGATGAAGCGTAGAGTTTCTGCGTGAAGATCGAATTGGTATTATCGATTTTGGCACGTCCGGAAACATTCAGCCACGGCAGGATGTCGAAAGCAATCGACACGTTGGCCATATAGCGCTTCTTGTCTGTATTGCGGGGATTGCGATACGCGATCCAGTACGGGTTCTGCATGCGCAGGTCACCACCCTCGCCTTGCGGCCAGTACTGCACGGCAATCTTGCGGGCCGGGTCCCAGCGTTCGAAAATTTTCGCCGCTTCGAAACTATCACCTCGTGGGAACAGATAAGCCGAAACCAGCGGGTTCGAATAGACGCCTTGGTTGGTCATGTTCTGATCTTTCTGTACGATGTAGTTCGCACCTACGTCCACACGCAGGCGGTCTTTCAGAAAATGCGACGTATTTCGGAACGTGAAATTGTAGCGATCATAGAGGTTATTGGGTATGATACCTTCGGAATTAACCGATGCTGCGGAAAAGAACATTTGGTTCTTCTCGGTTCCCCCGGAAAGCGTTACGGAATTGGTCGTGACATAGCCCGTTTCGAAAAAATCAGCTGGCGTATATCCGGTACGCGCCGCATCGGTCATCTTCTCGCCCCAGCTGTAGATCGGCGAGCCCGAAGATTTCCCGTAGCTGCCCGTTCCGTAGCGATTCTGGAATTTCGGCATCACGAAAGGTTTGAGAAAATCCGTATGATTCGAATACGAAGCGCTGAATGTTCCGGCCTGACCTTTTTTCGTCGTAATCATAATGGCGCCGTTCGCGGCACTCGAACCATAGAGGGCGGCCGCGGAAGCTCCGGTCAGAACCGACATCGATTCGATGTCCTCGGGATTCAGGTCGGCAATGGCTTCCGTGGCACCGCGCGAACCGAATTCCGTATCGCCGCCGTTGCTCACGTTATACATCGGAATACCGTCAATTACATAAAGGGCATTGGACGACTGCGTGATCGACTTGTTACCGCGCATGACGACCTTCGAGGCACCGCCAACACCCGATGACGAGGTGTTGATCGTGATACCGGCGACCTTACCGGACAGGGAGTTGATGAAGTTGGCGTCCTTCACATCGGTAATGGCGCTCGACTTCACCTGCTGCACGTTATAGCTCAAGGCTTTTTCCTGACGCTTAATACCAAGAGCAGTAACAACCACCTGTTCGATTTCGGCGGCGGATTCTTTAAGCGTAATGTTAAATACAGTACGACCGCCAACAGACACCACCACAGGCTCATAACCCAAAAAATTAATTTCCAGTTGAGCAGTTGCGACGGGAGGGGGTATCTGAAGTGAGAAGGAGCCGTCAGCACCGGTGCTGGTTCCCACTGCCGTACCTTTGACAATGATGGAAGCTCCGACAACAGGCAGTTTGTTTTGATCCTGCACTGTACCTGATACCGTTACCGGTTTTTGGATTGGTCGTTTTTTCAGAATGATGTTCGAACCGCTGATTTGATAGCTTACATCGGATCCTTTTACCATTTGGATCAGGGCTTCCTGCAAGGGCTGGTTGATGACATTGACACTAACAGAGCGAGTGACATCTACGTCGTCATCAATGGCAAAAAGATAGCGTGTCTGCTTTTCTATTTCGGTCATAACCTGCTTCATTCGCACATCCTTCAACTGAATGGTCACGCGAGTATTCTGTGCATAGACACTTGTAAAGGGGGTGCATAGACAAGCAAGAACCAAAAGAATAGGCAGCCAGATTTGCTGAATAATCTTTTTATTCATACATTTGTAAATTAAGGTTCAAAGTTAGAGATAGGTTAGTATTTCTGATTGGACCGCGCCTATGAGTGCTTCCTCCACTCATAGGTTTTTTATATCAGAAACAAAAAATAGGATGTCTCGGTTTTTATTTCATAGGCGTATTTTCTATTATTAAATAAACATTTACAAAGAGTTACATTATTTTATTCGGATGATATTTTCAATTTCGTCGTAGGTATATGTAAAGTTTGAGGACATTTGAAGCAGTTGCATAGCGTGGTTTATTCCGTCTGAAACTCGAATCTTGCAACTCTGATATTTGATGACAGGCAACTCCGAACGCTCGATAATAATTTTCACGTCATAGTATCTTTCTAACTTTTCCACGATCTGATCAAAAGGCATTTTATTGAGAGTGATGATACCTTCCGGCCACCGATATTCATCCGGATCTTCGATCGGAGCTATCTGCAAGTGTCCATTTTTGAGATTTACGACTGAATTTTCGTCCATTAATACCGATTCGTCGCTTAAATGTTTCACTACAGCAACCTTTCCTCTAAATAATGCTGTAGAAAATAGATTTTTCGCCTCATCGGCAATAACATTGAAATGAGTCCCCAATACTTTTACATCGCAAGCAAAAGTTTCCACAATGAATGGGCGGTCTGCGTCTGACTTTACATCAAACATTGCTTCGCCATATAGTTGTATTCGCCGTTCTTTTCCTACAAATATCGAAGGATATACGATTCGACTGCCGGAGTTGAGATCGATGACAGAACCATCATTTAATGTAACTCGAATTTGTTTTCCCGAAGGGGCTTCAATCGTAGTTATTTGATTTGTCCATTCACTGACTCGATGAGCGAAAAGCACATAATTTATAGCGAAGCCGATTGCCAGCACTGCGGCTATCTTACTCGTAAATCGGATAATTTTTGACAAAGTTAATAGCCGAATTGGGCTGGCCTTGCTCTGATCAGGTGATTCGAAAGCTGTGTACATTACTCCCAATACATATATATCATGAGCTTTCTTCATCACTTTTTGATGTTCTTCAGGATTTTCATCCATCCATGCCTTAAGTCGAACGGTTTCTTCCTCGGTAAGTTGACCGGCGAAGAATCGAAACAACATGGCATCCGTAATTTGAGTCTGTGTCATTTTTTATTTGCTTCTATATATAAAAGCCACAACTCGACCACTTTCCCCCTAAATTGTATTCATTTTTTGCAAATAAATATTTTTAATATATTATGGAAAATATTTACGAATGTAATATATTGTATATCAATGTGTTATATAAACATAGGCTAATATACTATTATCTCAAATAATTTTAATATCTTTGTATATATGATATGACAATGGACACTACGGCGTTATCACATCAAATGTTCGATCAGTTATTTCGGCAAAATAAGCGACAATTATTCATTGTCGCTTTCAGTTATGTTCGGGATGAAGATGTTGCGCAGGATATTGTAAACGACAGTTTTATGTCTATATGGGAACGTCGGGATAGTATAGAGCCTACTAACTTGAAAGCCTATCTTTACCGTGTTGTTAGAAATAATTGCCTTCACTATCGCCGAGACCAACAGATTGGGAGAGCTGTCTGTGAAAAGATCCGACAAAAAGAAGCTGGTTTGATGGAGTATTACACACGGACGATTGAAAGTTGCGATCCCAATGAATTGTTTACAAATGAAATTATCGCAATCTGCAAAGAACAGGTCCTGCAAATGCCGGATATAACCAAACAGGTATTTACTCTTAAAACAGAAGGCAGGAGTTATAAAGAGATTGCTGACATTTTGAATATCAGTACAAAAAAGGTCGATAAGGAGTTGCAAAATGCTACAGTTAAGTTACGTTTGTCTCTTAAAGACTACTTGTCGGTTTTAGTTGTATTTTTTACTCTTCTCGGAAAATAAGTTTCTTGGTTTATCAAACATTAAACGCTTCATTTTTTTTATCTTAAATATTTTTCATTATTAATGTTTATAAGATTTCAATCTTTTTTCAAAATATTTATTTATAAAAAATGAATACAATTTAGGGGGAAAGTGATTGAGTTGTGGCTTATTATAATAGACAAGCTAACGACAGAAGTAATAACAATGGCACTTTATTCTCCTCTCCGCTGGGTCCCCACACTTTATTTCGCGATGGGCCTGCCGTTCGTAGTCCTGAACATGGTATCGGCCGTATTGTTCAAGGACCTCGGCATCTCGGACGCCCAAATTGCGTTCTGGACGTCCTTGATCATGTGGCCGTGGACTATCAAATTCTTGTGGAGTCCTTTTCTGGAGTTGTATCGTACGAAGAAGTTCTGGGTCGTCGCGACCCAGTTGTTGAGCGGTGTACTGTTCGGTGTCGCGGCTTTGTCGCTTCACCTCCCGACGTTCTTCGCCGTCACGGTCGCGGTCTTTGCCGTGGTTGCTTTCAGCGGTGCCACGCATGATATCGCCGCCGACGGGGTCTATATGGCTGAACTTTCGACGGCGGATCAGGCGAAGTATATCGGGTGGCAGGGAGCGTTCTACAACTTGGCCAAACTGGTGGCCACGGGCGGCCTGGTGTGGCTGGCGGGTTGGCTCTACGAGGGCTTCTCGGCGGACGGTACGGCGACGTTCGACGCTTATGTTCGTTCGTGGACGGTTGTGCTGATGATCCTGTGCGCCACGCTCGTGGCTCTGGGGGCCTACCATTTGCGCGCACTTCCTTCGGGCGGCAGCGCTGCCGAACACCATTCGCTGCGGGAGGGCCTTTCGGGCCTGAAAGAGGTTATCGCGGCATTCTTCACGAAGAAACATATCGGATACTATATCGCCTTCATCATCCTGTACCGGCTGGGCGAAGGCTTCGTGATGAAGATCGTGCCTCTGTTCCTCAAGGCGGATACCGCATCCGGGGGCTTGGGGCTTACGAACCAGCAGATCGGCCTTTACTACGGGACGTTCGGTGCGGGATCCTTTTTGCTGGGTTCGCTGCTGGCGGGGTACTACATCGCCCGGCGGGGCCTTCGGCGTACGCTGTTCACGCTTTGCTGCATCTTCAACCTTCCGTTCGCGGTCTACGCCCTTTTGGCGTGGTTCCAGCCTTCGAGCATGTGGCTGGTGGGCGGCGGCATCGTGGTGGAGTACTTCGGCTACGGCTTCGGATTCGTGGGACTTACACTCTTCATGATGCAGCAAGTGGCTCCGGGGCGTCACCAGATGGCACACTACGCCTTCGCCTCGGGGATCATGAACCTCTCGGTGATGCTCACGGGCATGGCCTCGGGATTTTTGAGCGATCTGCTGAGCTACCGGTTCTTCTTCATCGCCGTGATGCTGGCCACCGTTCCGGCCTTCGTGATCACGAAGCTGGTTCCCTTTACCTATAACGATAAACCAAAAGATAAATAATATGAACAAGTTGAAAATAGCAGGCACAGCCCTGCCCGATATGCCGTGGGAGGACCGCCCCGCGGGGAGTAAAGAGGTTTTGTGGCGTTACACGCAGAACCCGATTATCGGGCGCGATGCGCTGTCGACTTCGAACTCGATCTTCAACTCGGCGGTGGTACCGTTTAAAAAAGGCAAGTATAACTATGCAGGTGTTTTCCGCTGCGACGATACCAACCGCCGAATGCGCATCCATGTAGGGTTCTCGGTCGATGGCCTGAAATGGGACATCGCCGAGGAGGATTTCAGGTTGACGGGCGGCGATGCTGAAATAGGCCAGTGGGTTTATGGCTATGACCCGCGTGTGGCAAAGATCGAGGATAAATACTACGTTACGTGGTGCAACGGCTACCACGGCCCGACGATCGGCATCGCGTGGACGGATGATTTCGAGACCTTCCACCAGTTGGAGAACGCCTTTATCCCGTTCAACCGCAACGGGGTGCTTTTCCCACGCAAGATCGGCGGGAAGTTCGCCATGCTCTCGCGTCCGAGCGACAACGGCCATACGGCTTTCGGGGACATCTTCTACTCGGAGAGCCCCGACATGGAGTTCTGGGGTCGCCACCGCCATGTGATGTCGCCCGCGGCGTTCGAAGTGTCGGCGTGGCAGTGCATGAAGATCGGTGCGGGCCCCGTTCCGATTGAGACTTCGGAGGGCTGGCTGCTGTTCTACCACGGTGTTCTTCGCTCGTGCAACGGCTATGTCTACGCCTTCGGCTCGGCGCTGCTGGATTTGGACGAGCCGTGGAAGGTCGCGGCGCGCAGCGGTCCTTACCTGATCTCCCCGCGTGAACAGTACGAATGTATGGGGGACGTTCCAAACGTGACGTTCCCGTGCGCTGCGCTGCACGACCCTGCGACGGGGCGCGTGGCTGTTTATTACGGCTGTGCCGACACGGTTACGGGCCTTGCATTCGGCTATATCCCGGAGATCATCGAATTCACGAAGAAAAACAACATCCTGTGAGACCGCTTCGATTCACGCCGCAACTCAAATCCCTGATCTGGGGCGGCGAAAAGATCGCGCCCTACAAGGGCATCCGCACCGGAGGGCGGAATATCGGCGAGAGCTGGGAGCTGTCGGGCGTCGCGGGCAACGAGTCCGTTGTCGCTGAGGGCGAATATGCGGGTCGGACGCTCCCGGAGCTTATCGCCCGCTTCCGCGGCGAGCTGGTCGGCGAAGCCGTCTACGAACGTCATGGAACGGAATTCCCCCTGCTGGTGAAGTTCATCGACGCCCGTCAGGACCTCTCGATCCAGGTACACCCCGACGACCAACTGGCATGGACGCGCCACAAGAGCAACGGCAAGACCGAGATGTGGTACGTCGTGGCCGCAGATGAGGGGGCGCACCTGAAATCGGGTTTCTCGCAACAGCTCACTCCTGCGGAGTATGAACGCATGGTCGCCGACCATACGCTGACCGATGCCCTGTGCGACTATCCCGTCACTGCGGGCGACCTGTTCTTCCTGCCGGCGGGACGTGTGCATGCCATCTGCGCCGGGACGTTCGTGGCGGAGATCCAGCAGACCTCGGACATCACCTACCGCATCTACGACTACGGCCGCACGGGGGCGGACGGGAAACCCCGCGAGCTGCATACCGAACTGGCGAAGGATGCCATCGACTACACCGTGCTGCCCGACTACCGCTCGCATTATGTCGCCGGGAAGAACCGGGAGGTGCCGCTCGTGTCGTGCCCCTATTTTGTAACATCGCTTTACGATCTCGACCGGGCATTTGTCCGGGATCTTTCGGAACTCGACTCTTTCCTGATCGTCATGTGTCTGGAAGGGAACGGCGTGCTCTGCGACGACGAGGGGGACGAAGTCCCCCTCCGTCGCGGCGAGACGCTGCTTGTCCCGGCTTCGACACGCAGCGTGCAGTTCGTCCCCGACCCGAGTCTCAAACTGCTGACCAGCCACCTGTGACCATGCGAAAAGGAATCATAACAGCGCTCGCCGCAGCCGTTTTCGGCGCTGCGGCTTCGGCGCAGACCCCTGCCGATAAGGTCGACCCGTTTATCGGGACGACCAACTTCGGGACTACGAACCCGGGAGCCGTCACTCCGCACGGAATGATGTCGGTGGTTCCGTTCAACGTGATGGGTTCTGCGGAGAACCTCTACGACAAGGACGCGCGGTGGTGGTCTACGCCTTACGAGTACCATAACAAGTTCTTCACGGGCTTCGCGCATGGGGCGTTGAGCGGCGTGGGGTGTCCGGATATGGGGTCGCTGCTGACGATGGCGACGACCGGGCCGCTCAAGGTGGACTACCGGGAGTACGGCACGGCTTATAGCGGCGAAAAGGCGTCGCCGGGCTATTACGCTGCGACGCTCGACCGGTACGGCATCCGCGCCGAGGCCACGGCCACGGCGCGCACCTCGGCCGAACGGTATACGTTTCCTGTCGGACAAGGACATATCCTGCTCAATCTGGGCGAGGGCCTTACGAACGAAAGCGGCGCGATGGTGCGCCGTGTGAGCGCCACGGAGATCGAGGGTATGAAACTGCTGGGGACGTTCTGCTACAATCCGCAGAAGGTGTTTCCGGTCTATTTCGTCCTGCGGGTTTCGAAAACCCCGTCGGCTTCGGGCTACTGGAAGAAACAACGCCCGATGACGGGCGTGGAGGCCGAGTGGACGCCCGACAACGGCAAATACAAACTCTATACGGAATACGGCCGCGAGTTGGCGGGCGACGATGTGGGCTACTGGTTTACGTTCGACGATCTGCAAGAAGGCGAGCAGGTCGAGGTGCGCATGGGCATTTCCTACGTCAGTACGGAGAACGCGCGCAAAAACCTCGATGCCGAGCAACCCGCGGGCACGACGTTCGACGCGATCCGCACGGCGGCCCGGGAGCAGTGGGACAAGGATCTGGGGCGCATCCGCGTCGAGGGCGGCACGAAAGAGCAGCAGACGGTGTTCTACACGGCGCTCTACCATGCGCTGATCCACCCGAATCTCTTGAGCGACGTCAACGGCGAATACCCGCTCATGGAGCGCGCGGGCACGGGCCTAACTGAGGGCGAGCGCTATACGGTCTTCTCGCTGTGGGATACCTACCGCAACCTGCACCAGCTCATGACGCTGGTCTACCCCGAACGTCAGCGCGAAATGCTGCGCTCGATGGTTGCGATGTACGACGAGTGGGGCTGGCTGCCCAAATGGGAGTTGTACGGCCGCGAGACCTTCACCATGGAGGGCGATCCGTCGATTCCCGTCCTGGTGGACAGTTGGATGAAGGGCCTGCGCGACTTCGACGTGGAGAAGGCCTACGAGGCCATGCGCAAGTCGGCCACGACGCCCGGTGCACAAAATCGGATGCGTCCCGACATCGACCCCTACGTCGAGCGGGGTTATGTGCCGCTGGGCTTCTATGCCGGGGACCTCTCGGGCGACAACTCCGTGTCGCATGCGCTGGAGTATTACATCGCGGATCATGCGCTGTCTCTTCTGGCCGATTCGCTGGGCAAACACGACGACGCGAAACTCTTCCGCGAACGCTCGCTGGGATACCGCCACTATTACAGCCCGGAATCCGGAACCTTCCGGCCGATTACCAAGGAGGGCGAATTCCTGACGCCCTTCGATCCGCAGCAGGGCGCGAACTTCGAGGCCGTGCCGGGCTTCCACGAGGGCTCGGCCTGGAACTATACGTTCTATGTGCCGCACGATGTCGAGGGGCTGGCCGAGTTGATGGGCGGTAAACGCAAATTCGTCGAGAAGCTCCAACGGGTCTTCGACGAGGGACTGTACGATCCGGCCAACGAACCCGACATCGCCTATGCGTATCTTTTCAGCTATTTCAGGGGCGAGCAGTGGCGCACGCAGCTTCAGACGCAGCGTCTTCTGGCCGAATACTTCACCACCGCGCCGGACGGCATTCCCGGTAACGACGACACGGGAACCATGTCGGCCTGGGCGGTGTTCACCATGCTGGGCCTCTATCCCGATTGCCCGGGCGAGCCGTTCTACACGCTCACGGCCCCGACTTTCGACCGCGCGGAGATCGACACCGACCGGGGAACTCTTCTAATCGAGAAACGCGGCGAGGGAACGATTCGCCGCATGACGCTGGGCGGAAAGCCGCTTGCGAAATACCGCATCGGTCACGACGAGCTGCTCCGCGGCGGACAACTGACTTTTGAACTTCAAAACAAGCGATAGATGAATATCACACAACTACTGACCGCAGCGGGGCTGCTGCTGACAGCCTGCGCGCAGCCTGCCGCCGAGGAGAATTACACGCGCTTCGTAGATCCGAAGATCGGTACGGGCGGCCACGGGCACGTCTTCGTGGGTGCGAACGTGCCGTTCGGCATGGTGCAGGTGGGCCCTACGAGCATCCCGCAGGCGTGGGACTGGACTTCGGGCTACCACGCGAGCGATTCCACGGTAATCGGCTTCTCGCATACGCACCTCTCCGGCACGGGCATCGGGGACCTGTTCGACATCACCGTCATGCCCGTTACGGGCGAGGTGACCTATGCCCGCGGGGAGGAGAAAGACCCTGCTTCGGGGATGTGGTCCTACGCCGATCGGACAAAAGAGATCACGAAGCCGGGCTACTACTCGGTGCCGCTGACAAGGTACGGCATCACGGCCGAAATGACCGCCACGGAACGTGTGGGGCTGCATCGCTATACCTTCCCGGCGTCGGACGCCGCGGCCGTAGTCTTCGATCTGGAGAACGGCGGCTGCTGGGACAAGGCCACCCAAACACATCTGGAGAAGGAGGGCGATAGCCGCATTACGGGCTGGCGTTACTCGACGGGCTGGGCCAAGGATCAGCGGGTCTATTTCGTGGCGGAGTTCTCGAAACCCTTTGCGAAATTCGAAACCGTCGGGGACAAATATGCCCGGGCGTCGTTCGCAACGACTGACGGCGAACAGGTGTTGCTGAAAGTAGCCCTTTCGCCCGTGAGCATCGAGGGTGCCAAGGCGAATCTCGTGGCGGAACTCCCCGGCTGGGATTTCGACGCCACGGTAAAAGCCGCCGACGCGAAATGGAACGCCGAACTGTCGAAGGTGAAGGTCACGACGACGGACGAGGCGGCGAAACGGATTTTCTACACGGCCCTCTACCACACGATGGTGGCTCCGTCGCTCTTCTGCGATGTGAACGGCGACTACTACGGTTCGGACCATGAAATCCATCGCAACGCCGACTTTACGAACTACACGACCTTTTCGCTCTGGGATACCTACCGGGCTGCGATGCCGCTGATGACGATTCTCCACCCGGAGAAGATGCCCGACATCATCCGGACGATGCTGGCAATCGCCGACGAGCAGGGACGGCTCCCAGTGTGGCATCTGTGGGGCAACGAGACCGACTGTATGGTGGGCAATCCGGGTATCCCGGTCGTTGCGGACGCCCTCGTGAAGGGCATCGAAGGTTTCGACCGGGAAAAGGCTTTCGAAGCCATTAAAAAGACGGCGATGAACCCCGACCGCGGCAACGGCCTGCGGATGCAGTACGGCTATATCCCGTGCGACCTCTTTAACGAAGCGGTGGCCTACGACATGGAATATGCTTTGGCCGACGGCGCCGCAGCCCGGGCCGCCGAAGTGCTGGGCCGTATGGAGGATGCGAAGTTCTTCGAGGAACGCAGCCATTCGTACCGTAACTATTTCGACCCCTCGACACGCTTTATGCGGGGCCGCGACTCGCGGAAAGGCTGGCGCACGCCCTTCGATCCCTTCCACTCGACGCACCGCGCCGACGACTACTGCGAGGGCAACGCCTGGCAATATACATGGCTGGCGCCGCACGACGTCGAAGGCTTGCAGGGGTGCTTCGGCTCGCGCGCGAAGCTGATCGAGAAACTGGATTCCCTTTTTATCGTCAGCCCGGTGATTCAGGGCGGTAATACCTCGCCCGATATTTCGGGACTTATCGGCCAATATGCTCACGGCAACGAACCGAGCCATCACATTCTCTACCTCTACACGATGCTGGGGCAGCCGTGGAAGACGGCGGATAAAGTAAGGGAGGTGCTCACAACACTCTACCACGACGCGCCCGACGGACTTTCGGGCAACGAGGATGTGGGGCAGATGTCGGCGTGGTACATTCTCTCGTCGCTGGGTATGTACGAGGCGGAGCCGGCCGGTGGTCGCTACTGGTTCGGCTCGCCGCTGTTCGACAGGGCCGAGCTGAAAGTCGAAGGCGGTGTGTTCACGATCACGGCCGAGAACAACTCCGCCGAGAACAAATACATCCAGCGCGTATGGCTCGACGGACAGCTCTATACGAAGCCGTGGATCGCACATGCCGACGTCGTGCGGGGCGGGGAGCTGCGCTTCGAAATGGGTGCCGAACCGAAGGTGTGGTACTGTCCCCAGGAACCGGAGGCGTATGCCGACCAGCGGCCGGAAAAGCGGCTTTTCACCTCCGAGGCCGTCGAAGCCGAAATCGGGCGCGTCAGCGCACAGCTGACCAACGACCGCATCCGGTGGATGTTCCGCAACTGTTTCCCCAATACGCTCGACACCACGGTGCACTATCGTGAGGACGAGGACGGCAACCCCGATACATATGTCTATACGGGCGACATTCCGGCCATGTGGCTGCGCGACTCGGGTGCGCAGGTGTGGCCCTACGTGCAGCTGTGCGGTAACGATGTGCCGTTGCGGCGGATGATCGCCGGCGTGATCCGCCGTCAGTTCAAGCTCATCAACATCGACCCGTATGCCAATGCGTTCAACGACGGTCCGACCGGAGCGGGCGAGGATGCGGAATTCTATCCCCAGAACCCCTGGGTGTTCGAACGCAAATGGGAGATCGATTCGCACTGCTATCCCATTCGTCTGGCGCATCACTACTGGAAGACTACGGGCGATGTGTCGGTTTTCGATGCGGAGTGGGTCGCAGCCATGCGCAATATCATCAAGACGCTCCGGGAACAGCAGCGCAAAGAGGGCCCCGGACCGTACACGTTCCTCCGCACGACCGATCGTCAGTTGGACACCAAGTGCTGCGTGGGACGCGGCAATCCGGTGAACCCCGTGGGGCTGATCGCCTCGGCATTCCGTCCCTCGGACGATGCCACGACGTTCGAGTTTCTCGTGCCGTCGAATTTTATGGTCGTCTCGTCGCTCAGGAAGGCCGCCGAGATTCTCACGGCGGTGAACGATGAACGGGAGCTTGCCGACGAGTGCACGGCGTTGGCCGACGAGGTGGCTGCGGCATTGCAGAAATACGCCGTCGTGGAACATCCGGAGTTCGGAAAAATCTACGCCTTCGAGGTCGACGGTTTCGGCAGCGCGCAGCTTATGGACGACGCCAATGTGCCGTCGCTTTTGGCGATGGCCTATCTGGGCGATGTGGAGCGCACGGACCCCGTGTATGAAAACACCCGCCGCTTCGTCTGGAGCGAAGACAATCCCTATTTCTGGCGCGGTGCGGCCGGCGAAGGCATCGGCGGTCCGCATATCGGAGTCGAGATGATCTGGCCCATGAGCATTATGATGCGGGCCTTTACCTCGACCGACGATGCCGAGATCCGCGACTGCATCTGCCAGCTTATCACCACCGACGCCGGAACGGGCTTCATGCACGAGTCGTTCTCGCGCCACGACGCCGCGGATTACACCCGCGCGTGGTTCGCCTGGCAGAATACCCTGTTCGGGGAGCTGATCCTCAAACTCGTAAACGACGGTAAAACAGATTTGCTGAACTCGATAAACTAACCGAAAAAACAAACTGCCATGATAAGACCTGTTTCTTTTCTGTTACTTGCCGCCGTCCTATGCGGCGGTTGCGGGAACCGTACCGCGCGTTCCGCAGCAACTCCCTGCGACGAACCCCTGCCGTGCCCCTCGGAATACGTCTCGACGCTGGTCGGAACCCAGTCGGACTATACGCTTTCGACAGGCAACACCTATCCGGCGGTTGCCCTGCCGTGGGGTATGAACTTCTGGACGCCCCAGACGGGCAAGATGGGCGACGGATGGGCTTACACCTACGGGGCGCATACCATCCGGGGGTTCAAGCAGACCCACCAGCCCTCGCCGTGGATCAACGATTACGGACAGTTTTCGCTGATGCCCGTGCGGGGCAAAGACAGGATCGATGAAAACGCCCGCCAAAGCTGGTTCTCGCACCAGTCGGAGACGGCCAAACCGTATTATTATTCGGTTTACCTCGCCGACCACGACGTTATCGCAGAAATGGCCCCGACCGAACGCGCCGCCGTGATGCGCTTCACGTTCCCCGAATCGGATGAGTCGGGCGTGGTGATCGACGCTTTCGACCGCGGGTCTTGCGTGAGGATCCGCGACAAACGGACTGTTACGGGTTACACGACGCGCAACAGCGGCGGCGTGCCCGAAAATTTCCGCAATTACTTCGTCATCCGCTTCGACAAGCCCGTCGAGAGTTTCCGGGTCTTCGACGGAACAGACGAGATCAAGGGTTTGAGCATCGAGGGTGGACATGCCGTAGCGGCGGTCTATTTTACCACCCGCCGCGGCGAGCAGGTCACGGCGCGTGTTGCCTCGTCGTTCATCTCCGAGAAACAGGCTTTCAGGAATCTCAAGGAGTTGGGCAAGGACGATTTCGAAACCGTAAAAGCAAAAGCGCAGGAACGCTGGGACGAGGTTCTTGGTAAAATAGAGGTTGCGGGCGGTACTACGGACCAATACCGCACCTTCTACTCGTGCCTTTACCGCTCCACTCTCTTCCCGCGAAAATTCTACGAGATCGACGCTGCGGGCAACCCCGTGCACTACAGCCCCTACAACGGCGAGGTGCTGCCGGGTTATATATACACCGATACGGGTTTTTGGGATACGTTCCGGAGCCTGTTCCCGCTGCTGAACCTCGTCTATCCCTCGGTCAACGCCGAGATTCAGGCCGGACTGGCCAACACCTGCCGTGAGAGCGGCTTCCTGCCCGAATGGGCTTCGCCGGGTCACCGTGGCTGCATGGTGGGCAACAACTCGGCATCGGTCGTGTCGGACGCCATCCTCAAGGGCATCACCCCGCAGGAGGACATTGCCACGCTCTACGAGGCGATGCTCGCGGGACGCGACAAGGTGCACCCTACGGTAAGTTCCACGGGACGCCTCGGACACGAGTATTACAACACGCTGGGCTATGTGCCCTACGACGTGGGCATCAACGAGAGCGCCGCCCGGACGCTGGAATACGCCTACGACGACTGGTGTATCGCGCAGGTCGCAAAGAAACTGGGCAATACCGAAGATGTGAAACAGCTGGAAAAGGCCTCGCAGAACTATAAAAATCTGTTCGACCCCGAGACCCGCCTGATGCGCGGGCGCAACGAAGACGGAACCTTCCAGTCGCCGTTCAGCCCCTACAAGTGGGGCGACGCCTTTACCGAAGGCAACGCGTGGCACTACACCTGGTCGGTGTTCCACGATCCGGAGGGCCTTGCAACCCTGATGGGCGGCAAGGAAGGATTTGCCGAGATGCTCGATTCGGTGTTCGTCGTGCCGCCGATCTATGACGATAGCTATTACGGGTTCCGCATCCACGAAATTACGGAGATGCAGGTGGCCAACATGGGCAACTACGCCCACGGCAATCAGCCTGCGCAGCACATGATCTACCTCTACAACTATGTCGGACAGCCGTGGAAGGCGCAGTGGTGGACGCGCGAAGTGATGGACCGGCTCTATTCCGCAAAACCCGACGGTTACTGTGGCGACGAGGACAACGGGCAGACTTCGGCATGGTATGTATTCTCGGCCCTCGGATTCTATCCCGTGTGTCCCGGCTCGGACGAATACGCAGTCGGCTCGCCCCTGTTCAAACGGGCGACGATCCACCTTGAAAATGGAAGTGATATTGTGATCGAAGCTCCGGAGAACTCTCCAGAAAACAGATATGTCGGCAGCATGACCTTTGACGGCGAGGAGCTGGAAAAACCCTTCCTCAAATATTCCGAACTCAAAAAGGGAGCGAATATACTCTTTGATATGCAAGTTCAAAAATAATATTTGTCCCGAAACTCATATATTCTTTGAGTAATTGGAAGGATAATAAAATTACAAAGGACCGGGACAATTGTACGTCCCGGTCCTTATTTTATTGCAACCTTTGCGACCAGATGAAGGTCTGCAAATGCCAATTCCCATTTATTGCGCAATTCCGGTTTCATTCAAACTCACTATTGCATAGATATTGGCCGGATCATCCTTTTCCGTGTAATAGCTTACACTATATACCGTGCTGCATTCCATTCCAACCTCATACAACCAATCCTCCACAGCATAATCCTGATAGCGTTCAGAGTTTAAACTTTTCAGCCCTTCCGGACTTAATATTTCCCCGATGTCCGCACGGTCAAACTTGCGGGCTTCGATCCATATCCAGGCATTTACAAACTCTCCGATCCGGGGAAGAAAAGGGTAATTCCAATCCACATCGACTTCAAACCATTCTTTAAAATACCGATGTTCCATGCTAAACTTGATATGTGTGCCCATAATGCAAATTTTGAAGTGTGAGAGCTAAATACAATACACAAATGTAAGATTTTTACATCATTCTGCAAATAGTATCGCGTTCAGTTCGGCTAATTCTTGGGAATGTGGTTTTATTTCACTAAAATACAATATGTTGAGAATCCGAATATTCTCGCCAAGGCAGCAGTTGCGGTATCTGTTTGTTGCAATGACATTATATTCTTGACAAGACTTGTTTCTGAAGTGTAAAGCAAACTGCCTGTCTGCCGTCGTTGCGGTTCTTCTGATATTGCTCAAAATCCGAAATTCGGATGAGCTCTCCAAAGAGTACGAAATTCCAATTGCGTTATCTGTGTAATCTTCGTTTTCTCCGTCGTTGGATCTGCCTTTGCTGCTCTTCATAGGCATCCGTATTGGCTAAATCCAATACCGTATCCACGATGCCCGAAATGGGATTGACGGCATGACCGGGCTGTCGGTCGTGCTGCGGCTCCTGCCGCTGCTCGGACCCGATATGCGGCGATTCTCTGGGAGCAGGATAGAGTCCGTTGAAAGCGTTTGCCGAGAACTCCTTTCCCAGCACCGACCCGTTGGCGACGATACCTTCGTTGTGGTCGATGAATGTCACCCCGTAAATCCTACCTACCGGATTGATCCGGAAGATAGCATCTATATTGTCGGCCTTGAGCAGTCGCCGGAACTCGTCCCGTGTATTGTATGGGCTCATGGCGTCTTTGACCGTATGACGCAAATGGTCGAGCGCGTCCGGTTCTTTCAGCTTTTCCTTTGATTTTGCATAATACGCTTGCAGAGCTTTATAACCTACGTCTTTCCCTATTTTGCTCGACTTGAAGGGTGTGCCTATTCCATAGCCGTCGTCGGTCATGGCTCCGTAGATTACTCCGGCATAGTTCCGTCCATCGATCGTTCCCGTACGTTCTTCGACCGAGACATTGAAGCGTTCCAGCAACGTGCGCAACTCCCCGTAGGACGAGCATTTGTAATGGCGCAGGCACGACCGTACGACAGACGATATCTGCTGCTTGACATTCCCCTCGGGATAATTCACTTTCCGCAGCCCCTCCTTGTCCGTCTGTTCCTGCCCCTTGATACTCGGATGCAGGCCGTATTTCTGCTCCAACGAGCGCAGGATATCCATCGACCGCCGGGCTTCATAATCATGGGATAACTTACGGCCGTTCTCATCGATTCGTAATGATACGACATGAAGGTGCTCCCTGTCGATATCCGTATGTTTGAAGACGATATAGGGCTGGTTGCCGTAACCCATACGCTCCATGTATTCCTGTGCAATCTCCCGAAGTTGTCCGACGGTCAGTTTATCTTCCGGCGAAGGGTTCAGCGAGACATGGAATACCGTGTTACTCGTGCGCCGATTGGCTTCGAGATACGGCATAAAACTCTCCATGCAGGCATCGACATCCATTTGCCCATGTTTGTCGAACGGCTCGAGCATCTTCTGCCAATAGAGCACTTCGGCTTCATCCTTATCTACTTTCTCCTTGTTGTAATACAGAGCCCCTCCGGGCGAGGAGCCCGACCTTATATTCGCAACCACTCCTTCGCCTGTCTTGCGAGGTTGAGAATCTCGATACTCAGGGCCTTCAGCTCACGAGTCCGCTGTTCCAGCATGGCGATCTGATGCGGGATTGTGACGCTTGAAAAGTGCGCATTGACGGCTTTTACAACCTGATTATAGTTGTTCGCAAGTTTCTGAAATTGGAAATAAAAGTCATTCAGCCGGGCAATGAACTGTACTTTCGAAGGGTCGCGTTTGAGGACTTCGAAGCGCTCCGAGAAGATACGTTTGACGATAAATCGGCTCCGGTTATGTTCCAGTCCGGCCTCTGCAAGCATCTTTTCAAAGCGGATATTTTCCTCTGTGGTGAGCTTAAAATTGTATCGGTGGATACGGGGATCGGTAGCTGTAGGCCGTCCGGTTCTCTTTTTAGCGGTTGTCATAGTGTCGGTAGTTAAAGTGGCGTGACTCGGGAACGCCACCCGGCCTCGCAGAGCGAGCACCTTTGTATGTCGAAAATCTTTTCGGCATACAAAGGTACAGCTCGCTCCCATCTGGCGATGGGAAAAATCCGCGCCGGAGAATCTCTGACCGAAGTTTTCAGAATTTCCCGAAGCGGTTTCCGGAACCGGATCTGTTCCCACTGCAATATTACAACCGCTGAGAGCTGAAAAAAAGCCCGGTGAACGGACTGGAGCGGACTGGAGCGGACATTGGAACGGAAGCGTCACAAGCGGTTGTATATTGTGGCAGGAATAAAAGAAAGCGTTTGTGAGCCATGAAATTGAATCACCCTAAAAGGATATCGTGCCGGCGCGACGGAGATTGTTCCGGGACGAAATTCGTCGTTAAAATTGCTCTTTCCCTCTTTCGGAATAAAGGATATCCACAAAATATGAATTTCTGAAAGAGTGCATTTCTGGATGCAGCAAAAATGCAAAATTCGATAGAATGGCTATCCTAAAACGCGAGTTGTTGAACTTTTTAAATACCGTATTATGAACATCACCCCTGTAAGTATTGCCGTCTGCAATCAGAAAGGCGGCGTCGGAAAATCGACTTTCACGGTACTGCTCGCCAGTTACCTGCATTACATCGTCGGACACGACGTGTTGGTCGTGGACTGCGACTATCCCCAATGGTCGATCTATGCCCAGCGAGAGCGGGAACTATCGCTCATCGAGCATGACGATTACCACAAGCTGTTGCTGGTACGTCAATTCAAAGCCACGGGGCGCAAACTCTGGCCGCTGCTGAAATGCATGCCTCCCGAAGCCCCCGAAGAAGTCGAGCGGCTGCTGCAAAGCGGTTGCCATCCCCGCATCATTCTCTACGATTTGCCGGGAACGGTCAATGCCGAAGGCGTCATTCGGCTACTCGCATCGTTGGACGCTGTCTTTGTGCCCCTGAAAGCCGACAAGGTCGTCATGGAAAGTACGCTCTCCTTTGCCCGGAGCCTCACCACTAACCTTGCCCAGAATCCGGGACTCACCTTACGGAGCGTCTATCTTTTCTGGACGATGATAGACCGTCGTGAACGAACGCCGCTTTACGATCAATACGAGGCTGTTATCCGCAAGCTCGGGTTGCCGCTTATGGCAACTCATATTCCTTACCGTTCGAAGTTCAACAAAGAGCTGCTCCCCGAAGGTACTGGAGTCGGCCGCTCAACTTTGCTGGCTCCGGAACGAGCTTTTGCCCGTGAAGCACAGATCGAGGCCCTCGCGACAGAAATTCTCACGCTTCTTAACATCCGCTAACAATGGTCAAGAAACCCAAAGTCGAAGTCGACGAAGGTCTGGTAAGACAGGTGATCGCAGGACAGTTGCCCCTCACGACGAAAGTTACACGCGAGATAGAAGATCCTGCGCAGCAAGAGCCGGGAGCAGAACCGGATGTTGTTGTCCGGGATTCCGAAGAAGAAGCACAAGATATTCCCACCCCGGCACCGGAACCCCGGCGGCGACGGACAATGGTCATTCCGGATTTTGAGCAGACCTATATGACACGCCATGATATCCACGTTCGCTCGGCCTTATATGTAAGTATCGACACCAAGCGAAAGGTATTGGATGTGGTCAAGAAAATCGGCAGCGAATATATGACAGCTACGTCTTATGTCGAGAATATCGTGCGGCAGCATCTCGAACTGTACAAAGACGACATCAATAGAATTTACAAACAGAAAAGCACCCAAAATCTTATCTAAAATGAAAAAGAACTGTTTTGCGCGTATGCGCCCGTCACTCAAGGCTGCGTCCGTTCCCGACGCTCCGGCATCCATTGTTGCCGCACCTGAAGATTCTTCAAATCCCGATTCTCTGCCTTCCGAAACGGTCGTACCCGAAAGGCAGGGTGTGAAGCCGGAGCGTGCTCACGTACCGGACATACGACGGCGACGTTCGATGAAATTGCCCGACTACAAAAAAACATTTCTTGTCCGGGTGGATTACGACTTCCGCGCCTCGCTCTATGTCAGTGCCCCTACGAAACGGAAAATCCTTGAAGTCCTGAAAAAAATCGGCGGCGAGCGACTGACCGCGACATCTTATGTAGATAATATCCTGCGGCACCATCTCGAAATATTCCGCGACGAGATCAACCGCATACATCAAGAACAGAATTACCATAACATCATCTAAAACTTTTCAATCATGTCGAACGATTATTTATCCGACCTGCACTTTTGGGAGATGCTGGGTCTTATTATGCTCGGATTGACACTTCTTTGGACTACTATTTCCGGGATCAGCTCCTTGATACAGCATTGGCGGCGCCCGGAGCGTCCCGATGCCCCGGCACCTCTTCCGGCCGATGACCGTGAGGATTTCATCCGGGACCGACGACGGGAAGAGCCCGATAAACGGGAAATGCCGCTTCCGGCCCCCTTCCGGCCTCTGCGACCCAATGACGACATTGTCACCGGCGACTTCGACCGAATGTTCCTGCAGCCAAGAAGCATTCGTGCCCGCTCGGCTCTTTATGTCAGCAGCGAAACCAAACGTAAAGTATTGGAGGTCGTCCGTAAGGTCGGCGATGAGCACACGACCGCGACATCCTATGTCGAAAATATTTTACGTCACCATCTCGATCTGTACAAAGACGAGATCAATCGACTGTATCAAGAGCGAAACCCGCAAGACCTGCTTTAATAGGAAGCATAGAAAACAGGATAGTTGTTACAACCTTAAAATTCTTTCTACCATGAACAGCATAATTCTTATTGCCGCCTGCGTCGTATGCCTGGATCAGCTGCTTTTCCGGGGGCGGCTCGCATCATACGTCGTCGACAGCCTGAAGGGCCCAGAGAAAAGTCGCACCGGGCACAAGGCTGAACCTCACACGCCGAAGGCCGTCCCTGCACCCCGTCGGTCCCCGGAAATTCTGGTTTCGAAATCGTATCGGTGCGGACTGGAGCGGACAGGGGCGGACATCAGCACCGCTCCGGCAGGCGGAGATGCTATATTTGCCCCGGCACCTGCAATGGCGCCGTGGAACGGCCTTGTCGTGCAGCCCCCGATCGGCGAAGACGGGGAACTTGCGGAGCCCGAAGCTCCCGCCGGCATCCGATCTCCGCTTCCGGCTCTCCCCGCCAGAGCAGAACTCCGCGATGCGGAGGTTCTTGCGATGCTCGGTGAGCTGGACTTCGGAGAGCGCGCCGTCATGGGCGACGCCACGGCCGAGGAGCTGCAGGCCATCGCCAACTTCGACATCCGGGCCTTTGCTTAAAAATGAACGAACGACTATGAAATGGAATAACGAATACGGCTGACGCCTTTCCCACAACAGGAAATACGATGTATCCGGTCGCAGAATGCCTCCAAAGCAGGCTGCGGCCTTTTTCACACCCCTAACCAAACTACTTGAACGATGAAAAAAAGAGCAATTTTCATGATTCTGTCCCTGTGCTCCGCACTCGCCTCCTTTGCGCAGGGTAACGGCATGGCCGGCATCAGCGAGGCCACGAACATGGTAACGTCCTACTTCGACCCGCTCACGAAGCTGATCTTCGCCGTGGCGGCGATTTTGGGTCTTGTGGGCGGCGTGCGTGTCTACTCGAAATTCTCCTCGGGTGACCCGGATGCCTCCAAATCCGCCACGGCGCTGTTCCTCTCGTGCGTCTTTCTGGTGATCGTAGGTACGGTCTTACGCTCGTTCTTCCTCTAAGCGATGGGCGAATATCAAGTGAACAAGGGAGTGGGCCGTCAGGTCGAATTCCAAGGTCTTACGGCACAGTACCTCGTGCTGTTCGTCGCAGGGCTTCTGGGCGTCTTCGTCTGCTTCGCCGGAATGTACATGGGCGGCATCCCGCAGGGCCTGTGCGTCCTCTTCGCCCTTACGGCCAGCCTTGGCGTCACGGGCGGCACCTTCTATCTGAGCCGCCGCTTCGGTCCCCACGGGCTTCAGAAGCTCATGGCCTCGCGCCGGCATCCGCGGCGCATCGTCCACCGCCGGGCCATCAGACAGCAGCTCCGCATGGCCCGCATCCGTCGAACCGTAAAACCGTAATCCTATGCGCGGAACCCTGAAAACCTCGACCTTGGAATCGAAATTCCCTTTGCTGCGCGTCGAGAACAACTGCATCATCTCGAAGTTCGCCGACATCACCACGGCCTACCGCGTCACGCTGCCCGAACTTTTCACCCTCACGGGCGAGGAGTACGAAGCGCTGCACGGCGCATGGCTCAAAGCCCTGAAGGTGCTGCCGGACTACACCGTCGTCCACAAGCAGGACTTCTTCATCGAGGAGCGGTATGCGGCTCCGGAGGACGGCTCCGAGCGGAGCTTTCTCGCCCGCTCCTACGAGCGTCACTTCAACGAGCGACCCTATCTGCGCCATTCGTGCTACCTCTATGTCACGAAGACCACGCCCGAGCGGATGCGGCAGACGAGTGCCTCGTCCGTGCTGTGCCGGGGTTTCATCGTCCCGCGGGAGATGCGCGACACGGACGCCGTGACGCGCTTTCTGGAAGCCGCGGAGCAGATGGAACGCATCCTGAACGATTCGGGCCTCGTGCGCGTCGAACGGCTTACGGAAGACGAGATCGTCGGCACGGCGGACGACGCCGGGCTGCTGGCCCGTTATTTCGCTCTTTCGGACGAGCGGCTTCCGGTCGTAAACGAAGACATCCGCCTCGATCCGGGAACGATGCGCATCGGAGATAAGTTCCTCTCGATGCACACACTCTCCGATCTGGACATGCTGCCGCAGAGCGTGGCGACGGATTTCCGCTACGAACGCCTTTCGACAGACCGCTCGGACTGCCGCCTCTCGTTCGCGGCGCCCGTGGGGCTGCTGCTCTCGTGCAACCATGTTTACAATCAGGTGGTCTTCCTCGACGACCACGACGAAACGCTCAAGCGCCTCGAAGCCACGGCCCGGAACATGAACTCCTTGGCGGCTTACTCGCGCTCGAACGCCATCAACCGGGAGTGGATCGAAATGTACCTCAATGAAGCGCACTCGCAGGGGCTGCGCTCCGTGAGATGCCACTGCAACGTCATGGCATGGGCCGAGAACGAAGCGGAGTTGAAACGCCTCCGCAACGACGTGGGTTCGCAACTGGCCCTTATGGGCTGCACGCCGCATCACAACACGGTGGACGTGCCGGTGCTATTCTGGGCGGCGATTCCCGGCAACGAGGCCGACTTCCCCGCCGAGGAGAGTTTCTACACCTTCCTCGACCAGGCGCTCTGTCTTTTCAATGAGGAGACCAACTACCGCTCGTCGCTCTCGCCCTTCGGAATCAAGATGTCCGACCGCCTATCGGGTATTCCGATTCATCTGGACATTTCGGATCTTCCGATGAAGCGCGGCACCATCACGAATCGTAATAAATTTATCCTCGGACCGTCGGGCTCGGGCAAGAGTTATCTGACGAACCATCTGGTCCGTCAGTACTGGGAGCAGGGGTCGCATATCCTGCTGGTCGATACGGGCAACTCCTACCAAGGGCTCTGCTCGCTGATTCACGCCAAGACCAAAGGCCGCGACGGGGTGTATTTCACCTACACCGAGGAAGCACCCATCGCCTTCAATCCCTTCTATGTCGAAGACGGGGTGTACGACGTGGAGAAGCGCGAGTCGCTCAAGACGCTGCTGCTGACGCTCTGGAAGCGCGAATCCGAGGAGCCAACACGCTCGGAGGAGGTGGCGCTCTCGAACGCCGTAAACCTCTACCTCTCGAAGCTCCGCGCCGACCGCTCCATCGTCCCCTCGTTCGATACCTTTTACGAGTTCGTCGAAACCGACTACCGCCGACTTTTGGAGCAGAAGCGCGTGCGGGAGAAGGATTTCGACCTCGCAAACTTCCTGAACGTGCTGGAACCTTACTATAAGGGCGGCGAGTACGATTATCTCTTGAACTCCGACAGGCAGCTGGATTTGCTGGACAAGCGTTTCATCGTCTTCGAGCTGGACAACATCTCCTCGAACCGCACGCTGCTGCCGGTGGTGACGCTCATCATCATGGAGACCTTCATCTCGAAGATGCGGCGGCTGAAAGGCGTCCGCAAGATGATCCTTATCGAGGAGTGCTGGAAGGCCCTCACCTCGGCCAATATGTCGACCTATATCCGCTATCTCTATAAGACCGTACGCAAGTATTTCGGCGAGGCGGTCGTGGTGACGCAGGAGGTGGACGACATCATCTCGTCGCCCATCGTCAAGGAGTCGATCATCAACAACGCCGACTGCAAAATCCTGTTGGACCAGCGCAAGTACCTCTCGAAATTCGACGGCATACAGCGTCTGCTGGGGCTGACGGACAAAGAGAAGGCGCAGATTCTCTCGATCAACCTCTCGAACGATCCCAAACGCCGCTATAAAGAGGTCTGGATCGGACTCGGAGGCGTGCAGTCGGCAGTTTATGCCACGGAAACCTCGGTCGAAGAATATTTGACGTACACTACTGAGGAATCGGAAAAGATGAAGGTGATGGAGCTCGCCGAGAAGCTCGGCGGTGACATAGAAGCCGCCATCCGGCAGCTGGCCCGCGAGCGCGAAATGAACCCCGAATCATGCACAGTTCCGTTATGAAACAGCTGCTTGGGATATGCGCAGGTCTCCTGCTGGCGCTGGCCGCCGTGCTCGGTGCGTTTTACCTTTTTTACGATTACGAATACCACAAAATCCGTCCCCTGTGCGGCGAATGGCATTCGACGCTCGACGACACACGGCTGGTGATCGAGCCGTGCCGTGATAAATTCCGAATCACCCTCACGCGCCGCGGCACGTCCGAAACGCACCTCCTGTACTACAAGGATTGCGTCTATTACACGACCTACGGCGGACGCCGGGTCGACCTCTTTTACACCCCCGCGGCCGATGCGCTGCTCCTCGTGCCGGGCGGCACTTTCAAACGAACCTCAAACCTCAAAGATTATGAACAGTAACCAATCGACGCCTGCGTCGGCCGTAGCGGCCTTTCAGCAGGAGATCAAGACCCGTACCGAGGTCATCCGCACCTTGGCGGATCTTCGGGAACAGCTCGACGCCGACCGCATCTGCGGCTCGTGGCTCTCGGCGGAGAACAACCTCTCGGCTTCGATACGCCGCATCGGCGAGGGGACATGGCGCATCCTCGTCCTCGACCACACGCTCTGCTACAAACGTATCGTACAGGACGGCATCATCTCGCTGCGCCGCCACCGTCTCTGGCTCGGGGCCGACGAGGGCAACCGCGTCCTTTACGACGCTGCTGCCGAGACGCTCACCATCGGCTGCTACGGGCGCTTCGTCCCGGAGGACAGCATCCGCCGCCGGGACGATGACGAAATCATTGCCGCAGAACCTTTCAATGAACCGGCCGAATGATGGAGCGTCATCCGGTATTTTCGGGCTGCCCCGGCAATCAGGGGCAGCCCTTCGGCGGACTCCGCACACAGTCACACATTTCTAAATCCGACGGATATGGAATGGAAAGATAGGATCGTACGGCTATTTCGCCGCAAGCCGGACTGGGAAAGGGAACATCGACGCACGCTCATTGCACGTCATGCGGAAAACCTGCTCCGGGAACGGAATATACGCAGTATTACGGATCTCGTGCGCCGGCACCGGAAATCGGATCTGACCATTGCCGGAATCGGGCTGACAATGAATACAGCGACATCCCGCTTTCTCAGGACGCCCGAAAATGCGGCAGAGAAAGATATGCTGGAGCTGATGGAGGCCCTGCGCAGGACGTCATTTGCGAAAAAGATCGGGCGGCGCCTCGCGGACATTCCGGCAGACACCGCACACTCCCTGCACGGCCTGCTGGCCATGCACACCTTTCTCTTGGATGCCTATCTGGAGCAGCATCCCGACAGCAAACTCCCGCAGCCGCCGATGGATGAGGTACAGGCAGCAGCGCATATCGTAGACCGGCAGTTCCGCACCGAAACATTCCGTGAGCTTCGTCATCTGGCAGAAACATCCGGACGCTATACGCCCTCCTGTTACGTCACACGACTCTACGACTGGGACGCCGACATGGGACGGTTGCAGGAGATGCGCGGGCGGCTGAACAGTCCGGCATGTCCGGATGATCCGCAGCAGGTGCAACAGCTCCGGGAGCGAATCTGGAAGGCCGAGAACCGCATGGTGCGGGAGGCCGAGAAGATATTGGAGAGCGACCCGGAAATTCCCCTGCGGCAAACCTATATCGGGAAACTCGATGCCGAGCTGCAGACCTTGGGATGGCTCGCACGCTTTCCGGAAAAAGCCGACGGCCCCTACACCAACCGGCAGCTGCTCGACAAATACGATATCGAACCGGATAGTCCCCGCGAAGAACGATTTCGGCAGGTCGAGAAAGCCTTCCGCGAACTGGATGCCCGCCTTGTCCGCATGACCGGGCGGCAGCCCTATGCGGACGATCTGTTCGAGTCCCTGCGGCAGAAAGGCCCGAAGCCGGAGAAACATGCTTCCGGGGTGCGGCAGAAGGACACCGGCCCTGCACGGAGGAAACAACCCGAACAGCCGGCTACGGGCCGGCGGATAAAGCGATGATGCCCGTCTTCGGGAATATCCTCACTAACACAATCAAATCAAAAATGAAACAGAAAATCATCCTGCTGTGCCTGTGCCTCGTCTGCACGGGGCGCAGCACATACGCCCAGTGGGTCGTCTCGGACCCCACGAACCTCGCGCAGGGCATCGTCAACTCCACCAAGCAGGTCGTCGAAGCTGCCAAGAACGGCCAGACCATGCTCCAGAGCTTTCAGGAAACCGTGAAAATCTATGAGCAGGGCCGCAAATACTACGACGCCCTGAAATCGGTCAGCAACCTCGTCCGCTCGGCCCGCAAGGTCCAGCAGTGCATCCTGCTCGTGGGCGAAATCTCGGACATCTACGTCGACGGCTACAAGCGCATGGTCTCCGACGAGAACTTCACGCCCGCGGAGCTGGCGGCCATCGCCGCAGGCTACGCCCGCATCATCGAGGAGTCGGCCGGGGAATTGAAGGAGCTGCAGGACATCGTGAACCCTACGGACATGTCCCTGACGGATAAGGACCGCATCGACGTGGTGCAGCGCGTCTACGGCGTGCTGCGGCGCCACCGCGATCTGGCACGCTACTACACGCGCAAGAACATCTCCATATCCCTGCTGCGGGCCGCCCGGAAGCGGGACATGGAGGGTGTGCTCTCATTGTACGGAACCGACGAACAACGCTATTGGTAACGCATCATGGTACACATGCTTTCCCTCACGGAGAACCTGCATACGATTCTCCGGGTGCTTTACGACGACATGATGGCGCTGTGTTACCCGATGTCGCAGGTCGCAATGGCCATCGCAGGAATCGGGGCGCTGCTCTACATCGCCTACCGCGTCTGGCAGTCGCTGGCCCAAGCCGAACCCATCGACCTCTTTCCCCTGATGCGGCCCTTCGCCATCGGTATCTGTATCCTGTTCTTCCCGACGCTCGTGCTGGGCTCCCTGAACGGCATACTCTCGCCGCTGGTAAAGGCCACGCATTCGCTTATGGCCGGGCAGACGCTCGATATGCAGGAGTGGCAGGAGCGGCGCGAGCGGCTCGAACTCGAAGGCCGCGAGCAGATGCCCCCGGACAGCTACTACGCCGAGGACGAGGAGATGGAGCGTGAGCTCAGCGAAATGGGCCTCGACGACCAGACGCAGCAGACCCTCGACCGCATGAACGAGGAGCGCTCCTCGTGGTCGGTCAAAGGCGTCATCTTCAAGTGTCTGGCATGGATACTCGAACTGATCTTCGCGGCCGCGAGCGTCATACTCGACGTATTGAGGACTTTCTATCTGGTCGTGTTGTCGCTGCTGGGCCCCATCGCCTTCGCCATCTCCGTGTTCGACGGATTCCAGAATACGCTGGTACAGTGGCTCTCGAAGTATATCTCCATCTACCTTTGGCTGCCGATCTCCGACCTCTTCTCGGCGATCATCGCACGTCTGCAGACGCTCTCCATGCGGCACGACGCCGACCTGATGGCCGGGGGTTACAACGGCTACGTCGACTGGTCGAACAGCCTGAACCTGATCTTCATGCTCGTGGCCGTCTGCGGATACCTCTGCATCCCCTCGATCGCCTCATGGGTCGTGCAGGCGAACGGCTTCGCCGCCTACAACAAGACCGTTTCGAAGATGACCTCGCTCGTCAGTGCCGGGGCCGGATGGGCGGCCGGCAAAGCGTGGGCCGGAACGAAGGGTGTCGGTAAAGCGGCATGGTCGGGAACCAAAGCCGCCGGACGGAGCATTGCGGCCGGAGCACGTCTAATCTTCAAAAAATAATCTCATGATGGAATTCAAGTGTTTAACGAACATCGAAACATCCTTCCGGCAGCTGCGCATGTATGCTTTTGTCTTCGCCGGAATCTGTGCCGTCGTTACCGTGGCGGCGGTCTGGATGTCCTATACCTTTGCTGAGCGGCAGCGGCAGAAAATCTATGTCCTGGACAACGGGCGCTCGCTGATGGTGGCCCTCTCGCAGGACCTCGCGCAGAACCGCCCCGTGGAGGCCCGCGAGCATGTGCGGCGTTTCCACGAGCTCTTCTTCACCCTCTCGCCCGACAAGGCGGCCATCGAGTCCAACGTCGGGCGCGCCCTGCAGATGGCCGACAAGAGCGCCCTGTCCTACTACAAGGTCCTGCAGGAAAAGGGATTCTTCAACCGCCTGATCGCGGGCAACGTCTCGCAGATGGTCCGCGTGGACAGCATGCAGTGCGACTTCGACCGCTATCCCTACGAGGTGACGACCTACGCCCGGCAGCGCATCCTGCGCGAAAGCACCGTCACAGAACGGTCGCTCGTCACGACGTGCCGACTGGTAAATGTTTCCCGCTCGGACAACAACCCCCAGGGGTTCATGGTCGAGGCGCTGAACATCGTCGAGAACAAAGACATTGCGACCTATGACCGCTAAACCGCACTCCCTGCGCTGCCGCATCCGGTGGGTGCGGCAGTCGCTGCGGCGCCGGCACGACACGCTCGCACCCCGCATCCGGGAGCGGATCGTACTCGCGGCACTCGTCCTATTGCTGCTCCTTTACCTTTGGCTCCTGTTCGCAGCGGACACAGGGCCGGAACTGAAGATCGGGCATTTTGAATATTCACCTCTGATACCGTAACCCGTTATGACAGAAAACAAGATTCCGGGCAATGACCCCTCGGCGGAATTCGAGCGGCAGCGCAAACGCAAGGTGCTGCTCTTCGCGGCGATCCTCGGGTGTATCTTCCTCGCCGTGCTGTGGCTTATCTTCCGGCCTGCGCCCGTCAAGTCCCAGGAAGGGGCCGCAGGGATCAACACGACGGTTCCGGACGGCAAGGCGCAGGCCACCGTCGGCGACAAACGCAAAGCCGCCGAGCAGCTCCGCAGCGAGGAGCAGCAGCAGAAACGCA
Organism: Alistipes sp.; assembly: GCA_022782405.1. GTDB lineage: Bacteria > Bacteroidota > Bacteroidia > Bacteroidales > Rikenellaceae > Alistipes. The sequence continues at coordinate 37,157 of JALFNK010000012.1, forward strand.
TGATGACGCTCGGCGACAACTCGTTCTCGCTCTTGGACGACGGGCTTAAACCCGCCGAGGAGCCAACTTCGGCAGATAACCCCGCACAGCGGGCCGCCGAGGCCAACCGGGCCATGCAGCGGCAGGTGCAGGGCTTCTACGCCGCTCCGCCCCGCAATGCCGAGGTCGAAGCCCTGAAGGAGCAGGTCGCGGTCCTACAGTCGCAGCTCGACGCCGGGTGCCGGCAGCCCGACCCTTTGGCGCTGGCCGAGGAGCAGTACAAGTTGGCGCAGAAGTATCTCGGCGGCGGGACGGCCGTGGACGAAGAGGCCGGGCCGACGAAGCAGCGGCGGAATTCGCGCTTGTCCGTGATGCGGCCCGTTCGGGAAGGCGAGGTCGAAGCCTCGACGCTCGATCCGCGGGCGGATTTCACCGTCGAGCGCAACCTCGGATTTCTCACGGCGGCAGGTGGCATCACGCATGCCGATATTCCGACCGTCAGGGCCTGCGTCGCCGCAACGCAGGTGATCCGTGCCGGGAGCACCGTGCGTCTACGGCTTCTGGAGCCCGTGCGCATCGACGGCACAGTAATTCCCCGCAACACGCCGGTATACGGCACAGCCACGATCTCCGGGATGCGCCTGCAACTCGTGGTGTCGTCCGTAGAATACGGCGGGCAGATTTTCGCCGTAGAAGCCTCGGCATACGATCTCGACGGCCAGCCGGGGCTCAATGTCCCCAACTCCCGCGAACGCACGGCCCTCAAGGAGGCGCTGGCGTCCGTCGGGCAGACAGCCGGAACGAGCGTCAACGTCACCCGTTCGGCCGGGCAGCAGGTGTTGTCGACCGTGGCGCAGGGCGGGTTGCAGGCGTCGTCCCGATATATTGCCGAGAAGCTCCGCGAGGTGAAGATCACCCTCAAAGCCAACCACCAACTGTTACTGATTTCAAAAGAGCAATAGATGAAACGAGACTTGATTTATCTGACACTTATCGCCGCCCTGATGACGGCGGCGCAGGTTACGGCGCAAACGGCGCCGGAAGCGCCTGCGGAGATTCGGCCCCTGCGCATCGAAGCGGGATTTTCGAAGACCGTGCATATCCTTTTCCCCTCGCCCGTGACCTACATCGACATCGGATCGATGGATATCATCGCCGGGAAGGCCGACGGGGCCGGGAACGTCGTGCGCGTGAAAGCAGCCGTGCGGAACTTTACCACCGAGACCAACCTGACGGTCATCACCGAAGACGGCGGATTCTTTTCGTTCGACGTGCATTATGCCGAAAACCCGGCCGTTTCGACCATCAACATATCGGCACCGAAACAGACAACCGTCGAAAGCGGTTCGACGCAGCCGGAACCCGCTCCGACCGAAGGACGGGTATTATTGCAGGAAGTGGGCCGCGAGAAGCCCGCGACCGTAAAACGGGTCCTCGGCGATATCTACCGCCAGAACCGGATGGATGTGAAGGGCGTCCGCACGAAGAAGTATGGCATCGGGGTCGAGGTATTGGGGATTTATGTCCACAACGACGTGATCTATATCCACACGATGATCTCGAACGAGACGAACATCTCCTTCGAGGTCGATGCCCGGCAGTTCATCGTGGCCGACCGCAAACTCGCAAAACGCACGGCGCAGCAGCAGACCCCGCTCGACATCCTACGCGTGTGCAACGACCCAACAGTCGTGCGGGGGCACCAGCGCCAGCGGACGGTCTTCGCCCTGCAGAAGTTCACCATCCCCGACGACAAGGTGCTCCTCTGGGAGATCATCGAACGCAACGGAGCGCGGCATCAGACGGTGGAGATTCCGGCCAAAGAACTCTTGGATGCAAAACTGCTGTAAGGTGATGAAGCGACTGAATCCGGCCCTGTTCTCATCCGTTAAGATGGATTGGACGACCCCGCAGGCGTTCTTCGACGACCTCGACGCAGAATTTCATTTCACCCTCGATCCGTGCGCCTCGGCCGGGAATGCCAAATGCGGAAAGTTCTATACCATAGCGGACAACGGACTGGAGCAGGACTGGGCCGGAGAGAGGGTTTTCTGCAATCCGCCTTACGGAAGGGCGATATACGACTGGGTATTCAAGTGCTGGCGCGAGTCCCGCAAACCCGGAACGACGGTCGTGCTGCTTATCCCCGCCCGGACCGACACCCGTTATTTCCACGAGTTCATCTACCGCAGGGCCCGTGAAATCCGGTTTATACGCGGGCGCCTGCGCTTCGGCGACGGCACGGCTCCGGCGCCGTTTCCCAGCATGGTCGTCGTCTTTTAAGCGGCATCCGTATGGAAACTTTTCTGAAAGCGTGGCTCCTGACGACGGGAATTTTGTCGCTGCTGGCAGCCATCGGATTGTCATGGCTGCTCCTGTTCCCGGAATATCCGAAACGAAAATCCCGCCCGAACGGATAAAAACAATCAGGCTGTTCGTATCTTTGTCCCGCCGACTTAATCTGCGGAGAAAAATGATTGAAAATACCCATGCGGCGGAATCCTTCGATGCGCTGTTCGCCCGGCTGGCGACATCCGGGTTCCGCCGGAGATTTCGTCTGAAAGCGGAAGATGTCGCCTATATCGAGCGAAAAGGCATGGAAACTGTCCGGCTCACGCTGCGGATTTCATATGCACGCGTCTCGCTCCGGCCGTTATTCCCAATGACGGGCGGCAGACCCCGATGCGCGGGCATCCGGTCTTTATCGCCCAGCATGCCACGGCCTGCTGCTGCCGGGGGTGTCTGGCCAAGTGGCACGGCATCCCGCCCGGACGGGAGCTGACGGCCGAAGAACAACGATATATCGTTGCGGTATTGACGGCATGGATCGAACGTAACGGAACCCGGCACCAGACGGCGGAAATTGCCGGCAAGGAATAAGTTGGATACAAAGCTGCGGCAAGGAGATAAAGCGGTAGGCCGGTAGTATTTTCGTCCGTTAAGACGGGCAGAGCGGCGCTCCCGCAGGTATCTTTCGGTGCCGAATACCACGGCCGGGAACATCCGGTGCAGAGGATTTTATACAGCGGCGGGAACGTTTCGAACTCGTGCGGAGATCTTACGGGCTCACTTTGCAGGAGGATATTCAGACATGAGTTCCGCACGCTGCGGCCCTGAAAGGCTGTTCGTTTCCGAACAATCAGACACCCCGGTACGGTTTTCAAACCGTACCGGGGTGTCTTTCATGCAGCTTGCGGGAATTCAATATTCATCCTCATTGAACAGAAAATCCTCTTTCGAGGGATAGTCCGGCCAGATGTCCTCGATCGATTCGAAGCTCTCTTCTTCCTCTTCGATCTCCTGCAAGTTCTCCAGAACCGCCTCGGGAAGTCCCGAGCGGTTGGCGTAGTCTATCAGTTCGTCTTTGGTGGCGGGCCAGGGGGCGTCTTCGAGCCACGAGGCCAATTCGAGTGTCCAATACATTCGGTAAAAGTTTTATCTCTCTGAAATTTCCGGAAAGAACACGGCTTTTCACTGCGGAGATGCAAAGGTAACGCAAAAAAGCGAGGCTTGCAAACGGCAGATAATCAAGCGGTGTGAAAAAGTCCGTAGCAGATTTCAGGGGACTGGGAATCCGTCCCCGCATAAGGAAATATTCGGTATGCAGCGCGCTGTTGCAGGTCATCATGATCAGTTTTCGCGGCAGCACGCCCGTCTTGCCAGGCAAACACGCTTGAGGGCAAGACCCCGGACTGTAAAATAGTTCGATGTCCATATGAGAACCTTTTCCGGAAGAAAGTGCAGGTCGCAGGCAACTCTTTGGCAGCCTGTTCCGGCAAAGAATTTCATTGCGAGCCATTAAATCGGATATTGTCCGGTACAACCATGTCGGAATTTTCGTATCTTTATGGAAACCTAAAACCTATCGAACAATGAAATTCTTCATCGACACGGCCAATCTGGAGCAGATCCGCAAGGCGCACGAACTGGGCGTCCTGGACGGCGTGACGACCAACCCTTCTCTGATGGCCAAAGAGAACATCCGGGGTACGGAGAACTGCAACCGTCATTACGTTGAAATCTGCAACATCGTCGAAGGGGACGTGAGCGCCGAGGTCATAGCCACCGACTTCGAAGGAATGGTGCGGGAGGGTGAAGCGCTGGCGGCGCTGCATCCCCGCATCGTCGTGAAACTGCCCTGCACGGCCGCAGGAATACGGGCCGTGAAATATTTCGCCGCCAAGCATATCCGGACGAACTGCACGCTGGTATTCTCCGTGGGGCAGGCGCTGCTGGCCGCAAAGGCCGGAGCGACCTATGTGTCTCCGTTCGTGGGACGTCTCGACGACATCTCCGAAGACGGCGTGGCATTGGTAGCCCACATCGTGAAGGTCTACCGCACCTATGGTTACAAAACGCAGGTGCTGGCCGCTTCGATCCGTCATACGCAGCATATTATTCAGTGTCTCGATGCGGGGGCCGATGTGGCGACATGTCCCCTGGCGGCAATCGAAGGACTGCTCAAACATCCCCTGACGGACAGCGGGCTGGAGAAGTTCCTCGCAGACCATGCACGCCTGACCGCCTGACGTGCCGCCGGCAGCGACAATACGACAACACCCCGATTCGAACGTTCGAATCGGGGCGTTGTGGCAATCATTTCTTCTCCAAGAGACGCCGGAAGGCGGGAGAAGGCTTAAATGCAGGAATGTCGTGCGCAGGAATTTTGATCGTCGTATTCTTCGTGATGTTACGCGCCGTCTTTTCCTTGCGGTGTTTGACGGCGAAGGTGCCGAAGCTGCGCAAAAAAACATTTTCCTTACGAATCTGCGCGGCGCGCACCTCTTCCATGAAGCCCTCCACGACAGCTGATACGGTCGTGGCCTCGACCCCTGTTTCCCGGGCGATTTGTTTAATAATCTCGAGTTTAGTCATTGTCTGAAATCATATTGTTGCAAAATAGAACCTTCGGATTATCTTTTCCGTCCGCGTCTGTGTGATACGGCGTCATGCTCTTCAACTGAAATTCGAGGCTTCTTCCGTAATGGATATTCCGTAAAAATACGGTTTTGTGCGACGGTCATAGTCTTTAACCGTTCGGCAATGCTGTTCCAGTCGTATTCGAAATTCAGCATGACGACATCTTCCTCGAAATCTATATCATCGAAGTAGGTAACAGCCTTGAACGGGCGGATCACATTCGCTTCGGGGAATTTACGCTCATAGCATTTAAGCATATCATAGAACGTATGGCGCGTGGAAAGGCAGGCTATGTCCACGAAATCCTTCAACCGCGATCCGTCATCGGCAATAGCCGACAATTTCATGGCGATAATATCTTCCATATCGTACAGCCGGATGCCGGCTTCCTCATACGGGGAACGGAGATATGCGTACCGATGGGCTATACAATCAATCTTCACTCCGTCGATCGTGCCTTTGAGCGTATCTGCTTCCATAAAATCCGTTCGGAAGCCGTATTTATCCGCTAAAAAAGTTTCGAGTTTTTTCGCATCGAAAGACTGCGGGGTAAACAAATCCAGATCGACACTCTTACGATGTCCCAGATACAAGGCCAGTGCCGTGCCGCCGGCAAGGTTGAAAGCAGCCAGCGAGGGTTCCGCTTCCAGCTTTTTCAGCAGTTCAAGTGTTCGAGGCGCGACAGTTTGCGTGTATAACATCTCAGTTCCTCCTTTTTCAGGTTAAACACCGTACAAACAAAATTCATGTCCCGTGCCGAGAGCGAAGGCACCTCCTTGATGATCTCACGGAATCCTTCGATACCGCCGTACAGGTCGAAAGCGGCAAAGTAATCTTTCAGCCATCCGCGTTCGATGATGCGCTGCACGACGATCTTGCGCGAACGCTGCCAGTCGAACTGCGCGAGGTCGTATTCCCAGAGCAGTGTCGCAGAGACCGTATGACAGCCCTTATTATCTTTATAATCATCGAATATCGTCATACGTCGAATCTTATTTTCTCTTTACAAATATACGCTTTTTTCACAAGATATGCAATTCCTATACCCGCCGTGGGAAGTATCTGTTCCTGCATACCGGACAGAGCCGACATCCGCCTTATCGGCAAAGACAAAGTGCGAGTTCACATATTCCGTTGTGCGATTTTTCAGGTGTGGGTCATCCAGCCGTGAAACGGCTCGTGGATAAAACAGTGCGATCGGTCGGGCTGTCCGTGATAGACCAATCCGCCGACAACGCCCAGACGCCCGTCGGGATAACGCTGTTTGAAGAGGAACGAATAGGGTGCAAAATCGCGGTACAGTTCGATTTCACATGGGAACGAAGGATGCCTCTCCCATTGCCGGAGCTTTTCCAGACACTCCTGAAACGTCTTGTCGCCGATGCTTTCGGCATATTGCACTACCTTATCGTAGTGCTCCTGACACATGATTTTCATGATTGCTGATGTTTTAACTGTTGTTTATGAATATATTCCAGTAACGGCGTTCCGTCCTTAACGGAAGCCGACAAGGTACTAAATCGAAGTTGTTGTTGCGAAGGATCGCCATAATGGAGGCGATCAAAATTTCTGTTGTTGCCAGATCTGATTTCAGTTCTTTAACGAGAGATTTTCTTCGGACACTAAGTAGACCGTGGTGTCTTCCGATGCGCCTATGACATCCCGAATCCATCCGGCAACGTTATCCGCGGTAGGCTTCGATGATGTCTTCATAGTATGGAACGCGGTGTTTCAACACCGCCTTCTCCAATTCGTCCCACCATGTTTCATTATACCGGTCGTTATCGAAATCGATCGGACCGTCTGTCGGCAGACGCCAGCGGAGTTTGGTTTCTGCATCCGTTTCTTTGACGATGGTCTGCATCTGGGCATCGGTCACTGCTGCAGTGCAAAATGGGCGAGGCAGTCCTTCCAGTTCGCCACGCGTGATCGAGCTATTGCCGCATACGAACTCTTTTTGATAGAACTCTTGCGGCATGTCGGGATACGGCTCTCTTCGAGCCGTTCGAGCCGCTTTTCGAGGGTCTCTTTTTTGTACTTCATGCGTGTGATGGAATTAAAAAGACGGAGAGCGTAAGCTCCCCGCCTTGGGTTAATACTTAAAATGTTACGATCCTCAAATGAGACGTTTTACATGATACAATGTTTCTGGTACTGCAAACAGAATCGGTATAGAGGGTTTTTCCGTTCATCGCCGCTCTGATGGGAGGCTGCGAACGCTTCGCAGAGCGCCGTCACCTGTTTCGGGTTCACACGGCCTTGCAGCAGCGTTCGCAGTTGTTTATCCGGCAGGCTGTCGACCAGTTCGTCGAATTGATCGCTGTCCGTATGGTACAAGTCCGAGAACATCTCCAGCAGAGCGGCTCCGATCACATAGAAGAGGTTGATGTGCATCTGCTCTTTGTAGGCGGTCTGGGAGCAGTCGTCCTCGCGGATAAAAAAGTCCGCTATCGCGTCGTAATTGATCCAGTAGCGGATCTCCTTTTCGAAGACGCTGCCGCCTTTGTAAAGCGTGATACAGTCGCTATTCTGCCGTTCGTCTTCGTCGAAGGCTTCGGCGTCGAAACGCATGTCGAGGCCGAGCGGATCGAGGAACGGTCGGGCCTGCGCTTGCAGCATAGCGTCGTGCCATGCGCTTAATTCCTGAATGATTGTGTTTTTATTCATTTATCCGTGTTTCGTATTTCTGAACTTGTTCGGCGATCATGTCGCAGAAACGCTGACCCTCGCGGAGGTCGTTTCCGAAGTAGGCCAGCATCTGCCGCAGGTCGTGGTCGTAGACGTGCGCCCACTTCCCGTAGTAGTGGGGTCCCATGTCGCCGCCGAAGTGACGGATAAACAGCTCTTCGGCAAGAGCCTCGTCAGGTGCAAAATTGTAGTCCCATGTCAGCACCCGGTGGATCTTCTCGTAGTCGATCTCCACGATGCGCCAGCTGCCGGAGAGTGCAAAACCTTCATCAGCAGTGTTCTGCTCATCGTCCGGCAGATTCTCGAACTCGCCGCTTCGGGAGCCGCATTCGATCCGTTCCGAGAAATCATCCGAGATGGAGAATGGAACGGACTTATAGCGTTTGCCGCATTCGTCCGGCAAGTTCAGTGTCACCTCGACTTTATGGCCGAAAAAATGCGTCATCAGTCGTTGTATTTTCATATCGTCAAGTTTTGTGGTCGTTACTCTTCGATCTCTATCGTGGCATATTGGATCGGATAGTAATATTTTGTTTCAGAAGATTTGTTGAGATAGTAGTAGATGTTACCACCCTCGACATAAGGCTTGAAAATCTTTTTTCCATTGATACGCCGCACTTTATTGATATGTCGGGAAACACAGGCGATCTTTTTATCTGTCGCCGCCCTGCGCTGGGCAGGTATGCCGAAGAAGCAGTCCTGCAGTTGTTCTTCCGAACCTATGGGGTTCAATATTTTCATTTTGAGAATGTCCAGAATATAAGTCGTCAGTTTTTAAGGTTGCAAAGCGGAACCCATACAGCCTGCTCTCCGAAGTCCGCCCGGCCCTTCTCGTCGTTGATCGGCTCACAGAGCGCGTCGGTCGATTCGTTCGGTTCGTCGGGGAACAGGTGCGGCTGCGATTCGGGCCACTGTATGGGCTTGAAGTAGGCGTTGGCCGGCGGGTCTTTCTCAAAGTGCTGGATGTAGTCGTACTCCGGCACATAGCGGGCGCCGTTGTCCTCGCTCTCGAAGCTGGGGTAACCAATGTCGTTCTCTTCGAAATACGTCGCGTCGTCGGGAAATTCGACCAGCACATACAGGTTTTCATGCCAGGTCTGATCACATACTTCACAAATCATCATATCTTTCGTCTCGTCCAATATGACGCTGTTATGCCCGCAAGCAGGACATCTCGGATAGCGCGGTAGTTGAAGTTCATCCGCCGTATTTTCCAGACGCTCCCAATAATCCTCTTTGCAGTAATCCGCTGTCATTTGCTGGGCAAGCTGCCGCATCTGCTCGTCCGTAATACGGCGAAAGTCGAATCCCTTTTGCGCCAGGTCGTCATCTTGCAAGCCAAGGATCGGGTAATCAGCTTTTTTGAGCCGGTCCCACAGCTCTTGTTCCTGTGTTGTCAGCGAGGACTTGGCTTCGAAATATCCCCGCAGGTCGTCCAATAGTTGCTGTAACATATCGTGTCGTTTTTAAGAGGTTTGCTCCAGCCCGAACTCCTGACAGGCACTGTGCAGATCGTGGCTGAATTGCTGGCTATTACAGTAGCTGTTGCCCATAAGGCCGGCCAACCGGAGCAGCCCTTCGTCCGACAGACCGTCCGTCGAATAGCCGTAGCGACGGAGCGTGGCGCGATCCAGAAAAGCGATGTCGCACTCCCGATCGGGGTCGTCTTCGTTGGGATGGGTGTTGAGTTTCTGCTGCGTGAAGTCGTAAATCTCGTCCAGATACTCTTTGTCGCCCCAGTCCGTATTCTGATTTTGGCGGGTAAACTCACCCGCCCAGGCGATGATCGTACTGATCGTATCGCGGGAGTTGCCGGTCGGACGGAATCCTCTGGCCCCGGCTTCGTAGGCGATGTCTACAAGAGCTTCGGCGTAATTGTGCAGGTTATCTTCCCCAGTGATTGAAACCGGCAGCTTGCTGGTGAAATGGTCGATGGCCTCATGGTATAACCGGAGAAGAATCCCGTCCCGCTCGGCAAGTGCCTGCTCGCGGGTGATACCTCGTACCGGAGATTCGTGGCCGTCGATGAAAAGCTGGAGTTGGGCCTGGCGCATCACATCGTCACGCTCGTGATAGTTCGGGACGTTCGCCTCGACGAAGTCCCATAGTCGGTCCGAAATCGGCCCGATCGATTGGTCGGTTAGTTTTGCATCCATAATAGATATAGATATAATTGTTTCAGCACATAAAGCCGATAAACGGAGTTTGCCGCGCGATTTCTTGCAGGACGGGGCGCAGCAGCCCTTCCGTCCAATGGATCGGCCTTATGTTCGCATGCTCCTTGGTGAGCTGTTCGATCTCCCGGTCGATTTCCAGTCTGCGTTTCTCGCATTGAGCCTGATACAGCCGGTAACGCGAAACGATGCGTTCAATAGCATTCATGTCATTGTCAATTTTAATGTAATGTTATCCGTACCAACTGCACCGCAAGGGCTGCCCGTCCCATTTCCATGCAGTGCGGCAGGAGTCGATGCGGATATAATTTTTCGTCAGACGGTGCGTATGGGTCTTGCCCTTGAAAACATCGAACAGCGGAATGGTCGTTCCGCACATATAGCCGTCTTCGGTAGTTCGCTGGTCGAGCTGCCGCAGTTGCACCGTGCAGCCCCGAATCGCCACGACCTGATAGAAGTCGATATTGGTCTGCTCCCAGCCCCACGACGAGTAGAGGATCTCGCCGACACGGAGCGACTCGCGGAAGGCCGCGGAAGCCTTTTCCTGCGCCTCGTCATGGCGTCGGAAACGCTCTACCTCCTGCCGGATACGCTCCATAGCTTTGTCGTATTCCTCTGGAGTATGCACCTTATAGGCATACCGGGGGCGAGTCATTCCCGGCGTCCATGCCGCGATGCAGCGACAGTTCTTGGCTTGGAACTGCACCAGCGAGATACTATAGACGAGTTCGGGCGTAACGGCCACCTCTCGGGCGAACCGTTCTGCGTATTTGTTGATACGGTAGGTTTTCATCGGATTTTAGGTTTGGAGTCGTTATTCATTTCTTCTTCGACGATGCGGAAATTGTCGGGATTCCAGCCTTTGTTGACCAGCGTGGCCTGTGCTTCGAGGGCACTCTGGAAAATGCGGCGCTTCTGCCACGATAAAGAGATGCATCCGGCGGAAATACGCCGCACGGGGCATCTTTGATATTCGAGGTGGCAGCGGCAAGGGACAGGCCGGTAATGCAGGAAGCCGCGCATGCGCAGCAGCAACGTATGCTCGTAGGCTTTGTCTTCACGGCAGCGCTCCCATGCCTCGTAGCTGTCCAGATGGTCGGTGAGCAGCATATAGGCGACAGCCCGCGAGTAGCGATTATGGCCCTGCCATGTTCTGTAAAAGAAGAGCGATAAGAGTTCCAGATCGAGCGTCGGACGGCCCTTTGTGCGGAGTGTTTCGGTCAGAGATTCGATCTCGTCGTAGCGGAAATTAAGCGGACGGATGTTATTCGCCGCCATGCATACCATTACCCGCTGATCGGGTGTTATCGTAATGCGTTTTATGATCATGTGACTCATAGAAATAGATAATTAAGATGTCAGTTATTTATGGGAAAAGTCCGGACGGATATAGTAGCAGACCGTCGTGTGCCGCTCGTGGTCTTTGACGAGTTTTACCGGCTGCGGAGCGTTGTAGATGCGCCGCACGGAAACCGGAGCGTCGAGCGCATCCCACTCCTGCTGCGGGACGGCCTTCTGCTCGTCCCGGTAGCACCAGACGATAACGGATTTGGGGTTGAGAGCCGCGAATACGGTTCCTTCGTAATCGGAGAGAAAACGTCGGAACTCCGCCTCCGTCCGAAACGAAATGCAGTCACCCCGGTAAAGGTCGCCGTCCCGATGTTCCGGATCCTTGTAAAGGTGGATCTTGCGCCATTTCTCGGTCGTGAAATCGCCGTAAAGCGGCTCCGATTCCCGATACTCCCACAGCGGCACCTCGGCGCAGAACCGGACGGCTCCGTTGCCGCAGGCGCCGCAGTGGCCCCAATCGCAGAAATCCCCCGGCATGATCCCGACCGGATGCAACGCCTGCGGCGCCACGGCCGTAAAAGGCCCGCCGCTCACCGAGCAGCCGATACCGTCGGCTGTCGCCCACACGAAGGGAACGTAAGGGCACAGGCAGATCGAAAGCATCCCGTCTTCTCGGGCGGCCTCGATCAGGGCATTGCCGTAGAAGTCGCCGTGACGTGTGGTATAGCGCACCCGGTCACCGATTTGCGGGACAAGCGGGTTACGCGTGTGTTCGATATGGCGTACCCAAGCGTTGGCAGCATCTACATCCGCCTGCGTCAGATGGTGTATATGGTCGTAAAGCGTATTTATCGGCAGCAGCGTTTCGCGGCTGTAACGATTTTCTATTTTGGATTGTTGCATATTGCTGATAATGAAAGTGCCGCGGTCTTTCGGCCGCTGCACTGGTTAGACAACTTGTTTCGTATAGGTTCAGGCGGCTTCGGCCGGAATCGCATCCGGCTCGTCCTCGCCGGTCAGCCTTTCGGAGATCATCCGCACGGCGCGGTTCACGTCCGTGAGGATGTCGAACAGGTAGGTCGGCTCACGGTTCAGCTCCTCCAGCCATCCCTTCAGGTAGGCGGCATTCTCCTCACGGGGCGTCGTGGCGAAGCCCAGCAGCGCCCCGCATAAGGCAGCCGAAAGTTCGGCGACCAGCTCCTCACGCATATAATCGGCATCCCCGTAGCAAGCGCCAAAAGAACGGTTCAGGCGCTCCAGATGCCCCGTGCTGTGCGCGACCTCATGGAGAAGTGTACTCCAGAACGCCGCACCCTCCGGGAACTGCCGCTTTTCGGGGCAGACGATCCGGTCGAGCGACGGGGAGTAGAACGCCCGATCTCCGTACTCGAGTCGAATGGGGCAGAGCCACGACTGTCGCTCCAGCATCCGATCCAGCGGCCCGCACGTTAAACCGTCCGAATAATTCTTCGGCTCGGTCTTCGCCGTGAGCCGCGCATAGCGCTCCGGCTGCTGCTCCTGCATGTCCGTCTGGCCGAGGTTGAAGACCGGGTAATAGCGCATGACGGGAATCAGGTCGTAGTGTTTCTGCTGCTCCTTCGGCAGGCGGTAGTATTCCGCCAACTCAATTTTCTTTCGGGTCTCCTTATGGCGGACGTACATCTTCCAGAAATAGACCGGAAAGGCGTCCGAGCCCTTGCGGATATTCAGCCCCTCTTCCTTGGCCTGCCTGAAGGTCATAAAGACGGGCGTACGGTAGCCCATGATCTCCGAGAGGAACAACAGCATAAGCACGTTGCCGGCCCGGTAAGGCGTGCCGCGCAGGTTGCGCGGAAGGCCGTGTGTCATGTCGGCGATCCACGGCTTCTGCCAGTCGCCCGTGAGCATCTCTATTTTCTTTATCACGAGCTCCGTCAGCCGCGGAGCGATCGTGTCGATAATCGTTTGATTCATAGTCGTAGGATTTTAATAGCAATATTCACTTATAGGCGGGCGGCAGGCGTTCCAGATGCGGATCTTCTCGTCGTTCGTCTTACCGCGCCACCACATGTTACAGGTGTCTTGGAAAGCCTTGCGATCATTTTTCGAACTGAAATTCTCCGGATTCAGGCCGGTGATAATTTCCCGATCTTCTTCCGTCGTGCCATGCTCCCACCACGGCTCGACCGTGCCGCTCATCAGCTCGCTTTCCCGAACCTGATCGGTATGTTCAGCACACGCTTCGCACCACAAATCCTCACTGTCGTCAGGTAACGAGTCTGCCTCATAGGTGTTGCCGTCCAGCCATGCCCGGCATAATATATCTTTCGACCCGCACTCCGCGCAGCGGTAAGGGTTCTTGCATCCATCCAAAAATCGTCGTTGCAGCTTAGTGAGCTGTCGCTTGCCGTATTCGCAGCCATGCCAGATAAGGCGGTCAATTCGTATTTTCATAGTAGGGAAATGAAAAGACGGGATGGTTCACCATCCCGCCGGTTAATATCTACATCAGTTGCTATGCCGCCATGTGCATCTCTTCGGGCATCCGCGTATCGGGTTCGATCTCCGGGTCCGCGGGAATCACCGTCGGCAGTTGCGGCTGAATCTCATCCGGCTGTACTTCCGGCTCTTCGGGCTGTTGCTCCGGCTCGAAGTCCGAAACCTCCTGCATCGAGACCGCCATCTCCTCGGCCTCGGCTTTCGCATGCAAGGCGTCGATCTGCTCCTGAAGACGGGCTTTGCGGCGCTCGTAGACTTTCAGATACTCCTGCTGCACTTTCTGGCTCTGCTCCGTGAAGTTCATATCCGCGAAGCGGCACATCATTCCCGTCAGGAGCGTTTCGTCCGTGCAGCGGTACTCCGGAGCTGCCGAGCGGAAGTAGTCCACCAGATATGCGCGGATCAGCGCCGCCTGCTGCTTGGCCGTAATGCGTCCCGCCGCAGCAAATTGCTCACTGTCGGTCAGGTAAGAGCTTTCCTTGGGCCGGAACCCGCACTGACGGAGTTTCGAGTCGCTCATTACGCGCTGCATCACGGCGTAGTAGAACATCTGCTGCTCCTCTTTCTGCAAGGGCTTGTTCGCAACCTTCACATCGAGGAAGACACGCTTCATATCGGTCGTGATATGTTCGTAGCAGATTTCCCGGTTACGGCGATCCTGTTGCAACAGCCCTTCCAGTGGAGAAGGCGGGACGACCGTCACATGTACCGTATGTCCGCCTTGCCCGTCGTCCACCGTCACTTCCCGCTCTTCGTCGTCGAGCTCCTCGTAGCGGAACTCGATGTCGAGGCTGCGGATAACGGCATATTTGCGGACCCGGCCTTCCGAAACGTCGAACTCCAGCTGCTGCGTCTGTTCCGCAAAGCGAGCCATCCGGGCTTCATACCTCTCCTGAGCCTCGGCAAAGTCCGTTTCCGACACATAATTTTCAGCTTGCGGAGTGTCGGGCATCTGCGGGGCCTCGTCGTAATAGCTGATGTGGTATTCCAACTCTTCGACGTGATAACCCTCCTTTCCAAGGGCTTCAAGGACCGCCACGGGCGTATCTCCGGTCGTAGCAAGCGTCGTGCGGGGATCGTCTTTCAGCAGCTTCAGCGCTTTCTGCACGAGGAACTCCTCGTTCTTGCGGATCATGCACTCCCGGTTCTGGCAGCCGGCGCAGCCGCCCGAACATTCGTCCCGGAACAGCACCTGATTGGCCGTATTGTGCTGGCACGAAAGGCACTCCGTCTTATCGAAGTTGTAGCTTTCCAACTTGGTCATGTAACGCTCGTAGAGCCGCCGGGCGATCTCTTTGACACGGGCGTTTTTCCACGAGGAATAACACCCTTCGGCGAAGTGCTCGTCGAAGACCTGCTGTTGGACCTCCGCGGGGTATTTGGCGATCTCGGTGGCGACGCCTACCGAAATCTCCTCCTTGTCGAGTTGCTCAGCCAGAGCGTCGATCAGCCCGCACAGTTTCAACCGCGAGCGGATGTAGGCTTCTGACTTGCCGAACTTACCCACCAGCGACTCGATGGTATGGCGCCCCGACTGGATGGCCTTGTTATAGGCCGCGGCCTCCTCGCGCGGTTTCACATCCTCACGCTGCAGGTTCTCCGTGATGGCCGCATCCTCGGCCTCGGCGTCCGTAAGCTCCCGGACAAGGGCCGGAATGTATTTCAGTCCCGCCATTGCAGCTGCCCAGTAACGGCGCTCGCCGTAGACGATCTCGAAGCCCTCGTCCTTGGGGCGCACGCAGATCGGTTGCAGCACACCCGACTGCCGGATGCTCTCGGAAAGCTCCAGCAGCGTCTCCTCCCGAAAATCCTTGCGGGGGTTGTAGGTCGAATTGACGATCTTGTTCAGATCCAGAAGCTGAACCAGCGGTTCCTCCTGCTGCACTGGTACCGTTGGGGCAACCGAAGCCTGTACCTCGGCACCCGAATCCTGCGTTGCAGCAGTTTCAGCGGAGGTCTGCCCCTGCGTTTCCGGAGTAACAGCGACCGGAACGATTACTGCCGCAGCTGCACCTTTGCCGCTCTTCTTCGATTTCGAATCCGATTTCATAGTCTGCATAACATCGAACAGTTTTTACCGTGTGTCTCACGTCTTTGACGCCCGCACAATCTTTATCTTATTTGAATTGCGCAAGCAATAAATAATATGTTATGAGGCTTTTTTATCCCGAATGGATCGGTTGCCTCGGGAAGGTCCATAAGCCCGAGGCGCAGGTGCAGGGGCGGAAAAATACCGCAGCGCAGGCGAGGATGATTTTTCCGCCCCGGAGCCGGAGAGGGACGCAAAGCGGCCCGGCCCGGGCTTATCTTTCCCGACGGCAACCGGCAGGATGGCAATTTCTATTTGTTTCTGCCGTGACAAGTATCTGAATCCGCAGCTTCGATGTCATATTGCACACCCGTTCAGCTCGAAGCATCCGGCAATATCCTGCATTAGGTCGGATTCATCTCTGTTTCCGGTATAAATTTCCGGGAAATTTGCCGGTCTAGGGAGAATCGTTAATTTTGTAACAGATCCGGTTTGTCGGAATGCGTAAATTGATATTCATACTGCTAACGGTTTGCATGTTTTGCCTGCTCTGCAAGAAGTCGGAGAACATGCCGGGCGATTCACGGAACTTTATGAATGAAATAGTTCTAAACCGTGGGGGGGGGAAATTTGCTTGCCGACCAATGGCTGTGTGAGCGTATCTACAATTCCGATTTAAGTCAAACTCGTGTCTTGCAGACGGCGGAAGCCCGTCTTGCCGTATCCATGTTCCAGCGGGGAGGCCAAGTGCGCCTGCGCGCTGCGTTTTTATCAATGTGTTGCGTCACATACGGTATTTCGGGCGTTGCCGGACTCGTCGCAAGGGTACACAGAAAAGGATTCGCTGCCGGTTTTCATGCCGTAGATTATTACGTCTACCGCCTGCGCCGGCTCATCATTTAGCCTTCGGACGAACAGGATGCTCAAAGGTCGGGCGACAACGAATGTCCGGAAAGCGGGGAAGTCGTATATCGGGATTTCGGGAAAATAAAATGTCCGGCTGTCCTGCGTCCGAAATTCGGGTTTCCTGTTTATGTTCCGATGTATATATACCGTTTCGGACGGCTCCATTCTTTCGGGGAATACCACATGTCGCTGCATTCGGTTGCTCTTGACGGAATTTTTATGGCATGATAGCGGCCGCAACCACATCGGGCGGCCTGTCCGGGCAGATGGAAATATTTTTGTATGGAATTTTCAGATATTCGGATCCATATAGCGACATAAACACTCCGGATATCCTTTCCCGACAGTATCCGGAGTTGGCAATTCATTGTCTTGCGACATCTTACACAAAAGAATACGGATTCTTTCCGAAAGCAGCAAACCGTGCTCCGATTTTTCAGCTTCCGGCAGTCCGTCATCGGATGTCTGCATTTTTTACGGCGGCACTCCGGTTTTGGGATTTTCGCCTGCAGACCGATATTCGGTTTGTATAATAGCGCGGAAATCACTATTTTGGTATGGTAAAAAACAGAATCCCCGAAAGCCGTATGGTAGAATTGGACAAAAGCCAAAAGAAAATTGCCCGGGCACTCATAAGCCGTGCCTTGGAGCGTGAATGCAGCGTTTTCCTGACGAAACTGCAACGACAACTCCAGCAGAACGAAAAAGCGCAGTCCAGCCATGAAAAATATCTGGACGTATATAAGAGCGTACGGGCATTCGACAAATATATAAGCTGTCAGTATGACGATCTGACCGGCTCCAGCTATGCCTTGGCGGTATTCAGCCTTTTTTATAACGGAATCCTGACGGAGAACGATCTCTCGGAATTCGACGATAGGACCCGGGAAGCGTTCTTGGAGCACAGGCGGCTGTGGAATCCGGAGCTGTAAATTGACGGCACGGATACATCCGCATACGAAACCCTCGTGCAGCTTTGGGAGATGGCTTGCAGGGAAATGCTTTCGGGGACAGCATATTCCGAGAGAGTCGTCCGAAAAACAGCACCTCAAAAGCCGTATTTGCGAAAAACGATGTATTCACATGTTGGGCGATTAAATTCCACACGACCCTGAATGAGCTGGTAAAGACTGTCGACGGCCCTATGCAGCATTCAGGACCGACGCAGAACTTCAGGCGGGGAAAAATCACAACGTTGCGGGACAACACGCCCGTAAAATGCCATTGGGCTTGAGAAAAACTCAACGAGTTCCGGAAACGTCACTTGCAGCAGCTGCCAAATAGCTTGTTTTCATTGCAGGGCACAAGGCGTTTTTTCGAAGACACCCTTTTTTCTGACCGTTGCAGCCTTATCGGCAAAAAAAGTGTCAGCAGAGCCGTAGAAAGATTCAACTCCGGAGCTTCCCGTCAGTTGTCAGGGACGGATTCAACCGCTCCCGAAGGTGCGTATTGCGTTTCAGCACGGACATGTTTCGAACGGCATAGGCCAGGGCTTTCGCGGCACCGATCAGCACGCAGAGCTTCTTGGCGCGCGTAATACCCGTATAGATCAGGTTGCGCTGGAGCATCACGAAGTGGGTCATCAGCAGCGGCATGACCACGATCGGGTATTCCGACCCCTGCGCCTTGTGGATCGTCGTGGCATAGGCCAGCGTCAGTTCATCGAGTTCCGTTACGTCGTACTCGACCCATTTACCATCGAAATCCACCGTCAGCGTCCTGTCCTCCGTATCCACTTCCCGAATGTAACCCGAGTCGCCGTTGAAGACATCCTTGTCGTAGTTATTGCGTATTTGCATCACACGGTCGCCCTGCCGGTAGGTATATCCGCCGCGGCTGAGGCTCGGACCCGAAGGGTTCAGGGCCTCCTGCAGGGCGAGGTTCAGACTGGCGGCCCCCACGACGCCCCGCTGCATCGGCGTAAGCACCTGAATCCGGTCGGGACTCTCCCGATAGGCGCGGGGCAAACGTTCCTTGACCAGCCGGACGATGGCTGCTGCAGCCTTTTCGGGGTCGTCCTCCTTCATAAAGAAAAAATCGGTGTCACGGCCGTTGCTCGTATCGGGGAATTTTCCCTGATTGATGGCGTGGGCGCTCATCACGATACGGCTTTTCTGCGCCTGACGGAAGATGCGGGTGAGACGCACGACAGGGACGTGCTGCGAGTCGATGATGTCGCGCAGGACGTTGCCCGCACCGACGCTCGGCAGCTGGTCGATATCGCCCACGAGTACCAGCCGCATCGTTGCCGGAACGGCTTTCAGCAGATTGTTCATCAGCAGGATATCGATCATCGAACATTCGTCTACAATCAGGGCGTCGCCCTCGAGCGGATTCTCGTCATTGCGCTTGTAGCCGTCCTGCGGGTTGTATTCCAGCAGACGGTGAATGGTCTTGGCTTCCATGCCCGTGGCCTCGCTCATACGCTTGGCGGCACGTCCTGTCGGAGCCGCCAGCAGGATGCGCAGCCCGGCCTTCTGTAAGGCCGCAATAATCCCTTGCGTCGTTGTCGTCTTGCCCGTTCCGGGGCCGCCCGTCAGCACCATGACCTTGGACATAACGGCCTGCCGGATGGCTGCGGCCTGCACTTCGTCGTATTCGATGCCGGTCTCTGCGGTGAGAAGCCCCGGGTCGAACGGAGTGTCGAAGAGCGAACGGCCTGCGGGCGCTGCCAGATCCCGCAGACGCCGTGCCGTGCCGCATTCGGCATGGTAGAACGGCGGAAGGTAGATCGCTTCCTTGTCAAAGATCAAGTCTTCGGATCGGATCATCTGCTCCAGAACCTCCCGGATAGGAGCTTCGCCGGCTTCGAGAAGCTCTCCGGCGGTCTTCACCAACTGCTCCTCTTCGGCATAGACATGCCCTTCGTCCGAGAGCTGTCCCAGTGTATAGAGGATACCGCTCCGGCACCGCCGCGGATCTTCCTTCCCATATCCCATTTTCCCGGCGATGCCGTCGGCGGTCTTGAAGCCGATGCCCCAGATGTCGTCGGCAAGGCGGTAGGGATTCTCCCGCACCTTCTCGATGCTCTCCTTGCCGTATTCCCGGTAGATTTTGGCCGCATAGGCCGTACTCACGCCGTAGCCCTGCAAAAAGAGCATGACGTTCTTGATGTCTTTCTGTTTCTCCCAGCTCTCACGGATCTTTGCCACGCGCTTGCGTCCGATGTTGGGGACTTCGTAGAGCCGTTCGATGTCGGTCTCGATGATGTTGATGGTTTCCGTTCCGAACCTCTGGACGATGGCCCGGGCGAACCGCGGGCCGATGCCCTTGACCAGTCCGCTGCCGAGGTACTTCTCGATGCCGTACACCGTGGCGGGCATCGTCTCCTCCCATGTCGCGGCGACGAACTGGCTGCCGTAGCGTTTGTCCACCTTCCACTCGCCGCGGCACAGAAGAACACTCCCCACCGGAACTTCCAGCAGGTTGCCCACGAGCGTAACGAGGTCGCTGTAGCCCTTCACCCTGACCTTCAGCACCGAGTAGCCGTTCTCGGGGTTCTGGTAGGTGATGCGCTCCACGACGCAGCGCAGGTTTGTCGTCGGAGTGACGTTCATAAAGCGGACGATACTAAATACCTTGTAAAACTACGGAAAAAATCCCGGAATAGCAACGCAGCCGGGTATACGGCGCCCCCGATACGTTGCCGCGAGGATATCCCACAGGCGCACAAAATAATCCGCAGACAGACCCGAACGGGATGTCTGCGGATTATTTTGGATTGAAAGACAGCCCTGCATCGGAACAAGCTATACTCGTTCCAGAATAACGATCTCCGCACGGCAGTTCGTGCGTGCGAACGGCTCCTGCATGGATGTCCGGTGGCGGACAAGAAAGCGTCGCATCGTTTCCTGCACGGCTTTCGGCCGCTGCTTGTCGATAAAACCGTACGGCAGGAGCAGCACGGATCGGTCGCCCGAGCGCTGCGTGCGGAAAAGCCATTGCAGGAAGGCCGTACACTCCCCGATTTCGAACGGCGGGTTGGCGATGACATTCTCACAGCGGAAATCGACCTCATGGAACTGCATCCGCAAAGCCGCAGTTCCGGGATAGAGGCGTTCGTAAAGATCGACCAGCTCCGCATCGGTATCGAAGCCGACGATTGCCGAGGGATGTACCCCCTCGGCAATCAATGCGCGTGTCAGCTGCCCCGTGCCGCAACAGGCATCGACGATCCGGCTGTCGTTGTCGAAATACCGTACGGCCAGCGCCGCCATCTGTCGTGCCGTGCGGTCGGGTGTCAGGTATTGCGAAGCATAGACGCCCTTGCGGCGCTGACGCTCGCATAGTGCGTTGTAAGACCAGTTGTCATCCTCATAGCGGAACGGCAGTTCACCGTGCTGCTGCAGGTAGTCGTAAATTTCTGCCAGCGTATCGGGCCATCCCATTTGCCGGTGTTTGTAGTAGCTGTTCGTCAGCGCGTAGCGCTTTGCAATTTTTTCAAAGGTTTTCATTGTATCTTCAATTTTATGGAAAAGTTATTATTCTGATGATTCTCATGGCCGGGTTGAATCAAATACGGGCAGGTATTTGACAGACAGCAAATAATGTGTAGGATGCTGTTATTCGGTTTCGATGAAACGGACGTAACATTGTCCGAACGGGCAGTCGCCGTCGTTGATCTCGGCGGCCAGTTCGTCCGGCGTGAGTTTTTCCACCCCGTCCTCCGTTTCGTAAGCCGCAAGGATTCCCTGATCGCTGACGTTGCGCTCCATCAGAACGCAGGGCCAGACGAAAGCATAAAGTTCTTTTTTCTTACTCTGTTTTTTTCCGGGAGCAATCCATTCCCGAAACTCTTCAATATTCTTTTCGTCAGGGGTGCTGTCCGGCCCATGCCTCTCGATGAATTCGAGCGTGTCGGGCAACGATGCCTCTGTCTCCTCGGAACTACCGGCTGCGTTGTCGTGCGCCACACCGTCGTCAGCGTTAAGGTCGAATTTCATCAGGCGGGCGATACGGTCGTACTGCTCGTCGTAGTAGCGGTCGAATTCATCCTGAAACTCCTTCTTGTAATGCGTACCGCCCTCCGGATCGTCGGGGTCGTCCGGCTCGATGAATGCTTCGAAAGGCTGGCCATGTTCGTTCATCAGACGGGCGGCGGCCAGATCACAGGCGAGTTCCATAATCGACGAGTTGATGTCGTCTTTGCGGTCCTTGTAATATCGATGCAGGTTTGTCATGTCTTCTTTTTTATTTGGTGATTCGAGAATCTTAAACATGGAACCGTTCTTTCAGTCGGGAGAAAAACTCCGACAGCGGAGCGTGTTTACGAAAACCGAGCGCGATGCCGAGGAAAGCGAGCGCCCACGAGTACTGCTCCGGACAAACCGGATAATTACGTTCGGCGGCTCCCGTCGATTCGTCGATACCGTCGACGTATAGCTCGCCATATTCATCCAAATACACGTCGGTAATGCTGATTTTCGGATTGCCGTATTTCCCGGAGCCAGCCATCGTAACCGGATATTCGACGCCTCCATCCTCGTCGGGCACGGGATACGAGGTAACACGGCCGCCGTTGCACCGGAGAATAGCTGTCAGCAGTGCTCTCTGGCGTTTTTGCAGGCGCGTTTCCGTTTTCCGTATCCTGCGGTAACGGGCTTCGTCCCGCCATGCGTTGTCGGGATAATCCCGTTGCATATAGGCCTTCACTGCCTTTTCGAGAGAGTCGTATTCTCCCAGTTCGTTTTGCGTTACGGTAAAGCGGCCTACTTCGCTCCCGCTGCGGTAGACCGTGCAGCAGACATCTTTTACATGGTCGATGTCCGTATTGCCCGCCGGCGTTGTTTCAATGAGATAGCTTTTGTGTTTCATCGTGTAAAAGTTATTATTCAGTTAAATCCGACGGTCGTGCCGAGGGTGAAGTGAGAACTTCGGAGCTGTAAAAATCCTCATCGCAGTACTTGCATTGAAAGGCATAGTCCCCGACATGGGAGCCGGAGAGGCGGCGTCCGCAGTGCGGACAGTATCGCTGGGCCGCAGCGGTCTGCTGCATCCAGATTTCGATTTTCTCAAGGTCGGAGTGCTTATTCCACCACTCCTCGCAGGCTTTCGTGAAAGCCCGGCATCCGTCCGCGGGATCGAAGTCCGACCGTCGCAGGCCCGTAATAGATTCCAGCACTTCATCGTCGGACTCTTTCCACCAGTAGTCCCAGACTGCGCCTGTCACGTTGTCGGCAAGGTCGTCCCCGTTATCGAAAATGATATCAATGGTTGAGTTGCCGTCGTTGTCTTCGACTGGAATTTCGTCCATCGTATCGTAAAGCGTTTCCGACTCCTCGATGCTGATCCGTTCATCTTCGGCCTCTGCATCTTCGACATCTTGCCCGACAAGGGTTGCCGCCTTTGCGATGGCTTCCGCCTGAGTCGGAGCGTCGATTGTAAAATGGGTTCTGGTCCAGATCGTGTGTTTCCGGTCTTGTGAGAATTTGTAGCGTGTCATAATTTCAGTTATTAGTATTTATCTATCCGCAAGCCTTTCTTCGTCATCGAGAGCGAATAGCCTTCCTGCTGGAGCTGTTTCAGCACCGCAGCGTTGCTCTCGTGGATGAGAATCGGATGCGTGTTTGAGTAGTTATCCTTTACCGGCGTATTGAACGATACGGTAATCCGGTTGTTCGAGGTGATGATCTCCAGCGCACGGCGGAAATCTTCGGGGTGCATTTTCATACGAGTAAGAGTTTAGTGTTTACGGAATACCGGGCGTAGTTCACACGGGGAGACTTCGGCTTCGGAAGCCGAAGAATAAATCCGAATGATGTCATCCTCCGAGGGTTCCGCCTTATTGTCATTACCAGATCCGACCGTGTAGTAGCCCGACGTTTTGCCTGCGGGATCGCGCCGGAAGACCCGCTGCCCGGGATGAAAAATCCGTACTTTCGGGAGTGTTTCTCCATCGATGGATTCCCCGAGAGCACAGACTTCACGGATCGTCAAAGCAGGATGTTTGCCGAAATTCCAGTCGATTTCGGCATCTTCGCCAAGTGTCGTCTGAATGTCATCCAGCACGTTTCCGCACTGTTCGAAAACAAGACGCGCGGCCTCCTTTCCGGAAGCCGCACGCAGGATAAAACAGCCGTTGAAGGTATAGCTGACCTTCAGTTTGAATTTTCGTCGCATAGTGATGATGATTTAATGTCGTTGTTTTCAGACCATTCGTCGAAAGTTATCGCGTCGTAGACACCGTACCGGTGTATTTCGGCGTATGCCTGTCCTTCCCGGAGCAGAGGCTGCCGGGTGACGAACGTTCCGGTGAAGTTTGCCAGAGCCAGCGGCACGAGCCACTGAAAATCGCTGCCCCGGCCGCCCATGACCTCGCAGGAGTGAAATCCTGTGGGGAGGGTTTCGGAATCGAGGCGGCACATGGTGAAAAGGGCCGGGATGCCGTTGATCTCGGCGTCGCGGAAATCCTTGATAGCCGCGAAAGAAATAGATGATTCGTATGCCATAATTTACAGAATTAGAATTGCTCCGCAGAAAGTTCATCATAGATTCGGTTTGAACAGATATTTGCCATGATTGTAGTTTTTAAATAAAGACGGCCCCTTTGCGGGGCCGTCGAATCAAAGTGTAATATGGTGCCATCGTCCGTACTTGTAGACATTGCCTTCCAGATAAAGCGTCCATAGGTCGTAGGAAATGATTCGGATATATAGCGTCTGATCGCCGCGCAGCGAGAACGTCAGCTCCCGGAATGCATTTCGGGGAAACACGGGTCCGGGCACCATGAAGCGTCCGCAGGCCGTCGAGTCCGAAACGTCGAACTCGTAGACCATGAAGTTCCGGAACAACCAGCGCAGTATCCGTCGTTGGTTGTCCGGACTTCGGGTCGCAATACGGAAGCGATTGTAGCAGATCGCAGTCATCGCTCGGCTATCGGGCAATCGCCGCAAGAAAGTATTCCGCATAGTCGTACTCCAATCCCAGATCGGAGCAGGCCGTTTCCAGATCGCCGTAGCACAGCTCGCCGGCGTCGTACAATGCCCGCAGGCGGATGAGTTCGTTATCGAGGTATTCCTCGGCACGGCGCGCAGCACAATGGCATACCGTGCAGATGCTTTCAATGACATGGTTGCGTTCCATCGTTTCAAGATTTTCAGTTCAGATGATACTTCCGGGCAAAATAGCTGACAACACCCGGAATGTGTTTCTTATAGTAGGGCTGGTTGTCCCTGCACCATGCGGCGAGTTCCTGCTTCGAGGTAAAAGGTTTGCGCCAACTTCTTCCGGTCATAATCCGTTCGACCTTCGGAGACAGGCTGTCGATGAAATCTCCGACCGCCCAACCTTCCCAGACGTATTTTTGCAAGTCGATCGCTTTCGTCGTACTCATAGCTGTAGTCGATCAGGGTTTAAGTATGAGTTTGTTGTCGGAGAGCGCGAGGAAATCATCGAGCGTGCGGCAGCGATAGTCCAAAGAAATCTTTTCGCTGTAATCCGTTTGCCTGATGTCGAAAGTATAGGTCAGGCCGTTGCGAGTGATCTGACCGTGGCTTTTGTCATGGACCCAAACCACATCGGGCAAAGCCTCCAAGCGGTTGCGGTATCCGGTTATTTTTCGTTCGTTCTCCGCATCGATACGTTCGAGGTTCCGGAAACCCTGCGTGAGGTATTCCACCCAGTCGTCGATCTTCCTTTTGGTAAAGACCCCGATGCGGTTCGGTTCGGATTGCTTGTCGAAAGCCTTGCCGTAGGAGTAGTTATCCGCATATCGGAGGAACGACCAATCGCAACATAGGTCGTAATAGGGTTTCGGGTAAGTGTGTTTGCGGACGAGAAACAGGATGCCGTTTCTGCGAAAACCGGCGCACACCTCCTCGAAATAGTTTTTCAGGCTGTCTGCAGCGTGTGTAACACGGTAGAACAAGGCTGCCTCCGGAACGAACTCCTGCATGGTTTCCAACACGGCCGATGCACCTTGAATGGCCCGCTCCATGTTATCCTCGGCATTGGCGAGCAGCAGTTCGTCGAAGGTCGACTGATCGATCCACTTTCTCATCGCTGGGCCACCTGCCTGCGGCAGGATTCGATGTCCCGCAGGTAATCGTTCAACGCAGGGGTCAGGATCGTACACTCCGCATCGGGTTGTCCGAGGAAGCATTTGATCTTTACGGATGCCTCCACGCCGTCACGGGCGTAGGTTTTGAAGCGGTAGGCGTAGCCCGCCACCGCAATCTCGAATTTCGTGGTTTTCATCTTCGAAATCTGTTTTGGTTTGACATACCGCCGGTACACCCGCTTTGGAATAGTGGTTCGCCGGCTTCGGGGCGGGATTTTCAGTGGCAGGTGCAGCCCGCAGGCGCAATTTTTCGTGCGATACGACCCAAAGGGTGGAGATCGTGCGAAAAATTACGACAAGGGCGTAAGCGCCTGACACTATCTTGCCCCGGGCCGGCGATCACAAGGGAAATATTTTTCCACCTCCCGACAGAATGTCAAAAAAAGCTGTCTGAAACGCATCGGACAGCTTTGCGAAAAGATAAAGCTACGATTCGAGGATACGGACCATCATCAGCGGATTACGAAACGTGCGGTCGCAGAAAGGATACGCTGGATTTTACGGCGTTGAAGATGTTCCGTAAGGGCGATCAGGTCGTAAGCGCTGTACATCATCTGTCCGTTGACAGCACGGGCTTTGATAATGCGTTTGCGCCGGTATTGTTCCAGTTTGTTGCGGTCGAGCCCCAGGGCCTCGCAGACCTTGCGGGCCGAGAGGAACATCGGGCGGTCGCTTTGACCCAGCAGATGCTCGAAGAGCAGCAGCGATTGTGCCTGCATGAAATACGTTTTAAGAAGCCGCTCGAAAATCCCGGATTCGACCAGGCAATAGGTTCTTTCTGTTGTGTTGTCTGACATAACGATATATATTAAAGATTGCGGACAGCTTTTCTCAACGATTTTTTCTGTTGGCAGTCTGCTTCGATACGTTCGATGAAACGGGTGATCTCCGCAGACGAAAACAGCAGACGGCGTCCGAAGCGGAAGCCGGTGAGCTGGCCCGAAGTGCGGTAACGGCGCAGTTGACGGTCACTCATCTTCAGCAGGTCGCAGACCTCGTCGACTTCCAGAACCGGCATCCCGCAAAGCATGTTGCGATGCCGTTTCATATAGGAGACATCCTCGCGGATCTCCCGCACGATTTCGAGTATCTCCTCCGTGTGTTCCATAATGCTTCGGTCGATTGTTTCCGCTGCAAAGATGGCATGATAACACGCGGTATTCGTATCAGTATCTATTTACTGATACGAACTTTATGGTGGAAGGCCGATGTTCGGCACGATTCAGACGACGGCGAATTTGTCCGCCAGCTTTTCTTTGAGCATGTCGACCTCCCGGTCGATCATCGGATGGGTCACCCGTGCGTAGATTTGGGTCGTCGTGATATTCTTATGTCCCAGCATTTTAGAGAGGGTTTCCAACGATACGCCGTTCGACAGGCAGATCGTCGTGGCGTAGGTATGGCGGGCGAGGTGGAACGAGAGCTGTTTGTCGATGCCGCATTCCCGGGCTATGTTTTTGAGGCTGTCGTCGATGGAATCCAGAGAAGACAGTTTGAACAGGTAACGGTTTCCGGCAAGGCCCCGGTATTTATCCAGCAGGAATAGCGGATAAGGCAGCAGTTTGACGACATATTTCGTCTCGGTCTTTTGGCGGTTGCCGCTGATCCACCAATCTCCGTTCGTATCCTGTTCGAGTTGCTCGTAGGTCAGCGCCGACATGTCGGCATAGCAGATACCCGTGAAGCAGGAGAACAGGAACATGTCGCGGTTATAATCCTGGCGCTTGTGGCGCAGGCGGGTGGTCATCATACGCCGAAGTTCATCTTCGGTCAGGAAACCACGCTCCGGATTCGGGGCCGTATACTGGTAAAGGGCAAAGGGGTTGCGGGGCATCCAGCCGTTGTTGAAGGCGATCTTGACCACGTATTTAAGGCATCTGAGATAGCCGCAGACGGTCATGGGTTTCAAACCCAGAACGGATTTCAGATAGACATGGTACTGCTCGATGAACGACTGTTCCAGTTCGGCCAAAGGCATGTCGCTCACGTTATACTCCTTACGCATGAAAGAACGCAGATGGTCGATGGACTTGCGGTAGCGTTTCCATGTGCCATGGCTGCGGTCGATGCCGACACGTTTCCGGAGATCGGCGGTGAACTTTTCGAATGCCTCGAGAAGCATGCGGTATTTCTCACCGAAACCCAGGTAGGCATTTTTGACCTTCTCGGCCGTGACGAACGAATCCCGGTCGCAGATAGACTGATAGTGCTTGCCGATCTGGGTACGGATATTATCCAGATGGCGGTTGATCCGGTCGGCCTCGACGCTCCGGCCTTTGGCGCGACCGCCGCTGACTTCCCACAGATGTTCCGGAACGGAAAGTTTAGCACTGAACTGCGCGATGCTGCCATTGACCGTAATCCGGCCCATAACCGGAACCAGCGCCGGTTTCTTCTCTTTGTTCCTTTTAAGGTAGAACAGAACCTTGAATGTGCTGCGCATAAACTCTGCTTTTTAATGAGTGCAAAAATAAAATCCGCAGAGTCTTATGTCAAGATGAATAAAAGCGTAAGAGATTGTAAATCACTTTTATACGAAGAACGAGGCAAAAGAAACGAGGTAACGATTTGGAAATCGAAACCTCGTTTATCACTACCTTATTTGCTGCTTTTTTTAAATAGCCTCCCAGAAAGAAAATGCATAATGTTCTGATTATCTCTTACATTGCTTTCCCTATCGGAAAACTATTTATTTTACCGGAATCCGAAGGGATCCGGCACCGCATCCGGCCGATCGCCGGACAAGGATATGTCTTACTGCTGCTCGCTCAAGATGCGCATCGCCACATCGAGTATCGTCGTATCATCGAGCGTAACCACACCGCCGTCCGGTCCCGGTTCGAAGTGAACCCCGACGCACTCCTTTGCCTCGTGGCTGCCTCCGAAATAGTTGCGGACGGTTTCTACATCTATTCCCAGTTCATCTGCAATACGTTGCGAACTGCCGCTCGGCAGCCGGTCCTTGATACGACGCAACTCGTTAAATGTGATAATCATATCTGTTGAATTTTAGGTGTTACACTTCTGCACAACTAAATTAATACAATTTTGCGGATTTACAAAATTTCCGCCCGAAAAAGTGGCGGAAAATCGGAAAAAGCGATTATGCAACGAAATATGCCGAAACGCACCGATCACATGCCGGAAAACTGCCGTTTCCAGCCCCGACTCCGGCCATACCGCTCTGCAGGCCGCATTGCAGAAAGAAACGCCACCCCGGAAACCAAAAAGTTCCCGCGAAAATCATTTCGCGGGAGCTCTCCATATTCGGAATCGAAACCGATCGCTACTCCTCCTCGGGCTCGACGTAGATTTCGAAAATAAGCGGCGTGAAGGGCGGAATCTCCGTGTTGATGGTCGTCGTGGTCTCCGAGTCGTCGGTCGACGAACCATAACCATACCCGTAACCATACCCATAATAGGGATTGTAGTAGCCGCCGTAATAGCTGCCGTAATAGCCGCCGTAGTAGCCACCGTAGTAGCCGCTGTTGCCGTAATAACTGTTGTAATAGCTCAAATAATTGAGGTAGTCCCAATAGGATGACGAATAGCCGCTGCTTTCCGAGATCGTACCGCCCGAACGTCCGGTCGAACCGTAGCAGTTCGTCGAGGTGGCGATGATCGCAGCCCACTGCCCGTACTGCAGGTTGGGAACCGTATAGTACCACGCCGTAATGGCGCCGCCCTTCTCGGGCGTATATTCGAAAGCCTTGCCCTCGGAAGCGACCTCTCCGTAGATGATCTGCTTCACCTCGTCGATGTTCGTATCGAAGATGAAGCCGTCGAGGAATCGGCCGATATACCAGATCTTCGCCGTACCGTCGAGTTTCACCGTATCGGCCTTCAGCTCCTTGATACCGGGATAGGACTCGTCCTCGTCGGGATGGAAACGCTTGACGAGCGCCTCGTTGATCTGCGCCTCGAGCGTCGCCATCGACCCCTCGTCGGCATAGGGAAGGTATCCCGAAGCATAGGGTTTGGGGAAAGTCAGCCCCTTGACGGCCGGATTGAAGCGGTAATTGACATAGACCTGCGGAATGGAGTCGTTGGCACTGACCCACTCCTCGGCCACGTTATAGGGATGGTCCGCATCCTCGGGGTCCTCGGGAAGCGGCTTGGCATCCGCCGTTTCGTCGTCGTTGTCGTAGATCTTCAGTCCGCCGTTCGACTCCTCGCAAAAGGTATCGACCTGATGCCCCTCCTTCTCGAGCGGGTTCTTGACCGTATCGCAGATTGTCATCGTCACGATGAAGGGCCGCTGTGCATCGAGGGTGAATGTCTGGTTGTCATCATTCTGGCCCTCGTATCCGCCGTCCCCCGAAATGCCGCTCGAACCCACGACACGCGAAGGCATGTAAAGTACGACCTTCGCCCCTTCGCGGAGCTGGATTTCCGTATTCAGGCCGCGTGCCTCGGCGTAATCGGGATCCAGATAAAGCGTATTGCGCATGGCAAGGTAGGTGCCCTCGATCTGCCCGGAACTCATGGCGAAACTCTCGCCGCAGTAGCGGTAATAGGGCACATAATGCGTGTATTTGGTGAAGGAGCCCACCTGATGGGCCTCGTCGGCACTGCGCGTAAGGATAATGTTGCCGCTCAAGTCCCGGCCCGAAAAATCGAACGACACCCAGCACGCCGTATCGCTGATCGGCGCCGCATTCATGTCGCCCGCATCCAGCACATCGACGTAATAGCCGCCGTCGGACTGGTAGTTCTTGACCAGCTCGGGACGATTCTGATGCATCCAGGCCTCCAGTGCCTGGTTCTCGAACTTGTCGAACGATTCGCTCTCCTCCTTGGCACAGGAGCCCAGTAACAGCAGGCCTCCCACCGCAAGGTACAATAAACGGGTATGCAGTTTCATGTCTCGTTGAATTCTCATATTCCTCTCCATTGCCGCGAAGGTATCATTCGACAGCCTCTACGGTAAAAAACCACGCCACGGGACTCTCCAGGGGAATCGTACTGAAATTCTTGTCCCCATAGGCCATGTTGTAGGTCATGTACGCCTCGACCTCATCGCCTTCTCGACAACCCAGTAACGCAAAACGAAGCCCTTTTAGTATGTCGCCGCGCATATCGAGCGTCAGCGGCTCGAAAGACCACGCTCCGTCGGCAAGCCCCAGCTCGAGATAAGCCTCACGAAGCAACGGATCGTTCGAATAGTAAGGGAAGGTGCTGTCCGTGATGTTCGAATAGGTGAAGACATAGGCCCGGAAGGTGATCGTAACCTTCAACGAGGCCCCGACCTCCTTCTTCTGGTCCCGGCCCGGAGCATAGTAATTCTCGATATACCGATAGACCGTGCTGCCCGATACCGTATAGAAGGCCTGCTGCGCCTCCTCGTCGGCCTGCGACTCCTCGACAAGCGCCGGGGCGTGGGACGACTCCAGATAGGAGACCAGCTTCTCGCGCTGATTGGGAAGCACCTCCTCGTCGGAACAGGAGACGCCGCCCATCGCAACGAGTACGGCTAAAAGGTATGGCCACAATCTTTTCATCGGCATAGAATCGTGCAAATTTACAAAAACAATCCGATTTCCGAACATCCAACGCAAAAAAACGCCTCTTCGTACGTCGAAGAGGCACATCCGAAGCGATTTTTCGGATTTTTCGCAATCACAGCCGCTTGAGCGCCATGCGCACCAACTCCTCGACCGTTGCCGAAGGGGTCTCGCGCAGCACCCCGCGCAGCACCTTCTCGGCCGCCGTGCGCGCAAAACCCAGCATGACCAGCGCCGCAAGGGCCTCGTCGAAGGTTCCGCTGTCGGCAACGGGCGCCGCGGCTTCCGCATCGGCGCCGAGCGCCGTGAGCTTGCCCGTCAGTTCCACGATGATCTTCTGCGCCGTCTTCAGCCCCAGTCCCTTGACATTCTTCAGCAGCACGGCATTTCCCGTGGAGATGATATTCTGCAACTCGCGCGGCGAATAGGTCGAAAGGATCATGCGCGCCGTATTGCCCCCGACCCCCGAAACGCCGATCAGCAGGCGGAAAAACTCACGCTCGCTGCGCGTCGAAAAGCCGTACAGCAGCTGGGCGTCCTCACGGACCACATAGTGCACATAGAGCTTGGCCCGTTCGGCATGTTCGATGGCCGAAAAGGTTTCGAGCGAAATATTGAGGTAGTAGCCGACGCCCCCGACATCGAGAACCGCATAGGTCGGAGCCACCTCGGCAACGGTCCCGCTGATATATTCGTACATGGATGTCAAATTTTGATCGCAGAGAGGCAAAAATAAAGATTTTTTCCTACCTTTGTGTCTCAAAGGAAAAATAATTACCAAAAAAACAGCAAACCCAATATGAAAAAAATTTTCTTTCCGCTCCTGGCCGCAGCGCTCGTCATGACCGCCTGTGAATCGAAAACGTCGGAACAGACCGCAGGCAGCACAGAGGCCCAGACCGAAGCGAACGCCCAGATCGGCTCGGGCGACATCGCCTATGTACAGGTCGAGGCGGTGCTGGCTCAGTGCGACCTCTTCCTCAACGAAGGCAAGGCCCTTCAGGAGAAAACCGAAAAGGCCCAGAAAAGCTGGGCTCAACGCGAACAGAGTCTCCAGGCCGAAGCCGCTCAACTGCAGGAAAAGTACCAGAAGGGACTGATCACCTCGCGCGACGCCCAGGCGCAGCAGGAGAGCATCCAGAAGCGTGTGGCTTCCTACCAGACCAATGCCCAGAAGGAGGCGCAAACTCTCGATGAAGAGAACTACGTCTTCACGAACCGCGCCCAGGACCTGCTCCAGCGCGCCGTACAGGAGATCAACGCCGACAAGCGCTACAAGCTCATCATCAACGCGTCGGCCCTGATCGACGCCGACACGACGCTCAACATCACGCCCGCCGTGCTGAAGAAGGTGAACGAGCTCTACGCCGCCGACAAGAAGGCCGACAAGGCGAAAAACTGAGCCGAGAGGGCGAAGACCGAAGACGGTTTCCTCCCATAAGCGGAGGAACCGTTTTTTTTCGTACATTTGCACGAAAATGAAAACGAACTAATTTTTCCGAACCAATGGGATTCGTTCCGTTCACATTCATCGACTTCATCGACATCATCCTGGTGGCTGCGATCATGTACTGGATCTACCGCATGACCAAAGGCACCAACGCCCCCTACATCCTCTCGGGGATCATCGCCATATACCTGCTTTGGGTGATCGTCCGGGCGTTGAACATGGAACTGCTCTCCTCGATTCTCGGACAACTGATTTCGGTCGGAGCCATCGCCCTGATCATCGTCTTCCAGCCCGAGCTGA
This sequence comes from Alistipes sp., assembly GCA_022782405.1. Classification (GTDB taxonomy): domain Bacteria; phylum Bacteroidota; class Bacteroidia; order Bacteroidales; family Rikenellaceae; genus Alistipes. The sequence goes on from JALFNK010000012.1 coordinate 69,933, forward strand.
GAAGATTCCTCCAGATGATCGGCATGCGGCAAAAACACTTCAACTTCATCACCCGCATCTTCTCCTCGGGAGAGGACCCCGTACAGACGAACGTCGTGCCGATCGTTACGGCCTGCCGGGAAATGGCCGCAGCAAAGGTCGGAGCCCTGATCGTCATCGGACTGCGCAGCGACCTGCGGCTGATCACCGAGGGCGGAATCACACTCGACGCCAAAGTATCGACCCCGCTGCTCGAAAACATCTTTTTCAAAAATGCACCGCTGCATGACGGAGCCGTGGTGATCGAAGGCGACCGCATCGTCGCAGCCAAGTGCATCCTGCCCGTAACGCAGAGCGCCGTACCCAAGTCCTACGGGACACGCCACAGGGCAGCCATTGGAATGAGCGAAATATCCGACGCCATCATCATCGTCGTATCGGAGGAGACCGGAAGCATCTCCATCGCACAGAACGGAAATATCCGCCACAACATCAACCCGCAACACCTGCAGCAGACCCTGCAACGCTATCTGGCCCTCAACACCCGCAACCAGACCAAGGACGAAGTGGCCGAGTAATCCGCCTTCCGAACAATACCGACAGGTGACGGGACAAATCGGCCGGTTGACGGGATAACGGGCAGGCAACGACAACCCGACACGCACCGGGAGATAACAACCGGGGGGGGGTAAGGACAAGGACAAGGACAAGGACAAGGACAAGGGGTGATCCGGCAAGGGAACCGACCGGAGCCCATGCACCCATACATCCGGAGCGATATACGAAAGCGTCCGCAACCCGTAAAGGTTGCGGACGCTTTTTCATAAGACTATCCGTTATTTCAACGTGAAGCCCACCTCGCCGCGGATATCGTCGGATGCGGCGCCGACAAAGGCCTTGAAGTCGCCCGGTTCGGCCACCCAGGCACCCTTCGTATCGTCGTAGTACTGCAGTGCCTCGGGTGTAAGCGTAAAGGTTACCGTACGCGTCTGGCCGGGATCAAGGGAGATCTTCTCGAAGCCCTTGAGCTCCTTGACGGGACGCGGAAGCAACGAGGCGCAGTCGCCGACATAGAGCTGCACAACCTCCTGACCCGCACGCGCGCCCGTATTGGTTACATCGACCGAAATGCGGATCGTACCATTGGCAGCAAGTTCCGTACGATCGCTGCGGATGTTGTCATAGGCGAAGGTCGTATAGCTCAAACCGTGGCCGAAGGCGAAGAGCGGCGCAATCTGCTGCTTCTCGGCCCAGCGGTATCCGACAAAGATGCTCTCGTTATACTTCACCGAATCGCCGCCCGGATACTCGCCCAAGGCAATGGCGCCATTGTCTTCCAGGCGTACAGGGAAGGTGAAGGGCAGCTTGCCCGAAGGATTCACCGCACCGAAGAGGACATCGGCCAGGGCATTGCCCGCTTCCGATCCGGAATACCACGCCTCCAACACGGCAGGAACGCGATCGATCCACGGCATCGCCACGGCATTGCCCGAGACGAAGACTGCAACCAGATTCGGATTGGCACCGGCGAGCGCCTCGATCAGGCGGTCCTGATCATAGGGAAGCCCGAGTTGCAGGCGGTCGCTGCCCTCGGCATCCTGATTCGCACTCTTGTTCAGGCCGCCGACGAAGATCACGGCATCGGCCTCGCGGGCCGCAGCCACGGCATCGGCGATGAGGCGGTCGGCCGAACGCGTCTCGTTCAGATCCTGTCCGGTCTCCACGCCATTGAAACTGCTCGATACGTCGCCGACGTACCCCCGCTCGTAAACCACCTCGACCCGGTCGCCGACGGCAGCGAGGATGCCCTCCAAAGGTGTCGTCTCATGCTTGGCCTTCAACGAGGAGGAGCCGCCTCCGATGGTCATCATCTTCACGGCATTCTCGCCGATGACGGCAATGCGCTTCGTCTGCTTCAGATCCAGCGGCAGCACACCGCCTTCATTCTTCAACAGCACCATGCCCTCGCCCGCAATGCGACGGGCCGCCGCGGCGTGTTCGGGTGAATTGAGCGATCCGAAAGGTTTGCGCGTATTCATCGCCGTGCGGAAGATCAGACGCAGCACACGGCGAACCTTGCCGTCGAGCACTTCGACCGAAGCCTCGCCCCGGCGGAGTAGGTCAAGGTAGGGCGCTGCCAGGAAGTAGTTGTCGTAAGCATTGCTGGCACCCCAGGTCAGGCCGTCGGTCCACGATCCGTATTCCAGGTCGAGACCGTTTTCGATCGCCTCGCGCGTATCGTGCGCTCCGCCCCAGTCGGAGATCACCGCACCGTCGAAGCCCCAGTCACGCTTGAGGATGTCGTTGAGCAAATAGCGGTTGTGGCAGCAATACTCTCCCTTATATTTATTATAGGAGCCCATGATGGCCCAGGCACCGCCTTCCTGAACGGCTGCCTTGAAGGCAGGAAGGTAGATTTCGTACAGAGCCCGGTCATCCACGACGACATCGACCCCGTGGCGGTGCTCCTCCTGGTTGTTCAGGGCAAAGTGCTTGACGCAGGCTGCCACGCCGTTCTGCTGCACGCCCCGGACATAAGGAACGACCATACGCGAGGACAGATAGGGATCCTCGCCCATATATTCGAAATTACGGCCATTGAGCGGTGTGCGGCAGATATTGACACCCGGACCGAGCAGTACGTCCTTCTCGCGGTAGCGGGCCTCCTCGCCGACGGACTTGCCGTAAAGGGCCGCCATCTCGGGATTCCATGTCGCGGCAAGGCAGGTCAGGGCCGGAAACGCCGTGCAGGAATCGTTCGTCCAACCGGCCTGGTCCCACTCATCCCACAGCACCTCGGGACGGATACCGTGGGGGCCGTCCGTACACCACAGTTCGGGAATGCCGAGACGAGGAACTCCGGCCGAGGAGAATTTCGACTGCGCATGCAACACGGCAACCTTCTCTTCGAGAGTCATGCGCGACAGCGCATCCTCAATGCGCTGCTCAATGGGCTGCGTCTCGTCGAGATAGACGGCGACCTTCTCACCGGAGGGACGCGCCCCGCCACATGCCACGGCTGAAAGCACACCCCATGTCGCACAGGTTTTCATAAGCGTAGATTTTTTCATTTTTTCGGTTTTTTTCGAATCTGGTTCGGATGCGGCACCGACAATCCGGATCGGGTGCCACAAGTAACAAAGATAGCGAAATTTCGGGAACAAGTGCAAAAAAAGCGCCCCTTTGTTTGACAAAGAGGCGTTTACATATCGTATGGCGTTCGTAGACGAAAAACGGCCGGAGTTTTACTCGGCCGGAGTTTCGGCAGGCTCCGCAGCGGGCTGCTCGGCGGGAAGCTCGGCCTGCGGCATGGCAGGAACCGCCTCCGTATTGAGCATCTGCTCCTGAAGCGCCTTGGCATCCTTCGAGATCTCCGAATTGCTCTCCGCAACGAGACCCTTGTCCATGGCCAGCGTGGCTACAAGGCTCAAAACCACAATGGCCACAGCCATCGTCCAGGTGAACTTCTCCAGAAAATTCGTCGTCTCGCGCACGCCCATCACCTGATTCGACGCACCGAAGTTGGCGGCCATGCCGCTCTTGGGATTCTGCACCAGTACCGCGAGAATGATCAGTACACTCGCAATCAGTATCAGGGCAATGCAAATCGTGTATAACATATCTCAGACTTTTAATTATTGTTTTTCGGTTTTTTCAATAAGTTCGGCAAAGTAAATACTTTTTTCGGGATTTAGCAAACTTAATTTGCGATAAATTGCCACAGCTTCATCACGAAGTCCCTGCGAAAGATAAATCGCTGCGAGTTCCTCGCTTACGAGCTCGTCCTCATCATCCAGATCGGGGGTCGTACGCACCTCCGCATCGGGGGCCGTATCGTCGGCGACGATGCGCAGATCCTCCTCCTTCAGGAAACGGTCGATGACCTCCTCGGACGTGAGGTGCGTCAGTGCATCGGCCTCCACCGTCCGGCGTTGCAGCGAACTCTCCCCGCGCCACGGTGCGAGAAGCGACACGAACGGATCGCTGCCGCCCGAAATACGCTCGGCGGCGACATGCAGCGGGAAGAACCAGGCATAACGGTCGAGTGCCGCGGCAAGCTCCTCCGCGGAGGGCTGCGACGCCTCGCAGGGCGAAACCAAATAGTCGCGCACGCTGTCCATGGGCATCACCAGTTGGAGGCCGAAGCCTGGAAAATATCCGTTACGATCTTATCGACAATGAGCGGGATGAGCGTTCCCTCAACCTCGGTGAGCAGCTGCGTCGATTCGTAGTCCTCGTAGGCAGAGAAGGTCTTGTTGAACGACATGCTGTCGTCGAGGGCATTCGTAAAGCGGACCTTGACCGTGATCGTCAGGCGGTTCAGAAGCGCATATTCGTCGCTCGACACGGACGAGGTCGTCGAGGTGTAGTTCGTGATCTCGCCCTCGAAAGCGAAGTCGCCGCCCTCATCGACCTGCGTCAGCCGCGTACGCCGCGTGAAGATATCGACGAGCGCATCGGTGAGCGTCGAACTCAAAATCGGCGAAACCATCGTCGCGTTGTTGGGGAAATAGGCCACCGAGAAGGTTTTGGCATCGGGAGGAATCGAAGCTCCCGACAACGAATACTTGATGGCGACGCCGCAGCCGGCCAAAAGCACCGTGCAGCAGAGCGTTATGAGCAGTTTGAATTTCATACGTCAGTTTTCGGTTATTCCCAGTTCCTTGATCTTGCGGTAAAGCGTGCGTTCCGACATGAAGAGCTCCGCGGCAGCCTCGCGCCGGCGCCCGTTGTTGCGGCGCAGGGCGCGGATGATCTGTTCGCGCTGCATGTCCGCCTTGGTCTTCTCCCGCGGTGCCTCGTCCGTAACCTCCTCGCTCTCGGCGAACTCCGCAGCCGGCCGGACCGGCTCGAGCGAACTCTGGGCCGTCGAGGGAAGCAGCGCCTTGATGTCATGCGGAGCTTCCGCACGGTGTCCCGAAGCCTGCTGCATCAGTTCGCCCATCATCCGTTTGAGGTCGTTGATATCGGCCCGCATGTCGAACAGCACCTTGTAGAGCAGTTCGCGTTCGGAGGACATCTCCTCATCGAATCGCGGAGCACCCGCAGCCACGGGAGCGCCGGCCTCCTGGCGCGGCAGGTAGCGCGAAAGCACCTCGGAGGTGATGACCCGCGCCGGCTCGATGGCCGAGATCTGCTCGGCGACATTCTTCAACTGGCGGATGTTGCCCCGCCAGTAGTAGTGCATCAGCGTCTGACGCGCCCCTTCGTCGAGCGTTACGGCCGGCATGCGGTACTGCACGGCCACATCGGCGGCAAATTTGCGGAAAAGCAGCGGAATGTCCTCGGGGCGCTCGCGCAGCGACGGCACGGAGATGGGCACCGTGCTCAGGCGGTAGAAAAGGTCCTCGCGGAAACGGCCCTGGACAATGGCCTCCTGGAGGTTCACGTTCGTAGCTGCAACGACCCGCACGTTGGTCTTCTGCACCTTCGAGGAACCTACACGGATGAACTCCCCGGTCTGCAGCACGCGCAGCAGGCGTGCCTGTGTCGAATGGGGCAGCTCGGCGACTTCGTCCAGGAAGATCGTCCCTCCGTCGGCCTCCTCGAAATAACCCTTGCGAGCCTCCGTAGCACCGGTGAAAGCCCCCTTCTCATGGCCGAAAAGTTCCGAATCGATCGTTCCTTCGGGAATCGCCGCACAGTTCACGGCGATGTATTTGTTGTGTTTGCGCGCGGAATAGGCGTGGATCACCTGCGGGAAAAACTCCTTGCCCACACCGCTCTCGCCCGTTACGAGAACCGTCAGATCGGTGGGCGCCACGCGCAGAGCCACCTCCAGCGCCCGGTCGAGAAGTTCCGAGGTGCCGATGATGCCGAAGCGTTGTTTTACGGTTGCGATTTCTGTCATTGCAAAATAGAGTTCGGGTCCGGAGATCCGCCGCCTACATCGTCTGTCCCGAAGCCTCTGCGGCCGTATCGGCTTCGGAGGCCTCCGGCTCCGCAGCGGCGGGTTCGGAGAATTCGATCCACTCCGCCTCCTCGAGCTGCCGCTCGCGCAGATCGCGGTAATAGCCGTAACCGATGGCGGCGAGTGCTAACACGGCGGCAATCACGGCAATCCAGATGAAGCGATCGACACCACGGCGGGGAGCCCGCCCCACATAAGTATAGGCATCGGTGTTCTTCGGCGGCTTGCCGTAGCGCAAGCCCCGGACCGACGGATCGGGATTCATCTTGGCCGAAGGCGAGAGATGAGGCTCGGTGAAGGCCGGAGTCGTGGTGCGTCCCGCAGGGCGTTCTCCGCCCGCAGATGCATGCGGCACCGCAACCTTCGGAGAGGATGCGGCCGGCGTCCGGGACTCCTCGCGGCGCTCCGGAGTTTCGGGTTCCGAAACCTCCGCCACGGGAGATGCGGGAACAGCGGCGGGCGCGGAATTCCCGAGCAGAGCCGGATCCGGTTCGTAACGGAAAGCGATGGTACCGTTCGCGCCGGGATGCAGCGTACCGAAGCCCGGCATCGGATACGACGCTCCGCGTTCGACGGCATGCCGCACCTCGAAGACAAAACGGTCTATTTCGCCGGCAGCCTCCAGATCATTGGTCCCTTCGGCACGCAGCAGACCGCGCAGCACGCCGTCGTCGCGCTTGAGCAGTTCGGAGAAGAGCACCTCATGCTCCGGTTCCTTGACGATGAATGCCCCGAGTTGGGGGATGACGAGGCGCTTGTGCGTCTCGAGATATAGCGATATGATACGAATGAGCACGATCGGAATCTCGTTGGTTTATCGGGGTTCAAAATTACCTCTTTCCCGTTAAAAAAACAAGCATCCGGGCCATTCCCTGCACAAAAAGCTCGAAAAAAGAGCCGTCCGGAAAGTCAGTCGGAGACCATCCCGGACAATGCGGAAGACCGCCAATGCGATTTTAATGAAAAATATTCGTGCAGGAAGTTGGTTATCCCAAAAATATTCACCTACTTTGCATCTCGAAATTCCGGAAAATCCGGGTGAGCTACTTCGACGATTTTCGGACAATGTAGCGAAGCCGGATTGCCGACAACCCTACGAACGAAAGATGAAAGACAAGTACATTGACCTGATCGAACAGTCGTTCGACTTTCCGCAGGACGAGTTTTCCGTGGAAGACAGCGAGCTGCTTTTCCACGACATTCCGCTCATGGAGCTGATCAAGCAGTACGGTACGCCGCTCAAGATCACCTACCTGCCGAAGATCTCCCAGCAGATCAACCGCGCCAAGCGCATGTTCAATGTGGCGATGGCCAAGGTCGATTACAAGGGCTCGTACAACTATTGCTACTGCACCAAGTCGAGCCACTTCTCGTTCGTCCTCGAGGAGGCCATGAAGAACGATATCCATCTCGAAACCTCCTCGGCCTACGACATCCACATCATCAACGCACTTTACGACGGCGGCATCATCGACAAGGACCGCTACATCATCTGCAACGGATTCAAGCGCCCGCAGTACGTCGAGAACATCGCCCAGCTCGTGAACGACGGATTCACGAACACGATTCCCGTGCTCGACAACAAGGAGGAACTCGACCTCTTCGAAGACGCCTTTACCAAGAAGTGCAAGGTCGGCATCCGCATCGCCTGCGAGGAGGAACCCAAGTTCGACTTCTACACCTCGCGTCTCGGAATCCGATACAACGACATCGTGGACTTCTACAAGGCCAAGCTGAAGAACAGCAAGAAATTCCAGCTCAAGATGCTGCACTTCTTCATCAACACCGGCATCAAGGACACGGCCTACTACTGGAACGAGTTGTCGAAGTGCATGAACGTCTACTGCGAGCTGAAGGCCATCTGTCCCGAGCTGGACAGCCTCAACATCGGCGGCGGATTCCCGATCAAGAACTCCCTGAACTTCGAATACGACTACGAGTACCTCACCGAGGAGATCGTCGCCCAGATCAAGAACATCTGCCAGCGGAACGGCATCGAGGAGCCCAACATCTTCACCGAATTCGGATCGTTCACCGTCGGCGAAAGCGGTGCGTCGCTCTACTCGATCGTCAATCAGAAGCAGCAGAACGACCGGGAGAACTGGTACATGATCGACTCGTCGTTCATCACCACCCTGCCCGACACCTGGGGCATCAACCAGCGATACATCATGCTGGCCATCAACAACTGGGACAAGGAGTACCAACGCGTATTCCTCGGAGGACTGACCTGCGACAGCGAGGATTTCTACAACTCCGAGTGCCATACGAACGCCATCTTCCTCCCCAAGCTCGAGAAGGGCAACACCCAATACATCGGATTCTTCCACACGGGGGCCTACCAGGAGTCGCTCGGCGGATTCGGAGGTATTCAGCACTGCCTGATCCCCGCGCCGAAACACGTCATCATCGACCGCGACAAGTCGGACAACGAATACTACACGCGTCTGTTCGCCAAGGAGCAGTCCTATCGGTCGATGCTGCGCATCCTCGGCTATTAGGCCGACATCCCGAAAACGGAAGGGCGGATTCCATCGAAAGAATGCCCGGCGGAACTATGGCTCCGCCGGGCATTCGCACAAACGGGGCTCTTTTCTCGGCATCCGGAAGCGGTTCCGCGATCGCAACGCGAAGATTTCGATTTTTTTGCGTATCTTCACCTCCCGAAAACTCAAATTCCGCCGATATGATGTTCCAGAGAGGGATTCGGGGTCTTGCGATTCTTCTGGGAACCGCAATGTGCCACTTCGGGGTCGCCGCAGCCAACCACGGCGCGGATGCCGCGTCCGGGATTTCCGAAACAGCGGTCGGCCGCAGGACGGAAGAGGGAACAATGCCGGCAGCGCCGGAGACGAAAGCGGCGGCAGGCTCGGCTGTAACCATACCGACGGCAGGGACGGAATCGGAGCGGAGCGGACCGGCAAAAGGAAATCGGCTCCCCGGGAAACCGGACATCCCGAAATCGAAAGCCGATGAAACGGGGCCCGGGCAGACGGCGGCAGGCCAGAACCCGCGACGGGGAAAAACGATCCCGGCCAAACAACCGGGTATTGCCGCCTCCTTCCTGCTGGGCGACAGTCTATCCGAACGCCCACGGACCATGCACCGCATCGGCGCCGAATTCCGACCCGAGCATATCTTCACGATCAATCCCTTTCTGCAGGGTGAGAACCTTGCACAGCTGCCCGTCGATCTCTCGCTATCCGCACACCTGAAATATGCCTTCGGATTCCGCCCGGGAAGCCATGCCGACAAGATCTACGGAGGGGTATATCAAGGTATCGGTGCGGCCTACTATGACTTCGCCAACCCCCGGGAGCTGGGCAATCCCGTGGCGGTCTACCTCTTCCAGGGAGCCCGCATCGCCCGGATCACAAGCCGACTGTCGCTCGACTACGAATGGAATTTCGGTCTTTCGTTCGGATGGAAACCCTACGATCGGGAGCAGAACAGCCGCAACATCATGATGGGCTCGAAGGTAAATGCGCTGCTCAACGTGAATTTCTTTCTGCGGTGGATGCTTACCCGCGAACTGGACCTCACCGTCGGCCCCACGCTCACCCACTTCTCGAACGGGAATACGCAACTACCCAATGCAGGGCTCAATTCGGCGGGGCTTCAGGCCGGCCTGACCTATAACTTCGGAAGGAAGCGGGCCGAAATCCCGGAACGCAGTCCGGCACCGCCGTTCCGCCGCCATGTGAGTTACGACGTGGTGCTCTTCGGCTCGTGGTGCAGCAAGGGCGTAGAGGTCGGCGGGGATTACTACGCCTCGCCGGACACCTACCCCGTCGTGGGACTCAACCTCTCGGCGCTCTATAATTTCGGATACAAGTTTCGCGCGGGCATATCGCTGGACGGGGTCTATGACGGCAGTGCGAATGTCTACGTCCCCGACCATATTATCGGGACCGGCATGGAATTCGTCCGTCCGTCGATCGACCGGCAACTCGCACTCGGGCTCTCGGCCCGTGCCGAGTTCGTCATGCCCTACTTCACCATCGGGCTGGGACTGGGCGCGAACATGCTCCACAAAGGCGGCGACCTGAAAGCCTTTTACCAGATCCTCGCCCTGAAGATCGGCATCACGCACAGTTCGTTCCTGCACATCGGCTACTCGCTGCGGGATTTCCATATGCCCAACTTCCTCATGCTCGGCGTGGGATACCGTTTCAACAACAAATATCCGCGCCATTATTGATCCGAAAGACTCCGGATTTGGCCATCCCGAGGCTTTGTACTATCTTTGCCCCGAAACAGAAGGCATCCGCGCCGGGGACGGAACCCCGAAGCACTGAATCGCAAAACCCGAAGACGATGAAAATCCGAAAAGCCGAATTCCGGTGCAGCTCCGAACGCATCGCACAGGTCCCGAAAGACGACCTGCGCGACATTGCCTTCATCGGCCGCAGCAATGTCGGCAAATCGTCGCTCATCAACATGCTCACCGAACGACCCGGACTGGCCAAAGTCTCGGGAACGCCCGGAAAGACCCGGCTGATCAACCATTTCCGCATCGACGACGCCTGGTATCTCGTCGACCTGCCCGGATACGGATACGCACGCACGTCGAAGAGCGTCCGCGGCGCCTTCTCGAAGCTCATCACCGACTATGTGCTCCGCTGCGAAAAGCTCCATTTCCTCTTCGTATTGGTGGACATCCGGCTCGAACCCCAGAAAATCGACCTGCAATTCATCGAGATGCTCGGCATGAACGGCATCCCCTTCGGCATCATCTTCACCAAAGCCGACAAGCTCTCGAAAGCCCAACGGCAGAAGAGCGTCGAACGGTATGCCGCACAACTTGCCGAAAGCTGGGAGGAACTTCCTCCGATGTTCGTCTCCTCATCCGAAAGGGGAGCCGGCCGCGAGGAAATTCTCGATTTCATCGGCCAATGTCTGAAAGTTTAACCGAATGTTGAAAAAACGCATCGCAAAAGGCGTGTTTTCTCATCCGATTGCCCTATATTTGTACCATCAAAACCCACCGTATCAATGGCTATCCATAAAATCAAGATCTTTTCGGGCCGCGGTTCCGAATACCTGGCCCAGAAAATCGCCGCAAGCTTCGGCACGACGCTCGGTCAATCCGAGGTACTGCGGTTCAGCGACGGAGAATTCCAACCCTGTTACAACGAATCCATCCGCGGCTGCACGGTATTCATCATCCAATCCACCTTCCCGCCCTCGGACAACCTCATGGAGCTGCTGATGATGATCGACGCCGCACGCCGCGCTTCGGCCTACAAGGTCGTAGCCGTCATGCCCTACTTCGGATGGGCCCGGCAGGATCGCAAGGACCGCCCCCGCGTGCCGATCGGCGCCAAACTGGTAGCCAACCTGCTCATGGCAGCCGGCGTGGACCGCATCATGACGATGGACCTCCACGCGGACCAGATCCAGGGCTTCTTCGACATTCCCGTCGATGCCCTCTATGCAAGCGGCATCTTCGTGCCCTACATCGAAAGCCTCAAAATCGAGGACCTCTCGATCGCCGCACCCGACATGGGAGGCGCCAAGCGGGCCAACACCTATGCCAAGCACCTCGGAACGCCCATCATCATCTCCCACAAGGAGCGCGCGAAGGCCAACGTCGTGGGCAAGATGACCGCCATCGGTGAAGTCGAAGGCCGCAACGTACTGATCGTGGACGACATGATCGACACGGCCGGCACGATCTGCATGGCAGCCGACATGCTCATGGCTCGCGGAGCAAAGAGCGTACGCGCAGCCATCACCCACCCCGTGCTTTCGGGACCGGCCTATGAGCGCATCAACGACAGCGCCCTCGAGGAGGTGATCGTTACGGATACCATTCCCCTCAACCCCAACAAGGACCTCCACAAGTTCACGGTGCTCTCCGTCGCCGACATCTTCGCCGACGTCATCGAGCGCGTGCACAACTACAAGGAGATCTCCTCGATCTTCTTCAAATAGGAAAGCGGCCCTGACAAAGGAAAAAGGAGAGCGGCTCCGCCATATGGCGAGCCGCTCTCCTTTTCCATAACATACACGTCCTCCCTACTCCACTTTCCGGAAACTCGAACGTTCGTAGTACTCGTATCCGGGCTCGCTGTACCGGTACACGAGAACCAGGCTCGAAGAGGTAAGTGTAGGAACCGAAGCACCGATCGTCTCACCGTCGGCCGTAACATAGATCTTGTTGCCTTTGACCCGCCAGGTGCCGGAATCACCGGGTCCGCTTGCCGTACCCTCCTCGTAGGTTCCGTCGGAATAGAAAATCACATAGTCTCCGGCATCCATTGCAGGATCGAATCCCCACTCATAGACAATCTCACCGCCTTCTTTTTCGTAACCTTCGTAATCGACGGCCTCCCAACGGCCGTAAAGCAACGTCTCGTCGCCGATACCTTCGTCATTGCACGAGACCAGAGCAATCGCACAGGCGACAACACCCGCGCACAGCACGCTTCCGAATAACGTGCGCAACAGATGATTCATTCTTTTCATAATATAAGGGCTTAAAATTGAGGTGAATTTCCATTCGAATACCGGCCCGGAACGGCCGCGACCGGAGAGAGTCCCGTATTCCGATTCCGCTGCTACTTCAAGGGCGAGTCGGGCTCGCGGGCCATCACCAGGTAGAACATGCGGTCGAGAAAGGCCGGAGCGAATTTCTTGACAAAATGCGTGGCACGCCCCTCGGCCTCCATCAGACAGAGGCGCTTGCGGCGCAGAATGCCGCGGCCCACGATGCGGGCCACCTCCTCGGCGGTCATCATCTTCGACTCGTCGCGCGGCGTCTCGCCCTGCTGCGATCCGTCGGCCGTGAGGGCCGAGAAACGGACGTTCGAGGCCGTGAAGCCCGGGCAGGCGATCATCACATGCAGCCCCTTCTTGAGGTTCTCGATGCGCAGCGTCTCGAGGAAGCCCGTCATGGCGTATTTCGAGGCCGAATAGCCCGTACGGCCCGGAAGTCCGTGCAGGCCGGCCACCGACGAGATGCCGACGATCGAACCCTTCGACTGCTGCAGGTAGGGAAGCGCATATTTGCAGCAATTCACCGTACCCCAGAAATTGACATCCATCAGGCGGTGCAGCACCTCCAGATCGACATCGTCGAAGAGCGCCCGCATCGAGATGCCCGCATTGCAGATGAGGACATCCACACGGCCGAACTCCCGGACGGCCGTTTCGATCAACGCGCGGCACTCCTCGGGCTTCGTAACGTCCACGCCACAATAGGCCGCTGCCCCGCCCTGCTGGCGGATCGCCCCGGCAATGAGCTGCAGCTTCTGCACACTGCGCGCGCCGAGCACCACCTTGGCGCCCTGCGCGGCATATTCGTATGCCATCGCTTCACCGATGCCCGACGAGGCGCCCGTGATGACAATGACCTTCTCCTTGAGTGTTTTCATATTTTTTTCTCGTTTTTCGGTAATTACGATTTTTCAACCGGCTCGGGAATCTCGACCTCCAGCGTATCGCAGGCCATGTGGACGTGCGGCGGGAGGGTCGGCTCCGTAACGGCCTGCAGGCCGATGTCGTGCGACATGTGCGTGAGCCAGGCTTCGCGCGGCGACACACGACGGATAAGCGCAAGGGCCTCCTCGACATTGAAGTGCGAATAGTGCGGGGCGAAACGCAGCGCATTGACCACCAACACCTCGACGCCCGACAGTTTGGCTACCTCCTCGTCCGGGATCGTCTTGAAGTCGGTCAGGTAGGCCAGCGCACCGATGCGGTAGCCCGTTACGGTAAAACGCTCGGAGTGGTGGCCCGAGATCGGAACGACCCGTACACCGCCCACATCAAACGGACGGTCAAGGTCTATCTCGTGGAGCACGATCTCCGGAACTCCGCGGTACTTGTCCCGATCGAAGGCATAGTCGAAATCCTTGCGGACACAGGCCGCCGTGCGCGGTGAGGCATAGATATCGACCTTGTGGACCGTAGGCGGATAATCGACAAAGTTGAAGGCGCGCACGTCATCCAGCCCGCCGATATGGTCCTTGTGTTCGTGCGTGAGCAGGATGCCGTCGATATGCCGCACTCCGGTACGGAGCATCTGGTAACGGAAATCGGGCCCGGCGTCGATCACCAGACGCACGCCCTGCGTCTCGACCATCGCCGAGGTGCGCAGGCGCCGGTCGCGCCGATCCGCCGAAGTGCAGACCCGGCAGCGGCATCCGATGACGGGAACACCCTGTGAGGTCCCGGTACCCAGAAAAGTGAGTTTCATCCGCAAACAAGATTCAGACAGACAAAGATACAAAAAATCCGCGACATGCACGTCGCGGATTTCTTGTCCCGCACCCATGTCATAGACTCCGGCCGAGGAGCTCGTCGAGCGTTTCGGACAGTTCCGCGCCGTGCAGTTGTTTGGCAACGATCCTTCCGTCGGAACAGTCGATCAGAAAGGTGGAGGGGATATAATCCAGCGAATAGGCCTGCCAGGCCTGCGTCCCGCGCGGGGCGATGCCCATGCCGGCATGGATCTGGGGCCAGGGGATTCCGAAACGTTCACGGCACTCCTGCCAGCGCTCGGCATTCACGTCGAATGAAACCCCGAAAATTTCGAATCCACGATCGGAGAACCGTTCGCGGAGCGCCACAAGGTCCGGATATTCCATACGGCACGGGGCACACCACAAAGCGCCGAAATCGAGCAGCACATACCGCAGACCGGGGCGGTGCACCACCTCCGCAAGCGACAGCGTATCCCCGGCCGGCGTTATGCCCGAGAGATCGACGAAGGGCTGCCCGATGTCTGCTCGCATCGAAGCGATCCGCTGCCGCAGGGCTTGAATGGCCGGATGCCCGGCATAGGAGGCGGGATAGGCGTCGAGCAACTCAACCACCTCGGCGGCCGGATGTCTTTCAAGCAGTTCGCCGAGCAGCAGGATACCCAGGGCATTGCGGTTCGACGAGGCCACGGCACGCAACAGGCTGTCGCACGATCGGGCGGCAGCGAGGGCCGAACGGGAGGTCTTCGTCAAGGCGGAGAGTCGCTCGGGAAGGGCATTATAGAGATCGTTCCGGGGCGTTCCCGAAAAACGGAACGCACCATCAGCAGCACACTGCACGGAGATCGTGCCCGACTCGACAATGAAATTCCGGTCTCCGATCTGCAGGGCCTCGGCCCCGGAACCCAAATACAGATAGGCGCTTACCGGCCACGGATGCCGACCGCGCATCGTAAAGGAGTGATTGCGGACCAGAGCCGAATCGAGAATACCCGTACCTTCGGCGGTATCGCTCCACAGATAGACGACACTTCCGTCGGTGAAAGTCGTATCGGATCCGGAGATGGTATAGTCCACCGCCACGGAACGCGGACCGCACGCCGCAAGGAGAAGCAGCCCGAGACTCATACAGATCTTTTTCATGTTCATCAGTTAAAGGATAACCAAAATTACAAAGAAAAAAGAAAAAAAGCGGGAAAGCAATCCGCATATTGCATTTCCCGCTTGATTCGTCATCCTTTCCGGACGCTGTCTTTACCGCACTTCCTCCTTCGCAGCTACTGGGCCAGGACACGTTTCTCGATCTCCTCGACCTGGCGGCGGAAGGCCTTGTCGGTCTCCAGAAGGTTCGAGACGGCCTTGCACGAGTGGAGCACCGTAGCATGGTTGCGGCCGCCGATGGCTGCGCCGATCGTCGTGAGCGGCGCCTTCGTATGCTGCTTGGCCAGGTACATGGCGATCTGCCGCGCCTGGGCGATCTCCCGCGTGCGCTCCGTGGAGTTGAAACGTGCGAAGTCGAGATTCAGATAGTCGCACACGACCTGGATGATATGGTCGATGGTAATCTCCTTCTGATAGAGTTGCACATAGACCTTCAGAATCTCCTTGGCCAGCGACGTGGTGATCTTCCGTCCGAGGAACGAGGCGTTGGCCACAAGCGACGAGAGGGCCCCCTCGATCTCACGCACATTGGCCGAGATGTTGTCGGCCAGGAAGGTTACGACATCTTCCGAAATCTGTGCCCCGAGCTTCTGCGCCTTGGCGCGGATGATCTTGAGCTTCGTCTCGTAGTCCGGAGTGTTGAGCGGCGCCGAAAGTCCCCATTTGAAACGCGTCAGGAGCCGCTGCTCGATATCCTTCAACTCCACGGGCGGCTTGTCGGAGGTCAGCACCAGCTGCTTGCCCGAAAGCTGCAGGTGGTTGAAGATGTTGAAGAAGGCGTTTTGCGTACCCGTCTTTCCGGTCAGCTCCTGGATGTCGTCGATAATCAGCACGTCGATCATCTGGTAGAAGTGGATGAAGTCGGGAATCTCGCCGTTCTTGTAGGCCGTCTGGAACTGCGCCTGGAACTTGTTCATCGAGACATAGAGCACCTGCAGCTCCGGATGGCGCTGCCGCACCTCATGGCCGATCGACTGCACGATGTGCGTCTTGCCCAATCCCGAATCACCATATATATATAAGGGATTGAAGGGATTGTTGCCCGGAGAGACTGCCACGGACATGCCCGCGGAACGCGCCAGCCGGTTGCACTCGCCCTCGATGAAGGTCGCAAAGGTCAGGTTCGGATTCAACTGCGGGTCGATGACGATCTTCTTCAGGCCCGGAATTACGAACGGATTTTTTATATTTGCAGTGTTCGTCTGCGTATTGAAACGCGAGATGGCCGTCGTGTCGGCATCCGCGGAGACCGGAACCGTCTGCACGGCACGCGGTACGGCGTAGTGCAGACGCGTCTGCTGCCCGTAAAGCTGCGAGATGATCGGACGCAGAAAGGGTATGTAGTTCTTCTCGATCTGACGGACGTAGCTCTCGTTCGGGACACGCAGACGGAGCGTCGTGCCGTCGAATTCGAGCGGGACGATGGGCTGAAACCACTTCTCGAACTCCTCGGCCGAAGTCTGCGCCTTGATCCGATCGAGACAGTGCTGCCACATATCGCTATATGCCTGCGGGTTGCTTTGCATGACGGGTGATTGTTCCTGGTTTTCGACAGACAAAGTTGTGAATAATTTTGCAAAAAGATTTCCCGAAAACAGTTGCATTTCTCTCTTTTTTGTATATAGAAAAACAACGGTTTCCGAAGCCCCTTTTTTAACTTGTTGATATTGAATATTCGATTTTTATTTCTTATATTTGCATATAAATATTTTAAAACAGACCACTGTCGAATTATAAATAAAATCTATTGAGATTATGGCAAACGAACTGGAACAGCTGGTGCTGAAAAAAGCACAGACGTGGCTTGACGGTCCCTATGACGAGGAGACCAAAAAGCAGGTCAAATACCTGATGGAGAACGACATGAAGGAACTTGTGGAGAGCTTCTACAAGGATCTCGAATTCGGAACGGGTGGCCTGCGCGGCATCATGGGCGTAGGTTCGAACCGCATGAATGTATATACGGTGGGCGCCGCTACACAGGGGCTCTCGAACTACCTTAAAAAGAACTTCGCGGGCGAGGAGATCCGCGTCGCCGTAGCCCACGACAGCCGCAACAATTCGCGGATGTTCGCCGAGCATGTGGCCGACATCTTCGCATCGAACGGCTTTTCGGTCTACCTTTTCGACGCCCTCCGTCCGACGCCCGAATTGAGCTTCGCCATCCGCGAACTCAAATGCCACTCGGGTGTTGTCGTAACCGCTTCGCACAATCCCAAGGAGTACAACGGATACAAGGCCTACTGGACCGACGGAGCACAGGTTACCCCGCCCCACGACAAGAACATCATCGCCGAAGTGGAGAAGATCACCGACATCGGCATGATCCTTACGGGCCGCAATCCCGAGAAGATCACGATCCTCGACGAGCGCTTCGACGAAATCTACCTCGACAAGGTGCATGAGCTCTCGCTCGCGCCCGAAAGCGTCCGCAAGTTCCACGACATGAAGATCGTCTACTCTCCGATGCACGGCGCCGGCGTACGGCTCGTACCCGCATCGCTCGCCAAATTCGGCTTCACAAACGTCATCATGGTCAAGGAGCAGGCCGTCATCGACGGCAACTTCCCGACGGTCGAATCGCCGAATCCCGAGGAGCGCAAGACCATGTCGATGGCCATAGACCTCGCGGCCAAAGAGGGCGCCGACCTGGTGCTCGCCACGGACCCCGACTCGGACCGCATCGGCGTCGCCCTGCGCAACAAGAAGGGCGAATATGTCCTCCTGAACGGAAACCAGACCCTCGTACTGCTGTTGAGCTACCAGCTGACCCGCTGGGCCGAACGCGGCGAACTGGACGGGAACCAGTATGTCGTCAAGACGATCGTTACGTCGCAGATGGCCAATGCCGTGGCCGACTTCTTCAAGGTGAAGTGCTACGACTGCCTCACCGGATTCAAGTACATCGCCAAGATCATCCGCGAGAACGAGGGCAAGGCGAAATACATCGGCGGCGGCGAAGAGTCGTTCGGATACCTCGCCGGAGACTATGTGCGCGATAAGGATGCCGTATCGGCCTGCTCGCTTGCGGCTGAAGCCGCAGCCTGGGCCCGCGATACGATGGGACTGACGCTCTACGAATGGCTGCAGCAGCTCTATGTGAAGTACGGATTCTACCGCGAAGGCCTCGTATCGGTGGTCCGCAAGGGCAAGGAGGGCGCCGAGGAGATTCAGAAGATGATGGTCGATTTCCGCGCCAACCCGCCCCGCACGATCGTCGGATCGCCCGTAGTGAAGGTGAACGACTTCCAGTCGCTCGAGCAGACCGACCTGCGGACCGGTAAGAAGACGCCCATCGAGCAGGATTCGAGCAACGTGCTGCAGTGGTTCACCGAGGACGGCACGATCGTGTCGGTGCGCCCGTCGGGCACGGAACCCAAGATCAAGTTCTACTTCGGCGTGAAGGCCCCGCTGGCATCGGTCGAAAAGTACGAAGAGGTGCTTGCCGAGCTCGACGCCAAGATCGAGGCGATCAAGAAGGACCTCAAACTGGTATAGCCCTGCGGCTCCGCAACACGACGTCCCGGCCTTCGGACCGGGACGTTTTTTTGTTCCGGAGGCGATGTCCGGAGGCGATGCGGCGGCGGGTCAGCCCCGGAGTTTCGCGTTGTGCAGGTGGCGCTCCCGGTCGCGGGAGGTTTTCTTGGCAAAATTGGCCTCGATGGCCTCCGTGAGGTCCACGCCCGTCTGGTTGGCCAGGCAGACCAGCACCCACAGCACGTCGGCCATCTCGTCGGCCAGACTGGCCCGTTCGCCGGCCTTGAACGACTGGTCGCCGTAGGTGCGGGCCATGACGCGGGCCAGCTCCCCCACCTCTTCGGTCAGGCAGGCCATGTTCGTAAGCTCCGAGAAGTAGCGCACGCCGTATTCGTGGATCCAGTCGTCCACACGCTGTTGCAGTTCCTTGATTTCCATCGTTATCGCACTCTTATAAGGTTCAGTCCGTCGCGCAGCGGGATGATGACGTTCTCCACGCGCGGATCCTCGACGACCATCCGGTTGAACTCCAGCAGGGCCCGCGTATGCCGGTCGCCGTGCGCAAGCGGCTCGACAACCTTTCCCGACCAGAGAATGTTGTCGGCCAGAAGGATCGTTCCCGGATGCACGAGTGGACGGCCGTCGCGGTCGCCCATCAGCATGCGGTAGTAGTCGGGATATTCGCGCTTGTCGCCGTCGATAAAGACCAGGTCGAACTGTTCGCCCAGCGTCGGCGCCAGGTCGAGGGCCGAACCGATGTGCAGCCGGATCTTCCGCCCGTGGGGCGAACGGTCGAAATAGGAGCGGATCAGCTCCTCCAGTTCATCATCCACCTCGAACGTGTGCAGCAGGGCGTCCTCTTCGAGGCCCGCGGCCAACGAAAGGGCCGAATAGCCCGTGAAGGTGCCTATTTCGAGCACCCGCTGCGGGCGCAGCATCCGAACGAGCAACGTCAGCAGCCGCCCCTGAAGGTGTCCCGAAACCATGCGCGGGGCAACGGTCCGCAAATGCGTCTCACGGTCGAGTTCGTGCAGCAGCGGCTCTTCGGGCTCCGTATGGTCGAGAATATATCGGTCGAGGGGATTCATATCGTATCATTCAGCGGTTTATGCAGGAATCATTCACCACCCCAGGTGAGTTGCGAGAGGTCGGCAAAGGTTTCCGAGGCAGCGGCAAGGAGCTGTTCGGCCGTCAAGGCACGGATTTTGGCGTAGACCTGCGCCATGGTGTCCATCTCGTCGTGGACGAGCAGACTTTTGCCCGCACCGAGCATGTAACTCTCGTTGTTCTCGCTCGAGATGGCCAGCTGTGCGATGAACTGCCGTTTGGCCATCGAGAGCCGGCGAGCGGTGAGCGGCTCGGTACACAGGCGGTGGAGCTGCTCCTCGATGAGCTCCACGCAACGGTCGGCATGGTGGTGGTCCGAGCTGAAGTAGATGGCCACGATGCCCGTGTCGCTGTAGGGCGTATAGCTCGCCTCGATATTGTACGACAGACCGTGTTTCTCCCGGACGACCGTATTGAGCAGCGAATTGGCGCTCGGTCCCCCGAGCAGATTCACCACAAGGGACAACGGCAGACGCCGCTCGTCGCCGATGCCATAGGCCCGGCAGCCGAGGATGCAGTGCGTCTGGTGGGTATGCTTGCAGAGCCGCTTGCGGAAAGGCTCCGTCGCCGCGGGGGCCGTACGGGCAAAGGAGCGTGTCGTGGCAGGCTCGCCGCCGAAGAAACGCTGCGCCACCGCCTCGGCCGTGCGGGCGGTGAAATTGCCGATCGAGGCGAAGACCATGCGGTCGGTGGTATGCGTGCGGGCGGTGAAGCGGCGGATCGCATCGCCATCGTAGCGCGCGAGAGCCGCCTTGCGCCCCAGGATGTTGTGGCCGAGTTCCGATCCGGCGAAAAGCATGTCCTCGAACGTATCGTAGATCATGTCGGCCGGAGAATCCTTGTAGGTGTTGATCTCGTCGGCGATGACTTCACGCTCCCTGTCGAGTTCCCGGTCGGGATAGGTCGAACGGAAGGCCACGTCGGCGATGAGTTCTGCAGCCTTCGGGAAGTCGCTGCGGAGCGTCGTGGCATGGATCGTCGTGTCCTCCTTCGTGGTGAAGGCATTGAGTTCCCCGCCGAGGTTCTCCAGTCGGCAGTTCACCTGCCAGGCCCGGCGGCGCTGCGTCCCCTTGAAGAAGGCGTGCTCCGTAAAATGGGCCAGTCCGTATTCGCCGGGATGTTCGTCGCGGCTTCCGGCATCGACGACCAGCGCGCAGTGCGCCACGGTGCCCTTCACCTGGCGGTGAATGCCCCGGATGCCGTTGGGTAGCCGATAGGTATAGAATTCCATGTCATGTCAGAGTTTGGTGCGAAGGCGCAGGAAGTGGCCCGTATGGCTTTCGGCACACGCCTCAAGATCGCGCGGCGTACCCTCGAAAACGATGCGGCCGCCACCCGAACCCGCCTCGGGCCCCAGGTCCACAACCCAGTCGGCACATTTGATGATCTCCATGTTATGCTCGACGACAACGACCGTATGCCCCCGCTCGATCAGGGCGTTGAAGGCTGCAAGAAGCTTCGAGATGTCGTGGAAGTGAAGGCCCGTGGTCGGCTCGTCGAAGATGAACATCACGCTGCCCTGCGTCGTCTCCTTCGTGAGAAACGAGGCGAGCTTCACGCGCTGGCTCTCGCCGCCCGAAAGCGTCGAGGAGGACTGGCCCAGTTTGACATAACCCAGCCCCACGTCCTGCAGCGGCTGCAGCCGTTCGACAATGCGCCGGCAGGTGGCATTGCGGCTGTCGGCCCCGAAGAAGGCGATCGCATCGTCCACGGTCATCTCCAGCACGTCGTAGATCGACTTGTCGCGGTATTTCACCTCGAGCACCTCGTCGCGGAAGCGCTTGCCGCCGCACGCCTCGCAGACCAACTCGACGTCGGCCATGAACTGCATCGAGACCTTGATGGTACCTTCGCCCTGGCACTCCTCGCAACGGCCTCCGGCGATGTTGAACGAGAAGGCCGAGGCCCCGAGACCCGTATGCTGCGCATAGGGCTGGTCCGAGAAGAGCTTGCGTATCTCGTCGTAGGCCTTGATATAGGTTACGGGATTCGACCGCGATGATTTGCCGATGGGATTCTGATCGACCATCTCGACCGAACGGAGCAGCTCCACATCGCCCTCCAGAGCGTCGAAATCGCCCGGTTTGATTCCGGTATCGTAGAGCCGGCGCCGCAGAGCCGGGTAGAGAATGCCTTTGACCAGCGACGACTTGCCCGAGCCGCTGACGCCCGTAATGCAGGTCATCACACCCAGCGGAATACGGACATCGACATTGCGCAGGTTGTGTTCGCGGGCCCCGCGGATTACGATCGAACGGCTCCAGGCCCGGGTCTGTGCCGGAGGGGCAATCGTCCGGCGTCCCGTAAGGTAGTCGGCCGTAAGGCTCCCGGGGCACTTCAGCAGTTCGGGGAACGGGCCGCTGAAGACCACGCGGCCTCCGTTATACCCGGCCTCGGGACCGATATCGACGATCCAGTCCGCGGCACGCATCACCTCCTCCTCGTGCTCGACGACGATCACCGTATTGCCCAGATCGCGCAGCTGTTCGAGGACATGGATCAGACGGTTCGTATCGCGCGGATGGAGGCCGATCGAGGGTTCGTCGAGGATATAGAGCGATCCGGTGAGGTTGCTGCCCAACGAAGTCGAGAGGTTGATGCGCTGACTCTCACCGCCCGAAAGGGTCGAGGAGAGACGGTCAAGGGTCAGGTAGCCCAGCCCCACATCGGAGAGGTACTGCAGGCGGTTGCGGATCTCCACGAGGATGCGCGAAGCGGTCTTCGCATCGTGCTCGTCGAGCTGCAGCGCGGCGAAGAAGGCGATCAGCTCATCGACGGGCATCACCACCAGATCGGCGATCGTGCGTCCGCCGACCCGCACATAGAGCGCCTCGCGGCGCAGGCGCGACCCGCCGCACTCGGGGCAGACGGTCTTGCCCGTATAGCGGGCCTTCATCACGCGGAACTGGATCTTGCGCCGCTCCGAGTCGATATACTCGAAGAAGGCGTCCAGACCGTGGAAGTATTCGTTGCCGCGCCACAGCAGCCGTTTCTGCTCGGGAGTCAGTTCGTGGAACGGGGTATGGATCGGGAAACCGAACTTGTCGGCATTGCGTACAAGCTCCTCCTTCCAGCGGCGCATCGTCTCCCCGCGCCAGCAGGCGATGGCATCCTCGTAGATCGTCTTGCTCTTGTCGGGGATAACCAGATCCTCGTCGATGCCCACGACCTTGCCGTAGCCTTCGCAGCGGGGGCAGGCGCCGAGCGGGTTGTTGAAGCTGAAAAGGTGCTCCGTAGGGGGCTCGAACTCGATGCCGTCGGCCTCGAAGCGGGCCGAAAAATCGTGCCGCTCGTCATCGATGAGCACCAAGCACTGGTCGTTGCCGTAGGAGAAGGCCCGGGAGACCGAATCGCGCAGACGCGTCTGCGTATCGTCGTCCGAGGCGACGCGCAGACGGTCGATGACCACCAGCATGCCCTCCGGCCGGGCATCGGACGCAAGCGTGGGCAGCAGATCCTCGATCAGCTGCACGCGGCCGTCGGCGTAGACACGCATCAGGCCGTCCGAAAGCAGCAGCGTCAGCTTCTCGATAAGTCCCTGCCCCGGGGCGAGCGCGAGCGGCGCGGCAATCACGGCACGGGCGCCTTCGTGTCCGAGGACAAAGGCAGCGACATCGTCCGTCGTATAGCAACGCACCTCGCGCCCCGAAACGGGCGAGAAGGTGTGGCCCACGCGGGCGAAGAGAAGTTTCAGATAGTCGTAAATCTCGGTCGTCGTGCCGACCGTCGAACGGGGATTGCGCGTATTGACCTTCTGCTCGATGGCGATCGCCGGGGCGATGCCCGTAATGAGGTCCACGTCGGGTTTGTTGATCCGTCCGAGGAACTGCCGCGCATAGGCCGAAAGGCTCTCGACATAGCGCCGCTGCCCCTCGGCAAAGATCGTGTCAAAGGCCAGCGTCGATTTGCCCGAGCCCGAGAGGCCCGTGATGACCACCAGGGCATTGTGCGGGATGCGAACCTCGATGTTGCGGAGGTTGTGGACCCGCGCCCCCTTGATATGGATGCAATCCTTGAGTTCTTCCATGTTTCGTTCAGCTTTTTCGCCGGGCCGCCGCATCAGAGTTCCTCGATGCTCCCGCCCGCCTTGCGGAGCCGTTCGACAAGTTCCGCGGCACGGCTCTCGCGGATCGCGAGGCGCAGCGTGCAGAGATTGTCGAAGAGCTGCGCCTCGATGCGCGGCTGCTGCTCCTTAATGACGCGCATGATGTCGTTCATCGCCACATAGGGGAAATCGACCCGCAGGCGGCGGTCCACCGTACGCTCGACGATCTCGGCCGCGGCAATCGCCTCGGCGGCCGATTCGCGGTAGGCGGCGATGAGTCCCGGGACCCCGAGTTTCGTCCCGCCGAAGTAGCGGACCACCACCACGAGGCAGTCGGTCAGTCCGTGCGAGAGCAGCTGCCCGAGAATCGGCTTGCCGGCCGTACCCGAGGGTTCGCCGTCGTCATTCGCGCGGAAGGCCTCGCCATGCGGTCCCAGACGCCAGGCATAGCAATGGTGCGTGGCATCGTAATAGCGCTTGCGCAAGGCTTCGAGGTGTCCGCGGATCTCCTCCTCCGAGGTCACGGGGTAGATGTAGGAGAGGAACTTGCTGCTCCGCTCCCGCGAGGCCGCCTCGGCCGGAGCGACCACCGTCAGAAAAGTGTCGTCGGCCACCCTACCGTACCTTTTTGAACATGCGGTTCCAGCGGATATTCGCCGGGAAATGCTTGTTCGCGTCGAGCGACAGCCAGACAAACGAGGCCTTGCCCACGATATGGTCCTCGGGGACGAAGCCCCAGAAGCGCGAGTCGGCCGAGTTGTGGCGGTTGTCGCCCATCATCCAGTAGTAGTCCATCGCGAAGGTATAGCTCGTGGCCGGAGCGCCGTCGATACGGATCGCACCGTCGTCGCCGACCTCCAGCGTGTGGCCCTCGTAAGCCTCGATGATGCGGCGGTACAGAGGCAGGTTCTCCGCCGTAAGCTCCACCGTGGCACCCCGCTTCGGAATCCAGATCGGGCCGTAGTTGTCCTGACTCCAGCGCGCATCACCCCACTGCGGGAAGACGTCGTCGTTGGGCGAATAGACGTAGCGGCGGATCGAGATGACGTTCTTGAGTGCACGGACCTTTTCGGCAGCTTCGGCCGTCAGCGCCATGTAGTACGACGAGCCGTTGCCGCTGAACTCCGTAACGCCGAGGTTGTCGATGGCATATTGCGTCAAGGGCTCCGAAGTCTGCACCAGATAGGTGTACTGGATGCCCGGGATGGAATCCTGCGGCATGCCGTTCACATAGACCCAGCCGTCGCGCACCGCGAGCGAGTCGCCCGGAAGCGCCACGCAGCGCTTGATGTAGTTCTCGCGCTTGTCCACCGGACGGCTCACGACCGTATACTCCTCGTTCAGGCGACGGCGCCCCTCCTCACGACCGAACGACTCCTCATAGCTGCGCAGCACATCGTAATAGGTTACGGCCTGGTTCTCGAGCAGCACCGTATCCCCGGCCGGGAAGTTGAAGACCACCACATCGTTGCGCCGGATCGGACGCAGGCCCTTCAGGCGGTGATAGGGCCACCGGATTGCCTCCGAATAGGATTTTTTGGTCTGCGAGAAGGGCATCGTATGGTGCACGAAGGGCATCGAAAGCGGCGTGTTGGGCATCTGGGGCCCGTAGGTTACCTTGCTCACATAGAGGTAGTCGCCCACGAGCAGCGACTTCTCCATCGAGGAGGTGGGAATGACGTACATCTGAAAGATGAACAGGTGCACGAGCGTCGCCACGACCGTGGCGAAGACGATGGCGTTCACCCACTCATAGATCACCTTGTAGGTCTTGCTGCGCTCGCAGAGGCGCCGGTTGCGGCTCCAGACATAGCGGTAGAAATAACGCGAAATATAGAGGTCGTAGATCACCGGAAGGCCCAGCAGCAGCCAGAGGTTGCCCGTCCAGACGACGAACCAGAGTGTATAGAGCAGGGCGGCGAAGGTGAAACCCACCCACTTGTTCGCGAAAAATGCCTTGATCTTTTCCATGTCGCAAATTTATTTCGATTCCTCGAGCAGATCGTCCATGCCGAAGACTCCCTGTCGGCCGCAGAGAAATGCGGCGGCAACGACAGCACCGGCAGCCAGCGTGCGGCGGTTCTTGATCGTATGTTTGAGTTCCAGGATGTCGTCCGCCGATTCGTAGGTTACGGTATGAATGCCCGGGACGGCCCCTTCGCGGATGGAGCGGATCTCCACCCGGTCGGCAGGCGTATCCTCGCTGCGCTCCACGCGGTTCGCGGCATGCGCAATGCCCGGAGCGTAATTGACCCAGCCGCTCTTTGCATCGAGTTCCGCAACGATCCCTTCGGCCAGCGTGATGGCCGTGCCGCTCGGAGCATCCTTCTTCTCGGTATGGTGCACCTCCTCGATGCGCACGTCATAGCCGCCGACGCGGTTCATCAACTTCGCAAGCTGCAGGTTGAGCCGGAACATCAGATTGACACCCAGACAGTAGTTCGAGGCATAGAAGAAGGCCCCGTGCCGCTCGCGGCACAGCGCCTGCAACTCCCCCAAACGGTCGGTCCACCCCGTCGTGCCGCTCACGACGGCCACCCCGCACTCGAGGCAGGTGCGGATATTGTCGTAGGCCGTAGCCGGCGTGGTGAATTCCAGCGCAACGTCGATACCCGCCAAGTGCGCGGCATCGAGATCCTGCCGGTTGTCCGCATCGACAATCAGTGCGACTTCATCGCCCCGCTCGCGGAGAATCCGCTCTATTTCACGGCCCATCTTGCCGTATCCGATAATGGCTGCTTTCATGCTTCTGTCGTTCGTTTCCGGACCCCGCCGCAGGGTTTGCGCCGCCGTCCGGAGCCCGGAAGGCGGGCATCCGATGCCCGGAGGTCCATGTCGCGCAAAGATACGCATTTTATTTGGATTTCGCATGCGGGGGCGACACGGATTCGCGCGTTCGCATCCGGAAGCGGACGTCGGGACAAGACCTGCAAAAAGGCCCGACCGGAACAGTCGGGCCCGCATTGACGAAGTATGTATTTCAACTCATTCCTGTTATTTCGCGCCGAATAGTTGGTTACGCAGCGAAAAGTCGGCGCATCCGGCGGCAAAACGGTCGTATTCGGCACGCAGCGAGGCCATCAACTCACGCACGCTCTGGATCTTCTCCGCACGCCAG
Organism: Alistipes sp.; assembly: GCA_022782405.1. Taxonomy (GTDB): domain Bacteria; phylum Bacteroidota; class Bacteroidia; order Bacteroidales; family Rikenellaceae; genus Alistipes. The sequence continues at coordinate 96,938 of JALFNK010000012.1, forward strand.
GCATTCGCTCCGCAGAAGGCATAGCCGTTCTGCAGGCGGCCGCGGAAGGCATTATAGAGCGCCAGCATGATGCAGTAGGGGCTGTGCGTCACGTCGCAGGTCTTGATACAGTCGAAAGGACACGCACCGGGACGTTTCAGGCCCTGCTTCACCCGATCGAGAAAACGGTTGTGGATCGCACGGCCCGGCATGCCTACGGGGCTCTGAATGATCTCGATATCCTCGCGGCGTGCGTCGATATAGCTCTGCTTGAAGGCAGGATCGGCATCGCATTCCTCGGTCGTTACGAAGCGTGTGCCCATCTGCACTCCGTCGGCACCGAGCGCCATGATGCGGTAGATATCCTCACCCGTATAGATGCCGCCCCCGGCAATGACAGGAATATAACGGTCGTGCTCCTCGCCGAAAGCGCGCACCTCGGCGACGATTTCGGGGACGAGCGCCTCAAGAGCATAGTGCGCATCATCGAGCTGTTCGGGCTTGTAACCCAAATGTCCGCCCGCCTTGGGACCCTCGACCACAATGGCATCGGGAATATAGCCGTATTCCGAAAACCACTTCCGGCAAAGCAGTTTCGCAGCACGGGCCGACGAGACGATCGGGGCAAGTTTCGTCCGGGCTCCTTCGACCAGGAACGCCGGCAGGTTGAGCGGAAGCCCGGCGCCAGAAAAGATGATGTCGGCCTTCTCGGCAATGGCCGTGCGGACCATGTCGGCGAAATTCGACATGGCGACCATGACATTCACGCCGATGATGCCGCGCGTCGCGGCCCGCGCCTTGCGCAACTCCTCCTTCAGACCCCAAATCGAAGCCTCGCGGTAATCCTTCGAATAGTCCTTATAGATTACGCCCAGCCCCGCCGAGGAGATGACGCCAATGCCGCCCTGCGCCGCAACGGCCGACGCCAGTCCCGAAAGGGATATGCCTACGCCCATGCCTCCCTGAACGACAGGCATCGAAGCACACAAATTTCCGATTTTCAGTGATTTCATGTTAGAATATAGAATTATCGCATCTTAAAATATTGGTCAAAGATAAATAAATTAGCCAAAAATAAGAGACATTCGGAACAAATTAACACAAAATTCACATACCGTTCGGGGGGTTGCGGCGGCAACGCAAACAACGGATCAGCCGCCGAAAAAACGGATGCCGCGCAGCCGCCCGCCACGGCGGTCCGCCGTCTCGCGTTCGATGATCCCGGTCAGCACGTCGGCGGCATCGTGCCAGCGATTGGCGCGGAACTGGCGCCGATAGGTCGTCAGGTGTGCATACATCTCGGGCCAGAGCTGCGACCAGCCCCGCGGAAAGCGCAGCAGGTGCAGCACCGTCGCCGAATTCGAGAGGATGCGCGCCTCCTTGTTGCCGCTCTGGTGGAACCACTCGAGACGCACGCCGGGAGCACGCGCCTGCACGGCCCGCGCAAAGCCCCGACCGCCGTTGTTGCTCTCGATGGCTGCCTGGCGCGTATCGGAGCGGACGAGCAGGTCGGCAACCATCGGCTCCGTAAGCTCCATCGGCTCACGCGAATAAACCGCATCGGTGAGGTAAATCACCCCGTCGGTATCGACCACATAGCTGATCGAACAGAGATAGTCGTCGCCCGTATCGGCCGTATCGGTGTAGTTGGCCCGGCGGACGATCTCGTGCGGCAGCGTATCGTACTCCGAGAAATTGAGCCCGTAGAGCAGCCCTTCGCGCGAGGAGGGGTGCCCCTGGTACATCGCCTCGAACTGCAGGGGATCGAGCTGCCGCTTGGAGGCCAGCAGCGCAACGCCGTGCTGCTCCTCCCAAAGGGCCTCGCCCCGGGTCCGGGGATCGATCTCCGTGGGCGGGGAGGCCTTCAGTGCCTCGAAGTTCAGATGCAGCCAGCAGTCGGGCGGCGTGGTATCGAGCTGCGACCACGTCTGCAGCGCCTCGGACCGTTCGCGTTTGAGAATCTCTCCGATGAGGTCCTCCTCGTGCCAGCGCGTGAAGACGATCAGTTCGCGCGAAGTGTTGTGCATGCGCGTGCGGACCACCGAGGTGTACCACTCCCAGCAATTCGAACGCACAAGGGGCGAATTGGCCTCCTGCGCATCCTTATATAGATCGTCCAGAATAAAACAGTCCACACGATTGCCCGTCAGCGACCCCTCGCGGCCGACCGAGAGCAGGCCGCCCCGGCGGCCGACGACCTCCACCTCGTCGGACGTACGGATGAAGCCGGGCGGTTTGGCCCCGTGCTTGATCGTCGTTTCGGGAAAGAACGCCGCATATTCGCGCGAATCGAGGATCCGCTGCACACGACGGTTGAACTTCGAGGCCAGCAGCCCCGAATAGGAGGCGATCGCCACCCGGCAGTCCGGATCGAGCCCCAGAATGTAGGCCGGGAGCAGCGTCGTGGCCCCGACACTCTTGCCGTGCTGCGGCGGCATGGTTACGATCAGCCGCCGGATGCGCCCCGCGGCAAAGGCATCCAGCACCCGGTAGTAGGCCCTGTGAAAGGGATGCAGTTCGAGAAAGGGATAGACCCCGCAGGCGAAGTCGGCGAACGACGGAGCCGCCGCTTCGGGATCGAACGGAGCGTCGGGGCCGACGGGAAGGATCAGCCCCTCGGGGAATGGCGGCGGAGCCTCCACCCCGCCGGGAGAATCTGCCGTTGTCGTTTCGGCGTCTCCGGAACGCGGCTCCCCCGCAGCGTGCGCGTCGGATACGACGACCCCTGCGGAGCGTCTGTCCGCAGAGGTCGTTTTGTTTTTTTTGGTCATCTGTCGGTTAAATGTGCGAAAACCCCTTGCGCGGCACCGCGACGGGCGGGTTTTTGAATAAGGGTGTGCTGCGGCGGGCGGCGCCGCGCCCGAGACAGGATATGCCGCAACACCGGCGGCGTCAAATATACGCCTTCAGTTCGGAAAACGAGAAGTCGTTGATGACCTCTCCCGCCTCTCCGACGGTGTGGAACTCCCACCATACTGGCACCAGATCCACGATCGGCTCGAACTCGCCTTCGGGAAAGATCTCCCGTCGCCGATAGACGATCACCGAGGCCAGCAGGCAGCAGGCCATGCCGTCGAAATCGAAACGGACCGATCCCGAAAAATAGCTGCCGCCATCGATTGCGTCCGCCAGACGGGCGGCCGTTTCCCGATAAAGTGCAGATGATACGGAATAGCTCATTAATACAGAATCGTTTTTGAGAAAAAAATTGGTTGAAAGAAATAAATTGTTTAACTTTGTAGTGCAAATACATATTCAAAAATTAAACTATCCAATAAAATATTGAAATTTTTACCATAAAATTTTCCAATAGAAAATCATGAACGAACGGGTAAAATTGATACGCAAACAGCTTGGGATGACCCAAGAGCAACTCGCTCAACACCTTGGGATCGGCAAGGCGGCACTCTCGATGATCGAAACCGGCAAGACGGGCCTCTCATCCAGAAACCGCAACATCCTTGTTCAGGAATTGAACGTAAATCCCGAGTGGCTCGAGACCGGGCACGGCAACATGTTCAACGCCGATCCCGATCTGACGGCCTACATGCACCGCACGGACAATTCACTGCCCATGCAGAGCGTTCCTCTCTACTCGATCGAAGGAACGGCGGGACTCGTGCCCCTGTTTACGGACCAGGCACAGACCAACCCCGTGAATTACATCCACATCCCCAACCTCCCGAAATGCGACGGAGCTCTCTATGTGCGCGGCGACTCGATGTATCCGCTGCTCAAAAGCGGAGATATCGTACTCTACAAACAGTTGAACGACATCGACGACATCTTTTGGGGCGACATGTACCTGCTCTCGATCGACATGGACGGCGAAGAGTATGTTACCGTGAAATATATCCAGAAGTCCGACCGCGAAGGGTATGTCAAGCTCGTCAGCCAGAATCCGCACCATGCCGACAAGGAGATCGAAATCGGCCGCATCCGAGCCATCGCCCTGGTCAAGGCCAGCATCCGCATGAACTCCATGCGCTGACCCAGTCCGCCGAACCGCTATAATACACATGAACGACAACCGCCTGCTTCTCGGAGGAGTGGCTGCCGCCGCAGCCCTCGCAGGATGCGCCGGAGCGCCGGAACAGCCCCGGCGGCCGATGAACATCCTCTACATCATGACCGACGACCACACGCAGCAGATGATGAGCTGCTACGACACGCGCTACGCTTCGACCCCGAACCTCGACCGCATCGCCCGCGAGGGCGTGCGCTTCACGAACAGTTTTGTCGCCAATTCGTTGAGCGGTCCCAGCCGCGCCTGCATGCTCACCGGGAAACACTCCCATAAAAACGGGTTCTACGACAACACGACCTGCGTTTTCGACGCTTCGCAGCTGACCTTTCCCAAACTGCTGCAGCAGGCCGGATACGAGACGGCAGTCATCGGCAAATGGCATCTTGAAAGTCTCCCGACGGGATTCGACCACTGGGAGATCGTCCCCGGACAGGGCGACTATTACAACCCGCTGTTCATCCGCCAGACGGGCGACACGGTCTGCGTGCGCGGCTATCTGACCAACCTGATCACCGACAAGAGCATCGAATGGCTCCGTGAGGAGCATGACCCCGAAAAGCCCTTCTGCCTGCTCGTGCACCACAAGGCCCAGCACCGTAACTGGATGGCAGACACCTGCAACCTGAAGCTCTACGAAGACAGGACCTTCCCGCTGCCCGAGACCTTCTTCGACGACTATGAAGGGCGCCCGGCAGCTGCCGCGCAGGAGATGTCGATCGCCTCGGACCACGACATGGATCCCGTCTACGACCTCAAGATGCTCCGCGAAGGGGAACCCGGACGGCTGAAGGGTGCCTACGAGCAGATTCTCTCTCGACTGGATCCCGAGCAGCGCGCCGCATGGAACCGTTTCTACGATCCGATCATCGAGGCCTTCTACCGCGAAAATCCGCAGGGCCGCGCCCGGGCCAAATGGAAGTTCAACCGCTACATGCGCGACTACCTGAAGACGCTCCGCTCGCTCGACGACAATGTCGGACGCCTGCTCGACTACCTCGAAGCATCGGGACTCGCCGAGAACACGCTCGTGGTCTACACCTCCGACCAGGG
>JALFNK010000019.1 GCA_022782405.1 Alistipes sp.
GGTAGGTTGCATACGCGTTACGCACCCGTGCGCCGGTCGCCGACAGTGTATTGCTACACCTCGCTGCCCCTCGACTTGCATGTGTTAAGCCTGCCGCTAGCGTTCATCCTGAGCCAGGATCAAACTCTCCATTGTATAAAAATTAATGTATCGTTAGAGTCCTGACTATTCGCTTCCTTTTTGGATAAAGGAATCGACAGATAAATACTACATTTCTTTTCTCTCAAAAATAACCAGTAATTCAAAGAACCACTTTAAAAAAGCCTCGCATTTACGATGCGAAAGGGATTGCAAAGATAAGTACTATTTTTGAATCCACCAAATCTTTTTCAGATTTTTTTTCGCAGCTCCTTGCGGAACCTTGCGAAAGGGATTGCAAAGATAAGTAATCTTTTTCAAACCTCCAAAACTTTTTCAAGAACGTCGCACTCTATTGAATATCAGCCAACTATACGTCTCAAGCTCCTTTATTGTAAACTTTCGACTTATGAGTAAGAACCGTTATTTCTCAAATGCGGATGCAAAGGTAGCGACTTTTTCCGAACCTGCAAATATTTCCGCATCTTTTTTGCAAATAAAATGCATTTTTACCCTTTTGGGGTACTTATACCATATTTATATATAAAGCCGGGAACACGACGCAACACACGCTTCGGAATCGACCAAAGCCCATGTCTGAAAACCCGCGCCGAGTAGAAGCCGCCCTCCACCGAGGAACGGGCAAAACGCTCTCATCCAAAAGACGCCCCCGCGGGAGCAACCGGGCGCTCCACAGGAAAACCGGAATCTGATCTTTTTTTATTACCTTTGCCCGCACAAAACCAACGACACGATGAATCTGAAAAAAATCTCGCTGCTGATCCTGCTGCTGCTCGTGGCAGACCAGGCGCTCAAGATCTGGGTTAAAACCCACATGCACCTCGACGAGGCGATCATGGTTTTTCCCGACTGGTTCCAGTTGCGCTTTATCGAGAACAGCGGAGCCGCCTTCGGCATGCGCATCACAACGTCCGGCGGCTATGATTGGGGTAAGTTGCTGTTGGGGATTTTCCGCATCGTCATGGTGGGTGTCCTCGGATGGCTGCTCATATACCTCCACCGCAACCGCAAGGATACGCCGAAAGGCGTACTGGTCGGGCTGGCGCTGATTATCGCCGGCGCATTGGGCAACATTCTCGACAGCGCCTTCTACGGACTGATCTTCTCGGAATCGACCCCCTATACGGTTGCACAGCTGGGCGGGCACTATGCAGGATTCATGATGGGCAAGGTCGTGGACATGTTCTATTTTCCACTGTTCCAGTGGAACAGTGTGCCGCGCCTGCTTCGCTTTTTGGTGGACAGCAACAACTACTTCTTCGGCGCAATCTTCAATCTGGCCGACGCGTACATCTCCGTAGCAGTTGTCTATCTGCTTATTTTTCAGTACAAATTCTTCAGCAAGTAGATTTTTTTCACGAAAAGGGTTGCCGATTCAAAAAAAAGTATTACTTTTGCACACCGCAATTCCGGAAAACACCGGTACAATGCCCAGGTGGCGGAATAGGTAGACGCGCACGTTTCAGGTGCGTGTGCCGCAAGGCGTGCAGGTTCGATTCCTGTCCTGGGCACAAGAAGGCGCTGATTAATTCAGCGCCTTCTTTCTTTTGTACCAAATTACGAGCAAACGAACGATTCGACAATCTCGCCCGAGCGGCCGCATCAACGTCCGATCAGCGTCGAGCCTTTTTCCTGGACCGCCCCCGTATTGAGGCCGGAGCGGGATATTCCCGACTTCGATTTGTTGAACTTGTAGGCGAAGTTGAAGGTAAAATAACGCCCGAAGGAGTGCACCCACAACTCCTGGACATAATCGGAATACATCGCTGTCGTGTAGCCCGAATTGCGGTTCAGGATATCGTAGGCCGTGAAGCTGATCTCGGCACGGCGCTTCAGGAACTGGCACCCGATGCCGACATTGAGAATCTGGTTCTGCACATCGGCTCCCGAACGTTCCAGCGCATGACTCCACACGAAGCTGTAGTTGGCCTGGAGGTAGAAATACTTGAAGATGTTGTTCCACTTACCGCTGGCCGAGACGCTCTCGCGCAGGAAGCGGTCCTTCTGATTCAGATTGTTCGCATAGCTGTTGTATCCCGTAGTATTGGAGAAGCTCAGCTGAAGGTTTCGCGCAGGACGGCTCGTCAGCAAAAACTTCAGCTGCGGCCGGCAACCGCGTGTGCGGACCAGCTGCGATCCCACATAGGAGGGAAGATCCTCATAGTTGAAAATTGCCTGCAGGAGAAGCTGGCCATGCAGCTTGCGGCTCGGGATCATCCAGGACAACTGCGCCGAGCCGCTTTTTGCCCCTCCGACATTTTCGTAGGTTGTCAGCGTACTCTGTGCCGGCGCCACATAATCCCACGCCTCGAGCCGCGTCGGAGACGTGAAGAACTCCTGACGCTGGACAATCTGACGGTCGGTCAGCGTAAAGTGGATGCTTGCATCGAGTGAATGGTTCTTCTTGCCTATCAATCGTGAATAGGAAAATTGGAACATATGCCGGTACTCCGGCTTGAGATCCGGATTGCCGGCTATGAGCATCATTGGATTGGTATTGTCGAGACGGTCGCGCAACTGCTCGACAGACGGCAGCTGCGTGTAGGTTGTATAGTCAAAGTAAATCTGCCCCATCATAGAGAACTTGCTAAAATTGAAAAAGGGAAGCAGCGAATGAAACCAGCTGTCGTATCCGTCCGGGCCGGGAAACCGCTCGTCGCAAAGCACCTGTGCCGACTGCATGCGGGTGCCGAAACGCAGGTCTCCCAACTTTGGCAGGAAGAACCTGAATTGGAGTTCCTCCTTGTGGATCTGACTGCGGTTCGTATAGTTGTAGGTATTGACCGTATCGATGCGCTGATCGAACGGATCCAACGAGGTCTGCCGGTTGTGCTGGTTGTTGTACTCGTATGCGTAACTGATATCCAAGCCATTATTCACCTCCTCGCTGAAGCTGAATGAAACCGAGGCTTCGGCCTGGACATGCTGGCTCCGCCCCACGGAGCTGGAGGTGAGCACCTGGCGCCGCGAACTCGACGCAAGCGAGTCGCTGCGCAGGCCGCTGCCGTCGCCGTTCTGCAGATCGACACGGGCAGAAAATCCGAGGCCGATCCGCTCCGTAAGTTCCGGTATCCACGCGACAGACTCGTTTATGTGGTAGTAACTTTGGCTGTGGTCGTTGCGGGACTGGCTGCCGGCCGAGGGCTGATCGTCCAGGATGTTGTCCGTAGAGCGGCGGGTGCGATCGCCCGTCTTCTGGAACATCATCTGATGGGCGATATCCAGCCGCGACTTCTCGCCGGAACGGGACCAGGAGACAAACACCTCGTGCCGACGCTCCTCCGTCGTGTTCTGCGTGGTGTCGGCATATTCGCGGCGGGCATACTCCTCCGTCGGAAAGTAATGCTGCTGCAGGTAGTTCGCCGCCCGGCTGTAGCTGTCATCGTAGGTATAGGATGCTGCCAGTTCGGATACAGTGCCCGCGCCCCACTCGCCCCACGTCCGCGTGAGACCCACATCGACCAGCGTATTCCGGTCGTAGCTGCTCTTCGGACTCGCAAGCTGCAGGATATCCGCAATACGGTTCGACTTGCGGCCGATGTTGTTGCTGAATGCATTGGCCTCGAGAAGCAGCTTCTCCGAAAAGAAATTCGCCGTGCCGCCGATGCCGTAACGGTCGGAGCCCTCGGCACGCTGCCCCTGCATGTCTGCACCATAGCTGGCCAGAAAGTGGCCTGTCGTAGCGCTGATGAGCTTGCTCCGCGTCTCGATATCGAGCACGCGCTCCATCTTCTCGCCCTTGCGGTGTTTGCGCCCCGAGCGCCGGTCGGCATACTCGTCGTAGGCGCGGATCTTGACCACATCGTTGGCCAACAGGTTGCGCAAGGCCGCCATGGGATCCCGGCCGAAGATGAGACGCCCGTCCACATAGGTGCGGCTGATCTGCTGCCCGAGCAGCGTTACGCCCTGTTCGGAGACTATGGCGCCCGGAAGCTGCTCGACGATGCGGAGCGCCTCGTCGCCCTCCTGAATCCGCGTAGCCGCAGCGTTGAAGATCAGCGTATCGCCGCGGACCGTGAGCAACGGAACCTGCGCCTCGACCACGACATCCCTGATATGCTCCGTGCGCTCCTTCAGCAGAACATCCACTCCCGACTCGCTGCCCTCCTTGACCTCGACCTGCTGCTCGCTGGTTTCGTAGCTCAAATGCGAAACGCGGAGCGTATAGGTTCCCACGGGAACCTTGCGGAAATAGAAGGTTCCCGTGTAGGAGGTTGCAAGACGCAGGGTATCACTCGGGATGCAAAGCTCGACCAGGGCGCCTACAACGACCCCTTGGACACCATTTTCATCAGGGGTTACAACCGAACCGGCAACCGTGCCGGTTTGCGCCCGGGCATCCCGGGGAAGCACAAGAAAAGACAGCAGGAAAAAGGCACAGATTGCGAGGTTCCGAAAGGTGCGGTTCATGACGGGTTGAAGGGAAAAGATGGGTTATTTTCAGGTTATCGCAACACAAGATATGCAATTAAATCCAATTAAAAAAATCGAATTTAACCCCGAAGAAAACAAATAAAAAGCAAATACGAACCTTTAACAGCCGATTTGCATTCAGAAACAAACCGCCTATTTCGATTTATTTGGCGAAGTCCGGCCGGAACCTTAAAATTGAAAGAATATAAAAATTGAAAACAACCCAATAAATTTTGTACTTATATCGGTACATTCGGAACAAAGGGCCCCATTCCATAAACCATGGACGGAACCCTCAATCTTCAAGAAGGAACGCGGTTCTGTTCTTGAGATCCCCATTTTACATAGCCTATTTTCCGCACGGGTTTTTGATCCTTCGGGGCCTTCACCGACAGAGCTGCGATCGCAGCATATATATTGTCGAGCTCCTTACACATATCCTCCGACAGGTCGCTGACCGCTTCAGCATTGTCGGCATCCGCACGCTCCAACAGGGCCAGCTTTGCACGAATTTCGGCCAACTCGGCCGAGACTGTCGAGGTGGTCATGATGTAATTGCGTATAGCGACGAAAGCCCGCATGATGGCGATATTTACTTGTACTGCGATTTTGCTGCGCAAAACTCCGGAAAGCATTGCTACGTCCATCTCCGTAAAGGCAAACGGCGGATATTTTGGATACTTGCCCCGGCCGTCGATTTCTAAGGACGCAATTTGAGACCTTAACCTGTCTTTCAATACGTTATATTCGTTATTCGAGAGTTCGAACATAAAATCCTCTCCTTCGAAACGTTCAATATTACGTCGTACTGCTTCTTTCAATCGTTTTGTTTCGACCTGGTATAGTTCCGCCAGGTCGAAGTCGAGCATCACGCGCTGGCCGCGGATCTCATAGATCTTGTTCTGAATGATCTGAATGTCCATATTTCCTGCTATTATGATTGGATTTGTGAGTCAGGTAATCCGGTCTGCCGAGGCTCATCAGCTGTATATAGCGTTCATGACAACGATTCTGCAATTCGGCCGGGAGCTGGAAGCTGCGACGGCGGATCTCATCAAAAGAGAGGGTCTCAGGCAGCAATTCTCCGGTTACTTCCCAGAAGCCTGTTTCCGAGTATAGGTACCTTTAGGCATCAGTATCTGTTTTGGGGTTCTACTTTCAATACGAGCTCGTCGATGAGCATACAAGATAGACTGTCGATTTCTTCATACGACCGATTTTGATCGGGTATTTTCTTATGCTCGAGAATATTTTTCATACGGTCAAAGGCAAAAAAAACAGAATCGCACTTCGCAATCTCATAAAATACACAACGCGGGAATAGATATGTCAAGAACATGAACAGGCTGTACTTTTGGAAAGACCTATCTCTCAAGCCTTGTCAGTCTAAAGCTATTTTCATCCCGGCCGTCGAGCTATTTCAAGTCTATGTCAAAAAACCGTAAAGCCCAGTCAGGGCACTTGCATAAACTGCAAGTTTTTTCCGGACAGGTCAAGAGTCGATACAAAATCGACCAATAAGCAATTCCATAATGAGTTTTATTTATGTATATAGCAAAAAAATAATTAATTTCGAAGTATCTTTCAATCCCAATACTTCTGCCGCATGAAAAATCTGACAATTTTTAATCCTAAATCCCGAGGTTGAAGAAATTGCCGACATCAGTATTTCTCAGGAAATACTGGCATGTCAAGGGTGGGATCAATACGAAAGTTTTGTTCCTTATGTTCATGTTGGTAAGGTTCAAAAAGGGGTAATGATCGATCATCCATCGTTTTATTCTCCGCTTTTTGTACGATTCATAATCAAGGTTACGCCTAAAAATGGAGATGCTTCATCTATCATAGTCAAAACTGTTAAAATAAACCACGAGCACAAACGAGAGATGTGTTAAACTTTTAAATTGATTTTTTCTTATGAAAACCCTGTTCAAAATTGCATTTGTCCTTTTTGCCCTAATGGCTATGGCATCCTGTGAAAAAGACGAGTTCACCGGAAAATTGGAAGTAACGTTCGAGGGAAATCCTTATAATTATATAGAGGGCGTTATTATTTATACGGAAAACAAAAACGCACTATATACCAAGAGTAAGCCCAAGGACAATTTTTCCGTAAGACTCAATGTCGGGAATTATATTCTTTCAATATATTCCACATACAAACCTTTCCAGATCCGGGACGGTCATACCACGAAGGTCTATATAGACAAAGATAAAAATATCACGATCAAGTACTGATATTTCCTGCTCTTCAGCTCGCCGGATGCCAGCAGTTCGACCTACCTGCGGGACTATGTGGGATCACGCAACTACGGCGCCATCAGCATGACACCGCTCCAGCTCGCCCCGCAATCCGCAGCTGCTGCCGGCACAGCCTCGATGAAACGGACGGTCGAGATCGACGGAGCCCGCTTCGACACCTTCCTCGCGGACTTTGCTTCGAAACCTTCGTTCGCAGCAACGATGCGCACGACAGCCGCCACGAAGGCCGCGGCTTCCGCGGAACCCAGGGGAAAGCAGCTGCGCAAGGACCTGACCCTGCACACCCGCTGACGCGGTGCGCCACCTGAAAGCCCGCGGGGCGGGGGATCCGAAGATCCCCCGCCCCGCGACGTTTTCGGAAGGCCCCGCCTACCTGCCGGACTTCTTCTTGCGCACGGACCACCCGAAATGCCCCAAGGCCTCGCCCAGCGCGAAATACTCCCCGTGGGAATAGACGATCGGATCGGCCTTCTCCAGACAGAAGCGGCCCGTTTCGGGATCCAGATAGGCCTCGTCGACCTGGACATGCACCACCTCGGCAAGAAACATGTCGTGCGAGCCCAGCGGCAGGATCTGCCGCACGCGGCATTCGATGTGGACCGGAGCCTCGGCAATGATCGGCGCACAGACCTTCTCGGCCGGCAGAGGCGTAAGCCCCATTTCGCGGAACTTGTCGCAGTCGCGGCCCGAACGCACGCCGCACCAGTCGGTAGCCCGTGCCAGACGTCGCGTCGTGAGGTTGATGACAAACTCCCCCGTCCGGCGGATAATCGCATGGGAATGGCGCTCGGGCCGTATCGAGACGTAACACATCGGCGGCGTCGTACATACGGTTCCGGTCCATGCCACGGTCAGCATGTTGTACTCTTCGGGGGTGGCACCGCAGCTCACCAGCACCGCCGGCAGCGGGTAGAGCACGGTTCCGGGTTTCCAGCTCTGTTTCATGTATCGGATATTTTCAGGCCCGGCAAAGATACGACAAAAGACGCGGCCGGACAAATGCAGTCTCTTCGGGCGGCATCCGTACGACGTAAAAAAAGATCGGCGGCCGCAGATACCGGATGAGCGCTGTTTTTCGTTACATTTGCGATATGCTTTCGGAATTCATACACTATCTCGAAGCCGAACGGCGCTACTCGCCGCTCACGATCCGCAACTACCGGCGCGATATCGAGCGATTTATCGCATGGCTCGACATGACCGAATCCTCGTTCGATCCGCGGCGGATCACCACCGACGATGTCCGGGCCTGGATCATCGCCCGGAGCGAGCAGGGAAAAATCGGCGCGGCGGCAATGAACCGCGAGATCTCGTCGCTGCGGGCCCTTTTCCGCTGGCTGCTCCGCACGGGCGTCGTATCGCACGACATCATGAAGCCGATCCGTTCGCTCAAAACGCCGAAACGCCTTCCGGCCTTCGTCCCCGAAAGCCGCATGAAGGGAATCGTCAGAACGTGCGAGGAGGAGACCGGATCGTTTATAGAAGACCGCAACACGCTGATAATAATGATGCTATACACTTGCGGGCTGCGTCTTGCCGAACTTGTCGGCATCGATACCGACGACTTCTCCGACGACTTCACTTCGCTGCGCATACGCGGCAAAGGCGACAAGGAGCGGATCGTCCCGATCCTGGAATGCGTGCGCGAAAAAATTTTATATCACCTCGAGGAGATTCGGCGGCAAAATATTTGCGTTTCCGGGGAAAAAGCGCTATTTTTAACCTTGAAAGGGAAACGCATCCCCCGGATCACGGTCTATCGCATCGTGCAGCGCGAACTGGCCCAGGGCAACGTACAGGGGAAGAAAAGCCCCCATGTGCTGCGCCACACCTTCGCAACGCATCTGATGAACGGTGGTGCCGATCTGCGCGAGATCCAGGAACTTCTGGGACATGCCTCGCTGCAGGCCACGCAGGTCTATACGCACAACAGCATCGCCAAGCTCCGGGAGGTGTACACGAAGGCCCATCCGCGCGAGAAGGATGGGAAGTAATTAACTCTTTAACAAACTGTAAGGCTATGAACGTACAGATTCAATCCGTGAAATTCGATGCCGACAAGCGTCTGGTCGAATTCGTGAATGCCAAGATGGCGAAGCTGGACCGCTTCGCCGAACGCGCAACCAATGCCGAAGTGATTCTGAAACTCGATAAGGACCATGAGAAGGGGAACAAGATCGCAACCATCACCCTGCACATGCCGGGCGAGGATCTGGTGGCCTGCCATCAGTCCAAAGCCTTCGAGGAGTCCGTGGATGAAGCCATCGACGCACTGAAGCGCCAACTCGAGCGTTTCAAGGGAAAGACGGAAAAGTAACCCCGTTACCGGGAAAAGAGGCGGGCGGTCCCATTCGGGATCGCCCGTTTTTCGTCGCCGGAACAAGGGGCCGGAAAGGCGTTTCCGCTTCTTTTGCAGACAATACGGGTACAAAAAAAGCCTGCCGAAAATCAGCAGGCCTTTGGTAGTGGATAGGGGATTCGAACCCCTATGTCATGCGTGAGAGGCATGTATCCTAACCCTTAGATGAATCCACCGTTTGAGTTTTGTGGTGCAAAGATAGCGCCATATTTTGAAACTCCAAAATTTTCCGCAAAAAAGTGCGATTTTTTTTTCGCAAAAGGCCGCAGGATTCCCTTTTTCGCTATCTTTACCCGAAAGGAATCACTATTAACCGCACGAAAATGAAACAAAGCACGCTTCTTCTGGCGGCTGCGGCACTGCTTGCCGTGTCGTCCTGCTCCCGCGGGCCGGTCAGACCCGAAATCGATATCGTAACGGCCGACACGCTGCTTGCCCGCAACGGAGCGGAATGCCGGATCGAATACCGATTCGCAACAATCCGTAACGCGGACAAGTCTCCGGTGCTCCGGACCATCGAGCAGGCCAACATCGGATACTTCTTCGGTAAGGATATTCCCGCAGCAACCTTGCAGGAGGCTATCGGAGCCTCGATCCGCGAGATCGACACGACCTATATGCCCGACCAACCGGGCATCGTCGCCAATCACAGCTATGAAATTTCGGCGGAATCGGAAATAACCCTGCTCGACACGCTGCTCACCTGCACGATTACCCGGTCGAGTTATACGGGCGGGGCACACGGATACTATGGTACCACATACCATACCTATTCGCTCGGCAGCGGCTATGAGATCACGACAGCCGATCTGTTCACCGAGGAGCAGATCGAACGTATCGACCGGATGATTCTGAAAAAGCTCTGCGAAAAATACGATGCACGCAATCAGGACGAACTTGCCGCACGGGGCTTCTTCCCCGAGGAGATCGGCATGACGGAGAACTTCCGCCTCACGGCCGATTCGATCACCTTCTGCTACAATCCCTACGATATCGGGTGCTACGCCCTGGGGGATATCGAGGTTGCGATCGGCCTCCGAGAGATCGACATGCGTTGAACGGAATTCCCGCCTGCGGGACAGATCCCGCAGAAAGTGCCGGGGCAAAAAAGAAAAAGGTCCGAGTCTCACGACTAGGACCTTTTTTTGGTAAGGGAACCACCCCTTGCCAAAAAACGAGGTTTAATCGGAGGTATTCGACCGTCGGAACGAGCACCGCCCCTCGAGTCTTAGTGAAGCCCGCGGCTCCACAACCTGCCGATCTCCTCAACCAACCTAAAACTACTAACCTAAATGAACCTTAAAACTTCACTGCAAAGATAAGGGCTGTTTTTTATTTATGCAAATATTTTATGAATATATTAAATATATTTAACAATTTGATAACATAAAATTCATACCCGGAAACAATAATATCCTTGAAAATCAACTTGATATCTATCAGAAGACCATCCGATAAGGACTCGGGCCAGACCTTGCCTCACAACTAAAGATGATTCGCTTCGGGAAGTGGATACAGAAAAAGGCTGTTCGAAAAAAGAGATAAAAAAAAGGAAACCCGGATCCGGGGACACGTCCCCAATCCTCAGTTTCCTCACCAACCTAAAACTACTAACCTAAAATGAACCTTAAAACTTCGCTGCAAAGATAAGGCGAAATCGCATTCCGTGCAAATTATTTAATAAAAAAATTTCATATTTTTTTGATATTTTTTACTATTACAGCATGTGATTTCAGGCAACCTGCTGCATGTCATCAATTTAACACACATTGTCATCTTCCCGTAACAATATTTTGGTCCGCGACGCAGTATTTACCGAAAATCACGTTTTCATTGACAAACGGGATTAAGTTCTATCTTTGCGCCATGAACGACAGACGTACCGACCGAAAGCGACCCGATACGGGACAGCCCGCGGCAGAGAATTTGCACGCAGGGCCGTATCGGATCCGCATCCACCTCATAACCGACACCGCACGATGACCGTATCGCTGATCATATCGACCTACAACTGGCCCCGGGCCCTGTATCTGTGTCTCGACAGCGTCATGCAGCAGAGCATGCTGCCCAACGAGATCCTTATCGCCGACGACGGTTCGGGAATGGAGACACGCGATGTAGTACGCCATTTCGAGCATATCTCCCTGGTTCCCATACGCCATATCTGGCATGAAGACCGCGGATTCCGCGTGGCCGCCATCCGCAACAAGGCCATTGCAGCCAGCCGTTGCGACTACATCATTCAGATCGACGGAGACCTGATCCTCCAGCGGAATTTCATCCAGGACCACCTGGCCTTCGCCCGCCGGGGACATTACGTCGCCGGCTCGCGCGGCATGCTCACCAAAGAGCTCACGCAACAGGTACTCAATGGCGAGATCACTTCGCTCACGCCCATGACCAAGGGCGTCTATTGCAGCAACAACGTGATGCGGATTCCCTTCATGTCGGCATTCTACCGGATGCTCAGTCCGGAATACAATCCACGCAGCTGCAACATGGCGCTGTGGCGGGAGGACGCCCTGCGCGTGAACGGATACGACGAAACCTTCGAAGGATGGGGTTTCGAAGATACGGAATTCGGACTTCGGCTGAAGAACAGCGGCGTCCGCCAGCTGCGCATCAAGTTCCGCGCCGTGGCCTTCCACCTCTTCCACGAAAAGGTGTCGCGCGAACGCTGCCTCACGAACGAACACTACTACCTGGAGAGCATCCGCGAACACCGCACGCGCTGCAAACGGGGCATCGACCAGTATACGATACTGCTCTCCCCCGAAAACCGGCTTCTTCTGCAGCCGCAGTACCCGGGAGACGGGATTCTGCGCTACGTTTAACCCGGCAACCTCCAGAAACCGAGAAGCTTCACACCACACATCGCCATGCAGGTATCCGTCATCGTTCCCGTTTACAAGGTCGAAAAATACATCGAAGCATGCATCGAAAGCATCCTCTGCCAGACGATGCCCGACTTCGAACTGCTGCTCATCGACGACGGGAGCCCTGACCGTTCGGGAGCGATCTGCGACCGCTACGCGGCGCAGGACGCACGGGTCCGGGTATTCCACGGCCCGAACCGGGGCGTCAGCCGGGCCCGCAACCTGGGGCTGGACCATGCCCGGGGCGAATTCGTGGTTTTCGTCGATTCGGACGACTGCCTCGCCCCCGACCATCTCGCACAATTCTGCGACAGCGGCATCGGCGAAGACGGCATCGTCTTCACGAACCTCATCGAGGAGCGGCCCGCACGAAACGGCCGCGAGCGGGTGCGGCAATACCCCGTACCCGACCGCCGCATCACGCCGCAACAAGGGCATGCGGCCTGCATGGAGGTGCTGGCCGAGCTGCTGCGAATCCGCTGTTTCGGATGGACCTGGAACAAGATGTTTTCGCGGGCGACGATCGAACGGCTGGGACTGCGTTTCGACGAGAATCTCTGCTACGCCGAGGATGAGGTCTTCACGGCCCGCTACTGCTGCCACATCACCCACCTGGTGAGCCACAGCCATCCCACCTACCGCTACCGCTTCGTGGCGGGCAGTCTGCTCCACCGCCCCATCGACCCCGAGGTGCTCATCCGCACGCGCACGCTGCTCGACGGAATTTATGCCTCGGAGTACTACAACGACGAGATGCGCTACCTGACCTGCCGGCTCTTCTTCTCACGCCTGAGACGCGAATTGAGGCGCTGCGCATCGGCCGAAAGCCCTCAGGCCGACCTGCTCGCCCGCACGATGATCGACAACTGGCAGCGGCTCCGCCGCTATGCCCGCCCCGAGTACAGGCGCAGCTTCTACGACCGCAAGATTCTCTTTC
Source organism: Alistipes sp. (assembly GCA_022782405.1). Lineage (GTDB taxonomy): Bacteria > Bacteroidota > Bacteroidia > Bacteroidales > Rikenellaceae > Alistipes. The sequence goes on from JALFNK010000019.1 coordinate 12,947, forward strand.
TGGGATGGCTTGCCTGCGGCAGCGGGAATCCCCGCCGGACGATCCGCCTTGTCCGCGGGCTGCATATCTGATTTTCCTACGGACGCTTCTTCGCACCGAAAGGCGACGGCCAGTAATGGTAGCGTCGCCGCATCTTCCATTTGCGGATCAGGTTGAGCGGCTTGCGCTTCAGACCGTCGAAACCCCGCCCGAGGAAGTCGTCCACGGCATCGATCACCCGTGCGGCGCAGCGTCCGTCGCGGTGCGGCTCCTGGTAGAAGGCATACTTGCGCAGCTCGTCCATCAGATCGTCGGGCCGCGTGAGCGCCCGCTCCAGCGCAGGACCGACCTGCTGCGGTTCGCGGACATCGAGCAGGAAGGGACCCGGATGCGAGTTGCGGAACGTTACGACGGGCTTGTCCATAAGCATGAATTCGATGATGATCGACGAACTGTCGCACAGCATCACGTCGGCCTGCCGCAACGGCTCCAAATCGAACGTATTGCCCACATAACGGACATTATCGTGCGCAGCGGCAATCTGCCGGTAACGCTCCGAAACGGCCGGGTCGAGCAGCGGGTGGAACATGAAGATCCAGTCCCAGGGTCGCTCCTCGACCAGACGTTCGATCTCCGAGACGAGCAGCGGCGCGGAGGTGATCCCCCGTGAGAAGGTCGAGGAGTAGAGGATCACGGGACGCTCGTTACGGGGCAGCCGCTGCATCTCGGACGTGCAGTAGAGGTCGGCCTTCGGCCAGCCGGTTTCATAGACGCGGAAATAGCCGTACTTGCGTTCAAGTTCGCGGAACGTCGGGGTGCTGCTCGGTCCTTGCGAACAGTAGATGTCGAAACAGCCCCGGATCGTGAAATGGTCGTCGACGGCCTCGAACCGCTTGCGGTTTGCATAGCCGTGGAAGACGGATACCTTGATTCCCGGGAAGAAGTCGGGGACGTAGCGCACCGGTGAGAAGACGGCGATCGGATCATAGTCCATCACCTCCCCGACGCTCATCAGGCGCCGTTCGCCCGCGACAAGCATGTCCGGACATCCCGGTTCGAGGAACCAGGCCGCCTCACCGCCCCGGCGGCGGATCTCCGCCTGCAGGGGCCGCAGGATCGGATAGGCATAGGGAAGGGTGGCGAAGAGCAGGTATTTTTTCGGAGTCTCCATAGGACACGTTTTTCAGGGTTTTACATAGCGGGCCACGGCTTCGGCGATCCGTTCGCCGTCGAGGGCCGCCGAGATGATTCCTCCGGCATATCCGGCCCCCTCGCCCGCCGGGAAAAGCCCCGCAACCTCGGGGTGCATCAACGTCGCCGCATCGCGCGGAATCCGCACGGGCGTCGAAGTGCGCGACTCCACGCCCACGACCACCGCCTCGTTGGTCAGATAGCCCCGCATACGGCCGCCGAAGGTCCGAAGGCCCTGCCGGAGGCCTTGAGCAATGAACGGAGGCATCCAGCGGTCGAGGCGCGAAGGCACGATGCCGGGAATATAGGAGGTCGCAGGCAGCGAGGAGCTCGCATGCCCGGCGGCGAAGTCCGCCACACGCTGCGCCGGAGCGATCTGATGCGCCCCGCCCTCGCGGCGCGCCGCCTCCTCGAAGGCCTGCTGGAACTTCAGTCCCGCCAGCTCGCCCCATTGCGGCCGGAGGTATTCGAAATCGGCGAGACGCACCTCGGTAACCAGTCCCGAATTGGCATAGGGCGACGTACGGCCGCTGGGCGACATGCCGTTTACGACCGACTCCGCCGCATCGGTCATCGCCGGGACGATGAAGCCCCCGGGACACATGCAGAAGGAGTAGACGCCGCGCCCGCCCTCCTGGCTCACGAGCGAATAGGAGGCGGCCGGAAGGTACTCTCCGCGTGTCGGACAATGGTACTGGATCGAGTCGATGAGCGCCTGGGGATGCTCGATACGCACGCCCATGGCAAAGGGTTTGGCCTCGACACGCACGCCGCGGGCATAAAGCAGTTCGTAGATGTCGCGGGCCGAATGTCCCGTGGCCAGCACCACGGCAGCTCCTTCGATCCGCTCGTCGCCCGCGCAGACGCCGCAAATACGGCCGCTGCGGAGCAGCAGGTCCGTTACGCGGCTCCCGAAGCGGAACTGGCCGCCCGCATCGAGAATCGTCTGCCGGATATTCCGGATGATGTAGGGCAGCTTGTCGGTGCCGATATGGGGATGCGCCTCGTAGAGGATCTCGGGGGTGGCGCCGTGGAAGACGAGCGTCCGCAGCGCCTTGTTGTAGTCGCCCCGTTTCTTGCTGCGCGTGAAGAGTTTTCCGTCGGAGAAGGTCCCGGCGCCGCCCTCGCCGAAGGCGTAGTTCGAATCGGTCGGCACGGCACCGTTGCGGTTGATCTGCGCGATGTCGCGCTTGCGCGCCGAGACGTCGCGGCCGCGCTCCAGCACGATGGGACGGAATCCCAGTTCAATCAGCCGCAGTGCGGCGAACAGTCCGGCGGGTCCGGAGCCCACGATGACGACCTCCGTGCGGCCCGCAACCTGGGGATAGTCGAAATGCACGGGCGCGGGCAGCGGCTCGCGATCGACATAGACCTCAAGCGTCAGATTGACCTTGACCTGCCGCTGGCGGGCGTCGATCGAGCGTTTGACAACCCGCACCAGCGCGAGATCCGCCTCCGGGACCCCCAAACGGCGGGCAGCCAACGAGGCATGGAGCGATGTATCGGCTGCCTGTTTCGGCGTCAGGACAAGAGTAATCGACTGGGGCATAAATCGCAAAAATTACAGACAAAAATAGATAAAAAAGCTGAATAATAGGGAGCTCGGAACCGTATTACGCAATTTTTTCGTATCTTTGTCCTCAAGTCGCGGATATGGTGTAATTGGTAGCCACGTCAGACTTAGGATCTGATGCCTTACGGCGTGGGGGTTCGAGTCCCTTTATCCGCACAAAGGAGCCTTTTTCGAGGCTCCTTTTTTTGTGGAAGCCCGGATGCATAACAACGCAAAACAGTTGTATATCAACAAATTGACCGAATTGGCCAGCATCCCGACCTCCGTCACCGAAAAGTATTTCGCCGAAAACCTTCGGGTGGCAATTTGGTGGCAAAGGGGTCAAATCGGGAGCCGGGCGAGCAAACTGCCACCTTTTTTGCTTATAATGCATTGAGCTGCTGCATTTTGCACCGCAATAGATTTTTCTTGTCAGCGTTTTGTTAACCTCTAAATTTTACAAAACCATGAGACAAGAGAGTTTCAGGATTCTCTTCCTGATGCGAAAGGGAAGAACGAAAAAAGACGGATTCGCAACCATTTATGCCCGAATTACAACGGGCAGTTTCCGTCAGGAGATCTATTTCAACTGCGAGGGACGACCCGAGCTGTGGAACCAGCGAAAAGAACGGATGATGGGGACCAGCCGTCTGTCGTTGAAGATCAACGAAATGCTGGACGAATTCCGTGTACAGATTCTCGACATCCGCAGCAAGCTGCTTGCCGAAGGTTTCGAAGCCAATGCCCTGCAAATCAAACAGCGTTACTTCAACCCGCTCAAACACACCATGATGTTGATCGCGGGGCTGGGCGACTACGTCCAACGGCGGCAGGCAGAGGTCGGCGTGCGCATCACCCAGCGGACAGCCGACAAGTACGAACGGCTGCTGCGCTATCTGAAACAGTACCTTGCCCAGCGCGGCCCGGAGGAGGATATTCCCGTCGAGCGAATGAACTACGAGTTTCTCGACGGATTCAGTCTCTTCCTGCAAACGGCACACCGCTGCCGCCACAACGGCGCCGTGGCCGTCATGGATTGTCTGCGCAACTTCGTACTCTACTGCCTGCGCAACGAATGGATTGCCAAAAACCCTTTCCGCTACTACAAGCTCAAGGAGGATCAGGCGCAGGCCAAAGAGCACCTCACGGCCCGCGAGCTGGAAATCCTGACCCGCAAGCAACTCGACCACCGGCTGGCCCGTATCCGCGACGTCTTTGTCTTCTGCTGCCTGACGGGGCTGGCTTTCGCCGATGCCGACCACCTGCGGCGCGAACACATCTCGCGCGACGACGAAGGACGCTGGTGGATCCACAAGCCGCGCGAAAAGACCGCCGTAATGAGCCGCATTCCCCTGCTCCCGATGGCATTGGAGATCCTCCGCCGCTACGAGCACGACGCAGTCTGCCAAGCCCGCGGACGGGTGCTGCCCCTGCCGAGCAACCAGAAGATGAATGCCTTTATGAAGGAGATCGCCATCGTCTGCGACATCGACAAAGTGCTGACCACGCATTGCGCCCGCCATACGTTTGCCTGCATGGCGGTCGAATACGGAATGCCGATCGACGTGCTGGCCAAGATCCTCGGACACTCGAACACCAACATGACCCGCCATTACGCCAAATTTTCCGAGACGGTGATCGGCCGAGAAATGGAGGCTTTCGGCGAAAAACTGGCTTCGGCAGCCGCGGAGGGAGATTCCGGGTTGTAATAAAAGCAAGTTTATGTTTCGAGACACCCGAAACCTCCCGAATCCATCCCGCTGGTCTATGATACATTACACAGATGAAAAGTCCGAAGAATCCGAACCGCCCGCGAGGCGGCCGCCCGCCCAAACCCGAAACGGAACGACTCAAACGAAGGCTGGTCGTCTGCCTGACCGAGACCGATTACGACGTCCTGTGCCGCAAGGCACGGGTCGCCGGTCTCGTGTGTGCCGAATACGCCCGGCGCGCCTTTGCCCGGAGCATCGTCCGCGCCCGGATGACTCCCGAGATGCTCACCCTGCTGCGGCAGCTCACCGGCATGGCGAACAACCTCAACCAACTCGCCCGCATGGCGCATGTGGCCGGGTACGGACGCGATACCGCCACTTTGGCGGCGTTGGTCGATCGAATTGATGCGCTGCTCACCCGAATCGACAAACTGTCATGATTGCAAAACTCTCGAAAGGCGGCTCCTTCAGCGGAGCCGTCCAATACATTTTCGGTCCCGGGAAGGGCGCCGATTGCCTGGCCGGGATGGGCGTTCTGTTCAAGGACACGCCCTCCATCATCCGCGGATTCGAACGGCAGGCTGCGCAAAACCCCAGGGTTTCGAAACCCGTGGGACACGTCGTACTCTCCTTTTCGCCCCGGGATGCCGCCCGGTTGAACAACCGACTGCTGCTCTCCATTGCGGTGGAGTATCTGGACCGGATGGGGATCAAGGATACACAACTTATCATTGTCCACCACCGCGACCGGGAACATCCCCACCTGCATATTCTCTTCAACCGCGTGGGCAACGACGGACGGACGATCTCCGACCGCAACGACCACTACCGTTCGGAGCGGCTCTGCAAGCAACTGACCGCCCGTTACGGACTCTACTTTGCATCGGGCAAGGAACAGGTCAAGGAGTACCGGCTGCGCGAACCGGACAAGACGAAATACGAAATCTACCATGCCCTGTGCGATGCCGTCCCCCGCTGCCGTAACTGGGAGGAGCTGACAGCGGCCCTGCGCCGCGAAGGTGTCACTACGGAGTTCCGGATGCGCGGAGGCATCTCCGACGTGCAGGGTGTCGTGTTTGCCAAAAACGG
>JALFNK010000007.1 GCA_022782405.1 Alistipes sp.
TTCTCTGACTCTTCCTTGGATGGGGAGAGTACAAACGTGGTCATGAAGCGTTCCAACTTTCGCCCAACAGTCCTGTCCTGTTGATGCAACTGGCAGTGATGCTTCATCCGATACCAGATTTCGGTGGCATCGAGATAGTCATGCCGTATCGCTCCTGAATCTCTTCGGGGGTGTACCACTCCGTGAGGTCGGAATCGACCTCGTATTTGGCGAAGGCAGCGTCGATATGCTTCTTGCTGTAATAGTTGAACTGGCGGATGCGCACCTTCGGCACCTTGTGCTGCCGCGTGTAGGTCCATACCCATTTTGCGTTAACCTTGTACTTTTGGGCAATCTCTTCGGCGGTGTAGTATTCCGTGATGTCGAAGTCATCCTTGGGCATGATGCGCTCGTAAGGCTTGGTCTTCATCATCAGCTCGATGTCCGCACGGCGGATGAGCGACTTTTTCCCACTCAGACGCGAGGCCCGCAGTTTGGACTCCTTGACCAGCTTATAAATGTATTGCCGGGTGACGCCCATCAGTTTTGCGGCCTGGGCGAACGAGAAGAAGTCCTGCCCTTCGGCAGCTTGTCGCGGTTGAAGTAATTCCTGCGCCCGCTTCAACTGACGTCGGCGTTCCCGAATCCGCTCCTTGTAGCCCAGGTTGGAACACTGGTGGCTGCAATAGCAGGTTGTTGTTTTCTGTGCGATGAAGGGTTTTCCGCACCACTGACAAATCTTTCTAACTTGCATCTTTTCCTCCTTTACGTTGGCCGTAATTTCGCCTAATTTCTCCCGGATTTTGTCAACACATGTAAACCACTGTCAACACACGTCAACTAATGCGTCAGTGTGATATTTCGGCTTATGTGGAATTTGCTCCGCGGTAGAAATATGGTAGGAAAATATGGAGAAAATTCGTGATCTCCAAACGGCAACTGGAAAGCATGCAAAAACAAAAGTCGCTGATATACAGCGACTTTATTCTAAATAGTTATGGTTGGTTATGGTTGTTTACAAGCCGTTACTTGCCGATGCAGAAATTCGAAAAGATATTCTTCAGGATTTCATCCGGCGTGATGACTCCGCGGCCCGTAATCTCGCCCAGGTGCCGGATCACTTCGCGAACCTCTTCACTCAGCAGGTCCGTGGGAAGGCCTGCGTCCATTCCTTCCAGTGCATGCGCCAATGATTTTCGGGCAGCTGTGAGTGCCTCGTAATGGCGGCTGTTCGAGACGACCGGATCTCCGTGGTAGACTTCTTCGGTGTCTACCGCATTCCGCAGCGCTTCGCACAAGGCGTCGATGCCTTCACCCCGCCTGGCCGAGATTCCGAGAGCTCCTTCCGGCAGACGGAATCCTTCCGATGCCGCATCCATCTTGTTATATACGGTCAGCACCTGTTGGTCGGGGCGTATCTCGATCTGCGATGCGGACTGATCCTGATCGATGCCGTGCTGTGCATCGACAAGGCGGATCACCACCTGCGCCCGGCGGATGCTCTCCATCGTGCGTTCGATGCCCATTTGCTCCAGCCTGTCCCCCGTTGTGCGGATTCCGGCCGTATCGAGAAAACGGAACAGGACCCCGGCGATATTGGCCCGTTCCTCGATTACGTCGCGTGTCGTGCCGGCGATTTCCGAGACCATGGCGCGATCTTCATGCAGCAGCCGGTTCAGCAGGGTTGATTTTCCGACGTTCGGCGCACCGACAATTGCAACGGCAATTCCCTCCTTGAGGGCGTTGCCCAATGCGAAGGAGCTGCACAGACGGTCGATTTCACGGCCGATCTGCTCCATCGTATCGCGGAGTGCCCGGCGGTCGGCAAATTCGACATCCTCTTCGGAGAAGTCGAGTTCCAGTTCGAGCAGGGTGGTCAGATGCAGCAGCCGTTCGCGGAGCGTCTCGAGAGCCGAGGAGTAGCCGCCGCGCATCTGGTTCGTGGCCAGGGCATGTGCTGCCCGCGACGAGGCGGCAATCAGATCACCGACGGCCTCGGCCTGCGCCAGGTCGAGTTTCCCCGCCAGATAGGCCCTCATGGTGAACTCTCCAGGCGTGGCCATACGTCCGCCGGCGGCGATCAGCAGACGCAGGATCTCCGCGACGATGTAGGAGGAGCCGTGGCAGGAAATTTCCACGGAATCTTCGCCCGTATAGGAGTGTGGGGCCCGGAAGACGGTGGCCAGCACGTCGTCTACGATACGCGGCGTTTCGGCGGCGGCCGACGCATCCACGATCGTTCCGTAATGGACCGTGTAGGGGGCAGCCCCGGCAAGCGGCGTGCGGCCGCGGAAGATGCGGTCGCAGAGCGCAAGGGCTTCGGCGCCGCTCACGCGAATGACGGCGATGGCGCCTCCCGGAGCTGTGGCCGGGGCAACGATCGTATCGTGGTCGGGGATCATGCGTTGTCCGTCTTATCGCCCTTCGATGCGCAGCCGCTGTCCGATACGGAGCTTGTGGGCGCTTTTGAGCTTGTTCCAGCGCATGAGCTGCGAGACGGTAACATGGTAGCGGCGTGCGATGGCGCCGAGCGTGTCGCCTCGTTTGACGACATAGACCGTGCCGCTCTGTTGCTGCCGTTTCTTTTCGATATTGGCCGGATTGATGTACTCCTTGAGATAGAGCGAGTCCTTTCCGCGGATCTCCGTCTCGTGGGCGATATATTGCGAGACGTTGCGCTGCGGAAGCACCAGCGTATAGGTCTTGGTCGTAGCCGGGACGATGTCGAGCTTGTACTGCGGGTTGAGCAGTCGCAGCGTCTCCACCGGCAGGTCGATCGTCGAGGCGATTTGCTGGAAGTGCATCAGGTGGTCGATGCGCACCGTATCGACCGACAGGGGCACGGGGGCTGGTTCGGGGTCGATGCCGTGCTGGCGGTGGTAGGCATAGGCATACGAGGCGCCGATGAATGCCGGGACATATCCGCGGGTCTCGCGTGGCAGGTAGTCGTATATCTCCCAGAAAGTCTTGCCGCCCGAGCGTGCGATGGCCTTATTGACGTTGCCGGGACCGCAGTTGTAGGCAGCGATGGCCAGCGTCCAGTCGTTGTAGATGGCGTAAAGATCCTTCAGATAGCGGCATGCGGCCTCCGTGGCACGTACCGGGTCGCGGCGCTCGTCCACGAGCGAGTTGATCTCCAGACCGTAGCTTTTGCCCGTCGAGGGCATGAACTGCCACAGTCCGACAGCCCCGGCCGGCGATACGGCCGTCGGCTGGAGAGCCGATTCGATGATCGGAAGGGCCCGCAGTTCGATCGGGAGTCCCTCGCGGAGCAGCGCATCCTCGATCAGCGGGAAGTAATATTGCGAGAGTCCCAGAATACGGTTGATCGTTCCGTAGCGGGGATTGATGTAGCGGTTGATGTAGCCCTTGACGATGTAGTTGTAGGGAAGTGGAATGGGTGAAACAAGCGCCCGCAGCCGCTCGGCATAGAGCGTGTCGAGAGCAGGATCCGGAATCTCGGCCGTGGCTGTGGAATCCTCGCGGACGAAGCAGTCGAAAAACTCCGTGAATGCCTCCGCCTGCTGCCGCTCACGCCATATGGCCACCAGCGAATCGGCCTGAACGGCCGTAAGCCCCAGTGTGATGTCATTGACGGGTTCCGGTTCGGGCTCCGCCTCGGTCATCTCCGGCTCTTCGGGCGTTTCGATGGCCGGAGCCGGAGCGGGTGCGGCGACCTGCTCGGTCTGCTCTTTTTTGCGGTCGCGTTTCTTTTTGCGCGGTCTGCGGTCGAGGGCCGAGGCCGAAGCGACGACCGAGAGCAGCAACGCGAGGGTGAGGAGTTTTTTCATCGTCTAAAATTTGAGGCTCATGTTGAAACCGAATACCGGGCGGTTGCCGCCTGCTGTGGGGACGTAGGTGGCGTTCACCAGCGGTTCGAGGTTCATCGAAAGATCGTCCGAGATGTCGTAGTCCTTCAGGTGGGCATCGACGTGCGCGTCGATGATCTGGAGGATGTAAAGGGCTCCGGAGATGATGATGCAGAGGTCCCGGTTGCGTCGGAAGTTGTTGCGCAGGTTGAGGATGTAGGAGGCCGAATAGCGCCCGCCGAACTCATCGACGGGGCCGTCGGGGTACTTCTCGGGATGCTGCTCGTAGTCGCTGATCTGACTGTAGGCCTTCTTGAAACGCTGATATCCGCGGTTGTTCCAGTCGATGCAGTAGATCATCGAGGCGAAACCGCCCACGACGAACGGAACCTTCCAGTAGCTTTTGTTGTAGATCTGTCCCGCTCCGGGGAAGATGCAGGCCAGCGTGGTGGCCTTCTTGACGTTCGATACCTCGTTGGTCGAGTAGTTCACCGCCACGTCGCCGAGGAAATAGATGTACGAGGCGATCGTGATGCCCAGGTAAAGCTGCCGGCGCGTGTTGCTGCGGATCATTTTCGACTGCAGGGCATCGAGTTCGGGACTGCGCGAAAGACTGACATTGGTATAGTCGTCGTAGGCTCTTTTGAGCGGTCGGTAGGTCCTGTTCTCGTTCAGATAGAGTGCCAGTCCGGTGCCGATCGTACCGTAGAGGACCGGTAGCTTCCAATACTGCTTGTTGTAGACCTGTCCGTATCCGGGCAGCACGGCCGAGATCCAGCACACCTTCGAAAGCGACATCGAGTCGCTCATGAACCACCCCTTCTTGAGCAGGGGGCGTTTGGCGGTTGTGTCGCGACCTTCGAGTACGGCGGCATAGCGTGCCGCGGCGATCGAGTCGAGCGTGTACCGGTCGTCGGTCCGCAGTTGCGCCACGGCTGCGGAGTCGGCTGCATAGTCGATTGCGCCCAGCGAGTCGATCTGATGGGCGAGTGCGGCGAACCGCAGCGAGTCATGCTTCGACCGCAGCGAGTCCGGCTTTTCGAATTTTCCGCTCCGGATGAGCGTACGGGTGCCGCGGTGCAGCTGCGCCGTGGCGGGCAGCACCAGCATCAGGGCGGTGAGCACAAGCAGAAGTCGGAGCCGGATCGTTGTCATGCCGGGTTCAGGAGCGTTTCGTGAAGCGTTCGATGAAGCGTTCTATATCCTTGTCGTCGTTGAACCCGATCACGATGCGTCCGCCGCCGTTGCGGGTCCGTTTGATGGCGATGTCCTGCGAGAAGCAGGGTTCGAGCAGTTCGACCAGCCGCGAGTAGCTTTCGGGGTACTCCTCGTCGTCGGAAGGAGCCGGGCGTTCCGCTGCGGCTTCGGTAAGCGAGCGGACGAGCTCCTCGGCCTGACGGACCGAGAGCCCCTTCTTCACACAGCGCTTGAGCACGCGCAGCTGCTCCTTCTCGGGGGCTCCGGCAATGGCCTTGGCGTGCCCCATCGAGATGAGTCCCTCCTTGAGGGCGAGCTGCACCTCGTCCGGGAGCTTCAGAAGCCGCAGGTAGTTCGCCACCGACGAGCGTTTCTTGCCGACCCGCTCCGAGAGGGCGTCCTGCGTGAGGTGGCACTCGTCGATCAGACGCTGCATGCCCAGTGCGATTTCGATGGCGTTGAGGTCCTGCCGCTGGATGTTCTCCACGAGGGCCATGGCATGCAGATTCTCGTCATCCACCTCGCGGATGTAGGCCGGGAGACTCTTCAGATCGGCACGCTGTGCGGCCCGCCAGCGACGTTCGCCGCTGATAATGATATACTTGCCTTCCGCGCCTTTCTTGACCGTGATGGGCTGAATGACACCCAGCTGGCGGATCGAGTCGGCCAGTTCGTCGAGGGCCTCCTCGTCGAACTGCGTGCGCGGCTGGGTGGGGTTGGGGATGATGTCTCCGATTTCGATCTCGGCCATCCGGCTCATCGGTTTGAGCCTTGCGTCGATCGGTTCGCTGCCGAAGATGGCATCCAAACCGCGTCCTAATCCCTTTTGTTTCATATCCGTATGCGTTTTATTTGCTGCGTTTGCGGTCGCGTTTGAGGAATTCCCGTGCCAGATTCAGATAGTTCGTCGAACCGACGGCGCTCGCATCGTAGAGCATGACGGGCTTCCCGTGCGAGGGGGCTTCACCCAAACGGATGTTGCGTTGGATTATTGTGTCATAGGCCAGCTCCCCGAAGTGCTCGCGAACCTCATTGACCACCTGGTTGTTGAGTCGGTTGCGCATGTACATCGTCAGCAGGAAGCCCTCGATGTCGAGATCGGGGTTCAGGCTGCTCTTGACCTTGCGGATCGTGTTGAGCAGCTTCGAAAGACCTTCGAGGGCGAGGTATTCGCACTGCACGGGAATGAGTACCGAGTCGGCGGCCGTGAGGATGTTCACCGTCGTATAACCCAGCGAGGGGGAGCAGTCGATGAAGATGTAGTCGAAGCGCTCACGGACCGAATCGACGATGCGCTTCATGACGTGGTGGGCATGTTCCATCTTGGGAAGCTCGGTGTCGGCGGCTACCAGATCGATCGACGAAGGCAGCAGCCAGAGGTTCTTGACGTCGGGACTCGGAAGGATTACCTCTTCGGCGCGTTTCTGCCCGGAAATGCACTCGTAGATGCCTTCGAGGTTGATGTCGAAGCCCAGGCCCGACGTGGCGTTGGCCTGCGGATCGGCGTCGAGCAGCAGCACCTTCTTGCCCAGCAGAGCCAGCGATGCCGCCAGATTGATGGCAGTCGTGGTTTTGCCCACGCCGCCCTTTTGATTGGCTAATGCGATAACCTTTGCCATAATGATTCGATACCGTGTAATAAGCAGGCAAATTTAATCAAATTCTATGTAAATACGCAATCGTCGTGCAAAATTACCCGCGGCATGCGGCATCTCCGGCATCGGCTCCCGCCGGTAAAACAGCGTCCTGACCGCTCTTCCGGAAGTCTTCGGCAGTCGGGAAAAGAAACCGCTCCGCGGAATACCCGATTTGGAATTGTGCGCCGCATGGTGTATCTTTACCCGGATATTTCCCGGCACGGAAAGGTGTGTCCGTGCGGCGTACGAATAAAATTTGGCGTTGCACGCGCCTTGCACTATCTTTGAAGCCGGAATGTCCGGTACAACCGGACCGGGTAATCTGATTTGTCTATGGAAAAGATGGAAGAGAAACGAAAGGAGGAGAATCCGGGCGGATTCCCGACTCCGCAATCCGGGGCGCAGGTGCAGCCGGAAGCGCTCCGTGCGACGGCTGCGACGGCGGAAAAAGGGAATGGCCCCCGCCGCCGCTTTCCCACGACGGGCGATCTGTTCGCCATGCTGGGCATCGCCCTCGGCGCCCAGGTGGTGGTCGGCCTGCTGGGCATGCTGTTCTCGCTCTTCGCCGGACACGGCATGAATCTCAATACGATGGAGCCGGCGGCTGTGGGCAAGCTGGTCGCGGCGCTTTATTTCGTGTCGATGTCCGTGGCGCTGGGCGGACTTCTCTACTATCGGCGCGCGCGCGGAGGACGCGGCCGTTGGGCGCGGTTTTCCCTGCGCGGCCTCGATCCGGCGATGCTGCTCTGGGCCTTTGTGATGATGTGTGCAGTCGGGGTGGTCCTCGAGCCGCTTTTCGCCCTTCTCCCCGAGTTGCAGATTCAGGTGGGGCGCGGCTTTTGGACGATCCTCTCGCTGGTGCTCTTTGCGCCGGTCTTCGAAGAGCTCATCTGTCGCGGCCTGGTTCTCGGATCGTTGCGCGCCCGCTACGGGGTAACGATCGCCTGGGTCGTCTCGTCGCTCTTCTTCGGCGTGCTGCACGGACAGCCCGTGCAGGTCATCAACGGATTTGTCGTGGGACTGGTGCTCGGATATGTCTATATCGCTACCGATTCTCTGTGGGCGGCGATGATTCTCCATGCCCTGAACAATGCGGTGGCCTATCTGATGCTCGCCACCGGACATGAAAACACGCTGCTTATCGACCTGATCCCCGGTCGGACGCTCTATGTGGTGGTGTATGTCGTGGCTTTGGCGGTTTTCGTCGTCTCGGGATACATGATGTGGCGTGCATTGCAGCGCATGAAGGCGGAGGAGAAAAATCGCGCCGAGGCGTAATAATCTCCCGGGCATTGCGTTAATTACGAGTAAAAGCCCTATCTTTGCCTGTTGGAAAATGAAGTGGAGCGCGAAAATAGCGGTCGTGGCGGGTGTGCTGCTGCTGGCGGGTTGCCGGGAGCTGCCCCGTTATTTTGCCGGCGACGAGGTCATCGCACGGGCCGGAGGACGCGAACTGCATCGTCGCGACGTGCGCAATGCGGTCCCGCAGGGACTGACAGGCGATGACAGTGCGGCCTATATCCGGATGTATGTCGATCGCTGGGTGCGCAAGCAGCTCAAGCTCGAAGAGGCGGAGGAGCTCTTCTCCACGTCGGCCGACGATATCGACCGTATGGTCGAGGAGTACCGTCAGGCGCTGCTTATCCGCAAGCTGGACCAGCATTATGTGGACCGTTCGATCGACACGGTTTTCACCGACGAGGAGATTGCCGCCTACTATAACGCCCACAAGGGCGACTTCCGGCTTGACCGGCCTATCGTCAAGGGACGGATCGTGCGTCTGGGACTCCATTATCGCCAGGCGGTGAAGCTCAAGACGCTGATGAACGCCAAATCCGCGGCCCAGCAGCGGGATTTCCGCGACATCTGTGCCAAAAACGACTTTACGGTCTATGATTTCAGCGAGCAGTGGATCGATTTTCCGGAATACCTGAGCTATCTGCCCACGCTCCGCAATCAGAATTACGACGCTTTGCTGGCGACCTCTTCCGTACAGGAGATGCGCGACAGCCATTCTCAATACTATTTCCAGATCGACGCGGTGCGCCGCGAGGGCGAGCCTATTCCGCTCGAACGCCTGCGGCCGACGATCCGTCGTATCCTTTTCAACCAGCGGCAGGGTGAGGTGATCCGCCGTCATGAAGAGGAACTCTACGAACGGGCTCTGGACGAAGGGAATGTACGCATCTATGGAGAAGAGGATACACCGAAGGAACAAACCGAAACAGAACAGACTGAAAAATGATGAATAAACCGAAAACACGCATGTTTAGAAGAGGCATACTGGCCGTGTCGATCCTTCTGGCCGTGGGGGCTTTCGCCCAGAAGCGCCAGGTGATGCTCGACCGGGTGGTTGCCGTCGTGGGAGGGTCGTCGATCCTCTATTCCGAAGTGGACGAGTACGCACGGCAGCTTGTCGAGCAGCGCCGGCAGGAGGGCTATACCTCCGACCGCGACCCGATGAACGAGGCGCTCGAGGCGCTCATGACGCAGAAGCTGCTCTACAACCAGGCGCAGATCGACTCCGTGGAGATCGACAACATCAGTATCATGACGAGCGTTGAGGACCAGGTGCAGCAGATGGTGGATCTGGAGGGATCGATCTCGAAGCTTGAGGCCAAACACCACATGCCGATCTTCACGCTGCGCGAGATTCTCCGCCAGCGTTATGAGGAGCAGGCCTATGCCAGCGCCATGCAGAATACGGTCGTGGACAAGGTTACGGTGATCCCCGGCGAGGTGGAACGCTACTACAAGTCGATTCCGAAGGACAGCCTGCCGCTGATTGCCGACCAGTATGTCTATGCGCAGATCACGAAGTTCCCCAAATCGATGAAGGAGGCCAAGCAGCGTACGCGCGAACGTCTGCTGGACATGCGTGAACGGGTCATCACGGGCAAGGCGCGTTTCGAGAACCTCGCCCGCATGTATTCGCAGGATGATGCAGCCATGCGCGGCGGCGAGATGGATCCCACGCCGCTCTCGGCCCTCGATGCTTCGTTCGCCGAGGCTCTTGAGAGCATGAAACCCGGGCAGATATCCGAGGTCGTGGAGTCGCAGTTCGGATTCCATATCATCCAGCTACTCGACAAGCGCGGGCAGCTCTACCACTTCCGCCATATCATTCTCCATCCGGTTTTCACGAGCGCCGAGTTGTCGGAGACGCTGCAGCAGCTCGACAGCATCGCCGATCTGATCCACAAGGATTCGATCACTTTCGAGAAGGCCGCACTGCTCTATTCGGACGACGAGGCCTCGAAGATGAACGGCGGTCTGGTTTCGAATCACGAGCTGTTGGAGCGTTACATGCCCAATGCGAAGATGACCGTTACGAAGTTCCTCAAGGAGGATTTCGGCCATTTCAAGAGCCTGGCGGACTATAATGCGCTGATCCAGCTCAAGCCGGGCGAGGTGTCGGACGCCTTCCTGACGGAAGACATGCTGCGCAACCAGATGGCCAAGATCGTCAAGCTCGTGGAGGTGATCCCCACGCACGCCGCATCGCTCAACGAAGACTACCTGCGGCTTGAGGAGATGGCTCTTGCCGACAAGCAGGAGCGGGTCTTCCGCGAGTGGCTCACGAAGAAGATCGACGGCATGTACGTCTATATCGACCCGGAATTCCGCAACGGCGAGTTCGAAAACAAACACTGGGTCAAGTAACGCGTGCGCCGATTCGGAACTATAGCTGCCGTTGCGCTGTTCGCTGCCGGGATTCTCGGGGCGCACAGCGCCATGCAGCCCGCCGATCCGCCGCAGGGCGAGAAGAAACTCATCGACCTCAAGTCGGATCTCATGGGGCCGGTAGCCCCGGGTGATTCGGTGATCTTTCTGGTGGGCAACTTCGCGGCGCAGCACAACGGTGCGGTCATCACCTGCGATTCTGCGGTCCGTTATTCGGACATGCGGATCGAGTTCTTCGGCCATGTGCTCATCAACAAGAATACCACCTATATTTACGGCGACCGGGCCGAGTACGACGGCGAGCGCAACGAAGCGCGCGTCTATTCCGACATCGTGAAGGTGATCGACGGCGACGCCACGCTCTATACCTACGATTTTGTCTTCAATACGAAGAACAGCGTCGGACAGTTCGATCGGGGCGGAGTGCTTACCAACCGGGAAAATCTGCTTGAGGCCGTGCGAGGCTATTACTATGCAGACACGAAGGAGCTGATTGCCGTGGAGCGGGTCGAGATGCGCAACGACGAGTACGAGCTCAAGGGCGATTCGGTCGTCTACAACATGGCTACGGACAACGCCTATTTCTACGATCGGACGAATATCTGGAACCGCGACGGCGACTATCTTTATGCCGACAGGGGCTCCTACGAAAAACTCGATACGCTCTATATCGTTACACGCAACGGCTATCTGCTCACCGAGAAGCAGGAGATGTGGAGCGACAGCATCGATTTCTACCGCATGCGCAACCATGTCATCCTGCGCCGCGACGTGCAGATCGACGATACGGAGCACAAGGTGCTGGCCTTCGGCGACTACGGCGAGTATTGGAAGGAGCCGGGCGATGCCCTGCTGACGCGCGATCCCGCAGTGGTGAGCTACGACCTCTCGCAGGGGGATTCGCTCTTCGTGCGGGCCGATTCGATGTTCCTCTATACGATCAACGAGGCGGCCGAACGCCGGGCTGCCGAGCGTGCCCGGGCCGATTCGTTGGCGCGGGCAGAGGGTACTCTCCCGGCAACGGATACGCTCGCCGCTTCCGGTGCCGTTTCCGGTGCCGATGTCGTCGGACGTCCGCTCGATATCGGGGCCGATTCGCTGTCCGGACGTGTTTCCGTATCCCCGGAGGACTCTGTCGGTCTTTCTTCCCGGCCGGCCGGTGCCGACTCTCTGTCGGCCCGTGAACCTGCATTGCCGTCCGATTCGCTTGCCGTGGGTGCCGATTCGCTGCGTCAGCCGGCGATCAACCCCCTCGATACGCTCACCGGCGATGCCCGCAAGGCCTATCTGAAGGAACAGGCCCGGAAAGTCCGGGCCCGGGAGAAGGCGGCCAAGGCCGAGGAGCGGAAAAAGATGCTCGAACAGATCGCGGCCAAGCGTCAGGAGAAACGCACGGCCAAGCTGCTGGCCCAGAAGGAGCGCGAGGAGAAACGTCTTGCGGCCCAGCGGCTCAAACTCGAATCGAAACTCAAGGCCCGGCAGGCCCGCGCGGCCCGCAGGGGCAAGCTTATCGTCATCGATTCCACCGAGTTGCGGACGCTCGATTCGTTGATCGAGCGCAATACCCGGGAGATGGATTCGCTGCTGCTGCTGGTTACCGATTCGCTGCTGCAGCGGCCCGATACCCTGCAGGTGGATTCGCTCGGGGAAGCGGATACCTTGCCGCGCGATTCGATCTACCGTCTGATGAAGGGATACCGCAATGTGCGGATCTTCCGTTCGGACATGCAGGCGGTCTGCGATTCGATGACAGCCATCAGCACCGACTCGACAATCCATCTCTATATCAATCCTGTGCTGTGGAACCAGGGCAACCAGATTACGGCCGAGTGGATCGACGTCTATACCGAACGGCAGCAGATCGCCCGGGCCGAGTGCATGGGCAATCCGATCATGGCCGCGCAGCTCGATACGATGCATTACAACCAGGTTGCGGGCAAGCAGATGACCGCCTGGTTCCGCGACAACGAGATTTACCGCAACGATGTGAACGGCAACGTGCAGACGATCTATTACATGCAGGACGGCGAGCCGCCGAAGATCACCGATGTAACATTCCTCGAGAGCGGCGACTGCTCGTTCTATATCGAGCAGAAGGATGTGGTGCAGATCACCTATCGCAAGGAGCCGTTATGGCATATTGCGCCTTTGACCAAACTGACACCCGATCGCGAACTCATTCTGAAGGGATTTAAATGGGAGGGTGCCCGGCGTCCGGCCTTGCTCGATGTCTTCGATCGGCGGATACGTCCTTCGGAACGTATGGTGAGGTCGCAGTTGCGGCGTCCCGATTTCCCGTTGCAGCAGGCTCTCGAGGAGCGCAAGCGGCTGCTCGTGGAGAGCGGGCGGTGGACCGACCGAACGGATCAGGTCGATGCGCCTACCGTCGAGTGGATGCGGCAGCTGGGCTATGAGGTCGGGCAGCCGCGCGAATCGGGCCCCCGGCTCTGATCGCGAATCTTCCGGCGGGGCGGGATTTCCCTCTTTTGATACGACCATGTTGAAAAACGATGATAGATCTGCAGGCTGTTCCGTCGGACATGACAACGGCGAAGAGCTTTTTCCCGTAGTGGACCTTTCGGGACATGTCGTCGGCAGCGCCCTGCGTCGCGAATGCCACGGCGGTTCGATGTTGCTGCACCCCGTCGTGCACCTGCATCTGTTCAATGCGCGGGGAGAACTCTACCTGCAGCGGCGTCCGATGTGGAAGGATATTCAGCCCGGGCGCTGGGATACTGCCGTCGGAGGTCATGTGTCCTATGGCGAGACGATCGACGGGGCGCTGCGTCGCGAAGCCCGCGAGGAGCTGGGAATCATCGGTTTCGAACCCGAATTTCTGACTGCCTATCCTTTCCGCTCGACCCGCGAGTACGAGTTGGTCCATGTGTACCGTACGACTTATGACGGGGAGGTGTTCCCGAGCAGGGAGTTGGACGGAGGGCGTTTCTGGACGGTGGAGGAGATCCGTGCCGCTTTGGGGCGGGGAGTACTGACGCCCAATTTCGAGCAGGAGGTCGTACGGGTCTTTCCGGAGCTGTTCGCAAAGTAGCTCATGAACGTATGCGGCCGCCCGACGGGCGGCCGTTCTTGTGTATGGCGGGGTTGGGACGAGCCCTGCCTTGTCTTTTTCTCAAAGACAGAGCATCAGCATGATCTGGATCACGATCACGCGCAGGAACATGCAGACGGGATAGACCGTCGCGTAGGATACCGAAGGGTTGTCGCCCTCGATCGTGTCGTTGGCGTAGTTCAGGGCCATGGGGTTGGCCATGGCTCCGCAGAGCAGTCCGGCTACGGAGCCGAAATCGACCTTCAGCAGCCGCATGGTCGGGATGGCGATCAGGACAACCGGCACGAAGGTCAGCACAAAGCCTGCACCGAGCCAGAGAATGCCTTCGGGGCGCATGACCGTCTCGAAGAAGTGTGTTCCTGCATCGAGTCCCAGACAGGCGAGGTACATCGAAAGTCCCAGGGCGCGGAGCATCAGGTTGGCGCTCTGCGTGGTGTAGGTGATCATGTGCATGCGGGGGCCGAACGTTCCGATGAGGATGCCCACGATGATCGGGCCACCGGCCAGGCCGAGTTTCACGGGGATCGAGATGCCCGGGATGGCGAAGGGAATGCTTCCGAGCGTCAGTCCGAGGATGAGCCCGATGAATACGGCCACGAGATTCGGTTCGTTGAGGCTCTTCACGGCATTGCCCAAGATCTTCTCGACATTGCGGATGGCCTGTGCCTCGCCGACGACTGTCAGACGGTCGCCGAGCTGCAGCCGCAGGTCGGGTGTTGCGAGCAGCTGCACGCCCGAACGGTAGACGCGGCTGATGTTGATGCCGTAGTTGTTGCGCAGGCGGAGCGACGAGAGCTTCTTGCCGTTGATCTCGGGACGCGTTACGAGGATGCGCTGCGAGATGAGCTGTCCGTCCACCGAGTTCCAGTCGATGTTCTCCTTGTTCCAGTCCTTCTGCTCCTGCTCGCCGAAGATCAGCCGCAGGGCATCCGCTTCGTCGCGGTTCGTGATGACCAGAATGACGTCATCCTGCTGCAGCAGGCGGTCCGATGTGGGGATCGAGACCTGTCCGTTGCGCCACAATCGGGAGATGACGAAGTGGTGGTGGCTCTCCGCGGCGACTTCGTGCACGCTCTTGCCGAAGACGGCGGGATTGGTCAGGTGGTAGCTGGCGATGAAGATGTTTTTCTTGTGCTCGGCATCTGGGCCGGGAAGGTCCGAGGGCCGTACGAAAAGTTTGCGGAGTACGACGATGGCGAGAATGACCCCTACGACTCCTAGCGGATAGGTTACCGCACAGCTCAAGGCGGCGCCGTTGGCGTCGATTCCGGCCTGCTGGAGGGTCTGCTGGGCGGCTCCGAGAGCCGGGGTGTTGGTCGTGGCGCCGCAGAGGATGCCCGACATGTCGGAAATGGGTATCTTGAGCAGGTAGCTCAACGCTACGGCCAGTCCCGTGCCGAGCAGCACGACGGCAATGGCCGGGGATACCAGCCGCAACCCGTCGGCACGCATCGAACTGAAGAAACCCGGGCCGACCTGCAGTCCGAGGGCGTAGACGAAGATGATCAGGCCGAAGTCCTCGGCATAGATCAGCATCGCGGGATCGAGCGAGAGCCCGAAATGTCCGGCGAGGATTCCCACGAAGAAGATGAAGGCCGTGCCGAGCGAGATCCCGAAGAAGCGGATCTTGCCCAGCCCGATGCCGATCGTCGAGATGAGCGAGATCACGATGACGGCCTGCAGGGCCGAATGCTCGACGAGCAGTTCCTTAAGCCATTCCATGCTGGTTGCAATGCGTGGGTAAATCGCTGCAAAAGTAGATCAAATTTTCCGGATTGCCGCCTCCGGAGGCAAAAACTTCCGTAAAAAACGGCTCCGGAATACCCGATGCCGGGTTTCGGAGCCGTTTGATCGTATCTGCGGAACGGATTCCGCGTCAGAGCGCAAGGGGCTTCCCGTGGTAATAGTCGAGGATTTTCGAGCGGAAGATGAACTCGTATTTGGCCTGTGCGGCTTCGGCCTGCGCCTTCTCCATGGCGGTTTTGGCGTTGCTGAAGTCGTAGACGGTCGAGCGTCCCGCTGCGGCTTTCTCCTGTTCGTAACGGAAGGCGATCTCGGCCGAGGTGAGTGCCGAGGCGGCCGCGCGGTATTTCGCGTAGGCGGCATCGGCGTTGTACCATGCCTGCTCGATCTCCTTGCGCAGAGCGAGTTCGGCGGCCGTAAGGACCAGCTGCTGGTTGCGTACGGCGATCTGTGCCGTGCGGATACTGTTGCGCGAGGCCCGGCGGTTGAAGATGGGGATGCCGAGCGAGAGGCCCACATATTCGCGGCTGTTATGGCGCATCTGGGCCCAGAATTTCGAGTCGTCGGCGCTGTAGACACCCGTGCCGTACCCTCCCGAGAGCATGAGCGAGGGGTAGAGGGCCGAGCGGGCGATATCCACGTTGCGTTCCGAACTTTGGAGTCTCAATTGCTCCGCCTTGATGTGTGGACGGTTTTCCACGGCATAGTCATAGATGGCGCCTGCCGAGGACGTGGCACGGAAGGATTCCAGCGCGACGCTGTCGAGTGCCGGAGAGACGATGTCGAAGCCTGCGGCGCTCTCGCGATTGAGTGCCTGGCTCAGATCAAGCAGTGCGAGCTGCAGGTCGTTGCGGGCCTGCGTAAGGCTCATGCGGTCGTTGGCCGCGAGTGCTTCGCTCTCGTAGACGGTCGATTCGGGTTGCTTGCCTTCGGCGGCCAGGGCGCGGCTGTTGGCAACCTGCAACGTGCTCAGCTCGACCTGCCGTTCGGAGATGCCCACCATCTCCTTGGCATAGAGCACCTGGAGGTAGAGCGTCATGACGTTGATCGCCACATCCTCGCGGATCCGCTCGAGGTCCTGCACTGCGGCGGCGAGATTCAGCTTGCCGGCGGCGATCTGGTGGTTGATGCGCATGCCCTGGAACAGGGGCATCGAGGCCGATATGTTGAGCGATCCGGAGGTCTGGTTGTTGTCCCGGTAGGTGTTGTCGCTCGTCAGGGCGCGTCCGAACGAGGCGTCGCCGCCCACGGAGGCGTTCAGGTCGGGCAGACGGCTGTAGCGGGCTGTCGAGAGCTCGATGCCGCTGCTTTCGACCTGCAGGGCACGTTGCTGCACTTCGGTGTTGTTCTGTTGTGCGTATTCGATGCAGGCTTCGAGGGTCCAGGGGGCTTCGGCCGCTGCGACGGCGGACGGAACGCCTGCCGACGGATCGGCCTGCTGGGCGTGAAGCGGCACGGTTGCCACCCAGAGGACGGCACATGCCGCGGCGATACGGATTTTCATGTTGCGTAGGAGATTAGGTCGCTTTATTTCTTGTTGTCGATGCGGGCGCCGCGGATCTTGTCGTCGGCCGTAACGCCTTCGGTGATCTCGACGTTCACTCCGTCCGAAAGTCCGATCTTGACTTCGCGGCGCTCGAAGGTCTGCTCTTCGGCATCTTCGGGGCTGGTGAGCACCTGGACATAGGTCTTGTCGCCCTCGAACTCCACGCACCCTTCGGGCAGGGTCAGTACCCCTTCGCGGCTTCGGATCACGACGCTGGCGTTGGCACTGTATCCCGCCCGCACGAAGACTCCTTCGGGAATCTGCACGGCGGCCTTCACCTCGAAGAGGATCACGCCGTTGCTTTCGGTCGATTTCGGAGCCACATACTCCAGGGTGGCATCCAGCTCGACATCCTGCAGGGCTCCGATCGTCAGCTTCACGGGCATCCCTTCATGGAGCTTGCCCACGTCCGTCTCATCGACATTGCCCTGGAACTGCATGTTCGACATGTCGGCGACGGTGGCGATCGTCGTGCCGTCGTTGAACGTATTGGCCTGGATGACCGAATTTCCGACCTTGATCGGCACGTCGAGGATCATGCCGTCGATCGTCGAACGGATCTGCGTATTGCTCAACTCCGCAAAGCGGCTGGCGATGCCCTCCTTGACGATCTCAAGGTTCTCCTTGGCGTTGCGCAGCTCCTCTTCGGCCTTCAGCAGCGTGGTGTGGCTCTGCTCGGCCTCCTCGTCGGCAATGACGCCTTTTTCATGGAGCGACTCCGTGCGTTTGTATTCGCGCTGTGCCTGCTCGAGCGAGATTTCGGCGACCGAGACGCGCGATTCGGCGCTCGAGAGCTGTCCCATCTCCGGGACGACCTTCACCGTGGCGATGACCTCGCCCTGGCGGACCTCCTCGCCGGCCTCCTTGTAGACGTCGGAGATGATGCCCGATATCTGGGGCTTGATCTCCACTTCGTCGCGGGGCTGCACCTTGCCCGTGGCGACCACATACTGCCTCAAGGTGTCCGTTTTGGCCTGTTCGATCGCATAGACGATCTTCACCGGTCGGGTTTTCTGCCACAGGAACACGAAGGTCCCGATGAGCAGTGCGGCGAAGAGTACGCCCAGAAAAATTTTCAGCACTTTTTTCATGACTTATGCGGTATTTGTTCGTTTTGCGTCTATTCTTCGCGGATGGCATCCACGGCTTTGATTTTCAGGGCCCGGCTGGCGGGGATGACACCTGCCAGCAGGCTTCCGGCGATAAGGATCGCAAGTGAAAGCATGCCCGTCTGGAAGGAGATCTGCCACGAGACGTCCGTCCCTTCCTGGGCGACGACGACGGCCTGGTAGTAGATCGAGTCGGCGACCGACAGCACGCCCACGCCGGCCGTAAGCCCGAGCACGCCGGCGATGAACGTCAGCACGAAGCTCTCCGAGAGGATCTGCGAGATGATGGCCCGCGGCGGAGCGCCCAGCGCCCGGCGGATGCCGATCTCCTGCGTACGCTCCTTGACGAGCACGAGCATGATGTTGCTCACGCCGACAATGCCTGCCAGGAGGGTTCCCAGTCCCACGATCCAGGTCAGCAGTCCGATGCCCCAGAACAGGCTGTTCATCTTGGTGATGAACTCCGCGGTGGTCATCACCCATGCGGCGCGCGGGTCGTCCGGCGAGATGATGTGCCGCGAGAAGACCGGGGTCTTGACCGCCCGTTCGAGAATGCGGGGCGGAACGTCGTTATAGCCTACGGCGGCGAGCATGTGGATCGTGCGGCCCATGCCGAACATCTGCTGCACGAGTGTTGCCGGGAGTATGATCGTGTTCTCCACGTCGCTGAAAGTCATCATGTTGCTCTGACGCTTCAGCACGCCGACAACGGTGAACTGCGCCCCCTGCAGCGTGATCGTCTTGCCCGTGGGGTCTTCGCCTCCCGGGAATAGGTCCTTCCAGATCTGCGTACCGATGAGGCAGACCTTGCGCTTGCGCTCCATGTCCAGATCGTTGATGTAACGTCCGTAGACGATCTTTTCGGGGTTGATCTTCTGATAATCGGGCATGTGCCCCATGACATAGTACTGCCCCTTGCGGTCGCCGTGGCTGGCGTAGAACTGGTTGGCCCAGACCAGACCTGTGGCATACTTCACCTCGGGAAGTTTCCTCACGGCCTCGACATCGTCGTTCTCGAGGTTCCACCAGCGTCCCGTGGGCATGCCCTTGTAGGGGACCGACGTGCGGCCGGGGTTCATCAGCACCGTGTTGGTCGAGGTCTCGCCCAGCTGGGCGCGGAACAGCCGCCCCAGGCCCATGCCGGCACCCAGAAGCACCGTAAGCATGAAGATGCCCCAGAAGACACCGAGCGCCGTCATGATGCTGCGCTTGCGGTTCCGGCGGATCGTCTGCCAGATTTCGTTCCAGCGGTCTGTGTCGAAGAATCCCATCGTTTCTACTTGTTATAGCGCAGGGCGTCGATCGTTTTCAGTTGGGCGGCGCGGTAGGCCGGAACGTATCCGGCGATGAGCCCCGCGATGACGAGCACCACCGTGGCGCTCACCGCCACGCCGAGGTTGAGTGTCGGGTCGAGGAAGATCGTCGGGGCGAAGCCCGTCTCCGACGCATCGGCCGGCGTCTGTGTCAGATAATAGTTCACAGCCTCCATCACGGCGACGCCGAGCACCATGCCCATGTATCCGAAGGCTGCGGTGATCATCACCGATTCGGTGAGGATCAGACGGATGATCGACCGCGGTTTGGCTCCGAGCGCCTTGCGGATGCCGAATTCGGCCGTACGCTCCGAGACTGTTACGAGCATGATGTTGCTCACGCCGACGATTCCGGCGAGCAGCGTTCCCAGGCCGATGATCCAGACGAAGAGGTTGATGCCTCCGAAGACGATCATCATGTCTTTGACGCGCTCCATCGTGTTGTTGATCCAGACGGCGCTTTCGTCCGTCGGGTCGAAGTTGTGCTCGGCGGAGAGGCGGCGGATGATCCGTTTTTCGAAGGCCTCCATCTCCGCGTCGGTGCGGATGTCGCTGACTGTGATGATGGCGTTGTTCACATAGGGCTCGTTGGCTTCGTAGATGAGCTGCCCCGTCGTGAGCGGGATGATGCAGACGGCGTTGTTGCGCATGGCGTCGCCCTTCGTAACGCCTACGACCTTGAACGTGAGGCTGTCCACGCGGATGAACTTGCCGAGCGGATCGGCATCCTTGAAGAGCACGAGGGCCGTTGCTTCGTCGATGAGCGCCGTCTTGCGGTAGTCGCGGATGTCCGCCTCGTTGATGAAGCGCCCCCTGGCGAGCTTGATTCCCTCGATCTGGGCCACCTTGGGCAGCGAGCCGCGCAGCGAAGCCTCCATGAAGGCGCCGCCGTAGGCGAGTTTCTTCGACGAAAGCCAGGTATTGGCCGCCACCTCCTCGACCTCGGGAAACTCCTTTTCGAGGATCTCCAGGTCGCGGTTTGTCAGGCGGATGCGGCGGTCGCGGTCGTAGCCTTTCCAGGCTTTCGAGGTCCAGCCTCCGTAGAGGGTGATCGAGTTGGTGGCGTAGTCCCCGAAGTTGGATTCCACGCCGTTTTTGAGTCCGTTGCCCGAGCCGAGCAGGATGACGAGCATGAAGATGCCCCACGCGACGGAGAATCCCGTGAGGAAGGTGCGCAGTTTGTTTCGCCGCACCGAGGTCCAGATTTCCAGCAGCAGCTCTCTCATCGTCGTCCGAGTCCGGTTTCGGTGATGCTTCCGATGACGCCGTCCTTCAGGCGGATGATCTTGTCGGTCTGGTCGGCGATCGACTGTTCGTGCGTTACGCAGATGATCGTCATGCCCATGTCGACATTCACGCTCCGCAGCAGATTCATCACCTCCTGCGAGGTCTTGCTGTCGAGGGCTCCCGTAGGCTCGTCGGCGAGGATGATCTGCGGTTTGTTGATCAGCGCCCGGGCGATGGCCACGCGCTGCTTCTGGCCGCCCGACATCTCGTTGGGCATGTGCTCGGCCCAGTCGCGCAGTCCGAGCATGTCGAGGTATTCGAGGGCCAGGGCGTTGCGCTTGCGGCGTGCAACCCCCTGGTAGTAGAGGGGCAGGGCGACGTTCTCGACGGCGTTCTTGTAGTTGATTAGGTTGAACGACTGGAAGATATAGCCGATCATGTTGTTGCGTGCGGCGGCGGCCTGCGTCTCCGTCAGCCCCTTGATGAGGCGTCCGGCGAGGAAGTAGTTGCCGCTGTCGTAGTCGTCGAGGATTCCGAGAATGTTCAGCAGGGTCGATTTGCCCGATCCCGAGGCTCCCATGATCGAGACCAGCTCGCCCTTTTCGACTTCGAGATTGATTCCCTTGAGCACATGCAGCGGCGAACCGTTGTTGTAGGTCTTGTTGATATTTTCCAGTTTGATCATACGAGCCTGCGTTTTGCCTGTTCCGGACCCGGGACAGACCGGATGCGCGCCTTGTTGCAGAGCCTTTTCCGCAGTGTGCGACGATTCGTAATCCGGCCTCCTTCGTCCGAATACAAAGATATATAATAAAAGATGAAAAACAATAGTTTTTTATCGAAAATCAATAAATTTTCGGGGGTTTTGCCGACAGATCGGAACCGTATGGTTGTATATGTGTATATATGATCCTGTATAACAGCGTGTTATTTGTTTTTTAAGAGCAGCCTGCGCAGTGCCGCGACATCGCGGACGAAATGCGTGGGGCGGGCGGCTTCCAACTCTCCCGGGGCGGCATAGCCCCAGCCTGCGGCGATACTCTCCATGCCGAATTCGGCCGCTCCTTCGATGTCGTAGCGCCGGTCTCCGATCATGATTGCTTCGTCGGGGGTGATTCCGAGCGTGCGAAGCGCATGGCTGATGACCTGGCTCTTGGTTGTGCGGGAACCGTCGAGCAGGCTGCCGCAGATGAGCCGGAAACGGTCCGTGAGCCCGAAGTGGGCGATGATGCGTTCGGCAAAAGGCTGCGGTTTCGAGGTGGCTATGATATGTGTGTAGCCGGCCGCGCCGGTCGCTGCAAGCAGTTCGGCGATTCCTTCGTAGAGTTCGTTTTCGAACATGCCTTTCGGGATGAAGTATTCGCGCGAGACGGCGACAGCCCGTTCGGCCTCCGCGGCGCTCATGCCGTAGAACTCCATGAACGACTCGCGCATCGGAGGGCCGACGAAGCAGCGCAGCGCCTCGTCCGCCGGCGGTTCGATGCCGAAATGGCGGAGGGCATATTGTACGGCGTGTACGATGCCGGGCATCGAATCGGTCAGTGTGCCGTCGAGGTCGAAGAAGAGGTGTTTTTGCATGAACGTGGAGTTTGGTGACGGAGCCGAGCCGGTATGGGCGGCGGCATTCCGGCGGATTGTCTTCGCAAAGATACGTTTTTTCCGGCCGTTCGGAAGAGCGCCTCCCGAAAAAAAGCAGAGACGGACAGCCCTTTCGGATCGTCCGTCTGCTTCGGTTCGTGGTTGTCAGCGGGACTCCTCCACCCAATGCACGGCTCCTTTGCCGCACAGGGCGATGCAACGTCCGCACTCGATGCACAGGTCGGGGTCGAACTGCGGCAGGGAGAATCCCTCCTGCGAGATGGCCTCCGCCGGGCACGATTCGATGAGCGGACAGCGGTGGTTCTGCGGGCACAGCCCGGGATCTGCTACGGGACTCATGGCTGTGGATTATTTGCCGAGCAGAATACGGTCGATGTGCTCCTTGAGCGCCGCCTTGGGCATGGCGCCGACAGCCATCTGCGGTTTGCCCTCGCGCGGAATGAAGAGCAGCGAGGGAATCGAGCGGATGCCGAACACTGCGGCCAGCTCCTGCTCCTCGCCCGTATCGACCTTGTAGATGTAGATCTGGTCGCCGTACTCTGCGGCCAGCTCCTCGAGTACCGGGGCCAGCGCCTTGCAGGGGCCGCACCAGGTGGCGTAGAAGTCGATGAGTGCCGGCTTGTCGCCGAGATATTTCCACTCCTGCGGATTGGTTTCGTAATCGGCTACCTTCTTCAGAAAGTCCGCCTTCGTGAGATGGATCGTTTTCATGGTATTTTCCTTTTTTGTATTGTTCCGTTTGTCGTTCTCTCTTGTCTGCGCTGCGGCCGAACCTGCCATGGCAAGCAGCATCAGTCCGGCTAAAAGTGCTTTTTTCATCCTTGCATTCGTTTTTAGGATTCCGGAACAAAGGTAAATTATGTTTTCCAATAAAACAAATTTCCAGTAGAAAATATTTTTCCGAAAACCTGTTCCTGCCGGGAATCGGCCTCGGAAGCCTATTTCAGATAGACGGTAATGTTGCCGCTGATCAGCTGCAGCGAGATTTCGCACAGCTTGGTGTTGTACTGTGCCTGCAGGATGCGTTCTTCGGCGTCGAGCAGGCTCTTCTGGGCTTCGCGGACCTCGATGCCCGAGAGCGATCCCAGCCGGTAGCTGTCCATGGCGATGAGATAGTTCTCGCGGGCGGCGATGAGGTTCTCGCGTTCGAGCCGGATGACCTCGAGGTTGTTTTGATAGGCCTGCCAGAAATTCGAGAGGTCGGCCAGGAGCGTCTGTTCGAGCTGCTGGCGTGTCAGGCGGGTATTCTCGACCTGGATGCGGGCGTTGCGCTGCTCGCGGCGCCGGTTTCCGTCGAAGATCGTGAAGCCCAGCTGCAGCCCGGCATTCATTCCGAGCTGGTTGCGCATGCGTGTCGTACCGCTGCCGTAACGGTTGTGGGTATATCCGTAACCGGCCGTAAGGTTCAGGTAGGGATAGTTCCGCGAGCGGATGCTTTGCAGGTCGAGTTCCGAGATCGTGTTGTCGCGGTCGGCGATCAGCAGTTCGGCATTGGCCGTGCGGGTTTCGTACGAGAGGACATCCCATTGCAACGCCTCGTCGATGACGATGACCGTATCGCGGACCTGGAAGCGGCGGTCCAGATCCTCGTTGGCCAGCAGCTCGTTGATCCGGATGCGCGAGGCGATGACCGCCTCCTGCTGCGACATGTACTGCGAGCTGTCGGCGTTGAAGTCCACGCGGGCCTGCAGCACGTCCAGCCCTGCCGAACTGCCTACGACATGCCATGCTTCGGCGATGCGGAGCCGTTCGCGCGAGAGGGCCATGGCGTAGCGGAAGTTCTCCAGGCGCAGCGTCTGCTGGATGAAGTTGTAGTATTCGGCCGTGAACGAAGAGATGAAGTCCTCGATCGTAAGGCGGGTCTGCAGGGCCCCTTTTTCCTTCAGCTCCTGGAGTTTGCGGTAGTCGGCGCGGATGCGGAATCCGTCGAAGAGCGTCCAGTTCAGCGCTACTCCGGCGTCGAACGTGCCGTCGTAGACGCCCCTGTCGGTCGTAGCCTCGCCCGTGCGGGGGCTTGTATGGATGCGGTTCACGTTGCTGCCGTATCCTGCCGAGAGGTCGATCGTCGGGAGCTTGCCGGCATTGGCTGCCGTAGCGTTGTTGTCCGAGATGCGCTCCTCGTTGCGGACGATGCGGATGTCGTAGTTGCGCTCGAGCCCCAGCCGGAGGCATTCGCGCAGCGAGAGCACCTCGGTCGGGGGTGCCAGCGGATCGGGAATCGGAATGAGCCGTATGGAGTGGTTCCGGCCGGTCGTGTCGGCTGATTCGGGAGTTGTCTCCTGGGCCACGGCCGGAAGGCCGAGTGCGAGGGTCAGCAGAAGGATGATTATGCGTCGGGTCATAGGGCGTTCTTTTTCGTTCGTTTGCTTCGGTCGGTGGAGACGTAGCTGTAGATGGCCGGTACGATGTAGAGGGTCAGCAGTGTCGAGACCAACATGCCGCCCACGACGGCGATACCCATGGCGATGCGGCCGTTGGCACCCTCGCCCGTGGCGACCGTCAGCGGCAGCAGGCCGAGGATCGTCGATGCGCTGGTCATCAGAATCGGGCGCAGACGCTGCAGCGCGGCGTCGCGGATCGCCTGCATCTTCTCCTCGCCGGCCTCCTGCTTCTGGTTGGCGAACTCGACGATCAGAATGCCGTTCTTGGCTACCAGACCAATGAGCATGATGATGCCGATCTGGCTGAAGATATTCATCGTCTGGCCGGTGCTCCACATGAAGACGAGGGCTCCGGCGATAGCCAGCGGTACGGTGAGCATGATGACCAGCGGGTCCTTGAAACTCTCGAACTGTGCGGCGAGTATCAGATAGATGAGCACGATGGCCAGCAGGAAGGCGAACATGAGACTCGAGGAGCTTTCGCGAAACTCCTTCGAGTCGCCGGCCAGAGCCGTGCGGAAATCGTCGTGGAGCACTTCGGCAGCGATGCGGTCCATTTCGTCGAGTCCTTCTCCGATGGTCTTGCCCTTGGCCAGACCGCTCGAAATGGTGGCCGAGAGGAAGCGGTTGTAGTGATAGAGCTGCGGCGGCGCCACGGCTTCGACCAGCGTGATGAGGTTGTCGAGCTGGATCATCTCGCCGTTTTCGCCGCGGACATAGATCGACCGCAGGTCGGCGGGCTTGTTGCGCTGCTGGCGGTTGATCTCGGCCAGGATCTCATACTGCTTGCCGTTCATGTAAAAGTAGCCCATGCGCTGGCCGCTCAATCCGTACTGGAGCGTTTCGCCGATATCCTGTGCGCTGACACCCAGCAGGTTTGCCTTGTCGCGGTTGATCGTAACGCGCGCCTCGGGCTTGCTGAACTTCAGGTCCACGTCGGCCATCTGGAATACCGGGCTTTCGTAGACGCGCTTCATGAACTCCGGGAGCACCTCCTGCAGGCGTTCGATCGAGGTGGCCTGCAGCACATACTGTACGGGCATGTTGCCGCGGCGGCCTCCGAAGGTCGATTGCTGTTGCACGAAGGCGCGGGCCTTGGTCTTTGCGCGTACGGCGGCCGAAAGCTCCTCGGCGATCTCCATCTGGTTACGCGAGCGCTTCGATATGTCGCAGAGGGCAATGCGGATGTTTCCCCGGCCGCTCGACACGCGTGCCGTCGTTGCCTCGGCTTCGGGGACAAGCGAATCGACCAGGCGGTTGATCTCTTCGGTGTAGTCGCGGACATATTCGTAGGTGGCACCTTCCGATCCGCGGGTGTTGATCGTGATCTGCGAACGGTCTTCGAGCGGTGCCATCTCCGACGGGATCGTGCTCCACAGCACGCCGATCAGGAAAATCATGATGCCGATGAGCGGCAGGGCGATCCAGCGGCGGCGGAGGAATGCCGCGAGCGTGCGGCTGTAGAGGTTGTTGAGCCCGACGAAGAAGGGTTCGGTCCTGTTATAGAACCAGCTCTTGCGCTCCTGACGGACGAGGAGTTTCGTGGCGAGCATCGGCGTTACGGTGAGGGCCGCGAAGGTCGAGATGATGACCGCGCCCGAAACCACAAGGCTGAATTCGCGGAAGAGCCGTCCGGTGGTTCCCTCCATGAAGACGATCGGGAAGAAGACGGCGATAAGCGTTACGGAGGTCGAGAGCACGGCGAAGAAGATCTCCTTCGCACCGTCGATACCCGCCTCGAAGGGGGTCATGCCGCGTTCGATGCGGATGTAGATGTTTTCGGTCATGACGATGGCATCGTCCACCACGAGACCTACCGAGAGCACGACGGCCAGCATCGAGAGCACGTTGATCGAGAATCCCGCCAGATACATCAGGAAGAAGGTTCCGATGAGCGAGACGGGGATGACGATGCAGGGGATGAGCGTTACGCGCCAGTTGCGGAGGAAGAGGAAGATGATGATGATGACCAGCACGAATGCTTCGTAGACGGTCTGTTTCACCTCGTCGATCGAGGCGCGGATGAAACGCGTGTTGTCGAATCCGTATCCCGTCAGCACGTCGTCCGGCAGATCCTTGCGCATGGTCTGCATGCGGGTGTATACCTCGTCGGCGATATCGATGTGGTTGGCGCCCGGCTGCGGGATCACGACGATGCCGACCATCGGCACGCCGTTCATCTTCATGTAGCTGCGCGTATCCTGCGGGCCCAGTTCGGCGCGGCCGATGTCGCTCAGGCGGATGATGCGCCCCGCATCGGCACGGATTACCAGGTCGTTGAACTCCTGCGTGGTGTGCATGAGGCCCATCGTGCGGATCGTCAGCTCGGTGGTGTTGCCCTCGATGCTGCCCGAGGGCAGCTCGACATTCTCGCGGTCGAGCGCCTGCTTGATATCCACGGGCGTGATGCCGTATCCGGCCATCTTCGCAGGGTCGAGCCACAGGCGCATCGAGTAGCGCTTCTCGCCCCAGATCTCCACCGAGCTCACGTCGCTGATGGTCTGCAGCTGCTCCTTGACCGTCAGGTCGGCGATTTCGCTCAACTCGAGCAGCGAACGCTTGTCGCTCTGGATCGTAACCATGAGGATCGGCGTGGCGTCGGCATCGGCTTTCGAGACAGTCGGGGGGTCGCAGTCGCGGGGCAGATAGCGCTGGGCGCGCGAAACCTTGTCGCGCACGTCGTTGGCCGCCGTTTCGAGATCGACCGAAAGCTCGAACTCGACGGTGATGCGGCTCTGTCCCTGCTGGCTGGTACTCGACATGGAGCGGATGCCCGGGATACCGTTGATGTTCTGCTCGAGCGGCTCGGTGATCTGGTTCTCGATCACGTCGGCGTTGGCGCCCGGATAGGAGCATGTTACCGATATGATCGGGTTGTCCACGCTCGGGTATTCGCGTACGCCGAGGTAGGTGTATCCGATGACGCCGAACAGGACGATGATAAGGGTCAATACCGTGGCCATCACGGGCCGCCGGATGCTCAATTCGGAGATGTTCATGCGGCGGAGGGTTTATTCGACGTTGTCGAGTTTCACGGGCAGGTCGGTGCGCAGCTGGAGCGTTCCGGAGGTGATGATCGTGTCGCCGACGTTGAGCCCTGCGAGGATCTGGATCCGGGATTCGGTGCGCAGTCCCGTGCGGACGGTTACGGCGCGGGCTTTGCCGCCCTTGTACAGGTAGACCTTGTCGACGCCCATCTCCGGCACGATGGCCTCGGTGGGGATGGCGATGGCGTCGGGGATGTCGTGCATGCGGATCTTCACGTCGGCGAAGCGCCCCGGGAGGAGCTGTTTGCCCTGCCGGTTGGGGAACAGCGCGCGTACGGCGAAGGTGCGGGTCTCGATATCGACCTTCGATTCGGTGGCATAGACCTCGGCGCGGAAATTCTCCTCGCGTCCCTCGACCGTGAAGGTGAGCCGTGTGCCGGGATGTATCTGGTTGGCATAGCGCTCGGGAACGTAGAAGTCGATCTTCAGGGGCGAGATCTTCGTGAGCTTGGCGACGACGACATCGGGCGAGGCATAGGCGCCTTCGCTGACGTTGCGCAGGCCGATGATGCCGTCGAACGGCGCATGCAGCTCCGTGAGTGCGATGTTCGACTTGACGATGTCGATGTCGGCGTAGAGCATGGCCAGTTCGGTCTGGGCCTGCTCATAGGCCTCCTGGCTTACAGCGTCCTTCTCGAGCAGGGCGCTCTGGCGGTAGACGCGGGCTTCGGCCAGCTTGCGCTGCGCTTCGTAACGCGACAGCTGGGCCTGCAGCGGCCGGTCGTTCACCTTGGCCAGCAGCTCGCCCTTGCGGACCGCCGTACCCTCCTGGAAGTTGATTTCGACGATCTTTCCCGAGGTCTCGAACGAGAGATCTACCTCCTCGTCGGGCAGCAGGTTGCCGATCGTCGTGATGCCGTCGGTCAGCGTCTGGGGGCGGATGACGAGCCCGTTTACGTTGAGAATGTTTTTCGACCTGGGGGCGGCGGGCTCGGCGTTTACACCCGCATCGGGGCCTTCATAATAGAAATTGTAGTATGCCAGGGCGCCGCAGAACAGGACGATGATTGCGGCCGTCGTGATCCATCTCTTTTTTTTGTTCATTGCAGGTGGAGTGATTAGGGTCAGGGTATCGAGGACAAATATACGACAAAAACCCCGAACCCCCGCATGAATTCTCCGTTTACGGAACGAAAAAATGATTTTTCGGATCGGCGCGGGGTGCGGTGTCTTATCGTGGATGCCGGGAAGGCTGTTCGAATGCCTCGGCGGTCTTCGTGCAAAACCAATTTTCGATGCAGGGTTTCCCGGTTGTGGAATTTCTCCCCGATGCAAGTGGCGCTTTTCCACGGATTTTTTCATTATCTTTGCGCACCGTATCGTTTAGGATGTTGTGAATGACCGTTTTGCGTTTTCATGCCGCGCCCGGTCCGCACTTTGTCCCATTTGAGACGATATGCCCTTGGCGCCGAACGGAGGTTCGGGTGCCGAAACCGATAAAAGAATCGCCATGAATTTCGAAAAGATGAAATCCGATCTGAAAAAAATGGATCTGGGCCGATGGAAAAAGAAGCTTGCGAAGCGGACTCCGAGCGTATCGATCACGATGACCCGCAAACGGTGGATCGTGCTGGCCTGCGTTCTTGTCGTAGCCGGTGCTGCCGCCTGGTGGTGGCTGCGTCCGCGTCCGGTGCCTGTCGTGCTTCCGGTGGTTGCCGTGCAGCCTGTCGATGTGGAGGATGTAAGCATCTACGGCGAGTATGTAGGACGCATCCGCGCGCAGCAGTTCGTCGAGATCCGTGCCCGTGTCGAGGGGTATCTCGAGAAGATGCTCTTCACCGAGGGAACCTACATCGAAAAGGGACAGACGCTCTTCGTCATCGACCCCAAACTCTACCGGGCCCGGGCCAACAAGGCCAAGGCGCAGCTGAACAAGGCACAGGCGCAGGCGCTCAAGGCGCAGCGCGACCTGGAGCGTATCCGCCCGCTTTACGAGCAGAGCGCCGCGAGCCAGCTCGACCTCGACAATGCCATCGCTTCGTATGAGAGTGCCGCCGCAGACGTGGTGGTTTGCGAGGCGGACCTCACGCAGGCCGAGATGATCCTGAGCTATACGACCGTACAGTCGCCCGTGTCGGGCTACATCTCCGAGCGCAACGTGGATATCGGAACGCTGGTGGGTCCGAGCGGCAAGTCGCTGCTCGCTACCGTCGTCAAGAGCGATACGGTGCGTGTGGACTTCAGCATGACCGCCCTCGACTACCTGCGTTCGAAGGCCCGGAACGTCAATCTGGGTCAGAAGGACACCACGCGCAAATGGAATCCCTATATCACCGTAACGCTGGCCGACGGATCGCAGTACCCTTATCGGGGGCTGGTCGATTTTGCCGACCCGCAGGTCGATCCCCAGACGGGAACCTTCTCCGTGCGGGCCGAGATGGCCAATCCGGACCGGATCCTGCTTCCGGGGCAGTTCACGAAGGTGAAGCTGCTGCTCGACGTGCGGGAGGATGCCGTCGTCGTTCCGTCGAAGGCGCTTGTGATCGAGAAGGGCGGCGCCTACATCTATGTCGTACGGCCCGACAGCGTGGTCGAAAAGCGTTTTGTGGAGACCGGGCCCGAGATTCCCGACAACAAGATGGTCATCGAACGCGGTCTGTCGTCCGACGAGCGGATCGTCGTCGAAGGCTACCACAAGCTCCAGCACGGCATGAAGGTCGAACCGGTGGCTCCCATCGATGAGGAGGAGCCCGCAACCGAAGAGAAGGAGTAACCCATGAAGAGTGATTTCTTTATCGACAGGCCCGTCTTCTCGACCGTCCTGTCCATCGTGATCGTAATCGTGGGTGCGATCGGTCTGCTGCTGCTCCCCGTCGATCAGTATCCGCAGATCGTGCCGCCCGTGGTGAAGGTCTCGGCCTCATATCCCGGAGCCGATGCGCAGACCGTAACGCAGGCCGTGGCCACGCCCATCGAGCAGGAACTCAACGGTACGCCGGGTATGATCTACATGGAGTCGTCGAGTTCCAACTCGGGCGGATTCACCGTAACCGTTACGTTCGATATCACGACGAATGCCGACCTGGCAGCCGTCGATATCCAGAACCGCATCAAGGAGGCCGAGGCGCGCCTCCCGGCCGAGGTGGTGCAGAACGGCATCTCGGTCGAGAAGCAGGCCTCGAGCAAGCTGATGACCATCACGCTGCTGTCGTCCGACCCGAAGTTCGATGAAATATACCTCTCGAATTACGCCACGCTCAACGTGGTGGACATGTTGCGCCGTATTCCGGGCGTAGGCCGCGTGTCGAATGTCGGCAGCCGCTACTACGCCATGCAGATCCGTGTCGAGCCCGACAAGCTTGCGGACCTGGGCCTTACGGTCAAGGACCTGCAGAATGCCCTGAAGGATCAGAACCGCGAGTCGGCGGCCGGTGTGCTGGGTCAGGCGCCGATGGAGGGTGTGGACGTAACGATTCCGATCACGGCGCAGGGACGTCTGTCGTCGGTGAGCCAGTTCGAGGAGATTGTCGTCCGGGCCAACCCCGACGGGTCGATCATCCGTCTGAGGGATGTAGCCAACATATCGCTCGAGGCACAGTCGTACAGCACCGAGAGCGGCATCAACGGAGGCAATGCCGCCGTGCTGGACATCTACATGCTACCGGGGGCGAATGCCGTCGAAGTGGCGGCTCTGGTCCGGGCAACGATGGATGAGATCGGCCGCAACTTCCCTGAGGGCATCACCTACAACGTGCCCTTCGACATGACGACCTATATCTCCCAGTCGATCCACCATGTCTACCGGACGCTGTTCGAGGCGCTGATCCTGGTGATCCTCGTCGTCTTCCTCTCGTTGCAGAGCTGGCGGGCGACGCTCATCCCGATCGTTGCGGTGCCCATCTCGCTCATCGGTACGTTCGGCGTGATGCTCGTCTTCGGTTTCTCGCTCAACCTGCTTACGCTGCTCGGACTGATCCTCGCCATCGGTATCGTGGTGGACGACGCCATCGTCGTGGTCGAGAACGTGGACCGCATCATGAACGAGGAGCACCTGTCGCCCTACGAGGCGACGAAGAAGGCGATGAGCGGTCTGGGCAGCGCCCTGATCGCCATGTCGCTCGTGTTGTGTGCCGTATTCGTTCCCGTGAGCTTCCTTTCGGGCATCACCGGACAGCTCTACCGGCAGTTTACCATCACGATTGCCGTGTCGGTGATCATCTCGACGATCGTGGCGCTGACGTTGAGCCCCGTGATGTGTTCGCTGTTCCTGCGGCCCGAGAGTGCCGGAAAGAAGAACCGCGTCTTCCGCTATATCAACCTGTTCCTTTCGCGCGGAAACCTTTTCTACGGCCGTACGATCGTGCGGGCGCTTTCCCGCTCCCGCCGTGTGTTCGCCGCGTTCGGCATTGCCCTGATCGGCATCTGGGTGATGAACCGCATCGTTCCCCAGAGTTTCATGCCGCAGGAGGATCAAGGCTATTTTACCGTGGAGCTCGAATTGCCCGAGGGGGCTACGATCGAGCGTACGCGCAAGGTTACCGACCGGGCCATGCAGTTCCTGATGAAGGACCCCGATGTGGAATATGTGCTCAACGTTACGGGTTCGAGTCCGCGTGTGGGTACGAACCAGTCGCGCAGCCAGCTTACGGTCATTCTCAAGCCGTGGGAGGAGCGTGAGACGGACGATATCGGCATCATCATGCAGCGCGTGCGCGACGAACTGGAGCGTTATCCCGAGAGCAAGGTCTATCTTTCGACGCCACCGGTGATTCCCGGTCTGGGACAGTCGGGCGGTTTCGAGATGGTTCTCGAGGCGCGGGCCAATACTTCGTACGCCGATTTGCAGCAGGCGGTCGATACGTTGATGTACTATGCCGAGCGGACGCCCGAACTGGCCGGCCTTTCGTCGTCGATGCAGGGCGACATCCCGCAGCTCTATTTCGACGTGGACCGCGACAAGGCGCAGCTGCTGGGTGTATCCATGTCGGATGTCTTTTCGACGATGAAGGCCTTTACCGGGTCGATCTATGTCAATGACTTCAACCTCTTCAACCGTATCTACCGCGTCTATGTCCAGGCCGAAGCCCCCTATCGGGCCAACCGCGACAACCTGAATCTCTTTTTCGTCCGCGGGGCCGACGGGGCGATGATTCCCGTTACGGCGCTCGGTACGACCGACTATACGACCGGTCCGGGAACGATCAAGCGATTCAACATGTTCACCGCGGCGACCATCTCGGGCGAGGCGGCGCACGGCTACAGTTCCGGACAGGCGATGGATGCCCTGGAGCGGATCGTCGCCGAGCACCTTCCCGACGGCATCGGCATCGAATGGAGCGGACTGTCGTATCAGGAGAAGCATGTGAGCGGACAGACGGGGCTTGTGCTCGCGCTGGCCTTCCTCTTCGTCTTCCTGTTCCTTGCGGCACAGTACGAGAGCTGGTCGGTGCCCGTTGCCGTGATTCTGTCGCTACCCGTA
This sequence comes from Alistipes sp., assembly GCA_022782405.1. GTDB lineage: Bacteria > Bacteroidota > Bacteroidia > Bacteroidales > Rikenellaceae > Alistipes. The sequence goes on from JALFNK010000007.1 coordinate 32,761, forward strand.
GCGGGTGTCGGAGCCTATCTGGGCATCTGGCTCTGCGGCCTGGAGAACAACATCTACTTCCAGATCGGTCTGGTGATGCTCGTGGGTCTGGTGGCCAAGAATGCCATCCTGATCGTGGAGTTCGCCAAGGAGGAGGTCGAAAAGGGCCGCGACATCGTCGAGGCGGCCGTTACGGCGGCGCACCTGCGTTTCCGCCCGATCGTCATGACCTCGCTGGCCTTCATCCTGGGCATGCTGCCGCTTGTTTTCGCCTCGGGCCCCGGATCGGCAAGCCGTCAGGGTATCGGTACGGGCGTCTTCTTCGGTATGCTCGTGGCCATTACCGTAGGTATCGTTTTCGTGCCCTTCTTCTTTGTGTGGATCTATCGTCTTAAAGCCAAACTGAAATCGAAACTGAAACGATGAAACGACTTGCATATACGCTTTTTGTCGGGCTCTGGGCCATGGCGTCCGTCTCCTGCTCGGCCGTCCGGGAGTGCCGGGCTCCGGAGTTGAATCTGCCCGAGACGCTCGTGGCCGGCGAGGTGGATTCGACGACCATTGCCGATATCGGTTGGTGGGAGTTCTACGGCGACGCCGCGCTGTGCGACATCATCCGCCGGACGCTTGACAACAACAAGGACATGCTTGCCGCGGCCGCACGCGTGGAGCAGATGCGGCAGCTCTACCGCATCGACAAGGCTTCCCGGCTGCCCGAAATATCGGCGCGGGTATACGGCAATCGCAAGACCAACGACTATTACGACAAAGGTTTCGACAACGATCCCGAACTGGGTGCCAAGGTCAGCGCGAGCTGGGAGCTGGACCTCTGGGGCAATCTGCGTTGGGCCAAACGGCAGGGGGGCGCCGAATACCTCGCTTCCGTCGAGGAGTGGCGCGCCATGCGCATGACCCTCGTCGCGGAGGTGGCTACCGCCTATTTCCGGCTGATGGCCCTCGACAACGAGCTGGCGATCGTCCGTCAGACGCTCGGGACACGCCGCCAGGACGTGCGTCTTGCGAAGCTGCGTTTCGAGGGAGGTCTTACGGCCGAGACGGTCTATCAGCAGGCGCAGGTGGAGTACGCCTCGACGGCGGCGCTGATTCCCGAGCTCGAACGGCAGATCAAGATCATGGAAAACAGTATTTCGCTCCTGATGTCCGGCTATCCGGGGGAGAAGATCCGCCGCAGCGGTCTGTCTCTCAACATCACGATGCCCGAGCAGCTGCCTGTGGGTATCCCTTCGGGACTTTTGCAGCGGCGGCCCGACGTACAGGTCTCCGAACAGCAGCTGCGTGCGGCCCTGGCCGGAGTGGGTGTCGCCTACGCCGATCGTTTCCCGCGGCTGACCTTTACGCTTACGGGCGGTGTGGAGAACGGTGTGGTGTCGCACATTTTCGAGTCGCCCTTTACCTATGTTCTGGGATCGGTGGCGGCTCCCGTTTTCGGCTTCGGCCGCAAGCAGGCCAAATACCGGGCAGCTTTGGCGGCATACGACCAGGCGCGTCTGAAGTATGAAAAGAAGGTGCTGGAGGTTTTCAAGGAGACCGACGATGCCGTTGTAACCTACCGGAGTGTCCGTCAGTCGGCCGAGCGTAAGGAGAACCTCCGCGATGCGGCCCGCAAATATGTCGAGTTGGCCAATATCCAGTATCAGGGCGGCAATATCAATTATATCGACGTGCTGGATGCCCAGCGGCGTTATTTCGATGCGCAGATCGGATTGAACAACGCCGTGCGCGACGAGCATCTGGCGCTCGTGCAACTTTACAAAACGCTGGGCGGCGGCTGGACGGTGCCTGCATCCGAATCGGACTGACGCTGCCGTGGGCGGTTGCCGGCGACGAGAAAAAATCGCTGCGGGATATGTTCCCCGGCGATTTTTTTCTTATCTTTAATCGGCAAGATCAAAACGTGAAGATAATGAATTTCTTTCGAAGCCCCCTTTTGCTGTTGTCATGTCTGTCATGTCTCGGAAGTTCCTGTGCGGATCGCCGTCCCGATGCTTGGAGCGGCAATCCCGTTTTCGACGGATGGTATGCCGATCCTGAAGCGGTCCTCTACGACGGAACCTGCTGGATCTTTCCGACGACCAGCCTTCCCTACGACGAGCAGCTCTCGTTCGATTGTTTCTCCTCCGAAGACCTCGTTCATTGGACCCGGCATGCCGCGGTGCTGACCCGGGAGGATGTTTCGTGGGCGAAGCGGGCCATGTGGGCTCCTGCCTCTATCCGCCGGGGAGCGCGTTATTACCTCTTTTTTTCGGCCAATGATGTACACGAAGGGGAGGTCGGAGGAATCGGCGTTGCCGTGAGCGACCGTCCCGAGGGGCCGTATCGGGATCTGCTCGGTCGTCCGTTGATCCAGCAGATCGTGAACGGGGCGCAGCCCATCGACCAGTTCGTCTATGAGGAAGATGGCATCTGTTGCATGTACTACGGCGGTTGGGGCCATTGCAATGTCGTTCGTCTGAAGGATGATTTTACGGGAATCCGTCCCTTCGACGACGGTATGCTCTACAAGGAAATTACCCCTCGGGGATATGTCGAGGGACCGTTCCTGTTCAAGCGCAGGGACAAATACTACTTCATGTGGTCGGAAGGTGCCTGGACAGGCCCCGACTATTCGGTAGCCTATGCCGTTTCGGATTCTCCGCTCGGGCCTTTCGAGCGTGTGAGGACAGTCCTGCAACAGGATCCTGCCGTGGCTACGGGAGCCGGACACCATTCGGTGATCCATATTCCGGATACGGATGACTATTATATAGTATATCATCGCCATCCGTTGGGCGATAGCGAGGGTTCGCACCGTTAGGTGTGCATCGAGCGTATGGAATTCGATGCCGAAGGCCGGATCAAGCCGGTTAAACTGACTTTCGGAGGTGTGGAAGCCCGTTCACTCAAGTAACCGGGTTGTTTGTCCGGAGGACGACGTGCACAGTCCGCCGCGAATCGCTGTGGTGTAAACGCAAGAAAGAGAGTCTTTTGGACTCTCTTTCTTAGTGACGCCGACAGGACTCAAACCTGTAACCTTCTGATCCGTAGTCAGATGCTCTATTCAATTAAGCTACGGCGCCGAATTGCGAGTGCAAATATAGGGCGGAAATCCGAAATACGCAAATAATTTTTCGAAAAAAATGATCCGAAATGTACGGATATTTTATAATCGATTGATTCTTGCCGGATTATGCCATGCTGTTATTTGATCTCCCGGTCGGGATGTTTCTTCAGAAACTGCTCCCAGCTTTGCGATCCGTCTTTCGAGGTGGCCTTTTTGCCGCCTCCGAGCCCCTTTACGCGCTCGTCGCCCAATGCGGCATTCAGCGGATTGCCCATGGTGAAATAGTGGCACAGCGCCACTGCCATGCCGTCCGTGGCGTCGAGGCGTTTCGGCGGCCGGTCCACTGTGAGCATGCGGCAGACAATCGAGGCAACCTGCTCTTTGGCGGCCGAGCCGCGGCCGGTGATGGCTTGCTTGATGCGCATCGGGGCATATTCCGCAACCGGCAGCCCGCGGCTCAATGCTGCAGCCATCGCCACGCCCTGTGCCCGTCCCAGTTTGAGCATCGACTGCACGTTTTCGCCGAAGAAGGGCGACTCGAGCGCCACTTCACGCGGGCGGTACTCGTCGATCAGCGCTCCGACCCGTTCGAAGATATAGCGCAGCTTGGCGTAGGGATCCGTGAGTCGGTGCAGGTCGATGTCGCCCAGCACGACCGAGCGCAGCGTGCGCCCCTCGACCTCCAGCACGCCGTAACCCATGTAGTTGGTGCCGGGGTCGATGCCCATGATGCGGTATCGGTTCGGTGTTTCCATGTTTTTCGGATCTTGAAAAAAAGCCCCTCCGGACAGCCTGCCGGCTCCGAAGGGGCGGTTAAGCGGTGTTGTGCGTTAGTTTCGGGATGTCCGGCTCATTCCCGGCGGAGCCTGTATTCCTTGTTGGTGTCTTTCGGACCGCTATGAGCCGCTTGCGGCGGTCTGTAGCTGTTGCTCGGCCTGCCTTTTCAGGTCGAGCAACAGCTCGGTCTGCTGCATCTCAGGGGAGAAGCGGCTGATCTCTCCGAGAAGCTCCTCTCCCGAAAGACCGTAGTATGTGGCCTCCTCAAGCATTATGGCTCCGAAGAGATTGTCGCGGTTCTCCTGCATCATGCGTCTTGCGAGCCCGCTCAACTCCTCCCGGGCGATTTGCCGGCGCCGGTCGTCGCTTGTCGCGGGATTCCGATACTCCTCGATCAGGGCCACCTGCGACGCGGAGAACTGCCTGAACGCATCATTTGCCGGGGTTCCCGTGGCGAAGTACCGCATCTCGTCGGTCGAATCGGGGACGATGGCGATCTGTCCCTGCTCGAGAAAAACAATCGTGTGCAGCGCTCCTGTTCCGTCGGGTGCATCGCATAACATAGCGATTTGCGGCATCTTTGTGGTTCCCCGGAGGCGAAAGCTTCCCTTTTCGTCTGTGCGGAGTCGCAGACCGACCCGGCCACACAGAGGTAGAGGGTGCGGTCGTCGCCGGCGACCGTGCCCTCCACCGTATACCGGTTCCTGCCGGCACAACTGCACAGCAGCGCCGCGGCGGCGAGAATCAGGAATCTTCTCATGGGAATCCGTCTCTTCCGCCTATTTCAGCAGTTCCGTTAGTTTCTCGATGAGCTCCTCGCCGCGCAGGTTCTTGGCGACGATCTTACCCTCGTGGTCAATGAGCAGGTTCGAGGGGATGGCCTGGATGGCGTAGTCCTCGGCTGCCGGATTGTCGAAGGCTCCGAGCGTGCTGACATGAATCCATGCCATGCCGTTGTCCTTCACGGCTGCGAGCCACTTGTCGCGGTCGCGGTCGAACGAGACGCCGTAGATTTCGAATCCCTTTTTGTGGAAGGTGTCGTAGGCCTCCTTCAGATAGGGAACCTCGCCCATGCAGGGACCGCACCACGAAGCCCAGAAGTCGAGCAGGACGTATTTGTTCGCGGGGTTCTCCACGACGGACTTCAGCGAAATCTCCTTGCCGTCGGCATCGGGCTGTACGACGTCGATATAGGGCTGTCCGATGTCGGTCTTGATCTTCTGCTCGGCGCTCCGCTTGAGGTCGGTGAGCACCTTGGTCTGCTGCAGCTCGGGCGTGAAGCGGGCGATTTCGTCGAGCAGCTCCTGTCCCGAGAGCCCGTAGGCGAGCTGGCTGGCGAGCAGCACGGCACCGAAATAGTTGCCGATGTTGGCTTCGTAGGTCGAGTCCATCAGCGCCTCGTATTCCTGTTCGATGGCTGCGCTCCGCTCCTCCGTGGTTTCGGGGTTCCGGGCCTCCATGATCAGGGCCATCGAAGCGGCCGAGAGGGCTGCGTTGGCATCGTTGGCCGGGGTGCCGGTGACTTTCTTGCGGCTGGGGTTCTCCTCGTTGTCGCTCACGAGGATCGTTCCCGGCTCGACGAAGAGCTGCGACACGAAGGTTGCAGGGGCTTCGCGTCCGTCACTCAGGGTATAGATCGCCGGAGCCGTTGCCGTGCCGCTGAAGCGGAACGTGCCGTCGGCCACTGCCGTGGAGTCGATGAGGTTGTCGTCTTCGTCGAAGAGGTAGACCATGCCGGTAAGCCCCTCGATGTTGCCCTGGATCGTGTAGGCGTTCTTGTCGGCGCAGCCGCACAATACGGCGACGGCCGCTGCGAGAGTCAGAATCTTTTTCATCTTGCTATTGTTTTTGTTGTTTGAGTTCATGTACCTCCTTTTCCAGCTCGCGGAGCTGCTTTTCCACCTCGGGCAGTCGCTTGAAGACGGCCGAGGCGCGGTGGTACTGCATGCCGGGCAGCGCCGGGTAGCCCAGCCGCACCTCGCCGTCGGGCACATCCTTGTCGATGCCGCTCTTCGAGCCGACCTTCACGCGGTCGCCGATCGTTACATGGTCGGCAACGCCGACCTGACCTGCCAGGAAACAGTTGGCCCCGACCTTCGAGGTGCCGGCAATGCCGGTTTGTGCCGAAGAGACGGTGTTGCACCCGATCTGCACGTTGTGGCCGATCTGAATGAGGTTGTCGAGCTTCACGCCCCGGCGGATGATCGTCGAATCGGTCTTGGCGCGGTCGATGCAGGTGTTGGCGCCGATCTCCACATCGTCTTCGATCAGGACGTTGCCCAGCTGGGGAATCTTGTCGAAGCCTCCGGCGGCGTTGGGCATGAATCCGAAACCGTCGGCGCCGATCACCGCGCCGGCGTGGAGGATGCAGCGGTTGCCGACGACGCACCCTTCGTAGATCTTGACCCCGGGATAGAGGATCGTGTCGTCGCCCACGGTCGAGCCCTTGCCGATGAAGACCTGGGGATAGATCTGGCAGTTGCGTCCGATGCGTGCGCCCTCCTCGATGACGGCGAAATCGCCGACGTAGCATCCTTCGCCCACCGAGGCCTTCTCATCGATCGCGGCCCGGGTGCTGATGCCCGTGCGGCGGGGTTTGGCGGCGTTGTACATCTCGAGCAGCTTCAATACGCAGGCTCCGGCGTCGGCGACGCGGATCAACGTTGCCGTGAGGGGCTGCGCGGGGGTGAAGTCCGCATTGACCAGAACGATCGACGCTCCGGTGGTGTAGAGGAAGGGTTCGTATTTGGGATTCGTCAGGTAGGCCAGCGATCCGGCCTTGCCCTCCTCGATCGAGGAGACGGTGTGTACCTTGGCGTTTTTGTCTCCGACGACCTCGCCGCCCAGAAATCCGGCGATCATTTCGGCAGTGAATTCCATCATATGCGTTAGAGATAATTGTTTATGTCGATACCTTCGGGCAGGAACTCCTCGACGTTGCGCCCGAACGAGAGCACTTCGCGGACGGTCGAGGAGGAGATGTCGGCTACGGGGGCCGGCGTAAAGAGCATGACGGTCGTGATGTCGGGATAGATGCGGTGGTTCGTGGCCTCCATCGTCCGTTCGTATTCGAAGTCGGTAGTGTTTCTCACGCCGCGGATGATGGCGCAGGCCCCGACCTCTTCGGCGAACTCTCCCGTCAGTCCCGTGTAGATGCGGGCCTCGACACGCGGGTTGTTCCGGTAGATGTCGTCGATGAGCCGTTTGCGGTTTCCGACCTTCAGCAACCCCTGTTTCGAGGTGTTGTTCCCGATGCCGATGACCACACGGTCGAAAAGGTGCAGTGCCTCTTCGACCAGGGCGGCATGCCCTCGGGTGAAGGGGTCGAACGACCCCGGAAAGATAGCTGTCCGTTCCATATCGGACAAAGATACGCAACAATGTGAAAAAGGCAATGCCCCGAGGCGTTTTTTTCTGCTTCGGGACATTCGGGCTTCTTCCGAGGAGTTGTCGTGGCGCCCCTGTTGTCCGCGATGTCGCCACTCCGGACCGCGGAAAAACCGTTTGTGCCTTATCGTTCGAGCTTTATGTACTCCGTATGCACGATCCGCGTGTGGGGATTCGAACTGACGATCTCCTGTCGGATCGCCTTCGTACCCCAGCGGATGAAGAGGAAACGGCGCGGCACACGATGGACGATCTGATGAAGCGTATCGACGCTCACGACGCGGCAGGCCACCGAGTCGCCGTCGATGCGTCCCTCGACCGTAATCCACGGGTCGCGCCAGCGGAAACCGCGCAGCGTATCCCGTTGCGGGATGCAGGCCGTCGTGTCGTCCTTCCGGACGACGGCCGCCACGAGCGTGTCGTGCAACGGAGCGCGCAGGACAAGCTCGGTCTTCGTCGTACTCTTTGCCGCGGCTTCCAGCCGACGCAGGCGGATGCCCAGCGCGCGGATCCGTTCGGCATCGGCGGCACGCAGCGTCTCGAACTCCGCACAGCGGAGCCGCAGGGCCTGGACCGAGGCGGCCTCCTCGCCCAGGCGGGTGCGGTAGTGCTCCGTTTCGAGCGAGAGAGCCTGCTGGTTCTCCTCGAGACGCCGGTTTTCGCGGCGGGTGGTGCGGTAGGCGCGGAAACTCCACGCCAGAAGCGCCGTGAGGAGCACGGTGTAACAGATCAGAATTTTGTTCATGGTTCGGAGTCGTTTCGATGCCCGGATTATCGGGATGCGGGCGGGTTTCGTGCTCCGAAGATAAGATGCGGTGCGGTGTTCCGGTTTCTATATTTCCCGGAAATGCTGTTCCAGGGCCTCTGCAATGCGCTCGGCATACAGCGCCATGAAGGGCATGCCATCGCAATGCCCCAGTGCGGTAATCCCCCGATGATCGACATAGAAAAGTTCTTCGATGCGGGAGAGGTCGTTGCGGCGGAGTGCCTCGTCGCGCAGCGGCATGCCGAGTTTCCGGATCGTCCCGCGCAGCAACTCCGCCTCGACGCTCGGGGGAGCCGGCGAGAGATATACCGTCCCGTTGCACAGGGCGAAAAGCGGGGCGTTTTCGGCCGAAAGGAGCCTTCCTTCGGCATCGCAGCGTACGGCAACGGTCGCCTCGCGGTCGTGGACGATCCGTGCGGCAAGTCGCTCCGCGGCTTCGCGGGCCGTGGTGGGCAGGTCGGGACAGAGCGGTTCGTAATGCAGCGTCGCCGCGTCGGGATGCAGGCTCCGCAGGGCATAACCGTCATAGAGCGAGATGCCCTCCGGCAGCAGCCGCTCCTCGCCCGCGGCGGTCAGCTCCAGCCGGATGAACCCCGAGACCCCCGTAGGATAGCGCTCCGCGGCGGCACACCGTTCGATGCGCGTCGCGAGTGCCTGCAGATCGGGTCGGTAGGGGCGTCGGAAGAGGGCGCGGCCGGCGGCATCGAGCAGCGCCGCATGCGCCTCGAGGTTTCTGACCCGCCCGTGGGCGAGATGTATCGTCTGATATAGGACCGGCTCGTTCAAAGCAGAAAGATCTTCAGCAGCAGTTCACGCAGCAGTTCGCCGTCCGGGGCTCCTCCGGCATTCATGCCCTTGCTCTTGGCATCGTATTCGCGCAGCAGCCCGAGTACGGCGAATACCTTACGGTTGTCCCACAATGAGGCCTGCTGCTTGATCTCCCCGAGGATGAAGGTGTTGCTCTTGCGCAGAATGCGCATGAGCTCCTGGTCCGAAGGGAAGGGCTTTCCCTTGTGGCGGGTCAGCCACCGCAGGTAATTGACCACGAACAGGTCGCGGAACTGGCCGAACAGGGCCATGATCGTCAGCAGCAGCGGATTGTCCTTGGGATTGCGGGCGAAGTGGTCGGCTATCAGCAGCGCCCGTTCCATGTCTTTCGTAACGACGGCCTTGCACAGCTCGAAATTGTTGAAATCCTTCGAGATGCCGATATTTGCCTCGATATCCGCATCGGTGATGCGTCGGGTGCCTTCGGGAAGCGAGACGGTGAGTTTGTGCAGTTCGTTGGCGATCTTCGCGATGTCGGTTCCGAGATGGTCGGTGAGCATCGACAGCGCCTTCGCGTCGATCGCAAGGCCCCGCCCCTTGATGAACTGCTGCAGCCAGGAGGCAATCTCGTAGTCGCGCGGACGCACCGACTCGAAGACCGTGCCGTTGGCCGCGCACCCCTTGTAGAAGGCCGAACGGCGATCGACGCTTTTCTCCTTGTGGCAGATCACCAGAATGGTCGTGGCCGAGGGCTTCTGTGTGTAGAACGAGAGCTTCTCGATGCCGCGCAGCTGCTGGGCTTCCTTGACGATGACCACCTGGTAGGAGCCCATCATGGGCATCTGGCGGCAGAGGTTGATGACCTGCCCGGCTTCGGTATCCCGTCCGTAGACGGTGATCTGGTTGAAGGCGCGGGCCGCCTCGTCGAGGATCGAGGACGAGAGACGCTCGGCCAGGGCATCGATGAAATAGCCCTCCTCGCCCATGAGCAGGTAGACGGGAGCGAACTGTCGGGCGGCGATCTGCGCCGAGATCCGCTCGTATTCGGCGACCGTGTCGCGGAATTTTACTGCACTCTTGGCCATCTTCTATACGATCTCTTTGGTAATGCGCAGGACGTTCTCCGTGTCGTGTGTCAGGCGGTAGCGGTCGTCGATGCGGCGGCCGACGAGCCAGACGATCTCGTCGCCCGAGAGCAGGACGAACTGCCGTTGCTTTTCGGGCACGGAGACCTTGGCGTCGATCAGGAAGTCGCTCACCTTCTTGCGGCCGGTCATGCCGTAGGGTATGAACCAGTCGCCTTCGCGCCAGCGGCGCAGCGTGAGCGGGTAGCGGAGCTTGTCGGCATCGACCTGCGCGATATGCGGCGGTACGCCGAAGTTGCGGATGTCGTCGATGTTGCAGTATTCGTAGTAGAGCACCGCATTGCCGCAGTAGCTGCGCAGAGCACCCTTCGCGACACTCACCTGACAGGCATCGTCCGGGGTGATCGGGGCCACGACGATCCGGCCCCGGTCGATCACCGCCACGCGGTCGCGGGCGTAGAAGCGTTTTCCCGTGGCCTCCTGCTCCAGCGAGCGGCACAGGGCATCCACCGTGTCGCCCTTGAATCCGTAGGAGGAGTTGAGCAGTTCGTAGATGACGAATTGCCGGGGAAAGGCCGGGTCGATGCGGTCCGGGCAGATCGTATCGATTCCGTCGCGGCTTTCGACGACCTCCTCCCGGATTCGTTCGATGCCGTGGTTGATGAAGAGCTGCGCATCGGTGAGCCGTTCGAGGTTGCTGCGCATCAGCTCCGTGAATTTGGGATTGATCTCCCGGATGCGGGGAATGAGCCCCAGCCGGATCTTGTTGCGCAGGTATTTGGTCGAACGGTTCGACGAATCCTCGCGGAAGGGAATGTGGTTCGCCACGGCGTATTCGAGGATCTCCTTGCGCGAGGCGAACATCAGCGGGCGGATCAGGTGCCCGACCTGGGTCGAGATGCCCGTCAGGCCGCGCAGGCCCGTGCCGCGCAGCAGGTTGATGAAGAAGGTCTCGATCGAGTCGTCGGCGTGGTGGGCGATCGCGATGACCGTATAGCCGTGCTCGCGGCTCAGGGCGTCGAACCAGGCGTAGCGCAGCCGCCGTGCGGCCATCTCCATCGATTCTCCCGTGCGCTCCATCTCGGCGGCCGTCTCGAACCGCTTGTTGTAGAACGGCACGCCGTATTTCTTGGCCTCCTCCTCGACGAGCACCTCGTCCTCGTCGCTTTCGTCGCCGCGCAGCTGGAAGTTGCAGTGGGCGACACCCACCGTATATCCGCAGCGGGTGAAGAGCGAGAGCATGACCATCGAATCCACACCGCCCGAAACGGTGAGCAGGATCCGGTCGTCGTGCGTGGCGAGGCGGTTCTCCTCGATATAGTGGCTGAAGGCGTCTGTCAGTGAGGTCATATGGGATATTTTTTGATGGGCTGTTTTTCAGAGGATGTTCACCTCCGTGTCGATCTCCACGCCGAAGCGTTCGCACACGGCCTGCTGAACCTTCCGGGCGAAGGCGAGCACCTCGCTGCCCGTGGCGCCGCCGCGGTTCACAAGCACCAGGGCCTGGCGTTCGTGTACGCCGACGTGCCCTTCGCTGCGGCCTTTCCAGCCCGCCCGGTCGATGAGCCATCCCGCGGCGAGTTTCACGCGTCCCTCCGGTGCGGGGTAGTGCGGCATGTCGGGCCACTGGGCCAGCAGCCGTTCGGCTATCGGCGCCTCGACGACGGGATTCTTGAAGAAACTTCCGGCGTTGCCCGTCTGTTTCGGGTCGGGGAGCTTCGCCCGGCGGATAGCCGAAATAGCCTCGCGGATGTTGCGCAGCGAGACGCCGCCCCGGGCCTCGACTTCGCGTTCGACATCCCCGTAACCCAGTTTGGGTCGAGGTGTGCGGTGCAGCCGAAATACGACGGAGGTGATGATGACACGGCCCCGCAGTTCGTGTTTGAAGACGCTTTCGCGGTAGGCGAAGCCGCAGTGGCGGCCGTCGAGCGTGAGCATTGTGCCCGTCTCGACGCAGAACATCTCGACCCGTTCGATCGCATCTTTCGCCTCGCAGCCGTAGGCCCCGATATTCTGTACCGGTGCGGCACCCGCCTTGCCGGGAATGAGCGAAAGGTTCTCGATGCCCCACAGTTCCCGTTCCACGGCCCATTCGACCAGGTCGTCCCATTCGACACCCGCTTCGGCGCGCACGAGAACCGACTCTCCGTCGTCGAGCAGAAGGGTGATCTGCCGGCCCACGGGGGTGATGAGCACGCCGTCGTAGTCGCGTGTGAAGAGGATGTTGTTGCCGCCGCTCAGGACGTACCATGGTTCGGAGATGCCCCCGCGGAAGAGCTCGCGCAGGTCGTCGGCCGTTTCGAATTCGACGAGCCGTGCGGCCCGCTGCTCGACGCCGAAACTGTTGCGGTCGCGCAGATCGATATGGGTAAATTCTCGGATCATATGTGCAAAGTTAGGAATTATTTAGTAACTTTGAATGATCGGGGCGGCGAAGCTCTCTTTTGGCGGAGGATTTCCGCTGTCACGGTCCCGCTTTCCCTCATGCGGCGTGATACGACGCGCCGTATATGATTTCGGATCGATAAACCTAAAAATAGTGAATCCATGTTCAACGAGAAAGATTTGCAGCAGATCCAGGCCCACGGTCTGACCCTTCGTCAGGTCGAGGAGCAGTTGGCGAATTTCCGCCGGGGATTTCCCTATCTGAAAGTCGTGCGGGCCGCTTCGCCCGGCGACGGCATTACGATGCTCGATGCGGCGCAGGCCGATGCCGCCATTGCCCGATACGAACGGGAGGCTGCCCGGCTGGGCATCGTGAAGTTCGTCCCGGCCTCGGGTGCCGCGACGCGCATGTTCAAGGAGCTGTTCGAGTTCGTGAACGAGGGCAAGCGCGGCAAGGGGATCGATACCCTGCTGGAGCACCTGCACGAATTTGCCTTCTGGCCCGAACTCGAGGCTGTGCTCCCGGCCGGCGCCGACGACCGGGCGACGGTGGATGCCATCGTGAACGACGGCCTCGGCTACGGACATAAGCCCAAGGGCCTGGTAACCTTCCACGCCTATCCCGAAGGGGCCCGCAAGGCGGTCGAGGAGCACCTGGTCGAAGGAGCCGCCTATGCCGCTTCGGACGGTGTGGTGCGCATCCATTTCACCGTTTCGCCCGAGCATCGGGCAGCCTTCGAGGCGCTGCTTGCCGAGAAGGTGCCCCTCTACGAAAAGCGTTTCGGCGTGCACTACGACATCTCGTTCTCGGTGCAGAAACCCTCGACGGACACGGTGGCCGTCAATCCCGACAATACGCCCTTCCGCCAGGAGGACGGCACGCTGCTTTTCCGTCCTGCGGGTCACGGTGCGCTGATCGAGAACCTGAACGAGATCGACGCCGACGTGATCTTCATCAAGAACATCGACAACGTTACGACCGATGCGCTGCGTGGCGATACGGTCCGTTGCAAGAAGATGCTGGCCGGCGTGCTGCTCGGGCTGCAGGAACGCGCGTTCGAATACCTGAAGGCCCTCGAAGTCGGCGGCGCCGACCTTGAGGCGATTGCCGATTTTATCGGACAGCGTCTGAATGTCAAGCTCCCGGCCGATTACGATTCGGCGCTGCTGCGCAGCGTCCTCGATCGGCCGATCCGCGTCTGCGGCATGGTCCGCAACGAGGGCGAGCCGGGCGGAGGCCCCTTCTGGGTCTCGAATCCCGACGGCACGGAGTCGCTGCAGATTGCCGAGTCGAGCCAGATTGGCCCCGACGACCAGCAGCTCATGCAGGCCGCGACGCACTTCAATCCGGTGGATCTGGTCTGCGGCGTCCGCGACTCGAAGGGAGGCAAGTTCGATCTGCGGCGCTATACGGACCCCTCGACGGGTTTCATCTCGTCGAAGTCCTCGGGAGGCCGTCCGCTGCGCGCGCAGGAGCTTCCCGGATTGTGGAACGGTGCCATGGCCCGCTGGAATACGGTCTTCGTCGATGTGCCGGTCTCGACCTTCTCGCCCGTCAAGGTGGTGCAGGACCTGCTGCGTCCCCAGCATCGGTAGGCAGCCCGGCGATACGCAAAAAGAGGTGCGGACCTGCGACAGGTCCGCACCTCTTTTTGCACGGTCGGAAGCGTGCCTACTTGCCTATTTCGGCGAGTACCTGCTCCACGACGGGCGGCAGGATGCGCTCCATGACCTCGTAGCCTGCTTCGGTCGGATGAACTCCGTCGTTGGTGTAGGCCGCGATCATCGCACCGTCCTCGGTGGCCATCTGCGTGTGGTAATCGACATAGGGGATACCCTCCTCGTCGGCATAGGCCTTGATCATTTCGTTCAGACGGATGATCTTCGGCGCGGGCTCCAGTCCGGGGTTCCACGAGAAGTCGCCGGCGGGCGGCACCGAGCAGAGGATCGGCCGGATGCCGTGTGCGCGGGCCAGGTCGACCATCGACTGGAGGTTGTCCAGAATATGCTCGAGTGAGATGTATCCCGTATTCTGGGCGATGTCGTTCGTGCCGGCGCAGATCACCACAACCTGCGGTTGGAGCTCGACGACGTCGGCGCGGAAGCGCACGAGCATCTGCGAGGTGGTCTGTCCGCTGATGGCGCGGCTGACGTATCCGTGGCTGCTGAAGAATTCGGGATGCTTGCCGATCCACCCCTCGGTGATCGAGTTGCCCATCAGGACGACCTTCGGTGCGGCGGTGAGAGCGGCATTGTCGGCCTCGAAGCGGCCGAAGTTCGCCCAGTCGGCCGGTTTCTGGGCAGCGCAGAGCGTCGCCGTAAAGAGTCCTGCGGCGCAGAGCAGGAGTTTTTTCAGGTTGCTGTTCATGTTGTGTTCGGTTTAAGAAATAGCACTGCTAATATACGACTTTTTCCGGCATTTCCCACCCCATGATGGTTGCAATGTAGGGAATGACGGCCGAGGCCATCTTCCGGTGTCCGCGGTGGTTGGCGTGGAAATTGGCGCCCATGTCGCTGTCCCAGTTGAAGAGCCCGGGGGTGAGCACCATGCAGTGGAGGTTCGGGTCCTGCAGCTCCTCGAGCAGCTCCTTCAAGTGCCCGTAGACCGTGGTGTTCTCACAGGGGGCGACACACAGCACCGGCACGTCGCCGTAGGCCTTGCGGAGTTTGCGCAGCGCTTCGGCATAGGCTCCCTTGAAGGCCTCCTTCGAGGGCGATATATCCTCGCTGTAGTCGTTCGAGCCGAGTTTGATGACGACGATGTCGGGCCGGTAGGCCGTAAAGTCCCATTGCGGCGTCTCCTCCATGTCGAATGTCCGGGTCAGCCGCTCGCGCATCGTGCAGGCCGATCCTTCGGGACGGTCGCCCCAGTTGCGGACCATGCCCTGTCCCGAGTGGGCGATGAGCGTATAGTCGGCGTCGAAGTAGCGGGCGATGATACATCCCCAGGCCAGATTGCAGTTCTCGGTCTCGGGGGTGAAGGGCTCCTTGGGCGATTTGCCCTCGGTGCCGTAGCCGCAGGTGTGCGAGTCGCCGATGAATTCGATATGGCGCCCCGGCGCTGCGGGAGCCGGGAGCAGTGCGCCGTCGGTCAGGATGCCGCGCAGTGTCGTGCGACCCTGTTCGGCCTCGGTGCGTTTCTGCACGAGCACCGTGTGCTCGCCGCGCGAAAGCCCGTCGGCCAGCAGGATCGTCGTGTCGCTGCCCGCGACGGCCACCGTGCCGTATTGCCGGCCGTCGATGAAGACGTTGTAGTAGTTGCGTTTGGTGTCCGAGGCGCGCATGGCGCAGCGGCGCCCTTCGAAACGGAAGGTGAAGTAGGTGCCGCTCCAGTCGAACGACCGTTCGCCTTCGGGACCCGTTGCCGAGCGACCCACGAACCGGATTTCCGGAGCGGTGGCCGGCGTGAAGTGCATCTGCGTTTTGCGGGCTTCGGCCGTTCCCGCCGCAAGCAGCAGACAAGCTGCTGCCAAAAGATATTTTTTCATGTTCGGATCTGTCTTTGGGGTTGAAAATGAAGACCCGCATGCCTGTGCGACACGCGGGTCAGGACTCTTTTATTTTTCCGGTTCGGGTACGAAGCGGATGGCGCATCCGCCGCCCGAGGCCATGCGGATCTGCAGCGAGTCGCCTGCGGCGACCCGACGTTCGCTGATCGCCACGTCGTAGGGATTTTCCTTCCAGTCGGCTTTCTCTCCGTCGGCATAGATCTGCGCCCGATAGTGCATCTTTGGGTCGAGGAAATCCAGTGCGACGGTCAGCGTGCGGGGGGTCTCGTCGGTGATGGCACCGAGGAACCACTCCTGCGAATCACGTTTCTGGCGCGCAAAGACGCAGTAGTCGCCGATGACGGCCTGGGGTACGACGGTGCGTTCCCAGTCGGTTGCCACGTCGCGGATGAAGGCGAAGGCGGGCTGCCCGGCGTAGTGCTCCGGAAGGTCCGAGGCCATCTGCAGCGGGCTGTAGATCACGACATAGTGCGCCAGCTCGCGGGCTATGGTCGATTGTACGCGGGCGAAGGGCGAAACGGGATTCGAGAAATCGAACGTGCCGAACGTGTAGTCCATCGGTCCGGCCAGACCGCGCAGGAACGGTACGACGGTCGTGTGCTCGGGCGGGTTGCCGCCGTCGGGCGACCAGGCGTTGTACTCCTGACCGCGCACACCCTCCTGCGTCATCAGATTGGGCCAGGTGCGTTCGAGACCTGTCGGCATGACGGGTTCGTGGTTGTCGATAACGATGCCGTAGCGGGCGGCCGTCTCGATCACCTTGCGGTAGTGGCGCACGCCGTACTGGCTGTCATGGAGCTCCTTGCCGTCCATCAGAACATTGACATAACCGGTCTTGACGGCCCGGATGCCGTGTTTGCGGTAGAATTCGAAGGCCTCCTCCATCTGCGCCTCATAATTCTTCGTATTGGCGCCCGTTTCGTGGTGGCCGATCAGCTGCACGCCCTTTTTGGCGGCGTAGTCGGCGATCCGGTCGATGTCGAAGTCGGGGTAGGGCTCCGCAAAGCGGATTTTGTCGCTGTTCTTGGTCCACTCGCCGTCCCAGCCGACATTCCAGCCTTCGGCCAGCACCCCTTCGATTCCGTTCTCCGCGGCGAAGTCAATGTAGCGCATCATGTTCTCGGTCGTGGCCCCGTGGTTCGGACCCTGTGCCCAGGTCTCCTGGAAGAGGTGCATCGACCACCAGATGCCGATGTACTTCATCGGGCGGATCCATGAGGTGTCCTCGATTTTCGAGGGCTCGTTGAGATTGAGCATCAGCCGCGAGGTTACGAGATCTCCCGGCGTGTCGCCGACGATGATCGTCCGCCACGGCGTGCGGAACGGCGTGCACGCATAGACCTTCACGCCGTTCGACCACGGCGTGAGGTAGCTGCGCAGCGTCGTGTCTCCATCCACGGGATAGAGGCTCATCTTGGCATAGTCCGTCAGGTTCGCCTCATGCAGCGCGAGAAACTCTCCGCCGGCGCACTCGATCGTCAGCGGTGTGTTCACCGTGTCCATCTGCGAGAGAGGCGTATGGCGGGCAATGCTTTCGTAATAGGGTTCGCGCGTGGGCATCCACCAGGCCATGTGGTCCTCCGGAAAGCGGAACTCGGTCAACTCGTCCATGATGACGAACTCCCCGAGGTCGGGCTGCTCCGGAAACTCGCAGCGGAATCCCATGCCGTCGTCGAAGAGACGGAAAACCACATCGAAACGGCGGTTCGGGGCCTGCCGCTCGCGCAGCGAGACGGTCAGTTCGTTGTAATGGTTGCGGACGAAGTGCTCCTCGCCCCAAACCTGCTCCCAGGTCTGGTCGAAGGAGTCCGTTTGCGTGCCGCAGATCTCCAGCCCGTCGCGCAGGGCCGGAGCATCCTTCAGTTCGAAGCCCAGCGTCGAGAAGTCGAGCAGGGCTTTTCCCTCGCGGTGGAGTGTGTAGCCGACGCGGCCGTCGCGCACGGAGACCTCCAGCGAGAGGCTCCCGTCGGGTGAGCTGACCGAGGCATTGCGGGGGCCGCAGCCCGTCGCGAGACCGAGCGCCGCAACGGCGGCGGCAATCAGCGTGAGGTATCGTTTCATCGTGTCGTTGGTTTTTATTCGTTCGGGTTTTCGGTGGCCGGACAGGAGGCGTACCCCTCCTTCTCGGACCACAGGTAACGGTTTCCGAAGCGGTCCTCGACCTCCACGCGCACCTCTGCCCCGGGCGACGAGGGTACGGCCATGAAGAGGTGTTCGGTGCGGTCGGCTCCGATATACTTGTATTTGAACTCCTGACTGTGGAGGGCGACATAGTCGGCGATCGAGGCATCATAACCCGTATAGCGGGTCATCTCACCCCGCGGCTCGCCGTTTTCGTACCAGCGCACCTTCCATGCGGGATCGTAGTTCCAGACATTGACCGTTACGGCCTCCGGCTTGCGGCGGTCGGCCCCCACGGCGTAGGCGGTGAACTGGCGGCCGCGGTCGTAATCGACGGCCTTCCAGTACCAGGTCAGCTCGTCGCCGACGGCCTCGTAGACGGCATAACCTGCCGGGATGCCGTCCATGCTCCAGGGAGTCTGCCAGAAGAGCGTGCTCAACGGGGCGTGCACATGTTCGAAGACATGTTCCACGGGGCGGTAATTTTCGTTGTAGTGTTCGTGGGCCGAGAGGATGTGCGCCCGGTAGGGCTCGAGCAGCCTGTAGAGCGCCCGGCGGTTGTTGAGTACCTTGTTGGCCTCCTCCTTGCCCCATTGGCCTTGCCGTGCGGCACGCGACCAGGTGGGGATGTGGAAGCAGACGACGACAGTGCGGCCGTGCGGTACGGCCGCAAGGTCCTCCTCGAGCCATTGCAGTTGACGCTCCTCGAGATACCCCGTGTAGAGGTATCCGCGCGCGAGGAAGAAGACGTCGTCGAGAACGACATAGTGGATCCTGCCGCGGTCAAAGGAGTAATAGGTGGGTCCGAAGCGTTCCTTGAACGACTCCTTCGAGTAGTCGTTCGACCGGGCCTCGACATCCATGTCGTGGTTGCCGAAGACATAGAAAAAGGGCATACCGCTTTCGGCGAGCGCATCGCGCACGGGTCCGAACAGCAGCGGCTTGCGGGTGATGTCGCCGATGATGTCGCCGCAGGCGACACCGAAGGTCTCCATGCCGTCCGCGGCCGTGAGCCGCATGTCGGCGGCTGCGCGGCGGACGCTGTCGAGCTCCTGCTCGAAGTAGACCTGCGGATCGGCCACGAGAAGCAGCCGGTGGTGCGTCATATCCTTTGCGGAGCGTCGGAGCGTGAAGTCGTAATGCGCAGGCTGCTCCGGGTCGATGCGGCGGTAGAGCGTGGCGGCACCCTCGCGGGCGGGAATTTCATAGCCGTCGGGCAGGGTCAGGTAGACGAACTCCGCCCCCTCGGCGGCCGGCAGGCGGTAGAAGCCCCGGCGGTCGGTTTCGACGAAGCTGCGCCCGTCCGTAACGCGGACTCCGGCCACGCCCCGGCCTTCTGCCGTTACGCGGCCCCGCAACTCCCTCGGGGCGCCCGCCGCCGGGACCGCAATGAGCCCCGAGGCGAGCAATAATCCCGCAAGAAGGGTTTTCAGCAGGCAGGTTTTCATCGTCCGCTACTTTTCAGGGGTCAGAATGGCGGCCCATCCGCCTCCGGAGGCGAGATGGATCGTCATGCGGTCGTTGCTGCTTACTGTCCGTTCATCCGTCCGGAAATCCTGAGCGTAGGCGTCGGCATTCATGCCGTCCTCGAAGCTCTGCATGCGGTAGCTGCCCTCGCCGAGGAACGAGAGGTCGATCTCCAGATCGCGGCCCGTCCAGTCGGTGATGGCGCCGATGTACCACTTGTCGCCGTTGCGGCGTGCCACGGCGACATACTCGCCGGCCGAGGCGTGCAGGGCTACAATCTCGTCCCATACGGTGGGTATGGCGGCGATGAATTCCGTGAATTCGGGAGTGCGGAGGTAGTGCGACGGCGAGTCGCAGAGCATCTGCAGCGGACTTTCATAGACAATGTAGAGGGCGGCCTGGTGGGCGCGGGTGCCCTGGCTCATGGGGTGGCTCCAGCTGATCGAGAAGTCGGCGGCCGTGGCGTTCACCGTGGCGCCGGGCGTGTAGTCCATCGGGCCGGCGACCATGCGCGTGAAGGGAAGCACGCAGTCGTGCCCGGGGGTGATGTCCTGCGAGCACTTGTCGTTCTCCATGCCGTAGACACCCTCGAACGTCATGACATTCGGGTATTTGCGCTGCAAGCCTGCGGGCTTGAACGAACCGTGGAAATCGACCAGCAGTCCGCGGTCGAAGGCCGCCCGGGCAATCTGCTCGTAGAAATTGACCATCTCCTGATCGGAGCGTTGCATGAAGTCGATCTTGATGCCCTTGACGCCCCATTTCTGGTAAGTGTCGAGGATGCCCTCGAGATCTTTTTTCATCGGATTCCAGAGCGTCCAGAGCACCACGCCGACCCCCTTTTCGTTGCCGTAGCGGATGATCTCCTGCAGATCGACCTCCTTGCGCGGCTCGCGGATGTTGAGCGTGCTTACGGACCAGCCCTCGTCAAGCAGGATGTACTCGATGCCGTATTTCGCGGCGAAGTCGATGAAGTACTTGTAGGTCGCGGTGTTCACGCCGGCCTGGAAATCGACGCCGTAGACGTTGAGTCCGTTCCACCAGTCCCAGGAGATCTTTCCGGGACGCACCCACGAGGCGTCGCCCTCGATGGCCGGGGCGGCCAGCTGGTAGGGGAGGTAGTTTTCGAGCAGCTCGCGGTCGCTGCCGTCGATCGTAACCACGCGCCACGGATAGGTGCGCGTGCCCTTCGTCGCGGCAATGTAGTCGGCCTTGCGCAGGAACTCCTCGTTGCGGTCCGAACCCTCCTTCAGCCGGCTTTCGAGCACCACGGGCGGGAACTCCGCGTGGAGTTTGCTGCCCTCGCCTCCGAAGAGGAACATGCAGGGGTAATCCTCCAGAGAGCTCTCCGTAACGACCATGCGCGTGCCCTGGGGCGTGGCGAAATAGACCGGCAGGAAGGCATAGACCGAACGCTCGAGTTCCGAGAGACGCTTGCGCTCGAAGAAGGCTTCGCAGTGGGAGATGAAATCCGGGTTGCGTTCGCGGGTCCAGTAGGTGTCGTTGTCGGCAGCGAAATTGAACTCCGCGGTCTCGTCCACGACGATCGCATCGCCCTTGCGCGAGGTCTCGAAGCGATAGGCCACGCCGTTGTCATAGACGCGCATGCGCAGGGCCCAGTCGCCGCGGAAGGCGATCTCGAGTTCGTTGCAGCGGTCGTGCAGTTCGCGGAACTTGGTGGGTACCTCGGCTGTCGAGCGCTCGTCGATGGCCTTTGTGCGGGCACTCCGTACGGTCGGTGCAGCCCCCAGGGGAACCTCCCCGGCGAAGGTCATTCCGATACGGCTTTCGTTGAGCAGCGGCTCGCCGGCGCGCGAGGCGCTCCAGCGCAGTTCGGGGTAGGTCGAGACCTTGACCTCGATCTGTCCGTCGGGTGAGGCGATCTTGTAATCCTTGGCTGAAATTGCGGTTGTTGCCGTCAGCGCTGCGGCAAGAAGAAGCAGTCGTTTCATGGTTCGTATTGTCGTTGGGTTCGTTTCGTATTATTCGTTCGTCTTCTCCTCGGCCAGGGCACGGTCGATACCGCGCTTG
Source organism: Alistipes sp. (assembly GCA_022782405.1). Lineage (GTDB taxonomy): Bacteria > Bacteroidota > Bacteroidia > Bacteroidales > Rikenellaceae > Alistipes. The sequence continues at coordinate 54,097 of JALFNK010000007.1, forward strand.
ATGGCATCCCACTTGTTGTTGTTGATGACATGCACGATATCGAAGACCATCAGTCCAGCGGTACGTTTCAAACAGTAGTAGCAGGCCTCTTCGATGTCGAAATTCGGGTCTGCGCACTGGATGGTGCCATACATGGTGCAGGCGTCGCGGATCATGCGCTCGGCCCGGTTGATGGCATATTCGACCGACTCGTTGTCATCTGCTCCGTAGATGCGCGAGAGGTAGGCACCGAGCAGGAATGTGTCGAGTTCCTCGGCAAATCCGGTCCGGTAGTAGTTGTTTGAACACCAGGAATAGTAATAGCTTGATTCGACATCTTCAAGCGGCATGTACGAGTTGCTGGCCCAGTTCTGCCCGTTGGCGTAGAGGGCGCCCCACCATGAGGCGGCCCAATATTCGAGTTTCACGTCTGGCTTGATGGCCTTGATCTCGCTGCGCACCTCGGCCACGAAGTCGCGGATGATCATCGAGCGGAACTCCCACCATTGCTTGTAGTAGACGCCCGGCACGATATTTCCCGAGGCGTCGTAGGTGAAGACATCATCGGGCCAGGTGCCGACACTGGCCTTGATGTAATCTTCGAAGGCGCTCTTCGAGGCCTCCGAGAAGTCGCTCTGGTTGTCCGGGAATCGGCAGTAGTCGAGCGCATAGGCGTCGAAGTCGTAGTTGGTAACGATTTCGCGGATGAACTTCAGTGCGAATTCGCGGACTTCGGGCAGTACCGGGTTGAGGAAGGCCGCTACCTTTGTGGGATCATCCTTGATATCCACCATCTGACTGCCGCCGCCGCTGCGGGGTTTGTTCTGCAGACAGGTCATGCCTTCCCACTTCTTCGAGTCCCGGTAGACGGGTCCCTGTCGGCGGTTGGGCATGCCCATCGGGAAGATTGTTGTCGAGACGGTAACCTTCAGACCGCGCTTGTGGGCTTCGTCAAGGAAGAACTGCAGGTAGTCCCAGCCGCGGTTCGGAACGCTTACGTCGCCGATCTGCGTTGCCTGCGTCATGAACGAACTCTCGTAGAGGACATCGCCCTCGACGGGTTTTACGTCCACGACGATCTTGTTGAAACCGGCCTCCACGGTCTTGTCGAGCATCTCCGTGATGCCCTGCTGGGTCCGGAAGCGGTCGAAGTTGGCTTCGGCGTCGAACCAAAGCATCTTCTCCTTTTCGCTTATCGGTTTGTCGTCCGGTTCGACGGGCTTCTCCTCGCCGTCGTCGCCGTTATCGATCGGGGGCGGGGTCTGGTGCTTTTCCGAACAGGCACCGGCTCCGATCAGCAGCAGGGTGCAGAGCACCGGAATGAATCGTTTGATTGTACGGATCATGGCGTTTGTCGGTTTTTTTTATTTGTTCCGGGGTGTGGCTTCCGTTTCAGCCTCTTCGGTCTCGGCACGGTCTATGCCTCGCCGAATGGCATCCCAGAGGTTATTCTGGATTACCTGTACGATGTCGAAGACCATTACGCCTTTTGTTTTCTTGAGGCAGAGATATACCGCATCGTCGAATTGGTCAAGATGGTTTTTCGCATAGAGCGATCCATAGACCGTGCAGTCGCCCTGCACGTCACGCAGCGAGCGGTTCAGTCCGAACTCTATCGATTCGGGGTCGTCTGCGCCCCAGACTCGTTCAAGATAGGTTCCGGTGATGAATACGTCGAGCAGGTCGGCGAATCCGGCCTCCTTGTAGCCCGGTGTCGCCCAGCTGTCGAGGTATTCGCGCGAGAAGTCAGAACGGGGGCTTGCCCAGTTCTGCCCGTTTGCGTGGATGGCGTGGAGCCATGATGCGGCCCAGTATTCGAGTTCAACGCCGGGTTGCAGCGAGTCGATTTCGTTGCGTACGCGGGCGATGAAGTTGCGGATGACCTTGGCGCGGTATTCCCACCACTGTTTGTAGTATTTGCCCGGAACGCGGTTCCCGTCCTTGTCATAGGTGAAGATATCTTCCGGGAAGCGCTCTACGGCGTGTCCGAGGAATTTTTCAAAATCGCGGTGTGAGAACTCCGAGAAGTCGGCCGTGGCGCCCGGATAGCGACAGTAGTCGAGGGCATAGGCATCGAACCGGTATTTGGTGAGGATTTCGCGGACGAAGCGCAGGGCCCACTCCTGGTTTTCGGGCATTGCGGGATTGAGGAAGGCGATGTCGACGGGCTTGTCGTCGCGGATATCCATCATCCCTTCGGGCTTGTATTCGATGCAGGTGCGTCCGTCGAACGTCGAATCGCGGTAGACGGGACCCTGACGGGTTGCCGTAAGTCCTACCGGGAAGATCGTTGTCGAGACGGTAACCCGCAGGTTGCGTTTGGCCGCTTCGTCGAGGAAAACCTGCAGATAGTCCCAGGTGCGGTCTACCTTCGTGCCGCGGAAATCAACGAGCTCGGGCATGAAGTCGCTTTTGTAGAGCACGTCGCCCTCGACAGGCTTCACATCGACTACGATGCGGTTGAATCCGGCCTCGACCGTGCGGTCGAGCCAGTAGCGGATCGAGTCTTGGGAGGCGAAACGTGCGAAGTTGGCCTCGGCATCGAACCAGAGATATTTGGCGAATTGGCTCTCCCGGGCCTGAGGCGGGTTTTGTGTGCCTCCGTTGCAGGCAGAGCATGCGACAGCCGCCAAAAGTGCTGCCAGAATGTGAATGCGGAATTTCATAAACCTAACTAACTGATGCTTGAAAATCGGATTTGCTATTTTAAAAGATCCGCATCTCTCCGGCCGGGTGCGGCCCCGGGCCGGAAAAACGCGGATTGTAAAGGGTTTCGGGAAAACGCCGTCCGCAAGGCGGACAACGTTTTCCCGAAGAAGTGGTCTTACTCGGCGGAAACGGTCAGTTTCCAGCTCTTTACGAATACACCGGCTTCGAGAACAAAGACATAACCTTCGTTCTTCTCCTCGTCATATGCATAGGTGATCTGCATGATCGCCTCAGATCCCGTGTGTGATGTTGTAGTGTTCGTTTCGTTGGGGTTGAGCAGGAATTCGCCGTTCGTGTCGACGATCGAGATATAGGATGCACCCCATCCTGTAGTGATGAGGGCACCGTACGCCGTGTTGTTGTAGGTGAATCCACGTACAGCTCCGAGGGTGAGGTTGCCCCACTTGGCCGGGCCTGCAGCGATTCCATCGACTACACCTGGGATCTGCGTCATGGAGATCGAGTTGGGAGCCGACCATCCGGTCCAAGTGTAGATCTCGGAACCGCCTGAAACCGATTCGAACATGAACCAGGTGCCCAGCGGATCGCTCGAGCAGGGCGAGATCATCTGCGACCAGTTGCCGTCGTTCGACGGATGCTTGGTCTCCACGGCGTGGAATCCGTTGGCATTGCCGTCCAGGCGCTCGAATACGAAATGAGCTCCTGCAGGGCCGTTTCCGCCCATGGCGCTTACAATGCCCTGACCCTCGAAGATGTTACCGCCTGCGGAGATCAGTTTGCCGATGAAACTCGACTCTGACTTGATGTACTCCGACGGAGCCTGGTCCCAACCGTTGCGCCAGCAGATGATCGTCGTCGGAGGCGTACCCTCACCGGTCGGAGTAACTGCGGCAATCAGGTTGCCGGCATGGTCGTTGGCCATACCGGTCAGTTTCTGGTCGGTGTATCCGGTCATGTTCAGTTCGCCGACCGGTTCGAAGGTCTTGTAGTCGAACACTTTGGTGCCGATAACGAGCTTGTCGCCGCTCACGCCGATAAACTTGTATTCCGATGCGCTGGTGGTTACGGAGCCGAGACCCATTTCGGTCGTAGTCTTCGAGTTGGCAACCTCGATCTTCGTGAAGAGTTCTACCACCTTCTCCACGGGCTTGGTCGTGTAGGTGCGGGTCGTCTTGCCGTCCTTGGCCGTTACCGTGAACGAGACGGGCTGCGTGTAGTCTGCCGGCTGCGAAGGATCGGGCGATACGGTAGCGCCCTCCGAGAGAGTGAGCGTGGCCGTAGCACTCTTCATCATCATCAGCTGATCGGTGGTATAGGCCAGATCGATCGATTTGTCGTAATCATAAACATCGCCGGCAATCGTTGCTTCTCCGTCGAGATTCAGCACGAACGATTCAATGCGGCAGGCTTTGTCTCCGCGTTCCACATCATCGCCCTTGGAGACGGTGTCGTCGTCTGAGCATCCGGTCAGAACGAACCCGGCGAGTGCGGCGTAAGCGAGGGATTTTAATAAGGTTTTCATATCGGTTTTTTGTTGTTTTTGTTAGTATTCGGGTTTATCGACGGGTATAGAAGGCCCAAAGCGAATAGGTGCGCGAACCCTTGTCTCCGGCCGTTACGGTAATCGTGAACGGATTGTCTCGGTCCGACAGGTCCTTCAGTCCGGTCAGCGACGGGTTGATGAAGGTGTCGTACTCAACCTTGGCACGAACCATCAAGCTGGTGATATCGTACTTTTCACGGTCTTTCTTGGGAATAGGGAAATAGATCTCTCCCGTAGTTTCGTCGATGACACCCGCGATTGCTGGGCCACCTCCGGCAGGCAGGACCTCGATCGAGAGGATCCGGCTGTCTGTGTGAAGGAATTCATCGTCGGGCTCGGCGCACGACCCCGCAGCAAATACCGCAAATGCGGCGGTAGCCAGTACGGCAAGATATTTACGAAGTTTCATAGTCAGTTCTTTTTTTTCGTGATTGACATTATACCCATCCCTCGTTGTTGGTGCATAGCGGGTTCTTCGAGCGCTCGTCCTCGGGAATGGCGAAGTGGTAATAGCGTTCGTAGAAGATACGCTTGTTCCCGGCGTCGGCATCCACCTGCTCGTAGGAGAAGGTGTTGTCCGCGTTCTTGGTGATCTTTACACCGTGAACGTTGCTGCCGTTGATGACCTCCTCGGCCAGGCGCCAGCGGCGCAGATCCCAGTAGCGGAAGCCCTCGCCAGCCAGCTCGACCATACGCTCGTGGCGCAGGTATTCCATGAACTTTTCCTTGCTGGCGGTCTGACGGGCGGGAAGACCCACGCGGCGGCGTACGTCGTTGAGGGCCTGCAACGCCTCGGCGCTGTTCTGGCTCCAGTTCAATTCGGCCAGTGCCTCGGCCTTGTTGAGCAGCACCTCGGCATAGCGAATCAGGATCCACGTCTGGTCCGAGTAGCGGGTGATCCAGCTCGTGTCGCCGTCCTTGAGGTATTTGCGCAGGTAGTAACCTGTTACGGTCGTATTGGCCGCGCCGGCATCCTCATACTCCTTGTAACCGTCATCACCACCGACATAGCTCTCGATCGTGCGGCCCATCCACGGCGCTCCGTTGTAGAGGATTGTGGCATAGAAACGCGGCTCGCGGTTCTCGTAGGGGGCGTTACCGTACTTCTCCCAGCTGAATTCCGTACCGTCGGCCATCTCGTAGCTGTCCACAAGCTCGCTCGTGGGAGAGTAGATCGAATAGAGGGTGTAGTTGTTGGACTTTCCGTCGCCGCTCGGACGTACATACAGATCGTAACGGTGCGTAATGACGTCCTGAGCGAAATCAACGGCCAGCAGAATCTCCTTGTTGTTCTGCAGGTCGCCGTCGAAGACGTTGGCGTATCCCGACCAGTCAAGGTCAGCACCGCATTCGGCCACCTTGCGGGCGGCATCTACGGCTACGTCCCAACGCTGTGCGTAGAGGGCCACGCGGCTTAGCAGGCCGTAGGCCGACTGCTGCGTAACACGTCCGTAGTTCGAGCTGTCCCAGTCGTCAGCAGTTCCCTTGTTGCCCATGGGGAGCATCGGGGCCAGCTCCTGGAGCTCGGTGATGATGAAGTTCCAGCAATCCTCCTCGGACGAACGGGCCTTGTTGTTCTCCTCGGGGCCGTCCACCTCGGTGCGGAGGATAACGCCTCCGTAAACGCGGCAGAGCAGGAAGTAGGCGTAGGCACGGCAGAAGCGCACCTCGGCCATGCGGGTGTTGATCCAATCCTCGCCGAACTTATCCTTGTAGGCGGGGGCATCGCGCAGGAACTCGTTCTCGCGGCGGATGCGGTCGTAGTGCGAGGTCCAGCACTCGAAGGCTCCGGCGCTGTTGCTGTTGAATGCCGACTCCTGGAAGAGTGACTTGTTGAAACTTGTACCGTACTGGTCCCAGTCGCCGCATTTCAGGATATCCGAGAAGGCGTCCGAGAGTTTGGGCGCGCCCGAGCCATAAATCTCGACATTGGTACCGATGATCGAATAGAGGCCGAGCACATAGTTGTCCACTGTGGTTGTCGAGGACCAGACCGTAGCCGGGGAGAACCGGTCTCCCGGATTCAGATCCAGGACATCGGAACAGGAGCTTCCGCCGAGAACGGCTGCCAGACCCATTGTCAATATCGTTTTTTTCATGATTTCCGTAGTTTTGACAGTTTAGAAGGTGAGATTGACTCCGATACTGTAGGTGCGTTGCTGCGGATAGTAACCGTTGTTTACCGACGGCATCTCGGGGTCTACATACTTGAAGGCGCTGAATGTCAGAAGGTTGGTTCCGGCAATGTAGATGTTTACGCGCTCGATGCCCGCCTTGCTGAGCAGGTGCTTGGGCAGTGTGTAACCGATCTGAAGGTTCTTCAGACGCAGGTAGGCGCCGTTACGGACCCACCACGACGATGGCCAGGCGTTGTTACCGTTGGCCACCGTACTCAAACGCGGGTACTCCGCATCGCGGTTGTCTTCTCGCCAGGCACCCTCCACGAGGTAGTAGGGGGCGTTACCGTTGCTGTAGAACGGACGCGTGTACATCGTGTTGTCAAATGTGCCGGTGTTGTAGGCGGCGCTGAGCTGGTAGGAGCAGATAGCTACTCCCTGCCACAAGGCTGTCAGATAGACGTTCTTGTACGATACATCCATCGTGAGCGAGAAGTTCATCTCGGGGGTATAGCTGTTGCCAATCTTCACGAAATCCTGCCATCTTTCGATCTGTCCGTCGCCGTTGATATCGGCGTACATCAGGTCGCCGAGGCGCTTCTCGCCCGAGGGAGCCGTCGGCGTATTGAGAAGCTGCTCTTCGGTCTGGAAGAGGCCGATGGCCTTGAAGCCGTATACTGAACCCATCGGCTCGCCGAGGATGGCGCGGTACATCGGATGGTCGTCCGTGATATGCTTGGCAAGAACGCGGTTGCGAGCCCACGAGAGACTTCCGGTCAGCGAGTAGCGCCAGCCGCTTGCAAACGAGTTCTGGTGTTTGAGCACGAGCTCGAATCCGCGGTTGTCCACCTTACCCGAGTTCATGTAGGAGGGCACGTTGCCGCCCAGCGAAGGAGCATACGAGCCGCCTACCTGCTCGAGGATATGATCCGTGAGTTTGTAGAACCAGTCGAACTCGATACCGAGTTTTCCTTCCCAGACACTCAGGTCGAAACCGATGTTGTAGCTGTGCGTACGCGACCAGGTCAGATCGTCATAGACGTAGTTGGATGTATAATAGGCTGTATGTCCCTTACCGCCGACGATATAACTGTATGAGGGTGCAGTCGATTTGTAAGACTGCATGTAGAGCCATGCATCCGTATCGTCCGAACCCAGCTCACCGTACGATGCGCGAATCTTGAAGAAGTCCACCTTCGGAAGGGCTTTCTTGAAGAACTCTTCCTCCGAAGCGACCCAGCCGAGGGCTACCGAGGGGAAGAAACCCCAGCGGTTGTGGGGAGCAAACTTGTAGGAGCCGTCGGCACGGAAGGTGAACTCGGCGAGGTACTTCCGATCGTAGGCGTAGCTGAAACGGCCGGCGAAGCTGGCGATACCCGTCTCACCGAACGAGCCGCTGACCGGCGTGCTGATACCTTCCCAGGTTGTACCGTGCGACAGATCGACCGGATAGTCAGAGTAGTAGCCGTTCTTGTAGCCGGTCATCGTCTCGGAGTAGTTTTTGCGCTGCTCGTAAAGGAACAGACCACTGACATTGTGCTTGCCGAACTCGCGCGCGTAGGTCAGCGAGGGGCGTACCGTGAAGCTGTCGCCCCACGATGCTGACTTGTTGAAGGTTCCCTTTTGGTTGATACCCGAACCGGTCGTTTCTGTCGATTCGAAGGTTGTGGTCGAGAAGGACATGATCGGGAACGGCCGATTGTAGTTGCGGTTCGTCGAGTTGGAGTAGTCGTAGGCGACAAAGATGCTTGCTTTCAGACCTTTCAGTGCCTCGATGCTGCTGAAATCGTACTCCAGCTTGGCACTACCTTCGAACTGCCAGCGCGTGTCACGGATATAACCGCTCTCTTCGACGGCGGCGATGGGCTGCTGGGTGTAGGAACCGTTCATGTAGCCCTGCGGCAGACCCTTGTAGGTCTTGGCCAGGATCGGCAGGGTATAGAAGGCCTGCATGATCGGGTTGAAGTCGTACTGATTGGTAATGGGATAGCCCGGAGCGTTCTTGTTCTCACGGAATCCGCTCAGGTTCATCGAGAAGTTGATGTTCTTGGCAATCTTGGCGTCGATGTTCGAGCGGATGTTGATACGGTCGTAGGAGGTATTCGGCACGATACCGTCCTGGTTCATCAGACCGACGCTCGTGTAGTGCTTGATGCGGTCGTTTCCGCCCGTAGCCGAGATATTGTGCTGATGAGTAAAACCGTAGTCTTTGAAGAGGCTGTTGACCCAGTCGGTCTCGCCGTAGGTGCCGTCGGCCTTCATTTTGGCGATCACCTCGTCGGTCCACAGCGGTGCGAGATTGTCCATCTCGCGGGCCTTGTTGTGCCAGCCGATGTAATCTTTGGCATTGAGGAATTCGGGCAGGGCGGTATTGGTAGTGAAAGTTACTGAACCGTCGTAGGAGATGGTCGTGGCGCCCTCCGAACCGCTTTTGGTGGTGATCAGGATGACTCCGTTGGCGCCGCGCACACCGTAGATGGCCGAAGTGGCGGCATCCTTGAGGATCGTAATTGAAGCGATATCGTTCGGGTTTACGGTATTGATCATGCGCTCGATACCGTCCACCAGGCAGAGCGGGCTCGAGTTGTTGAAGGTCGAAACACCGCGGACAAAAATCGAGGTCTGGTCGGCACCGGGTTGTCCCGAGCGCTGGATACTCGTGATGCCGGGGAGTTTACCGGTCATCATGTTCGAGACATTGGTCATCGGGGCCTTGAGCAGTTCTTTGTTCGATACCTGCGAGACTGAACCTACGAGGAACTGCTTTTTCTGCGTACCGTAACCGATCACCACGACTTCGTCCATTTCGGTGGCGTCTTCGCCCATTTGAACATTGATGGTCGTACGGTTGTTCACGGGGACCTCGACGGTCTTGTAACCGATGAAACTGAATACCAGAACGTCGTTCGGGGATTTTACTTCGAGCGAATAGGCGCCCAAGGCATCCGTCGTGGTACCCCGGGTGTTATCACTCTTTACGACAACGGTGGCTCCGGGGATTCCCCCCCCCTCGGCATCCGTTACGCGGCCGGTAACTTTAAGCCCTTGAGCCATAGCTATTCCGGAACCTGCAAAAAGCAGGACCAACAGGACCGCGGCGCGTTCAGCCAAACGACGCATTCCGGAAGTTTTGCTTTGGAAATTTGTTCTCATAGAGTAAAGAATAGGTTTGAGTTTTCGTCTGCGGGAGTCGTGCTCCTCTTTTCGATGTGTTGGATTTTGACTTTGATTGTTTGTTTCTCTGATTTTGTAGTTCTCTTCTTTATTATTAATTATAGGTATATACTCTTCAGCAACTATGCTTTTTCGATTGCAGCTTCAGATTTGTAAGCGGCGCACCGAACGGGAACCGACTTATATTCGGGGCCCCGAACAGACGCTGTGGAGGCAGATGCGCTGACCGGAAAGAATCCCGGATGATCCGTTCGGCTCGAAGGTCTGGACTTGCACAAATACATACAATTCAGTTGTTATCCTCTCAGATAGGTTCTTTTTAGCGTATCAATGCGTGCGCAAAATACTAATAAAAAAATTTTTTTCAAATATTTTGGATGATAATTTTTTGTTTCGAAACAGTCGATGGTAAGTTTATGAGCCAAACGGAATATCTGACTTTTAATTTGTAACGTGTGTCGAGCTTTCATAGCATAATATTTGCCTGTTACAGCCGAAAAATGCCTGTGCTGACACGATCTTTGCAATTTTCGGCTTTTCTTTTGGCATTATACATTTTATTATTAACTTTACCTGTGCAAATAGTAAATTTAAAAAAGCGGAAATATGACCAGTTCGTTCCTGAAGCAGGCTACGGAAGGCAATAAGAATGCGATTCTCAAGCAGCAGATCATTTGTCAGTATATTTTCAGCGGCGATTTGAGCATTACGGATCTCAGCCGCGCGGTGAACCTGAGTGTGCCGACCGTAACGAAGCTCATCGGCGAGCTGATCGACGAAGGGTTTGTCCATAATTTCGGCGAGCAGGGCTCTGCGGGAGGGCGGCGTCCCAATATTTACGGACTGAACCCCTATGCGGGTTATTTCATCGGCGCGGAGATCCGTACCGACTCGTTGGTTCTTGCTGCCGTCAATTTCAAGGGGCAACTGCTGTGCGATACGACCGTCGATTTCGTGATGAACAACGATCCCAATTCGATCGACCGCCTTTGCGAGACGATCCGCGGATTCATCGACGGGCACAAGATCCCCCATGAGAAGGTGCTGGCCGTAGGCGTGAACATCTCGGGCCGCGTGAACTCGCGTACGGGGTACAGCTACAGCTACTTCTTTGTCGAGGAGCAGCCGCTGACACTGCTTTTGGAAGAGCGCCTGGACTGTCCGGTCTATATCGAGAACGACACCCGTGCGGCTACCTACGGCGAATATATGTACGGTGATGCGCACAACGAGCAGACGATGCTCTACATCAATGCTTCATGGGGCCTGGGTCTCGGCATGATTATCGATGGAAAGATTTTCTACGGCAAGTCGGGCTTCTCGGGCGAGTTCGGCCATTTCCCGCTGCTCGACAACGAAATCATCTGCCGCTGCGGCAAGCGAGGGTGTCTGGAGACGGGCGCTTCGGGCTCGGCCCTGCACCGCCTGTTCCTCGAAAAGTTGCGCCAGGGCAGCGTCTCGATGCTTTCGGAGAAGTTCAAGAAGGGGGAGGAGATTTCGCTCAAGGATATTCTGGATGCCGTGCTGAAGGAGGATGTGCTGGCCATCGAGATTCTCGAGTCGGTCGGCCATACGCTGGGTAAGGCAATCGCCGGTCTGATCAATATGTTCAACCCCGAGATGATCGTCATCGGCGGTCTGCTCTCCGTGGCCGGGGAGTCGCTCATGCTGCCCATCCGTACGGCCGTGAACAAATATTCGCTGATGCTCGTCTATAAGGATACGCAGATCAAGCTCTCGACGCTCGGCGAACGTGCCGGCGTCATCGGCGCCTGCCTGTTGGCCCGCAGCAAGGCCCTCGGGTTGTTCTGACCGGCAGCGCAACGTGCATAGCAAAAACGCCTCCTCGGACCGAGGAGGCGTTTCCATTTTGTGCGTACCGGGGAATCCTGCCCGGGCCTGCCGATCCCGGTTTACGGCTCCGCATCGAACAGCGGAGCATATTTGTCGGCCAGCTCACGGGCCGTTGCCACGGCGTCGCCGGCTTCAGGGAAGGTCAGCGGATATGATGCGTCGGCCCACTCGTATTCGAAAGCGCGGCTTTCGCGGTCGAAGGCCTCCTGGTCGAATTCCCGACCGGCCTTCACCGCTTCGGTAACCTGCTCGATGAAGAGTTCCCAGCGTTTCGCATAATAGGTCGAGACCATTCCGGCCCAGGTGCGGTTGGCATAATCCGAAAGCTCCTTCGAATCGCCCCAGACGGAGATCAGTGTCCGGGCGTTGGTCTCGTAGTAATCCTTCTCTTCGGCCTTGCGCCCGAATTCACGGGCCTGTGCGATCCACTCCCCGAGAGAGAATTCGGGATGACAGGCCACGAGGCGGTCGAGGTCCGAAAGTACCTCGCGCATCCGGTTGCCCGACAGCTCGAGTGCCATGGTGTCGCGCGCCGTATAGGCTGCCGTGAAACGGTCGCGCTCGCGGAGAAAATAGTCTCCCAGCAACTGACGTCCGACATTCACCACGTCGAAGCGGTAGGTGTCGCGCGGACTCCCGACCGTCAGCAGCTGCCGCCAGACGCGCCACAGCGTCGGGAAGTCGTATCCTACGTCGGGTTTCGTCGTCCAGTGCCAGTTGCCTGTTAGGCAGGGGTGGGCGTTTGTCAGTGTCGAGTGTCCCGTTCGCGAGGAGATGGTACAGATGCTGTCGCAGATCGTACGCCATGCCGAGCGGGCCGCATCGTTGCGGAATCCCGTGCGTCGGTCGGCCAGCCGCTCGATCCAACTGTTGTCGTCAAGCCCCGAGTCCCAGGCCTTGTCCAATACGAATTCATACATGAACTGATTGACGCCGAAGCCCTCGAGGGTCGAACCGAGCCCCTTGAGGTTTGTCCCGCCGTTTGCGAAGGCATCCTCGATGCGCTCGCTGACGCTCCGGAAGTTGCCCGTGAGCATCGTGTTGCCGCCGAAGTTGCCCAGGTAGCACCACAGATAGGGCTGGCCGTAGAACTTGTCGGTCTGTTTCCAGATCTCGGTGAACTCGCAGAAGTAGTCGAGCATGAGCAGCCGGTCCTGGGGCACGGCCCGCAGGAAGGCACGGATGTTCTCTTGGGTCCAGTGCGTGGGATCGGCATAGAAGAGCCAGCCCATCTGCAGCCATATCGCGTCGGAATCGGCTGCGGCGATCGAGCCGTAGAGACGTTCGGCCATGCCGGCCAGTGTTTCGGGATCCCAGCTCGGAGCGTCGATCTCGTTGAAGGGGTCGGCGCCGTAGATGTGGTCGGTGCCGAACATGCGGGTCTGCTCCTCGAGATAGACCTTCTGGATCTCGTCGAAGAGGGGATCCTGCGGGTCGAGGAAACTGCATCGGTATTGGTCGGCGAAGCCGCCCCAGCGGCTTACGCGCGTGATCGCCGCATCGGGATAGAGACGCTTGAGCTCCTGCGGCACATGTCCGGCGAAGGCCGGCAGCACGGGCCTCATGTTCAGTTCGCGCTCGCGGGCGACGATCTTTTTCTGAAGTTTGGCCTGTTGGTCGATCCATGCCTGGGGCAGGGGCCCCTGCCAGTAGTCAAGGTTTGACATGCGGTGCCAGGGCAGATGCGCCGGTCCGGTGAAGTAGGCGCGGATTTCGTCGTCGGTGAGGCCGAGACGGGTCCATACGCGTTGCCATACGGCCTCCTGTCCCGTAATGGCGAGCGGCATCGTAACGCCGTTGAGGGCCATCCAGTCGATGAACCGTTCCCAATCCTTCCACTGCCACCATGGCATCGTGTATCCGAAAGTGCAGTAGTTGAGGAAGAACCGCTCTTGTGTGCGAGCCTCGATGCGGATTTTTCCGTCGATCTGCGGCAGCACGTCGGGCATCTCCACCGGATTGCAGGCCAGCCACGAAACCGTGGTCAGGCAGTAGTTCTTGAGATAGTAGTTCAGTCCGACGGCAATCGAGTTGCTGTTATTGCCGCGAACGATGATCTTGCCGTCGCGGGACTCCAGTTCGAAGCAGTCGGGCCGATCTACCGAGTCAGCCATCCGCTCGAAGCGGAACTCTTTCTCGTGATCGGGTATGATGCGGCGTGCCAGGGCGCGCACCGCCGCGTCGTCATGGCGCGAGCAGGCGCAGAAAAGTAGGACCAGACAGGGGAACAGTCGAAAGATTCTCATATGCGATTCGTATATTTTGTACGTTTTGTGAATTCCGTGCAACAAAAGTACGAAAAATTATCCGGTTCGGGATCTCCTTTTGAAACGTTTGGATTCGTTGGTAGACACTTTTTCGAACAGGTGTCTCGAAGACAATACGCTTTTCCGGGGCGGAATTTAAAGATATTTACGATGATGTGTTCGGCGGATAAAAAGATTTTATTATATTTATGCCGTCAAAAACAGATTGAGCTATGAATAACAAACGGATATTCTGGATAACCCTTTTGGCGGCCTTCCTGGCTTGTGGTGTGTTGGCATCGTGCGGCAGCGACGATCATCAGACGCCTCCTGCGCTTTCGGGCGATGGAGACGGCGGCGATGGAGACGGCGGCGATGAGGGTCAGGATGAAGACGGCTATCCGGCCGGTCTGACGGTCGAGACTTTTACCGACGAGTTGTCGGGCGGCGCGCAGTGCCTCGGTTTCTATGCCGTGGTCGATTTCAAGACCAATCCCAAACTCCTTTTCCGTCCGAAGTTCTCGGGAGCGAAAACGCCGACGACCTATTTTTCAGATTTCGCAGAGTCGGGTGACGGTACACCCTATGTGGTGGTGAACGGCGGCTATTTCGGCGGTACGACCTCCGTCAGTCTGCTCGTTGAGGGTGGTGAGATGAAGTCGATGGCCGCACAGTCGGACGTCTGCAACGGACAGACCTATTATCCCGTGCGTGCGGCTTTCGGTCAAATGGCCGACGGCAGTTTCGAGACGGCATGGGTCTATTGCCTCCGGGCGGAAGACAACCGCTATTATCCTTATGCTTATCCATCGCCGCTGGGTAATGATGAGCGCACGGAAACCTTTATGCCCGAGCCTCCGACGGCTTCTACCGAAGGCGCTCGTCTCTGGGAGGTGGAGTATGCCATAGGGGCCGGTCCCATGCTGGTATATGACGGGGAAAATGTTGCCGAGGAGAATTACTGGAAGGAGGTTTTCGAACACGGCGGCGTTTCAGGCATGTCGCGCCATCCGCGTACGTCGATCGGCGCCACGGCCGACGGCAAGCTGATCGTTCTCGTCTGCGACGGCCGCGGCAAGCGGGGCAGTGCAGGCTTTACGCTTCCCGAACTGGCCGACAAGATGATCTCGCTGGGATGCGTTCGGGCGATCAACCTCGACGGCGGCGGTTCCTCGACCTTCGTGGGTAAGGACGGTACGGTGCTCAACATGCCCAGCGATACTCAAGGTACCACGCTTGAGGGCGCTACGATTGTGCAGCGACGAATCCCCACGGCTGTGGTGATCGCCGAGGCGAAGTAATGTCGGCGGCCCCGTCCGGAATTACCGGGCGGGGCTGTTCTGTAAGAAGAGTTGGATATTGATGGATCCCGATCTGCGGAATGTTCTTCAAATTTGTCAAAATCAGATAAATTATTACTCGGAACATGCCTTTATCCGGGAAACTTTTCTATCTTTGTGTGCGATTTGAAAAAATAATAATCAAAACAAGATAACGCTATGGAAAACAAACTTCAGGAACTGACCCGGAAACTGTATGACGAGGGTCTGGAGAAGGGCCGTGCCGATGCTGAAAAGCTGCTCTCCGATGCCCGTGCCGAGGCGGAGAAAATCGTGGCCGATGCCCGCGCGGAGGCTGCGGAGATTCTCCGTCGTGCCAAGACCGAGGCCGAGGATGTCGGGAAGAACACCATGACGGAGATCACGCTGGCAGGCAAACAGGCCGTGGCGAAGATCAAGTCGGAGATCGCCTCGCTGATCGTGGCCAAGGCTACGGCCGAGGGCGTGAAGCAGGCAATGCTCGATCCGGAGTTTATTCGTGAGATGCTGCTCGCGATGGCGAAGAACTGGAGCGGAAGCGCTTCGGGTAAGGTGGAGCTTGTGGCGCTGCTGCCCGAGGCGGAGCGTGCGAAGCTCGACAAGGCGTTCGACGCCTCGGCCAAGAGTCTGCTTGCTGCCGGCATTGAGGTAGGTTGGTCGAAAGAGGTGAAGACAGGCTTCAAGGTCGGCACCAAAGGGGGCGGTTACTATATCTCGTTCTCCGACGAGGATGTCGAGAACCTGCTTTCGGAGTACCTTCGCGACCGTGTGTCCCAGATGCTGTTCAAGGCTTAGGCGATGTTTGCGACCGACTATTATTGCCTGGTAGCCGGGCTTCGGGAGTATGCGCTCGAAGCCGATACCAAGGGTTTCGATGCACGGGCCCTGCTCGATGAGATCCTCGAGGGGGTCTCGGCGCGCGATGCCCGTCTGGTGCGTCTTCTCTACGGCTATTACGATTGCGAGAACCTTTCTGCACTGCGTGCCGGACGTGCAGCCTGCAACCCGCTGGGACTGCTGACACGCGAGGAGCTGGAAGAGGAGCTCAAGAGTCCGAAACGGCTTCCGGAGCCCCTTGCGCGCGTTATCCGGGCCTATGCCGATCCGGAGGGCGAGGATGCCGAAGAGGTCGATACGGCCCGGCCGTTCGAACGGGCGCTGTTCGGAGCCTACTATGCCTTGTGCGAAGGCACCGGATCGAAGTTCCTGCGTGCCTGGTCGCTTTTTGACCGTACGCTGCGCAACATTGCTGCGGCCGTATCGGCGCGTGCCGCCGGTCGGCCGGTCGAAGAGGTTCTGGTCGGCGGCGGAGATGTCGTCGAGCAGCTGCAGCGCAGCTCGGCGGCCGATTTCGGCCTTCGGGGCGAACTCCCTTATATCGATGCGCTCATCGCTGCCGTGAACGAGGAGCCGAACCTTCTGGAGAAGGAGCACAAGATCGACCGCATCCGCTGGCGCGAGGCCGAAGAACTCTCCACGTTCGACTATTTCGATATCGACGCCATTCTCTCCTATCTGGTCCGGGTGAATCTCGTGGCCCGCTGGTCGCGGCTCGACGCGGCGCGCGGCCGGGAGATGTTCGCGCGTCTGATCGAGTCGCTGGATGCCCGCAAACTGATTGAAAATAAACAATAAAGATACGATGAAAACAACGGGAAGTGTAAACGGTATCATCTCCAACATCGTGATCGTCAAGGCCGACGGCGCCGTGGCGCAGAACGAGATCTGCTATGTGCATGCGGGGGATACCAAAATGATGGCCGAGGTCATCAAGGTCATAGGCGATGCGGCCTATGTGCAGGTTTTCGACAGTACGCGCGGTCTGAAGATCGGCGACAAGGTCGAATTCGAGGGACACATGCTCGAGGTAACGCTTGCCCCGGGTCTGCTGTCGCGCAATTACGACGGTCTTCAGAACGACCTCGAGAAGATGGAGGGGCTGTTCATCGCCCGCGGTTCGGTAACCGATCCGATCGATTTCGATGCCGAGTGGGAGTTCACGCCGCTGGCCAAGGCCGGCGACAAGGTCTCGGCCGCATCGTGGCTGGGTAAGGTCAAGGAGCAGTGGGTCATGCACAAGATCATGGTCCCCTTCACGATGACCGACACCTATACGGTCAAGAGCGTCGCTGCAGCCGGAAAATACAAGGTAACCGATACGATCGCTGTCGTTACGGATGCCGAGGGCCGCGAACATGCGATCACGATGGTGCAGCGCTGGCCGGTCAAGCAGGCCGTGCGGTGTTATACGGAGAAACCGCGTCCGTCGCGGGTCATGGAGACCGGCGTGCGGGCCATCGATACCTTCAACCCGATGGCCGAGGGCGGTACGGGCTTCATCCCCGGACCGTTCGGTGCGGGCAAGACGGTGCTTCAGCACGCCATCTCGAAACAGGCTGATGCCGATGTCATCATCATGGTGGCCTGCGGCGAGCGTGCCAACGAGGTCGTCGAGATCTTCAAGGAGTTCCCCGAGCTGGTCGATCCCCGCACGGGCCACAAGCTCATGGAGCGTACGATCATCATCTGCAACACGTCGAACATGCCCGTTGCGGCTCGTGAGGCGTCGGTCTATACGGGTATGACCATCGGCGAGTACTACCGTTCGATGGGTCTCAAGGTGCTCGTCATGGCCGACTCGACGTCGCGCTGGGCGCAGGCGCTGCGCGAGATGTCGAACCGTCTGGAGGAGCTTCCGGGACAGGATGCCTTCCCGATGGACCTCTCGGCGATTATCTCGAACTTCTATTCGCGTGCGGGTCTGGTGCGCCTTACGAACGGTCAGACCGGTTCGGTAACCTTCCTCGGTACGGTGTCGCCTGCGGGCGGTAACCTCAAGGAGCCCGTTACGGAATCGACCAAGAAGGCCGCGCGCTGCTTCTACGCCCTCTCGCAGGGACGTGCCGATTCGAAGCGCTATCCGGCCATCGACCCGCTGGAGTCCTATTCGAAATACCTCGAGTATCCGGAGATCCGCTCCTACCTCGACGAGCATATCGAGAAGGATTGGGTGGATCTGGTCTATGCCGGCAAGACGATCGTGCAGCGCGGCAAGGAGGCCAACGACCAGATCAACATCCTGGGCGACGACGGCGTGCCCGTCGAGTACCACGAGCGGTTCTGGAAGTCGGAGCTCATCGACTTCGTGATCCTGCAGCAGGATGCCTTCGACGACATCGACGCTAACTGTCCGATCGAGCGTCAGAAGATGATGTACGAGATGGTGCTGGATATCTGCCGCAAGTCGTTCGGCTTCTCCGATTTCGAGGAGTGTTCGCAGTTCTTCAAGGGGCTCATCAACCTCTTCCGTCAGATGAACTATTCGGAGTGGAAGTCCGCGAAGTTCGAGGATTACCGCAAGCAGATCGAAGCCTATGTGGACGCAAAAATGAAATAAGCCATGACAACACGAGCATTTCAGAAGATATATACCAAGATTGACAACATTACCAAGGCGACCGTAACGCTCAAGGCCCAGGGCGTCGGCAACGACGAGCTGGCCACCGTGGGCGGCAAGCTGGCACAGGTGGTGAAGATTATGGGCGAGAACGTTACGCTGCAGGTTTTCGCCGGTACCGAGGGTCTGGCCACCGACTCGGAGGTCATCTTCCACGGCGAGCCCCCGAAGCTGCGCGTGTCGGACAACCTGGCCGGCCGCTTCTTCAACGCCTACGGCGAGCCGCTCGAGGGCGGCGAGATCGTCGAGGGCGAGGAGCGTGAGATCGGCGGCCCGACGGTGAACCCCTTCAAGCGTATCCAGCCTTCGGAGCTGATCGCCACGGGTATCGCCGGCATCGACCTCAACAATACGATCGTTACGGGACAGAAGATTCCCTTCTTCGCCGATCCCGACCAGCCTTACAATGCCGTGATGGCCAACGTGGCGCTGCGTGCCAAGGCCGACAAGATCATCCTGGGCGGCATGGGTCTGACGAACGACGACTTCCTCTACTTCAAGTCGGTCTTCGAGAATGCCGGAGCGCTCGACCGTATCGTCTCGTTCGTCAATACGACGGAGAATCCGCCCGTGGAGCGTCTGCTCGTTCCGGACATGGCGCTGACGGCTGCCGAGTACTTCGCCGTGGACAAGGGCGAGAAGGTGCTGGTGCTGCTCACCGACATGACCCTCTACGCCGACGCCCTGGCCATCGTCTCGAACCGTATGGACCAGATACCCTCGAAGGACTCGATGCCCGGATCGCTCTATTCGGACCTGGCGAAGATCTACGAGAAGGCCGTGCAGCTTCCCAACGGCGGTTCGATCACGATCATCGCCGTAACGACCCTTTCGGGCGGCGACATCACGCATGCCATCCCCGACAATACGGGTTATATCACCGAGGGTCAGCTCTTCCTGCGCAACGATTCCGATACGGGCAAGGTGATCGTCGATCCGTTCCGTTCGCTGTCGCGTCTGAAGCAGCTGGTCATCGGCAAGAAGACGCGTGAGGACCATCCGCAGGTGATGAACGCCTGCGTGCGCCTCTACGCCGATGCCGCGAATGCCAAGACGAAGCTCGAAAACGGTTTCGACCTTTCGGACTACGACGAGCGTACGCTGAAGTTCGCCCACGACTACTCGGAGAAGCTCCTGGCCATCGACGTCAATATCGACATCACGGAGATGCTCGACACGGCGTGGCGGCTCTTTGCCAAATACTTCTCGAAGGAGGAGGTCGGCATCAAGGAGGAACTCGTCAAGAAGTACTGGAAGGAGGCCTGACGGGGCCTGCGGGCGGGATGCCGGCAGCAGTTGTGAACTCCCGGTGTCGCGTTTCGGAAAAACAGAACGATTATGGCAATTAAGTTTCAATACAACAAAACCTCGCTGGGCGAACTCGGTAAGCAGCTGAAGATGCGCCAGAAGGCACTCCCTACGATCAAGAGCAAGGAGTCGGCGCTGCGTACCGAGGTCAAGAAGGCGAAGGATGCCGCGGGAGAACTGCGTAGGAGACTCGATGCCCTGATGGCCGAGTACGACTACATGGTTTCGCTCTGGGGCGAGTTCGACCCGGGGCTGCTGCGTGTCGCCGATGTGGAGCTCTCCATGCGCAAGATCGCAGGTGTCCGTACGCCGGTGTTGCAGGAGGTGCTCTTCGAGGAGCGGCCCTACGACCTCTTCTCGTCGCCCGTATGGTATGCCGACGGCGTGGCCCTGCTGAAGCGTATGGCGCGTCTGGGTATTGAGTACGAGGTTTTCAGCCGGCGTATGGAGCTGCTCGACTTCGCCCGGCGCAAGACCACGCAGAAGGTCAATCTTTACGAAAAGGTGCAGATTCCCGGTTACGAGGATGCCATCCGGAAGATCAAACGCTTCATGGAGGATGAGGAGAACCTTTCGAAGTCGGCCCAGAAGATCGTGAAAACCAAGCAGCAGAGTGCCGGGGAGGGCGCGATGTTATGATAGCGAAAATGACCAAATACGCGCTGGTGCTCCATGCGGCGCAGAGCGATGACTTCATCGAGAAGTTGCGCGAGTTGGGGCTGGTGGACATCACCGTCTCGGGATGGGAGCCTTCGGAAGAGGACCGTCAGCTGCTGCTCGATATCGAGGGCTGTGCCCGGGCGCTGGAGTTTCTCAAGGCGTTCCGTGCGGATGCCGCGCGCTTCGATGCGCAGGCTGCACCCTACGCCACGGGCGAGGAGGCTTATGCAGCCTATACCAAGGCGCAGCGCAATGCCGCGGCCCTGCATGCGGAGCTTTCGCGCCTCGAGAAGAGTGCCGAGGAGTTGCGCCCGTGGGGCGAGTTCGACGTGTCGCGTACGGAGGCGCTCGCCGAAAAGGGAATCGTGCTGCGCTATTTCACGGCGCCGCGCAATGTCTACGATCGGGAGTCCGCAGCCTGGAGCGAGCAGCATGCCGTAACGGAGATCAGTCGTTCGGATGCGAACGTCTGGTTCATCGTCGTGGCGGCTCCCGGCGAAGAGCTCGCCCTCGACGCTCAGGAGCTCAAGGCACCCCGAATGGATGTCCGTGAGGCCGAGCGCCGCATCGATGAAACCCGCAAGAGTCTCAAGACGCTCGACGCCGAGTTTTCGCGTGCGGCTCTCTCCGAGAAGTTGCTCTGCGGCCATGCCGCAGCACTTAAGGAGCGCCTGCAGGGTGTGCGTGTCAAGGCCACGGCGCGGCAGGAGGCCGAAGGGCATCTCGTCGTGATGGAGGGCTGGGCCGAGGCGGAGACCTCGGACCGCGTGGATGCCCTGCTCGACGCCTATCCGGGAGTGGTCTACCTCAAGGGCGATCCTGCTCCCGAGGACGATACACCCGTGAAACTCAAGAACAACCGGTTCGCCCGGGTTTTCGAACTCGTGGGCGACATGTATGCGCGACCGAAGTACGGTACGCTGGATCTGACGCCTTTCTTCGCGCCGTTCTACATG
This sequence comes from Alistipes sp., assembly GCA_022782405.1. Taxonomy (GTDB): domain Bacteria; phylum Bacteroidota; class Bacteroidia; order Bacteroidales; family Rikenellaceae; genus Alistipes. The sequence continues at coordinate 75,380 of JALFNK010000007.1, forward strand.
CTCTTCTTCGGCATCTGCCTCAACGATGCCGGGTACGGTGCCATTCTGACGCTGTTGGGCGTCTGGATGCTCTCGAAGAACCGCCGTCCGGGCATGATGCGTCAGGCGGCGTGGTTCGCCACGCTGTGCGGTGCGATGACTGTGGTCTTCGGCCTCTTCTGCGGTTCGTGCTTCGGCATCAACATGAAGGAGTGGTTCCCGACGGTGCCTTTCTTCGATTTCCAGGGCAAGTTCTTCTCGATCGCCCTGGCCATCGGTATCGTGCAGATTCTCTTCGGCATGCTGCTCAAGGTCGTTACGATCTCCATGACGACGGGCTTCCGCTACTCGCTCGCTTCGCTGGGCTGGTTCCTGGTGCTGCTCTCCGCAAGCATCGCCGCCGGCCTGCCGATGCTCGATCCTGCGTGGACCATTCCCTTCTTCACGACCTCTTCACCGGCCTTCTACGCCGCGGTGGCCGTGGGCGTCGTGCTGATGCTCTTCTTCAATTCGCCGGGCAAGAATCCCTTTGTCAATCTGGGACTCGGTCTGTGGGATACCTACAACAACCTGACGGGCATCCTCTCCGACGTGCTCTCCTACATCCGTCTGTTCGCCATCGGCCTTTCGGGCGGCATTCTGGCCACGGTCTTCAATGCCCTGGCCGACGGATTCGTACCCGAGGGGGCGAATATCGTGGTGCGGTTGCTCATCATGATTCCGATTCTGCTCATCGGCCACGGTATCAACCTCTTCATGTCCACCATCTCGTCGTTCGTGCATCCGATGCGTCTGACGTTCGTGGAATTCTACAAGAATGCGGGATTCGAAATGTCGATGCGCTCCTTCGATCCCCTGCGTAAAATGGATCAAACCGAAAATCAATAACTAAAATCATTTCACAACTATGGAAACAACAACAGCAATTATTCTGGGCTACATCGGCGTAGCGTTGATGGTCGGCCTTTCGGGCGCCGCAAGCTGTATCGGCACCTCGATCGCCGGACAGGCTTCGGTCGGCGCCATGAAAAAGAACGGCGGCGCGTTCGGTAGCTACATGATTCTTTCGGCCATCCCCGGTTCGCAGGGACTCTACGGCTTTGTGGGCTACTTCATCATCAAGGGCTTCCTGACGGAGTCGATGACCCTGCTGCAGGGTGCCGCCATCTTCGGCGGAGGTCTTCTGATGGGCTTCGTCTGCCTCTTCTCGTCGTACTACCAGGCCCGCATCTGCGCCAATGGTATCGCTGCGATCGGCAACGGCCACGATGTGATGGGTAAGACGCTGATCCTCGCTGCCTTCCCGGAGCTGTACGCCATTCTGACGGTGGCTGCCATCTTCCTGATCGCAGGAGCCATCTGATCTGATTCCGCAGTGTCTCGGGATGGGGCCGTCCGAACGGCCCCATCTCTTTTTATGCAGACGATGCAATCTTTTTTGAGGCAGATCGTTTTTTTCTTTGCGACCGATTTACGATCTTTGTAAAAACGAATTCTCGAAAAACAAGAAGATTATGACAACGACAACTCTTTGCCGTGTGTTGCTTGCCGCCGTCGGATGCTGTTCCGCCGTTGCGGTATCCGCACGCGACATCTTCCCGGAGCCGCATCGTGCTCCGCAACCCCCAGTTCAGGCCGTTGCCGACAATACGCGGCTTCCCGCCGCGATCTCGAAATACGCCGCGACGAACCGCCCGGCACCCTCCGAGCGGCTTTTTACCTCCGAAGCCGTCGAGGCCGAGATCGCCCGCATCAAGGCGCTGCTGACCAATGCGCGCCTGGCATGGATGTTCGAAAACTGTTTCCCCAATACGCTGGACACGACGGTCCGCTGGACACGTCAGGACGAGGCGGGCAAGGACGATACGGTGGTTTACACGGGCGACATCCACGCCATGTGGCTGCGCGACTCCGCAGCCCAGGTGTGGCCCTATGTGCAGCTCTCGCCGCAGGATGAGAAGCTGCGCCGCATGATTGCGGGTGTCATCCGCCGCCAGTTCAAGTACATCACGCTCGATCCCTATGCCAACGCCTTCCTCGATCCCGAGGATCCGAATCCCGACACGCACTGGCAGAGCGACGGCACGCAGATGCGTCCCGAGGTCTACGAACGCAAGTGGGAGATCGACTCGCTGTGCTATCCGATCCGCCTGGCCTACGAGTACTGGAAGCGTACGGGCGACGCCTCGGTTTTCGACGAGCATTGGCTTGCAGCCATTGAAAACATTCTGCGCACCTTCCGCGAACAGCAGCGCAAGGAGGGGGTGGGTCCCTATACCTTCCTGCGCGTTACGGACCGCCAGCTCGATACGGTCTGCAACGTCGGCAAGGGCAATCCGGTGAATCCCGTGGGGTTGATCGCCTCGGTCTTCCGCCCGTCGGACGATGCGACGACCTTCCTGTTCCTCATTCCGTCGAACTTCTTTGCCGTAACGTCGCTGCGCAAGGCTGCCGAGATACTCACGGAGGTGAACGGCAAGCCGGAGATGGCCGCCGAGTGTACGGCTCTGGCCGATGAGGTCGCTGCGGCGCTCGAGAAGTACGCTACCTATGACCATCCCGAGTTCGGTAAGATCTATGCCTTCGAGGTCGATGGCTTCGGCAACCGTTTCCTCATGGATGATGCCAATGTGCCGTCGCTGCTGGCCATGCCCTACCTGGGCGATGTGGCGATCGACGACCCGATTTATCAGAATACGCGCCGTTTCGTCTGGAGCGAGTCGAATCCCTACTTTTTCCGCGGCAAGGCGGGCGAGGGTATCGGCGGCCCGCATGTCGGCTACGACATGGTCTGGCCGATGAGCATCATGATGAAGGCCTTCACGTCGCAGGATGATGCGGAGATCAAGCGCTGCATCGAGATGCTGATGACCACCGACGCCGGTACGGGCTTCATGCACGAGTCGTTCCACAAGGACGATCCCGAGCACTTTACCCGCGAGTGGTTCGCCTGGCAGAATACGCTCTTCGGCGAGCTGATCATAAAGCTGGTGAACGAAGGCAAGGTCGGCCTGCTCAATTCGATTGCGATCGAGTAGCGGACCCCGCCCCGGTACGGTTGCGATCCGGCCGGAGAGGAAAAGCCCCCTCCACCCGAGTGATTTCCGGGGATAAAAAGCAGTGGTGTAAAAAAGTGTAAAGCAAAAGATAATCAAATAATTATACACTTTTCTTCAGTACCTTTGTTTTAGAAAAAAAGTAGAATAAGGTAATGTTAAACGAGGTTTCGGTTTCCAAATCGTTACCTCGTTTCTTTTGCTCTATTAT
>JALFNK010000011.1 GCA_022782405.1 Alistipes sp.
CCGTTTTTGCACTATTTTCAGATAAAATTTCAAAGAATATGAAAAAGCGCAGTCGTTAGTGGCTGCGCTTATCAAAAATAAGGTTTTATAAGAAAAAAGAATCAAGTCCAAAATTGGCCAAAAATTCGTATTTCCTTCGTACCCATCTGATTAAATGACTTTTATGGAAAAATCATAACCATTTGCAAACTGTTCAAGAACGAAAGTCACCTATATACATACGTCCGCCAAAACTAAAAAATGTATAATTATGAAAACAGCAATTGATTTCATTACGTGGTGGACTAACAGACTTGAATATCTGCTTATATGGATATACCAAAGGCCTTTCCTTGTATGGCTAATTGAAAATGGCTATGACCTAATCCAATTTGCACCATATTTGGTTAATGGCCTTTAATAACCTTATTTAGAATATATATTACCACAAAAGATTCCGTATTGCATATGGTACAAGGGACTATGACTTAATTTTGTACATTCAAGTATATAGATGTCAAACGATAAATCCGTAACGAAAATTTCGCAAATCAGCAAAAACAGAAAGTCCGGGCTCTCATATGAGAGTCCGGACCGAATGTGCAGCCGGAGGATCGCGGCGAAGGATTTGCCGGCCCTACGCCGAATCGGAATCAGGACAGGAGGCCGTCAACGGCCGAAGGTCAGCACGATGCCAGCCGTGCACCAGAATCCCGGAAGCGGGATGCCCCCGATGTCGCAGTAACGCGTATCGGTGATGTTCGATGCATCGACATAGAGGCGGCACCACCCCTTCTCCCACTGCAGACGTCCGTCGAGCAGGAAATAGGGATCGTAGCTGCGCACCTCAGTTACCGACGAGTCGCCCGAAACGGGGTAGGCCGTATATTCGCCGTTGCGGTCATAGACCGACCCGGTCAGCGCCAAGGTCATGCGGCGCAGAAAACGGAACTCGAGGCCGAGGGCCGCCTTGTGGCGCATGAAATCCATGGCGCTCTTGGCGATGATGTCCGCATTGCGGTCGGTGGTAACGTATCCGTACGACAACGTAACGCGGCGCAGGAACCCTTCGGCCGGGGCACAGACGCCCGTAAACTCCGCCCCGAAAGTATTGAGGCGGCTGGTCTGTTCGGAGTGCCACTTGCCGCGCCACGCCTCGGGACTCTGATCCGAATCTTCGTACCACACCCAGTCGATGATGTCGCGGCCGGCACGGTAATAGCCCTGCACCGAAGCGCTCCATATACCGCGGGTATAAGTCGTACCCAAACGCACGGTAATGGCCCGTTCTGGGGTCAGATCGAGGTTGTTGACCTGTGCCGGGGAGCTGTAATAGAGATCCGTGAAGGTCGGCAGCCGCATCGACTGCGACACTCCCGTCTCGACATGCCAGCCATTGCCTGGCCGCCAGCCGCCCGAAAGGTTCCACAGCGCCGACGAACCGTACGGCGTGAAGCTCGCACCGCCCGACGCCGAAACATCGAACCGTTCCCAATGTTTTTCGTGCCGCAGCCATACGTTGCCCGTATGGCGGGCATCGGCATGCGTGTAGTGGCCATGCGGCCGGTCGAGCAATACCCCGAGATTCGTACTGAAGATGTGGTTGTAGGCATAATCGCCGCCAAGGGTCGTCGTGCCGGCCGACCAGTCGAAATCGCTCCAGAGGCGCGCCCCGACGTTGTCGGTCATATGACGATTCAGACGCGTGCCGCGCGTCCAGTCATAACGGTCGAAATTCTTACGGTAGCTGGCCGAAGCGCCCAGTGCGAAGCGTCCGATGCGTTTCAGCCATCGGAGCGAGGTCAGAGCCGTCGCCGTATGCTCCCACTGGTCGGGATTATAGGCGGCATAAAAACCGTTCGATCCGAAGTCGCGGTCCTGGTATCCGGCCTGGAAGTCGAAATACCCGGCCCGCTCGGCCGTGTAGGTCGCCCGCACATAGGCATTGTAGTTCGAGAAATCGGTATTGTGCCGGTACCCGTCGCTGCGCCGGTAGGATGCGGCTCCGAGCACCGAAAGGCGCCCTTTGGTAACGGCACCCGAAAGATTCGCATAGGCATAGCCGTATTGGCCGCCCGAACCCTCGAAACGCACATAGGTCGGGCGCAGCGGCGCCGTGCGGATATTCACCGCCCCGGCATAGGCCCCGACTCCCGGAAGACCGTCGAGCAGCTCCACCGAGGAGATGCAGTCGAGATCCACTGGCAATGCGTGGGATTGATGCCCCGTACGGGCATCCGTAAAATCAATACCGTTGAGAAGGACCATGGTCTGGTCGAAAGAACCTCCCCTCACGGAGATGTCGGCCTGTGCTCCCCGACCTCCGCGTTCGCGGATATCGACCGACGGCGCGAGGCGCAGAACCGCCTCCAGGGTCGAGGCAGGCTCCGCAGCAAAGGCTTTCCGGTCGAAAAGCGGGGTGTACGACTGGGCATTGCGCGCGGGAGTCGTGGGACTTCCCGTAACGCCGACCTCCCGGATCCGCAAGTTGCGATACACGGCGGTCGTGTCGGCCTGTTGCGCCGATGCCTCCTGAGTCGTAAGCATCAGGATCGACATCCCGACGGAGAGTACTCCGATCGTTACGCTGCGGTGGAAACTCGCAAAGACCGACCAGCCCTTGCGGTTCCAACGCCGCCAGCGTCCCGCCGCGGAGTACGGCTTCATCTGGATGTATTCCATGTGTTTGGAATTAGTGTTAAACAATAAAAAAATTGCGGCGATCCGTACCGTCCGGCTGCATGCCCGGTACGAACCGCCGCAAAGATAATGGATTTTGCCGATTAAAAAAGCGCCTCGACCTTCGAGACGACCTCGTCGGCATCGGGATCGAGCGGGAAAACCGCACTCGGTTTCAGGTACCAGAGTTCCTTATTCTCCTTGAAGTGCTCCTCGCCTCCGCCCGTGATATTGAGCATGATCGTGGCATCCTTCTCGACCTTTCCGGCCGCTACGGCATTGATGAGCGATGCTGTGGCGACACCCGCCGCCGAATAGATATCAACCCCTTCAAGCTCCTTGAACAGCTTGCGCGCCTTGCGCGCCATGGCATTCGTCGCCACGAAAATATCGCCGCCCGTGGCCTTCAGCGCATCGTACAGGCCGCCCGTGATGCCGTAGGGAGGACGGCGGTTCGACAGCACCTTGGCGTCGATGATCTCCGCATCGCGGCGCGCCTTGTCCTCGTCGTAGGGAAGCATCGCACGCGAATCGGCCTGCCAGGCATCGTACATCGGAACGAACGGAGCATTCTGCGAAACCATCAGCTTCATCGTATTCTGTCCGAAACGTCCGTCGGCGATCAGGCGCTGATTGGCCTCCCAGGCCGCAATGGCCCCGGTACCGCTGCCCACGGCCTGGAAATAGTAGTCGGGAATACGACCGATGGCCGTAACGGCCGAAAGCACCGTACAGGCCATGCCGTCGCGGCGGGCGATATTCTTCGCGCCGCCCTCGGCATAGAACCCCTTGCCCTTCAACGCCAGGTCGCTCAAATGGATGGCATCGAAATAGTCGCCGCCCTGGGCGCAGCAGATCAGCTTGACGCAGGGATCGAGCGGCTGGTCGAACCACAGGGCCCCGATATTGTCATAGGGCACCGAAAGGAGTAGCTTGATCTTGTTGTCCGAGCAGACCTTGGCGAAGGCCCGGGCCGTATTTCCGGCCGAGGCGACAACCAACACACGCTCCTCGTCGGCTGCGGCACGGGCGCAGACCGAATAGGCTTCGGTCTCCTTGAACGAGCAGGTGGTCATCGTGGCGCCGATGGCCGGATAGTAGCCGTTGAAGGTAATCCAAAGGTTCTCCAGCCCGAGGTGCTTGGCAAGGCCCTTGCTCCGGTAGGTTACGGGCGCCGAGGAGCCCTTGAGCATCCGACGGACGGGAAGCCAGTCGGCAAAACGGTAAAGGCCCCATTCGGCGGGCTTCACCTCGATCTGACGTTTCGCATATTTTGCGCGGATGAGCGACGGGGTCTTGCACTGCGGATCGGCAAGCATCCAGCCCGAATCTTCGAACTCACGCCCCGTTGCCACACATTCGAGTGTGTAGGAGGTAGGTGTAAAATTTTCCATGTATCTTTCTTCTGTTTGTTCCGTATCGGTATGAATCACGACATGCGGCCCTTGAAATCCTCGTAGCCGAACTCGCGGACGATCTCGAGCCGTCCGTCGCCGTGTGCGATGGCGATCGCGGGATGCTGCACGCCGTTGAACATCGTCGTCTTGACCATCGTATAGTGGATCATGTCCTCGAAGACGATGCGCTCCCCCACTTTCAGTTCATGATCGAAGGCCCAGTCGCCGTAGTAGTCGCCCGCCAGGCAACTCGTGCCGCCCATGCGCCAGCGCTTCTCCCCTTCGGCGGGTTCATGAGCCCCGAGGATTGCCGGTTTGTAGGGCATTTCGAGGCAGTCGGGCATGTGGCAGGCAAACGACACGTCGAGCATTGCGGTATGTACGCCGCCGTTTTCGACGATATCCTCGACGGTCGAAACCAGATAGCCCGTACGCCAGGTGAAGGCGCTGCCCGGCTCGAGAATGAGCCGCAAATGCGGATGGCGCGACTTGAACTCCCGCAGCAGGGCGATCAGCGCATCGCAGTCGTAGTCGACATGGGTCATCAGATGGCCGCCGCCCATGTTGAGCCACTGGATGCGATCCAGATACTCCCCGAAATGCCGTTCTACAGCCTCCAGCGCCAGACGCAGGTGCTCCGGCCGCGACTCGCACAGCACATGGAAATGGAGCCCGTCAATCCCTTCGGGAAGCCCGCCGTGCGCGGCGAGCTCCTCGGCCGTCATTCCCAGGCGCGAGCCGGGGACGCACGGATTGTAGAGGTCCGTCTCGACGGGCGAATACTGCGGGTTGATCCGCAGGCCGCACGAAAGGCCGTTGATCAGGGCTCGCTGTCCGAAACGCTCGAACTGCGAGAGGGAGTTGAAGGTGATATGGTCGCTGCAGCGCAGGATCTCGTCGATGTTGCGGTCCGTGTAGACCGGAGCGTAGGTATGGGCCGGACGTCCGAACTCCTCGAAAACGAGACGGGCTTCGGCAGCCGAACTGGCTGTGGCTCCGTCGGAATGACGGGCCAGATCCGGAAAGATCCGCCACATGGCGCATGCCTTCAGGGCGACAATGATTTCCGCGCCCGATTCGGCGCGTACGCGGTCGATGGTCGCCAGATTCCGGGCCAACAGCTCCTCGTCGAGCAGATAGCACGGAGAAGGCACATTCAGAAAGTCAATCATCGGGAGGTATATCGTTCAAAAACAAGTGCAAAAATAACAAAATCCGCGGCATGAGAAGGAACCCAGCCGATGATTTGCGGCAAAATAAGTATTTATACCCATCCGTTACAGGCATCCCCGAACCGGAAGGACGGCATTTGCAAGCATGACTTCCGGAATCCGGCCGTGGCTGTCGGATGCAAAAAGCAAGGGCGGGATCACCCCGCCCTTGCCGCATGCGTATCGGAAACGTCAGACTTCGATATCGACATCGAAGAGTTCGTGCCAGGGAAGGCCCTGCTTGCCGAGTTCCGCAAGGAACGGATCCGGATCGAACTCCTCGACATTGTAGACTCCGGCACCACGCCACAGTCCCTTGGCCCACATCGAAGCGCCCAGCGCGGCCGGGACGCCCGTCGTGAACGACACGGCCTGCGTACCGGTCTCCTTGTAGGCCTGCTCGTGGTCGCAGTTGTTGTAGATGTAGTAGGTATGCTCCTTGCCATCCTTCACACCGCGGATGCGGCAACCAATCGAGGTCTGCCCGTGGTAGTTGGCCCCCAGCGACTTGGGATCGGGCAACACGGCCTTGAGGAACTGGATAGGCACGATCTCCACCCCATTGTAGAGGATCGGATCGATGCGCGCCATGCCGATATTCTGAATTACACGCAGGTGCGTAAGGTACTCCTGTCCGAAAGTCATCCAGAAGCGGGCCCGACGGATCGTCGGATAGTTCTTCACGAGCGACTCGAGTTCCTCATGGTAGATGACATACGATTCGCGCTCGCCGATGCCGGGATAGTTCAGCGGCTTGTGAATCTCGTGCGGTTCGGTTACGACCCATTTGCCGTCCTCGTAGTAACGGCCCTTCTGGGTTACCTCGCGGATGTTGATTTCGGGGTTGAAATTCGTGGCGAAAGCCATGCCGTGATTTCCGGCGTTGCAGTCCACGATATCGAGGTAGTGAATCTCATCGAAGTGGTGCTTGGCGGCATAAGCCGTGAAGATGGCCGTAACGCCCGGGTCGAAACCGCAGCCGAGGATCGCCGTCAGACCGGCGGCCTTGAAACGGTCCTGATAGGCCCATTGCCACGAATATTCGAAGTGCGCTTCGTCACGGGGCTCGTAGTTGGCCGTATCGAGGTAGTTGCAGCCACACTCGAGGCAGGCGTCCATGATCGTCAGGTCCTGATAGGGCAAGGCTACATTGACCACGATATCGGGTTTGAAGGCCCGGAAGAGTTCGCACAACTGGGCGACATTGTCGGCATCGACCTCGGCGGTCTTCACCCGCCCGCCGCCGATGGCGGCAGCTACGGCATCGCATTTGGACTTGGTACGGCTGGCCAGCATGACATCCGAGAATACGGGATCGGCAGCAATCTTCTGCGTTACCACCGTTCCGACACCTCCCGCACCGATAATTAGCGCTCTACACATAGGAATCTCTATTTTTAAGAAACTGAAAAATTCGGTTTGACGCCTACAAAAATATCGTTTTATTTTGGTAAAACAAAAATTATCTCTACATTTGCACCACCAAAACGGAGCCATACTCCGATTGGCAGACGGAGAATCCGTAGCTCAGCAGGTAGAGCACAACACTTTTAATGTTGGGGTCCTGGGTTCGAGCCCCAGCGGGTTCACCAGAAAAGAGTTGATAATCAATCGATTGTCAACTCTTTTTATTTTTGCACCCTCCCCAGCATCCTTGTTTTGAACCTTCCCAAAAGCTTTTTTCAAGTGCAGGGGACATAGTCTGCGTCCGACTATACACGACGGCGCGAATGACCGGCGCTGCCCTCCATCTATTTTCCATCCGCAGGCCTTTTCCGTTTTAATTCACTATATTTGCAATATTGAACGGTAAATCATGGAGATCCATAATTTATTGAATGCAAAATCGAGGTCGGAGTTGCGCGAGTGGCTTCTGCGAAACCACGACAAGGAGACGGAATGCTGGGTGGTGGTCAAACGGGGACGGCCTATTGATGACGACTCCTTCTGGTATGTCGATGCCGTGGAGGAAGCTCTGTGTTTCGGTTGGATTGACAGCACCACCAAAAAGATCTCCGACAAGGAGACGGCTCAGAAACTTTGTCCCCGGAAACCCCGCAGCAACTGGTCGGAACTGAACAAGGAACGATGTCGCCGCATGGAACGGCTGGGATTGATGACCGATGCAGGTCGAGCCGTATGGCCCAACAACTCCGGATTCGCCATCGATCCGGCCATTCTGCACGAACTGCAGTCCGACCCTGCCCTCTGGAAAAACTTCTGCCGCCTGCCGGACCTCTACAGGCGTGTACGGATTGATACCATTCAGATCAAAAAGAACCAGCCCGAACTTTTCCGGAAACGCCTCGATAAATTTCTCGAAAACACCCGCAGGGGCATTCTCTACGGCGAGTGGAACGACAACGGCCGATTATTGTCGGGAGATACTGTCGCAGAGGCATTTACATTGAGAGCGTGGCGTGAATCGGACTGCTCCGCGTTGGCTAAACATCTAAACAACAAGAAAATCTGGGACAATTGCCGCGATGGGCTCCCGTATCCCTACACGGAAGAGGACGCCCTGCGATTCATCCGATCCGCTTCGGAGCAAAAGGACACCCGGAACTATTGCATCGAAATCCGGCAGGAAGCTGCAGGCAATATCGGATTTATCCGCGGAACCGATGTGGAACGCTACAATGCCGAGGTAGGTTATTGGCTTGCTGAACCTTACTGGAACCGGGGCTTCATGTCCCGGGCCTTGAAGCAGGCCGTCGAAGACTATCTCCGGCAGACGGATGTCGTACGCATCGAGGCTCGAGTCTATGCCGGCAATCTGGGCTCCATGCGGGTTCTGGAGACCGTCGGCTTCCGGGAATGCGGCATCTTCCGCAAGGCCTGTTTCAAGAATGGGAGGCTGATCGACTGTCACTGCTACGAGTTGCTCGGAGCAACGGATCAACCGGCTTGCGGAGGGCCCCGATGACGCTTGACTGCTACATGATTCAGGACCTCCAAGACCTGTCGAAGAGAAGACTGTTCGCCCTTCATCGACATGGCCGCGAGACATATTTTTCGGTCAATCGGGTTCCGCATGGATTCGAGATTCATCGACGAAGTAAAAATAGGACGTGCCGACGAATCCCGAGTTCTGATCGGAGACCGGAAATTTCTGGGCAGAGGCTGTTTTACGGCTTTGCAAACCGACTCCGCATCTGTCGGGGCGACGCGCCGAAATTCCGCCGGCAATAATCCGAAAACGTCGAGAGCATATGGAATCCGTTGCGTTCCGCAACCTCTCCCAACGGGATGTCCGGATCGCGAAGCATCCGTTCGATTCGCACCCGACGCTGTCTGCGGAGCCAGTCGGAAACGGGCATGCCGAACTCTTGTTTGAAACGTTTTCGAAAAACGGAGCCGGACATACAACACTCCCGGGCCAAATCTTCACCGGTCGGGACACCTATTATTCTATTTATTGCCGCTTGCACCCGCTCCCGAAAGCCGAATGGCCGGAAATCGGGGAGGTATTTTTCGAAAAGATGGAAATCCCGCCCGGTCAGAAAGGTCGTGGCGGAGCGTCGATCCGCAGGTGCGACATAAAGCCGATATTCGCGAAGCATATCCCCCATCATCAGGTTGTAAAGGACATTCAGATGGGGATAATCGTCCTGCCGATTGAGTTGCGACAGAATCCGTGCACAGGACAACAGCCCCAGGTTATTCCTCGTCCAACAATAGTGCTGCCAGGTGTCAATGACGTATCCAAGGACCGAATTGTCGGGACAGAACGCCGCCAGCATATAAAATACGGACTCCTCCCGTGGTTGTTCGGGCGGTACGGGATGGCAGCGGCGAACCTGCCGCACAAGCCAGCGCATGGCCGCAATATTTCCCGACAACGATTCCAAGGGACTCCAAGTCTCGGGATGCGAGAGATCGACCTGTTTCACCTCTGTCAAAACACGTTTCATCCAGGCATTCCATTCCGTACGGAGAGAAGCCTGCTCCAGACATATACACAACCGCCTCATATCATATAGCATAGGATTTCAAAGATAAGGGATTTTCGGATTGGATACACATCGGATCGGGTAGAAACACATTCGACACGACACATTCAAACGAATCGCCCAATGGAAGCATTCGATGCATTATTTTTCCCAACATCGGAATATATCGTCCATTTTTACGCATGGCGCTTGCGGATCAAGAAAAAAAACTATATTTGTAGAACGATTGGGCACAAATCCCGATCGGACACATACGAAGCGTTATGCTGATCTTGTAGTTTTGGGAACCTGAGAAATTTTCAAACTTGGCACGAGAGATGGCATGGCGGCTTTCACGTTTGCGTGGGCTGCTATCACCATATTCGTGCTAAAGGTAATTCTCAGGACCTCCAAAACCCAATATGGCCGCAGACCCACGCTTTGTATATATTAACTGGGCACACGGTCCTAATTCGGGCGTCAGAACAAGCGAGAACGAATAAAATGGAATCGATCAATAATAAACCTTAAATTCTTCTATTTATGAAAAAGTTATCACGACTCGCCGCCATTGCCGGCATGACCGCACTGCTTGTCTCATGCAACAACGTCAGTTCGATGCTCGGAGGTGCCAAGTACCCGGCCGACCAGGCGGAAACCTACGCCAAAGCGGTCGAAATCCTCAAGGAAAAGGTCGACACGACGAAGTTCAAGATTTTTGCCATGCGTTTCAACGAGCGCGAGGAGCTGTCGAACGACTTGAGCAATATCTCGCTCGACATGGTCAATGCGGACAACTATGCCTTCCGCCAGGCATACTACATGGATGGCCGCGTCGGGCAGATGAACGACTACTCGACGAGCGTCAATGAGATCGACTACGCAAAGATCAAGGGCATCAGCCTTTCGAAAATCGACCCGGCAGCGATCGGACGCCAGATCGAAGAGGCCAAACAGCTCCTGCCCGAGGGACACACTTTCAAATCGATAAGTGTTTATCAAATCGACGAAGTGCTTCCCCGAAGCACCGGCATGATGAACCGAGGCAAAAATATCGGCGGCCAGGAGGCCAACTTCAAGATCTGCTTCACGGAAGACGGCAAAGAAACCGAGACCTCCGGCGGTCAGGTGACGCACCTCTACTACGAAGCCAATATCATCGTCAATCCCGACGGTTCGATTACGCCCGAAGAAGAATAACCGTTAAACCCGATAACGACCTATGAAACGTACACTTCCCTTTATTGCGCCGGTCAAGGACTCTACGCAGAGTGCCATGCAGCGCGACCTTTATGACAAGAGCATCGACCTGTACGGTGAAGAGAAATACATCGAGGCATTCCACACGCTGCTCGACCACCTCAATCCCGAATTCCGCACCAAGTACGGCAATGCCGAGGGGACGGAGTTCCACCTTCCGCACGGCTCCATCGTCGTCAACGTACGTCTCGACAACGAGATGATGTACATCGACGCCGACTTTCTGAACCTTCCGGCCAAGGGTCGTGTAGCCATGCTGCGCCAGGTGGCCGACATGAACATCAACCGACTGCTGCTGCCGCGCTTTACGAAGGAGGGCGATCGTCTGAAAATGGAGTACCACTGCCCGCTTACGGAGACGCATCCCCACAAGATCGTCAACATCCTGCAGAACATCTGCCGAGTGGGCGACCGCTACGACGACGAATTCTGCACGAAATTCGGAGCCACGCGCTGCTATGAACCGCGCGTAACACCTTATCCTGCCGAGACCGTAGACCGCATCTATGAGGCGATTCAGTCGCTTGTCAAAGCGACGCTCGACGCTGTCAAGGAATACAACGACCAACGACGCTACGGCTATTCGTGGAACGTGATCGACACGACGTTCTATCAGATCTCCTACTTCGCACAGCCGCAAGGTCAGTTGGCCAACGAGATCGACAAGGCCGTCGAGGATATGGACGAAGAGTTGCCCGTAGCCGAATTGGTTATGAAGGGCATGGCATTCCTGCAAAAACTGCTCGACATGCCGAAGGAGAAGCTGTCCGAGGATCTCTACTATGTCGATACGCTCGTCTCGATCAAGGGCCCGTCGTCGCTGCAGAACGTGCAGGAGAACATGAAGGACGTTTATGAGGAGGCCACGGCCGCCATGCAGAACAAGGACTTCGAGCGAGCCGCCGTGCGCATCTGCTACAAGTTCTACGAAGCCTACTTCTACAACGACATGCAGGACGACCTGAACGTCATTTTCGTAAAGGCATTGCGTGAAGCGGCCGAGCAGCCGATGGAAAAAGCCGCTGAAATCCTGTGGACAGCACTGGACAAGGTCATGGACGGCGAAATCGAGGAGGAGGACGATGGCGGATTCTTCTCCGGTGTCATGGAAGGCAACCCGATGGCTCAGCAGATGATGGAGCAGGTGCAGGCGCAAGCACAGGCCATGCAACAGAAAATGGTCGAGGCAATGGGCGGCGACGAGATCCAGGAGTTGCAGAAGAAGATGACCGAGGCAATGACGCGCGGCGACATGGCCGAGTACATGCGTCTGGCCGGCGAGCTGCAACAGAAAATGATGAGCGGATTCTTCAACAACTAAACACGAGTTACCATGGAACAGAATATTTATAGCGTAGTATTCAAGGTTACGCATGCCGGAGGGTCCGGAAGCTGCTTCTACCTGAAAGACAAGAATCTTTTCGTCACGAACTACCATGTGGTCGAAGGTTTCCACACCGTAGCCGTGCACGACAACGACCGCAATCCCTATCTGGCGAAGGTCGTGCTCGTGAACCCGACGTTGGACATCGCCCTGTTGGCCGTCGATCACGATTTCTCGGCTCTGCCGGAGTTGAACCTCGCAGCCAATGATACGCTCTCGATCAGCAACAAGATCCGCGTGGCGGGTTATCCCTACGGCATGCCCTTCACCGTCACCGAAGGTACCGTCTCCTCGCCCAAGCAGTTGATGAACGGGCAGTACTACATCCAGACCGATGCCGCGGTGAACCCCGGAAATTCCGGAGGTCCGATCATCAACGAGAAGAACGAAGTGGTCGGCATTACGGTGAGCAAGTTCACCAACTCCGATGCAGACAACATGGGATTCGGCATCCGCGTCGAAACGCTGCACAAGCTCTTCGATTCGCTCGGCGAACTGGACCGCGACTGCTTCCAGGTGCAGTGCGAAAGCTGCGACGAGTTGATAGCCGACGAAGAGGAGTTCTGCCCCTCGTGCGGCGAGAAACTTCCCGAAGGGGTCTTCGAGGAGCGCCAGCTCTCGCCCCTGAGCGAGTTCTGCGAGGCAGCCATCGAGAAGATGGGCATCAATCCCGTGCTGGCCCGCGACGGCAACGAGGCATGGCTCTTCCACAAGGGCAGTTCCGAGATCCGCCTCTTCGTTTATGACCGCACCTACCTGTTCGCTGTCTCACCGATCAACCTCCTGCCCAAGAAGGATGTGGAGAAGGTGTTGGACTACATGCTCGACACGGATTTCTATCCCTACAAGCTCGGCATCGAGGGACGACAGATCTATATCTGCTATCGCGGACATCTGGCCGACATCTCGGAGAAGTCCGAAGAGCGCATCCAACAGAACCTCGTTCACCTGGCTGAAAAAGCCGACGAGATGGACAATATGATGGTCGAGCAGTTCGGCTGCGAGTTCTCGGCCTATTCGAAACAGGACAACGAGGCATAGGCCCCCAAAAACACATTACGACAACCGGACCAAACCGGACTCTTCCGACAGGCGGATAACACGGCCTGTCGGAAGAGTCCGGCAACAACGGGCCGATCCATCCATTTTCATCAAACAACCACCAAACCATGAAAAGCTTCAATTACGCATCTACCTCTTCGATCAAGGAGAATCTGACCTCGCTGATTCTGGGTGTCGCCCTGATCGTCATTCCCATTGTGTACCCCTTCGGTATCCGAATCGGCGCCAAGCCGATTCTCGGGCCGGTGCCGACGACGATCCTCATGATCATCGCCGGTCTCTACATGCTCTACACGGCATACCGCAAGATTCGCCAGGCCCGGGCACTGTCGGCAAAGGGTGGAGTCATCACTGTGGATGACAATCAGGTAACCTATCCGATAATCCGCAAAGGCAGTGTCGAGCAGGAGAACTTCTCGATCGCCGAGGTTTCGGAGACTTCGTACGACGAGGAGGACGGCATACTGACCGTAGCGCTCAACGACGGCAAGACAATCAAGTTCGACGTCGATTTCTTCGACAGCCTCGACCAGCTCAAAGAATTCGCCGCCCTTCTCCAAAAATAATTTCCGAAGAGCCGACAAAAAGGATTATATGACCGAACGACAGCATCTGGGCGACAGGCGAAGCTTGGCAATGTTGCTCACCGTACCGTTCGGTATTTTACCGGACGCGGTACACACCATCCCGGAGCGAAGTGATCCTTGCCTGCTTCGGCGGCAAACATCCGGGCGGTAATCTGCGACTCATCTGGACAACTATGGTCGTCATTGCATGCATCGAATGTTTTCTGATGCCGCATTTCGGAATATGGAAGATCAGCCTGACCGAGTAATTTTCCTGCCCAACCGCAATTTTTCAATTTCGAGATTCTTTTTCCGTTTAATTTCAATAACTTTACAACATCCAATCCTTCAATTATCCGGGCTATGAATCCACGAATCATCCGCACCATACTGCTGTTGTTTCTGTGTATAACAACCGTTTCTGTCGCAAAGGCCGCCTCTACGGTTCAGGGACGCATATATCTCAAGGACGGCAGGGTCGTCGAATGCAGCGAGAAGGACCGCATCAAGCTACCCAAACATGCACAAGATGTCAAACTTCTGCGCCGGGCCTTCTACAAAGACAAGAGCAAGGAGGTTTACCGCTATGAAGAAATCGACTCGATCGTCTGCTGGCACGCCACAGCTCCCGAACATCCCCAGAAGTTCATCCCGGCACCCGGGGTCGGCTGGCTGTGGGTCTACTTCGAGACCCCACATATCTGCGTCGGCGTCTTCGCGCAGAAGGGTTATGGCGTCGATTCGAACGGCGGCATCGAGGTGCTGGTCAAGTACCGCTCGCTGAGCCGCTCCCGCACTGCTTACTACCTGCGCAAAACGGGTGAGACGGAGTTCTACGATGCCGGATCAGCCAGCCGCCGGGGCAAGGACCGCTTCCGCGAATCGGTAGCCGCTTATGTGGCCGATGATCCCGCACTTGCCGAACAGATCCTGCAATCGGAGACCTCCGACCGCAGCCGCACCATTCTGATGCTCGAAGCCTACAGACCCGAAGAAAATCAAATGTTTAACAACTAACCGGAGAGACTGCATGAAACACTTTTTTATTTGCACATTGGCAGTTGTTGCCACCATCGGCATGATCTTTCGCGCCGAAGCAAAGGATCCCGAAGATGCGGAATCAGACCATGTGATCATCACCCTCAAATCGGGCGAGAAAGTCGACTGCTATGTCCATCGCGGCTGGCACGCCGAAAACTCGGTATTCAAGAAGGAGAACTACTCGTTCAAAGTTACAAAAACACCCGATGACAAGGAGCCGATCGAATATACGGCCGATGACGTCGTGAGCATCGACTATGTCGAGACGACCGCGGACCATCCGGACGGTCTGCGCTGGGAGTCGCATCCGCTTGCCAAGCCCAACTTCTCAAGCCGCTACCATACGATGCAGGTGCTCTTCTGCGTCAACAAAGTGGGCAAGAATGCTACGACATACTGGTGGAAAATCTGGGTGGCATCGGGATTCAATGGCATGGGCCGTTCGCTCCAGACCAACTACGGCATCCGCTTCCACAACGATCCTGAGGGGATTGTATACCCTTACATGCTGGTCAATTCGGTGCTGATGAAGGATCGATACCCGGGTCTGCAGGATTTCTGCAAAAAATGGTTCAAAGGGCCCGAGGGAAAGGTTCACGACAAGGAGGCCGAAGAGAATGACTCATGGATCCTCGACATGTATGACGCCTATTTGGAGCAGATGGGCGACGAAGCGGCAAATCTACCGTATCCAATTCCCGACAAGAAAGCCGGCAAGAAAAAGGCCGACAAGGAGTAAATGTCGAGTCAACACCGGGTTCCGCGATCGGGAACGCCATCTGGCACCATCCCGCCTCGCGGAACTCGCTTTTCATGTATTATCGTCCGGTTGTGAAAAACAGACAAAACACAAGAAGAAGCATCAGTACGAGGAGAGCTCCGAGAAAGAAACGATAGGTTTTCGGTCCAAGCAGATTCAACAGGAAATTGCCGCGACAACTTCCCGGACGCGAATAGGTCCATTCCCATCCACAGATAATGCCGATCAGCCAGACGAACAGGATCACGGCAGCAATCAGATAACCGTAATGCGGATTGTCGGGCAACAGGCCAGACAGAAATACACTCGAATCGGTTGACACTGGGTCCATGTCTGTCAGTTTAATCTTTCCGAAAGGAGACTGCCTGCATTCAATACCATATAAGTGCTCATATTTCTCCGGAGAACAAATATACGAATAGCCATTCAAATACCATCATTTTAGGAATCGAGCCTATGCAAAAGACACATGGAAGGAACGTCTGTCTTTCACAATGTCGATGGCAGACGGGCAACAACAGGAGGCTCCGAATTCGCGTACCCAAACGGGGATGAAGCTGAGGAAACCCGGTATATGCCGACAAACGCGGGATTCACCAGAAAGCGGCAAGCCATACGGAAGCAACGATCGGTCAAGCACTGTTTTTATTCGTTCTTCGGAGAGTTCTACCTGATCCGGAAGAGGCCGCTGTCGCTGTCGTAATTTTCAAGTTGAGGCTGTAGGGAGGCTTTCTTTCGCCCGACGCCAAAGCGCCACGAAAGGCTCAATGCCAAAGCGTGATCCTTGCGCCGGATCTCATAGTTGGTCTTGTGTCGGACGATACTCGTCGGGATCGTTTCATTCGAGTAGCAGTCGCGGACGAAAGGAAAGAAACACTGAAGTGCGACGTTGAGATTCCGATAGTTGTAGCTCAAGCTGACATAAGAGACCTTCTCAATACCTGTCCGATAGAGGCCGACAAGAGTCGTTCCTCCGAATTTCTGATAGATGTCCAGCGCGAAATTCTTATAATTCGCCGAGACGTAAACAGAGACAGGGAAAGTCCAGTAACGGTATGTCGGTACTTCCTGTGATGGCTGGAAAAGCTGCTGCGCGGCCTCCACGCTGCCGCCGATACGGAGGAATTTCCAGGGGGTGAAGTTCAGATTCAACTCGCCTCCCCGAAGTATGTCTCGCTCGGCATTATCGGTCTGGTAGAGGATACACCCCTCGCCATAGCGGTAGGCGTCGAAGAGACTGTTGCGGGTATAGTCATAAAAAAGGCTCGCTTGCAGCGTGAATTTCCGCACATAAAGATCGTAACTCAGCCTCCAGGACTGCCGGTGGGCGTTCTCAAGGTCTGGATTCCCTGTCTGATAAAAGTTGTTCATAATCAGAATCCGAGCGTCGGACATCTGCAGCATTTCGGGCATCTGTGTTCCCGATTCATACATCAGGCGCAATGTGTGGGTGTCCCCGAAATTGTATCCGGCCATGAGCATCGGCGTGAAGGTCAGGTTGTGAAACCCGCCGCTGCCCGTCCGCACATCGTAGTCGGCTCCCAGGCTGGCGCGGTAAAGGAATGAGCGGGTCTTACCGCTGATCTCCGCATAAAGACGGTGCGCCTGTGTGTGGATCGTCTCCTTTTCTGCCGCTTCGGAGAGGGAATTGCTCAGTTCGTTTGTCAGGAAGTTGTAATGGCCCCGATAACCTACCGAGAGCGAAGCCTGTTTGAAGCGGTGTCCGTAGACGACCTCGCCGATCAGCGTCTGCTTCCGGTTGTCGAGATCCATCCGGTCGTCGAAGCCCGCCGGGCCGCTCTCCAGAGAGCGGGTCTGTTGTTCACTGTCGAAATAGCTACCAACGAGATTCAATGCCAGTGAGTTATTCCCGCCGAACTGCTTGGCGAAATAGACGTCAAGCGTCGGCACGACACTCTGCTTCCGGTCGGTGAACCGTCCCGCGCGCTCCTCTTCGACGGCATTCTGCGTCAGGACGATGCTCTTGTCGGCATCCATCTTATCATTTGCCGTGTTGGCGAAGGCACGGATTTGCAGATCGTAGTTCCCCTCGCGGCTGAGCGAATAGGCAAGTCCAACATGGTGCTGATGTCCCCAGTTTCGGCTTTCACGCAGGTAATCATAAAGATAGGCATCATTACCGATCCGATAGTCGTAATGGCCCGTTTCAAGATCGGTTTTGTCCCGTTTCATGTTGATGTGGGCGCCATAGTTGAACGTGAGGCGGTTGTCGCCCTTGATATAGGAAAGGGCTACCGAGCCGTTTGAGAACATCTGCCCCAGCGTACCGTAGAGATTGCCGCTCCAGCCCGTATCGAGCGGCCGGGTACGGATATTGACCACCTGCTCGGCGTCGTTCATATAACGGATCGGCGGTACGTCGTAGAGTTCGACACTGCGGACTTTATCGGCAGGAATCAGCCGCAACTCCTCGTCCGTGGCCTTGATTCCGTTGATCAGAATCAAGACCGACTTGCCGTTGATTGTCGCCAGTGCGTTGGTCGTCCGATCGACACGCAGGTTGGGCAATGTAGCGACCAGTTCGCGCCCGTCTGATACCTTCTCTACCTGCTCTTTCGTAAAAAGATAAGAGGTCTTATCGATGCTGCGGACGGTGCGTTTCCCCTCGACCACCACTTCGCCGATCGCCGTCGGATCCGCCTTGAGAAGAATATCCTGGTTAAGATTCTCCCCGGCGTGCAGCGTCAGTGAAACACTCCGATAACCCAAATATGAGACCTTGAGGCGATATTCGCCGGGCACAGAAGCTTCGACCTCGTAGCGGCCATCGAGATCAGAGGCTGTACCGCTGACCATGGTCAGCGTGTCGCATGCCCGGAAAAGAGCGACATTGGCGAAAGGTATGGGCCGACGCTGTTCATCGGCAATGCGGCCGCGGATTGTTACGGGCTGTCCAAAGCAGACGTGGAAACCCAACAGCACAAGGATCGTGAGGATATTTTTCATATGATTGCTGGCAGTCAGTGCCGGATACAAACTCTATTTCAGAGGCCCCTATCCAGAGCAGCTGTTTTCAAAATCCGACAGCAAATATAAGGAGAGCGGTTCTACATTCGACGGCAGCAGACAACAATAGCACGTTTTAACAGCTTTTGAGAAGGATTCAACGACCTTTTTCTTATGTCTATCCGCCCCTCCCGACGCAAAACGGCGACATTTACGAGGTTCCCGTTTCTTCAATCTCTTTCCGACCGTTCTGCCGGCCGATCATTCCCATGGATAAACATCCTCCCGTAGTTGATAGTCAGTCGCCGGAACGGCCGAACGAAGTCGGCGCCCAGCGACTCGACGGAGAGCAGCGGACCGACGTCCGTCCGCCGAAGTTTCGAAAGTTTCATGACTGTCCGGTTTGTTCAGTGTCCGAATCGCGAGGTGTCGACCTCCTTGTGTTTTTTGGCTTTGTAGCCGCCGAAACGGTAGGAGAAATGGACGGTCGCAGTGCGCATATAGCGTTGTGCCCCCATATCGAGCCACTGTCCGCGGTAGCGGACCTTCGTCGATGGCATGCCGCTGTCGAATAGGTCGTTGCAGCGCACCGAGAGCGTCGCTCGTCCCTGGTCGAAGGTCCACTTCACGGCGGCGTCGGCCGACCCGAGCGGCTCGATGTCGAAGGTCCCCTGAATGGCCCCCGACTGGAAGAAGCCGTTCACTTCGAGATCGAGGGCGGGCTTTCGGCTCAAATGGAAAGTGTTCACGAGCCGACCGATGCCGACCCATTTCGAGCGGTCGAACGACATGTCGTGGAACGGGTCGCATTTCTGCCGCATCCGCATACCCGTGAGTGTCAGCCGCGAGTCGAGCCATTTGCCGATCCGGAAAGGGATGACGGCATTGGCACCCCACTGCCTGTTGAAGTTCCAGTTGAGCGACTGATAGATCAGTGCAAGACGGTCAGATGATTGCCAGGCGGCCTGCACGAAGTAGTCGGGACGCTCGTTCCAGAAGAGAACGAAGATGTACTTCTGGCGGTAGATATAAACGGCCTGCGCCTCGTAGCTGCGCGACGGGCGGAGCCCCGACGTGCCGTGAATCTCCGAATAGCCGTCGATATAGGAGACGGCGCCCTGCATCTCCCAGTAGGCGGGATACTCCTTGTCCGACGAGAAGTTCAGCTGCACGATATGCCGCTCGGAGGGCATCCAGTTCAGCGATGCCTGCGGATACAACGACCAGTTTTCGTAGTCGCCCAGCCGATAATACTCCCCGGCGAGCGAGACCGTGAGACCCACCTTCCCGAACTGGCGTCCGAAACCTGCATAGAGATTTCCGGTGTACTCGTCGAGCCGGGCGTCGGTGTCCGAGGTCGCGGGCGAGCCTTCGAGCACGGTGTAGTGCTGCCAGTCGTGTGAACGGGCGAAGGCAAAGGCCCCGCCGGCCGTCAGTTCCCAACCCGAGTCGAACGTGTGGCGCTCGTCGGCCGTGACGTTCAGCCGGTCGATGCGCTGCCCCGAACCGACGTCGAAAGCCGTGGCCGATCCGTCGGCGTAGCTGTTTTCGAGCCGCAACTGCTCGGGATTGTCGTAATGGGTGTAGTCGAGCCCGAGGTCGAGCCCGAATGCCGACGTGTAGCGCAGCGCAAGGTTGTGCAGCGTCCGGTCGCTCAACTTCTTCGAAAGCGATTCGACGTAGCTTCCCGTCGAATGGGACTGCCCGTCGGTATTCGGCGAAAACGAGGCGGTGTAGGCGGCGCTTACCCTGCCCCGCTGCTTCGGGGCGTACTCGACGGCGGCGCGCAACTGGTGGCTCCACCCTTCGGAGGTCATCCATTCATCCTGCCGGATGTCGTACTGCTGCTCCTCGAAGGTGTGCAGCGAGCGCAGGTCGAAACTCGACAGCTCTTTGCTCCGGGCCGCCGAATAGGTGACGTCGGCCGACCACTTGGGCGACGTGAGGACGAAGTTGCCACCGGCATCGTAGGTGTCGTACCAGCGGTTCGAGTAGTTGGCGTGGACCTCGCCCGAAAAGGCCGTCTCGTGGCTGCGGCGCAGCACGACGTTGATCGCCGCTCCGCGGACATGGTACTGTGGCGGGGCGCTGAACATCACCTCGGCCTTCTCCACCCGATCGACCGGAGTCGAACGCAGCAGCGTGGCCAACTGTTCGGCGGTCATCGTCGAGGGGCGTCCGTTCAGAATCACCGTGACGGACGACGCGCCGGCCAGCGTCAGTGCGCCCTCCTGCTCCGCGACGCCCGGCAGGCGGGTCAAAGCCTCATAAGCATTGTTCACGGCCTGTCCCTCGGTCAGCCGTCCGAGGTCGTACGAGAGCCGCCCCTGTTCGACCTGCACGACGGGGCGCTCGCCTTTGACCACCACGGCATCGACGGCCGTATTCGCCTCCGTCAGGCGGATATCGCCCAAATCGGAAAGGTCAGACTCGATGCAATACAACTCATAGGCCAGATGCTGGATCTGCAAACGGCAAGGACGTACCGCGGAACGGATTTCGAAGCGTCCGTCTGCACCCGAGGCAACGGCGTCGAGGTAGACCGAATCGCGATCGAACAATATGACGGCAGCTCCCGCAACAGGAGCTTCCGAAGTGTCGAGAATCCGCCCACGAATGACGGAACCGGAAGGTGTGTCCGATGGAGAGGCTGTTTGGGCCGTGGCAACGTATGCCAGAAAAATTGCGACCGGAATCAGCAGGTACTGGAGATGGTTTGATTTCATGACTTTGCATTTTTCGAAGGTCTCTTCGTCCTGCAAAATTACGTCAAAAATGGCCTTTCCGATGCAAATACAACCTTTCCGGTCAAATCACAACACACTGATCTTCAATATCGTCGTACAGGTAAAATCTTGCCGCCACGTCGGCGGGCCTTGCCGAAGAGGAGCGCCTTCCCGTTCCGGGTTTTCAAATGAAATATTCCAACAGCCGGTCGCGGTCCTCGGCTTCCGAATCGGCGATGCGCCGCTTGAGCTTCGACTTGAGCGTATAGACACCGTTCAGAGACATGCCCAGCATAACGCAGATCTCCTGCGGCGAGAATCCGGCAATAACCAGCGCGGCAAAGTCGTAGTTGCGCGCCGTCCAGCCGGGAAACTGCTCCCTAAGCCGCGTAACGGCCCTGTCGCTGTAGAGGTCGGCCATATCCACGACATCGGCCAGCATCGCAGGACTCAATGCCAGGTCGCGCATCTTGGCCGTCAGCCGCTCGCCTTCGCCGTAGGTATAATAGGTTGCGGCAATGTCGCGCACGGCGGCCACGCGCCCTTCAAGCAGACGTTTCAGGGCGGCCTCACGGGCATCCGACGCATCGAGCCGCGACGTGAGGCTGTCGTGCGACTCACGGTAGGAATCGAGCAGGGCCAGCGACTCGCTGAGTTGCTCGTCGCGGCGGCGCAACTTGCGGCGGTAGCCGACCACGGCCCACCCCGCTGCCATGATGACCAGCAGGGCCACCAGTGCGGCAATCCACGCACGGTAACGCAGCGACGCCTCGCGCAACGCAACCTCGTTGGCCGTACGGAAGCGGCGTTCGAGCTCGGCGACCTGCGCCCCGCGCTGCACCTCGAAAAGCGAATCCTTCACCGAGACATACTGCTGCATGTAGTCGTAGGCACGGGCATCATCGCCCCGATCGTGGTAGATTCCCGCGGCCAGGTTGAACAGCCCGACACTTCCCTGATGGAACGTATCCCGGCAGGCCAGCGACTCTTCGATATAGCGGCGGGCCGAATCGAGCTGGCCGTCCCGGTGGAAGATGATCGCCGAGGCCACGTCGTAGAACGACCGTCCGGTATCTTCCGAGGCGGCTTTCCCGTAGGACAGCGGCGCTGTACGGATCACGTCGAGATCGATGCTGTCGCGGGCGGCCAACAGTTGCGCAGGCGTCCAGTCCCCGAGATAGGTATGAAACAGGAGGTTCTGTATGCGCACCTGCTGGGCGAAGTAACGGAACGGGATTGTATCGGCCGCCTCGACCAGCGGTGAGAGGATCTCGATGGCCTGTCGGTAATCTCCTGCGGCACAATGGGCCGAGGCCAGCATGAACCGGCTGTACCCCTCCTGCTCCGCATTGCCGTTCGCACGGGCCGCCTCGACCGCCTTTGCAAAAGGCTCCACGGCATCGTATCCCTGCTCGAAATAGAGCAGACCCAGCGTATGGTAGACAGCTACGAGCAACGTCTCTGTCCGTTTCCGCAGCGAGTCGTCGAGCGGCTTCCCGGCAAGAGCCTTTTCGGCCAGGATCGCCGACTCGGTATAGCCCCGGATGCCCTCCTCCATATCGCCGATGCGGACATGGGCCTTGGCATAGGTGTACCACGCTTCGGCACGCTCGCTGTCCGAACCATGCCGGTCGTAATAGCGCATGCCCCGGTCAAGAGTTCTCCGCCCGGCCAACGTATCCCCTGAAGCGACTTCGGCCAGTCCCAGCATCAGCGACCACCGGGCCCGGTCGTTACGGCTCATCCGCTCCGGATTCATCGCCTGCAACAGACGCCGGGCGCTGTCGGGATGCTCGACGGCAAGAAAACTATCGACCGAAATGGCCAATTGTTCCGGCCTTCGATAGCCGCAACCGACGGAGAGCAGCACAGCGGCCGCAAGCACCCATCCGACAATATCTCTTTTCATGATCATTCAAAAACAATGTTTATCAAAAGGAGAGACGGATCAAAAGTACGAAAAAACGGGGAATGACCGGGATATTGCGTTGCTCTTTTTTCCTTTATTGTATAACTTTGTCGGCAGGTGCGAGATCTACGGTCCGGAACCACGTCGGAATAAGATTGAAATGAATGGACCATGAAGAGACTTGTCATTATAGCATTGCTCATATCAGCGGCATGCAATAGCACCTGTGCACAAAAGCTCAAAAACATCTCGCTTCATATCGACAAAACGAAACAGGAGGCGGCCAATCTACATATCGGCTGCTCGTTTTCCGTGGATTTCCAAGATGCCGACAGCGTCGTGATGAATTTTGGCGGAGGTCAGGAGTTCTCGATCGAAAATCTTGCGATCAGCGGCGACGTATTCGAACATGCGTATAACCGGGAGGCCAAAAGATCGTAATCCGCAGAACCGCGAAACGCTCGGTTCATGTCAGCATGGATTACAACTACACGAATCTCTCCTCGTTTTTCATTTATGGAGAGGGTGATGCGGAGTTGTGGGAGACCAGTTACGGCGAATACTTTTATCCGTATGTACCTAACACATATATGGATGTCGATATCGAAATCGAGACGCCGGATTCACTCTTCCTTATTTGTTCCTATCCGTTGGGGCCGAACAACAGCGGCACGTTGAAACATATTCTGGCGCAGTCATTGACACTGGCCTTTATTCGCAGTATGGCCTACCGGCAGACGGACGAGTACATACCCGGCAAACTTTCCATCTACCAAATCAAGGAGATGGCGTGCAGCAGGGAGCGCTATGACGAGTTGCTCGAACTGACCGAAGCCGCTATCGCTTTCTTTGGAAGAGTATATGGCGAAGATAATATTTCCGAAGAACGGAATATAACGGCTCTGCCCGTGTATCTGTTCCATAACGGAAAAGGATTCAGCAACAGATATAATATCGGCTTCATCTCCGCTTCGCAGGAGAAGTTCGCCACAAAGCCCGACATCTATCCGCTGGTACACGAAATCGGACACCGGTGGCTGGGAGAACGGATCCTGCTCATTGATGACGGACAACCGGGAGCCTATTTCATCAAAGAGACACTGAATGAATTCATGACCCTCATGTTTATCCGCCAGGTCCGTGGGGCCAAAGCCTACGAAACCCAACTCGACTGGTGTAAGTCAGAATATGAGAAAATCAAGGGTACGCCTCAAGATGAACCGCTTGTCGATGTCGTGCTGAACAACAATACCGTCGTTTACAGAAAAGGTCCGCTGATGCTGGATCGTATTGCGCAAGAAATCGGATATGACAATCTGACAGAGGTCATATCCAGATTCTATCGGAAATACGCGGGAAAGCATCCCTTGAGATATACGGACTTTATCAATCTAGTCAATGAAAGCCATGCGGGTATCGGAGATCGGCTTAACACATTGCTGACCGAACTCTCATTACAGATATGTATTTCATACATGGGCGGATGAGGTTGATAAACGATGCGGACCCCGGGCTATATTCCAGGGTCCCAGCAATGGTCCTAACCTATCTGCAGGGTGAAAGTAACCCGCCGGTCGGTATTGCCAGTCAGACGCAGCGATCCGCCGTGGAGCTGCATGATCCGCCGCGAGAGGCTCAGCCCGATGCCCGAGCCGTCGGGCTTGGTCGTGTAGAAGGGGGTAAAGATATTTTCGGCGACCTCCGTCGGGATGGCCCCGCCGTTGTTGCTGAACTCGATGATGACGTGCTCGGCCGCGTCGATCCGCGAACGGATCTCGATCTCGCCGTCGGGGCGTCCGGCAATCGCCTCGCGGGCATTCTTCAGCAGATTGACGGCCACCTGCCCCAACAGGACCTTGTCGGCATAGATCATCGTATCTACCGGCTCGATGTCGACATGGATCCGCAGGTCGTTTTCGGCGGAGGCCAGCACCACGGCCTGTCGGACGAGTTCCCGCACCTCGAAGGGTTCGCACTGCGGCGCCGGAATCCGCGTGAAACGCCGGTAGCTGTCGACAAATGTCACCAGCCGCCGGCTCGTTGCGGAGATGGTCTCCAGCCCCCGTTTGACATCGGGATCCAACGGCCGGTCGATCTCGAGCAGCGTGTCGCTGAGCGAGGTGATCGGCGCCAGCGAATTCATGATTTCGTGGGTCAGGATGCGCGAGAGCTTGCTCCACGATTCGACCTGGATCTCGCTCACCTCGCTGTTGATGTCGCTCACGGAGATAACCCGTCGGTGGCGATCTTCGAGCGTGATCTCCGCACAGCCCAGCGTCAGGGCCATCTCGCCCGTCTCGGTCGTGCACGAGACACGGAGCTTCTCGCCGGGGCGGATGGCCCCCAATGCCCGCGCCACCTCGGGAGCCGAGCCCTCCAGCTGCCGGATATGCCCCAACTGCTGAAGGCCGAAGATGCGCAGCGCCTCGCTGTTGGCCTGGTAGACGCTGCCCGTGTCATTGACCGTAATCAGACCCGTCTGGGCGCTCTCCATGATGAGCTGGTAGTAACGTTCGCGCTCCTCGGCCCGCAGCTTGGTCCGCGAGAGGATCTCCTTGATGCGGTTGAGCGCCGCGTTAAGCATGGTGTTGTCGACTTTTGAGGGATCCTCGTTGAAGCGGAACGTGAGGTCGTCGTTCTCGATGGCGTTGAACATGAAGGTTACGCGCCGCACCGAGTCGCCGTAACAGCGCAGGATCCGGTAGAACGCCAACGCCATGAGCGGTACGCTGACCAGCAGCAGCGGGTAGAGCCGCTGCGCCACGAACCACCCGCTGACAAGTGCCGCGGCGGCGAGCAGTCCCGCATGGGTGATGATGGGACCATATGCAATGCCCTTGGGGAGTTTCATAATCCGTAGCGTTTGATCTTGTTATAGAGGGTCTGGCGCGTGATGCCCAGCTGGCGGGCCACCTCGGTCATGTTGCCGTTGCAGCGGGACATGGCCTGCGCAATCATCGAGCGTTCCATCTCTTCGAGTGTCGTGAAGTCGGGCTCGGGAGATGCCGGCGCAGGCGCCGCACGCAGCAGCAATGTCGACGGGGTGATGGCCCCTCCGTCGCAGAGGATGACGGCCTTCTCGATGGTATGCTGCAACTCGCGGATATTGCCCGCCCAGGGGTACTCCTCCATCTCACGAAAAGCCTCCGCATCGAATCCTTCGATCGGCTTGCCGTACTTCGCGGCATAGCGGCGCAGGAAACTCTCGGCCAACGGGCGGATGTCCTCACGGCGCTGGCGCAGCGGCGGCAGGTCGATGTGGATCGTGTTGATGCGGTAGAGAAGGTCTTCGCGGAATTCGCCCCGGCTCACCATGCCGTAGAGATCGCGGTTCGTGGCCGACACAAGGCGGATGTCGACCATGACCGGGGTGTTGCTTCCCACGCGGAAGATGCGGCCGCTCTGGAGCGCCGTCAGCAGCTTCGACTGCAGGTACGGCGGGAGGTTGCCGATCTCGTCGAGGAAAAGCGTGCCGTGGTCGGCCACCTCGAACTTGCCGGCACGGTCCGTCCGGGCATCGGTGAAGGCTCCCTTGACGTGGCCGAAGAGCTCGCTTTCGAAGAGCGTCTCGGGCAGGGCTCCCATGTCGACCGAAACCATCAGTTCGCGACGGCGGGCCGAGCGGTTGTGAATCTCGCGGGCGAGCATCTCCTTGCCGGTGCCGTTCTCGCCCGTGATGAGGATGTTGGCGTCGGTGGCGGCCACCTTCTCGACCATCTCGCGGATGCGCATCATCGCCGGACTCGACCCCCAGAACATCGGTTCCTCGTTGGTCAGTTCGCGCTTGATCTCCTTGAGCTGCTTCACCTCGCGCTGCGAACGCGAAAGGTTGTAGGCTCCCTGCAGGGCGGCAACCAGACGGTCGTTGTCCCACGGCTTGACAACGAAATCCACCGCGCCGTCGCGCATGGCCCGCACCGCCATGTCAATATCGGCATAGGCGGTGAAGAGCACGATCTTGATATCGGGATAGTTGCGGTGGATCTCCTGCAGCCAGTAGAAGCCTTCGTTGCCGGTGTTGATCCCGGCCGAGAAGTTCATGTCGAGCAGGATGACGTCCACGGGCTCGCGGCGCAGCGTCGTGAGGAGCTGGTTGGGCGACGAAAGGGTCAGCACGCGTGCGAAATAGTTGCCCATGAGCAGCTGGACAGCGGACAGAATGCTGCGGTTGTCGTCGACGACGAGCAGGGTTCCCTCTTTTTCTTTGGCCATGTGTTTCGGATTTTGGCGGGAGTCGGCCGGGAACCATTACCATTATTGGGGTTCCGCGGAGCGACTCGGGGTTTCGGCGGGATAAAAATAGTATTTTCAAAGGGAAAATGGAGCCTGTCTGTCCATATTTTTTACGCCGCTGTAAAAATATTTTACAGTTTAGAGTTACAGCGTAAGTTACATTGCTTTGTATATCAATTCGTTAAATGCTTTGGCACGAGTTTGGCTACATTTTAGGGCAAATAAAAAAAGACTGAAATCCATATGAAAAGAACGGTTTTGAATCCATGGGTGTCTATTATATGGACACTTTCATTGATACCCGCCCATGCCACGACCACAACGCATGGTGCAGCCGTCGACTCATTGGCCATCGTTTCGGAAATAGCGGATTCCATAAAAGACCGCACTCCCGTCGAGCAGCCCGCGCCGATGTCGCTCGAAGCGTGCATGCGCTATGCCGTCGAGCACAGCCCCGCCGTCCGCCGGCAGGACTATACGAACCGCAACTACCGGCAGGACTACATCGAGTCGGTCGCTGCGCTCGTCCCCGCGGTGAGCGGCTCGGTCGGCGCCTCGACGAGCTTCGGCCGTTCGGTCGATCCCGAGACCAATACCTATACCGACGTCTCTAACTTCGACAACTCCTACTCCCTCTCGGGTCAGATCCCCGTTTTCGCCGGGCTGACCGGCATCAACACGGTGCGTGCCGCCCGCGTCATGCGGATGCAGGGGGTCGAGGAGCTGCAGCTGGCCCGCGACGAGATCGCCCTGAAGACCATGCAGGCCTATTTCGACGTGGTCTACTACACCGAGAGCGTGCGGCTGGCCCGCGAGCAGTTGGAGACCAGCACGGCCGAGTTGGCGAAGAGCCGCAAGCTCTTCGAACTGGGGTTGAAGAGCGCCGCCGACGTGGCGGAGGTCGAGTCGCAGCAGGCGTCGGACGACTATCTCGTGACGCAGCAGGAGAACAACCTCGCACTGGCCGAGATCGCCCTCTCCGAGGCGATGAACTACCCGGCCGACCGTCCGCTGCGCATCGATACGGCGCTGGAGATCGAGACTCCGGCCGGCGTTGCGCCCTTCGACGAGGTGCTCGGCAATGCGCTGGAGTACAACCCCAAGGCGGTGGCGGCACAGCACGACGTGCGCCATTCGAAGCTGCAGTTCTCCATCGCCAAGGGCAATCTCTATCCGTCGCTCTACGTCGGGGGCGGCTACTCGACCAACTTCTTCATGAATCTCGACGACCGGTCGCTCTACGCCTCGTTCCCCAACCAGTTCCGCGACAACCGCGGTTTCTACGTCTCGGCGCAGCTGTCGATCCCGATCTTCGGGGGGCTCGCGCGCCGTGCCTCGATGAACCGCGCCCGCAACAACTGGCGCATCGCCGAGCAGAACCGCACGGAGACCCTCCGCACGCTCCAGAGCGAGGTGGCGCAGGCCTACCAGCAGATGCTGGGCTACGGCAAGGAGTTCGTGCAGGCCTCGAAGAAGAGCGATGCCGCACGGCTGGCCTACGAGGCCGTCTCGGGCAAGTATGAGCGCGGCATGGTCTCGGCACTCGACCTGCAGACGGCGGCCGACAAGTTGCTCGAAGCTCGGTCGGAGCGGCTGCGCGCCCGGCTGCAATATATCATCAAGGTGCGGCTTGTGGCCTACTACAACGGCGAGCCGCTGATCCGATAAACCCGAACAAAACAACACTACCATGGATATTCGCATTGAAAAGAAAAAAGGGCTGCGGGCCCTCTTCACCCGGCGTGGCATTCCCTATCTGGCAGGCGGTATTTTCCTGCTGTTGGTTGTGTGGCTGCTCGTGCGCGACCACTCCTCGACGCTGCGCATCGACGCACGGACGATCTCCGTCGGCGAGGTCGTGCGCGGCGAGTTCAACGACTACATCCGCGTCACGGGGCAGGTGCAGCCCATCACGACCGTGCAGTTGAGCCCCCTTGAGGCGGGCATCGTCGAGCGGCTCGTTGTCGAGGAGGGCGCCTCGGTCCGCAAGGGCGACGTGCTCGTGGAGTTGAGCAACACGTCGCTGACGCTCGAGATCCTGAACAGCGAGGCCGAGCTGGCCGAGAAGCAGAACATCCTGCGCAACACGCTCATCTCGATGGAGCAGGAGAAGCTCGACCTGCGCCTCGACAAGGTGCAGCTCGACCTTGATGTCGAGCGCAAGCGCCGCACCTGGCAGCAGAACGAGGAACTCTACCGCAGCAATCTGATCGCCCGCGAGGAGTGGCTCCAGTCGAAGGAGGACTACGAGCTGGCCGCCAAGAAGCGCGAGCTGAACATCGAGCGGCAGGTGCAGGATTCGCTCTACCGCACGGTGCAGATCGAGCAGATGGAGGACAACCTCGCCAACATGAAGCGCAACATGCAGCTCATCCGCCAGCGTATCGACAACCTGCAGGTCAAGTCGCCGATCGACGGCGAGGTGGGTCTTTTGGATGTCGTGCTGGGTCAGTCGGTCTCCTCGGGACAGAAGATCGGGCAGGTGAACGACCTGTCGGACTACAAAGTCGAGGCGCAGATCGACGAGAGCTACATCGACCGCGTGCGGGCAGGGCTCGACGCTACCTTCGAGCGGCAGGATACCGCCTTCACAATGCGCCTCAGGAAGGTCTACCCCGAGGTGCGCAACGGACAGTTCCGTGCCGACTTCACCTTCGCGGGGGCCCATCCGCGCAACATCCGCAGCGGCCAGACTTACTACCTCCTTCTCGAACTGGGCCAGCCGACCGATGCGGTGATTATCCCCCGCGGGTCGTTCTACCAGTCGACGGGCAGCGCCTGGATCTACGTCCTGGCCCCCGAGGGCGACCGCGCCTACAAGCGACAGATCCGCATCGGACGCCAGAACCCGCAGTATTATGAAGTGCTCGAGGGACTGGAGCCGGGCGAGCGCGTCATCGTCTCGGGCTACGAAAACTACGGCGCCAACGACGTGCTGATTCTCAATAAATAAATCTTGTCGTACATGTTCCGCCAACTCGATTTCCGTTCGTGGTTCACCTTCCTGAGCCGCAACCGCCTCTATACGGCCGTCAATTTCATCGGACTGGCCCTGGCGCTGGCTTTCGTGCTGCTTGTGGCCGACTATACGGTCCGTCAGCTCACGGTCGACAACT
Organism: Alistipes sp.; assembly: GCA_022782405.1. Classification (GTDB taxonomy): domain Bacteria; phylum Bacteroidota; class Bacteroidia; order Bacteroidales; family Rikenellaceae; genus Alistipes. The sequence goes on from JALFNK010000011.1 coordinate 30,223, forward strand.
ACCATACCAAGGCCGACCGCATCTATGCCGTCTGCTCCGAGGAGTCGGTAGCCAGCGGCTACTACCTCCAGAAGCATCTGCGAGACCGCTATCCCGAGATCGAATCGACCTGTTCGGTGGCCTTCTTCGAAGATTCGGATGCGGGTACGACCCCCGTCGAGATCGGCCGGCAGAAGTTTCTCGCCTCGGTGCTCTATGCCGATACGACCTTCTTCCGTATGTTCGATTTCACACTGCTCGAAGGCTCGCGCGAAGAGGCGCTTGCCGCCCGCGAGAACGTCGTCCTCTCGGAGTCGTTCGCCCGCAAGGTCTTCGGGACGTTCAACCCGCTGGGTCAGACGCTCCGCGTGGACAACGACGAGCGCGTCTATGTCGTCAGCGGCGTCATGCGCGATATCGAGCGCTCGACGATCCCCGCAGCCGACATCATCATGCGCGCCGAGCGCATCACCGAGACCAATGCGGCCAACGACGAACGCATGTCCAACAGCGGGGCCGGAGTTACCTTTCTGCTTGAACGCCAGGGTGCCGACCTGCAGGCCAAGATCACTGAGATGCTCGCCTTCTTCAAGGAGATTTATTGGCCCTATATAGGCAATGTCTTCCAGCAGGTGCGACTCATCCCGCTGCGCAATCTCTATTTCGAGCCAGTCAACAACGCCAACAAACTGGCCCACGGCAGTCGCTCGTTTCTCTATATTCTGCTGGGTGTGGGACTCGTGGTACTGATTTTTGCCGTGATGAACTACATCAACCTCACGGTGGCGCAGTCCGGATTCCGTGCCCGCGAGATGGCGGCCCGGCGGCTGCTCGGCGCCTCGCGCGGCAACATCTTCCTCAAGTGGATGCTCGAATCGACGCTCTTCTGCGCTGCCGCGCTGCTCATCGCCTCGTGCATTGCGGAACTGTTCGTGCCGTGGGCCTCGCAACTCCTCGGCACGAAGGTCGCCGTCTGGAGCGACATCTCGTGGTCGGTGGCGGGCTGGTGCCTGCTGGCCGTTGTCGTGCTGGGCGTGGTCTCGGGATTGGTTCCGGCGCTGCTCGTGGCGCGCTATCAGCCCATCGACATCGTGCGCGGCACCTTCCGCCGTCATACCAAGACGGTTTACGGACGAGTGCTCATCGCCCTGCAAAATGTCATTACAATAGCACTTCTTGCCGCATCAATTGCCATCGGGCTCCAAATCCGCCATCTGGTAAATGCCCCGCTGGGCTACGAGACGCGCGACATCCTCAATATCGAAATCGAAATCTTTCCCGACCGGAGCGCAATGCGTCGCTTCTGCGACGCGCTGCACTCGCTGCCCGAGGTCGAGGCGGTCGGCCTCGGATGCGGCACGCCCCACGACCGCGGCAACAACAATACCTTCCAGTATGGTGCCGACCGGATGGTCTCGTTCCAGGTCTTTGTCGGCGACTCGACCTACTTCCGCATGCTGGGGCTCGAACGGCTGCGCGACAACCACGTGGCCGATGCAGACGGGAGTGCCGCATCCTGGGATTTCTGGGCCTCGAATGTCTGGTACATCAACCAGTACGCCCTGCGCGAACTGGGCATTGCGGAGGATGCACCCGACTTCAAGGTGGGTGAGAACCTCTCCCAACCGATTGTCATTGCGGGCATCTACCGCGACTTTCAGATTGGCACGGCGCTCGATGCCCCGACCGGGGCACTGTTGCGCGTGGTAAAGGATTCCGACGGATTCCAGCCCTGGAACATCCTCGTGAAGACCCGCGGGGAGCATGCCGCGGCCTACCGTGCTGTCGAAGAGCTATTCCAGCAGACAACCGACGGCGCCTCTTTCTCGGCCCGCTACCTGACCGACGAGATTGCCGATGACTTCGCAGCGCAACAACGCCTGTTGCATATCATCGGGATCTTTACCCTCGTGGCCCTGCTCATCTCCTCGCTGGGGCTCTTCGCCATGGCGGCCTACTACATCCAGCAGAAACGGCAGGAGATTGCCGTGCGTCGTGTCTTCGGAGCCTCGCGTCGCGAGATGCTCACGCGTTTGGTGCGGAGCTTCATGGCACTCGTGGGCGTGGCCTTCGTCATCGCCGTGCCGATTGCCGTCTGGGGGCTCCGGCGCTGGTTGGAGGAGTACAGCATGCGTATCGCGCTCTCACCGTGGATTTTCCTCGCTGCCGGCCTTTTTGCGGCCGTTGTAGCGCTGCTTTCGGTCGGATGGCAGAGCCGTCGTGCCGCCGATGCCGACCCCGTCGAATCGCTCAAAAACTGATTGAATCCATTTGCCATGAAAATTGCCCTTCATAACTTCCTCACGACGCTGCGGCGTTACAAAGCCTCATCGCTGCTCAACATCGTCGGGCTGACGCTCGCCTTCACGGCCTTCTACGTCATTCTGGTGCAGGTGCGCTGGGAGATGACCTTCAACCGCGCCATTCCCGATGCCGAACGCATCTATCTCGTGGCGCCTCTCTCGTCGTTCGACGAAACGAAACTCTCGATCATTTCGCCGCGCCCCGAGGGGGAACAGCTCATCGCCCGCTCGCCCGAGATCGAGGCCGGCGGCTGCATCCGCCCCTGGCGCTGGGAGCAACCCGTATGGGTGCGCCGGGGCGGTGATCTGCTCCGCTTGCAGGCATCGTTCAACGAGGCATCGGTCGGTTTTGTCGAGGCTTTGGGGCTAAAGCCATCGAGGGGGATCTGAAGGCACTGGCCCAACCCAACAGCGTTGCCCTTGCGCGTTCGCAGTCCGAACGGCTCGGACTGCGCGTCGGCGATGTCCTCTGGTTCGGCGACGAGGAGGGTAAACGGATCGACACGCAGCACGAGGTGATAGCCATCTATGAGGATCTTCCGGCAAACAGCTCCTTTGCCCATATCGTCGGATTGCAGGATGTCGGCGACCAGGACCTTGACGCTCCGTACAACTGGAGCATCTGCTATTTCGTCCGTCTGCACGCAGGGGCCGACCCCGAAAAGGTGTCACGACTTTGGTCCGATCTCCACCTTTCGATCAACCGTGATTACCTCGAACGCATGGCTCCGATCTGGGGAGAGGAGATCAGCGAGGAGGAGTTGAACGATGAGCGTGCATGCACACTGATTCCGCTTGACGAACTCTATTTTAACCGACGGGTCGATGCCAATGCCGACGATTTTCCCGTAGGGTCGGCTACGCTGACCTATTCGCTGCTGAGCGTCGCGGTGCTCGTCATCCTGATCGCCCTAATCAACTTCGTCAACTTCTTCTTCGCCCTCGTGCCCGTGCGGCTGAGGTCGGTCAATATCCTCAAGGTCTTCGGCGCTCCGACCCGTTCGCTGCGTTTCAGCTTCCTGTTCGAGGCCTTCGGCTTCATGCTCCTGGCACAGCTCTGCGCCTGGTATGTGGCCATTGCGCTGAAGGGCACCGAATTCGCCTCGTATGTCAGCAGTTCGCTCGCACTGGTCGACAACCTCCCCGTGCTGGGCATCTCGCTCGGCGTCTCGTTCGTGGCGGCACTCATCGCCGGAAGTTTCCCGGCGTGGTACATCACCTCATTCAACCCGGCGATGGCCGCCAAGGGGTCGTTTGTCGGTTCGACGGCCGGCCGCCACTTCCGCACGGCACTGCTCGGCGTGCAGTTCATCATTGCGATCGGACTGATCGTCTTCTCGCTCTGCATGCTGCAGCAGCAGCGTTATGTGCGCCGCTTCGACCTGGGATTCGACCACGAGCAGGTGCTGACCTTCTATTTCCCCTCGTCGAAACTCACCCATCCCGATTCGTTCGACTCCTTCGCCTCCTCCCTGCAGGCCGATCCGCAGATCGCCGAAGTCACGGCCTCCGGAAATCGCTTCGTGGCAGAAGCCATCTCGGTCTTCGGACGCAAAATCAACGATGAAAATGTCAATATTCACGTCCGTTTCGTCCGCAGCAACTTCCTCGATGTACTGAGCATTCCGGTCCTTGCCGGCGAGAGTTTCAAACCCGAGCACGACCGGGATTCGACGGTTCGCGTCATCGTCAACGACCTGCTCGCCCGCAAAGGACTCAAGATCGGCGACAGTCTGGACCCGGGTGAGGTAATCGGCATCTACCCCGATATCCACTACCGCCCGTTGCAATATCCGACCGAACCGTTCGCCTTCATTACGGGTACCTCCTACTGGCCATTGCCCATGTCCCGTTTTTATGTACGTCTGGCTGCCGGGTTTGACCTCGATGCAGTCTGCGAGGGGATCCGGGAGAAGGCCCGCAAATTCGATCCGGGAAGCGAAGTCTCCGACTTCCAGTTCTTCGACGAGGAGATCGAGGCGCAATATGCCCGCGAGCGGCGCATCACAACCATCATCGGGCTCTTCACGGTGCTGGCCGTCGTCATCGCCTTGATGGGGGTCTTCGGCATCGTCCTCTTCGAGACGCAGCACCGCCGCCGCGAGGTAGCCATCCGCAAGGTCATGGGCGCCACCACACAGGAGGTGCTCCGCCTCTTCAACCGCCGTTACGTTACGCTGGTTACGGTCTGCTTCATCCTTGCTGCGCCGGTCGGCTACTGGATCGTGGACCGCTGGCTCGGGTCGTTTGCCTACCGCACGCCGATCCGCTGGTGGATCTTCGTGGCGGCCTTCGCCGTGGTGCTCCTCGTCACGGTCGCCACGGTCACCTTCTGCTCGTGGCGCACGGCCAATGAAAACCCCGCCAACTGCGTGAAATCCGAATAATCAAAATACTGCTGCATATGAAAATCGCACTGCGAAACTTCCTCACCACGCTGCGGCGCTACAAGGCCTCGTCGCTGCTCAACATCGTGGGATTGACACTGGCCTTCACGGCCTGCTACATCATCCTGGTGCAGGTGCGCTGGGAGATGACCTACAACCGCACGCTCAAGGACTCGGAGCGCATCTATCTGATCGAGACCACAGACTGGTATACCCCCGGCCTGTGGCAGGCATGGCTTTGCCGGCCCATGTCCGAACGGCTTATCGCATCGACTTCGGCCGTCGAGGCCGGAGGCTGCACCTGGAGCGGCTTCGGCCCCACGGTCGTGCTGCGCGAAAACGCCTCGAAAATGGGTTACGACCGCTTCAATACCTATTCGGGTTCCATCTCGCTCTCGCTGCTCGACGTCTTCGACTTCAAGTCCGTGGCGGGCGATGTCCACGACCTGAAACGGGCGCAGAGCATCATCATCTCACGCTCGACGGCCGAACAACTGGGCGTCGGTGTCGGCGACATGATCTGGTGCGACACCGAACAGCCTTCGGCTGAAAATGCCTACGAAGTGGTGGCTGTCTTCGAGGATTTCCCCCAAAACTCACTGCTGGCCGACTGTAAAATGGCCATGGATCTGGGCGACCGGATGCTCGACGACCCCTCGGAGTGGAGCTACAATTACTTTATCCGGCTTCATCCGGGAGCCGATCCCCGGACCGTAATCGAAGAGTGGAAGAAGGTCTATGCGGAGATGTATCCCGGCGAGGCGAATGACGAAGGGCAACTCGAAACGGATCCCGTCCGGCTGTCGTGCGTCCGCGACCTCTATTTCGAATCCGACGGCCGCGTTCCGTGTGTACAGGGTTCGCTCGTTACGACCTACACGCTGCTGGGCATCGCCCTGCTGGTCATAGCGCTGGCCTTCATCAATTTCGTCAACTTCTTCTTCGCGCTGGTGCCCGTCCGCATACGCACGGTCAACACCTTCAAGGTCTTCGGAGCACCGAACGCCTCGCTGCGATTCAGCTTCGTCTTCGAGGCCGTGGGGCTGGTCGTCATCGCCCTGCTGCTGGCGTGGTACCTGGCCTTCGCCATCCAAAGCACCGAGTTGGCCAGCTACATCTCCGCGCCGCTGAACCTGACGCAGAACCTTCCGGTCGTCGGTGTCCTGCTTGTCATAGCAGTAGTCATGGCACTCGTGGCGAGCCTCTATCCGGCGTGGTACATCACCTCGTTCCCTCCGGCCATGGTAGTCAAGGGCTCCTTCTCGGGAACGACGGGCGGGCGTCGGCTGCGCACGCTGTTGCTGGGCTTCCAGTTCACCATCTCATTGGGACTGATCATCGCCACCGGGTTCATCCTCCTGCAACACAACTTCCTGCTGCGGCAGGATATGGGCTTCGACCGCCGCAACCTGATGACCGTGCAGCTCTCCGGAAAGGCCGCGTTGGGCTACGATGCCCTGCGCGACCGCCTGCTGGCTGACCCGCGTGTGGTCGACGTTACGGGAGCCGAAGGGCGTCTGGTCGGCGTCAACCGCATGTCCTGGGGACGCAATTACGAGGAGCGCAGAATCAGCGTTCAGGCCTATATCGTCCGTTGGAACTTCCTCCGCATGATGGGTATTCCCGTTACCGACGGCCGCGACTTCCTCGAAACGGACGAGCACAAGGAGACCGGCATGCTGATCTGCAACGAGGCCGCCCGCCGCGAATACGAATTCGAGCTGGGCGACGAAATCGGCGGATTCTGCGGCACCGATCCGCTCGTGGGCGTATGCACCGACTTCAACTTCCGGCCGATGCAATACGACATCATACCCTTCGTCTTCTACGTCATTCCCGAGGAGATGTCGCAAAAGAACGGCGGACGCGCATCGCAGGTACTCTATCTGCGCTACCGTCCCGAAGCCGACGTGAAGGGTGTGGCCGACTACCTGCGGCAGTGCATTGCCGAGACGGATCCGCACCTGACGCCGGGCGAGATCCAGATCCGCACCTTTGAAGAGGAGCTGGACGATCAGTATGTCAAGGAGCAACGGCTGGCGACCGTCGTGGGACTCTTCACGCTGCTGTCGGTGGTCATCGCTCTGATGGGAGTCTTCGGCATCGTCCTCTTCGAGACACAGCACCGCCGCCGCGAGGTGGCCGTGCGCAAGGTCATGGGCGCCACAACCGCGGAGATCCTCCGGCTCTTCAACCGCCACTACATCCGGCTGGTCATCGTCAGCTTCGCAATCGCCGCACCGTTGAGCCTCTGGATCGTCAAGCGCTGGCTGGCGTCGTTCGCCTACCGCGTGCCGATCCACTGGTGGGTCTTCGCCGCGGCCCTCGTCGCCGTACTGCTCGTTACGATCGGAACCGTAACCTTCTGCTCGTGGCGCACGGCCAACGAGAACCCCGCAGATTCTGTGAAATCCGAATAATCAAAGCACAAAACGAAATATCAAACTTTAAAAACCATCTGTTATGTCCATGTTGAAAGTAGAGAACCTCCGCAAGGTTTTCCGTACCGAAGAGATCGAGACCATCGCCCTGAACGGCGTGTCGTTCGACGTAAACGAAGGCGAGTTCGTCGCCATCATGGGACCCTCGGGCTGCGGCAAATCGACGCTGCTCAACATCCTGGGGCTGCTCGACAATCCCACATCGGGAAGTTACATGTTACTCGACCGCGAGGTGGCCACGCTGCGCGAAAAGGAGCGTACGCGCTTCCGCAAGGGAAACATCGGCTTCGTCTTCCAGTCGTTCAACCTCATCGACGAGCTGAATGTCTTCGAGAACGTCGAACTGCCGCTGATCTACCTGGGCGTGAAGGCCTCGGAGCGCAAGCGCCGCGTCAATGAGATTCTCGCCCGCATGAACATCTCGCACCGCGCCGAACACTTCCCGCAGCAGCTCTCCGGAGGTCAGCAGCAGCGCGTGGCCATCGCCCGCGCCGTGGTGGCCAACCCGAAGCTGATCCTCGCCGACGAGCCCACCGGAAACCTCGACTCGAAGAACGGCCGCGAGGTGATGGAGCTTCTCACGGAGCTCAACCGCGAAGGAACGACCGTTATCATGGTAACGCACTCGCAGTACGACTCGACCTTTGCCCATCGCGTACTGCACCTGTTCGACGGCGAGCTGGTCAAGGACCTCACCAACCGGATGTAGTTCCGGCCGCCGGGTCCGAAAAGCGCATGAACGACGGGAGCGACTTTACTGGTCGCTCCCGTCGTTCATGGACCGCACCCGAAAATCAACCCGCATTCTCTGCCGCTCCGTTCCGCACGGTAATAATCTTGCGGGAAAAAGTACCTCCGATCGTTTTTTTCATTACATTTGTCCTCGGAATACAAGAGGGGTGCCTTGCCCGACGCGGTGCAAAGGCTGAGATCATACCCTATGAACTTGATGCGGTCCGTACCGCCGAAAGGACTTGTTCATAGACCGTAATGCCGACCGCAGGGCGGATCGCACCTCTCGCAATTACGGATTGCCATGAAACTGTCAGTCAATCGTCAGGCCGTCGAGGCCGATGCCGGGGAGACGCTCGCCGGGCTGTTGCAGCGGATGTCGGTACCCGCCGAAGGGGTCGCCGTCGCCGTGAACAACCGCGTCGTACCCCGCAGCGAGTGGGCCGCCACCCCACTCCGGGAAGAGGACCGGATCACGATCATACGCGCCGTCTGCGGCGGATGACCATGCACCTGGTCGTCATCACACAGCCCGACTTCGAAGCCGGCGAGGCGGAGACGATCCGCAAGCTGCTCGACGGAGGAATCGACCGCGTGCATCTGCGCAAGCCCCATGCCCCGGAAGCGGCGATGCGGCAGCTGCTCGATGCACTCGGAAGCGACCTTCTGCCGCGCATCACGTTGCAGGACTGTCTCGGGCTCGCCGTGGAGTACGGCGTAGGCGGTGTACACCTCAATGCGCGCCATCCGGAGCCTCCGCAGGAATTCCGGGGTCTCGTGAGCCGTTCGTGCCACAGTTTTCCGGAGCTGGAGGAGCACGCGGCGTGCGACTATCTTTTTTTGAGTCCGATCTTCGACAGCATCTCCAAGGCCGGCTACACGGCCCGCTTCACAGCCGAGGCGTTGCATGAAGCCGCCACGCACGGCATCGTGAACGACCGCGTGCTGGCACTCGGCGGCGTAAGGCCCGAATACCTGCCCCGCATCCGGACGTACGGATTCGGCGGGGCGGCCCTGATGGGATGCATCTGGCAGGCCGCAGCCGCCGGAACGCTTCCCGACACGCTCGAGGCAATCCGCAAATACCGCAACGAAGAGTAAACATATGCTTCAGTTCATCACACACCGCAACGACCTGTTCGACGAAATATCGGGTACACGCGCCGTACTCGAGGGAGGCTGCCGCTGGGTGCAGCTCCGCATGAAGGAGGCTTCGGAGGAGGAGTTCCTCCGCACAGGCGCCGAGGTGGGACGGCTGTGCCGTGCCTGCGGCGCCACCTTCCTGCTCGATGACCGCGTGGAACTGGTCCACCGGCTCGGTGCCGACGGCGTGCATCTCGGCAAGAACGACATGCCGCCGCGCGAAGCCCGTGCGCTGCTGGGCCCCGGGAAGATCATCGGCGCCACGGCCAATACGTTCGAGGATATCGAGCGCGCCGCAGTACAGGGTGCCGACTACATCGGGCTGGGGCCTTTCCGCTTCACGCGCACGAAACGGAAATTGAGCCCCATACTCGGAACAGAAGGCTACCGGGATATCCTCGCTCGATGCGCCGAGCGGGGCATCCGGCTGCCCGTGGTGGCCATCGGAGGCATTACGGCCGCAGATGTCGATGCGCTGATGACTACCGGCATTGCGGGCATCGCCCTCTCGGGGGCACTGCTCAACGCAGAGAGTCCTGCCGAAGAGACGAAAAAAATTACGAATATTCTCAAAAAATACAAACCATGAACGATTTGATCATCGGCGGACGGACCTTCCGTTCGCGCCTTTTCGTCGGAACGGGCAAGTTCAGCTCGAACGACGTCATGGCCCGTGCCATTGCAGCCTCGGAAACCGAGATGGTTACCCTGGCGATGAAACGTATCGACATGAACAATCCCGAGGACGACATGCTCGCGCATGTCCGCCGTCCGGAGATCCAGCTGCTGCCCAACACCTCGGGCGTCCGCGACGCCGAGGAGGCCATTCTTGCGGCACAGCTCGCCCGCGAAGCCTTCGGTACGAACTTCATCAAGCTGGAGATCCACCCAGACCCCAAATACCTGCTGCCCGATCCGGTCGAGACGCTGCGCGCCACGGAGAAACTGGCCGGGATGGGCTTCGTCGTGCTGCCCTACATCCAGGCCGATCCCGTACTGTGCAAACGTCTCGAGGAGGCCGGCGCCGCCACGGTCATGCCCCTTGCGGCGCCGATCGGCACGAACAAGGGCCTCGTAACGCGTGAGATGCTCGAGATCATCATCGAGCAGAGCAACGTCCCCGTCGTCGTCGATGCCGGGCTGGGCGCCCCGTCGCATGCCGCAGCCGCCATGGAGCTGGGCGCCGATGCCGTGCTGGTCAATACGGCCATCGCCGTGGCTGGCGACCCCGAACGCATGGCCCGGGCCTTCGCCCGCGCCGTCGAGGCGGGACGCGAAGCCTATGAATCGGGGCTCGGAGCCCAGGCGCGCTGCGCCGAGGCGAGCAGCCCGCTGACCTCGTTCCTCGACTAAAAACGACAAGCTATGTTTTCCGAGGAACTGGCCAGATACGACTGGGAGGAGACCACGCAAAGGATCCTCTCGAAGACGGGCGCCGACGTCGAGCGGGCGCTCGGCAGGGAGCACCTCACGCTCGACGACTTCATGGCGCTCGTCTCCCCCGCCGCCGCCCCCTATCTGGAGCCGATGGCGCAGTTGAGCCGCCGCTACACGCAGGAACGTTTCGGCAAGACCGTCTCGATGTACATTCCGATGTACATTACCAACTCGTGCACCAATTCGTGCGTCTACTGCGGATTCAACCGCCACAATGCTATTCCGCGCGTCATCCTTACGCCCGAACAGATCGAGCAGGAGTGCCGTGCGATCCGCGAGCTGGGGCCCTTCGAGAACCTGCTGCTCGTAACGGGCGAGAATCCGCGGGATGCCGGCGTCGATTACATCGAGCAGGCGCTGCACATCTGCCGCCCCTTCTTCAACAACCTCACCATCGAGGTGATGCCCCTCGCAGCCGAGGATTACGAACGCCTCACCCACGCGGGACTAAACGGCGTGGTCTGCTTTCAGGAGACCTACAACCGCAAGAACTACAACATCTACCACCCGGCGGGCATGAAGTCGAAATTCGAGTGGCGCGTAAACGGCTTCGACCGCATGGGACAGGCCGGGGTACACAAGATCGGCATGGGCGTGCTGATCGGCCTCGAGGAGTGGCGCACCGACGTTACGATGATGGCCCTCCACCTGCAATACCTGCGCAAGCGCTACTGGAAAACGCGTTACAGTGTCAATTTCCCGCGCATGCGCCCTTCGGAGGGGCATTTTCAGCCCAATGTCGTGATGAGCGACCGCGAACTGGCCCAGCTGACCTTCGCCTTCCGCATCTTCGACCACGACGTCGATATCTCCTTCTCGACGCGCGAGAGCGCCCGCTTCCGCAACCATATCGCCACGCTGGGCGCCACGTCGGTGAGCGCCGGTTCGAAGACCGATCCGGGCGGCTACCGCACCTACCCGCAGTCGCTCGAGCAGTTTGCCGTGAGCGACGAGCGCACTCCCGCCGAAGTCGAGGCCGACATCCGCCGCGAAGGCTACGAAGTGGTCTGGAAGGATTGGGACAAAATCTTCGACCGATGAATCCCGAAACACGCTACGCCCGGCAGATACTCCTTCCGGAGATCGGCCTCGAGGGACAGCAGCAGCTGCTGCGCAGCGCAGTGCTTCTCGTCGGGCTCGGAGGGCTCGGATCGGCCGTGGCTCCCGCTCTGGTCGGCGCGGGGGTCGGGCGCATCGGGCTGGCCGATCCCGACACGGTCAGCGAGAGCAACCTCCAGCGGCAGACGCTCTACACCGAGCGGCAGATCGGACAGCCGAAGTGCGAAGCGGCCCGACAGCGGCTCGCAGCCCTCTCGTCGCATACGCTTTTCGACCTTCACGCCAAGGGAATCACCCCGGAAAATGCCCGGCGAATCATTGCCGATTATGACCTGGTGATCGACTGCTGCGACAACTTTCCGACACGCTACCTGCTCGACGACGCCTGCGCAGCGTGCGGCAAGCCGTGGGTACACGGAGCCATCGGCGCCTTCGGCGGGATGGTTACCGTCTTCAACCACCGCCGTGCAAAACGCTATGCGGAGCTCTATCCCGACCGCGAGGCGCTCTGCGCCCGGGAGCATGCGGTGCAGGGTGTCGTCGGGACGGTTCCGGCGGTCGTCGGAGCCCTCGAAGCCTCGGAGGCGCTCAAGCTCCTCGCCGGATTCGGCGATGTGCTCGACGGACGGCTCTTCACGATCGACCTGAAGACAATGCATACGGAACTCATGGATTTCTGAACAATACGCAAACACAACATCATTACCATATGGGAAAAGGATTCGACGAATACGCATCGGCCTACGATGTCTGGTTCCTGGAGAACCGCAACGTCCTCTATTCGGAGGTCAATCTGGTCGCTTCGACCCTGAAGGATGCCGGACGGATACTCTCCGTAGGTTGCGGCAGCGGCCTCTTCGAGACGATTCTCCGCAAGGAGTTCGGCATCGAAATCACCGACGGCATCGAGCCCTCGACGGGCATGGCCGAAATCGCCCGCAAGCGGGGCATGCACGTTACGATCGCCACGGCCGAAGAGGCCGACTTCGGGCATGAACGCTACGACACGCTGCTCTTCAACGGCACGCCGAGCTATATCGGCGATCTGGCGGGTGTGGTCCGCAAGGCCTACGACGCGCTGCCGGCCGGCGGGCGCATCATCCTGATCGACGTGCCGAAGGAGAGTTCCTACGGCATTCTCTACAACCTGGCCAAGGCCCTCGGGACATGGGACCACCCGCTGCTCGAAGGGTGTTACCCGCCGAACCCCTACCCGATCGAGTTCGTCGAGGTTGCCGCCTGGCGCACGACGGCCGAAAAGGTCGCGCTGCTCGAAGCGGCAGGCTTCCGCGACCTGAAATTCGCCCAGACGCTCACGGGCCACCCGCTCTACTCCGACCGTGTGGAGGAGCAGCCCTGTGAAGGGTACGACAAGGGCGACTACGTTGCCGTAACGGCCTATAAACCCCTGCAGCAATGACACGCTGGAGCGATCAGGCATGGGAAGCCGCCGAACCGGTTTACCGCCGCATCATCGAACATCCGTTCGTCAGGGAGCTTGCCGCAGGCAGCCTCTCCGAAGAGCGGTTCCGCCACTACCTGCGGCAGGACGCCCTCTATCTGGACGGATATGCACGCCGGCTGGCACATATCGCCGCGCGCCTCACGCGCAAGGAGCATACCGAGGCCTTCCTGCACTTCGCGTTGGAGGGCATCGAGGTCGAACGGGCTCTGCACGCCTCCTTTCTCGGCGGCGAGCACCCCTCCCCCGACGAAATCAGCCCGACGTGCCTGCTCTACACCTCCGTGCTCGAAAGCCAGGCTACGGCACCCGTTGAGGTCGAGGCAGCTGCCGTACTTCCCTGTTTCGTGGTCTACCAGCGGGTCGGCGAGGAGATCCTTGCCCGCCGGCAGGACGACGCGAACCCCTACCGCCGCTGGATCGAAACCTACGGCGATGCCTCCTTCGCCGAGGCTGCGGCCCGGGCCGTCCGGATCTGCGACGAGCTGGCCGAAGCCGCTTCGGAAGAGATCCGTCGCCGGATGACCGATCTTTTCGTGCGCTGCACCCGAATGGAGTGGATGTTCTGGGAGAGCGCCTGGAATCTGGAAAAATGGAAAATATGAATCGCGAAATGAAAAGCTACAAACGGGCCCTTACCATCGCCGGAAGCGATCCGAGCGGCGGCGCGGGCATTCAGGCCGACCTGAAGACCTTTTCGGCCTGCGGATGTTTCGGAACGTCGGCCATCGTGGCCGTCGTGGACGAGAACACCGTAGGCGTTACGGGCGTACACCCCGTACCGGTGGAATTCGTCGTCGGACAGATCCGCTCGGTACTCGACGACATCGGCGCCGATGCCGTCAAGATCGGCATGCTCCACTCCTCGGAACTGATCCGAGCCGTACGACAAACACTCTCCGAATACGACATCCGCAACGTGGTGCTCGACCCGGTCATGGTCGCCACATCGGGCGATCCGCTCCTGCAGCAGGAGGCCGTCGCCACACTGCGCGACGAACTGATCCCTCATGTGCGGATCATTACACCGAACATTCCCGAGGCGGAACTGCTTCTCGGCCGTCGCATCTGCCGGCAGGAGGAGCTTCCCGAGGCGGCCCGCGATCTTTCGTGCGGCGGCTGCGTCTCGGTCTTTCTCAAAGCGGGACACCTCCACGACCGGGAGCTCGTCGATATCTTCTACAACGCCGAGGAGGAGCGCATTCTGCCGCTCCGCTCCGAGCGACTCGATACGCCGAACACGCACGGCACGGGATGCACGCTCTCTTCGGCGCTCGCTGCGTTCCTGGCCCGCGGCGAAGGGCTCGATGACGCGGCAACACATGCCAAGGAGTACATCGCCGGGGCGATCGCCGCAGGCGCCGCCTACCGCATCGGCCACGGACACGGTCCCGTGCACCACTTCTACCGCTTCTGGGAGTAACGTACCACCGAAAAGCCGGGAGCCTGACGGTCCCCGGCTTTTCGGTTATCGCTCCGACACACGCCTCAACGCCACCGTTTGGTCCGGAAGACGAAGTAGGCAGCAAGCCCCACGATCAGCATGACGCCCCAGGCCATCGCATAGCCGTAACGCCACTCCAACTCGGGCATGTCGTGGAAATTCATGCCCCAGACTCCGACCAGGAAGGTCAGCGGAATGAAGATCGTCGATACGATCGTCAGCCGTTTCATGATGTCGTTCATCCGCAGGTCATTGTTCGCCGTGTAGAGATCCATGAGCGACGAAAGGGTCTCGCGACACCCGTCGATAAGCTGCGTTACATGTTGCAGATGGTCATTCACGTCATTGAAAAAAGGCAGGTTCTCTTCGCGGATCAACCCTGCATCGGAGCGCAGCAACCGCGTATAATGATCCTTGAGCGGCAGGACAATGCGTTTGAGTTCCATATAGCGGCGGCGGTGGTTCTGCATGCGGACACTGACGTCGCGGCTGTCGGCGGCAGCAATCAGTTCCGATTCGAGGTCCTCGAGCTCATCGCCGATCGACATGGCTACCGAAATATAATTGGCAGTCAGCTCGTTGATCATTACCGAAAAGAGGTAATCCGACGTGCGCTGGCGGATCTTGAGCACATTGTTGCGCAGGGCCTCGACCACCCCGTCATAGAAAGCCGCTTCTCCTTCGGTGAAACTCAACACGAAATTGCAGCCCTGTATGAGCCGTACGCGAATCACACGGTCCTGGCAAACGATACTTGATATCAGGAAATTGTAATCGTCGGATACATCTACCTTGCTCGGATGGTCCACATTGAGTATATCCTGTACGGCCAGGAAATCGACCCCGAAGTGCGTGCAGACCTCCTGGATGCAGGCGGCATCCTCCAATCCGTGGACCCGGACCCAGAGTTTCTCGGCGGGATCCCTCGCGGGTTCGAACTTCGAAAAATCGTCGCACAACGTCTCCCCGAATTCTTCGGCCGTATAGCGGATCAGATGGATGTGTGTCTTCGTGCGGCTCTCGCCGTTGTAGGCAAGTTTCTCGGTCAGCAGATTGTTTTTCATTGTTCGCAGGTTAGAAGGGATAGCCTATGGCCAGGTGGAAGCCCAGACCGTCCCGGAATTTCGAAATGTTGTAATAGCCCCGTTTGTCGGGGTTCGGATAGGGCGTATGGATTCCGATGCCCAGATCGGCGCGGATCACCAGATAGCTAATGTCGTAACGCAGACCGAAGCCCGTTCCCAAGGCGATCTCGTTGAAGAATCCCTTCCACTTGAGCTCGGCACCGGGCCGGTCCGGATCGGCCTTCAGCAACCAGACGTTTCCCGCATCGAGAAACACCGCACCGCCCAGGCGCCCCATGATCGCAAAGCGGTATTCGACATTGGCCTCCAGCTTGAAGTCGCCCGTCTGATCCAAATACCCGTTCGGATTCCCGCTTGCGGGACGGTAGCTGCCCGGACCGATCGACCGCACGGTGAAGGCCCGGATGCTGTTCGCTCCGCCGATATAGAACTGCTCACTGTAGGGCATCACCTCCGAATTGCCGTAGGCATACCCCACTCCGACAAGGAAACGGGTAGCCAGACAATTTTCCCGCCGGCCGATACGCTGGTAGAACTTCAGCTCGCTGACCTCCTTGACGAACTGCGAAAAGCGGTTGCCGAAGAGATATTGCGGCTGATGCTCGCCGGCGAGCGCCAGGATGCCCGAAAGGATGTTGCCGGCCGAGGTCAGGCTGTTCTGCCAGACCAGACGGCGGGCGCCCCGCACCCCGTAGCTCTTTTCGAAGGTGTAGGCATAGCCGATCGAGGGAACGAACTGATTTCGGAAACTCATGGCAATGGAGGGATTCTCCTCCATCGTACGGTCGAAATCCTCGGTCGTATGGAGCAGTTTGTTGTAGGTGAGCTTCAGGAGAGTCAGGACATGACGGCTGTACGGCGAGGTGCGGAAGGCGTAGCCGGCCGACCCGCTGAAGGCCGCCAGCCGGAAAAAATCGGGCCGATTCATCAGATCGACCTCCAGCTGGTAGGAGGTCGTTCCGTCATAGCGCCGCCGCCCGGCCAGGAAACGCGGCAGCTGCAGCCGCGGAATATCGAGCGAAGCGTTCAGCCCCAACTCATAGGAGTTGAGTTGCGACGAACGGCCTCCGGAGTTTTTGTTTCCCGTCTGCCATTCGTAGGCGCCGTTGAGTTTGAGCGAGAGCACCTCCCCGCCCCGGAACAGGTTGTTGTGGCTCGCCTTGAGCGTAATGCCGGGTCCGAGAAAGCTGTTCGACTTGGAGGTAACGTCCGTTTCGAGCGACACTTCGAGCGGATCCTCGATCTGGGCGTCGATGCCGACATCGAGCCGCCCGCCTTCCTGCAGCGTATCGGGTGCCACATTCAGGCTCACCGAACGGAAGATACCCAGTTTGTTCAGCGCCGTCAGCGTACGATTCTGCGCATCGACGGTGAAGAGCTGTCCTTCGTGCAGATCGAGCGTCCGGGCCAGAAGCCTCGGCCGGATCTTCAAGGGCCGCGAAGCCAGGACCTGCACATCGCCCATGCGGAGAGTATCCTCGGGCACCTTATCCGAAGAATCGGTCAGATGCACGGCGATACGTCCGATCCGGTACTGCCGAAGCGCCAGGGGCGGGACGGTTGCCCCGAGTCCGAGTCTCAGGGCGACTCTCCGGGATGCAAGCGTCGTATCGGCCAGATATTCCAGGTATTCGGGCCGAAAATAGTAATAGCCCCGGTTTCGCAGCACGTCGGTGATCCGCTGTCTTTCGAGGGTCAGCGTATCGAGATTGTACTGCGCCCCTTCGCGCAGGAGCGAGGTGGCGCGCAGGCTGTCGATCAGCGGTGCCAGCGTTCCGTCGATCGCCGGATACGAGATGGCGGAGTAATGCCATGGCGGTGCTACGCGCAGCGTGTAGTCCACGCGCGCCTTGCGGCCCCGTTTCCGGTACAACAGCGAATCCGTCGCCCGGGACCCGAAGTAGCCGTAATTCTCGAGCGCCTGCACGGCGACCTGGGTCCGCAGCGAAGGCTGCACTTTCGAAATCAATACGGGCTCCTTGGCCAGCCGACGGTAGAGCCAGTATTTGAACCCGCGTTCCTTCGGGGTGTACAGGTAGTTGTAAGCCCACAGGCCGATCGGCAGCGGAGTCCGAAGCCAAGGCGCATAGAGCGGGTTGTTCGGTGCCACGGAGAGCGGGGAACGGGCCGCCGCTTCGGCCGCCGACAGGAGCACGACGCCCGAATCAGGTTCGATACGGATCCGGTGCACGCCCGTATAGAGCACCTCGTCGGAGGCAAGACGCCGTGTGGTCGAGCACCCCGCAAACAGCAATGCCGCGAGCAGCACCGCCAGGAGGCTACTGCCGTGTATGTTCCCCGTCCGATTCATCGTGTTTTTCGTTTTTCTTCGTTTTCGGCCGCCCGGAGCGGAACAGATCGCCCAGACGCGCCATCCGCTTGCGGATGACGAACCCCACACCGGTCTGGGTGATCTCCCCTTCGAGAATTTCGTATCCCGTATGACGGAAAACCCGGATATACATGTTCCCGCTCTTGGTGAGGAGGTATTCGAGCGACAGGTCGTCGATGAGGTTCTCGCGCAGGTTCTCCGACGGATCGCTGTCCGTGCTGAACTTGCCGCCGATAACGGCCCGTATGCGGTTGCTGAAGAGGTTTTTCGACAGTCGGTACGAGTAGTCCGTATGCTGTCCGCCCGGATCGTCGGCATCGTACGAGTCGATGCCGAAGCTCAGATCCACCCCTTTCAGACTGTTCTGCGCCCATTGGTTCAGCTCCTTCTGGATGAAGGCATTGAGCGGATTTCCCGTCTGGACTTTCGCCATCGTTCCGGGGCCGTTGTAAGTGTTGTATATCAGCAGGTTCATCGCCTGCATGGCACGCTGTTCGGGAGTCAGCGAACGCAGTGCGTTCTGCATCGACAGGTCATCGGGAGCCGAGAGGTCGAAGGTTACCGAAAGGTCGTTGAGTGTATTGCTGATCCGGATCGAGATGTCGAAATTCACCGACCGCGACTGCTCCCCGTCGGTCGAGACACTGGCCCGCACACGCTCCACGGCCGTGATATTGAACGCCGGGTCGGCCACATCGCCCACCCATTCCACATAACCGTCGGGAAGGATCTTAAAGTTCTTCTGTGAGATGACCGGCGGATTGTAGCGCACCATGCCGCCCGAAAGCAGATATTTTCCCGAGAGGTTCACATCCCCGAGGGGATTCATCGTGAAGGTCAGCGAGCCGCCGCCCTCGAGATCGATCCGATTGCTGCCGTCGGACGAGAGGTCCACGCCGGCCCGGACGTCGTTGCCGATGTCGATGCCGAGCTGGACATCCATACCGCCGAGACGCGCCGTCTTGGCCGGAGCCTCAAGCAGCGGCTCCTCGTCCAGTTCGCTGAACGAAACGAAACGGACGATCTGCTGCGGCCGGTTCTCCACCTCCATCGGGGCATTCTGCATGACATAACCTACCTCCGTACCGTTCAGCAACGCGACACGTCCCCGGACCGCCAAAGCATCGAGCGGACCGCGGGCCGTCAGGTCCGCATTGAGCGACGCCACACCGTAAACCTCCGTACGCGCCTTGCGGGCGACATCGACAAATCGGAAATCCGAAGCCCGCAATCCGAGATCGGCCGTCGCACCGCCAGCCGCCAGAAAGTCCACATTGCCGCGGATCGTCAGCGGCGCCCCATTGGGGGCATAGAGGGCATAGTCATCGAATCGCAACTGCCCGTTGCGCAGCCGGATCGTGTCCTCTGCCAAACGGAACGTCGAACCGATCATGGGCACACGCACCTTGGTCGCGGCAAAGCACAAAGCCCCGTCGATCCCGGGATGTCCGGTATCGCCTCCCAGATGTACCCGGGCCCACAGGTCGCCCGACAGACGGAGCAGCTCCGCCGGAAGGAAGGGATCGATACGCTGCAACGGGAATCCGGAAACGGTCAGCTGCACATCGAGCGGCTCGTCGCGTTCCGCACGGTAATCGCCGCGGGCCGCAAGAACCTCCTGCCCGTCGAGCGTCAGCCGTGCGTCGGCCCGATGGCCGCGTCCCTGTCCGTAGCGGACGCCGAGCGCCACATCGCCGAAAGGCTGCTTCCGATAGGTAAGGCTGTCGAGCGAAAGGTCGCCCCGAACGGCAAGGCTGTCCGACGACAATCCGACAAAAAGATCAGCTCCGAATGTTCCGCCCGCCGGCGGAGCCGAGGGCAGCAGGCCGAGCGCCGCACCGATATCGACACCGCCGACATCTATCTGCAAACCTCCGATTCCGGTATCTGTGGCAGGAAGGCTTCGAAGTGCGAAACGACGGGAGCCGCAATGCAGATCGAGATCGGCCGAAAGCCGCCGGTCGAAACCGTACTCCACATAGTTGCCCGCATTGACGCTCCAGGCCTCGTCCCCGAACACAGGATCGAGCGGACTCATCCGCGCCCGGAAAAGGCTGTCGTTCCACTCGAAGTCCCATCCGAACCGGAATCCGGTCTTCCCGGCACGATTGCGCTGAAGGAGGCGCAGCGTCCCCGCATGTTGTCCGATACGGCCGTAGAGCGCCGCCTGCGCCAAATGGTCCAGGTGTCCGGGACCATTCGCTATACGCAGCCCGTATTCCAACTCACTGCCCTGCTGCCGGAATCCCGTCTCCACGCTGTCCAGCACAAAACCCGAAGTCGTCAACCCTTCGATCTGCAGGCGCAACGCCGCAGGCGTTTCGGGACCGCTGCCGCCAGAGGCACGCAGCGCCTTGAAAGCCAGCCGTTTCGTCTTCAGATAGTTGTTCAGGATATTGTTCCGTCCGGCATTGACACGAAGCGTAAAGGGCGGCAGCACCTCCTGCAGCGCCGCCATATCGAATGTTCTTTCATGCAACTGGGCGTCGAGCCGGCCGACGCTCCGCATGATGCGGACGGTCAGCGAATCGAGCGGAACAGGCGATGCAAAAGCCAGTGAAAGGTCTCCCGAAGCAGCTCCTGCCTGAACCGACACACTGTCGGTGCTGAAAGTAAGGCTCGTCGGACGGATGCGGTCCGTCCGATAACCGTTGCGGATCGTAAGGCTGTCCAGCTCCAACCGGGCCTCCCGACTGCCGGCAACGGTTGCCGCCGCCCGCAGGGCGAGCAGGAAGGAGCCACCGATCGGCTCGGCCGTCAGTCCCATGCGTTGCAGATCGAACCCGGCAACCGGCCCCTGCAGGCACACCTCCTGCCGCTCCTCGGAGAGGTTTCCGGAGAACGTCATATCCAACCGCAACGCATCGTTGCGGTCGGCAACCGTCCCCGACAACCGTCCTTCGGAGAGCGAGGCCTTCAGCTCCGGACCGCCGAAATCGTATCCCCGGAACTCCATCCGGTCGATCTGCGTCCGCAACGTGGCACGGGTACGTTCCGACAGAGGGTCAAATCCCGCTCCTTCGGCCTCCAGCGCCAAATCGACACACCCGAGCGAATCCGCCGGAAGGAACCGTCCCAGCGGAAAACTGTCGCAACGCAATGCCGTACGGTAGGCATCCGATGCCGGATCGAATTCCGCGGCCGCCGAGAGAGTGCCTCCGGCGACCGACAGGAGCAGATCGGCCGCGACACGTCCGCGATCTGCCGTTGCCGTGCCGCGCAAAGTCATTTCGCGGGGAAGCGCGATGCGCCGCCGCAAAGCCGTATCGGGCAGGAGTTCCCGCAACGGATCGAGATTCCGAAGGTCGCCCGACAAGCGTGCGGAAGCTACGGTCCACTTCGGATCCGGAAGATTC
Source organism: Alistipes sp. (assembly GCA_022782405.1). GTDB lineage: Bacteria > Bacteroidota > Bacteroidia > Bacteroidales > Rikenellaceae > Alistipes. Next base: position 51,383 of record JALFNK010000011.1, read on the forward strand.
TTTGCCGTTCCGAAAATATTTATTCTCAACATGTCGGGAATTGACAGATAAAGTACCGCTTCAGGAATGTTTCCGAGCGTTCCCGAGGCGGAAAAACGCCCCGACAACACCCGGCTCCGCAAGCTGCGGGGAAGTACGATCCAGGGCTCCACATCCGCTGCCGCAAGCGACATGTGCACTTCGGCCGCAAGCGGAGCCGACGGGTCCAGCGATACGAGTCCGGCCCCGGCCCGCAGTTCCGCACCGATCTCCGACCGGGGTGTCGCAATCCGGAATCCGGCGAGCGAGATACCCGTGCTGTCCATCGAAAAGCGCCCAGCGGCATCGCGCACGACCAGACCGCTCCGTTCGGCAAAGGAGAGTCCAGCGAACTGCAGGGCGATGTCGCCGCCGCGGTTCCACAACGAATCGATCTCGAGATCCACCCCGGTCAGTTCGAGGGCCTCGGGATCGAAGCCGGCAGCGGGCTTATGTCCCAGAGTTCCATAGGCCATGTTATTGTTCCGAAGGATGATCCGCCCCACACGCACCTGCCACGGCACGGCCGGGGAGGCGGATTCGACGGATACAGCCGCCGAAGGGTCCGCTTCTTCGGTGGGAACGGCAGCCTTCCGGTAGGCATACGCCCCCCGATCCAGCCCAAGACGGGAAACCGCCACCTGCGAGGCTGCAAGATCCACCTCGCAGCCATCCACCGTTCCATCGGCAAGGATCGTCTCGAGTTCCGTTCCTTCGGGAGCTGTCCGCATCCGGAACGCGGTGTTCGATACCGTGAGACGTCCGACCGAGATGCGCCACGGCTGTGCTGCCGCGGTGTCCGCCTTGGGAGCGGATTCGGCGGATGGTCCGAGATCGAGGGCTACGTCGGCCCGTGCAAGGTCGGCGCGAAACAGGAAGAGGGCGTGTTTGCGAAGATCGATCCGGGCAATCCGCAACACCAGGTCGCCCACTTCCACGCGGGCATTCATCCCGGCAAGCGAATCGGCATAGCAGACTCCGAGCTCGGAAATCTTCAGGTCGCGCACCGCGAGCTCCCCCCGCAGCAGAGGCAGCGGAGCAACCCGCACATCCAGGCACCCGCAACGCAACAGCGTATCTCCGCCGTCGCACAGCACCGCCCGATCGACCGTCAGATGCAGCGGAAAGGCCAGACGGATGCGTGTAACGGAGAGTTCCATGCCAAGCGTGCGCGAGAGATACTCCTCCGCGCGGGTACAGGCCCAGCGCTGTACGGCAGGCACATAAAGTGCCGTCGGCAGAAGCATCAGCAGAACGATGACGAGAAGCAGTCCCCGCAGCAGGTATTTGAGAATCTTTCCGAACATTTCCGACACCGGGCTCCGCGCGGGCGGCCCCGGGGAATATTGCGCATTTCAAATCGTGTGCAAGTTACGAAAAAATCCCGCACGGGATTCGGAGGAACCCGACATAAAAGGCCCGATTCGAAGTATTTATCGACCGCAGCAACCGATGCCCAGACAAAGCGCAGGAATTCCTCTGCCGAAACAGCCTCCGGAATCTGCGGTACGGTGGCCCGAATCAGCCGGGCGCCACAAAAATTCGGTTTTCGGGTCCATATTTGCAAAAAATAGCGTATCTTCGAACAAAAATTCAGCCGAATCCCTCGAAAATGCGCCCCATCAGCGACAAACGCACCTGCTGCGGATGCGAAGCCTGCGCGGCGATCTGCCCGCAACAATGCATCCGCATGGAGGAGGATGCCGAAGGATTCCGTTACCCCGTAACAGACCCGAACCGCTGCATCGACTGCGGATTGTGCGAGCACATCTGCCCCGAACGACATCCCGCCGCAGTCCGCACGCCTTCGGAGTGCTATGCCGCCCGGGCCCGGAATGCGGAGATCTGTGCGGCAAGCTCCTCGGGCGGCATCTTTCCGCTGCTGGCTGCGGAGACCATTCGTGCCGGAGGCGTCGTTTTCGGCGCAGCTTTCACACCGGAGGGTGAAGTCGCCCACCGCAAGGCAGCCACTCTCGCGGAGATTCACCCTCTTGCCAAGTCGAAATATGTCCAAAGCCGCCCCGACGGCTGTTACCAGGAGGTCGCAGCTCTGCTGCGCGAAGGCCGCCGGGTGCTCTTCACGGGAACTCCCTGCCAGATTGCAGGACTGTATGCCTTCCTTCGGGGGAAACATTCGGAACTGCTGCTGACGGCCGAATGCCTGTGCCATGGAGTACCCAGTCCGGGGTTGTGGCGCCGCTATCTGCGGGAAATCGGCGGAGGCAGGCGGATTCTCCGGATCGATTTCCGCGACAAAAGCCTCGGGGGATGGCGCAATTACGGCTTCGCCCTACACACCGAAAGCGGCACGGAGCGCCATCCGGCCCGTGAGAACCTCTACATGCGGGGATTTCTCCGCGAGCTGACCCTGCGCCCGAGTTGCTACGCCTGCCCCTTCAAATCGGGCCGCAGCGGCAGCGACCTTACATTGTGCGATCTGTGGAATGTCGCAGAGGTGGCCCCGCAGTTCGACGACAACCGCGGCGTAAGCCTTGTCCTGGCAAACACCCCGGCCGGAGCCGAATGGTTCCGTATGCTTGATACCGAACACACGGCACTCCCCTACGACGAGCGGGTGCGCGCCCGGAACGGAGGCTTCAGCGAGCACATCGCCGAGCATCCGCAGCGCAGGGCGTTCTTCGGGTCGCTGGCCGAGACTCGCTCCGTCATCGCCCTGCTCCGCCGTATGATCCGCCCGACCCTTCGACAACGCCTCTACCGGAAACTACAAGCCATGTTTGCCTCCCAACCCTCATAAACACCCGAAATGAAAATTGCCCTTTTGACCCTCCCTCTCCATGCCAACTACGGCGGCATACTCCAGGCCTTCGCGCTGAAAAGCTACCTCGAGCAATTCGGCCACGAGGTGTGGCTCATCGACAACCGTCGGCGCGAGCAACCCGTCGGCAATTTGTTTCTCTGGACGGTGCTGCGCCGGACCGTGGAATCGCTGTTCCACCACAAGGATATATTCGCCGAGCTGAACGATGCCCGCACCCGGGACTACAAAAGATCGGAAATCGAGAAGTTCATCTACCGTCATCTGTCGCCGCGCACCATTGCCGTCTACGACGAAGCAGACTATGCCGCGCTCCGCGACGAAGGATTCGATCTGTTCGTCGTGGGCAGCGACCAGGTCTGGCGCCCGCGCTATGCCAAGGAGGTCGATCCCTATTTCTTCTCGTTTCTTGCAGGAAGCCCGCTGCGGCGCATCTCCTATGCCGCATCGTTAGGCACCGCGGCCTGCGAGTTCGACCAGCGGGCAAAGGAGCGTTACGCCCGTCTGCTGGCAGAATTTTCGGGTGTTTCCGTACGGGAGAAGTCGGGCGTCCGGCAGTGCCGGGACTATTTCGGATACGATGGGGCCCGGCAGGTTCTCGATCCCACACTGCTGCTGACGGCCGGACAATACGAAACATTCCTTAAACAGGGAACTGCCTCCAACGATACGCTGTTCTGCTATATCTTCCAGATAAAAAGCGACATGCGCCGGGCTCTCGGACGCCTGGCGTCGCAACAGGGCTGTCGGATCGTCCACCGTACGGACCGCGCCGTGGACAGCAACGGGAAAATGCCGGGCATCGAACAATGGCTCACCGAGCTGCACGACGCCCGTTGCGTAATCACCGATTCGTTCCACGCCTGCGTCTTCAGCATTCTCTTTCACAAGCCCTTCGTCGTCTGCATCAACCATCGGCGCGGCTCGGCCCGCATAGAATCCCTGTTGGAGCTATTCGGACTCGAAAGCCGGATCGTGGATTCCGGCTCGGAATTGGCGGCGGTTCTCGATGTCGCGATCGACTGGAACGCCGTGGACCGGAAGCTGGAAGTCTGCCGGGCCGATTCCCGGGCATTCCTCTCTTCCTATATTTAATTGACGGGGCTAACGGAGCTACGCCTCACGGCTGATATCGGCTACCGTGGCATGTACATATCCGATCAACGCCTCGGGAGCGACCTTCAGCTGCAACCCCCGCACGCCGGCACTGACATAGATGAACGGACGCCCTTCGACAGAGCGGTGGATGAAGGTCGGAAAGCTCTTTTTCATGCCGACGGGCGAACAGCCGCCGCGGATATACCCCGTTACGGGCAACAGCTCCTTCATCGGAATCAGATCGACCTTCTTGTTCCCCGACACGCGGGCCACAGCTTTGAGATCGACCTCATGATGCCCGGGAACGACACAGACGAAGTAACCCGTCCTGTCTCCCTTCAGGACAAGCGTCTTGAAGACGCTCTCGATATCTTCGCCCAACTGTTCGGCCACATGCTGGGCCGAAAGATGCTCCTCATCGACGGCATACGGAACCAGTTCATAAGGTATTTTCGCCCGGTCGAGCAGGCGTGCGGCATTCGTCTTTTCGATTTTGGTATGGCTCATGGCTCTGATATCTTCGTTGTCGGCGCAAAAATAGTTCAAAATCCCGGATTCCGTACGATTTTTCTTTCCCGAAAATCGCCGGCCGCGGGGATTCGGGAAAGAAATAAATTTGGCATTGCCACCGTCATGCGTTATCTTTGCGCCCGAAAAACGAATCCGCGATGAAAAAAGCTGCGCTGTTCGACATGGACGGGACGCTGGTGGACAACACGCCGGCACACTTGAGAGCCTTCTCGGTCTTCTGCGACCGCTACGGCATCCGCGACTGGGCCGAAAAGCTCAAGGGGGTCTACGGCATGGGCAATGAGGACATCATGCGGCGCATTCTCCCCGAGGAGGTGATCCGCACGAAGGGCATCGACGCCCTGGCCGACGAAAAGGAGGCCATTTACCGTGAGCTGTACGCCCCGGAAATCCACCCCATCGAAGGACTGCGTGCACTGCTCGACCGGCTCCGGACATCGGGAATCCGCTGTGCGGTCGGATCGTCGGGATGTATGGCCAATGTGGAGTTTGTCCTGCAGCACTGCGGCATCGACGACTGTTTCGACGCCCGCATCTCGGGCGACCGGGTATCCCGCTGCAAACCCGATCCGGAGATCTACCTCCGGGCTGCGGAGGCACTGGAGGTTGCGCCGGCCGACTGCGTCGTCTTCGAAGACGCCCTGGCCGGCATCGAATCGGCCCGGCGTGCAGGAGCCGGACGCATCGTCGCCCTGGCGACGACCCTTCCGCGCGAGACGCTTCTCGACGAGGGGCATCCGGACCGCATCATCCGCACCTATGCCGAAATCACGGACGAAGATCTGACTCAAATATTTTCCTGACATATGTTCCGAGGTATATCAACCGTCGTGCTGCTCGTCGTTTCCAACGCCTTCATGACGCTGGCCTGGTACGGGCATATCGCCTTCAAGTCCAAGCTCGAGCGCTTCGGACTAATGGCCATCGTACTCTTCAGCTGGTGCATCGCCCTGTTCGAGTACTGTTTCCAGGTTCCGGCCAACCGCATCGGATCGGCCGAATTCGGAGGTCCCTTCTCAATCTGGGAGCTGAAGGTCATCCAGGAGGTGGTCTCCCTTTCGGTATTCACGGTCTTCGCACTGGTCTTCATGCGCTCGGATTCCCTGCGCTGGAACCACCTGGCAGGGTTTCTCTGCCTGATTCTGGCCGTCTATTTCATCTTCCGGAAATAATTTCGGCTCTACACTTATTCCAAAAGGCGGATCTTCCAGGAAGGTCCGCCTTTCATCATATGTGCCATCCATGCGGGACTTCCATCATCGATAGCAAACGAAATCACACAAAAATCCCGCATCATCGGAAAAGACCTCGGAATCGCACATTTTCACACATTCCGATTCGGAACGAAATAGATATAATTTCATTTTGATATGGAATATTTCACAAACAAAAGAGAAGAACCGCACGAATTCGAAACTAAATGAAATAAATTTTATTTCGTTTTATTTTGTTTTTACGAAGAACATTTTTATATTTGCAGCAGATTAATCTACCGACTTATGAACAAGACGTACGACGTCATCATTATCGGCGGCGGAGCCACCGGAGCGGGCATTGCCAGAGACTGCTCGCTCCGGGGAATCAAGGCCCTGCTGCTCGAGCGCTCCGACATCGCGACCGGTGCCACGGGACGCAACCACGGGTTGCTCCACAGCGGTGCCCGCTACGCCGTAACGGACCGGGAATCGGCCGAGGAGTGCATCCGTGAAAACATGATTCTGCGCAGGATCGCCGCGCATTGCGTCGAGGAAACCGACGGACTCTTCATCACGCTTCCCGAAGACGGACTGGAGTACCAGGCCCGTTTTGTCGAGGCGTGCCGTGCAGCCGGAATCCGGGCCGACATCCTCGATCCCGATCTGGCCCGGCGGCTGGAGCCAGCGGCCAACCCGGCCCTGATCGGTGCCGTGCGCGTTCCCGACGGAGCCGTGGACCCCTTCCGGCTCACCGCATCGAACATCCTCGACGCCCGAGCCCACGGCGCCGAAATCCGCACCTACGTCGAGGTCCGGGAACTTCTCCGCGAACAGGACCGCATTGTCGGCGTACGCGCCTACGACCACCGCACGCACAGTGAAGAGAATCTTTACGCCCGGGTGGTGGTCAATGCCGGAGGCATCTGGGGCCACGGCATCGCAGCCAAGGCGGGGATCGTGGTCAACATGCTTCCCGCAAAGGGAGCCCTGCTGATTTTCGGACACCGCGTGAACCGCATGGTGCTCAACCGCTGCCGCAAGCCGGCCGATGCCGACATTCTGGTTCCGGGCGACACGATTTCACTGATCGGCACCACGTCGAGCAAGATTCCTTTCGACCAGATCGACAATATGGTCATTACCCCCGACGAGGTCGATATTCTGTTGCGTGAGGGCGAGAAACTCTCGCCGCAGCTGGCCACGACACGCATCCTGCGCGCTTACGCAGGCGTACGTCCGCTGGTCGCTTCGGACGACGACCCGAGCGGCCGTACGGTCAGCCGCGGCATCGTGCTGCTGGACCACGCCTCGCGCGACGGCATGGAGGGCTTCATTACCATCACAGGTGGCAAGCTGATGACCTACCGCCTGATGGCCGAGTGGGCCACGGACCTCATCTGCAAGAAGATCGGCAATTCGGAAAAGTGCCGCACGGCCGAAATTCCCCTTCCCGGCTCCACCGAAAAACGCGAGGAGGTCGAGAAGAAGATCAGCCGCAAGCCGCTGACTCAGCGCCGCTCGGCCATCTCGCGCCACGGCGATCTGGCGACACGCATCGACAGCGGCGACTCGCTCAAGAACAGCCTCGTCTGCGAATGCGAGGAGGTCTCGATCGGCGAGGTGGAATATGCCATGGAGCACCTTTCGGTGAACAATCTGGTCGATCTGCGCCGGCGTACGCGCATCGGCATGGGCACCTGTCAGGGCGAGTTGTGCGCCTGCCGGGCCGCTGGCCTCATGGGCCGCAGGGATGCCGTTTGCGCCAGGAAGGCCAAGGCCGATCTGGTCTCCTTCCTCAATGAACGCTGGAAGGGCATGCAGCCAATCGCCTGGGGCGACACGCTGCGCGAAAGCGAATACACGACCTGGATTTACGAGGGCGTGTGCGGATTGTCGGACGATAAAAACACTGCGCAATGAAATTCGATACGGTAATCATCGGCGGAGGTCTCGCAGGCATGGTCTGCGGCATCCGTCTGACCGAGGCGGGCAAGCGCTGCGCCATCGTTTCGCAGGGACAGAGCGCCCTGCACTTCTCTTCTGGCTCGTTCGACCTGCTCTCGAAGCTGCCCGACGGCACCGACATAGAGGATCCGCTGGCGGGTATCGCGGCGCTCGGACGCACGAATCCCGAACACCCCTATGCCGTCATGGGCGCAAAACGTTGTGAGAAATACGCCCTTGAGGCTCCGGAGCTGCTGCGGGCCGCGGGCATACCGGTATCGGGCGACTGTCGGCGGAACCACTGCCGCATCACCCCCATGGGCAAGGCCCGCGCCACCTGGCTGACGATCGACGGTTACCTCACGGCCGAAGCTCCGGAACGGCTGCCATTCCGCAAGGTATGCATCGCGAATGTAGAGGGATTTCTGGATTTCTATCCCGAATTCATCGCCGAAGAGTTCCGCAAATCCGGCATCGAGTGCACCTTCGCATCGATAAACCTGCCCGATCTGGAGCAGATCCGCCGGAATCCGAGCGAAATGCGCTCGGCCAACATCGCCCGGGTCTTCGACCACGAACAGAACCTCGAGGCGCTGGCCGCACAGATACGGGATGCCGCCGCAACGTGCGACGCACTGATTCTTCCGGCCATTATCGGACTCAACCGCAACGACTCGCTCGAAGTGCTGCGCGCGAAACTCCCGACGCCGCTCTACCTGCTCCCCACCCTTCCGCCGTCGATCCCAGGCATCCGGGCCCAGCAGGCGCTCCAGCATCGGTTCCGCGCACTCGGCGGCGAATACTTCCTGGGCGACAGCGTGCTGCGGGCCGAATACGAAGGGGGCCGCGTAAAGCGGATATTTACGGCCAATCATGGCAACATTCCCTTCGAGGCCGACTCTTTCGTACTGGCTTCGGGAAGTTTCTTCAGCCGGGGGCTCGTGGCTACGCCCGACCGGATCGTCGAGCCCGTCTTCGAGGCCGATACGGTCCATACGCCCGACCGGTCGCAGTGGTACACGCTGCGCTTCTTCGGCCGACAGAACTACCAGGCATTCGGCGTATGCACCGACTCGTCGCTGCACGTCATACGCAAGGGTGAAGCAATCGGCAATCTCTATGGTGCCGGCGCCGGACTGGCCGGTTTCCACCCCGTACAGGAGGGATGCGGCGCCGGTGTGTCGCTGCTCTCGGCCCTCTATGTCGCAGATGAGATCCTAAACAGCAAATGACTATGAATACGCAACAGAATACCGTCAGCGAAAACAATTTCGAGCAGTGCATCAAGTGCACGGTCTGCACCGTCTACTGCCCCGTAGCCGCCGTGAATCCGGATTATCCCGGTCCCAAGCAGGCCGGTCCCGACGGAGAGCGTCTGCGTCTGAAGCGTCCGGACTTCTTCGATGCAGCCCTGAAATACTGCATGAACTGCAAGCGTTGCGAGGTGGCCTGCCCCTCGAACGTCCGCATCGGCGACATCATCCAGGCCGCACGCATCAAGTACGGCCCGCAGCGCAACACCTCGCCGCGCAACTTCGTGCTGGCCAACACGGATCTCGTGGGTACGCTCGCCACACCCTTCGCGCCGATCGTCAATACGGCTGTTTCCCTCAAACCCGTCCGGTTCATGATGGATAAGGTGATGGGCATCGACCACCGGCGCATCTTCCCCAAATACGCACACGGCACCTTCACTGCATGGTACCGCAAACACGCAGCCGCAGCGCAGGAGGCCTTTCCGCGTCAGGTGAGCTACTTCCACGGCTGTTATGTAAACTACAACAACCCGCAGCTGGGCAAGGACCTCATCCGCATCATGAATGCCCTGGGCTACGGCGTGCGCCTGCTCGACAAGGAGAAATGCTGCGGCGTGGCGCTCATCTCCAACGGTCTTTACAAGCAGGCCCGGCGGCAGGCCAAGACCAACCTTGCGTCAATCCGCACGGCCGTAAACGACCGCAAACTCGATGTCATCACCACCTCCTCGACCTGCACCTTCACGCTGCGCGACGAGTATCCGCACCTGCTCAAACTGCGGAATGAGGATGTCCGCGACCATATCGAACTGGCAACGCGCTATCTCTACCGACTGCTGCAGAAGAACCGGGACCAGCTGAAATTCAAGGACACGACGCCGCTGCGTGTGGCTTACCACACCCCCTGCCACATGGAAAAGATGGGCTGGGCCTACTATTCGATCGAGTTGCTGCGCATGATCCCGGGCGTCGAGGTCATCGTCCTCGACTCGCAGTGCTGCGGCATTGCCGGCACTTACGGCTTCAAGAAGGAGAACTACCACACCTCGCAGGCCGTGGGTGAAGGACTTTTCCGCCAGATCGAGGCTTCGGGCGCCGATCTGGTAGCCACCGACTGCGAGACCTGCAAGTGGCAGATCGAGATGTCCACGAGCAAACGATGCGAGCACCCGCTGTCGATTCTCGCCTCGCGGCTGGCCTGACATTGCTGCCGAAAAACGAATTATTCACTAACCAACCGATAATAATCTGAACCTATGAAACAGTACATTCTTGCACTCGACCAGGGAACGAGCAGCTCCCGGGCCATTGTCTTCGACGAAAAGGGCACGACATGCGCCGTGGCACAGCGCGAATTCCGCCAGATCTTCCCCCAGTCGGGCTGGGTGGAGCATGACCCCCACGAAATCTGGTCCTCGCAGGCTTCGGTCATCGCCGAGGCAATCACGACACTCGACATCAACGGTCTGAACATTGCCGGTATCGGCATCACCAACCAGCGCGAGACCACCATCGTGTGGGATTCCGAAACCGAGGAGCCGATCTACAATGCGATCGTATGGCAGGACCGCCGTACGTCGGACTACTGCGACGAGTTGAAAAAGCAGGGCGTAACCGACATGATCCGCCAGAAGACCGGACTGATCATCGACGCCTACTTCAGCGCCACGAAGATCAAATGGATCCTCGACAACGTCCCCGGAGCCCGCAAACGCGCCGAGAAGGGCAAGCTGCTCTTCGGTACGGTCGATACATGGCTCATCTGGCGCCTGACGCGCGGTGAGGTGCATGTTACCGACGTGAGCAACGCCTCGCGCACGATGCTCTTCAACATCAACACGTTGGAGTGGGATCAGGAACTGCTGGACCTGTTCGACATTCCGCGTTCGATGATGCCCGAGGTGAAGTCCTCGAGCGAGGTTTACGGGCACACCAAAACGACGATCTTTGCCCACAAGGTGCCTATCGCAGGTATCGCCGGCGACCAGCAGGCAGCGCTCTTCGGTCAGATGTGCACCGAGCCGGGCATGGTCAAGAATACCTACGGCACGGGCTGTTTCCTGCTGATGAACAGCGGCGAGAAACCCATCCTTTCGAAGAACAACCTCATCACGACCGTAGCCTGGAAGATCGGCGACGTGGTGAACTACGCCCTTGAGGGCAGCATCTTCGTCGGCGGCTCGGTCGTACAGTGGCTGCGCGACGGGCTGGGCGTCATCAAGTCCTCGTCGGAGGTCGAGGCGCTCGCTTCGCAGGTTCCCGACACGAACGGCGTTTACTTTGTTCCGGCTCTGACGGGCCTCGGTGCCCCGTGGTGGGACCAGTACGCCCGCGGTACGATCACGGGCATCAGCCGCGGCACGACCACGGCGCACATCGCCCGCGCGGCACTCGAAGGCATCGCCTATCAGACGATGGACATCACCAACGCCATGTCGCGCGATGCCGGCGTTCCGCTCAAGGAACTCAAGGTCGATGGCGGCGCTTCGCGCAACAACCTCCTGATGCAGTTCCAGGCCGATATTCTCGGCACGAAGGTCATCCGTCCGCAGGTTGTCGAGACTACGGCCATGGGTGCCGCCTATCTGGCCGGTCTGGCCGTTGGCTACTGGTCGAGCATCGACGAGATCCGCAAGCAGTGGCAGATCGACCGTGTCTTCGAGCCCTCATGGGAGGAAGAGAAGGTCCGTGCCGCACAGGACGGATGGAAGGACGCCGTCAAGCGCACGTTGAGCGACTACACGAAATAACCTGCCGAACCTGAAACCGACACACCAACCTAAAACCTCAAACTGCCATGAATGATGTATTTGTAAAGTGCCTGTTCGAATTCATCGGAACGGCCATTCTGGTACTTTTCGGCGACGGCGTCGTCGCCTCGAACTGCCTGAAGAAATCGAAAGGCGAGAACGGCGGCTGGGTCGTCATCACACTTGCCTGGGGTCTTGCCGTCATGCTGGGCGTCTTCATTTCGGGCCCCTATTCAGGAGCCCATTTGAATCCTGCGGTTACGCTGGGTCTGGCAGCCGCCGGCACCTTCAGCTGGAGTCTTGTCGCGCCCTACATCGTGGCACAGATGCTCGGCGGCTTTGTCGGCGCCGTACTCGTCTATGCCTTCTACAAGGACCATTACGACGCTACGGACGATCCTGCCGTCAAACTGGGAACCTTCTGCACCGCCCCGGCCATCCGCAACTACGGCCGCAACTTCTTCAGTGAACTGCTGGGCACCTTCGTGCTCGTCTTCGTGATCCTCGCCCTCTCGATCCAGGGCAATACGCCCGAAGTCGGCATGGGAGCCCTCGGCGCCTTCCCCGTGGCGATGCTTATCGTCGCACTGGGCATGTCGCTCGGAGGAACTACGGGTTACGCCATCAACCCGGCCCGCGACCTGGCCCCGCGCCTCGCACACGCCGTGCTGCCCATCAAGGGCAAAGGAACGAACGACTGGGCCTATTCATGGATTCCCGTCGTAGGTCCGCTTGTCGGCGGTGTCCTGGCTGCCGGAGCCTATTGTCTGATCTTCTGCTAATACGTCCCGGCCATGAAACGGTTTAAACTATCGATGCTGGCCCTTGCTGCGTTGCTGCTTTGCAACGCAGCCTACGGGCAGAAGCTCCATTTCAGCGGAACGCTTCAGAACATGCACCTGTGGCGCGGCCTTCAGGTTGCCGACGGAGGCGTGCTGGCCGCCGACGTGAATGTCGGATTCTTCAAAGACGGACTGAAGGTCGGTCTTTGGGGCGGCACGGACTTCACGGGCGACTACAAGGAGTTCGACTACTACCTCTCCTACTCCGTCGCCGGATTCTCCGTCGCCGTATGGGACATCTACAACTATTCGCCCGAGCTGCCTTACAGCAAGGACATTTTCAACTACAACAAGTTCTCGACGAGCCATTTTCTCGATTTGAGCGTAGGCTACAATTTCGATACGCGGCTCCGGGTGCCGCTGCGCCTGAGTTGGGCCACGATCTTCGCCGGACGCGATCTGAACGAGGCGGGCGACAACCGCTATTCGACTTTTGTCTATGCGGAGTACAGCGTCTTCCGCGACAAGCATTGGATCGTGGATCTGGGGCTGGGCGGTACGTTCGCCTTCAACCGCGACGATGCGGACGGACACGCGAATTTCTACGGAAGCGACGGGATCAACCAAATCTCGCTCAAGACAACCTATAAGTTGAAAATCAAAAAGTTCGAGATGCCTGTCTTCGCTCATGCGATGTGGAACCCGGACCAGCGGCAAGGCTATCTGCAGGTAGGCGTCAATCTCTTCGCCTTCTGATCTTCCGGACACGGTCCCACGCGAGAGGGCCCTTCACGACAATAAGTCCGGCCGGTCCATACACCTTCGAAGGTATTGGGCCGGCCGGACTTTTTCATACAGGGCTACTTTGGAGTAGCACGGAGTCTACGGTTCCTGCGGCCGCAAACGCTGTCGCTCGTGGTCCTTGCGGTAAATCTGATAGGAATTTACAAAATTCTGCCAGACGATGTATGCCGTCGGAGCAATCGATGAGATCGGATCGAGGAAAGCCTGAGCCATCCATACGGCCAGCACCGTATTTTTCTGTCCCAGGGACTGGCCTCCGGCTACCGCATCGCCGTAGCGACGACCCAACATACGGCCGATCTTGAACTGAATCAGACAGATCACCAGGGCTGCAAAAGCCAGCCACAATTCGGTCGATATCGAGGCGTCGTGCAGGTCTATGATGAAGCAGGTCGTACGACCGATGATGACGATCAGCGACAGCAGCCACATGTAGAACGAAATCTGTCCGTGGTCGCCGATCCAGTGGGCCAGCTTCGGAAAGACAAAACGGAAGAACTGCGCCGCAGCAAAGGGCCCGACCAACAGCGGGGCAACACGGGCCAGAATCTGCGAAAAGGTGCAGGTTCCCGTTCCCGTGAAAGTGAGGATTACGGGAGCCACCAACGCAATGACCATGTTGCAGATGAGGCTGTAGGTGGCCATCGTAGCGACGTCGGCCCCCAGCATGCCGGCAATGACCACCGCTGCCATCGCTACGGGAGCCAGGATACAGATCATGGCTCCCTGGGCCACCACCACATTCAACGGCAGCAAAAGCAGATAGACCGCCACACACATGACGATCTGAAGAAGGAGCAACCACAGATGCAGCATCGACGGTTTCATCTGTTTGGGACTGACGCGGCAGAAGGTTACGAACAGCATCAGAAAAATCAGCGCCGGCGTGATCATCTGATGGCTCGCGGTTTCCAATGCCACGACCGGTCGGCACAACAGCGCCCCCACCACCATAGCCGAAGGCATCGCAATGGTCTTTACATTGCGGTGCAACTCTTCAAGCAAGTGCATAACGGCAGATTTATGCGAGGAGTTCCTTTACCTTGGCTGAAATCTCCTTGCCATCGGCACGGCCGGCCAGCCGCTTCGTGGCTACACCCATTACCTTACCCATATCACGCATCGACGAGGCACCCGTTTCGGCGATAATGGCCCGTATCTCGGACGTCAACTCCTCAGGTGTAAGTTGCTTGGGCAGAAACTCCTGATAGACTGCAACCTGGGCCAGTTCCTCCTGAGCCAGATCCGGACGGTTCTGCTCCTGGAAGATCGCAGCCGAGTCCTGTCCCTGCTTGGCAAGTTTCGCAATGATCTTCAACACATCGGCATCGGGAAGTTCCGCAATTTCCGGACCGGCGGTCTTAGCCTCGATGATATACTTCTTTGCATTGCGCAGTGCGCTGAGGCGCACCGAGTCCTTGGCCTTCATGGCCTCCATGATCCCTTTCGAGACCTGTTGTTCGAGCGACATATCAGATAATTAGTTTAAAATAATGATAATCATTAATCGGCGTTTCCCGTAAGGAATCGCAATACATCACGCATCAGCCGGTCGCGCTCGACTTCCGAACGGAGCGTCTCGAAAGGGAATCCCGCCACGAAACTCCGGCCCGGAACGCCCCGATCCCCCGTCGTAGAGCCGTCATAGGCAACCGCCGCCACACCGCCTCCGGCATAACGCATTACAGGGAATGCCCCATTGCCGGACGCTTCCAGACAATCGGCCGTCTCGACCCGGTAGCAATCCCGGCGCCAGTCGCCGTTAAAACGGTACGCTCCCCGTGAAAAATCGGCCGCAGAGGCTACGACGAGCACCCGGCCGCGACGAACGGCGGGCTCACGGCAAACCGCCCACTGACCGGCGCCCGTACAATGCAGCGCCTCACGGGCAAAAAGGGAATCCGCAGCCGATGCTCCTGCACGAAGCAGGTCCGAAAGCGGATACGATCCCGAAACGAACATGTTTCCGCCCCGCTTGAGATAATCGGATATCACATCCTGCAAATCAACAGGGAAAGCCTCAAAATCCGCATCTCTGAATCCACGTCCCATCGTGGTCGCACACTGCTTGCCGAGAAGGAGATCCACCGCGGCGAACTCTTCGGGATTCCACAGCCGACGGTCGCATGCAACGGATGCCGTACAGAAGGAGTAGCCCGCCGCAGCAACCGAACGTCCGTGCAGATAGCCGTAATCGAACGTATTGCCGCCGAGCACCTCGGGGGCATAATCGCTGCCGCAGCTGCCGAGCGCCAGGGAATCGACCTCGCAACGCGCCTGCGCAAGATCGAACACCCGCTGCTGACCGATGAACGAAATATCCTGCCGGTCAGGAACCCCGCCGTCGCGTTCCATGTAGAATCCGGCCAACGAATCGCTGCGCAGGCTCACAGGAGCGCTCACACGGGTAAAGCCATTGACGATCAACACGCGGCCCCGCTCCTCGGGCATACGGCAGGCAGCCACCGTCTCACTCGGGAAACTCTCGCCGCCGGCATTGACGGCCGCCACCCGATAGCTGTAGATGCGCCCGGGTTCCTGATGGACGGTAAACCATTCGTTTTCGGTATAGCGGCCGTTGTCGAAACCGCCGCCGTCGATGCGCGTATAAACGACATAACCGTCGGGAGCAGCCGTCGCCTCGAGCGAATCCGCGACTCCACGCCACGAAAGACGCACCTCGTCCCCTTCGAGGAACTCCGTGTAAAGCCCTTCGACCGGAAGCGGCTGCACGATATAGGGTGTTCCGTATTGCGAGGCGACATAGCGCAGAATACCTTTGTAAACGGCGCGCGACACGAGGAACTTGAAGCGCGGATCGCTGCCGTAGCGCATGTCGGCGAAATTCTGGTGCGACAGCAGTTCGAGCAGCATGGTCGGAGCTCCCGGAATGCGAGCCTCGTAATAGGCGCGGTTCCACAGGCCCCGACGGTTCCAGTCCGGTTCCCATGTCCGGCGGATGTCCGAGACGACTTGTGTCATCACAAGATCGGTCAGATCGCGCGAACGGTAACGGTCGGCACCGCCTTCGAAACGGCCCTTGTTCTCCTTCGTATAGAAAATTCCCAACGTGCCGATCGTCTCGTCGCCGTCGCGCACACCCGCATCGGAGTGGAACGCCAGCGCCAGATCGACCGGAATACGCAATCCGCACGAGTCGGGCATGCGTTCCGAGCCGCCCATCAGGGCATTGACCCAATGGGCGCGCGACATGTAGTCATCCTTGTAGTCGTCCGTACCGGACTTGGGCGTATAGACTTTCTCGTCGAAACCCGCCCACTGGAGCCAGTAACGGGCGCCTTCGCAGAAACGGGGATAGCCGCTCGTCTCCTCGAGGTATTCCCGGCCCGCCACGCGCAGCGAATCGCACACCGTCCGGGCAATATTGCCATAGCCGCCACCGATCTTCACGGCATCGGCCGAAAGCAGGCGTCCCGCCTGCCGCGAGGCGTTCGAAAGCGTTACGACTGCCTGCTCGCCCGGATCGAACAGGAATTTGCCAAGGTAGATCCAGGTTCCGCCGCCCATCGTCTGATTGACCGCGAACTTCGAGTCCCCCCCGAGGTGATGGACCGTATAATTCGCATCATCCGCATGTTGCGGAGAGGATTCATAACTCACATAGACGGCATATTCGCCCCGTTCGGGAATATCGGCCCGCCATACGGCGCTGGCCGTAGCCTCGCCGCGAACCGTCCGGGTCCGACGCGTCGTGCCGTCGCGGAAGGGGTTTTCACCCGAACTATAGACTTCGCGCAACGGAGCGAAGCCCCCGCCTCCCGGTTCCCAGGTGCCCGTCTCGACATAGCTTTCCGCAAGATCGTTGTCGGCAAGGAGTTCATGGATCTGCACATCGCGCTCACGCGGCAGCAGTACGCAGGCCCCGGCCCGTTCGAGCATCGGGACCAGATAGGGAAGCACATAACTCTGCGTATAGAGGTCCTCGCAGGTCTGCCACAGTTGCGAACGCTGCCACTTCCAACAATCCGCATGCTGGTCGAAATAACGCCCATGGCTCTGCCAGATGGCGATGTGGCGTCCGGCAAGTCCCCGCTCGAGACGGGCGGCAACCGACAGCGGTTCGACAAGCGGACGTGCCGAACGGTTGGTAAAGGGGATAATGCGGCGGCGTGCGATCTGCTTGCGGAGCTGCACCGGATCGCGGTATGCCAGCGGGATCAACTCGGACACCTCGTGTCCGTCGGTATAGAGTTCGATCCGCGCCTTGCGATACGCCGCAGGCAGCAGAGCCCGCACCGAATCGCGCATGGCCGCGGTATTCTCTTCGCGGAAAGGATAATACGACAGGCCGATCGAGGTATGGATCTGCACCCTGCCGCGGGAAGCCTGCACTCCCTGCACCCTGACATATCCGCCCGAAACCTCCCGGGCGACGATCCGCGAAAGCGTGCGGCCGATTTCGAGACGTTCGGCCGTACCGATCCGGTCGGAAGCGGCCGATACAGGAGCTGAAGCCGCAAGTAAGGCAAGAAGTATGAAAAGTCTATTTATCATGACGTTTCACAAGCAGGAGCATTCCCAGAACCGTGAAGAGCGCGTTGTAGATCAACAGCTCGAAGCCGATCTGGTAATCCCACGCCCGGGCAGCCCACCACTGCAGCAGGGCGCTCAAGACGGGAGCGGCGACGGCCACCAGAGGCATCCAGCGGTCGCGGACCTTCAGGCGGGTGAACATGCCGAAAATGAACATGCCCAGGATAGGACCGTAGGTATAGCTGGCGACCTTGTATACCAGATTGATGACGCTGTCGTTGGCCAAATAGCCGAAGGCGAGGATCACAAGAGCCATGCCGAAGGCCATGGCGACATGCACGCCGCGGCGGATGCGTGTCAGACGCGCCTCGTCGTAACGTTTCGTTCCTTCGAGGATATCGACCGTGAAGGAGGTCGTCAGGGCCGTGAGCGCCGATCCGGCCGCCGAATAGGTGCTCGAGATGAGTCCGATGACGAACAGCACGCCGACGATGACCGGCAGGCCGCCCTCGACCGCCACGAGCGAGAATACCTGGTCGGTCTTTTCGGGCATCGCAAGCCCCGTGTGATCCATGTAGACGTAAAGCAGGACACCCAGCACCAGGAAAAGGAAGATCACGAACATCTGGCTGAAAGCCGTCAGAATGATGTTCTTCTGCGAATCGCGCGGCGTGGCGCAGCTCATGTTCCGCTGCATGAGGTCCTGATCCAGACCGGTCATGCTGACCAGCAGCACGATACCTGCAGCAAACATCTTCCAGAAATAACGGTCCGAGGCGGGATCGTCAAAGAAGAAAATCTGCGACATGGACGACGAGGAGACCTCACGGACCGTATCGGCCATCGTAAAATCGAGGCTCCGCATGATGTAAACGATCGAGAGCACGAGGCTCGCCACCAGGCAAAAGGTCTTGAGCGAATCGGTCCAGATAAGCGACTTCACACCACCCTGCTGCGTATAGAGCCAAACGAAAAACATCGTAACGAGAGCATTGCTCCAGAACGGCAGTCCGTAACGGTCGAAAACAAGCAGCTGCAGCACGGCACAGACGACATAGACGCGCAGCGCGGCGCCGAGGATCTTCGAGATGAAGAAGAACCAGGCGCCCGTACGGTGCGACGCCACGCCGAAGCGGCTGTCGAGATACTCGTACAGCGAGACGACATGCAGCCGGTAGAAGAGCGGGATCAGCACGAAGGCCACGATAAACTGTCCGACGGTGAAACCCAGAACCATCTGCATGTAGGAAAAGGCATCGACCGAAACCGACCCGGGAACCGATATGAAGGTTACGCCCGAGATGGCAGCGCCGATCATGGCAAAGGCGGCCATATACCACGGGGTGCGCCGGTTGCCCGTAAAGAATCCGGCATTGTCGGCACGCCGGCCCGAAATCCAGGCTACGGCGAATAGAACGGCTATATAGCCCAAAACGGTAGCGATAACTGCTGCAGGTGTCATGAATCTGGGTTTTGTAGTTCGATAACTGAATTTATTTTTCCGTCAAAGATACGAAAAAACATGAGAACACGGGCAATGCGGTCCGATTTTCTGACATGCCGCAAACCCGGCAAAGGTCCCGCGAGAACGGATCCGGTATGGCGCTTATTCCTGATTTTTTCGGTTTCCGGAGGGCGCGAACTCGTTCAGGATATAGGTCGTGAAGATCGGGAAAAACATCATACCCACGAGCGGAAGCAGCACGCTGAATAGTTTTCCGACTGGCGTAACCGGGAAAATAGCAGCACCGACAGTCGCCACATTCATCCAGGCCCACCACAGTGCATTGCCGAAGCCGTGAAGACCGGGATTGACCGGCGCTTCGTAATCATAGAAGATCAGCGCCGAAATATAGGTAAAGACGACAACGATGAAGATATAGGCGGCAAGCAGTCTGCGCACGTTGTTGTTCACGAGCCACCCTGCGACAATAACCATGGCCAGAAAAGCCCGCAACAGAGGTATCAGGCCGAACAGCATTCCAAGGCTGCGCGGAAGGTCGATGCCGGCCCAATGGATCAGATTGAGATAGGGAATCGATATGAGCAGGAACAGCAGGTTGTGCAGCACGAAGTGCGTCCCGCGCTCCGCGGCGGCCCAGCGCAGGAAAAAATCGCACAGAAAGATCATGCAGATCACAAACTGGATATGCAGAAAAGTCGGAGAAAAAGAGGTGCGGTTGCCTCCGAGGACCTCCCACGATACGGCGGCCAGAAGCATCAGACCGGCAAGGACCTTGATCGCACCGAGCGTGCGGAGCAGATTTTCATGGGGAGCCCGAATGGTTCGCATGTCGTTTCGTTTCTGCCGACAGATTCAAAATCGGTGCCACAGGGCCCCGCAGAGCGATTTCATCCGTTGAAAGATGTTTTTTGGCCGAAGTTTTTTGCAGATATGAATTTTTCTATTACCTTTGCACTCGCATTTCAGCAATGGCGGGATAGCTCAGCTGGTTAGAGCGCATGATTCATAATCATGAGGTCGAGAGTTCAAGTCTCTCTCCCGCTACTGAAAATCGAGGAGTTGCAATCATGGCAACTCCTTTTTTCGTTTTCATCGTACACAAACCAGTCATTTCGCACGCACCGCCCTAATGGACGGGGCACATCCCAACCATCCGGAATCCGCAGAATTTCAAACAAAAAGGTCGCCCGTCATGTTTCAGACATGACGGGCGACCCTACCTTCAGAAGAGGTGCCTACAGCACCCGCAACCCTACTCGATCTCGATAAGCACGGCGTCGGTGGCGACATTCTCGCCCACCTCGACCAGAATCTGCTTCACCTTGCCGGCGTAGTCGGTCGTTACGGAGTTCTCCATCTTCATGGCCTCGAGCACCAGCACCTCCTGTCCGGCCTTCACCTCGTCGCCGACCTTCACGTCGATCGAGATGATGCGGCCCGGCAGCGGCGCCGTAACGGTATTGCCCGTGATGGCTTCGTGTGCCTTGGCGGCAGCCTGCGGGGCCTCGGGAGCCGGCTCGGCGGGTTTCGATGCCTCGTAGGCCTTCTTCTTCTCGTTGGTGAGGAACGTCTTGGCCACCATCGGGAACAATTCGAGCAACAGCACCTCCTTCTCGTTGGCGGCAAGTTTCACGCCTCCGGCCTCGGGAAGTTCGGGATTGGGCTGCATCTGGTACTTCGACGTATCGTAGGGCGTCTCCTCGCGCACGCCACAGATCTTGAAGCGGAACTCGGGATCGATCTTCACGGGCGTATGTCCGTACTCGCCCTTCACCAGTCCCACGAACTGCGACGACTTGTTGGTGTACATCGGGCGTCCCGCCTTCTCGTCCAGGGCGCAGTTCACGGCCTGGGCGCCGACGATCTGCGACGTCGGGGTTACCAGGGGCGGAAGACCGGCGGCCAAACGTACCGAAGGAATCAGTTCCATGGCCCGCGGCAGAATCTCCTCGGCCTTGAGCTGCTTGAGCTGTGCCACCATGTTCGAATACATGCCGCCCGGAATCTCGGCCTTCTGCACCAGTTCGTTCGGAGCCGGGAAACCGAAATACGCTTCGATCTTGCGGCAGAGGTCGATCGTTGCGGCCTCGTCATCGCGCTGTGCAGCCTCGATGGCCTTGTCGAAGAGCGCCTCGATCTCGGCGGGCAGCGTATCGGTCAGCGGATTGAACGGCTTGGGCTCGGGTTTCTCGGTGCCGAATACCGACTGGTTCAGCTCCTTGCGGATCTCACGCAGCTGCGTATTGATCTTAGCCACCGCTTCCATGTTCACACCCGTGTCGATGCCCAGCTTTTTGCAGAAGACATACACCAATTCGATGGCCGGAGCGCCCGTACCGCCTGCAAAGTACCAGCAGTTGGTATCCACGATGTCCACACCGGCGACGATGGCCGAAAGCACCGATGCCAGACCATAGCCCGGCGTACAGTGGGTATGGAAATCGACCGGAATCGAAAGGTTCTTCTTGAAGAGCCGCACGAGCGTCGCCACACGACGCGGCGGAATCAGACCCGACATGTCCTTGATGGTGATCATGTCGGCCCCGAGAGCGGCCATCTGACGGGCCTTGTCGAGGAAATAGGCGTCGGTGAAGACCGGTGCGGGGTTCTTTTTGCCCGTAAGGCGGGCCCAGAAGCCCAATTCGGGATATTTCGGATCGACCGTATAACATACGGCGCAGTCGGCGATGCCGCCATACTGCTTGACATACTTGACCGTCGATTTCACGTTGTCAACGTCGTTCAGGGCGTCGAAGATACGCATGATGCCCAGGCCACTCTGGATCGCATTGCGGCAGAAGCCGTCGATGATCTCGTCCGTATAGGGCGAGTAGCCGAACAAGTTGCGGCCGCGCGAAAGGGCCGTAAGCTTCGACACGTTGCCGACAGCCTTATGGATCGTCTCGAGGCGGATCCAGGGATTCTCGTTCAAGTAGCGCATGACCGAATCGGGCACGGCTCCGCCCCACACCTCCATCGCATAGAAATTCGCATCCATGTAGAACGGCAGGCAGCGGTCGATCTGCGCCTGATTCATACGCGTGGCAAACGACGACTGTTGGCCGTCGCGCAACGTAAGGTCTCTGATTTTGAGATTTCTTGCCATTGTTTTTATTGATTTTAAGGAATATCCAGTTTAACAGCTGTGTTATTCAACTAACAAATATACGAATCCCCAATGAATTTGCAAGTATTTCGGCCAGAATTCTGCATCCGGTCGGAAACAACCCGTTGAGACGGGCATAGATGGATATCAAAAACCCTCTCAGGATGTGCCCCCGTCGCTTTCTCCGGCTACGGTATAGAACGGCCGGCGCAGAAACAAAAAAATTAACAGACAAAACCTTTCTAAAACATTGGAAATGCTATTTTTTTAATATATTTTTGCCCTAAAGTAAAAAATATGTTATTCCTGAACGTGTCGATACTAAATATATCCGCACTCAAAGGTTGCTGAACAAGGGATATTCATGCACAAGGAATATCCCTTATATGTTTAACGAGATATCTGCCAATACGTTCATACTTATTATTTTACATCAGAAACACCTTTAAATTCACTCCATTATTAACCAAAATTCATGCGTATGAAGAAACTTTTACTTCTTGTACTGCTGATGTTCTCCGCCTCTGTCGCCCTGGCACAGGTCACAACCTCGAGTATCAGCGGTAATGTGACCGATCAGAAAGGTGCCCCGCTTGTCGGAGCAACCGTGATCGCCGTCCATGTTCCCTCGGGCACGCAGTACGGCGCCGTCGTAGACATCAAGGGTAACTACCGTATCTACAACGTACGTCCTGGTGGTCCCTACACGCTGCGGTTCCAGATGATCGGTTACCAGACGGTCGAGAAGACCGGTATCC
Source organism: Alistipes sp. (assembly GCA_022782405.1). Taxonomy (GTDB): domain Bacteria; phylum Bacteroidota; class Bacteroidia; order Bacteroidales; family Rikenellaceae; genus Alistipes. The sequence continues at coordinate 74,364 of JALFNK010000011.1, forward strand.
AGCTCGCCCTGGCCGAGACTAGCGTCAACAACGCCTACCTCAATGAAGATACCATCGGCATGGACGCCATTGTGGTAACTGCCGACGGCAAGGAGAGTTCGATGAACAGCGAGCGCGCCGGAGCTGTCGTCAATGTCAATCGCGAGGCTATCGAGCTCATGCCGACAGTCAGCCGCAGCATGAACGATATCATGCGCCTCTCTCCGCAGTCAAACACCACGTCCAACGGTTTTGCCGTTGGCGGCGGTAACTACCGCCAGTCGTATGTGACGGTCGATGGTGCCGCCTTCAACAACGCATTCGGTATCGGCGGCAACCTCCCGGCTGGAGGTACGCCTATTTCGCTCGACGCTCTGGAGCAGGTATCCGTTTCGGTAACACCCTTTGACGTGCGTCAGAGCGGTTTCACGGGTGGTGCCATCAACGCCGTAACCCGTTCGGGGGACAACGAACTCCGCGGCTCAGTCTACACATACCTCACGAACAACAACCTCAAGGGTATCCACGTCGGCGACTACGATCTGATGCGCAACCCCGCTTCGGAATACACCTACGGATTCACCCTCGGAGGTCCGATCGTCAAGGACAAGCTCTTCTTCTTCCTCAATGGCGAGTACCAGGACAACGTTACGGCCGGTCCCACGCGTCTGGCACGTCCCGACGAGAATACCGAATACGGTTCGGGTACGGACTACAACCGTCCGACGGCCAGCGACATGAACGCTATTCGTGATTTCGTAATCAAGAACTTCGGATACGATCCGGGCGCATACTCCAACTACGACATCAAGACCCCGGCCTACAAGGTCATGGCCCGTCTGGACTGGAACATCAACGCCAACAACTCGTTGAACCTCCGCGTGTCGCACACCCACAACAAATACTCCTCAGGGCCCTCTTCGTCGACCTCGCCGCTGAGCGCCAGCAACATCTATCCGGGCCATGGCTCGAGCGGAGGCCGTACGTCGAACTACGCCCTCTATTTCGAGAATTCGCGTTATTACCAGCGTCAGGACTTTACCTCGGTAGCTGCCGAGTGGAACTCGCGTCTGTTCGACGGAAAGGGAAACAACGCCCTGCGTTTCACCTACTCATATCAGAACGAGCCGCGTACCTACGACGGCGGACTCTTCCCGACGGTCGACATCCTCAAGGACGGCGACGTTTACGCCTCGCTCGGTACGGAGGTCTTCACCGAAGGCAACCTGCGCCGCGTCTCGACGATCGTCGTAACCAATGAGTTCAACTTCCGTACCGGCATCAACAACTTCCTGGCCGGCGTACAGTTCGAGCACAACAAAGCCACCAACGGCTACATGCAGGCCGGTGCCGGATACTATGTCTATGCATCGATGGACGACTTCTTCAACAACGCGGCTCCCTCGGCCTTCGGCATCACCTACTCCAATAGCCTCGACGGCTCGCAGTTCCTCGCCCAGATGAAGTACCAGCAGCTCTCGTTCTACCTGCAGGATGAGCTCGAGCTCCACAAGAACTTCAAGCTGACGGCCGGTCTGCGCTTCGAGGTACCCATCTATCCCTCGCTCGACGGAAACTTCAACGAAGGCTTCAGCAAGCTCGATTTCGGCGGCACGAGCTACTCGACCGACCAGGTGCCCAATACCCGTCTGACCGTTTCGCCCCGTCTGGGATTCAACTGGGACCTCACCGGCGAGCGCAAGTATGTGCTCCGCGGAGGTACGGGCTACTTCGTAGGCCGTCTGCCGTTCGTATGGCTCGTTTCGGCTGTCGGCAACTCGGGTGTCGGACAGACCACCTACTATTATGACAATGTGGCCAATGCAACGAAGATCCCTTCGTTCCATACCAACCCGAACGACATCCTCAAGGATATCGACGCCCAGGCTTCGATTTCGATTCCCGGCTCGCCCACGATCATCGACGAGAATCTCAAGATGCCGGCCGTATGGAAGAGCTCGCTGGCCTTCGACGCCAAGCTGCCCGGAGGCATTGACTTCACTCTCGAGGGAATCTACAGCAAGGACTACCACCCTGCCGTTGTAGACAACCGCGGCTACAAGCCCTGGAACGGTACCTCCTATACAGAATATGCTCCCGGCGACAAGCGCCCTGTCGTAAACCAGATGTACAGCGACGGAACCTGGGCCAACAAATACCAGAACGTCTACTACATCCGCAATGCCGGTAACGACGCCTATTACTATTCGGTGTCAGCTCAGCTGCACAAGAGCTTCGCCTTCGGTCTTGACCTGGCTGTGGCCTATACCCACTCGGGCGGCAATAGCTACGGCGACGGCATTGGCGACCAGGTTTCGTCGGCCTACAAGACCAACACCTACTCCGTGGGCGCCAACAACAACCACGAACTCGGATACGGTACCTACATCGCTCCCGACCGTGTGATCGCATCGATCGGATTCCGCAAGGAGTACGGCAAGCACTTCGGAACGTCGGTAGCGCTGTTCTATGACGGCGGTCAGCTCGGATATGTCGGCGGCTACTCCTACTCGCGCTATTCGTACACCTTCTCGAGCAACATCGTCGGCGACTACGGTGCCAACAACCTGCTTTACATCCCCGAGAGCCGCGAGGCCCTCGACGCCTGGAGCTTCGGCGACATCACCAGCAACGGCGAGGTGGTCTACTCGGCCGAGGAGCAGAAGGACGACTTCTGGGCATATATCAACCAGGATGACTACCTGAAGACCCGCAAGGGCAAGTACACCGAGCGCGGAGGCGCCCTCATGCCGTGGCACCACCGCGTGGACTTCAAGTTCGCGCAGAACTTCTACATCAAGACCCGCAACGGAAAGCGCAATACGCTGACCTTTGGCGTCGACATCATCAACGTTGCCAACCTGCTCAACAAGGACTGGGGCCTCTACAAACAGGTAGTAAACAGCGGACTGCTGAAGTACAACAAGGGTGTCTACAATTTCCAGCAGGCCAGCGGCCGTCGCGTAACGTCGACTTTCCAGAACTACACGAGCTTCGACTCAACCTTCTCCGTGCAGTTCAGCCTGCGTTACCGCTTCAACTGATTTGATTTCGGACTTTAACAAGAAAGGGGGCCGGCTCTTGAGAGCCGGTCCCCTTGTTTCTTCACGAGTCTTCGGTTTATTCGACAGACCTATATTCGAGATCACGCCAGAAGTTGCCGCCGCAGTTCAGCACATGCCGTCTCAGGGTCGTTGTGCGCGAAGTGATAACCATGAATGCCCAACTGTTCGGCCACAGCGATGTTGGCCTCACGGTCGTCGATGAAAAGCGTCTCGGCTGGCTGCAAGGCATAACGTTCGAGCAGAATTTCATAGATGCGGCGTTCGGGCTTTACGGTATGCTCCTCGCAGGAGACCACCTCCCCGTCGAAAAGGGCATAAACCGGGAAACGGCGCAGATAATCGATAAATTCGCGCGACATGTTCGACAGCACATAGAGCCGGTAGCCTGCCCTCTTCAATTCGCCGATGAGACGCTCGGTAGCCGCAACGGGCTCCTGCAGGTCGATCGCCTCGTGCATCACGCCGACACAGACCTCGCGCGAGCGGCCCGTCATGCGGCAAAGTTCATCGACCACCTCGTCGAAGGTCGAGGTGCCCCGATCGTACTCCTCCCAGAAACGGGGCATCTGCGGGGTTCGGAGAAAGCCGAAAAATTCCATGATTTCGGGACTGCACTTGCGCTTGTCCCGGGCGAAAAGGACGCCGCCCAGATCGAATACGATATTTTTCATACGATCGCAAAGATACGATAAAACGGCGGCAGAAGCAAATCCGGGAAAGTTTTTTAAACCGGCAGGAACGCCCTGAAACTGCAGAAAACATCCGGTCCGGAGAAAATTCTCCGGACCGGATGCATGCGAGGGACGGAAAATCCGCCGACTAAAAGAGGTGGCAGGCGACGGTGAGGCCGGCCATGACGATGGCGACCATCGACATGAGCTTGATGAGGATGTTGAGCGACGGGCCCGAGGTATCCTTGAAGGGGTCGCCCACCGTATCGCCCACGACCGTAGCCTTGTGGCACTCGGAACCCTTGCCGCCGAAGTGGCCCTCTTCGACCATCTTCTTGGCATTGTCCCACGCTCCGCCGGCATTGGCCATGAAGACCGCCAGCACGAAGCCCGAACCGAGACCTCCGACAAGCAGGCCCATCACGCCCGCCACGCCGAAGACAAGGCCCACGACTACCGGAACGATGATGGCCAGCAGACTCGGAAAGAGCATCTCACGCTGCGCCCCGCGCGTCGAGATCTCGACACAGCGCGCATAGTCGGGCGTTCCCTCGCCCGTGAGGATGCCCTTGATCTCGCGGAACTGGCGCCGCACCTCCTGCACCATACTCTCGGCGGCACGGCCCACGGCATTCATCGTCAGACCGCAGAAGAGGAACGACATCATGGCGCCGATGAAGACGCCGATAAGCACCGTGGGATTCATCAGCGAAACGTTGTAATAGGACATGAAGTCGAGTATCGAGGCACTCTCGACCAAACGGGCCGTTCCATCGGAAAGCACCAGCTCGGTAACGCCGTTATGAAGCAATCCGATACGGATCTCCTCGACATAGGAGGCCAGCAGCGCCAGCGCCGTGAGGGCTGCGGAACCGATGGCGAAACCCTTGCCCGTGGCAGCTGTCGTATTGCCCAGCGCATCGAGGGCGTCGGTACGCTTGCGCACCTCGGGACCCAGGCCGCTCATCTCGGCATTGCCGCCGGCATTGTCGGCAATGGGTCCGTAGGCATCCGTGGCAAGGGTGATGCCCAGCGTCGAGAGCATGCCCACGGCAGCGATACCGATGCCGTAGAGGCCCTGCGAGAGGTTATGCGGCGTCATCATGTGGCGGATGTCGAATCCGATGGCGCACAGATAGGCCAGGATGATCGCCACACCGATCGTTACGACGGGGATGGCCGTGGAGATCATGCCCGAGCCGACACCGGAGATGATGACCGTCGCGGGGCCCGTCTTGGAACTTGCAGCGATTTTCTGTGTCGGCTTGTAGGAGTGCGACGTATAGTATTCGGTGGCCTGGCCGATCACGATACCGGCCAGAAGGCCCGTGATGACCGAGCATGACAGTCCGATCCAGTTCTCGATACCCAGCAGGTAGAGGATGCCGAACGTTGCCACGGCGATCAGCGCCGAGCTGAAATTGACGCCCACGCCGAGCGAGCAGAGCAGCTCGCGCATCGAAGCCCCCTCCTTAGTCCGCACGAGGAAGATGCCGATGATCGACAGGAGGATGCCAACGGCGGCGATCAGCATCGGAGCCAACACGGCCTTGAGCTGCAGGGCCTCGCTGCCGGCCGTCGAGAAGGCGGCGGCTCCGAGGGCTGCGGTGGCCAGCACCGAGCCGCAGTAGCTCTCGTAAAGGTCGGCACCCATGCCGGCCACATCGCCCACATTGTCGCCCACATTGTCGGCAATGGTCGCCGGGTTACGGGGATCATCTTCGGGGATGCCCGCTTCGACCTTGCCCACCAGGTCGGCACCCACGTCGGCCGCCTTCGTATAGATACCGCCGCCGACACGGGCGAACAGGGCCTGCGTCGAGGCTCCCATGCCGAAGGTCAGCATCGTCGTGGTGATGACGACGAGTTTCTGCGGACCGGCAACGTCGGTAAAGTGATTCAGGATCAGATACCAGAAGGAGATGTCGAGCAAACCGAGGCCCACGACGACCAGTCCCATCACGGCGCCGCTGCGGAAGGCGACCTTCAGGCCGCGATCGAGCGACTGACGGGCGGCATTGGCCGTACGGGCCGAAGCATAGGTTGCGGTCTTCATGCCGAAGAAGCCGGCCAGACCCGAGAAGAAGCCGCCCGTAAGGAAAGCGAAAGGAACCCACTTATTCTGTACGCCGGCGCCATAGGCCAGATAGGCGAAGAAGAGCGCCAACAGGATGAAGACCACCAGCACGACCTTGTACTGCTGCTTGAGATAGGCCATGGCACCCTTGCGGACATGCGCGGCAATTTCGCGCATGCGTTCGGTGCCTTCGTCTTCCCACTTCATGAGCGAATAGAAAACCCACGCCACGGCAAGCGCCACGATCGACGCCGCGGGCACAAGCCAGAAAATAGGAGGAATGTTCATTTCGGTAAAACGGTTTTTAAGGTTGGTATTTAAAGAACGATGAGTCGGCGGTCGTCGGTTGCGGGGTGTGCGGGAAGAACCCCCTTCCGGATGCAGTCTCAACAAATATACGAAATTTATTCGGAATCCGGGAAACGGATATCGTTTTTACTCGGGAGCTGCCTCGGGAATCGGTCATGCGGGCGGTTTCCGGAATAAAAATTGGCCGCTGAAGCGGGAAAAGGGGTACGGAAAAGCCGATCACACCGACCGACACGCGGTATTTCGACACAAAAAGCCTATTTTTGCGGCGTCGTACCGGACATATCGGTACGACGACACCCTATTATTCATTTAAATTCAAGAGACATCATGGACGAAGGCCCGGATCGTACTTGCGCATTCACCGAATTATTCACGAATCCGTAGGGATCCGGCAACGGTCTCCTTACGGACCCAAAGGAGATCAATGCCATGAAAGCACTCGAAAGGCACCTGCAGCTCCTGCTCGAAGCCCGCGACTGGAAGCGGCTCGGGAAGGAGATGGCCGCACTGGATCCATCCCGGGCGGCCGGAATCATCACCGACATTCAAATTTCCCGACGGGACCTGCTCTACCTGCTGTTGCCTGCGGCAACAGCAGAAGCGGCATTCGAACAGCTGGCACCCGACGAAAAAGACCGATTCATCGAAGCATTACGGACCGAAATTCGCGGCGGAGCCGAAAATCCGGCCGCAGAGACCGAAGGACAGGCTCCCATCGGAGTGCTGCCCGGAAGAGTTCTCCGCCGCCTGCTCGACACGCTGACCGTCATGGAGCGGGAAGCGCTGTTTCATTATCTGGGATATGACGAGACGTGCATCGGACGTCTGGTCGGCACGGGCTTCATCGCCCTGCGGCCCGAATTCACAACAGGGGAAGCTCTCGAGCAGATCCGACGCTACGGCACCGGCACGGAGCATCTCGAAACGCTCTATGTCGTGGACGGCAGCTGGAAGCTGCTCCGCACGATCGGCATCCGCGACCTGCTGCTCGCCCCGCCGGAGCGGCCGGTTTCCGAGCTCGGGGGAACGACTTGCACGGTGCTTCGTGCCGAGGAGGACCGGGAGGCCGTCGCCGCACGGTTCCGCAACGGAGGTCCCGCATCGCTCCCCGTAACCGACACAGCAGGAACGCTGCTCGGAGTGGTTTCGCTCGAAGAGATCCTCCGGATCGAGCGAGAGGAGGCCACCGAAGATTTCCAGAAGTTCGGAGGAACCGAGGAACTCGAACTCTCCTACACCCGCACCCCGCTGCTGTCGCTCGTCAAGAAACGGGCCGGATGGCTCGTTGTGCTTTTCCTGAGCGAAATGCTTACGGCCTCGGCCATGGGACATTTCGACGACGAAATCGCCCGGGCCGTCGTTCTGGCGCTTTTCGTCCCGCTGGTCATCTCGAGCGGCGGCAACTCGGGATCACAGGCCGCAAGCCTCATCATCCGCGCCCTGGCTCTCGGCGAGCTGTCGCAGCGCAACGTCGGATATGTCCTGCGCAAGGAGCTGCTCTCGGGAGTGCTGCTGGGAGCCATTCTGGGCGCCATCGGATTTATCCGCATCGTCGTATGGCAGGAGACGGGACTCTACGACTACGGTCCGTTCTGGGGATGGGTCGGGGTGAGTGTCGCCGTATCGCTGCTCTTCATCGTATTGTGGGGAACGCTCGCCGGAGCCATGATTCCCCTGTTGCTCAAACGCATCGGGCTCGACCCGGCAACCGCTTCGGCACCCTTCGTCGCCACGCTCGCCGACGTTACGGGGCTCGTGATCTACTTTTCGGTCGCGGCTCTCTTCCTGACCGGAAAACTGCTCTGACAACACCGCCGGGCAGCAAAAAGCCGGGGTTCGGATGGTTCCGAACCCCGGCTTTTTCAATCGCTTCGACTAACTGCCGAAGTTGTCATAGAGAATATTCTCGGGAGGTACTCCCAGCGAATCGAGCATCTTGACCACCGATGCGATCATCATCGGAGGTCCGCACATGAGGTAGATGCAGTCCTCGGGAGCCTGATGATGCTTCAGATAGTTCTCATAGAGGACGTTGTGCACGAAGCCCGGCGTATAGGGAACTCCTGCGGCATCGGCCTCGGGATCGGGACGGTCCAGCGCCAGGTTGAACTTGAAGTTCGGGAAATCCTTCTCGATCTCATGGAACTCGTGCAGATAGGGGGCCTCCTTCAGCGCACGGGCGCCGTACCAGAACGAGACGGGACGCTTCGTCTTCTCGGTCTTGAACAGATGCATGATATGGCTGCGCATCGGCGCCATACCCGCACCGCCGCCGACGAAGATCAGCTCCTGAGTGTCGGGCAGATTGTCGGGCAGGAAGAACTCTCCGTAGGGACCCGAAATCGTTACCTTGTCGCCCGGCTTGCGCGAGAAGATGTACGACGAGCAGATACCCGGGTTCACCTTCATGAACGAGCCCGTAGCACGGTCGAACGGAGGCGTAGCAATACGGATGTTCAGCATGATGATGTTACCCTCGGCCGGGTGGTTGGCCATCGAGTAGGCGCGGAACGTCGGCTCGGGATTGGTCGTAACCAGATCCCACATCTTCATCTTGTCCCAGTCGGCACGATAGCGTTCATCGACATCCATGTCGGAGAACTTGATGGCATCGTACTTCGGGATGTCGATCTGGATGTAGCCGCCGCTGCGGAACTTGAGGTTCTCGCCCTCGGGAAGCTTCACGACGAACTCCTTGAGGAAGGTCGAGATATTGCGGTTCGAGACCACCGTGCACTCCCACTTCTTCACACCGAGGACGGCCTCGGGAACCTTGATCTTGAGGTCGTTCTTCACCTTCACCTGGCAGCCCAGGCGCCAATGGTCCTTGGCCATCTTGCGTGTGATGAAGCCCGTCTCGGTCGGCAGGATGTCGCCGCCGCCCTCCAGAACCTGGCACTTGCACATGCCGCATGAACCGCCGCCGCCGCATGCCGACGGAAGGAATACCTTGTTGTTGGCCAACGTCGAGAGGAGCGTCGAACCGCTCTCGGTCTTGATGACCTTCTCGCCGTTGTTGATGTCGATCGTAACCTCGCCCGACGCCACCAGCTTAGCCTTTGCATAGAGAAGCAGTGCGACCAGCACCAGCGTGATCACCAGAAAGGCTGCGATCGCAATTAAAATCGTTGTAGTCATTTTTTCCGAATCTCTTTTTAAAGGTTAGAACTGAATGCCCGAGAAAATCATGAAGGCGATACCCATCAGACCCGTGATGATGAAGGCGATACCGGGACCCTTCAATGCGGCGGGAATGTGCGAATAGGTCGTCTTCTCGCGAATCGCAGCCATCATGACGATTGCCAGCCACCAGCCCAGACCCGAACCCAGACCGTAGACGATCGTCTGCCAGAGGGAGGTCAGCTCGCCGCCATCGACCTTCTGCTGCATGAAGAGCGAACCGCCCATGATGGCGCAGTTCACGGCGATCAGCGGCAGGAAGATACCCAGCTGGCTGTAAAGCGTCGGCGAGAACTTCTCGACGGCCATCTCCACGAGCTGCGTGAAGGCGGCGATCGTCGCGATGAAGACGATGAACGACAGGAAGCTCAGATCCACACCCTCGACCAGAACATTGGCCTTCAGGACATATTCATACAAGAGGTAGTTCAACGGAACGGTCATCACCATCACGAACGTAACGGCAGCTCCCAGTCCGAGGGCCGTCTTCACGCTCTTCGACACGGCGATGTAGGAGCACATGCCGAAGAAGAAGGCGAAGACCATGTTGTCGATAAAGATCGACCGGATAAAGATATTCAATGATTCCATATGCTATCCTCCTATTTTTCCTGTAAATCCTTGTTGCGCGAGCGGTGCACCCAGATGATGCAGCCCACGATGATCAGCGCCATCGGCGGGAAGAGCATCAGACCGCAGTTCGAATAGAAGCCGCCTTCGGTCATGTACCAGCTTTCGGGAATAACCCGGAAGCCCAGCAGCGTGCCGGCGCCGAACAGCTCGCGGAAGAAAGCCACGATTACCAGAATCATACCGTAACCCAGACCGTTGCCGATACCGTCGAGGAACGAAGCCCAGGGCTTGTTGCCCAGCGCGAAGGCCTCGACACGGCCCATGACGATACAGTTCGTGATGATCAGACCCACATAAACCGACAGCTGCTTCGAGATCTCATAGACGAAGGCCTTGAGCACCTGATCGACGAGGATCACCAGCGAGGCGATGACGACCAGCTGGACGATGATGCGGATACGCGACGGGACACCGTTGCGCAACAGCGACATCACCAGATTCGAGAAGGCGGTTACGACCGTTACGCTGAGTGCCATGACGATCGCAGGCTTCAGCTGAACCGTAACGGCCAGAGCCGAGCAGATACCGAGGATCTGCACGATGACCGGGTTGTTCGCGGAGAACGGGCCCGTCAGATATTTCATGTTCTTGGCCGAAAACAAAGGCTCTTTCTCGTTCTTACTCATTGCTTTCCTCATTTTCTACGTTAGACACTTCGGCAGGAGCGGTAGCGGCCGTTGCGGCGGCACGCTTCGCCTCCAGCAGCGGCAGGTAGTGCTCGATGCTGCTGTGAAGCATGGCCGTAACACCGTCGGAAGTCTTCGTTCCGCCCGAGATGGCATCCACCTCGTGCTCGGGATCCTGCGCACCGCCCTTGCGGAGCTTCACCGAAACGAACTCCTCGCCGTTGAAAATCTGCTTGCCGATGAATTTCGACTGATACTTCGCCGTGGCGATCTCGGCACCCAGACCGGGCGTTTCGCCCTTGTGTGCCATGATGATGCCGGCGATGGTGTTCATGTCCTTTTCAAGAGCCACATAGCCCCAGATGGGGCCCCAAAGGCCCATGCCCGTTACGGGAATGACCACACGGCCGTCCTTGGCCTCAAAGACCGGGAACTTGCCGGCGGCATAGGCGCCCGGCAGGTCGTTGAGCAGCGCGAAGACATTCTCTCCCTCGATGGCATTGCCCTCGCTGTCGAGTACACTGGCCTCGATCACATCGTCATACTTGACCTGAGCGACCAGCTCCTCGGCCGGAACCTGCTGTTTGACGGCATCACCGGCATAGAGCGACATGAGGATCGACTGCTTCTTCTCGTTGAGCTCGTTCTCGGCCTGACGCTTCTGGAGACCCAGGGCAGCCAGGGCCAGCAGGGTGGCCACGATGACGACCATCACCGTCGAGTAGATCACGATATAGAGGTTGCTGTTCGTATCGAGACCCTTCTTTTCGGGCTTCAGCTCCGTGAATTCCGAGGCGGGAGCTCCGCAGAGGGGGCAGGTCGCGGGTGCGGCCGATCCTTCGTGGATGTAACCGCAGACATTGCATTTAAACTTTTTCTGTGCCATATCTCACCACCCTATTTTGCAGTTTTAACACGATTCTTGCGGCGCGAGATGCTGGACTCGACCACGAAGTAGTCCACCAGCGGCGCCAGCGCATTCATGAAGAGGATCGAAAGCATCATGCCCTCGGGGTATGCGGGGTTCACCACGCGGATCAGCACGGCCAGCGCACCGGTCATCAGACCCACGATGTACTTGCCCTTGTTGGTCTGTGCCGAGGTAACGGGGTCCGTTGCCATGAAGACCGCACCGAAGGCGAAGCCGCCCACGATCAGGTGCCACCAGGCGGGATACTCCGTCAGGCCGAGCGCCTGGAAAAGATAACCCATGGCCAGACCGCCGACGAATACCGAGATCATCGTCCGCCACGAGGCGATGCCCGTTCCGAGCAGGATCACGGCGCCGATAAGAATCGCCAAAGTCGAAGTCTCACCGAACGATCCCGGGATGAAGCCCAGGAAGGCATCCAGCGGCGAATAGGTCATCGTGCCGGTAGAAGCCAGCTGCTCGAGAGCCGTAGCGCCCGTGATGCCATCGACCTGTGCGCCCATCATCGTCCAGTTGGAGTACCAGACCGTTTCACCCGACATCGAGGGGGTGTAGGCGAAGAAAGCGAAGGCACGCGCCAGCAGCGCGGGATTGAAGACGTTCATACCCGTACCGCCGAAGACCTCCTTGCCGAAAACTACGGCGAAGGCCGTCGAAAGGGCCACCATCCACAGCGGCGTCGATACCGGGAAGATCATCGGGATCAGAAGTCCCGTAACGAGGAAGCCCTCGTTCACCTCATGTCCGCGCGCCTGGGCGAAGGCGAACTCGATGCCCAGACCCACGATATACGAAACGCAGACCATCGGCAGCACGCGCACCAGTCCGTAGAAGAAGGCCGTGAAGCCCGTAAGCCCCACCTGCACGCCGGTGTTGAAACAGCCGAACAGGAAGGCCGGCATCAGCGCGAGTACCACGACGATCATCGTACGCTTCATGTCGTTGCAGTCGCGGATGTGGGCGCCCTTCACGGTCGTCGTGTTGGGGACGAAGAGGAAGGTTTCGAACGCATCGAACGTCGATTCCAGAAAGCCCAGCTTTCCACCCTTGGAGAAGGTGGGCTTGATTTTATCCATGAATTTACGCAATCCCATCTTTATGCCTCCTTAATCATTAAGTTAATACCGTCGCGGATGATCTGCTGGATCTCGATCTTCGAAGGATCGACGAACTCGCACAGGGCGAAATCCTCCTCGGTAACCTCGTAGATACCCAGATTCTCCATCTTCTCGATATCACCCGCCAGACAGGCCTTCAGCAGATACATCGGATAGATGTCCATCGGGAGATAACGCTCGTAGAGGCCCGTTACGACGAACGGACGCTCGCCGCCGTTGAGGTTCGTGTCGAGCTTGTACTCCTTCTTCGGGCAGAGCCACGAAAAGTAGGCACGCGACACGGAGAACTTGTTCAGACGCGGCATGGCCCATCCCAGCAACTCGTACTTGTCGCCCTCGGGGATCGCCGTAAGCTGGTTGGCATAAAAACCCAGGAAGCCGTCGAGCGCGGTCTTCGTACCTGTCAGCACATTGCCCGAAATGAAGCGGACACGGTCGCCCTCCTTCTGGGCCTTGACATTGCCCTTGACAAAAGAATCGACGCGGGCGCCGGCGATGACACGCACATAGCCCGGCTTCTCGATCTCGGAGCCGTCGACGGCAATGATGCGGTGCATGTCCACACGGCCCTCGTTCACCAGACGGCCGATGATGGCCAGATCCTGGATGTTCACCGTCCAGACGATGTCGCCCTTGTTGATCGGGTCGATGTGGTGGATCTGCACGCCCACGTTGCCCACGGGGTGCTTGCCCGCGAAGGTGTGGAGCTCGGCGCCCTGCAGCGACGGCATCTGACCTTCGCATTTCGCACGCATCGAGAGATGTACCTTGCCCGACGTCAAGCGACGCAGCAGGTCGATTCCGGCCTGAAGGTTGCGCTGCTCCTGCTTCAGGACGAAGTTGTAGTCCGGAGCGAGCGGCGCCGAATCGAAGGCCGAGACGAAGATCGCCTTCGGCGTGGCGGTCGGATCGGCAATGATCCCGTAAGGGCGCTGCACGATCATCGGCCAAAGGCCCGAACGCAGCAGCAGTTCGACAAGTTCCTCGCGCGTGGCCTTCTTCAGGTCGGGTTTTCCGAACTCCTCGTAGCTCTGTTCGGCATCGGGAGTGACCGTAACCGTAAGCACCTTGCGCTTCTCGCCACGATTGACGGCCGCCACCGTACCGCTGACAGGCGACGTGAAGAGGACGCGCTCGTTGTACTTGTTGAAGAACAACGGCGTACCGGCCTTCACCTTATCGCCCACCTTAACCAGCAGCTTGGGTGTAACGCCCTCGAAATCGAGCGGCGAGAGGGCATACTCCGAAGCCATGGGCGCCTCCGCCAACGTCTCCTGGGGTTTGCCCGCCAGATTGATGTCTAAACCCTTGCGTAAAGTAATGATTTTCGACATGGTTAAAGATTTTGATTGTTATGTTTGGTTTTCTTGGGTCTTTTCCGGTTTCGCGGGAGTTCCGCAATCGGTGTTAGTCCGCTAACATAAATCGCGTGCGAAAATACGAATTATTTTCGTAAAAACCTTCCATTCCGGAGATTATTTCCCGGCGATGGCCCAAAAAAAAGAGCCGCAACGGCTTCATCCGGGATCGCCGCGGCCGAAAACGGAAGGTCGGCAACGCTTCCGCTGCAGCGGGCAATCGTCGAAGCGCCCGAAAGCCGAAGCCGTTTCGCGAAAATTTTATACTTTTGTCCTGCCATGCTTCCCTATGTCGATATCCACACGCACCGCCCTACGGGGCAAGCCGTCGAGTTGCGTACGGCAGGCATTCATCCGTGGGATGCCGCAGAAGGCGACACTGATGTCCTCGAAGCGGAGCTCGGACGGGCACAGGCCATCGGCGAAACGGGACTCGACCGACTGCGGGGGCCCGAAATGGAGTGTCAGCTGCACATGCTCCGGGACCAGCTGGAACTGGCCCGCAGGTATCGGCTGCCCGTCGTGCTGCACTGCGTAAGGGCCTTCGAGCCGCTGATGCGCGAACTGGCCGCCGTACCGTTGCGCGCGGTGATCTTCCACGGATTCATCGGGTCGAGGCAGCAGGCGGCAGAAGCGCTCAAAAGAGGGTATTACCTCTCGTACGGCGTCCGCTCGTTCGCCTCACCACGAAGCATCGAGGCGCTGTGCGCCACCCCTGCCGAACGGCTTTTTCTCGAGACCGACGACCAGGAGACACCCATCGGCGAGGTCTATGCACGCGCCGCGGAGTTGCGCGGCGAAAGCGTGGAGGCGCTGCAACGCTGCACGCTGGCCAATTATGAACGGATTTTCGGAGAACCGCTCTCCGACGAAAGCGTATTGTAGAAAAGAATGGAAAACTGGCTGGAACGAACCCTCCTGCTGCTCGGCGAGGAGAAACTCGGACGGATACGCCGCGCCCATGTCCTCGTCGTGGGGCTGGGCGGCGTAGGAGCCTATGCGGCAGAGATGATCGCCAGGGCGGGCGTGGGCCGCATGACCCTGGCCGACGCTGATGTGGTGAACGAGACAAACATCAACCGGCAGCTCGTAGCGCTGCATTCGACCGTAGGACGGCAGAAGGCCGAGGTGCTGGCCGAGCGGCTGCGGGACATCAACCCGGCGATCGAACTTACGGTCATAAACCGCTACATCAAGGACGAGGAGACCTACACACTGCTCGATGCGGCGCCGTACGACTATGTCGTAGACGCCATCGACACGCTCTCGCCCAAGCTGGCACTCATCGCGGCAGCGCTCGAACGCCGGCTGCCGCTGGTCAGCTCGATGGGCGCCGGAGCCAAGATGGACCCGACGAAGCTCGAGATCGCCGACATCTCCCGTACGCACCACTGCCCGCTGGCCCACATGCTCCGCAAACGGTTGCACAAACTGGGCATCCGCAGCGGATTCCGGGCCGTCTTCTCCCCCGAGCCGATCCGCGAAGGGGCGATGATCCTCTGCGAGGAGCAGAACAAGAAATCGAACGTCGGCACGATCTCCTACATTCCGCCGCTGTTCGGCATCGGATGCGCCTCGGTGGTCATCCGCGGACTGATCGGAGAACTCGACTGAAAACGCAACAACAAACACTGTAGATACATGATACCGAACATCGTTTTTCTCGACGCATACAGCCTCGGCAAAGCCGACCTCTCGGCCATCCGCACGCTGGGTAACTACACGGAGTACGAATACACGCGCCGCGACCAGGTCGTCGAGCGCTGCCGCGAGGCGGAGATAGCCATCACGAACAAGGTGGTCTTCGACCGTGCAACCCTCGAGCAGCTGCCCCGGCTGCGGCTGATCTGCGTGGCCGCAACGGGCATGAACCACATCGACCTCGAGGCGGCAGCCGAGCGGGGCATCGCCGTGAAAAATGCCGTGGGCTACTCGACTCACTCCGTAACGGAGACCACGATCGGCGCGGCGATCGCCCTCATGCGGCAGGTGATCTACTACGACCGTTATGTAAAGCAGGAATATGGCGGCTCGGAGCGCCAGTACCATTTCGGACGCACGACCCACCAGCTCTTCGGCTCCCGCTGGGGCATCATCGGGCTGGGCAATATCGGACACAGCGTTGCGAAGGTTGCCGAAGCACTCGGCTGCGAAGTGGCCTACACCTCCACGTCGGGCGTCGCACGCGAGGAACCCTACCCTTGCCGGCCGCTCGACGAACTGCTCGCATGGGCCGACGTGGTGTCGATCCACGCCCCGCTGAACGACCGCACGCGCGGACTGATCGGAGCCCGCGAGCTGGCCCGGATGAAACCGTCGGCACTGCTGATCAACGTCGCGCGCGGCGGCATCGTGGACGAAGCGGCACTGGCTGCGGCGCTGGACGAAGGACGGCTGGCCGGCGCGGCACTCGATGTCTTCGCGCACGAACCGCTCGAGGCCGACAGTCCGCTGCTGCGCGTGCGCGACACCGACCGGCTGCTGCTCTCGCCCCACAACGCGTGGTCGCCCGTCGAGGCCGTAGCCGTGCTGGTCGAGTGCATTGCCCGCAACATCCGCGAATTCTACGCCGAACGATAGCCATGAAGATTCCCGAAACCCAACTCCCCTCGCCGGACATCCGTCGGCAGCGGGTCTTCGACTGGCTCGACGCCCACAATATCCGTTACACCTGGTATGAGCATCCCGAAGCGCCGACCATCGAGATTGCCCGCCAATACTGGCATGACGACGGCTCGAAACACTGCAAGAATCTCTTTTTCCGCAACCACAAGGGCGACCGCCACTACCTCGTAGCCTTTGACTGCGAGCAGTCGCTGGCCATCCACGACCTCGAACACCGGCTGCATCAGGGCAAGCTGTCGTTCGCATCGGAGCCGCGCATGGCCTACTGGCTCGGGCTGCAGCCCGGATCGGTATCGCCCTTCGGGTTGATCAACGACCCGGCGAACCATGTGCACCTGTTTTTGGATGCGCAGCTGCAACGCTGCCCCGCCCTGTCGTTCCATCCGAACGACAACCGCGCCACGGTGGTCATCACGCGCGAAGAGTTCATGCGCTACCTTGCGGCCGTCGGGAACAGCTACGAGTTTCTGGAGCTCTATTAGACAAGTGCCGCTCCGGATAGCCGAAGCATCAAAAAAGGAGGATTCCGCACCTGGCAGAATCCTCCTTTATCATGCAAGGGCGGCTTATTTACCGAGCAGTTCGGCCAACCGCACCTTCAAGCCCTCCCCTCTCAGATTGCGGGCTACGATCGTTCCGTCGGGGCCAAAAAGAACAACATACGGAATGCCGTTGATACCATAAAGATCGGTCGGGATCATGCCGGCATCCAGAATCTGCGGCCAAGGCAGATTCAGCTCCCCGATCGCCGCCAATGATGCGGAGCGCGGATCCCACACGGCTACACCCAGCACTTCGAGTTCGCTGCGGTCGTAACGCTCCCACACTTCGCGGAGCGTCGGCATTTCGGCACGGCACGGGCCGCACCACGAAGCCCAGAAATCCACCAGCACATACTTGCCCCGACCTACATAGTCCGAGAGCGACACGGCGGTCGAATCGGCAGCTCCCGTCGGGATCGTAAAGTCGGAGAACGGCATTCCTTCGGCGGTTTTGCGCTGCGCCTCGAAAGTAGCGGCCAGCCGTTTCACAGGCCCGAAGTTGCGGACATACTCCGAAGCCGGAGCATAAAGCCGATCGAACTCTTCGGGCGTTTGCGCGATAAAGGCCCAGTTCCACACGGCAGTGGCGCCGAGGGCGTCGTCGCGCAAGGCATAGGGCCGGAGGACCTCTTCGCAGCGGGCGATCCAGGCATCCAATTCCTCGTCGAGGCGTGCCTGACGCCCCTTCGGGTCGAGGGTCGAATCGGCGGCAATGGCCGCATTGCGGGAACTCAACTCGTTCCCCAGCGAATCAAAAACAGCCTGATAGGCCATATTGGCGTCGTTGAGCGGCGTACCCCCGGCCAGATGTCTGTCCAGGTACACCACGATGCGGCCCGGTTCGAGGATCAGGTTGGCATACTCTCTCCCGAGGTCAATACGCCGGATCGAGTCCCGGGAGATGTTTCCCGTGAAGAGGAAGCGTCCGTCGGCAACGACCGCGCTATCGACAATCGATTCACTCTGATAATCGGACAAATAGACGGTTTCACCATTCAACGAGGGATCCACCTCGCCTTCAATCGTGTAACTCCGGTCGCGGGCACAGGAGGCAAAAGCCAGCGCCAGCAACGAACCATAAAGCCATGTTGTTCTCATAACGCAAGGATTAATAATTGATATACTGCTAATTATCAGCTGAATCAAACACTTCGGGGGGGGGCTTTCACAAAGCCCTCCCCCCGAGGTTACAGCATCGTTCGACGCAGGTCGTCCGATCGGTTATTTCATCTCGACGAGCGCCTTTCCGGTCATCTCCTCGGGCTGCGGAAGGCCCATGAGCTTCAGCACCGTGGGAGCCACATCGGCCAGGATGCCGTTGTGCACGGCCTTCACGCGGTCGGAAACAACCACGATAGGCACCGGATTGAGCGAGTGCGCCGTGTTGGGCGTACCGTCAGCATTGACGGCGTTGTCGGCATTGCCGTGGTCGGCGATCATCACTACCTCGTAGCCGTTGGCCTTGGCCGCCTCGACCACCTTCTCCACGCACTTGTCCACGGCCTTCACGGCGGCAACGATGGCATCGTAAACACCCGTATGGCCTACCATGTCGCCGTTGGCGAAGTTCAGGCAGATGAAGTCGAACTTCCGCTCACCGAGGGCGGCTACCAGCTTGTCGGCAACTTCCGGAGCCGACATCTCGGGCTGCAGGTCGTAGGTAGCTACCTTCGGCGAGGCAACCAGGATACGCTCCTCGCCCTCGAACTTCTCCTCGCGGCCGCCGTTGAGGAAGAAGGTTACATGGGCATACTTCTCGGTCTCGGCGATGCGCAGCTGCCGAAGTCCCTGCTTCGAAACCCACTCGCCGATCGTATCGGGCACGTCGGCCTTGTCGAAGAGGATGTGCAGCCCCGTGAACTTGGCGTCGTAAGGGGTCATGCAGCAGTAGTAGAGCGGCATGGTGTGCATGCCGGCATCGGGCATGTCCTCCTGCGTGAGGACGATCGTCAGCTCCTTGGCGCGGTCGTTGCGGTAGTTGAAGAAGATCACCAGGTCGTTCGGGCGGATCAGACCGACAGGCAGGCCCGCAGCATCGACATGGACGATCGGCTTGATGAACTCGTCCGTAACGTCGGCGTCGTAGGACTTCTGCACGGCGGCAACCATATCCGTATCGTGCTCGCCGACACCCTCGACCAGCGCATCGTAGGCCACCTTCACGCGCTCCCAGCGCTTGTCGCGGTCCATGGCGTAGTAGCGGCCGATGATCGTGGCGATCTGACCGCCCGTTGTGGCGAGGTGCTCTTCGAGCCGGGCGATGAAGCCCTTGCCGCTGTGCGGGTCGGTATCACGTCCGTCCATGAAGCAGTGTACATAGGTGCGCTCCGAAACGCCGTACTCCCGGGCAATGTCGCACAGCTTGAAGAGGTGTTCGAACGAGGAGTGCACGCCGCCGTCCGAGGTCAGACCCATGAAGTGCACGCCGACGCCCTGTGCCTTGGCATATTCGAAGGCCTTGACGATTTCGGGGTTCTTCAGAATCGAGTTGTCGCGGCAGGCCCGGTTGATCTTCACGAGGTCCTGGTAGACCACGCGGCCGGCGCCGATATTGAGGTGTCCGACCTCCGAGTTGCCCATCTGCCCGTCGGGAAGACCGACATTCTCACCGTCGGTGCGCAGCTCGGCATGCGGATACTTTTCGGTCATGGCCGAAATATAGGCGGGATGAACCGTCGAGATGACGTCCGCCCTGTCATGATGGCCGTTTCCCCAGCCATCGAGAATCATCAGTAATACCTTGTTGCTCATATTCACTTTGTTTTAATCGTTATTTCACCTGTTCCGAGATCAGCTCCACGGCCTTGTCGATCGCAGCCTGAAGCCCGTCGGGATTCTTGCCGCCGGCCGTAGCAAAGAAGGCCTGACCGCCACCGCCGCCCTGCATGAGCTTCGCGGCCTCGCGGACCACCGCACCGGCATTCGCTCCGCGGGCCGTGATCTCATCGCCGAGCATCACCGTCAACGTCGGCTTGCCATCGACGAGCGACCCGACAACTAAGACCAGTTTCGGCAGACGCTGGCGCAAATTATAGGCCAGATCCTTGACAAAATCGGGACGTCGGTCGGTCTGCATGCTGAACAGGCACATGCCGTCACGCTCGGGGGTAGACGAGGCGATCTTGTCGGCCCATTGGGACACCTGTTCGCGGCGCATTGCCTCGACCTCCTTCGAAAGCTGCTCATTACTCTCGAGCATCTTCTTGACAGCCTGCACGACCTGCGGGTTGTTGAGATACTCGGCAATATCGTGCATCGTATCCTCGGCAGCGTAGAGAATCTTCTCGGCCTGCTCGCCCGTAACGGCCTCGATACGGCGCACGCCGGCCGAGATGGCGCTTTCCGAGAGAATCTTGAAGAAGCCGATGGTTCCCGTCGAACGGGTGTGCGTACCGCCGCACAGCTCGACCGAATCACCGAAGCGGACCATGCGGACCCGGTCGCCGTACTTCTCGCCGAAGAGCATCATCGCTCCGGCGGCCGCAGCCTCCTCCTTCGTGGCGTTACGGTTCTCCTCAAGCGGATCGTCGGCACGCACGGCACGGTTCACAAGTCGCTCCACCTCGCGCAGCTGCTCCGGCGTAACCTTCTGGAAGTGCGAGAAGTCGAAGCGAAGCATCTCGGGCGTTACGAGCGATCCCTTCTGCTCGACATGGTTGCCCAGCACCTTGCGCAACGCGGCGTGCATGAGGTGCGTGGCCGTATGGTTGTTGGCCGCCGACTGCCGCTTTTCGGCATCCACGACGGCATGGAACGGAGCTTCGGGATTCTCGGGAAGCGTCTCGACGATATGGATGATCAGACCGTTCTCCTTCTCGGTAGCTACGATCTCTATGCGCTCGTTGGCGCTCTCGATATAACCCGTATCGCCGATCTGACCGCCCGAATTGCCGTAGAAGGGCGTGCGGTCGAAGACCAGCTGGTAGGTCGTGCGGCCCTTCGAGGTAACGCGGCGGTAACGCGCGATGCGCACCTCGTCGGTCAGCGTGTCGTAACCCGTAAAGACGCTCTCCTTGATCGGGAGCAGCTCCACCCAGTCGTCCGTCGCCACGGCAGCAGCGTTGCGCGAACGCGCCTTCTGCGCCTGCAGCTCCTCCTCGAACGATGCGAGATCGACACCGACACCCTGCTCGCGGGCGATGAGTTCCGTCAGGTCGATCGGGAACCCGAAAGTATCATAGAGGACAAAAGCATGCTTGCCCGAGATGAGCTCCTTGCCTTCGCTCTTCGTACGGGCGATGACGCCGTCGAGCAGGTTGATGCCCGTGGCCAGCGTACGCAGGAAGGAGGACTCCTCCTCCTCGATGACCTTCTCGATAAGGGTCTGCTGCGCCTTCAGCTCGGGGAACTGTCCGCCCATCTGCTCCACAAGCCCCGCAACCAGTTTGCAGAGCGTCGGTTCGGTGAAGCCCAGATAGGTGTAGCCGTAACGCACGGCACGACGCAGAATGCGGCGGATCACATAGCCCGCCTTGACATTCGAGGGAAGCTGTCCGTCGGCGATCGAGAAGGCAATGGCACGCAGGTGGTCGGCCATCACACGCATGGCGACGTCCGCCTTTTCGTCCTCACCGTAGCGCTTGCCCGAAAGGGCCGCGATGCGGCCGATCGTCGGCTGGAAAACGTCCGTATCGTAGTTCGATTTCTTACCCTGCAGGATCATGCAGAGGCGCTCGAAGCCCATACCCGTATCGACATTGCGCGCCGGAAGCTCCTCGAGCGAACCGTTGGCCTTGCGGTTGAACTGCATGAAGACCAGGTTCCAGATCTCGATGACCTGCGGATGGCCCGCATTGACCATCTCGCGGCCCGGCTTGGCAGCAATCTCCGCCTCGTCGCGCAGGTCGAAGTGAATCTCCGAGCAGGGACCGCAGGGGCCCGTCTCGCCCATCTCCCAGAAGTTGTCGTGCTTGTTGCCGCGAATGATGTGATCCTCCGGGAGGAAGCGCTTCCAGTAGTCGTAGGCCTCCTGGTCGAACGGCACGCCGTCCTCCTCCGAACCCTCGAATACCGTGGCGTACATCCGCTCGGCAGGCAGTTTGTAAACATCGTGCAGCAGCTCCCAGGCCCATTCGATCGCCTCCTTCTTGAAGTAGTCGCCGTAGGACCAGTTGCCCAGCATCTCGAACATCGTGTGGTGGTAGGTGTCGTGCCCGACCTCCTCCAGGTCGTTGTGCTTGCCCGAAACGCGCAGACACTTCTGCGTATCGGCCGCACGCGGATATTTGCGGGGAGCGTTGCCCAGGAAAATATCCTTAAACTGATTCATGCCCGCATTGGTGAACATCAGCGTGGGGTCGCCCTTGACGACCATCGGCGCCGAAGGCACAATCTGGTGCCCCTTCGATGCGAAGAAGTCGAGAAAGGCCCGGCGAATTTGGTTCGATTCCATGAGATATACTTTTTTCCGAATTTATGCGTTCCTGTTTTCGGGTTGCAAAATTACACAATTAAAGTTAAATTTGCACCCTATCAAAGGGAGTTTTTTCCGCAATGGAGCAAAAAGAGGAGGGTTTCACAACGCAGCGTCTCGCCCACGAGGCGCACATTCTCACGCATGAGGCACAAGTCCTCACGCGCGAGGTCATTACGGCCCCCTTCCGGTTGAAAACCTACCGGCTGATACGCAAGATTCTCATCGGCTTCATCCTTGCCTCCGTGGCGAACGTTCTCTTCTCCTACTTCTTCTACACGCCCAAGATGTACCGCATCCTGAGCGACAACCGCGAACTTGCGATCCGCTACCGCATCCTTCAGGACCGTATCCGCACCGCCCAGCGCAAGGTCGATGAGATCCGCCACCGCGACAACGGCGTCTACCGGGCGCTCTTCGCCACCGACACGCTCTCCATACCCGGCGTGTGGCAGTCCTATCCCGATACGAAATACGCCTCGATGGCAGACGACGACTACGCCCCGCTGATGATCGGAACGTGGAAACAGCTCGATGCCCTGGCCCGCACGATCTATCTCGAATCGGTTTCATTCGACGAGCTGCAGCTGCTTTCGAAAAACAAGGAACAGCTTTCGACCGCCGTGCCCGCCATCTGGCCCATCGACCGCAAGGCATTACACAACAACCACATAGGTGCTTTCAACCCGAGGCGGTTCCACCCTATCCTGCACCGTATCGTAGCCCACGAAGGCATCGATCTCGGATGCGACCGCGGCACGCCGGTATATGCTACAGGAGACGCGACCGTGGAACTGGCCCAGGGCTCGGGTTACAACGGCGGCTACGGGCACCAGGTACTGCTCAACCATGAATTCGGATACAAGACCCGCTACGCCCACTTGAGCGACGTGCTCGTCAAGCCCGGCGACAAGGTCAAACGCGGACAGCTCATCGCCCGCACGGGCAATACGGGGCGCTCGTCGGGGCCGCACCTCCACTACGAGGTGATCCACAAGGGCATCCCGGTAAATCCGATCAACTACTTCAACCGCAACATGTCGGCCGAAGAGTACGAACAGCTCATGGAAAACCTCCGGGAGACCAACTTCGAAAAGTATTGACATGACCGGAAAGAAAGATCTCATAAAGCTCCGCAAACGCCGTCGTCGCAAACAGCGGATCATCCGCACGACAATCCACCTGTTCGTATGGATCGGCGTCGTCGTGCTCTACTATATCGGCTTTTCGATCTTCTTCGACACGCCGGTTGAATATGAGATGAAACACTCCACGGACCGGCTCCACAGCGAATACGAAACACTTTCACAACGATACGACTCCCTGCAGACCGTACTCGACAACCTCCGGGAACGCGACCGCAGCGTCTTCCGCATTCTTTTCGAATCGGACCCCTACGATTTCGACTCGGAGTACGAGCAGCAGCAGAGCCTCACCTACGAGAAAATCGTGGACCGCTCGACACGCCGGCTCAAACGGGAACTCCGCGACCGTATCTCCGACATGGAACAGCAGCTCGCACGTCTGAACGCCTCCTACCTGGCCCTGCAGGAGCGAATCGACTCCGCGGGCCGCAACTGCGACCGCATCCCCTCGATCCAGCCCGTGATCAACAAACAGCTCACCCTGCTCACGGCCTCTTACGGCATGCGCATACACCCCTTCTACAAGACGCTGCAGTCGCACCAGGGCGTCGATTACACCATCCCCGAAGGTTCGCGCGTTTTCGCCACAGCCGACGGAGTGGTGCGCGACGTGGCGACCCGCAACTCCACACACGGCCTGACGGTGGTCATCGACCACGGCAACGGTTACGAAACCTCCTACAGCCACCTCTCGAAGACCAACGTCCGCCGCGGGCAGAGCGTCCGCCGCGGCGATATCATCGCCCTCTCGGGCGACACGGGCCTCTCGCTTGCCCCGCACCTCCACTACGAAGTGCGCTACAACGGCATGCGCGTGGACCCGATCCACTACTTCTTCATGGAACTCTCGCCTTCGGAGTACCAGCGTCTGATACGCATTGCGCAATCAGGCATGCAGGCCTTCGATTGACACTCCTTTCGCAAGATGACTGACAATACCCGAATCCGGCTGCTGCTGCTCGATTTCGACGGCACGCTTGCCGACACGCGGCGGGCCAATACGCTTGCCTATGTTGCTACGTTGCGCGAAGCGGGATATACGCTCTCCGAGGAGGAGTACGCCGCCCGCTATTTCGGCATGCGCTGCGATGAATTCCTCACCCGTTTCGGCATCCAGGACCCCGCGGAACGCGACCGCCTGCGGCGCCGCAAGATCGAGCTCTACCCCACCTTCTTCGACACGCTGCGGCTCAACCGGCCGCTGTGGGATTTCTGCTGCCAATTCCGCGCTCGGGGCGGCCGCGTATGGATCGTCTCGACGGGAAGCCGCGAGAACATCGAAAACGCCATGCGCCACCTCGGAATCGGAGGCCCCGAAACGGCGGACAAGTCTGTCGGGACCGGTTTCGACACGGTCCATGAAAAAGGCCGGGCAGAAGCAAAAGCTCCGCTCGGCCGTGTGGACGGCATTTTGGCCGGTCCCGATATCGTACACAGCAAGCCTGCGCCCAACTGTTTTCTGGAGGCCATGCGCCGCGAAGGATGCACGCCCCGCGAAACGCTGATCTTCGAGGATTCGGAGATCGGCATCGAAGCAGCACGCCGCAGCGGCGCCGGCTACTTCGTTGTCAAACTCTGACGCGGCTACCGACCCCGCTCCGCAGGTCGTTCGGGAGGCGGGGGCATTTCACCCTTCTTGGGCTTCTTGGGTTTCTTGGGCTTTTTGGGTTTTTCCGGATGAACGGGATGCCGGGGATGGTCGGGATGCGGAGGAGGAGGTGCCTCGTGAGGCGGCCGGGGCGGCCGAGGTCGGGGCGGCCGATGCACGGCGCAGGAAGAAACGAGCAGCGCCATCAAAATCAGGCACAGGCTCCAGAACTTTCGCATTTTCATCGTGAGCGGATATTAGGTTTTCGTCCCATAAAGTTACACATTTTCTCCATATTGCAAAATTCGTGGAAAAACGTATCTTTGTACATTCTTTTTCCGAGCAAACGATGAAGAAATCCGACCCCCGGCAACATAATCCCGAAAACTCCGAAGAGAAACCGGCCGATATGACAACGACAAACACTCCGCAGAAGCCGGAGGCTCCGACGCCGGACGAAACCCCTGCAAAAAGGGAATCGCCCTGGCGGCAGCGGCTCGAACAACGGAGAAGGGCCATCCTCCGGCAGATCGAATACAACCGGCTGCGCCGTATCCGCCACAAATCGGTACCCGGCTACACGCATTGCAAAAACTGCGGCGAACGGCTCTACGGCATGTACTGCCACCGCTGCGGACAATACGCCCTCGATCCGGAACAGCCTTTTTGGAAATACTTCAAACAATACTTCGAGAACGTCTATCAGTTCGACAGCAAGGTCTGGCAGACGCTCTGGCTGCTCTTCCGCCGCCCGGGGATGCTGACGCTGGAGTTCAATGCCGGGAAGATCAACTCCTACGTTCATCCGCTGCGGCTGTTCATGTTCATCTCGGCACTCTTCTTTCTGGCCGTAGCCTTTTTCATTCCCGAAGCCGACAAGGCCCTGAACGCCTCGCAAAAGCAGCTTTCGTCCCTACGAGACCCGGTAGTTCTCCAATCGCTTCAAAACGAATTCACGGAGGATATCGACGCCCTCAATCGGGATACGGTCGTCTGGGTGGGAGGCGCACGCACGGTCTTCGACGGACTGGAGTCGCTGGCCGAAGTCTACGACCGCCCGGGACCCGACACACTGCAGGTCCGCCTCCCGAAGTTCCTGCTGGAAGACAGGTTTCTCGTCGCGGCACCCCGGGATTCGATCTACTGGAGCAGCGAAGACCCCCAGCGTCCCGGCGCCCGGTCCGAGCAGAATGAAGTGCAGCAGCTCCACCGCAAAATGGTCTACGAGGAGGTCATCGGCTGGTTTTCGAAGTGGCTGCCCGTGATCCTGCTGCTCTTCATCCCCTTCTTCGCCCTGCTGCTGCGCCTTTTCTTCCGCAGGAGCCGGATGCACTACATGGGCCACTTCGTTACGGCGCTGCATCTGCACTCCGTGCAACTCATCCTGGTCTTCATCCTGCTGCTCGGCGCCCGCTGGATCGACCGGACGGGAAACTACGCGCTTCTGCTGCTCGTGCTCTACCTGCTGCACATGGTTTTCGCCTTCCACCGCATCTACCGCGACAGTTGGGGCAAAACAGCCGTCAAGGCTGTGCTCATCCACGGATTCTACATGACCGTGATGACCGTCGTGCTCTTCGCGATCTTCATCCGGCTCATCTTCCCGCTTATGGAAGAAAACGGATGGTGGTAATATCCTCCACGGACAGTCCGATATCAAAAGCCCCGCAATGCCGTATGGATTGCGGGGCTTGTTTTTCGGACGTGTTCCTATCGTTTGCAGATGACGTTGAAATCGCAGTAGCAGCAGGTATCCGGGTCCGCGCACTGACGGAACGGCACACCGGGATCGTAGATTTCGGCAAGGGTTTCGCGCACGAATTTCTCGAAAGGTTCCGCATAGCGGGAATAAGGGGCACCGACAAGACCTTCGCCATGATCTACAAGCAGCGGCGAATACTCCTCGCCATGCATCGCCCGTACATAGTAGAGCGACGGTATGGCGTCGGTTCCCTGACCGCGGTAGAGCATCATGGCATAGAGCAGCGTCTGAAGGATATTCGACAGGCGCTGCTTGCCCGTGCCATGGAACAGGCTCTCCAGACCGTCGAACTCCAGATGCGGAGCCCCGGTCTTGTAGTCCACCACACGCAGCGTACCGTCATCCAGGCGGTCGATACGGTCGGCAATACCCGAAAATTTCATCGTCCGCGGGCCATCCGCCGTCCCGAACTCGAAACCGTAGGCCACCTCCCGTTCGAGTCCTTCGACGCGGAACGCATCGTGCGCGGCATCATAGGGCATCACGCCTCCCTTGAGATAGCGGACGACAATATCCTTGACCAGCACCAGATTGCCCGTATAGTCGGAAGCTGTAGCCTTCGGGTCCTTCAGGTAATGTTCGTTGATAGCCGCCTCGACGGCTGCGGCGACTTCGCCCGAACGGAGCAGGGCCCGCAGCGTCTCTCCGGGATGGACCTCCCCTTCGACGCGGGCGTACAGGCGCTGCACGGCGGCATGGAGAATCGTTCCGAACATCGGGGCGTCGATCTCCTCGGAGATCTCGTCATCGGCATCGAGCCTTGCCACAGAGTGGAAATAGAAACGCAGCGGACAGGCGACATAACGGAAAAAAGCCGTAGGCGAAAGCGTCGCTTTCGATGCCGGGTCGGTAAAACGGCCAAGACTCTGCAGGACATGTTCATCCTTCGCCACCTCGATCGGCGCCGCAGCGGCGAGATTGACATCGACACCCGCCTCGATGCGCTGCAACGGAAAACCGCTTTCGTACTCCAACTGGCGGATGTAACGGCTCGGTTCGCCCGTGGACTTGTCGTCGGCATGGGAGCAATAGAGCATCCAGACACGGCGGGCGCGCTGGATCAGTCGGTAGAAATAATAGGCATAGACCCCTTCGTGGTGCTCGGGTGTGGGCAATCCGTAGGCTGCCCGCAAATTGTAGGGGATAAACGAGGACTGCACGGTACGGTTGCCCGGGAAATTGTCGTCGTTCATCGAGAGAATCACGACATTTTCGAAGTCGAGGTTGCGCGTCTCGAGGATTCCCATGATCTGGACGCCCTCGAGCGGCTCCCCCTCGTAAGGGATGCGCAGCGTCTGCAGATGGCGGCGCAATAGCGAGACGTAGACCTCCGGCGTAGGATCGAGCGCACACTCCTCCAGCGAATTGCGCAACCGCACGATCTCCTCGGCAATGACAGCCAGGAACTCCACACGCTCCCGGGCATCTTCGCCCTCGCAGGGATTCTTCGCCACGGCAGCGATCACCTCCGAGAGCCAGTCGGAAAGCGCCCGCCAGTCGGGAGCGGCCCGAAAGACCTGTCGCAGCAGATCGTTCTGTCCGAGCCAGGAGGCATCCACGGCGATGCGTCGCTCGCGGACAATCTCGTCCTGAAGACTTCGCATCCGTGCAGCATCGCACCCGGCCAGGTATGGATGTGCCAACAGTCCGACGACATCGGCATGATAGAATGTACAGCCCTCCCCTTTCGTCCGACGATGGTGCTGCAGCTCCACGAGGCGTTCGACAAACGTATAGGCCAGGCTCGACCGCAGCGGATAGCCCATCGTTACATTGACAGACCCCAGCCGGGAGGGAAGCGCGTGCAGCAACGGCAGCAACAGATTCTCGTCCGTCAGCACGACGGCCGTCTCCTTGCCCGGAGGGGCCTGTTCGGCAAGGCGTTCGAGAATCGTCGCCACATATTTGCACTGCACGGCATTCGAACAGGCCGCCACCGCAGTCAGCTCTTTCGTCTTCGACATGGCATCGTGCGTCAGCTCCGCACGCGGCGGGAAACGCACGATATTCTCACGGATGAACATCCCGGCCTCCTGTTCGGGTCGGTCGCGGTAATAGGAGTCGTAATCCCAGTAAAAATCGGTCTCGGCCGCCGTAGACAGGAAGCCGAAGAGGATCTTTTCGCACTCGGAGAGGGCGTTGAAGCCCGCCACGACAAAGCGCCGCGGGCGGTCGAACGAAAACGATCCTTCGCGGATACGGTCCGCAGCGGCACGCTGCACCATACCGTTATAGGCGATGCCCAATCCCGCGAGCCGCTCGCGGAAACGGTGATAGATGGGGCCCAGCGTCCGCCAGATCGCCAAAAAACGCCGTTTCTCCTCCGAAAGGTCCGCTTCGGCACCGAGCGACGACCAGAAGGCGATGATCCGCAGCTGTGCCGGTGTAAGATAGGAGATGTCGGCTTCGATCTCCTTGATCTGTTCGATGTTGCGGAAAAGCATCGAAGCGTCGATCCGGTATTTGTCGATCGTGTCGAAGTCCGCAAGAAGCATGTCGCCCCAGAAATAGAAGCGATCGAACGTCTCGGTATGATATTCCGAATAGATGCGGTAGAGTTCGGTGATCAGCCGCAGGCGGTCGCCCGTGCGAAGGCCCGAGACCTCGGTCATCAGCTCATCGACGGTCGTCCACTCGGGCTGCCACATCGGGCGTTGGACGATGTGCGAAAGCGCCTCGGTGAAGAAGAGCCGGGCGCGGCGCGACGGAAAGAGCACGGCGCGGTCGGCAAGTGTCTCTCCGTAGCGGGCATAAAGATCCGCAGCTACTTCTCCCAGAAAGGTCTTCATGGATCGAACAGAATACGGCAGGACCAACTACTCCTCTCCGATACGGATGATGCTGCCGCCCATGAACTTCTCGTTCAGACGCATGATTCCAGGATCGCCCTTATAGGAGATAGTGCCGCCCGTGGAGGTTTTCGCCTCGAAACGGTCGGTAACCCATACCGAAGCACTGCCCGAACCCGAAGCATTCGCCCGGACGGACATCGATTCGAGCGTCGCAGCCTCCACCTTGCCCGTGGAAACGAAAAGCGAAAAATATCGGGCCATACCCGACAGTTCGGCCGTGCTGTGTCCCGTAAGCTCCATGCGGAGGTCCTGAACCTCCATATCGGCCTTGAGACGGGCCGTACCGCCTACCGTAAGGTCGAGCAGCGTCGCCACGAATTTGCCGTCGAAAGTGGCCGTAGCATCCGTCAGGACGATGCGGTCCAGCGAATTGTAGCAAACCGTAACGGTCGTGCGGGCAGGGCGACGGGCATCACGGCGTTCGGAGATACGCAGCACCTTGTCGCGCACCTCGGCCCGGAACTTCGTCGTGTAGGAACCCTTCGTATCGTATATGATCTTCGGAGCCTCTGTTTCAGGCACCTGCACGAACCGGATATCCACCGAAGCAGCCACCTCGACAGCCGTGAAGGCCGGCAGCCATTCGCTCTGCGCGCCCGAGCCGCCGACAGAATCGGCCTGCACCGCGGGAGCGGCATCAGGCGTCCGGCACTCCGCCGAAACAGATTGCAGAAAGCCCCCGAAGAGGAGCATCGCAGCAGTCGCTGCAGAAAAGATCGTAAGAGTCAGTCGTTTCATCATTCGATGGATCATATGTTCGCAAATACTACGGCTAATTTACGAAATTATTGCGAAGTTCGGGATTTGTTTCGTACATTTACTATCGAAAAAAGACTTTTCGAAGAGAGTGAGAGCCAAAATACTGAGTGAGAGCCAAAATACTGAATGCGAGCGCAGGGTCCGGAAAGACCTATCAGCTGGCCTACAAATACGTCCGCGACGTAATCGGCCGCCCCGATCTCTATCGGCATATCCTTGCCGTAACCTTCACGAACAAGGCTACCGAAGAGATGAAGTCCCGCATTCTGAAAGAGATCCACGCCCTGGCATCGGGTGCCCAGAGCAACTATCTCGAGGATCTGTGCCGCGAAACGGGGCTGGACGCCCCGGGCGTGCGCAAGCGGGCCGCGGAGGTTCGCGCGAAGATTCTGCACGACTACTCGCACTTCACCGTCCTGACGATCGACACCTTCTTCCAACGTATTCTGCGCGCCTTCATCAAGGAACTGGGGCTCGACCTGAACTATAACGTCGAGATCGAAACCGCCTCGGTGCTCTCGAAAAGCGCCGATACGCTGATCGACCGCATCGCCGACGACCCGGCCCTCGAGCGATGGTTCTCGGGATTCGTCCAGGAACGGATCGACGACGGCCGCAAATGGGATGTCAGGGACGGAATACTCGCACTCGGCGGCGAGCTGTTCAAGGAGCGCAACAAAGAGGTGCTCGCACATGCCCGTCCGAAAGAGGAGCTCGGAGCGATCGTTGCCCGGGCAACCTCACGGGCCCTGGCTTCGCGCGAACGGATGCGTCGGGTAGCTGCTGAAGCCGTCGGCATCATCGACCGGGCCGGACTTACGGCCGCCGACTTCTCGGGAAAGAGCCGCAGCTTCGCCAACTACTTCTACAGCGTAGCCCGGGGCGAGACGAAAGCCCCGACAGAAACCGCCCGCAAACGGGCTGCAGATTCCGCAGGCTGGGCCGCAAAAGGCTCGCCGGCCGAACGGCTCGTCGAAACACTGCGACCGAAACTGCAGGAGCTGTGCGACCTCTACGACGCCAATCTCCGGAGTTGGAACACCTGCGAGCTGCTGCGCGAGAATTACCGCAGCTTCGCCCTGCTCTCGGACCTCTATGCCCAGGTCCAGCAATTGTGTGCCGAACAGAACACGATGCTGCTCCCGGAGACGAAACACCTCCTCGCGGAATTCATCGGACGCAACGACGCCCCCTTCATCTACGAAAAGGTGGGAAACCGCTACGAACGCTTCATGATCGACGAGTTCCAGGATACCTCCGTGCGCGAATGGGAAAACTTCCTGCCACTGTTGCAGAACGCCATGGCACAATCCGAAGAGACCTCCGTACTGCTCGTAGGCGACATCAAACAGTCGATCTACCGCTGGCGCGGCGGCGACTGGCGACTGCTGCACGAGGAGGCACAGCAAGCGTTGGGTACCGAAAATACCCGGGTCGAGGCACTTCGGGAGAACTGGCGCAGTCTGCCGACGATCGTAGCCTTCAACAACGAGGCGATCGACCGCATCGTCGAGGAGGACAACCGGATGCTCAATGCCGAGGTCGCCACGGCGGCCGAACGGGGCGACCTGCGGCCCGACGAAGCCGGAACCCTGCACGACACGCTGGCCAACGCCTACCGCGGACACAAACAGCAGCCCCGACGCCGCGAAGAGCAGACAGGATACGTTTCGATAGAGACCTTTGCCGAGCGGCCGCCTGTCGTGGAACGGGTCTGCGAACTGATCGACCGAGGATTCCGCCCGGCGGACATCATGATTCTCGTGCGCAGCGCCGCGGACGGAGCGAAGGTCGCGGCAGAACTGCTCGCCTTCAAAAGCCGCAACGAGGATTCCCGATACCGCTTCGACGTAATGACGCAGGAGGCCCTCATCGTGGGGAAATCCCCGGTCAGCTCATTTCTCGTCGCGGCCCTGCATCTGGCACTCGACACCGCGGATGCACTCAACCGCGCCGTTTTCAACCGCTACCTCGGCCGGGCTTTCGACCAACCGCTTTCGGAAGACGAATGCGGCTTCTTCCGGTCGATCCGCCTCTTGTCGCCCGAAGAGGCTTTCGAACGGATCGTCATGCATTATGAACTGCAGAACGACCGGAACGGCATCGCCTACATGCAGGCACTCCACGAACAGATCATCGCCTTCTCGGCAGCGAAAATCGCCGACATCGCCCTCTTCCTACGCTGGTGGAACGAGCAGGGACAGAACCGTTCGTTGAGTGTCGAACAGAGCGCCTCGACCGTCGAGATAACCACCATACACAAGGCCAAAGGGCTCGAGAAACGGGCCGTCATCATCCCCTACTGCTCCTGGCCGCTCGATCCCAAATCGGGCGGGAACATCCAGAATATCGTCTGGGCCGAAGCCCGCGACGATGATGCGGCGGAGATCGGGCGCTTTCCGGTACGTTACAAAAAGACAATGGCCGAATCGGGCTTTGCGGCCGAATACTACCGCGAGCTGGTCTATGCCCATGTCGATAACGTAAACCTGCTCTATGTGGCTCTGACACGCGCCGCCGAATCGCTGCACCTTTTCATTCCGCAGAAAAACGGACGAACCGTAGGCAGCATGCTGCTGCAAAGCCTCCGGGTGGAGAATGACCGCGTACGGGTCGGGGCGCTCGAAGGAAGCTACACTTCCGACGAAGCGGGCGAACACTATCGCTTCGGAGCCTTCACGGGTCCCGTAGCCGACAAAAAAGGAAAATCCGAAGCACAGCACACCGTATTGGAGAGTTACCCCACCGCCGAAGCGAAACTCCGTCTGCGGCTTCCGGGCCAACGCTATTTCGAAGAGGGCGGAGATCGGGAACTCGCCCCGCGCAACTTCGGCATTCTGATGCACCGGGCATTCGAACAGGCTACCGATGCGGAAGATATCCGCAAAGCGGTCGCGGCCATGCAGGCCGACGGCATATTGACATCTGAAGATGCAGCACGGCTCGGAAAACGGATCGACCGGGCTCTCGAACTGCCCGAAGTGAACGAATGGTTCGGCGGCAGATGGGAGAAGGTACTCAACGAACAGGAGATTGTCCTGCCGCATTCCGGCTCCACGGAGGCCGGCAACGGTACGATCCGCCGCCCGGACCGGGTGATGATCGACGGCACACGAGCCGTGGTCGTCGATTACAAATTCGGCGGACACGACGCGGAACGCTATCGACGCCAGATCGCCAGTTACAGCACACTGCTCCGCGAGATGGGTTATGCCCGTGTCGAAGGCTATCTGTGGTATGTCAGTCAGGGTCGGGTCGAGCGGGTCATCTGACGAAAAGCCCGGAAAAACAAACAACCGGCTGCCTCTACGGCAACCGGTTGTTTTCTTGAATGGAAGGGAGCATCCTGCCCCCCGGTCCTTCGGTTCGGAATTACTCGCCCAGAGCGAAACGCTTGTAGGCAACCACCGTAGCCTCCTTGTCGGCCTTGTGGATGTACTCGGCGATCGTCTCCTTCTCGCCTACGACGAGCTGGTTGAGCAGCGTGTTCTCCTCGAAGAACTTGCGCATCTTGCCCTCGGCGATCTTTTCGAGAATGGCCTCCGGCTTGTTGGCGTTCTTCGGATCCTGCTTCATGGCCTCGACGGCGATCTTGCGCTCGTGCTCGATGACCTCTGCGGGGCAGTCGGCCTCCGAGATCGAAACGGGAGCCATGGCCGTTGCCTGCATGGCAACGGTGTGGGCTACCTCGGCGGGAACCTCCTTGTTGAAGCCAAGAACCGTACCGAGTTTCTTGTTGAAGTGTACATAGGCAGCGCAGTAGGGAGCCTCGATGCGGGCGTAGTAGGCCAGCTCGATCTTCTCACCCGTCTGTCCCGACTTCTCGGTAACCATCTCCTCGACGGTACGACCCTCGTCGTTCTTCGTAGCCATCAGCGCATCGCGGTCGGCAGCGTCGTTCTTCACGGCAACCTCCAGCATGGCGTTGGCCGAAGCGGTATACTCGGCATTCTGTGCCACGAAGTCCGTCTCGCAGGCCAGGCAGAGAATGTAGGCTTTCTGGCCTACGATCTTCGTTACGACCACACCCTCCGTTGCGGTACGGTCGGCACGCTTGGCAACCACGAGCTTGCCCTTCTCGCGGATAATGTCCTGAGCACGCGCATAATCACCTTCTGCCTCCATGAGGGCCTTCTTGCAGTCCATCATGCCGGCACCGGTCATCTTGCGGAGCTTCATCACATCAGCAGCTTTGATTTCCATAGTCGTATTCTTTGTTTTCGTTATCGTTCGGATTTCATTACTCGGCCTTTTCCTCGGCCCCGGCAGCCTCCGAAGCTACGGCTCCCGGCTCCTCGAAGGGGGTCTCGACAGCGGCAACGACTTCGGCAACGGCGGCCTCCTCAGCGTCTACCGTAGCCTTGACGGCCTTCTTGATACGGGGCTTGCCCTCCTTCTTCACGGCACCTTCGGCCTCGGCCTCCTGTGCCTCCTTCTCCTTCTCGAGCTTGCGTTCCTCGGTTCCCTCGGCGATGGCGGCGCACATGGCATCTACAACCACGGCGATCGACTTGGCAGCATCGTCATTTGCAGGTATAACGTAATCGATGTCGGTAGGATCACAACAAGTATCTACCATGGCAAATACGGGGATGCTCAGACGCTTGGCCTCCTTCACGGCGTTGGCCTCCTTCTGTACGTCCACAACGAACAGAGCGGCCGGAAGACGCGTCAGGTCGGCGATCGAACCGAGGTTCTTCTCGAGCTTCGCACGCTGACGGGCGATCTGGAGTTTCTCGCGCTTGGAGAAATTATCGAACGTGCCGTCGTTGGTCATCTTGTCGATGGTGGCCATCTTCTTGACGGCTTTGCGTATGGTGGGGAAGTTTGTCAGCATACCGCCGGCCCAGCGCTCCGTAACGTAGGGCATTCCGACGGCTGCCACCTTTTCGGCAACAATCTCCTTGGCCTGCTTCTTCGTGGCTACGAAGAGCACGCGACGGCCGCTCTTGGCGATCTGCTTGATGGCA
The DNA here is from genome assembly GCA_022782405.1 of Alistipes sp. Lineage (GTDB taxonomy): Bacteria > Bacteroidota > Bacteroidia > Bacteroidales > Rikenellaceae > Alistipes. The sequence continues at coordinate 109,970 of JALFNK010000011.1, forward strand.
GCGGCGGCCTCGTCGATCTTCAGCACGGTCTTGTGCAGGTCGATGATGTGGATGCCGTTCTTCTCCATGAAGATGTACGGAGCCATTTTGGGGTTCCATTTGCGCTTCAGGTGTCCGAAGTGCGCACCGGCTTCCAATAATGTATTAAAATCTGTACGTGACATTTTAATTCGTTTCGTTGGTTAATTTTAATTCTCTTTTCTTCAACCCTCCGGGTAGCAGTCCGACTGGTCCCGATGGGTTTTCCGCGGCGTGGCAACCGGGCGGTAATACGCAATATATAATATAGGTAGTCCTTCCGATTTGGAACCGACGCCGTGCTTGCCGAAATTTCCGGTCGTGCGTATTAACGCTTGCTGAACTGGAACTTGCGACGTGCTCCGGGCTGTCCGGGCTTCTTACGCTCAACCTCGCGGGGATCGCGCGTGAGGAATCCGGCCTTCTTCAGCACCGGACGCATCTCGGCGTCGATCTCGCACAGTGCGCGTGCGATACCCAGACGAGCGGCTTCGGCCTGTCCCTTGATACCACCTCCGTCGAGGTTGATCATGATGTCGTAGTTCTCGGCAGTGTTCGTGGCCAGCAGCGGCTGCTTAACCTGGAACTGGAGAATCTCGAGCGGGAAATAGGCTGCAAGCTCCTTGTGGTTGATTGTAATCTGACCCTTACCCGGCTTCACGAATACGCGAGCCACAGCGGCCTTACGACGACCTACGGTGTTTACAACTTCCATAACTCTTACTTAATCTCGTTTAACTTAATGGTCTTCGGGTTCTGAGCGGCGTGCGGATGCTCGGCGCCGGCGTAAACCTTCAGGTTCGTGAGCAGCTTCTCGCCCAGACGGGTCTTCGGAAGCATACCCTTGACGGCTTTCTCGATGAGGAAAGTCGGTTTCTTGGCCAGATAGTCGGCCGGGGTAGCGAAACGCTGACCGCCGGGATATCCGGTGTGTCGGGTGTAGACCTTCTTGGTCATCTTGTTGCCCGTGAGCTTCACCTTCTCCGCGTTGATGACGATGACATAATCACCGCAATCCACATGGGGCGTGTAGCTGGGCTTGTTCTTGCCTCGGAGGATCTTCGCAACCTGCGATGCAAGACGTCCCAATACCTCGTTCGTAGCGTCGATGACAACCCACTCCTTGGTTACCGTCGATGCATTGGCCGAGATAGTCTTGTAGCTTAATGAATCCACTGTGTTTTACGTTTAAATTGAACTTGTTGTAATCCTTTCCCGCATATTGCGGGTGCGCAAAGGTACGAAAAAGTTTTTGATCTGCAAAACAGGATCAAACGCTATTCGAAAAATATTTTCGCAGGAGACGGGACTCCTGCCGCAAATGCCGGAATTCGGGGCGAATGTCCGGAGAAACGCTCCGCAACCGACGCTCGGAGCCGGCACGGGTCAGGTGCGTACACGGAAAAAGCCGGATTGCTCCGGCTCTTTCCCTATTGCGCGGAACCGCAAGGCTCCGCATCGTACGTCTTTCTATCCGAGGAACGACAGCAGGATACCCGCAGCCACGGCCGAACCTACGACACCGGCTACGTTGGGACCCATGGCGTGCATGAGCAGGTAGTTTCCCGGATCCTCTTTCTGACCCTCGACCTGCGAAACGCGCGCTGCCATCGGCACGGCCGAAACACCGGCCGACCCGATCAGCGGGTTGATCTTGTTGCCCTCCTTCGAGAAGAGATTCATGAACTTGGCGAGCAGCACGCCGCCGGCCGTACCCATACCGAAGGCAATGACACCCAGTACGAGGATACCCAGCGTACGGAAGTTGAGGAACGCCTCGGCCGTAGCCGTGGCACCCACCGTCAGACCCAGGAAGATCACCACGATGTTCATCAGCTCGTTCTGCACGGTCTTGCTCAGACGATCCACCACACCGCACTCCTTCATCAGGTTGCCCAGCATGAGGCAGCCGATCAGCGGCGCAGCGCTCGGCAGCAGCAGGGCGATGATGACCGCAATGACGATCGGGAAGAGGATGCGTTCGAGTTTCGATACGGGACGCAGCGTCTGCATCCGGATGGCGCGCTCCTTCTTGGTGGTCAGCGCACGCATGATGGGCGGCTGGATCACCGGAACGAGGGCCATGTAGGAGTAGGCAGCCACGGCGATCGGGCCGAGCAGCTCGGGCGAAAGCATCGAAGTAAGGTAGATGGCCGTCGGGCCGTCGGCACCGCCGATGATACCGATCGAACCGGCCTGTGCGGGCGTAAAGCCGAGGGCATAGGCTCCCAGGAACGTGGCGAAGATACCGATCTGTGCGGCGGCACCCAGCAGGAAGCTCTTGGGATTGGCGATCAGCGGTCCGAAGTCGGTCATGGCACCCACGCCGACGAAGATCAGACAGGGGTAGATACCGAGTTTCACACCCAGATAGAGGTAGTCGAGCAGACCGGCGTTGGCAACGAAGATGTCCCAGTGCACATGTCCGCCCTCGAAGAGTTCGGTGTGATAAAGGTTCGCATCCGGGAGGTTCGTGAGCAGCATGCCGAAGGCAATGGTGAAGAGCAGCAGCGGCTCGAACTTATGCCGGATGGCCAGGTAGAGCAGGAAGAAGGCGACGCAGATCATCGCCACGTTGCCCCACCCCATTTCGGCGAAGAAGCCCGCGATACCGGTGGAACCCGCGAAATCCCGCAGGCTGTTCCACACGAAATCGGAACTCGAGGTCAGCAGTGTACACATAGTTATTCGATGACGATTAAGTTATCACCTTCCATAACCGTGGCGCCCTGCTGTACGAGCACCTGCTTGACAACACCGGCACGATCCGCGTCGATATTGTTCTCCATCTTCATGGCCTCGAGGATCACGAGCGTCTGGCCGCGCGACACGGTATCGCCCACATTGACCTTGACCGACAGCACCGTACCGGGCAGCGGGCACTTCACGGCATATCCCGAGCTGGGAGCTACCGCGCTCAAGCGGGGCGACGGAGCAGCCGTCGCGGGAGTGATCATTGCGCTGTTGGCGCCTTTTGCTGCGGGTGCGACCTGCGGCTTGGTCGAAGCCGCAGCCTTGGCCCCGCCGATCTCCACCTCGTACGATACGCCATTGACGACCACATGGGCCAGCGTCGAAGCCTCATTGACGTCGTCGATCTGCACGTCGTAATTATGTCCGTTGATTTTCAAAGAGTAATCTTTCATTGCTTTTTAACTATTTTCTGTCAGGCATCTGGGTTAAACCGTGAATTTTGGAATTCCAGGGCGAATAGGCACGCTTGATGCTCAAAATGGTCAGCACCTCCGACTCGCGGTCGTGCAGCTCGCTGCGGAAGATCTTGAGCGCCGTGGCGATGGCGGCGATCTCTTCGTCATGCAGCTGCGCAGGAGCGGAAGCCGGGTTCATGGCGTTGCGGCGCGAGAAGGCGGCTCCGAAGCCCTTCATCACCCACACCAGCAGCAACAGCACGAGGAACACCAGGCAGATGCTGATGAGCGCCACCCACAGCATCTCCGACCAGCCCCAGTCCATAACCGTTAATATTTTCATAGTCATGCGATTTTATTACAGGGGGATGTTGGAATGCTTCTTCGGCGGGTTCTGCAGGCGTTTCGTTGCCAGCGACTGCAGGGCGCGGATGATGCGGAAGCGCGTGTTGCGCGGCTCGATCACATCGTCGATGTAACCGTAGCGGGCGGCATTGTAGGGGTTCGAGAACTTGTCGTTGTACTCCTTCTCCTTTGCTGCGATGAAGGCGGCCTTCTCTTCGGGCTTGTCGGCAAGCTCCTTGAGTTCCTTGCCGTAGAGCACCTCGACGGCACCGCTGGCACCCATCACGGCAATCTCGGCCGTAGGCCATGCATAGTTGATATCGCCGCGGATGTGCTTCGACGACATGACGATGTAGGCACCTCCGTAAGCCTTGCGGAGCGTAACGGTGATCTTCGGCACCGTAGCCTCGCAGTAGGCGAAGAGCAGCTTCGCACCGTGCGTGATCACGCCGCCGTACTCCTGGGTCGTACCCGGCAGGAAGCCCGGAACGTCCACGAGCGTTACGATCGGGATGTTGAACGCGTCGCAGAAACGCACGAAGCGGGCAGCCTTGCGGCTGGCGTTGATATCGAGCACGCCGGCCATGAACTTGGGCTGGTTGGCGATGATGCCGACCGACTGTCCGTTGAAGCGGGCGAAGCAGGTGATGATGTTCTTGGCATAACCGGCAGCCGACTCCAGGTATTCGCCGTTATCGACAATCGCACGGATCACCTCGGCCATGTCATAGGGCTTGTTGGCGCTGTCGGGAATGATCTCGTTGAGCGAATCCTCCAGACGGTCGATACGGTCCGTGCAGATTGCCAGCGGAGCATCCTCCATGTTGTTCTGCGGCATGTAGGAGATAAGCTTCTTGATCAGCTCGATACCCTCCTCCTCGGTATCAACGGCAAACTGGGCCACACCCGACTTGGTGGTATGCATCACGGCACCGCCGAGCTGCTCCTGCGTTACGTCCTCGCCCGTTACGGTCTTCACGACCTTCGGGCCCGTGAGGAACATGTTCGAGGTCTCCTTCTTCATGATGATGAAGTCGGTCAGCGCAGGCGAATAAACCGCACCGCCGGCGCAGGGGCCAAAGATGGCCGAGATCTGCGGGATGACACCCGAAGCCATCACGTTGCGCTGGAAAATGTTGGCGTAACCAGCCAGGGCGTTCACGCCCTCCTGGATACGGGCGCCGCCCGAGTCGTTCATGCCGATGCAGGGAGCACCGTTGCGCATGGCCATGTCCATGACCTTGCAGATCTTGTCGGACATCGACAGCGACAGCGAACCGGCCGTTACGGTGAAGTCCTGTGCAAAGACATAGACCAGACGGCCGCCGATCGTTCCGTAACCCGTTACCACACCGTCGCCGAAGGCGTGGCTCTTGTCCATGCCGAAATCGTAGCAGCGGTGCGTTACGAACATGTCGAACTCCTCGAACGAGCCCTCGTCCAAAAGCATCTGGATACGTTCGCGCGCCGTGTACTTGCCCTTGGCATGCTGGGCGTCGATACGCTTCTGGCCACCTCCGAGACGCGCCGTTTCGCGATTCTCGATGAGCTGGTTGATCTTATTCTGAATTTCGCTCATAATAATGATGAATGATTATTTTTTGTTCTTGTTCTCGCAAAGTTCGGTCAGGATGCCCTGCGTGGATTTCGGATGCAGGAAGGCGATGGTCATACCCTCGGCGCCCTTGCGCGGCGTCTTGTCGATCAGGCGGATGCCCTTGGCTTCGGCATCGGCAAGCTGCTCCTCGATATTCTCGCAGGCGAGAGCCATGTGGTGGATACCGATTCCGCGGTTCTCGATATACTTGGCGATCGTCGAATCCTCCGACGTGGGCTCCAGCAGCTCGATCTTCGTCTGGCCCAGCATGAAGAACGCCGTGCGCACCTTCTGGTCAGCGACCTCCTCGATCGCATAGCACTTCAGACCCAATACGTTCTCCCAATAGGGAATTGCTTCATCCAGGCTCTTCACTGCGATGCCGAGATGCTCGATATGAGAAACTTTCATAACAAAATGGATTTAAGTTTGTTGAATATCGTTGAAATCTAAAACGTTTGATATGCTTTTTTTGCGCACACAAAGATAGAAGAATTCTTCGGGATTCGCCAAAATTCGGCCGATTTTTTTTAGACCTGTTTCCTCCGTCCGGTCGGTGAAAATGTCCGGAATGGCAGGATCGGCATGCGGGGTCCGCGACACCTTCGGGAAAAGACAGCGGAAGGTGTTTTTTCACTTATCACAGACGAATTTTGCAGGCTTCTGACAAAAATTCGTTATCTTTCGGCGTCAAACCCGCGCCACGATGATCAGAAAAATGTTCTTGATGCTGCTGCTCTCCCTCGCCTCGGCGGGATCCGCCGCAGCCCAGCACATCGCTCTCGGAGAGCGCATTCCGGAATTCCGGAGCGCCACATGGCTCGACGGACACGAGCCGCAGCAGGCCCCGCTGACATGGATCGTATTCTTCCACTCGGCCAATCCGGCCTGCCGCACCTCGCTCGAACGTCTCGGGCCGCTCCGCGCACTCTCCGGAGAGTTGATGCAGGCGGTCATCGTTGTCTGCGAAGAGAACGCGAGCACCGAATCCCTGCTGCGGCCACTGCTCTCCGACCGTACGGCAGTGGCTCTCGATCCCGAAAGGAAGATCTTTGCGGCCTTCGGCGTCAACTATGTCCCCTACGGGGTACTTGCCGACGCCCGCAACCGGGCCCTGTGGCAGGGCAACGCGCTCCGTCTCGACAATTCGATCATCGAACAACACGTTACCAGATAATACAAAACACCATGTCGTTCACCAAAATAAACCACTACGAAAAGGAGTATGCGGACACGCATCACGATACGGCGCTCAACGTCTCGGAAGGCGTCGAAGACCAGCCGATCATAAGTCCCTATTTCACGCGGCGCAAGAAGCGCACGCTCACGACTGACGAATATGTCGAAGGGATCCTTGCTGGCAACATCACCACCCTCTCGCAGGCCATCACGCTCGTCGAGTCGTCGAATCCGGCGCATTACGCCCAGGCCCAGGAGATCATCGAACGCTGTCTGCCCCATGCCGGGCGCTCGGTGCGCATCGGCATCACGGGCGTGCCGGGAGCCGGAAAATCGACCTTTATCGAAGCCGTGGGCAACATGGTAACCTCCCTGCGGCACAAGCTGGCCGTGCTGGCCATCGACCCCTCGTCGGAGCGCAGCGGCGGCTCGATCCTCGGCGACAAGACCCGCATGGAGAGCATCTGCCACAACCCCGACATCTTCATCCGTCCTTCGCCGTCGGCCGGATCGCTCGGCGGCGTGGCCCGCAAGACGCGCGAGACGATCGTGCTGTGCGAAGCGGCGGGCTTCGACGTCATCTTCATCGAGACGGTGGGCGTCGGGCAGTCCGAGACGGCCGTACACTCGATGGTGGACATGTTCATGCTGCTGCAGATCTCGGGTGCGGGCGACGAGCTGCAGGGCATCAAGCGGGGCATCATGGAGATGGCAGACATGATGGTCATCACGAAAGCCGACGGCGAAAACCTCCACAAGGCCGAGCTGGCCCGCACGCAGTTCCAGGGGGCGCTGCGGCTCTTCCCGGTGCCGGAATCGGGCTGGCGGCCCAAGGTATACACCTGTTCGTCGGTGGCAGAAACGGGGCTCGAAGAGGTATGGAAGGGCGTCGAGGAGTACCTCGACCACATTCACGCCAACGGCTATTTCCAGCACAACCGCAACCGGCAGAACAAGTACTGGATGTACGAGACAATCAACGAGGCGCTGCGCAGCAGCTTCTACCACGACCCGGCTGTCGAAGGGAAGATCGCCGAATACGAACAGCGGGTACTCGATGATAAAATATCCTCGTTCATTGCCGCCAAGGAGTTGCTCGAACTCTATTTCAAGGATCTGAAATAAAAACCGGACACCCGAATAAGAAATGCCTGCCGCATCAGCGGCAGGCATTTTTCGTCCGCATATTGCGGCGCGGCCCTATGCGTCCATATTCTGCTTGAGGGTAGGAAGGCACAGGCCGAAACGCACGGCAACAACCCGCACGGCGATGACGCTCACGGCCGTAACGATCTGGAGCATCGCGCCGGAAAGACCCAGTACGGCCCCTCCGCCGTAGACCAGTCCCCCGAAAACGCAGGCCAGCGCATAGATCTCCTTGCGGAAGATGAGCGGCTCCTCGTTGATGAGGATGTCGCGCAGCACGCCGCCGGCGGCACCGGTGATCGTACCCATGATGATGGCCACCCAGAGCGGGAATCCCGCCGTAAGGGTCTTCTCGACCCCGACGACCGTAAAAAGCCCCAGACCGATGGCGTCGAAGATGAAGAACGTATTGTTCAGATGGATCAGATGGCGCCCGCCGAGGACCACGATGCCCAGGGCGAAGGCCGTTACGATCAGATAGGAGCTGTCAAGCATCCAGAAGGGAGTTACCGAGAGCATCAGGTCACGCAGCGTTCCGCCGCCGATGGCCGTCGTAAAGCCCACGACATAGGCTCCGAACCAGTCGAAGCGCTTGGCCGAAGCCAGGCGGATGCCGCTGATCGCAAAGGCCAGCGTACCCAGAATTTCGATGAAGGTGAACAGTGTCATGACAAGGCGGCCCCGCGCGGAGTGTTCAGCCGCACGGAGCCGCCGCAAAGATAGCGCAAATTTTTACTTTTCCGACGCTGCACGGAGCAATTCATCGACAAGCGGAGGCACCCCTTCCGCCGCGCGTTTGCGCACGACAGTCAGCGGGTTGCGGATCCCGGCCGTATCGGGCTGCCCGGGATCGACCAGGAAGATCGGAATCTCGGGACGGACATAGCGCACGAGCGACGCTGCGGGATAGACCGCGAGCGATGTTCCGACGACGAGCATCAGATCGGCCTGCCGGGCGATCTCCGCAGCCTGCTCGAACATCGGCACAGACTCGCCGAAGAAGACGATATGCGGACGCAGCAGCGCACCGTCGGGTGCCGTGGCTTCGAGCGTCTGTTCCCACCCATCGATCGGAACGATAAGGTCGGGATTGCGCGACGAGCGCAGCTTGCGCAGCTCGCCGTGCAGGTGCGTAACGCGGGTCGAGCCGGCCCGCTCATGCAGATCATCGACATTCTGCGTTACAACCTCGACGTCGTAGGCCCGCTCGAGCCGGGCGATGGCCTCGTGCGCCGCATTGGGCTGTGTCGTGAGCAGTTCACGGCGCCGCTTGTTGTAGAATTCGATGACCAAAGCCCGGTTGCGCGCCAGCGCCTCGGGCGTGCAGACATCCTCGATGCGGTAGTTGGCCCACAGGCCGTCGGCATCACGGAAAGTCGCCAGACCGCTGTCGGCACTCACACCGGCACCGGTGAAAACCACGATTTTCTTCATATCCGGAAGCATTTTCCCGAAAACAAAGATACGCACTTTTTCCGCACATCGTATGGGGCAATCGGCTCCTGACGCAAAAAAAGCGTCCGAACAGGACGCTTTTTCGGAACCGGTCATACCCCGCCTATTCGCACGGTGCCGTCAGCTTTACAGGCATGATGACCGCCGCGACGGCAAGCAGTTTCAACAGAATGCCGAAGAGGGCCCGCACCGTCTGTCCCTCTTCCGAAAAGAGCAGCTCCAGCTGCGGAGCACAGATCGCGGCCAAAGCCGCTACCGACAACAGCACACCGAGTCCGAGCAAAAGCCGGTTCGTCACGACGCCCCGCTGCCTCTGTCGCTCGATCCAGCGCGACAGGGCATTTTCGTCGGTCGGCTCAACCGGCTCTTTAGCCAACCGCCCATCGGTCGAGCCCCAGATGCCGATGATCCAGCACAACGCCACGACTCCCGCCGCCATACCGCCCTTGACCAACGCTTCGGTTACGGGCAAATCGATCGTCCGCAGCGGAAAACACAGCAAAAAAGAGAGGATCGCCGCGGCGGGAAGTCCGTGCCACAGTCGTCTGCGTGCATGGGCAAACCGCACCAGCCGTGCGCGCAACCGCTCCCCCTCACGCTGATTTCGGGCAACGGCCTGCCCGACCCGGTTGCGGAGGCGGTCCTTGAAACAACCGCCGCTCACCCTATTGTCAAAGGGATCTCTGTTCATGGTTCCGGTTCGTTTGCGGGGTTCTTCACGGCCGGCGTCGCCGGCATTCCGCCCGAAGCAACGGCACGGGCAGCTTGCGGACGGGGCCTCTTCAGCCGCCCGCTGCGCCGCAGCGCATCGGCGATGATCCACTGGAGCTGGCCGTTGATCGAGCGGAACTCATCCTCGGCCCACGCCTCCAGTGCCTCCATCGTCGCCGCATCGACACGCAGCACGAAACTTCGGGTATTTGTCTCACGCGCCATCCGATCAGTGGTGAAGCGTTCCGGCATTGACCACGGGCTGTGCCGCCTCGTCGGCACAGAGCACAACGAGCAGGTTCGAAACCATCGCCGCCTTGCGCTCCTCGTCCAGCTCGACGACCTGCTCGTCGGAGAGGCGCTCCAGCGCCATGTGCACCATCGATACGGCTCCCTCGACGATCTTCTCGCGGGCGGCGATCACGGCGTCGGCCTGCTGGCGGCGCAGCATCACGGCAGCAATCTCCGGGGCATAGGCCAGGTAGTTGATTCGCGCCTCGACGACCTCGATTCCGGCCATCGCCAGACGCTCGTTCAGTTTCGTCTCGAGCTGCTCGTTGATCTCCTCGCTGTTCGAGCGCAGCGTCAGCGTCTCCTGCTTCGTGCCGTTGTCATCGTAGGCATAGCAGCCAGCCACCTGGCGCAGCGCCGCGTCGCTCTGCACGTTCACGAAGTTCTGCAGCACGTTCATGCGCGCCGAAGCCGAAACGCCCTGCCCGGGTGCGGCAGGCGCCGCGTCGATCTCGAAGACCGCCTTGTAGATGTCATCGCGCTTGATGCGCCATACGAGCACCAGACCGATCAGAATCGGGTTTCCCGTCTTGTCATTGACCTTGATCGGATCGACATTGAGGTTGCGCGCCCGCATCGAAATCGGCTTGGCCGACATGAAGGGATTGACCCACCAGAAGCCCGTCTCATAGAACGTGCCGCGGTAGTTGCCGAAGAAGACCATCACGCGCGCCTCGTTGGGTTCGAGCAGCATGAAGCCGCACAATCCGACCACCACGACGGCAAGTCCCACGGAGCCCGTCATGACCATCCACACCCCGCCCGGCAGCGAAGCATCGGCCCGCATGGCTCCCAATACGATCAAAGCGATGAATCCGGCCAGCAGAAGCAGTTCACACGCCAGCGCCACGAATCCGTTGGCCTTCCAGCCACCATAGACGAAGTTTCGGTTCTCCATATTCGAAATGATATTAATTTGATATCACAAATCTAACATATTTTCCGGGCTGTTCCAAATTTTCCGGTCATTTTCCCGCCTTTTTTCGAACGCCTTTGCCGGAAGGCTTTCCGAGCGGTCCCGAAGCGTCCGCATCGGGGCTCTGGCACAGTTCATGCAACCCGACAAGGCGGAATATACCACAATTTCTAAACCTGAAAACGTATGGATCTTTTGAAACACCTGCACGAAGACACGCTGACCGATGTTTTCGGCACGCGGGAGATGCGTTCGCCGGCTCCCACGGAGTTCATTCCCAAAGGAAAGACGGCCCCCGAAGTGGCTTACCAGATGGTCAAGGACGAGACCTACCCCCAGACACAGCCGCGCCTGAACCTCGCCACGTTCGTTACGACCTACATGGACGACTACGCCACGCGGCTGATGAACGAGGCGATCAATGTCAATTACATCGACGAGACGGAGTATCCGCGCGTGGCGGTCATGTGCGGACGCTGCATCAACATCATCGCCAACCTCTGGAACACCCCCGAAAAGGCGGAATGGAAAACCGGCGCCGTCGGCATCGGCTCCTCGGAAGCCTGCATGCTGGGCGGCGTGGCCGCCTGGCTGCGCTGGCGCGCCAAGCGCAAGGCTGCCGGCAAACCATGCGACAAGCCCAACCTGGTGATGAGCGCCGCCTATCAGATCGTCTGGGAGAAATTCTGCCAACTCTGGCAGATCGAACTGCGCACCGTACCGCTCGACGAGAAACACCCGACACTCAATATCGAAGCCGCCCTCGGCCTCTGCGACGAAAACACGATCTGCATCGTACCGATCGCCGGCGTTACCTGGACCGGGCTCAACGATGACGTCGAGGCGCTCGACAAGGCGCTCGACGCCTACAACCGCAAGACAGGATACGACATTCCGATCCATGTAGATGCCGCCTCGGGCGGCTTCATCCTGCCGTTCCTCAATCCGGGCAAAAAGTGGGACTTCCGCCTGCGGTGGGTGCAGTCGATCTCCACGTCGGGCCACAAGTTCGGACTGGTCTATCCGGGTCTGGGATGGGTCGTATGGAAAGACAAGAAGTACCTTCCCGAGGAGATGTCCTTCTCGGTCAATTACCTCGGAGCCAGCATCACGCAGGTGGGTCTGAACTTCTCGCGTCCGGCGGCGCAGATTCTCGGCCAGTACTACAACTTCATCCGCCTGGGATTCGAGGGATACCGGGAGATTCAGCAGAACTCGATGGACATAGCCGCCTACTGCCACCGGGCCATCGGCGAGATGACCTGCTTCCGCGTTTTCGCCAAAGAGGTGGTCAATCCGCTCTTCATCTGGTCGCTGGACCCCGCCTACGAGAAAAGAGCCAAATGGACGCTTTTCGACCTGCAGACCCGATTGCAGCAAAGCGGGTGGATGGTGCCGGCCTACACGATGCCTGCGGCCATCGAGCAGACGATCGTCATGCGCATCGTCGTACGGCAGGGCATGTCGCGCGACATGGCCGACATGCTGCTGCAGGACATCTGCAACGCCGTCGGGGAGTTCGAGACGCTCAAATACCCCACGCAGTCGCGTCTGAAGTACGAAAAGAGCGAAAAACAGAAGGGCAAGGTCTATACGCACTGACGCCCTGTCCGACCGAAGCGCCGCAAAAAGGGTCGGATACGACACTTCGCGCGGGCTCCGGCGGCCGACATGACGAAAAGAGATGCACACTCGATGGGTGCATCTCTTTTTTCTCGTCCGACCATCCGGACGTTTCCCCGGCCAAAGCAAACAGCATCCGCAACAGGCAGCCCTTGACCGAGCCGAAAAAAAAGCGTAACTTTACTGCGTTTTACCGCGCAGTCCCCCGCATGGAACATACATTCGACATCTTCCTGACCGTCATGGCGGTTCTGGCGCTCGTCGTCTTCATCGCCCTGCACTTCTTCGAGGCCGGATACGGCTACCTGTTCGACCGTCGTTACGGCCCGCCCGTGCCCAACCGCATCGGATGGGTCGTCATGGAATCCCCGGTATTCATTCTCATGTGCATACTCTGGGCAGCCTCGGACCGCATGCTGCAGGCCGCGCCGCTTACGCTCTTCCTGCTCTTCCAGGCGCACTACCTCCAGCGGGCCTTCATCTTCCCGCTGCTGATCCGCGGCAACTCGAAGATGCCCCTCGGCATCGTCCTCATGGGCATGCTCTTCAACACGCTCAACGCCCTGATGCAGGGCGGATGGATCTTCTATGTCTCCCCGGCGAACTACTACGACGGATGGTTCGCAAAGCCCTACATTTACATAGGCGGCATGCTGTTCCTTGCCGGAATGGTCATCAACCTCCACTCGGACCACATCATCCGCCACCTCCGCCAACCCGGAGACACACGCCACTACATCCCCCGCGGCGGCATGTTCCGCTACGTCTCGTCGGCTAACTACTTCGGAGAGCTGCTCGAATGGGTCGGCTTCGCCGTCGCCTCGTGGTCGTGGGCCGGAGCGGTCTTTGCCTGGTGGACCTTCGCCAACCTGGCGCCCCGCGCCGCCTCGTTGCGCCGCCGCTATGAACGGGAATTCGGCGAAGAGTTCATCCGCCTCAAACGCAAACGCATCATACCCTTCATCTACTGAAACCCCTGAACCGCCACCATGTCAAAACTCTTCACTCCCTATAAGCTGGGCCCCGTTACGCTGCGTAACCGCACGATCCGCTCCGCAGCGTTCGAATCCATGGGCAAGGACTTCGGCCCTACCGAACAGCTCAAACAGTACCACGTCTCGGTGGCCCGCGGCGGCATCGGCATGACGACGCTCGCCTACGCCGCCGTATCGCGCAGCGGACTGTCGTTCAACAAGCAGCTGTGGCTGCGGCCCCAGATCGTCCCGGGGCTGCGCGACATCACCGACGCCATACACCGCGAAGGGGCCGCCGCCGCGATCCAGATCGGCCACTGCGGCAACATGACCCACTACTCCACGGCCGGACAGATTCCGATCGGCGCTTCGTCGGGCTTCAACCTCTACGCCTACACGCCCGTGCGGGGCATGCGGCACAACGAGATCGAAGAGGTTGCCCGCGATTTCGGACGTGCCGTACGCACGGCACACGACGCCGGGTTCGATTCGGTGGAGGTGCACGCCGGGCACGGATACCTCATCTCGCAGTTCCTTTCGCCATACACGAACCGCCGCCGGGACGAATACGGCGGGTCGCTCGAGAACCGCATGCGCTTCATGCGCATGTGTCTGGACGAGGCGGTCGGAGCTGCACGGGCCTGCGGCATGGCCATCACCGTCAAGCACAACATGTACGACGGTTTCAAGGGCGGCATCGAGATTCCCGAGAGCATCGAGATCGCCCGGGTCATCGAATCGTACGGCGTGGACGGCATCGTCCTCTCGGGCGGATTCGTCTCGAAGGCCCCGATGGCCGTCATGCGCGGACTGATCCCGATCTACACGATGAGCTACTACTCGCCATGGTGGCTCCGCTACTTCATCCGCTGGTGCGGACCCTTCATGATCAAGCAGTTCCCCTTCGAGGAGTGCTATTTCCTGGAAGATGCCAAAAAGTTCCGCGCCGCACTCAAGGGTCCGCTGATCTATGTCGGAGGTCTGGTGAGCCGCGAAGGCATCGACCGGGCGCTCGACGCCGGATTCGAACTGGTGCAGATGGCGCGGGCGCTGGTGAACGACCCGGCCTTCGTCGAGAAGCTCCGCACGGGCGACGAAACGACCCGCAGCGCCTGCGACCACCGCAACTACTGCATCGCCCGCATGTACTCCGTGGACATGAAGTGCTGCAAGGATTGCCCCGACCTGCCGCGGAAAATCGTCGAAGAGCTTAAGCGCCTGCCCTGATGAGTCTCCGAAAACATACGACATGCCGCAGGCGCGGCGCCGTACCACAAGGCACGGCATGGGCTCTCGTAACGGGTGCAGGATCGGGCATCGGGCGCTGCTATGCCCTCCGGCTGGCAGCCCTGGGATACAACCTTGTTCTGGCCGGCATCCGGCCCGAACCGCTCGAAACGGTCCGCAGGGAGATCGAGACGGCCACGCCCGGCACGCGGGTGCTGACATTCGGAATCGACCTGGCACGCATCGGCGCCGCAAAGGAGCTGTACGATTCCACCCGGCGTGAGGGGATCGACATCGACGTGCTGATCAACAATGCCGGGATCTTCTCCTTTTGCGACCTGCTCCGCACCCCTGCCGAGCGGATCGAGCGGATCATCCTCCTCCACGACCTGACCAACACGGAAATGTGCCGGCTCTATGCCGCGGACATGATACGGCGCGGCAAGGGCGGTCATATTCTCAACATGTCCTCCTATTCGTTGTGGATGCCCTTTCCGGGACTGTCGCTTTACAGCGCCTCGAAAGCCTACCTGCGCGCCTTCTCCGTAGCCTTCGCCAAGGAGGTCCGCGAGGCGGGAATCCGCGTTACCGCCGTATGCCCGGCCGGTGTGGCTACCGATCTCTATGGACTGACGCCCCGCTGGCAACGTATCGGGCTGCGCCTGGGCGTACTTATCTCGGCCGACACCTGCGCCCGTCGGGGACTGCGGGGGCTGTGGCGCGGGCGCCGCACCATCGTACCCGACTGGTGGAACCGCCTCTGGATCCCGCTGTGCAAGATGCTGCCCATGGCGCTCATCGCTCCGCTGCGGCGTTTTACGATGCAATTCCAGAAATAGATATTTCCCGGTCCGATCTTCCGCAACGGGATTTTTCGTATCTTTGTGCCGCCCGAAACGGGCCAGAACAAGAAGCAATCCATCCTATGGAATCCATCAAAAACGTAGTATTCGATCTGGGCGGCGTACTGGTTCCGCTCGACCTGAATCGCTGCATCGCAGCTTTCCGGCATCTCGGCATGGATGCCGTGGCCGAAATCATCAACCCCTGCTACCCCGCCGAGATGCTCGGACGCCTCGAACACGGCGACATCACCTTTCACGAAACCTGCGACGCCATGCGCCAGCTTTCGAACCGGCCCGACATCACCGACGAGCAGATCGAATGGGCCTACGGCGAATTTCTGAATCCCATACCGGTCAAACTGCTCCGGCAGATCGAGACCCTGCGCCGACGGGGAATCCGCACCTATGTACTCTCGAACAACAACCCCGCCTCGATGAAATTCGTCGAAGAGATGTTCCGGGCCGACGGCCACGAGATGGAATACTATTTCGATGCGGTCTATCTCTCCTACCGGATGCATGAATTGAAACCTTCCGAGGCGATCTTCCGCAAGATGATCGATGCGAGCGGCATGATCCCCGAAGAGACCTTATTCATCGACGACGGACTGAAAAATATCGAAACGGCCCGCAGCCTCGGATTCGCCGTTTACATGCCTGTGTCCGGCGAGGATTTCGGGCACCTGCTCGAATCGGTGGCCGATCGGGAATAGCCAAGAAACGTATCAAGGGAAAAAAGCCTTTCAGTTCAAACTGAAAGGCTTTTTTCCCTTGGTCGGGGTAACAGGATTCGAACCTGTGACCCCCTGCTCCCAAAGCAGGTGCGCTAACCGGACTGCGCTACACCCCGAATCGTACTTTGCTTCGGACCGGAAACTCCGAAGGCCGGAAACTCGAATAAAAAAAGCAGACCACCGAATGGGCGGTCTGCCGATCTGTCGGGGAGACTGGATTCGAACCAGCGACCTCCAACTCCCGAAGCTGGCGCGCTAACCGGACTGCGCTACACCCCGAACAGGGCCCTTATCGTTTTAAGAGCGCACAAAGATAAGTCTAAAATCCGAAAGGACAAAATAAATTCACAAAAAAATACCGGTTGCAAGAAGATGCCGACCTCATAACCGGTGATAATGGCAGCCGAGCAACATGCCCCGATCGTCGCGCAGGTGCATGCCGCCACCCTGGCAATAACGGAACATACGACAGTCTCCGCACATTCCCCGGCGCATCCATTCCCGGTCGCGGAAGGGTTGGAAACGGGTCTGCCACACCTCCCAGAAACGGTCGCGGTAGATATTTCCCTGATTGAAGTTGGCACGGATCGACGTGCAGCCCGAAATAGCCCCGTCCACCCGGACGGAGGCCACCGAGATTCCGGCGGCACATTGATAAAAATGATCGCGGACCTCGGCCTCGTAACCACCGAGAAAACCTTCGCAGGCATAGCTGGCATCGATACGCCCTTCACGGCGCGTACGTCGGATGAAATCGAGCAACGTCCGGAATTCGGCATCCGAAAGACGGAGTTTCGGCTCCTCCTTGGCACGCCCGGCCGGAAAAATGGAGAAAAGCCGCCAATGACGGACCCCTTCGGCGATGAGCATATCGCGAAAAGCCTCCAACTGCGGGACAAGGGAGGCCGTAACGCAGGTTACGATATCGAAGGAGAGCGACGGCTCGCGCACGACCATCCGCACGGCTTCGAGCGCCTGTTCATAGCTGCGCGGATTGCCTCGCAACCAGTTGTGCTCGGAAGCGAATCCGTCGAGGCTTACGGACAAACTTCGCAAGCCGGCCGCAAGCAGGCTGCGCAGCCGGTCCGGAGTCAGCGCCAGTCCGTTGGTAACCATCCCCCACGGATAACCGCGGCGGGAAATTTCCATTCCGGCCCGTTCGAGATCCGGGCGTACCAATGCCTCGCCGCCCGAGATGACGACGAGCACCTGTGCCGGATCGACATGGGGCGTTACCTCCTCATCGAGAACGCGCAGGAAATCTTCCAAAGGCATGTCCGCCACCCCGGGATCCGTACGGCAGTCGCTGCCGCAGTGACGGCACGAGAGATTGCAACGCAGCGTACACTCCCAAAAGAGCGTATCGAGACGATGTTCGCGCACCCGCTCCCGATACAGGTCTGAAAAAAGATCGAGGGCCCATTTCTTGCGGAGCCCCAAACGCCGGCCGCGCATGGATCAGCGCTCCGCTTGCGGCGTTTCACCGCCGGTTTCCGAAGATTCCGGGACCGTTGGACTCTGCGAGCGTTCGACCTGCTCCATGGGACGCTTGTCCAACGGCGTCTGAGCTGGCGGACGCACACCGTACATGACAATGATCTGCGGACGTTCGCTGCCCTCCACGGCCGTAGAATCCGCGCGTTCCGCCCTTTCGGAGTTGCCTTTCGCGGTGTTTTTTACCGTGGAACACGCTGTCGAGAACCCCAACAGTGCCAAAATCGCCCATTTGAACCGTTTGCTCATGAATCGCTGCTATTAGTAGTCTACAAAGATAGCATTTTTCATGCTAATCCAAAAAAAAGATCAAATCATTTTGAAAGTCAATGTTTTTTATATTACTTTGTAGAACCTAATAACATTTTAATTCATTTTTTATGACAGGCAAAGTAAAATGGTTCGATAGCAAGAAAGGCTACGGATTCATTACGGCGGAGAACGGCAAGGAAATTTTCGTGCACTTCTCGGGAATTGCGAAGGAGGGTTTCAAGTCGCTCAACGAAGGTCAGACGGTCGAGTTCGAAATCGGCACGGGTGCCAAGGGAGAACAGGCCATTAACGTAACTGTAGTTGAGTAAACTATAATTACCGGTTATTTTATTAAGAGGCGTTCCCGCGAGGGAGGCCTCTTTTTTTTGCCCGTTTGAAAAATATGTCGTATTTTTGGGCGGTTTTAGTCCGAAAAACAGGTTCAAAAAACACAATAAACCTATCAAGATCATGAAAGAAGCTATCGCAATCCTGACCGGCGGCGGACCGGCCCCCGGCATGAACACCGTAGTGGGCAGCGTCGCCAAGACGTTCCTCCGCAAAGGTTACCGCGTAATCGGCCTGCACGAAGGCTATACGGGACTGTTCAACCCCTCGCCCCGCACCGTGGACATCGACTATCCGATGGCCGACGGCATCTTCAACCAGGGTGGATCGTTCCTGCAGATGAGCCGCTTCAAGCCGACCGATGCCGATTTCGAAAACAACTTCAACCTCAAGTTCTTCACCGACAACAACGTGAAACTCCTCGTTACGGTCGGCGGAGACGATACCGCCTCGACGGCCAACCGTATCGCCAAATTCCTCGAGGCCAAGAAGTACCCCATCGCCAACATCCACGTTCCGAAGACCATCGACAACGACCTGCCCCTTCCGAAGGGCACGCCCACGTTCGGTTACGAGTCGGCCAAGGACAAGGGTGCCGTCATCGCCCGCGCCGTCTATGTGGACGCCCGTACGAGCGGCAACTGGTTCGTGCTGGCTGCCATGGGCCGTTCGGCCGGACACCTCGCCTTCGGTATCGGTGAGGCCTGCCACTATCCGATGATCGTCATCCCCGAGATGTTCAACAAGACGGAGATCACCGTCGAGAAGATCGTGAACCTCGTGATCTCGTCGATCATCAAGCGCAAGATCATGGGTATGGACTACGGTGCCGCCGTCATCTCGGAGGGCGTCTTCCACGCCCTTTCGGACGAGGAGATCCGCAAGAGCGGCGTACACTTCACCTACGACGAGCACGGACATCCCGAGCTGGGCAAGGTTTCGAAGGCACACATCTTCAACGAGATGATCGAGAAGAAGCTCAAGGAGCTGGGTATCAAGGTCAAGAGCCGCCCCGTAGAGCTCGGCTACGAAATCCGCTGCCAGACCCCGATTGCTTACGACCTGACCTACTGCTCGGAGTTGGGTATCGGCGTGCACAAGCTCTTTGCCGAGGGCAAGACGGGCTGCATGGTCTATGTGGATTCCGAGGGCAACGTATCACCGCTCTACCTGAAGGACCTGCAGGACCCCACGACGGGCAAGATTCCGCCCCGTCTGGTCGATATCAACTCGGACAAGTTCACCTCGGTAGTCGAGAACATCCTCAACGCTATCACGCCGGCCGATTACGAAGCCGCCAAGAAGTATGTGGCCAACCCCGAGGAGTACGACTTCCACAAGATTCTCAACTGGAAATAATCGTCCATAAGAATCCGACAACGAAAAAACGGAGCATCGCATGATGCTCCGTTTTTCGTATTGGCTGAGGTCGGATATCAGAAGAGTTCGGGATCCGCCGGCCGGATGGCCAGCGCTGCTGAAGGATGAAGGTTCCACACCTCGCAATTTCGCCCGAAAGCCCGACGCAGGGTGTATTGTGTTCCGCCGGGAGAACCGTCATACCAGGCCACGACGAGTGAAGCATTATCGACCAGATAACGGTTCCGCACGGCATAGCACCCGCGATGAAAAACCTCGGAAAGAACCACGGTCTCGTCGGATGCAGCCTCCACGGCCCTGAAGCGCGCCTGCTCCAGCTCCGGGAAACGGGTCTCCTGCCCGCGGAAAGGTATGACGGCGACAAGCCGTACGCATGGGTGCTCCGCACGGAACGCAAGAACCGCTTCGGCCGCTGCAAGGTCGAAGCCCATGGCCATGCCCGACAGAAAAGTACGGTAACCGCGGGCGAAAGCACGCTCCACGGCCGCCGCAAGCGACGCTCCCGCCGTACCGCCGTAAGTACGGTGGCCCGTAAAGGCCACCGTTGTCCGGATATCCGCATTCATATCTCAAAGGTAGCCTTTTGGCCCGGACTTTGCAACACTTCCCGCGGCATAAAAACATCATTACCATGAAAAACACAGGCATCGTCATCGCATCGCTCGTGGGCGGCATGATTCTCGGATCGGCCCTCACGATGTTGCTCACGCCCCAGTCGGGCCCGGAACTGCGTCGGAAAATCAAGGACCTTGTCGGCGAAGAACTGGACCGTGTACAGGAGAAAATCGGAGAGGTAGAGACCCGCATCGACGAAATCCGCTGTCAATGCGAGGAGCAGTAAACCGCAGCAGACCATGAACGACCGCTCCGCCTCCGGCCATCTTGTCGCCGCACTGCTTTTCTTCGCGATCGCAGCGCTGGCAGCCATGCTGATGGTGCTTACGGCACTCGTCGTATGGTTGTCCTCATTGACCGGATCGCTCATTCTTTCGGCTGCGGTCCTCGGCCTGCTTTTCGCGCTCATCGCCCTGGCAATCTACCGCTTCTCGATCTGTGAAGAGCTGCAAAGGATTCGGACACAGATCGAAACGGTCTACGAGGTGGCTTATGCGGCCCGAAGCGGTTACGAATGGCTTGTCGCGAAAGTTGTCCGACTGCTCCGTCCCCGAGAGGATCCGCCGCATGAAGCGTAAACGAAAGCGCCCGGAGTCTTTGACCTCCGGACGCTTTCATAACTGTCTGACGGAAAAAGTCCTCCGTTCCATCAATAATCGAGCGCCACACGCACCTCCGTATAACTTTCGCCGATACGCAGCCGCAAGGTATAATAGGTGGACCCGGAACCGTACGACGGCCACTCGAGCAATGTAAAGACCAGTTTGCGCCCCTGCTTCTCGCACACGAGCTCACCCTTGCCGTCGAGTTCGGCCTCAAAGTTGTCGGAAGGCATTGTTACGGCAACCTTATCCATAAGGGCCTTCGACGAATAATCCAACTTGTAGGGTGCGGAGCCCCACTCGGGCAATCCGTGGTTCCGGGGAGTCTCGATAACGAACTTCACAACGGCGCCCAGATTTCCGCGCTCCGTATCTTCTATATTGTCGGCAACATAGAACTTGAGGTAGTTTGCGCCCAGGGCGGGATCAAGCGGCAGTGCCACATTTTGAGACGGGAACATCCGGGCAGCGGCACCCCGCACGGCCACATAACCATATCCTTTCGTTACCGCTACTTCGGTAGCGGGATTCTTCAATGCGGATATCTGCACATCCCCCAGCCCCGAACGTTTGCCCAGCATGAAGATCTGGCAATCCGAAGGACTGATGAAATTTCCGGCATCGTTGATATAAATGTCCGAATCATCAAGCATCGTTTTTCCGTTCTGCTCGTTGTACATGTTGAGCATGGCGGTTCCTTCGGGATCGCCCGGCGTGTCGTCCTTCGAGCAGGACCCGGCTGCGCAAAACAAAACCGCAGCAAGAAGCGTCAGAAACATTTTTTTCATCTTTTCACGATATTTTTGAGTGGTGGTGTAGCCGGAGTACAAAGATAAGCCAAAAATTATTCCGGCAATCGATCCGGCGAAAAAAAGCAGGCTCCCCATGATGGGAAGCCTGCTCCGAATCTATTGAAGGAGGGATTACTTGCCGAAGTAACGCTTGTAAAGGCCTTCGAATCCCTTGCCGTGGCGCGCTTCGTCCTTGGCCATCTCGTGTACGGTATCGTGCACGGCATCGAGGTTCTCCTCCTTGGCCATGCGGGCCAGACGCATCTTGTCCTCGCAGGCACCGCACTCGGCGTTCATGCGCTTGTAGAGGTTGGTCTTCGTATCCCATACCACCTCACCTATCAGCTCGGCGAACTTCGAGGCGTGCTCGGCCTCCTCCCAGGCATAACGCTTGTAAGCCTCGGCAATCTCGGGATAGCCCTCGCGGTCAGCCTGACGGCTCATGGCCAGATACATGCCCACCTCGGTGCACTCGCCCATAAAGTGGTTCTGCAGACCCTCCCAGAGCTCCTTGCTGGCGCCTTTGCCATCGCCGATCTTATGAACGGTAACGAAATCAAGATCGCCTTCCTGCTCTACGACTTCTACGAACTTATCCTTGCCAACCTTGCACATCGGGCACTGCTCGGGTGCCTCGGGTCCTTCGTGAATGTACCCGCATACGGTACAACGCCATTTCTTTGCCATAGTTTTACTATTTAAAGTGTGTATGTTTGTATTTCGTGGTTTTTGACCGGTACAAAGGTAACGATTCCCCGCAAAGATCCCGCATAAAAGCGATCGTCTTTTTTTATGGCCCGATAAGCAAAATCTATACCCGACCCCGGGAACATACCGAACAGTTATAACGCCGCCGCATCGGCTCATTATCCCCGGCGGTCGATCACCTCCTCGATCTGCGGAACCGAGGTCGAATCCTTCACCAGCACACGCTTGTCGCAGTCGAAAAGGTAAAGCGACGGGATGGCATGGAAATCGTAGGTTCCCTCATCCCGGATGACGCATCCCCGGTCGTAGGCATTGATCCACTTCGGCGGAATCTGATCCGCATAGTCGCGCCACGCAGCCAGGTCCTCATCGGGATAGAGCGCCAGCACACGCAGTCGGCCCCGTTCGATCATCTCCGAGAGCATGGGTGAAGAAGCAATCTCCTCACGGATCTCGCGGCACATCGTACAGCCGGGATTATTGACAAAAAGCAGGACATACTCGGCATCCAACCCGTAAAGGGTCCCCGAAGCGCCCGAGGCGAGCGTATAGCGGATGTCGTTGGCCCGTTCCCCGACGCGGTTCTGAAGCGCCATGTGCAGGTCGTATTCGGGCGCAATCCGCTCGTATTCGTCATACCAGGGCGCCGCCAGCAGGGCCCGCAGCACGGGAATGTAGAATTCATCGTTCCGGAAGGGCGAATTGGGATCGTGGAGCACTCCGTCGGCCAACATCGCGAAATAGTCCATCATCCGGCGCGACGAGCAGGCGCGGCGCATGAGCGTGTCGATCGGTGCGCCGTCCGTCGGGCGGTCCGAAAGCAGCACGATATAACGGGCAAAGGCGTCGAACATCTGCGCCGTGTCGATCCGCGCAAGAAACAGCGTATCGGCAAAGTCGAAACAGTCCCAATAGTGGGCCTTCAGGTATTCGCGGCGTCCTTCTTCCGTCAGGTGCGCCGGAGGCACGGGAACACGGAACGTCGCCGGAACGGTGGCGGGTGCCGCCTGTTCAGTCTTCGTCGGGCGTGTGCCGCACGAAGTCAGGAAGAGAAGCAGAGAGAGAATCGTTGCAATACGGCGCATGGCAAACGGATTGTGGATCGTCGATGGAACAAAGATAGGAATTTCTGCCGGATTTCCACCTGCGCCGTCCGGTTTTCGCACCGCCGGATTTTTGCACGGTAGTTGCACTCGCTGCAGCGTTCAAACAAAAACAACGCATATGGATGTAAAAAAAACTACCTCAAGCAAGGGGTTCAAATTGAGCGTCATGACGCTGGCCATCATGAACGTTACGGCCGTCGTCAGCCTGCGCGGACTCCCGGCCGAAGCGGTCTACGGCCTCTCGTCGGCCTTCTACTACCTCTTTGCGGCCATCGTGTTCCTCATTCCTACGGCGCTGGTCGCCGCCGAACTTGCCGCGATGTTCTCCGACAAACAGGGAGGTGTCTTCCGCTGGGTCGGCGAGGCCTTCGGCGCCCGCACGGGATTTCTGGCCATCTGGCTGCAGTGGATCGAATCGACGATCTGGTATCCGACGGTGCTGACCTTCGGTGTCGTGTCGATCGCCTTTATCGGGACGAACGAGACGCACGACATGTCGCTGGCCTCGAACAAGCTCTTCACTCTGCTGATCGTCATGGCGATCTACTGGGTGGCGACCTTCATCTCGCTCAAGGGAATGAGTTGGGTCGGCAAGATCAGCAAATGGGGCGGCATGGTCGGCACGATCATCCCCGCAGGCCTGCTCATCATCCTGGGCATCGTCTATCTGGCTACGGGCGGCACGAACCACATGGACCTCTCGCAGGGATTCTTTCCCGACCTTACGAAGCTCGACAATCTCGTGCTGGCCAGCAGCATCTTCCTCTTCTATGCCGGCATGGAGATGATGGGCATCCACGTCATGGACGTGAAGAACCCCACACGCAACTACCCGCGGGCCATCATCATCGGCTCGCTGGCCACGGTCTGCATCTTCGTGCTGGGCACCTTCGCCCTGGGGCTCATCATTCCCGCCAAGGAGATCAGCCTCACGCAGTCGCTGCTTATCGGCTTCGACGACTATTTCCGCTACCTGCACCTATCGTGGGCCTCGCCCGTGATCGCCATCGCCCTGATGTTCGGCGTGCTGGCCGGCGTGCTGACATGGGTAGCCGGTCCTTCGAAGGGTATCTTCACCGTCGGCAAGGCGGGATACCTGCCCCCCTTCTTCCAGAAGACGAACCGCAACGGCGTACAGAGCAACATCCTCTACATCCAGGGGGCAATCGTAACGCTGCTGGCGCTGCTGTTCGTCGTGATGCCCTCCGTACAGTCGTTCTACCAGATTCTGTCGCAGCTCACCGTGCTGCTCTACCTGATCATGTACATGCTGATGTTCGCCGCGGCGATCGTACTGCGCTACCGCATGAAATCGACCCCGCGGCCTTTCCGCCTCGGCAAACGGAACGGCATGATGTGGCTGCTCGGAGGATTGGGATTCCTCGGATCGCTGCTGGCCTTCGTGTTGAGCTTCATCCCGCCCGGACAGATCGCCACGGGCAGCAATACCGTATGGTATTCCGTGCTTGTCATCGGGTGCCTGCTCGTCGTCGGCGTACCGTTCGTCATCTACGCTCTGCGCAAGCCCTCATGGCGCGACCCGCAGGCCGCAGCAGAATTCGCTCCCTTCCATTGGGAACAGCCGACTGCCATCGCGGAATCGCCGACCGGCTTCCATCCGGGTTCTTCGACACGACATCTGGAATCACAATCAAAACAGCAACAGTCCCGGACGAAGCGTAATTCGGACAGGATGCCAAAATGAGAAGGAGCCGCTCCAAATCGATGGAGCGGCTCCTTTGTCTGCAACTGATCGGATCAGAAGCGATAGCGCACACCGGCCAGAATCGATCCCGAGGCTCCGATACCGGCTTCGGCATAGAGTGCCAGACGGCCGCCGACGGTGATGCCGATAGGCGAAACCTGATAGGCGAAGCGGGTGGCATTCTCATCCTTCGCATCTTGGACCTCGGCTTTCGAGAATACGGCTCCGATGGCTCCCCGTGAGTAAAGCGAGATGATTTTCAGGTTGAGCCACGTCCACTTCACATTGGGCATGACGGCCCAATAACGGTTCTTGATCTCCGTGCCCGTTCCCTTGATCTTCTGTGTGTTGGTCGAGCAGACTACCTGGGCACCGATGCTCAACGGACCCAGCAGGCGGAAGTTGTAACCGACCGTAACGGCACCCCAACCCGATATATCGGTCTTCGCATCCGAAACCAGGTCCTTGATCGCACTGAACGAATCGCTCCAGTTCGATGTCGGGGCATATCCGTAAGACACGGTGATTTCGCTGCGGTGATCCTGCGCAAAGAGCGGCGTGCAGAAGAGCACGGCGGCGGCGAGAAATAAAATCTTCTTCATCATAAGACTCCCTGTTTGAAAGGTTACGGACAAATATACGTCAAAAATCGTGCGCATACAAATATCCGCCCGGAAAAGGCTTCCGAGGTCCCGTTCCGTCAGGCACGGCCCCTCCGGCAACCGACAAAAAAGGGCGTCCCGGATCGAATCCGGGACGCCCCGCTTTTGACCGGCACCTACGGCACTACTCCTCGTCGCCTACGGCGTGGAACAGTTCGACATCTTCGGTCGTGGAGTCCATCACATAGGTATATGCCTCCGAAATCTTGCCTTCGGCCAGCTTCGAGAAGATGCGCGCCGAGGCGACATACTCCTCCGACTGGCCGGCCTGACGGGCCAGCAGGTAGCTGATGATGATATGACCGGCTGTCTCGACCAGACGGCGGGCATGGAAGTCCTTGAATCCGGCGCACTCCTTGTCGCCGGCCTCGACCCGTGCCACCATCTCCGAGAACTTCACGGTCAGCGCCTTCAGTTTCGCAACGATCGGCCGCATCGCCTCCGAATACTCTTCGGCGGCGTAACGCTCGATCTGTTCCATGAAGGTGCCCTTCGTTACGGCGTTGATCGCCGCCACGACCTGCAGCTGCGACGTACCCTCGTAGATATTCATGATGCGGGCGTCGCGATAGAGGCGCTCGCAGGGGTAATCCTTCATGAATCCCGAGCCGCCGTGGATCTGAATCGCATCATAGGCCAACTGGTTGGCATACTCCGACGAGAAGAGCTTTACGAGCGGCGTGAAACCGTCGGCCAGACGGTTGTAGAACTTCATCTCCTGACGCTCTTCCGGTTCGAGCGAACGCTCGTGCGAAATATGCGTGTACTGCTTGTAGACCTCCACGAAGCGGGCCGTTTCATAGAGCAGCGCACGGGCGCCCTGCAGCTTGGCCTTCATGTTCGAAAGCATCTCCGAAACGGCTGCGAAACGGATGATCGGCTTGCCGAACTGCTCACGCTCGTGGGCATACTTCAGCGCCTCGCGGAAGGCGGCCTCGCAAAGGCCCACCGACTGTGCGCCGATACCCAGACGGGCGGCGTTCATCAGCGACATGACGTACTTGATCAGACCCATCTTGCGGTCGCCGACCAGCTGGGCCGGAGCATTTGTGAAGACCAGCTCGCACGTCGGCGAGCCCTTGATGCCGAGTTTGTTCTCGATACGGCGCACCTTCACGCCGCCGTCGCGCTTGTCATAGACGAGCATCGACAGGCCGCGGGCGTCGGTCGTCCCCTCCTCCGTACGGGCCAGAACGAGCGAAACCTCGCCGTCGCCGTTCGTGATGAAACGCTTCACGCCGTTGAGCAGCCAGGTCTGCCGCTCCTCCGACCAGGTGGCCTTCAGCATCACGGCACCCAGATCCGATCCGGCATCGGGCTCCGTGAGGTCCATGGCGCACGTCGCGCCGGCCGACACCCACTTGAGGAACTTCTCCTTCTGCTCCTCCGAGGCAAACTCGTTGAGCGTCTCGGCGCAGTCCTGCAGACCCCAGATATTCTCGAAGCTGGCATCCGCACGGGCCACCATCTCATTGGCCATGACGAAGCAGATGAGCGGGAAGTTCAGTCCGTCGTACTTGCGCGGGAGAGTCATGCCGCTCAAACCGGCATCGACCACGGCCTTCATGTTGCGAACCGTACCCGAAGCATACTCCACATGGTCATTTACCACGCGCGGGCCCTCATGGTCCACACCCTCGGCGTTGGGGGCGATCACATCGCCGCACACCTCGCCGGCGATCTCCAGCACGCGGCGGTAGGAGTCCATCGCGTCGTCGAAATCCTGCGGCGCATAGTCGTAGAGCTCCTTGTCGGCAAAGCCGCGCTCCTTCAGCTCCACGATCTTCCGCATCAGCGGATGATCCAGATGGAACTGCAAATCCTTGTTATCTGAAAAGAAATTAGCCATTACTTCGAGTTTTGCTTGTAGTACTTGATCATTTTCGGGATAATCTCGTTCACGTCGCCCGTGATGGCGTAGTCGGCGATCTTGTTGATCGGCGCATCGGGATCGGAGTTGATCGAGATGACCATCGACGACTGGTCCATGCCGGCCGTATGCTGGATCTGCCCCGAGATACCGCAGGCGATGTAGAGTTTCGGGCGCACCGTAACGCCGGTCTGCCCCACCTGACGCTCATGCTCCGTGAAGCCCGCATCGACCGCCGCACGGCTTGCGCCGACCTCGGCACCCAGCACGTCGGCCAGGTCATGCACCAGCTTGAAGTTCTCCTTCGAGCCCATGCCGTAGCCGCCGGCCACGATGATCGAAGCACCCTTGATGTCGATCTTGCGCTCCTCGATCTGACGATCGACGATCTTCACCGCCAGGTCCGTATCCTTGACAAACTTCTGCCAGTCGATCGGCTTCACCTCGCCGGCTGCGGCCTGCGGGGCACACTCCTTGCGCATCACGCCCTCACGCACGGTGGCCATCTGCGGACGGTGATCCGGATTGACGATCGTGGCGATGATGTTGCCGCCGAAGGCGGGACGGATCTGATACAACAGGTCCTTGTACTCCTTGCCCGTCTTGGCATCCTTGTGGTCGCCGATCTCAAGCTGCGTACAGTCGGCCGTCAGACCGCTGTGCAGCGCCGACGATACGCGCGGCGCGAAATCGCGGCCCACGGGCGTTGCGCCGAAGAGCGCGATCTGGGGCTTCTCCTGTTCGATCAGCCCGCACATCACGGCCGTATGGGGCAGCGTACGGAACGGATCAAAGATCCCGTCATCGGCCACCCACACCGTATCGGCACCGTATTTTGCCAGTTCCTTCTCGATACCCGCGAGATTGCAGCCCAGGACGACGGCCTCGGTCTTCACACCGAGCCGTGCGGCCAGCTCGCGGCCCTTGGTCAGCAGTTCGAGACTCACGTCGGCGATTTTGCCGCCCTCCATCTCGATATATACGAATACGTTGTTCATCTCCAAAGTGCATTAACCGAGCGTGTGGCTCGCAATAAGTTCGACCATCAGTGAATTGATATCCTCGTCCGATGCCGTGAGGCGCTTGGCCTCCTTGGCCGCGAAGACCACATTCTCGATCTTCTTGACCTTCGTGGGCGAACCCTGCAGGCCGAGCTGTGCGGGATCCGGATCGACATCCGCGGGAGCCCACTCGACGATCTGCAGGTAGGGTGTCGCGGCAGCACGCTCCGCTGCGGGCGTTCCGGCCGCTGCGGCGATCTCCGACGTGGCGAGGGCATACTTGTACTTCATCACGCGCTTGGCGTTGCGCGGGCGGCACTCGGCAGCCGAGGCATTGACCGTGATGACGGCCGGCAGCGGGCACTCGACCGTCTCGACACCATGTTCCAGACGGCGTTTGATAACCAGCGAAGCCTCCTTGACCTCAACGATCTCCTCGGCATAGGTAACCTGCGGCAGGCCGAGTTTCTCGGCCACCTGGGGACCCACCTGCGCCGTATCGCCGTCGATGGCCTGACGTCCGGCGAAGATCACGTCGGGCGAGATCCTGCGCAGGGCGCACGAAAGGGCGTAGGAGGTCGCCAGCGTATCCGACCCGGCGAACTCGCGGCCCGAAAGCAGGTAGCCGCCGTCGGCGCCGCGGAACATTGCGTCGCGGATGATGTCGGCGGCACGCTGGGGACCCATCGTCAGGATATGGACCGTCGATCCCTCAACGGCGTCCTTGAGCCGCAGCGCGGCCTCGAGGGCATTGAGGTCCTCGGGATTGAAGATGGCCGGCAGAGCCGCACGATTGACCGTCCCTTCGGGCGTCATCGCATCCTTGCCCACATTGCGGGTGTCGGGCACCTGCTTGGCCAATACTACGATTTTCAATGGTTGTTTCATGGTTACTATTTAGGTATTGAACTATCTTTCGATCGTCTCTCCGCGGTCAGGACCCACGGAGATGATTTTCACGGGAACGCCCGTCTCGCGTTCGATGAACTCCACATAGCGGCGGAACGCCTCGGGGAAATCCTCGTAGCGGCGGCACCGGCGCAGGTCGCACTTCCAACCCTCGAAATCGGTATAGACGGGCTTCACGCCGTCCGTAATCTCGTAGGGGAACTCCGTCGTGCGCTTTCCGTCGATCTCGTAGGCCGTGGCCACGCGGATCGTATCGAAGTCATTCATCACGTCGGACTTCATCATGATGAGCTGCGTTACACCGTCGATCATGATCGCATACTTGAGGGCCACCAGATCGAGCCATCCGCAGCGGCGCTTGCGACCGGTAACGGCACCGAATTCGTGTCCGAGCTGACAGAGCCGCTCGCCCGTCTCGTCAAAGAGCTCCGTGGGGAACGGGCCGCTGCCCACGCGCGTACAGTATGCCTTGAAGATGCCGTAAACCTCGCCGATGCGATTGGGGGCCACGCCCAGACCGGTGCAGACGCCTGCGCAGACCGTGTTCGAGGAGGTTACGAAAGGATACGATCCGAAATCGACGTCGAGCAGCGTACCCTGCGCACCCTCGGCAAGGATCGACTTGCCGTCGGCCAGGCAGCCGTTCACGAAATACTCGCTGTCCACGATGCGGAAGCGCTTGAGGTACTCGACGGCCTCGAACCACTTGGCCTCGAGTTCCGTAATGTCGTAGCTGTAATTCAGGCTGCGAAGGATCTGTTCGTGGCGGGCCTTGGCCTTCGCGTAGATCGCCCGGAAATCGGGATTCAGCAGGTCGCCCACGCGCATGCCGTTGCGGCTGACCTTGTCCGTATAGGTCGGACCGATACCCTTGCCCGTAGTGCCGATCTTGGAGCTGCCCTTGGCCGCCTCATAGGCTGCATCGAGCATGCGATGCGTCGGAAGGATCAGATGTGCCTTCTTCGATATGACGAGTTGCCGGGTCAGATCGTGGCCGCTGGCCGCCAGCGCCTCGGCCTCTTCACGGAACAGGATGGCGTCAAGCACCACGCCGTTGCCGATGACATTGGTCTTGCCTCCCTGGAAAATACCGGAAGGTATCGAACGCAGGATATATTTCTCACCGCCGAATTCCAACGTATGACCCGCATTGGGACCGCCCTGGAAACGTGCAACGACTTCATAACGGGGCGTCAGCACATCCACGACCTTTCCCTTGCCCTCGTCCCCCCATTGCAGGCCGAGGATTACATCTACTTTTTTCATCGTAACCGGTTAAAAATTTAGCGCAAAAGACATTTTTTGCATCCAAAGGTACGAATTTTTCTTCGAATAGAAACACGCCGGGCGGGTACTTTTCAACAAATTATGAAAGAATACCGACCATCCGCGCCACGGTCGGGACGCCGGCCGCAGAATGGAACGGCACACAACGACAAAAGGCCGGAGATCGAGTCTCCGGCCTTTTGTTTACGAGAAGGATCGTCTCCCTCCCGGCCGCCGCATCATCGTTCGACAACCTGTGTCGTCCCGTCGCAACGGAGCGAGGAGATCTGCTGCCCGACAGCAATGTATAGAATCGTCAGATCGGTGCATCCGCGCACATCGACCAGTTCCATGTTCCGGGCACAGGGCGCCACATCGAGCGTTACGAAGCCGCAGTCGCAACCACCGAAACGCACGAGCGAACCATTCGACGCCAGGTCGAGCTGCCGCAGCGGATTGCCGCCGACATCGAGCGAAACGAGTCCGCGCAGTCCGCCGACATCGAGCGCCGTCAGGCGGTTGTACGCACAATCGAGCCGCTCGAGGTGCGCAAGCATGCTCACGTCGAGCGTCGCAAGATCGTTGTCGCTGCAGTCGAGTTCGCGCAGATTCGAGAACTCGGCGATGTCATAGAGCGTCGCGATGCCCAATCCCGAACAGTCGAGGCGCAGGACCCGCTGCGCTTCGTAGCGCGAAATGCGGCCGTTGCCGTCGAGGTCGAACTCGCGGATGCAATAGGCTTCGAATGTCTTGTCGGAAAATACGGGATAGATGTACCTGTTCTCCTCGCTGCGCTCATCGTCGGCCAGACCGCAGGCTCCGGCAGCCAGCATCACGGCACAGCAGAACAGCCCCCTCATACGGATCAGATATCTACATCGTCGTCGGAACTCTCCATACCCTCCGAGGCCTCGTCGTCGCCCTGGATTTCGTCCGCACCCTTGATGTCATCGTCGTAATAGTCCTTGTCGTCGTCATCCTGCGAATGGTCGTCGATCTTCACGTCGATCTTCACCAGATAGGAAACCTCGTCGGTTTCGAAAGGTACGGCATAAAAAAAGTCTCCGTTGGGTTTGTCCACCCGCATCATCGCGTCGGTGAATCCCAGGGGATACTTTTCCTTGACTTCTTCCTGCAGTTCCGCACTCAGATTGTGAAAACTCGTAACGATATGTTTCTTTGCCGTATTCTGTTTAGCCATAATTGTGCTTCGAAATTTTCTGCAATTATACGCAAAATTTACATATCGCACGGCATCCGCAATTTTTTTTGCATTTTTTTTGATTTTGCCCCCAGTTCCGGACAAATTGTGTACCTTTACGCGGGTTATACTTATATCATGATACGCGAGCGGATCGAGGAGCTGCGCCGGCAGCTCGACTACCATAATCACAAATACTACGTCGAAAACGCACCCGAAATCTCCGATTTCGAGTTCGATGCCATGATGCACGAACTCCAGCGCCTCGAAGCGGAGCACCCCGAATATGCCGACCCCACGTCGCCCACGATGCGCGTGGGCAGCGACCTCTGCGCCGAATTCCAGACCGTCCGCCACCGCTACCCCATGCTTTCGCTGGGCAACACCTACTCGACCGACGAGCTGCATGAATTCATCGAGCGCATCGAACGCGAGGTAGGACCGACGGAGTATGTCTGCGAACTGAAGTTCGACGGCACGGCCATCTCGCTCACCTACGAGCACGGACGGCTCACGCAGGCGGTAACGCGCGGCGACGGCGTTGCGGGCGACGACGTTACGGCCAACGTCCGCACGATACGTTCCGTACCGCTGCGGCTGCGGGGCGAAGGATGGCCCGAACTGTTCGAGATCCGGGGCGAGATTCTCATGCCCTACGCCTCGTTCGACCGTCTCAATGCCGAACGCGAAGCCAACGGCGAGCAGCTCTTCGCCAATCCGCGCAATGCGGCGGCCGGAACGCTCAAGCAGCAGGCCTCGTCCGTCGTGGCCCGGCGCGGTCTGGACTGTACGCTCTACCAGCTTGCAGGCGACCGCCTTCCCTTCACGAACCACTGGGGAAGTCTTCAGAAGGCCCGCGAATGGGGCTTCAAAGTCTCGGAACACATGCGCATCTGCCGCAATACGGAGGAGGTGGATGCTTTCATCGCCCACTGGGACGAAGCGCGACGTTCACTGCCTTTTCCCACGGACGGCGTGGTCATCAAGGTGAACGATTTCGCCATGCGTCGCCGGCTGGGATTCACGGCCAAAGCCCCGAAATGGGCCGTGGCCTACAAGTTCAAGGCCGAACAGGCGCTCACCCGTCTCGAGAGCGTCTCCTTCCAGGTCGGACGCACCGGAGCGATCACTCCCGTTGCGAACCTCGACCCGGTGCTGCTTGCAGGCACCACCGTACGGCGCGCCACGCTGCACAACGCCGAGCAGATGGCCCAGCTGGACATCCGTCCGGGCGACATGGTCTATGTCGAGAAGGGCGGGGAGATCATTCCCAAGATCACGGGGGTCGAATTGGCGGAGCGTCCCGCCGACAGCCGGCCCTTCGAATACATCACCTGCTGCCCGGTGTGCCATACCCCGCTGGTTCGTTACGAGGGCGAAGCGAAACACTACTGCCCCAACCAGAGCGGCTGCCGGCCCCAGATTATCGGACGCATCCTCCACTTCATCCGCCGCAAGGCCCTCGACATCGAAGGGCTGGGCGAGGAAACCGTCGAGCTGCTCTACGACAACGGGCTCCTGCACGACATCTCCGACCTCTACGACCTGAAGGCCGAGCAGCTGGCGCCACTGCCGCGCCTGGGCGAAAAATCGGCCGAGAACATCATACGCTCGATCCGCCGCTCGACCGAAGTACCCTTCCGCCGCGTACTGTTCGGCCTGGGCATCCGATTCGTCGGCGAAACGACGGCCAAATACCTCGCCGACCACTTCCGCTCGCTGGAGGCCGTCATGCAGGCCTCGCGCGAAGAGCTGGTCGAGGCGGACGAGGTGGGCGGAAAGATCGCCGACGCGATTCTCGAATACTTCGCCGACGCAGAGAACCGGCGCATCATCGAACGGCTGCGCCGTGCCGGTCTGCAATTCGAAACCGCCACGCGAGAACTCGCGTCTGAAGCACTCGCCGGACGGAGTTTCGTCGTCTCGGGGCGCTTCTCACGCAGCCGCGAAGAGATGAAGGAGCTCATCGAGCAACACGGAGGACGCAACCTCTCGGCCGTCTCGGGCAATGTCGATTTTCTGGTCGCCGGCGAGAAGATGGGACCCGAAAAGCGGAAGAAGGCCGAGAAGCTGGGCGTCCGCATCCTCTCGGAGGAGGAGTTCCTCAAAATGCTCGAAACGGGGGCCGACCCGCAGGAGGAAGTTCCGGCCGCCGAGACGCATTCCGCCGTCCCGGCGCAACAAGCGAGCGGAGAATCCGCGGCCGACAGGCCGGACCCCCGTCAGGGAGAACTGTTCTGAATACGAAAACGAAAAACGATGAATACCATGAAACATTCCGCACTGTCCGGCGTAGGCGCCGCCATGATTACCCCCTTCACACAGGAGGGACGCGTCGATTACCAGGCGCTGGCCCGCATGATCGACTACGTCATCGAGGGCGGCGTCGATTACATCGTCGCCCTCGGCACGACGGCCGAGACCCCGACCCTCTACATGCCCGAACGGGCCGTAATCGCCATGTTCATCACCAATCAGATCGCCGGCCGCGTGCCGCTGGTCATGGGCTGCGGCGGCAACTCCACCTCGGAGGTACTCGACCAGCTGCGCGAATTCGACCTGCGGGGTGCCGATGCCATCCTGAGCGTTACGCCCTACTACAACAAGCCCTCGCAGGAGGGGCTCTACCAGCATTTCCGCACTGTCTCGGAGCACTCGCCCCTGCCCGTGATCCTCTACAACATCCCGGGACGCTCGGGCGTGAACATGACCGCCGAGACGACGCTGCGCATCGCCCGCGACTTCCCGAACGTCATCGGCGTAAAGGAGGCTTCGGGCAACATCGACCAGATCCAGCGGATCATCGACGCACGTCCCGACGATTTTCTCGTCCTCTCGGGCGACGACGGCATGACGCTCGAAGTCATGCGCCGCGGCGGCGACGGCGTGATCTCGGTAGCTGCCAATGCCTTCCCGCAGCGGTTCATGGCGTGCGTGAACCGGGCCAAGCAGGGGGATTTCAAGGGGGCGGAAGAGGCCTATGCCTGTCTGGACGAAGCCGTGCAGGCGCTCTTCGAGGAGGGCAATCCCGTAGGCGTGAAGTGTGCCCTCGCGGAGATGGGCAAGATCCTTCCCACGATGCGTCTGCCGCTGGTCGAAGGTACCGAAAAACTGCATGCGAAGTTCCGCGAGCTGATCCGCAAATACGATTTGCGCTAAAATTCCGTTCGTAAGGGAAACATCTATTTACGACACGATGAAAAAATTTCTGCTGTTTACGCTGCTGATTCCCGCGCTGGTTGCGGCAAAGGTGCCTGTCGAGGAGGATATCCTCGACAAGATCTCCGATACGAACTCGCCCTACTACTACACGGAACTCAAAATGCGTTACGATACGGGCGACGAGACGCTGACGGACGAGGACTACCACTACCTCTATTATGGCTATGCCTATCAGGAGAGCTACAAGCCGCTCAACACCAACCCCGACCTGGACAAGGTGCTGCTGCTCGCCTCGGGACTCGACCCCGACAACCCCGACGTGAAGACGCTCGAGTCGCTCATCTCCGCCGGGAACGCCGCCCTGCAGCGCGACCCGTTCAGCCCGAAACTGCTCAATCTGATGTCTTACGCCTACGGCGCCCTGGGCGACCGGAAGCAGGAACGCGCCTATGCGAACCGCATGAACGGCGTGGTGCGCACGATCCTCTCCTCGGGAGACGGATTCACGCAAAAGACCCCGCGCCACATCCTCATGTTCGATCATGCACTCGACGTGCTGACACTCGAAGGATACAGCTACGGCAAGTCGCGGGTCATCAGCCGCACCGTGGAGTTCGTACCGCTTACGGTACCCTATGTCGTCGAGGGCAAGAAACGCCGGGGCTTCTATTTCGATTTCAGCCGCATCTACTGGAACAAGCCCGAAGGGTACACCTACAAACGGGACCGCACCTGGCAGTTCAACAACCTCAAACCCCGCACCTACAAATGATCCGACCGCTCCGTCATGCCTTCATAGGCCTCGTCTGCGCCGTTTTGCTCGCCTCCTGTTCCAAAGGGAACGAAGGACCGGGATACGTTCCGCCCGAAACGGCCGAACAGACCCATCTGATGTACATGCCCTGGTCGGACAACCTAACCTCCTATTTCCGCATCAACATCGACGACATGGCGCGTGTCGTTGCAGACGGGATCGACGACGACGTCCGCGTTCTCGTATTCTTCATGGAGAGCGCCACCTCGGGGTCGCTCTTCGAGATGTACCGCCAAAAGGGGGAATGCGTCCGGCGCACGATCAAGAGCTACACGGCACCCATAGACTTCACCTCGGCGGCCGGAATCGCCTCGATCCTCGGCGACGTGAAGGCCGAAGCTCCGGCCCGCCGCTACACGATGAGCATCGGTTCGCACGGTATGGCCTGGCTTCCCGTAGTATCGCAGACCAAAGCCCCGCAGCGCTCCAACATGCAGCCCCGCAGGGAGTATTGGGAGTACGCCGCACCCGACCGGCCGCTGACCCGCTGGTTCGGGGGTGTGAGCACGGCACACCGTACGGAGATCCGGACCCTGGCCGAAGCGCTCACGCAGGCCGGGCTGTATATGGACTACATTCTGTTCGACGACTGCTACATGTCGTCGGTCGAGGTGGCCTACGACCTGCGCCACGTTACGGACTACCTGATCGGCTCGACCTCCGAGATCATGGCCTACGGTTTTCCCTATGCACTGGCCGGGGAGTACATGCTCGGCGAGGTGGACTACGAGGGGATCTGCAACGCCTTCCACGGCTTTTACAGCACCTACGAATACCCATACGGGACGATCGGCGTAACCTGCTGTGCCGAACTGGACGACCTGGCCGACGTCATGCGACGCATCAACAGCGCCTGCACGTTCGACACCTCCCGGGTCGATGAGCTCCAGCGGCTCGACGGCTACTCGCCGGCGCTCTTCTTCGACATGGGCGACTATGTGCGCCATCTTTGCACGGATACGGCCCTGCTCGATGAATTCGAGCGGCAGCTCGCACGCACCGTACCCTGGCACCGCCATACGGATTACTACTACTCGATGACCAACGGCAAGAATCCGATCCACACCTTCTCGGGCATCACGACCTCCGATCCGAGCATCGATCCCGAGATCATGATCGACCGGCAGCAGACCGCCTGGTACCAGGCCACGCACTGACACGGCAGCCCAAGACACGAGAGCGGCCCCTCCGACGGAAGGGCCGCTCTTTTATATGCCACAGTTGCCGC
Source organism: Alistipes sp. (assembly GCA_022782405.1). GTDB lineage: Bacteria > Bacteroidota > Bacteroidia > Bacteroidales > Rikenellaceae > Alistipes. The sequence continues at coordinate 147,294 of JALFNK010000011.1, forward strand.
GCGCTATTCGTACTGTCCGGATTTCAGCCGTTCGACCTCCTCGCGCGTCAAAAAGCGCCAGGCGCCCCGCTTGAGGTTCTTCTTCGTAAGACCCGCATAGTAGACGCGGTCGAGCTTGGTTACCGTATATCCCAGCGACTCGAAGATTCGGCGCACGATGCGGTTGCGGCCCGAGTGGATCTCGATGCCCACCTCCTGCTTGTTATCCTTGACATAGGAGATCTCGTCGGCATAGATCTCACCGTCCTCCAACGTTACACCCTCGGCGATACGGTCCATGTCGGCCCGCGTCAGCGGCTTGTCGAGCGATACCTGATAGATCTTCTTCTTGCGGTACGAGGGGTGCGTGAGCTGCTTGGTCAGATCGCCGTCGTTGGTGAAAAGCAGCAGTCCGACACTGTTCTTGTCGAGACGTCCCACGGGATAGATGCGCTCTTCGCAGGCACCCTTAACCAGGTCCATCACCGTCTTCTCGGCATGCGGATCGTCGAGCGAGGTAACGTATCCCTTGGGTTTGTTCAGCACCAGATAGACCTTCTTCTCGCCCTGCACGCGGCTGTCGTTGAAACGCACTTCGTCGGTCGGGAGCACCTTCGTGCCCAGTTCCGTAACGATCTTGCCGTTTACCGAGACCACGCCTGCCGTGATGAAGTCATCGGCCTCACGGCGCGAGCAGATACCCGACTGTGCCAGAAACCGGTTCAGACGGATCGCACCCGTCTGACGGGCGGGATCGTATTTCGGATAGGTGGCCGGGCGGGATTCGTCCCGGCGTACGGATGTTTTGCCGAAAGGCTTGGTGGTACGCGCCCCGGCGCCGCGTTCCCCATAACCGCTGCGGGATGCGGGTTTTCCGCCGTGGGGTTTCTCTCCGTAGGAGGTGCGCTTCGCACCATCGGAACGGCCGCCATAGGATCGCGGACCGCTTCCCGTCGCATGCTGCTTGTCCCCGTAGGTACGGTGCGGATGTTCGCCTCCCTTCCGGCTGCCGAAACCTTCCGACGAACGGGCATGCTGATCGTCATAACGGCCGTAGCGCACACGGTCCTCCGACGTACGCTCCGCATGTTCGAACTTCGGGCGGTTATCCGCCGTAAAATGGGGATTGTAGGAGGACCGCTTCGGACGGTACTCTCCGGAACGGGGCTGCTCCGAATCGGCAGCATCACGCTGCGAACGCGGGCGACGCTCGACACGCTCCGCCGTAGCCTTCACCGTACGGGTACGTTTGTCGCGACCGAAGCGCGCCAGTACGGATGTCGAGTCGTTGTTCTGATCTTTCATCTTCTCTATCGATTAATTGAAGCCTCCGGCCGCGGACCGTCTGTTCCCGATGCCGCGGGATCCGCCGCATCGTCGGAACCTCATCCGCCCGAACCGTCGGCTTGTCGCCGGCAAAGGTAATCCATTTTTCCGGATTGCCGCACATTGCATGCCTCATTTGCAGATAAAAGCGATACAAAGCCGCAATATCGGCTCTTTTGCCTTATCTTTGCATCCGCATATGAACATGAACCGCGAAATACTGCGCATCGCGCTCCCGAACATCGTCTCGAATATCACCGTGCCGCTCATGGGCATCGTCTCAACGGCCATCGCCGGACATTGGGGCGACGATTCGGCAGCCGCCATCGGGGCACTGGCCATCGGGGTTTCGATCTTCAACTTCATCTACTGGAACTGCTCGTTCGTACGCATGGGTACGAGCGGACTTACGGCCCAGGCCTTCGGCGCCGGAAATTTCCGCGAGTGCGCCAACATGCTGGCCCGTGCCCTGGCCGCAGCCGGCGCCATGGGGCTGCTGATGGTCCTGCTGCAGTATCCCGTCGGCGAGATGGCGCTATGGGCCATGCACGGCAGCGAAATGACCCGCGAATACTTCTACGCCCGCATCTGGGCCGTACCCGCCGGAATCATGCTCTTCGGATTCAACGGCTGGTACACGGGCATGCAGAACGCCCTGTTTCCGATGTGCACGGCCATCACCGTAAACATCATCCACACGCTCTGCAGCCTCTGGTTCGCATTCGGCATGGATATGGGCATCGTGGGCATCGCCTACGCCTCGGTCATCGCCCAATGGACCGGAGTGCTGCTCGCATCGGTGCTGCTTATCGCGAAATACCGCCACATCATCAGGCAGATCGACTGGTCCGAGGTGCTCGACCTGCGCCCGCTGAAGACCTACTTCCTCATCAACCGCGACATCATTCTCCGCACGTTCTGCATCGTGGCCGTCTATACCTTTTTCACGGGCTCTTCGGCCCGTCTGGGCAATCAGGAGCTGCTGGCCGTAAACGCCCTGCTGCTCGAACTCTTCACGATGTTCTCCTACATGAACGATGGCTTCGCCTATGCCGCCGAAGCGCTTACGGGCCGCTTCATCGGCGCCCGCGACGAAACCTCGCTGCGCCGCTGTCTGAAGGGTTGCCTGACTTGGGGGACGGTCGTATCGGCCGCATTCGTCGTCATCTATATCATCTGGTGGCGCGATCTGGTCGGGCTCTTCGTCAGCCCCACGGCAACCAACGCCGCCACACTGATCGAAACCGCCGGGCGGTACATCGTCTGGATCATCATCATCCCGATCGCCTCGGCCATGCCCTTCATCATGGACGGAATCATGGTCGGAGCCACCGAAACACGCGTCATGCGCAACTCGATGTTCCTGGCAACGGCAGCCTACTTCGGCATCTATTATGCCCTGCATCCCCTGATCGGGAACAATGCCCTGTGGCTCGCCTTCACGCTCTACATGTTCCTGCGGGGCGTATTGCAGTTCTTCATGACAAGGCAGCTGCGTACGATCCGCGCCAAAGCCTCCGTACGGGCCTGACGATCGCAGGTCGTCGCCCCGGGAAGGGGTAAAATCCGGACCGAAATCCGGAGCCAGCGTCGGATTTCGGAGATGCGCAGTCTATTCCTCCGGCAAAAGAACATACCCTGCAAAAAGAGCCCCGGAAGCCAAAGCTTCCGGGGCTCTTTTTGAAATGGATGCAGGGAAATTACTCCTGCCCCTGAATCTGCTTGAAGAGTTCGTTGTACTTCGTATACTTGTCCATCATCCCCTCCTCATCGCGAAGACGGAAGCAGATCGACTTGAGAAGTTCCAGCGAACTGGGATCGTTTGCCTTGATCTCGAGTGCCTTCTCCAGATAAGGAATCGCCTCCATGTAGATGGCGTTCACTCCCTTCAGATCCGCATCATAGGCAGCCTGGCTGCTGTATTGCTTCTCGTTGATCACCTTGTTGGCCTCGTCGCCCTTGATCGTATAGAAGACTCCCAGATAGTAGTTGCCCTCATAAAGGTCAGGCATGAGTTCCACGACCTTCTTGAACGACTCGATGCTCTGGTCGTAATCCTTCAGTGCATAGAAGATACGGCCGCGGCCGAACCACAGATCCACACTCGTAGGATTGCCCTCAATGGCCTTGTCGATCAACTCGATCAGATCGGCCGGATCGCCCACATTGTCATCGGGCGTCGTATAAAGCTGTACCAGACCGTCGATGATGCGGTCATTCTTCGGGAACTTTTCGACACCCGAAAGCAGCATCTGCTTGGCCTTCTCGAGGAACGAACGGTCCTTGTCCTTCTGACCGTAGTAGCAGTGGAAAAGGTAGTAGTAGATATTGCCCTCTTCGTCGGCATAACCCATATCGATCGCCTTGGAGAGGTAGTCGCCGCCCAGTACGAACGATTCGGGATTGTTCGATCCGTCCACCGTACGCAGATAACCGGCGTAGTAGAGCAGCGCGGGATCGGGCTTACCCTCATAAGCAGGGCACGATTGAGCCGTGAAGGCCTTGATATAGGCATCGGCAGCTCCCACATAATCGCCCGTATCGAGGCCGGCATTGCCTACCTGCGAGCAGAAATCGCTGATCTGCTGGAGTCCCTCCTTCACCTTCGAGGCACTCTTGGGATCCATTTCGTAAGCCTTCATGTAGGACTCGAGGGCCTTGTCGATCGCACCTTCGTACACATTCTGCGTCTGCTTCCAGGTCTTCACCTTGCCTCCCTCGAAGTAAGCCGTATAGTAGGGATAAACCCAGGCTTCATACTCCGTACCGTTCACCGTCTCCTTACCTACGGACGTAGGATCACCGTCGGCCAGTTTGAGCATCGTACCCTCGAGGCCTACGAAAAGGCTCTTCGTAGGAGCCACGGCAGCATCGTAGTACGCTTTGCCGCGGCTGACCCACGTTGCGGCTTTCGCCCCTTTCTTGGCATCGGCAACAGCTTCGTCGCTCTTCTCGATCTTCGACAGGAGCGCCTCCTTGTTCACCTTCTGGGCCTGTACCGCCGGAACAGCCAGAAGCATTGCGGCCAGAGCCGTCAAAATCGTCTTTTTCATAACCAATCAGAATTTAGTTTAAATGTTCTCTGTTTCATATGTCGGGCGCCCCGGGAATTTCCCGTCGCGCGCCTTCGGGCATTACTCCTGTGCGGGACTCTCCGTAACGGCGGGGTCAGCCGTACCGTTTTCGGTCGTCTGCTCCGCAGATTCCACCTCCTCCTCGGCACCGGCAGCCGGAACGGCCATCACCGAAGCAATGGCATCGCCTTCGCGGAGGTTGATGATACGCACGCCCTGCGTGGCGCGTCCCGCAAGACGGATCTGCGACACGGCGGTGCGAATGGTGAGTCCCGAACGGTTGATGATCATCAGGTCGTTATCGTCCGTTACGGCCTGAATCGATATGAGTTTGCCTGTCTTTTCGGTAATGTTGATGGTCTTGACGCCTTTGCCGCCCCGGTTCGTGATGCGGTACTCGTCCAGATCGGTACGCTTGCCGTAGCCGTTCTCGCTCAATACCAGAACATCCTGCTTCGAATCGGGCTCCACACAGATCATGCCGACAACCTCGTCCGACTCATCGATCGAGATACCGCGGACACCGGCGCCGACACGCCCGATCGGGCGCACCGTATTTTCGTTGAAGCGGATCGCCTTGCCTTCGCGGGCCGCAATCATCACCTCGGCCTCGCCGCTCGTGAGCTTGGCCTCGATGAGCTGGTCGCCCTCGCGGATCACGATGGCATTGACACCGTTCTGACGCGGGCGCGAATAGGCCTCGAGCTTCGTCTTCTTGATCGTACCGTCCTTGGTGCACATGATGATGTAGTTGTTGTTCACATACTCCGCATCATCCAGGCGCTTGACATTGATATAGGCACGGACCTTGTCCTCGGGTTCGATCTGGATGACGTTCTGGATGGCACGTCCCTTCGACGAACGCGTACCCTCGGGAATTTCGTAGACCTTGAGCCAGTAGCAGCGGCCCTTCTCCGTGAAGAAGAGCATCGTATTGTGCATCGAGGCGACGTAGATGTGCTCGATGAAATCCTCGTCGCGCGTGGCGCTTCCCTTGGCACCCACTCCGCCGCGGTTCTGCGTACGGTACTCGGCCAGCGGCGTGCGCTTGATGTATCCCATGTGCGAGATGGTGATGACCATGTCGTCGTCGGCGTAGAAATCCTCGGGGTTGAACTCTTCCGAAGCGTAGACGATCTGCGAGCGGCGCTCGTCGCCGTACTTCTCCTTGATCTCCAGCAATTCATCCTTGATGATCTGCATCTGCATCGCCACGTTGGCCAGCACCTCCGTGAGGTGGGCGATGAGGGCCATCAGTTCGTCGCGCTCGGCAACGAGCTTGCCGTGCTCGAGGCCCGTCAGGGCGCGCAGACGCATCTCGATGATCGCCGAAGCCTGGATGTCGTCCAGCTCGAAGCGCTCCATCATCGTCTGCTTGGCCTCGTCGGGGGTCTTCGACGAACGGATGATCCGCACGATCTCGTCGATGTTGTCCTGAGCGATCAGCAGACCCAGCACGATATGCAGGCGCTCCTCGGCCTTGCGCTTGTCATAGCGCGTCCGGCGCACCACCACGTCGTGACGATGGTCGATGAAGTGGCGGATCAGGTCGCGCATCGTAAGCAGCTGCGGACGACCGTTCACCAGCGCGATGTTGTTCACGGCGAACGAGGTCTGCAGCGGCGTATTCTTGAACAACGTGTTGAGCACCACGCTCGCCACGGCATCGTGTTTCAGGATGATGATGATGCGCAGGCCGTTGCGGTCCGACTCGTCGTTGATGTAGGAGATGCCGTCGATCTTCTTGTCGTTGATCATGTCGGCGATCTTCTTGATCATCTCGGCCTTGTTGATCATGTAGGGGATCTCGGTGATCACGATGCACTCGCGGCCCGAGGGGGTGTGCTCGATCTCGGTCTTGGCGCGCATGACCACGCGGCCGCGGCCCGTGAGCATCGCCTCCTTGACCCCTTCGTATCCGTAGATGATGCCGCCGGTCGGGAAGTCGGGACCCTTGACGTAGTGCAGCAGCTCTTCACCCGTGATCTCGGGATTGTCGACATAGGCGCAGCAGGCATCCACGACCTCCGAGAGGTTGTGCGGAGCCATGTTCGTCGCCATACCCACGGCGATACCGCTCGCACCGTTCACGATCAGCAGCGGAATCTTCGTCGGCAGCACCGTCGGTTCGGGAATCGTATCGTCGAAGTTGAGCGTCCAGTCGACCGTCTCCTTGTCGATGTCGGCCATCACCTCGTCGGTGATCTTCTTCATGCGGGCCTCTGTATAACGCATGGCGGCCGGCGAGTCGCCGTCCATCGATCCGAAGTTACCCTGCCCGTCCACGAGCGGGTAGCGCATCGACCACTCCTGGGCCAGACGCACCATGGCGTCGTAGACCGAAGTGTCTCCGTGGGGGTGGAACTTACCGAGCACGTCGCCGACGATACGGGCCGACTTACGGGTGGGTTTGTCCGAGTAGAGGTTGAGCTCGGCGCTCATATCGTAGAGGATGCGTCGGTGCACGGGTTTCAGACCGTCCCGCACATCGGGCAGGGCTCGCGACACGATCACCGACATCGAGTAGTCGATGTAGGCCGACTTCATCTGCTCTTCGATATTGATGGGGATGATCCGCCCCACCAAACCGGCATTCTTTTCTTCTTCTGTTAGCATCTATCTCTTATCTCTTCTGTAAAACCTGTTTCATCGACAGCGCGGGTCGCTGCAACCCGTCGAATAACGAACAAAAATAGTAATTTCTTGCGATCTGACCAACTTTGCCGGGGAAAATCGCACGCCCTCGCGCGATATTTTCCGACAAAGCGGCCATTTTCGGCCCTTTTCCGGCGATCTGACGGCCTCAAAAAAAATTCCCGACACAGGGTCGGGAATAAATTACGCTCGGAAGCCGCATCGCCGCTCCGACGGATAAGCGCCGGACGGGTCTCTTACCGGAAGTCGATGAACTCGTAACCGGCACAAGCCTTGCGGTCGAAGGCCCGGTAGGCATCGGCACGGGGTTCGATTTCTCCGACGAGAATCTCGACCCGCTCGCCATCGTAGTCGTAGGCAAGCGACTGGGGCCGCATCGAGGCGGTATCGACCACAAGCGTTATCACACCCGCTGCGGCATTGCTCTCGCCCGTCGGGGTCAGGCGGACGGAGGCCTTCCCGTCGCGTTCCCACTCCAGTGTAAAGGCATACTCGCTGTCCAGGAAGTCGAAAGCCCGGACGGGATTTTCCAGTATGTTGCGGCTCGACCGGTTTACGTCGGCGATCGTAACCTCCCCCCGACGGTGGTCCACCTCATAGCGGACCTTACCATCGGAGAAGACCTCGGCATCATCGCCCAGAAAAAGACGGTAATTTCCATCGCTGACTGCATAGCCGCCCGCCGTACGATAGTCGTCGGCAACCACCTCGAAACGTACCGTATAACGCTTCATCGCACGGAATCCGTCGGCGACGCGGCCGAGGATTTCACCGGCGCGATCGGCAGCCGACGCGCCGCACACCCCTCCCGCGAGGAGTGCCATGCAGACTGCCATTCTTACCCATTTCATCCTTGCTATCATGTTTCGGATATTTTTCGAAAACCATCCCGCATGTCCCGCATCCGACGCCTGTCAGAAGAGCCCCAGCTCCTGAAGCTTTGTCTCGAGCGACGGCAGGTCATGATACAGGATGTCGCGAGGCTTGGCACCCTGCTGGCGTCCGACGATGCCGGCCCGCTCGAGCTGCATCATAATACGCCCCGCACGGTTGAAACCCACCTCGTAGTTGCGCTGAATCATCGATGTCGAGATCTGCCCGCCACTCACCACGTCGCGGGCTATTTCCGCAAACAGCGAGTCGTATTTCACGGGTGCCGACGCCTCTTCGCTGCCCAAACCGCCCTCACCGTTGCTTTCGGGCGTGTAGTCGGGCAGCGTATAGGCCGAAGTATAGCCCTGCTGTTTGGAGATGTAATCGACAATGCGCTCGACCTCCTTCGTCTCGACCAGTGCACACTGGATACGCGTCAGCTCCCCGTCCTTCGAGATGAGCATGTCGCCGCGTCCGATCAGCTGGTCGGCACCCGGGCGGTCGAGAATCGTCCGCGAATCGATCATCTGCATCACGCGGAAGGCGATGCGCGCCGGGAAGTTGGCCTTGATCTTGCCCGTAATGACATCGACCGAGGGACGCTGCGTGGCAATGATCAGATGAATGCCGATGGCACGGGCCTTCTGCGCCAGACGCGTTACGGGGGTCTCGACCTCCTTGGCCGTCATGATCAGGTCGGCAAACTCGTCGATCACCACCACGATATAGGGCAGGAAACGGTGCCCGTGCATCGGGTTGAGCCGGCGGGACGTAAATTTCTCGTTGTACTCGACGATATTTCGGGTTCCGGCCTTCTTGCAGAGCTCCAGTCGGTTGTCCATCTCCACGCAGAGCGAGTTGAGCGTATAGACCGCCTTCTTGGGATCGGTGATGATGGCCTCGTCCTCCGACTCCATCTTGGCCAGGAAGTGGCGCTCGATCTTCGCATAAAGCGAGAATTCGACCATCTTGGGGTCGATCATCACGAACTTCAGCTGCGCAGGGTGCTTGCTGTAGAGCAACGAGGTTATGATGGCGTTCAGGCCCACCGACTTACCCTGTCCGGTGGCTCCGGCAACCAGCAGGTGGGGCATCTTCGTCAGATCGAAGACGAAATTTTCGTTCTGGATCGTACGGCCGATCACCACGGGCAACTCGGCCCGCTGCACCTGGTCGAAAAAGCGCTTCGACCGCAGGGCCGAATACATCGAAACCACTTGCTTGTTGCGGTTCGGCACCTCGATGCCGATCGTACCCCGACCGGGGATCGGCGCAATGATACGGATACCCGATTCGGCCTTGAGGCTTTGGGCGATATCGTTCTGAAGGCCCTGGATCTTGGCGATCTTCACACCCTGCTTCTGCACGATCTCATAGAGCGTAACGGTGGGGCCCACCGTCGCCTTGATACGCTGGATCGGAATGCCGAAATTCTTGAGCGTCTCCTCGATCTTGGTCTTGTTTTCGAAGATCTCCTCGTCGGAGACCTCCGAATCGGAGACATAGTCCTCGAGCAACGTTACGGGCGGTTTGCGGTAATTCACCAGATCCTTCAGCGGATCGTAGCTCTCGGTGGATATGCGTCCTTCATCGACCAACTGCGCCTCGCGGGCCTCGACCGTTACGACCACCCCTTCGGCTGTCTTCTCCGGCACCGGCTGCACCGCTGCGGGTTGCGGAGCATCCGCAGCCAGACCCTCCTCCTGATTGCCGGATACGGAGAACTCCTCGAACACGGGACGCTCGCCGGCCGGTTCACGATGTACGGGTGCAGCCGGCCGCACTCCGGCGGAACGGTCTTCCCCGGAAGCGCCCTCCACGAGAATTTCCGTAAATGGCCCCTCCTGTACGACAGCTTGACGCACGGCCGGACGCTCCAGCTCGACCAGTCCTCCGCGTCCCATGACCACCCGGTTCTCCGAATGCGGAAGGTCCACTTCGGTAAACTCCTCATCGACCGACTCCGCAGAAGCCGGATCGGGGTGCGACGCGGCAAGCGGCGTACCGTCGGGTGCGAGCTCCACAAAAGGATCGTCCTCGGGCATGTCCGGGTGCATGGCCCGACCGGCAGGATTTGCAGCGGGTGCAACCGGCTCGGATTCGCCGCGCCGCACCTCGCGTTGCACGGCCGCACGCAAAACGGCAGCATCCACGTCCTCCGCCGCAGGCGGCTCGGACTCCGCAATTTGCGGGCCTTCGGAGGATGGGCCCGCCCCGGACCGCTCCGGCATGGGATCATCGGGTTCCTGCGCAGCCGGCTCCGTATCGCGGAATGCATCGCCGCCGAGCGGCTCGTCCTCGACCACACGGCCCGAAACCCTGCGACGGACCGTTTCGACGATCCGTTCGCCGCGATCCACCATGACATTGCCCGCCCGGTTCACCTTGTTGATGAAGTTGCGGTTGATGAAAACCCCGGTGAGGATCCAGCCGCCAAGCAGCAGGATCAGGGTTCCGAATACTCCGATATGACCGTGCAGCCAGGCGGCTGTCTCGATGCCGAAGGCTCCGCCCCACCCCGTGGAACAACACAGGCTCCAGTTCTTGCCGAAAGCGAACCCGAGGGTCAGGGAGCCGAGAATAAGCACCAGAAACAGCGAAAGAATCGAATGGTTCACAAGCAACGGACGCTGCCGGATGATCCGCAGGCCGATGAGCGTCACCATCACGGGAATCAGAATGCCGAAGACTCCGAACGAGTTGTCCACCAGCATCCGACCGATACGGGCCCCGAGTTCGCCGCAGAGATTTTCGACCTCGTTGCCGAGCAGCTCGCGCTCTTCGGCCGTCTTTTGGAGAATGCTCTGATCCACATCCCAACTGACGAACGAAAAAAGAACCGAGGCAATGGCGAACAAACCTCCGAAAAGCAGCACGAGGCCTCCGACCCAGCGAAAACTGTCGCCGTTGGATCGCTCGACGCCCTGACGCCGGTTCGGAGAGGAAGATGAACTATTTTTGGATGCCATGATCTCTAACGCTTGATATTATCAAGCGAAGTTACGAAATAATTTGCAGATTAAAAAATCCGGAGAAGAAAAGAAGGTTGACATCGCATCCTATTTATTTAAGCAACAACAGGTTACGATGCTTTATCTAACAAAGCAAAAAGATAACATATGCAGGGCAAAGAAATGCAGATAGATATGCCCTACGACATCGATTCAAAAGCCTTTTCCTCGAGCCGTTTCCGGTAGGCGGCACCGGCGAAGGAAAGGAACGCATAGTCGGGCCGGTGGTCGGGAGCCGCCCGCAGACCGTCGCGGTCGAGCAGCTGAACGACCCGCCGTGCAACAGCCGGGGAGGGGTCGATGATTGCCACGCCGCTACCGGCGACGACACGCTCCATGACGGGACGCAGAAAGGGATAATGCGTGCATCCGAGCACGATCTGGTCGGCGCCCCGCGCCAACATCGGCTCCAGAGCGGCACGCACACACGCCTCGGCTTCCGGAGTTTGCTCACGGTCCGCCTCAACCAGCTCGACGAATCCCCGGCCGGGGAGCGTCAGCACCTCGATGCCGTCGCCATATTTGGCCGCCGTGCGCCGAAACAGCTCGCCGTCGAGGCTCCGCTCCGTAGCCAGCACCCCCACCACGCCGGTACGGGTTGCCAGACAGGCGGGTTTCACGGCCGGCTCCATGCCCACGATGGGTATCGCGGCATATTTTTCGCGCAGAAAGTCGATCGCCGCGGCCGTTGCCGTATTGCAGGCCACCACGACCAGTTTGCATCCCTCGGCCACGAGCCGACCCACGGCGTCGTCAGCCAGACGGCGCACCTCCTCCCGCGGACGGGAACCGTATGGGCAGTTCTTGCCATCGCCCAGATAGACGAGCGACTCTCCGGGCAGGGCACGCCGGATCTCGCGCCAGACGGTCAGACCGCCCAGTCCCGAATCATAAACACCAATGGGTGCGTTATCGTAAGATCCGTTCATGAAAAGCATCCAGAATGAAATTCCCGATCTCGTCGTCGGTCATCGCACCGCACTCGACCGTCAGAGCGGCTTTCGCATAGAAGGGCTCCCGGGCAGCCATATCGCGTGTCATGAAGGCCACCAGCTCCTCGTCGTTCAAGCCGCGCAGCCGGGGCCGCTTCTGCCGTCCGTACGGGCTCAGGCACCGGGCGATCTGTTCGGGCGTACGGCGCAGATAGACCGTAAATCCCGTTCGGTTCATACACTCCATATTGTCGCTCCAGGTCGGAAGTCCCCCGCCGGTGGAGATTACCGCACTGTCATCCTGACGGATAGCCGCCTCCAGAACCTCCCGTTCGATCTCGCGAAAACGCTCCTCTCCCTCGTATCGGAACACATCGGCCACACTGGCCCCCTCGTGCTCCTCGACCCGAGCATCCGTATCGACGAACTCCGCATCGAGCCGCCGGGCCAGTTTCCGGCCGAGAGTACTCTTCCCGCACCCCATATAACCGACGAGAAAAATTTTCCTCATCTTCAGAAAAGATTTAGCTGTTCAGGGTCAATCAGCTCATCCGCATCACCTTTCGCTCGCTCTATCTCGAATTCGATTCCTCCGGCGACCGTCCCGGTCTGCGGCAATCCATAAGTCTCCGGCTCCGCTTTGGACGGCTGCTCCGATGCGGCACGGGATCTCTTCGGCGTTTCGGCATCCGAGGGCTGTTTCTCCTCGGCTACTGCTCCATCCCGGGCGCCGGCCGACAGGTCCTCCGACTCTGCCCCTTCCGGCATATCGGCCTCCAGGATATCGTCGGGAAGAGCCTCCTCGGAATCCTCCTCCGCGGATTCGGGCGGAAGTTCAGGCTCGATAAAACGCAATGCCGCCACCTCATAGGTCGTCAGACGTTTGCCCTTGGCACGATGGCTCTTCACCCCGACAAAGCTGTCCACATCCAGCAAATCGGCCGGACGCGAAGCATGCGCCCCCTTGTAGGTGATCTCGAGCTGCGAACCGGGACATCCCGTAACGCAGACGAAATCGGCATCCTCATCGAGGAAAGCCTGCAGGCGGTCGCTCATCTCGGCCGTAAAGCGCTTCATGTAATAGTACTTCTGACTGCGGTCGTAATAGCAGAGATTGTAGATCCGATCGGAATCGTAACGCTCCACAAGCACCGTATCGTCGGGGAAATGCTGACCGAGGTCATAGCCGGTGATATAGTATTGATTTTTAGAGGTCCATACGATCAACTTGTCATCACCCTTGAACTCGCCGAGATACTTGCCGCGGCCATCCGAATTCAAACGGCGCACATCCTCGTCGAACCAGACGTTCAGGCCGCCGAGCGTCGATGCGCCCCGCTCCTTGAGTACGATCTTGCTGATGCCGTACCGCGAGAAGAGGTTGCCCTGGCTCTGGCGTCCCTTGATGGCCAGCGTCGAAAAATCGAGATCGACAATGAGCTTCTTCAGCCGCGGACGAGGCTTGAAGTAAACCTTCAATACCTCCGCCTCACCATTCGGATTCACAGACATATATATGATCTCACTGCGCGGCGTTCCCTTCGTTATGTCATACTCCTTGTCGCGCGTGATGCCCTTGATGGCGCATCGCTTCATCATCAGGGGACCGTTCTTGCCGTCGCGGTAGAGCACATTGTAGATCGTACGTTCGTCGTTGCGTTTGAATACCCCGATATAATAGATTCCCTTCTGAAAAAAGGCCTTGTCCGATACTTTCGTGATGACATAACGCCCCTCTTTCGTAAAGACAATCACATCGTCGATATCCGAGCAGTCGCAGACGAACTCGGCGTCCTTCATCGACTTGCCGATGCCGAAGAAGCCCTCGGCTCGGTCCACATAGAGCTTGGCATTCGTAACGGCCACCTTCGTCGCCTCGATCGAGTCGAACTCGCGGAGTTCCGTGCGGCGTTCGCGGCCCTTGCCGTACTTGTCGCGGATGCGCTCATAATAGGCCACCGTATAGTCGGTCAGATGGGCCAGGTTGTACTGTGTCGTGCGGATATCCTCCTCGATCTGGCGGATCTCGTTGTCGGCCTTCTCGGTATCGTAGCGCGAAATGCGGATGAACTTCAGTTCGGTAAGCTTCTGCACATCCTCAAGCGTTACTTCACGCCGCAGCTGTTTCTTGAAGGGTTCCAACCCTTTATCTACGGCCGCATAAGCCTCCTCGCGAGTCTTGCAGCCCTCGATAAGCTGGTAGAGCTTGTTCTCGATGAAGATGCGCTCGAGCGAGGCGGCATGCCACGCCTCCTGCAACTCCCCGAGACGGATCTCCAGTTCGCGGCCCAGCAGGTATTTCGTATGCTCGGCCGAGCGGCGGAGAATCTCCTTCACGCCGAGGAAGTGCGGCTTGTCCTCCCAGATGACGCAGGCATTCGGGGAGATCGACACCTCACAGTCCGTAAAGGCATAGAGAGCGTCGATGGTCTTGTCCGACGACTCGTCCGGGGCAACCTGGATCACGATCTCGACCTTGTCGGCCGTATTGTCGTCCACCTTGCGGATCTTGATCTTTCCCTTATCGTTGGCCTTGATGATCGACTCCTTGATCGACTCGGTAGTCGTCGTATAGGGAATCTCCGTGATGGCAAGGGTCCGCTTGTCGATCTTCGAGATCTTCGCACGCACCTTGACCGTACCGCCCCTCAAGCCGTCGTTATAACGACTCACGTCGGCCATTCCTCCCGTCGGGAAATCAGGATAGAGTTCGAAATCACGGCCCTGGAGGTGTGCGATGGCCGCATTGATCAACTCGATGAAGTTGTGCGGCAGAATCTTCGAAGCAAGGCCTACGGCGATACCGTCCGAGCCCTGCGCCAGCAGCAGCGGGAACTTGATCGGCAGTGTAACGGGTTCATCGTTGCGGCCGTCGTAGGAGCGCATCCACTCGGTGGTCTTGCGGTTGAAGACCACCTCGAGGGCGAATTTCGAAAGACGCGCCTCGATATATCGGCCCGCGGCAGCATCGTCGCCCGTGAGGATATTGCCCCAGTTGCCCTGACAATCGATCAGCAGGTCTTTCTGGCCCAACTGCACGAGGGCATCCTTGATCGATGCATCTCCGTGCGGATGATACTTCATCGTCTCGCCGACGATACCTGCGACCTTGTTGTAACGGCCGTCGTCCACACTCTTCATGGCGTGCAGAATACGCCGCTGCACGGGTTTCAGACCGTCCTCGACATGCGGAACGGCACGCTCCAGGATGACGTACGAGGCGTAATCCAGAAACCAGTTGCGGTACATGCCCGACAGTTTGCGGACCCCTTCGTCCTGCGTGATGCGGTCGTATTTGCCCGGCTTGGCCGCAGGTACCGCAGCGGTGTCGCCCTCGGCATTCCCGGAATCGGGACTCCCGGCGGCGGCCTCCGGCATACCCGCGGAGTCTCCGGGGATCAGGTCTTGCGTATCTTTATCCTTGTCTGTCATAGTCAGCTGATTTTCAGATCCTGCTCGACGAGGTCCTCCTCAATGCGCAGGTTGTCAATAATGAATCCCTGGCGTTCGAAGGTGTTTTTGCCCATGTAGAACTCCAGCAGGTCGTGGATCGGATCATCCTTCGTAAGGCGCACACGGTCGAGCCGCATGTTTTCGCCGATGAACTCCTTGAACTCCGTGGAGGAGATCTCGCCCAAACCTTTGAAACGCGTGATCTCCGCTCCGGTTCCGCACCGCTCGATGGCCTTCAGACGCTCCTCCTCCGAATAGCAGTAGAAGGTTACCTTCTTGTTGCGGACACGGAAAAGCGGCGTCTGCAGAATGTAAAGGTGTCCCGAACGGATCACGTCGGGGAAGAACTGCAGAAAGAACGATGTGAGCAGCAGGCGGATGTGCATGCCATCGACATCGGCATCGGTGGCGATGATGACCTTGTTGTAGCGCAGGTTCTCCATATCCTCCTCGATATTGAGCGCGGCCTGCAGAAGGTTGAACTCCTCGTTCTCGTAGACCACCTTCTTGGTCAGCCCGTAGCAGTTGAGCGGCTTGCCCCGCAACGAAAACACCGCCTGTGTGCGGACATCGCGCGACGCGGTGATCGATCCCGAAGCCGAATCGCCCTCCGTGATGAAGATCATCGACTGCTCGGCCAGATCATTCTTGTCCGTGAAGTGGATCTTGCAGTCGCGCAGCTTGCGGTTGTTGAGCGAAACCTTCTTGGCCGTCTCGCGCGCCTTCTTCTGGATACCCGAAATGGCCTTGCGCTCCTTCTCGTTCTCGACGATCTTCTTCTGCAGCGTCTGCGCCGTCTCGGGATGCTTGTGCAGGTAGTCGTCGAGCTGCTTGCCCAGGAAATCCATGACGAAGTTGCGCATCGAAACACCCGGCTCGATCTCCTTCGAGCCGAGCTTGATCTTCGTCTGCGACTCGAACACCGGATCGGTTACCTTGACCGAGATGGCCGCGATGATCGATGTGCGGATGTCCGAAGGATCGTAGTCCTTATGATAAAACTCCTTGATGGTCTTCGCAATGGCCTCCCGGAAAGCTGCCTGGTGCGTACCGCCCTGCGAGGTGTACTGGCCATTGACGAACGAATAGTAGCTCTCGCCGTAACCCGAACCGTGGGTGATGGCCACCTCGATGTCCTCACCCGAAAGGTGGATCGGTGCGTAGAGCGGATCTTCGGTCATATTCTCATTGAGCAGGTCCAGAAGGCCGTTTTTCGATACGTAGCTCCGGCCGTTGAGCGTGAACGTAAGGCCCAGATTCAGATAGGTATAGTTCTTGACCATCTGCTCGACATACTCCATGTTGTAGGAGTAGGAGCCGAAAATCTCCTCATCAACCCGGAAGGAGATGAACGTACCGTTCTTCTCCCCGACTCCGCTCTCCCACCGGTCGCTCTGCTCGAGGCCCTGCGAGAAGGTTACCGTTCGCGCCTCGCCGTCGCGGACCGAACGCGCCGTGAAGGCACTCGAAAGCATGTTCACGGCTTTCACGCCCACGCCGTTCAGACCCACGGTCTTCTTGAAGGCCGTGCCGCCGTACTTGCCGCCCGTGTTCATCTCCGAAACGGCTGCCGCGAGCGACTTGAGCGGGATGCCGCGGCCATAGTCGCGGACCGTAACGACATTGTCCTCGACGGTGATGTCGATGCGGTGCCCGGCACCCATGATGAACTCGTCCACCGAATTATCGACGACCTCCTTGATCAAGACGTAGATGCCGTCGTCGGCCTGCGAGCCGTCGCCCAGTTTGCCGATATACATACCCGGTCGCAGTCGGATATGCTCCCGGGGCGAAAGGGTTACGATGGCATCGTCGCCGTAGCTGTTCGCATTCGTATTGAGTAAGTCTGCCATAGTCTATCGTTTGTCGCGGATTTCGGTAAGCGCCGTGCTCATCGCATCGTGCACACGTTCCATAAGAAGATGCGGATCCGTTTCGGCAACCTCTGCAGCCGGGACCGGAGGCAGCACGCGGATCGTAATCCGGTTGCGCCAGTTGAACAGAAGATTTTTACCGATAAGCCTATTCGTACCGTCGAGTACTACGGGAAGGATATCTACCCCCGCCTCGCGTGCCAGCGTGAATGCACCCGCCTTGAAGCGGTGAATCTCGCCGTCCTTCGAGCGCGTACCCTCGGGGAAGATCGCCACGGAGGCACCCCGGGCAATCCACATGCGGCCTTCTCGCAGAATCTGCTCCATGGCGGCCGTAGCACGGCCCCGGTTGATGCAGATATCGCCGTGCAGGAAGAGGAACTGTCCGAAGAAGGGCACCTTATAAACCTCGCGCTTCGAAACCCAACGGAAATTGAGCGGCAGGTAATAGAGCGTCGGGATGTCGATCACCGTATTATGGTTCAGCACGATGACATAGCTCTTGCGTCGATCGACATGCTCCAGGCCGATGACCCGCTGCCGCCAGAAGGGAGGAATGGCGAAAAAAATCCGCACCAGAATGCGCGAAAGGCCGTGCACCACACGACGCGAAGGGTCGAACGGAGCGCAGAGCACCAGCGCCACGGCCGACAGAATCATGAAAAAGGTGCACAGCAGCACCAGAAACAGGTAGTAAAGCGCGCTTATCATAATCGTCCGATATGGGGTATACCACATTTCCGCATGCGGCCCGAAGCCGCAGCGGAACCGGATATTCCCGAAAAAATCTTCTTGCAAAGATAGCAATTATTTCCGGGGATTCCTATCCGGCCGCAAGGCCTTTTTTCAACAAAATTTTTACGAAAGAATGAGGCCCGCTACGGTTCGTTTCCAAACAGGCACACCGCGATACGACCGGAAAACCACCGAGATACCCCGATTCGGGCAACAGACGGAAGCGGGATCTCACGCCGAAAACCGCATCGGGAAACACCCGGGATAAACAGAAGAAGCGAGAGCCCGATCACGCCCCGTTGAAGTCCGGGACATAACGACGCACCCCGTCCTGTCCGTCCCCTGCCGACCGGTCGGATTCCGGGCGTTCGCCGGATAAACTCCACAAACCGGAACGTTCGATGCACGACAATATATATAAGTATCAAAATAATTCCGAAAAAACAAGTACTATGCGTTACATAGTACAAATATTTTTATATATCTTTGCACTGTCAGATAACAAACAGGACAAACTACAAATAAAAAAAGAATAGCATGAAAACTTGGACGATTTTCCTCGTAGCCGTAGCCTTCGGGCTCCAGAGCGCATTTGCGGCCCGTCTTTACCCGTCGAAGGGCCGTGTCGTAAATGAACAGGGACAGGCGATCGAGTATGCCACGGTCGTGCTGCTCGACGAAGGTGAGCAGGTGGCCGGAATGGCGACCGATCCCGAAGGGCGTTTCTCGCTGAAGGTTCCCTCGGGCGACTACACGCTGCAGATCCAGTATCTGGGTTACGAGCCACTGACACGATCCGTACGGGTCGAAGCCGACAACGACCTGGGCGACTTTACGCTGCATGCGGCGACCACGCAGATCGAAGGGGTCGTAGTGAAGGCGCAGCTCATACGCCGCGAAGCGGACCGTTTCGTCATGGATGTGGCCAACGCTCCGGCGGCCATCGGAAAGGATGGCGTCGAGCTGCTCGAAAGGGCTCCTGGTGTCTGGATGGACAACGAGCGGATCTCGATCAACGGCAAGAGCGGCACGAAGGTCTTCGTGAACGACCGCGAACTGCGGCTCGAACCCGAGCAGCTGACGACCTACCTGCGTTCGCTGCGCGCCGAGGAGATTCAGAAGATCGAGGTCATCCCCACGACCGGTGCCGACCACGACGCCGATGCCACGGGCGGCATCATCCGCATCACGCTCCGCAAGCAGCGCGAAAACGGCATGCAGGGTTCTCTCTCGATGCGTACCACGCAGGGCTGCCGGCAACACGCGTATTACCCCGGCGGCAACATCTCCCTGCACAGCGGCAAGTGGGACCTCAACGCCTCGGCATGGGGCAATCTGGGCAGTTCGGTTTCTCTGACAGAGGAAAATACCGTCTACACCACGCAGCAGAAGGAGCTCCGGGCCCATTCCCGGCTCGAAGATACGGACCGCAACGGCGGCGCAACCGTCGGAGCATTCTACGAGATCAACGACCGGCACAGCCTCGGCGCCGAATTCTCCTATCTGCACCTCGGCTCCGAAGGCGGGACCGGAACGACGACCGACCTGATGACCCGGAGCGACACGAACACCGCAAGCCATTATGCGAACAACAACATCATCGACGGATACGAAGGGACGTTCAACTACATCTGGAAGATCGACACGCTGGGTTCAACACTCAAGGTGCTGGGAGACTACGCCCACCGCAATACGGATGCCGCGAATGACAACCGAAGCCGCATAACGGGAACCGAACTGCCGGAAACCCCCGATTCGCTTTACCGCGACCGCACGCGGAGCAGCTACGACGTGGCGGCACTGACGATCGCCCTCGAAAAGAAGTTCTCACCCCGCTGGAGCCTCAAGGCCGGTGCCAAATACACGCGCAACGAGATGCGCAACAACGCCCTGTACGAATACCTGCACGGGGAGTCGTGGACGCGCAACGAGGCGCAGAGCTTCGAGATCAACTATACGGAGCACATTGCGGCCGCCTACGGCGTCGTATCGGCCGATCTGGGACGCTGGAGCCTCGTGGCCGGGTTGCGCGGAGAGTACACCCACACCTACGGACGCAACGGTACGGTCGCACAGGATTACTTCTCGCTCTTCCCGAACGCCAACCTCTCCTTCAAACTGACGGAAAACGGTGCCTGGTCGCTGGTCGCCCAGTATGCCCGGACCATCGAACGTCCCCGATTCTGGTGTCTGACGCCCCAGCGATCGCAGATCTCGGACTACACCTACCAGATCGGAAACCCGCTGCTCAATCCCGCCTACGAACAGGATATCAGCCTTACGCTCGTCATGGCCCACAAATACACCCTCACGGCCGGCGTTCAGCTCGACAGGGACGAGATCAACCAGACGATGCGCACCGATGCGGACAATCCCGACATGCTCGGCATATTGTGGGTCAATTTCGACCGGACGAAGTGCTGGTATCTGGCGGCCAACCTCCCCTTCCAGCCTGCGAAATGGATGCAGCTCAACCTCGGCACCAACTTCATGCGGCGCGGGCAGCGGCTCGACCAGCATGCCCCGGAGACGTTCCGGAACATCGTCTTCCTGAATGCCTCGACCACCTTCTCACTGCCGGGAAAATGGTATATAGACCTCTCCTATCGCTATCAGGGTCGCCTGGAGATCGGAAGCATTCTGCTCGAACCGATGCAGTTTCTCAATGCAGGCGTGAAGAAGCGTTTCGGCGAACGGTTCACCCTCTCCGTAACGGGTTATGCCCTGCTTAACGAAGTACAGCGGTTCGCGACGACCGACAAATCCTTCGTCCGTGAGGTCCGGACCCGTCAGCCGTGGAACAGTCCTTCGGTACAAGTGGGATTCACCTACAATTTCAAGGCGGGAAAGGCCTTCCGCAAGAAGGCCGTGGAGGCGGCGGCTTCTGAAGAGAAGGGGCGCATGTAGCCCCTATCTCCGATGCCGCAGCCGCGGCACGGGAAGACGCCGCAGCCAGGCAAGAGTCCAGTGCGGAAGATGCGGGTGCGACAGCCGGTAGGCAAGGTGCGACACCGAGGTCGGGACATGAAGGGATTTTCCGGCGATGATGAGCGTTACGGCCACGAGGATCAGCACGACTCCCGTCAGGATGCGCAGCGTAAGCTGCTCGTGGAAGACCAGCACCCCGAAAAAAAGCGCCGTAACGGGTTCCAGAGCCCCGAGGATCGCCGTGGGCGTGGAGCCGATGCGGCGGATGGCTCCGGCCATCGTAACAAGGGAGATGATTGTGGGAAAAAGAGCCAGCGAAACGGCATTGATCCAAAGCAGGGGCGAAGGTATCATCTTCAGATCGGCAACTCCCCGCAGGCGGACCAGATAGATGCTCAAACCGAAAAGCAACGCATAGAAGGTCAGCTTCTCGGTCGAGAGTTCACGCAGCGAGGAGCGATTGACCCCGACGATATAGATCGCATAACACAGCGACGAGAGAAAGACCAGCCCCACGCCGACCAGACTCAAGGTCGCACCGTCGCCTCCCTTGTAAAGCAAAGCTATTCCCGTAAGGGCCAGCAGGATCGAAAGGACCGTAACCGCCGTGATCCGCTCGCGGAAACAGACCGCCATGATAACGGCGACCATGACCGGATAGAGAAAGAGAATCGTCGAGGCAATGCCGGCATCCATGTAGTTGTAGCTGGCAAAAAGCGTCAGCGACGAAAAGGAGAACAGAAGTCCCATAACCACCAGCGGCAGCAGGTCCCGCCGCGACAGGGCGAAGGACTGCCGACGGACGGCCATCAGTGTTCCCAGCATGACGACAGCCAGCAGATAACGGTAAAAGAGGACCGAATCCGGATCGAGCCCCGCCTCATAAAGCGGCAGCGTAAAGAGCGGATTGAGTCCGTAGCTGGCGGCGGCTACCGCTCCCAGCACATAGCCGCGGGTCTTTTCGGCAAGCATCTCAGAACTGCACCTCGGGAGCCTTGTCGGCACCCTCCGAAGCATCGAAATAGGGTTTCTTCTCGAATCCGAAAAGGCCGGCTACCAGATTCGACGGGAAACTGCGCACGGCAACGTTATAGCGCTGCGCGGCCGCATTGAAATCCTTGCGGGCTACGGCGATACGGTTTTCCGTGCCCTCGAGCTGTGCCTGAAGTTCCAGGAAGTTCTGGTTGGCCTTCAGATCGGGATAGTTCTCCGCCACGGCAATCAGGCGCCCCAGGGCCGAACGCACATCGGCCTGTGCCTGCTGGAAGTCCGCAAGTTTCTCGGGCGTAAGTTCCGATGCCGAAAGGTTGATCGAGGTAGCCTTCGCACGCGCCTCGGTAACTGCACCGAGCGTCTCGGACTCATGGACGGCATAGCCCTTGACCGTATTGACCAGATTGGGGATGAGGTCCGCGCGACGCTGGTACTGCGTCTCGACATTCGACCAGGCGCTGCTGAGGGTCTCTTCCTTCGTAACAAGTCCGTTGTAGGTGAAGTAAAAGAAGATCGCAACAAGGGCGACCACACCGATCCAGATCCACTTTTTCATAGTTGCTGTTTTTTATATCATTTTTCTGTTATTTACCATTTCGAGCCGGCGCCGCCGCCTCCGAAGCTGCCGCCTCCGAAGCCACCGCCGATCGAGCCGCCGCCGAAACCTCCTCCGAAGCCACCGCCGCCGATAATCATGCCGCCGCCCGAACCGCCGCCGAAGCCGTTGCCGCGCGACTGGCGCGAACGACGCCGGACAACCTCGCCGCAATGCCGGCAGACATAGGTGTACTCCACCTCGCGGAAAGTGAGCGTCGTATGCACGACCTGCCGGGCATCGAGCTGGAGACTGCAGCGATGGCATCGCGGACAGCGGCGCGAAGCATAATGACGCCACAGTCCCACGGCAAGCGGCAGGAGAATAAAGGCGCAGACGAAAATCCAGCCAAGGTTCTCTCCTTCCCCGGCGTCGAGATCGGGCTCTCCGCCTTCAAGCAGCTGCGCCGCAGCCTCAACACCCGCCAGCATCCCCGCATCGTAGTCCCCGTTGCGGAAGGCCGGAAGCATATACTGCATCTGAATGCGCTTGCAGAGGGCATCGGGCAGCACGCCTTCGACACCGCCGCCCGTAACGAAGCGGATTTCACGAAGGTCCCGCACCAGCAGGATGCCCAGTCCGTTGTTGCTCTTCTTTCCGCCTACGCCCCAGCTGTCGAAAAGATCGACGGCAAAGGTGAAGGTGTCGCCGCCCTCGATATCGTCCACGGCGACGACGGCGACCTGCGCCAGCCCCCGTTCGCGCAGCGAAGCACAGAGAGCATCGAGGCGCGCGACGGTTGTCTCGGAGAGGATACCGTCGGGATTCGAGACATAGCGGCGCGAATCCATACGTTGCACGTTGGGGACATCCTCCACGCGGTAGGTTGCAGCTCCGGCCGAAAGGGCGAAGAGCAGAAGCAGGCAGAAAAGCAGCGTCTTTTTCATCACGGGGGCAAAGATACGAATTTTTCGTTCCGCAGACCGCATGTGGCAAAAAAAGCGGTGTCGGGTCCTGAAAGGCCCGGCACCGCGGATTATCGGGTTCGCGCACGTCAGAGTGCACGCAGTGTCTCGAGCAGCAGGTCCCAGAACTTGGGGACCGTAGCAATGGCGAGACGCTCGTCGGGCGAATGTACGCCCCGGAGCGTCGGTCCGAAGGAGACCATCTCCAGATGCGGGTATTTCTCGAGGAACAGCCCGCATTCCAGACCGGCATGAATCGCACGCACCTTGGGCTCCGTGGAGAAGAGACGGCGGTAAGCGGCAACCGTAACGTCGAGCAGATGCGACTCGGGATTGGGCGTCCAGCCCGGATAACCGTCGGAGTGGACCACCTCGGCTCCGGCCAGTTCGAAAACCGCCTCGACGGATTGCATGACGGCCTCCTTGGCACTCTCGACCGAGGAGCGCTGCGATGTGGTTACAACAATACGCCGGTCGGATTCGAACTTCACGGAAGCGAGGTTCGTGGAGGTCTCCACAAGACCCGGAACTGCGAACGACATCTCCACAACACCGTTCGGCACTCCCACCAAAGCGTGAAGCAGCCCCCGCTGCGTGGCGGCATCGATCACCGTATCGGGCTGCGGAGCGGCAGCGAGAGCAATGCGGAAATTCGGCTCGCGGAAATGGAATTCGGCGGCAAGGTCGGCGGCGAAACGCTCGTAGAAGGCCTCGAATTCGGCCTTGTGTACGGCGGGAACACCGAAAAGCGCCACGGCCTCGCGCGGAATGGCATTGCGCAGGTTGCCGCCGTCGAAATGGCTCAGACAAAGTCCGAACCGCTGACGGGCGCTCCACAGCAGGCGGGCCAAAGCCCGGTTCGAGTTCACACGCCCCTTGTCGATATCGTCGCCCGAGTGGCCGCCCTGAAGATCCGACACGCGGGCCGTATAGTAGGCGTAATCCGCGGGAACCGGCTGCTCCTGATAGCGGAATGTGGCCAGGGTGTCGATACCTCCGGCACATCCGATAAAAAGCTCGCCCTCATCCTCGGAATCGAGGTTTATGAGGTATTTGCCCGTGAGCATGTCCGCACCCAGGCCGAAGGCCCCCGTAAGGCCCGTCTCCTCATCGACCGTAAAGAGCGCCTCCAAAGGTCCGTGCTGCACCGCGGGGTCGATCAGCACGGCAAGCGCCGCAGCCATGCCGATGCCGCAGTCGGCGCCGAGCGTCGTGCCTTCGGCCCGGACCCATTCGCCGTCGATGCACGGACGGATGGCATCGTGCTCGAAATCGAACTCCACGTCCGAATTCTTCTCGCAGACCATGTCCATGTGCGACTGGAGCACCACGCCGGGATGGTCCTCATAGCCCGGAGTGGCCGGCTTGCGCATGACCACGTTGCCCGTGGCATCCTTCGCATATTCGATATGGTGCCGGCGGGCGAAGTCGATCAGAAATTCGATAATCTTCCCCTCCTTCTTCGAGGGGCGCGGAACCCGTGTGATGGCATCGAACTGCTCCCAGACGATGCGGGGTTCGAGAGTGGTGATTGCTGACATAGTTCGGTTATTTTTGATTGTATCGTTTGTTCCGGATCACTCCACATAGATCATCCTGCGCGTCATGCCGCCATCGACGGTGATCAGCTCCCCGTCGATGAAGTCGTTGGCCTCCATGCAGAGAAACAGGCAGACGCGGGCGATGTCCTCGGGACGTCCGACCCGTCCCGAAGGGTGCTGTTCGTGATCTTCGCGGCGCAGCCCGGCATAATCGGCGTGTTCGATCCAACCGGGAGCAACGGCATTCACCGTAATGTGCTGCGGAGCGAGCGACAGCGCCAGGGCATGCGTGAGCGAGCAGATGCCGCCCTTCGAGGCAGCATAGCCTTCGCTGCCCGGCTCGCTCATGAGCCAGCGTGTCGAGGAGATATTGATGATACGCCCGTAGGGATTGCGCTGCGGAAGGCCTGCACGATGACGGGCCAGCATGCGCGACGTAATGAAGGCCGGGCGCAGATTCGTGGCGAGGATCCGGTCGAAATCGGCGACCGTAGTCTCCTCGAGCGGCGAAAAGCGGCTGATGCCCACATTATTGATGACAACATCCAGATCGCCCCACTGCGCAAACAGCTCGCAGAGACACCGTTCGAGGGCCGCGGCATCGCAGACATCGAGTTCGAAGTAGCGCGATCCGGTGGCTGCGGCTGTCGCAGCACCCGCCGCAGCGTCGATATCGCAGAAGGCAACACGGCAGCCGGCGCGGCAAAAAGCCGCGACAAGCGCCCGTCCGATCCCCTGTGCGCCGCCCGTAACAAAGACCCGGCGGCCGGGAAAATGGAATTCGACCCGTTCGGAAGTTCCTTGCGAACAGCTTTCGGCATCCGGAATATGTCTGTCGGCTTCAGTCATCGGTCCAATCTTGTGGAAAACGTACAAATATACGGAAAAAAGATCGGAATCTCCGCTCCCGGGCGAAGATTCCGACCGAAAGAAACGGCTTCGCCGCGGATCAGCCGCAATGGAAGTAGGTATCGACGAGCTGCTTGATACGCATCTGGTCGCCGGCGATCTCCTGACGCAGATTCGCATCGTGGAATGCGGTAAGGCGGGCCACAAGTCCGTCGATGAGTCCCGGGGCGAAGACCCCGTGCCGCTCGTAGATCGTCCGATGCGCCTCCAGGCAGCGGGCAGACTCCTCGCACGATGCCGGAAGGCTGCTCAATCGGGCGAGGACCTCACGGTGTTTGTCGTCAAAGATATTCACATCCACATAGCGGTCGCGTGCATACTGCAGGCCGTTCTCCATCTCAAAACCGTGGCGTGCGGCGACGGCAAGACCTGCCAGCAGCAGATAGATGTCGGCCGAACCGTCCGGGCAACGGAACTCCACGGTCTGCTTCAGATCGACGTCCGGATCGGTGGGCGCCTCCAGCGGATTGGCATCGCAGGCCATGCCCCCCGCCCCGCGGCTCCAGCCCAGCGGTACGCGCACGAGGACCGAACGGTTGCGGTCGCCCCAGCAGATGTTCGTCGGAGCCTCCTGGTGCGGAACCAATCGGAAATAGGAGGTCGGATTGGTATTGCCGAAAGCCGTGAGCGACGGCGCAAGCGACAGGTAGCCGGCAATGGCCTTCAGGGCATTTTCCGACAGGCGGCCGTCGGCCCCGACCATCGCGTTGCGTCCATCGTGCATCAGCCGCGTATGGATATGCAGTCCGCTGCCTGCCTTGCCGACGGTGATCTTCGGCGCGAACGTAACGCTCACACCGTATTCATAGGCCAGCGTGCGGATGATCCACTTGGCTATGAGCAGCTGATCGGCCGCAGCCTCGAGGTCCGTGGGCAGAAATTCGATTTCGTTCTGCTCGTACATCCACTCGCCCTGCGTGAAGTTGCCCACCTCCGAATGGCCGTACTTGATCTCTCCGCCCGCCTGCGCGATGTACTGCATGGCGCGGGCTCGGAAGTCCGCCCCTTTGCTGAAAGGGGTCGATTCATGGTAACCGCGCTGATCGACAGCCGGGAAAAGCTCCTCGCGCGGGGCGACGACATAGAATTCCAGCTCGCCCATGACGTGGAAATCGAAACCCGTTACACGGCGCAGCGCTTCGTGTGCCCGGCGCAGCGTCTGCTCGGGAGCCATCTCGAACGGCGTGCCGTCCTTCGTATAGTAACTGCAGAGGATATCCACGGCGGGAATCTCGCTGAAGGGGTTGCGGAATGCCGTGCGGTAACGCGGCACGACATAAAGGTCGCTCGAACCCGCCTCGATGTAGGGGAAGAGACTCGAACCGTCCACCCGCTCGCCGCAGGTGAGGATGCTCTCCAGATAGGACTGATCGTTGATGATGAAATTGAGCGTCTTCAGACGGCCGTCGGAGCCCGGATAACGGAGGTTGATCATCTCGATGCCCTGTTCCCGGACATAACGGACGATGTCGGAACGGGTGAATTCCCGGCGCGGCTTGCCCAGGAAGCGCACGAGCGGATCGGGGATCAGTGTCGTATTCATATCAATTACGAAGTTTAAGGTTTCATTTCACACCGATCCGAAAGCAGATCGGGGTATAAATATATGAAAATATAATTCAAACAGCAAAACAAAGACGATATTTTCCGCCGATTTGGACATATTTCCGAAGAAACGTATCTTTGTAGCCGGCAAGGGTGCCTGCGGCAATGCTGGTTCCGCACGGAGCGGGACCCGGGCTCCGGCGGACAAGAACGAACCTAACACGAAGAACGGATGGATTTCAGAATCGGACACGGATACGACGTGCATGTCCTCGAAGAGGGACGGAAACTGGTATTGGGCGGTGTGGAGATACCCCATACGGCAGGTTTCGTGGCGCACTCGGACGGCGATGTGGCGATACACGCCCTGTGCGACGCCCTGCTGGGGGCGGCGGCCCTCGGCGACATCGGACTCCACTTTCCCGACACGTCCGACGACTTTGCGGGCATCGACTCGAAAATCCTCCTGCGCCAGGTTGCCGGCATGCTGCGCGAAAAGGGATACGAGATCGGAAATACGGACTGCACGATCCGCATGCAGCGGCCCAAGCTGCGCCCCCATATCGACGCCATGCGCGTAGCGCTGGCCGAGGCCATGGGAATCGGCGTCGATCGCGTATCGGTCAAGGCAACGACCACCGAACGGCTCGGATTCGAAGGCCGCGAAGAGGGAGTGTCGGTCTCGGCCGTGGCGCTCATATACCGGCCGTAGGCGGATCGTACAAAAGACACGAGAGGTCCCTGCCGCTTTCGGGCGACAGGGACCTTACGCATCGGCAGGCGGACGATCAGTAAAGCTGCGAGATCGTTCCCGTATATTGCACGGGATTATACCAGGAGTTGGTGATCGTCAGGTCAGCTCCGCCCGTACGCGAATAGATCTCCAGCGTGAAGGTGTAGGTCGAGGCGGAGAAGAGCGACGTCGAGAAGCTCACCATCCACCCCTCCTGCGTCTGCTCGGCCGTATAACCCTGCAGGTCCGATACCGTATAGTTGATCATCGTAACGTAGTAGGGCGCCACATAGCCCTTGATATAGGGAAGGCAGATGTCGGCCGTGCCGTCCCAGATACCGAGGCTGAATTCGGGGTTCATGATCTGTCGCAACGGCCCGGCCGGCTGCCGCTGCATGGATTGCGGGTTGAACTGGAAGTTGCGCGACAGAACGAGCGAATCCATGAACTTCTCGTAGTTGGCCACGCGCTCCGCACGGCGCTTTTCACGCACCTCGCGGCGCTCCTGCTTCGGAGACAACGTCTTCTTCTGTCCGATCACGGTTACGGCCGCCGCACACATCAGCAGCCCGAGGAGGATAACGACTGTTTTTTTCATAGCACATAATTTTGGTTATGGCCATGAAAAGCAAAATCGATGCCCCGATCGGCTAAAGACCCATTTGTTTGAGGAATCGGCCCGTATGGCTCTCCGGGCACAGGGCAACCTCGTGCGGCGTGCCGCAGACCAGCACGCGTCCCCCGGCGGCTCCCCCTTCGGGACCGATGTCGATCAGATGGTCGGCGACCTTGATGACATCGAGGTTGTGCTCGATGACGATCACCGTATTGCCGCGGTCCACAAGCTTGTTCAGCACGTCGAGCAGCAGGCGGATATCCTCGAAGTGAAGTCCCGTCGTCGGCTCGTCGAGTATGTAGAGCGTACGGCCCGTATCGCGTTTCGAAAGCTCCGCGGATAGCTTGATACGCTGGCTTTCGCCCCCCGAAAGGGTCGTACAGGGCTGGCCCAGGGTCAGGTAACCGAGACCCACCTCCTGGATGGCGCGCAGTTTCTGGTGGATCGCAGGAATATTCTCGAAAAACTCGACGGCCATATTGACCGTCATGTTCAGCACGTCGTCGATATTCTTGCCCTTGTACTTCACCTCGAGCGTCTCGCGGTTGTAGCGGTGGCCGCCGCACGCCTTGCAGCGTACATAGACGTCCGGAAGGAAGTTCATCTCGATGGTCTGCACGCCGGCGCCGCGGCACTCCTCGCAACGGCCGCCCTTGACATTGAACGAGAAACGGCCCGCCTTGAAGCCCCGGATCTGGGCGTCGGGAGTCATCTCGAAGAGTTTGCGGATATCGGCGAAGACGTTCGAATAAGTCGCGGGATTCGACCGCGGCGAGCGTCCGATGGGCGACTGGTCCACGACGACGAGTTTGTCGATGTGTTCGATGCCCTCGATCATATCGTAGTCGAGAGGCTGCTCGTAGGAGCGGTAAAGCGCTTTCGAGAGAATCGGCCGCAGTGTCTCGTTCACGAGGGTCGATTTGCCCGAACCGCTCACACCCGTAACGCAGATGAGCTTGCCCAGCGGAAACGCGACGGTAATGTTCTTGAGGTTGTTGCCCCGGGCGCCGTGCAGGACGATGCGTTCGCCCGTACCCGGACGCAGCTGTGCGGGAATCTCGATGCGCCGGCGTCCCGTCAGGTAGTCGGCCGTGATGGTCTGCGAGGCAAGAATGTCGTCGAACGTACCTGCGGCGACGATCTCTCCGCCCTTGCGGCCCGCACGGGGCCCGACATCGACGATGAAGTCGGCGGCGCGCATCATCTCCTCGTCGTGCTCGACGACGATGACCGAATTGCCGGCATCGCGCAGCTCCTCGAGGCTGCGGATCAGCCGCCGGTTATCGCGCTGGTGCAGACCGATCGAAGGCTCGTCAAGGATATAGAGGACGTTCACCAGTTTCGAGCCGATCTGCGTGGCGAGGCGGATGCGCTGGCTCTCGCCGCCCGACAACGAACGCGACGAACGGGCCAGCGAGAGGTAGCCCAGCCCCACATCCATCAGGAAGCGGAGCCGTTCACGGATCTCCTTGACGATCTCCTGGGCGATGCGCCACTCCTTGGGCGTCATCCACTGCTCGATGTGGGAGATCCACTCCGAAAAATCGGCGATCGAGAGGGCCGAGACCTCGGCGATGTTCTTGTCGCCGATGCGGAACTGCAGCGCCTCCTTCTTCAGGCGCGTACCGCCGCAGACGGAGCAGGTGCGGTGAACAAGGAACTGCTCGCGCCACTTCTGGCCCCGTTTCGATTCCTCGTCCTCCGTGCGGCCGATATACTCGGCAACGCCCTCCCACTGCAGGAACTGGCGGCCGCCCGAGGAGCTGAACTCCGAAAGATCGACCGTCAGCGGCTCCGAGTCGCCGTAGAGCACGGCATTGAGCGCCTCCTCCGAAAAGCTCGAAATCGGATCGTCGAGCGTGAAATCGTAGCGGCGGCCCAGCATCTCGAGCAGGGCGAAAAGCAGGTTGTTGCGGTATTTTCCCAACGGCTCCACGGCCCCTTCGCGCAGCGAAAGCTGCGGATCGGGAACGATCTTCTCCAGATCGAAGACCGCCTCCTCGCCCAGGCCGTTGCAGTGCGGGCAGGCGCCCTTCGGCGAGTTGAACGAGAAGGTATGCGGCGCAGGGTCCTCGAAGGCAATACCCGTCGAGGGACACATCAGGTGTCGTGAGTAGAAGCGTTGCTGTTCGGTGCCGTAATCGTAGACGGCCATCGTGCCCTTGCCCTGGCGCATCGCCTCCTTGAGCGAGGTCGCGAGCCGGTCGCGCGACTCCTCGTTCACCGCCAGCCGGTCCACGACCAGGTCGATCGTATGGATCTTGTAGCGGTCGAGGCGCATGCCCGAGACGATCTCGCGGATCTCGCCGTCGATGCGGGCATAGAGGTAGCCCTTGCGGGCCAGCGTCTCGAAAAGCTCGCGGTAGTGGCCCTTGCGGCCCTTGATGACCGGAGCCATCAGCGCAATGCGCCGTCCGGCGAAGCCCTCGAGGATCAGCTCCACGATCCGCTCGTCGGTATAGTGCACCATCTCCTCGCCGGTAACGGGCGAATAGGCCCGCGAAGCCCGGGCATAGAGCAGTCGCAGGAAGTCGTTGATCTCGGTAACGGTGCCCACGGTCGAGCGGGGATTGCGGTTCGTGGTCTTCTGCTCGATGGCCACGACAGGGCTCAGGCCCGTGATCTTGTCCACATCGGGACGCTCCATCGTCCCGACGAACTGCCGCGCATAGGTCGAAAGGGTCTCCATATAGCGGCGCTGTCCTTCGGCATAGATCGTATCGAAGGCCAGCGACGACTTGCCCGAACCCGAAAGGCCCGTGATGACCACCAGCTTGTGGCGCGGGATCTCCAGATCCACGTTTTTCAGGTTGTGGACCCGCGCACCGTATATCCGTATCGTATCCTCCTTCATGGCAACTGCGGCTCCGGCGCCGTCGATGCGGCGCCGAACGAGCGCGTAAAGATACGACATTCGCGCCGGAAAAACAAAAGGCCGCTACGGGATTCGCATCTCGAAGTCGTCGGCATCGCGCCAGGCGGGAAACTCCTTGCGGAACGCGCCGACGGCCGAAGGATCGAACCCGGCACGGATCAGGCACTCCTCAGCACCCGCCTCCGCAAGCATGCGGCCCCGGAAATCGAGCAGTACGGAGTCGCCCGCGTAACGGGCCGCAGGATCGCTGCCGATACGGTTTGCGGCGGCTACGAAGCACTGGTTCTCGATGGCGCGCGCCCGCAGCAGCGTACACCATGCCTCGCGCCGCGAGGCCGGCCACGAGGCGCAGCAGAGGATGGCGTCGTAATCGTCGCGGCAGCGCAGCCAGACCGGAAAGCGCAGATCGTAGCAGACCGCCAGCAGGAAGCGCATGCCGCCATAGGAGACCACCGTGCGACGGCTGCCCGCGCGGAAGGCGGCCGCCTCGCCGCCGGGCGTGAAGAGGTGGTGTTTGTCGTAGAAGGAGACACGGCCCGAAGGTTCGACAAAATACATGCGGTTGCGGAAGACGCCCTGCGCCGAGACGGCGACACTGCCGGCCAGGGCGCATCCATAGTCTGCGGCCCAGCGGCGCAGGGTCGCGAGGACCGGGCCGTCGGCCGGTTCGGCGATGCGGGCGGGATCGAGGCAGAAGCCCGTGGCGAACATCTCGGGAAGCAGCAGCAGGTCCGCGCCGCATGCGGCGACATGGGGTTCGAAGCGCGCGAGGTTCCGCTCGGGGGCGGCCCACTCGATATCGGGCTGGAGGACGGCAATACGCAGGCTCATAGGCATCGGGATTGGGATCGGAGCAAACTCCGGAGCGATAAAATTACGCTTTTCGGCGCAAAAAGGCAAATCCCCGGCGGCGGATTCACACGGTGTGAGGTCCGACGTTTGGATTCGGGCGAAATAAAACGTACTTTTGCAGCGAACAAAATCCCGAAAAACGAATCATGCTTCAGGCAGGTCGCACACAAACCCTTACCGTCAGCCGCACGTCGGAACACGGCATCTATCTCGCGGACGAAGAGCACAACGAGGTGCTCCTCCCGAACCGCTACACGTCGCTCGCGGACAAGGTGGGCGACACGAAGGAGGTATTCGTCTACCACGACTCGGAAAACCGGCTCGTGGCCACGACCGAGCGCCCGCTGCTCGAGGTCGGACAGGCCGGATACCTGCGCGTGGTGGACAAGACGCCCCACGGCGCCTTCCTCGACTGGGGGCTGCACGGGAAGGACCTCTTCCTGCCCAACCGCAATCAGCAGGGCGGCATTCTGGTCGGACACAGCTACATCGTCTACCTCTACGAGGACAGCATCACGGGGCGCTGCGTGGCCACGGCAAAACTCAAGAGCTTCATCCGCAACGAGGACATCACGCTCACACCCCGGCAGCAGGTACGGCTACTCGTCGCGTCGGAAAGCGAGATCGGCTTCCGCGTGATCGTCGAAAACCGCCACTGGGGCATGATCTACCGCAACGAACTCTTCCGCGAGGTACATGTCGGCGAGTCGCTGACGGGTTACGTCAAGCGTATCACGGAGGACCGGCGCATCGACATCAGCCTCCAGCAGAGCGGCTATGCCCAGGTGCAGGATGCGGCCGGAGCACTGCGGACGCTGCTGCGTGAAAACGGAGGGTTCCTTCCCCTGAACGACAACAGCACGCCCGAAGAGATCGCCCGCATCACGCACACGAGCAAAAAGGTATTCAAACGCTCGCTCGGCATGCTGCTCAAGAGCGGCGAGGCGGAGCTCTGCGAGGCGGGCATCAAACTCCGCGGCCATGAGTAGGATTCAGACTGCCGAACGGGTCTCGGTCGAGGCCTCCGACAATTTCGTTTTCCAGCGTTCGCTGCTCGCCTACCACGAAGCGGCACGGCGCATTTCGGGCGAGGTGCTCGAAATCGGAACCGGATCGGGATACGGCATCGAGGTCATCGCCCCCCGAGCCGCACATTTCACCACCATCGACAAACACCGGCCGGATGAAACGCTCCTCCGTGCCGGGAACGTAACCTTCCGTCAGGCCACGGTGCCTCCGCTCCCCTACCCCGATGCCTCGTTCGACTGCGTCATTTCGTTCCAGGTGATCGAGCACATCCGTCGCGACGCGGAGTTCGTCCGGGAGATCGCCCGCGTACTGCGACCCGGAGGCTCTTTCATCGTTACGACGCCCAACGCCCCCATGTCGCTCACGCGCAATCCGTGGCATGTGCGCGAATATACGGCCGAAGAGCTGCGCCGACTGCTGGAGCCCTGCTTCCCGCAGATCGAAGCGCTCGGCGTATTCGGGAATGAAAAGGTTACGGCCTATTACGAGAAAAACCGGGCAGGCGTACAACGCATCACGCGGTTCGATGTGCTGGACCTTCAGCACCGGCTGCCGCGGTGGATGCTCCGCATTCCCTATGATCTGCTCAACCGGCTGAACCGCCGCAAGCTGTTGCAGCAAAATACCGATCTTACGGTCTCGATCGGCAGGGAGGATTATCGGTTGGGACCCGTCGGAGCGACATGCTACGATCTGTTCTACATTGCGCGGAAGGCGTAGAAAGGCTTCCCTATGACGAAACCCCTCGGATCCTCGAGGGGTTTCGTGTGTTTTGTGCGTTTCAGCGGAGCCTGATCTCCAGGCTACCGCCGTCGCGGATCATGTGGCGGACCGGCTGTTTGCCCTCCTCCAGCACCCGGACCTCAAGCCCCCGCGGCGTGCGCCCGATCTCCAGATCGAAGCACGATCCGAAAGCCCGGATACGACGCAGGCTCATGTGGTCCCAACGCGCAGGAAGGCGCGGTGTGAGACGGAAGGAGCGGAAGCCCGTAGGACGGATGCCGAAGACCCCTTCGGTAAGAATGCGGCAGTAGAGGCCGCTCTCGGCCGAGAGGTGGCGCTGCGACCCCTCGGGCCACGCCTCGATAGCATAGGGTACATGGTCGCCCAAAAGGCGGCGGGCAGAGTAGAACTCCAGAAAATCGGTCGTGCGTTCGGTCTCCCCGCAGGCGTAGGAGCCCCGGAGAGCGTAGAGTGTCGCACGGTCCCAGAAGGTCTTGTCGCCCGACTGGGTGAGCAATCCGTTTTCGGTCCACAGCGCCGGAGAGAAGAGCGCATCCACGGTGCCCTCGCTCCGGTCATAGATACCCACGGTCAGGGGAATGCAGATCCAGGCCCGAAGACGGTCGTTGCCTTCATAATAACGGTAGGTATCGAAACCCTCGACCCGGGCGCCGAAATGGCGTTCGATGCAGTCGCGGAGCGTAGCGGCGCGACGGCGGTAGTCGGCGCATTGCGAGGCCGGTTTATGCAGTTCGCGCCCCAGCATGGAAGCCGAAAGCAGGGCGTCGTAGTAGAGCGACGAAGTGCAGAGGTTGGCATCGCCCGCGGGAAAACGGCCTTCGAGTTCGTCGGAATCCGAGGCGACAACCCCCTCGGCTGTCAGCTTCCGCCGGCAATACTCCAGGCACCACTCGATCAGCGGCCACAGCTCTTCGGCCTCCGCACGGTCGCCCCGGGCCAGTGCATAACGCGCCGCTCCGTAGGCGATCATCGCCGCATCGCCCCGGTCGCCGGCTCCGTGCCAAATATCGGTTCCCTCGGCGATGATCGAACTCGGGATCGGCCGATACTCCGAATTCATGAAGCGCGCAAAATGGGTGAAGGAACAGAGCGCCGAGCGATTGCCCGTCTCATAACCCAGATAGGGAAAGAAGGGATTGATGTATTCGGCCTGGTCGTTGGCCCAGATCGCCGCGTAGTAGCTTTCGCCGCCCGGGCCGTGCATCAGACCTCCTTGTGTAGCGTAGATACTCTCGGCAGCACGGATCTTGGCGAAAGCGAACATCGTATTGATGACCGGGTCGGGCGTTTCGAGGATCAGGTTCTCCTGGAACTCCGCGACACGGGCCCGGCGTTTGGCCAACTCTTCGTCGATGGAGAGATCGACCGGCACCGCATCGGCGGTCCGTCCGCTGAAAACGACGCCGAAGGAGACCGAAGCACCCGGAGCGAGCAACAGCGTCGTATCGCCCCGCAATTCGGAAACGATCTCATAACTGCCCGCAACGCCCCGCTCCGCCGGTGTGCGAAGGACGGAACGGGCTGCGGGGATCTCAACCCAGGCAGCCTGCCCGCCGCGGTTGGTCAGTTCATAACGCTCGCAATAGGCCGGAGCATCGACCGAAGGAAACAACTCCCGGCGCAGGGCGAAACGCCCGTCGCGGCCGCAGCTCCAGTCGCTCTCGACCGTGAGGCATCCGTCGAGGCGGATACAACGAACTCGCTCCTGCTCCAGATTGCGGCCATCGACGGCGATCTGCGAGACAGGGTCCCAGGCGAAACGCCGCATAAGCGAGGCATGCGTATTGTTGGGAATCGTACGCAGCATCGGCCAGACGACGTTGCGATTGAGGCGGAAGCCACCGTCGGGAGCCACCCCGTAGCGGACTACGACCGACGCGCGCAAACCGCTCATCTCAAGATGGTCATAATGCGTATCGTTGTCACCGACCGTCCACTCGATAGTCGGACGGTCCGATGAAACGAGATGCCAACGGGAGGCCGGACGGGATTGACAATAAGCCGACAGGGAAATGCCGCAAAATGCCACGGCGAAAAGAAGCAGTCTGTTCATCATATGGGGATTCCTCCAAACAAAACTCGGTGCAACAGCTACCGAAAACGGTGTAAAATTACGCAAAAAACCGCAGCAGGCCAAACCCTGTGACGGCTTTTTACCGATCCCGCGCCGCAACCCGGGCCACATGATCCGTATCCCGATCCAAGAAGGGGGAAATAAAAATTTAATATAAGGATATCTCAATAATAATCAGAAGAATAACCCGCCCCATTTCAAGGAATGTCATTTTTTGTTTGTTTTTCTTGTTTTTTTTATATTTTTGCATTTCGATCATAGTTGGATACGGATTTGGATTCCAACGTATTTTACTGAAATACCGCAACTTAAAAACTTTATACTTATGTATTGGACACTGGAACTGGCATCGAAACTCGAAGATGCGCCCTGGCCCGCAACCAAGGAAGAGCTGATCGACTATGCCGTGCGATCGGGAGCTCCGCTCGAAGTTCTCGAGAACCTGCAAGAGATAGAAGACGAAGGTGATATTTACGAATCGATCGAGGATATCTGGCCCGACTATCCCTCAAAGGATGACTTCTTCTTTAACGAGGAGGAATATTAATGCGTTTTTAAGCGCGTAATAATTATTAAATCCCTGTTAATCAGATAGATTGGCGGGGATTTAATTTGTTTGGACAACAGTGTTTGACCGCCTCAGATGGCGCGGTTTGTTTGGACAAAATACGATTTTTGGAGGAGAAATCGGGATTTGTTTGGACAAAATTCATTACCTTTACAGAGGTTTGTGAGTATTACCGCAACCTCTGTTTTTTAATTTCAAACATCTCCAGTATGGGACGACCGAAACGACTATATCCATTGGGACGCTATCGCCTGCATATCCGGGGTGAGATCGATCCAGCCAAACAGTATCTTGTCCAGCTTGAATACACCTGGAACCGGCAGGTGATACGCAAGGGCATGAACATCTTTGTCCGGCTGGGCGACTGGAATGAGAAAGCCAACAAGGGACGCGGAGGTGTGAGGGCGAGTTATGGTCCGGAGGCCAACCGGATCAACAGTCTGCTGCTTGCCCGTGCGGACAAGATCGACGGACTGCTGGCCGAATATCAGGAAAAACATCCCAATCAGATTACGGCTCAGGTGATCGCCGACTTTCTGGCAGACAAACCGCTCACACGGGAGGACAAAGGGAAGGATTTTATCGAGTTTGTTTTGGAAAGGCTCGAATCTGACTATTCCCGGAACAGAATCGGACGCAGCCGCTATGAGAACGGCAAGAGCGGCATGAATATCTTCCGTATCTTTCTCCGTGCAACAAAGAACGGTACCTACAAGCCGGACAGTATCTATTTAGGTGAAATATCGGTTGAACTGATTGACGAATACATCAGGTGGCGGCGTGAGATAAAACAGAACAGCGATGCAACGATCAACCATGCTTTGACTCCGATTCTGAAGGCGTGTGCCTATGCTTCCGAAATGAAGATGATAGACCATGCCGTCAATGCGCGGATTCAGGATATGCGTATTGCCTCAAAGATATCTCTTGCGGACGAAGACAATGAGTTTGACGGCAAGTATCTTTCAAAAGAACAGATGTCTGCGCTGTTGGAATATTACAATACATGTACAGAACCGCGCCGTAAGGAATTTTTGGAAATGTTCTTCTTTGCCTTCCATGCCTGTGGACTCCGTGTTGTCGATGTGATGACATTGCAGTGGGGCCATGTCAATTTTGAGAAGAAGGAACTGAGAAAAATCATGATCAAGACGAACAAGCGCCATGTAATTCCTCTTACAGAACCTGCCTTGCATATACTACATCGGTGGCAGGAGAAACGTGCCGGATGCCGGTATGTATTCAACTTAGTAAAGGATGATCTGGATCTTGATGATGCTGAGGCTCTGTACAAGTCCCGTAACAATGCAACGAAATGTATCAATCAGTCGCTGGCGGTTGTCGGAGAACAGATAGGGCTTCCGTTTACCCTCTCAATGCATGTGGCCCGGCATTCGTTTGCGGTCTTTGCACTGAACAAGGGACTTTCCATGTCGGTTGTCAGTCGTTTGCTCGGTCATGGAAGTACTGATGTCACCGAAAAGGTCTATGCCAAATTCCTGCCCGAAACGCTGTCTGCGGAAGTGGCACGTCTGAAAGAGGATTTTGCTTCTCTGGAAATT
>JALFNK010000001.1 GCA_022782405.1 Alistipes sp.
ACTCTGTAGAGATGAAGGATTTGTTGTTTTTTGTCCATAGTGATCATGTGTTTGAACTTTGTTTCCACAAAGCTAAAACTCCTATCTCTATGGTCCCTTTTTCAATGATTTTCCTGGGGGAATTTTCAATTGCTATCTACAGTCGAACCGCTGCAATCCCATCGACGCACGCTTCATGGACGACATCTCGGACGCCTATGAAAGCGCCTACGTCACGCTTCTGAACCTCAATAAGACGTGGGTCGATAAGCAGGGCGACTTCTTCACCGATTCGGCCGTCATCCTGCTCGCGGCAATTATCTGGTACCTGAAAATCTACGACCGGGGCCGTTATTGTACCTTCCCGCACGCCATCGAGCTCCTGTGCCAGCCCCTTGAGAAGATTTTCCCGATCCTCTCGTCCTATCCGGAATTGGAAAACTACCTTTCACCCTTTATGGATGCGTGGAAAAGCAATGCGCAGGACCAGTTGCAGGGGCAGGTGGCATCGGTGAAGATTCCGCTTTCGCGGATGATCTCCCCGCAGCTCTACTGGGTGCTTACGGGTAACGACTTCACGCTGGATATCAACAACCCCGAAGAACCTAAAATCCTCTGCATGGGCAACAATCCCGACCGGCAGAGCATCTACGGGGCGGCGTTGGGACTCTACAATTCACGTCTTATCCGGCTTATCAATAAAAAGGGGAAATTGAAATCGTCGCTCATCATCGACGAGCTTCCGACGATCTACATCCGGGGACTGGATAACCTGATCGCTACGGCCCGTTCGAACAAGGTTTCCGTCTGCCTGGGCATTCAGGATTTCTCGCAACTGGAGCGCGACTACGGGGAGAAGGAGGCGAAGGTCATCATCAATACAGTCGGCAATATCTTCTCCGGGCAGGTCGTGGGCGACACGGCCCGCACCTTGTCGGAGCGCTTCGGCAAGATCGTGCAGATGCGCGAGTCGCATTCGGTCTCTAACGAGAACATTACGACTTCGACCAATACGCAGCTGGAAACGCTGATTCCGGCCTCGAAGATCTCCAACCTCACGCAGGGCATGTTCGTCGGGGCTGTGGCCGACAATTTCGATGAACCTATTCCTCAAAAGATTTTCCATGCCGAGATCGTCATCGACAACGAAAAGGTCAAGGCCGAAACCGTGGCCTATGTTCCCATCCCGGATATCTCGTCATTCATCGGCGAGGACGGTATAGACCACATGGAGGAGATCGTCCGGGAGAACTACTATCGAGTCAAGAGCGAGATTGCGGAGATAATCGACAAGGAGATACGACGCATCGAGGCCGACCCAAATCTCGTGCAACTTTTACCCAAGAAAAAATAGTTATTCCAATTTTATTTTTCCTAAAAAGGTTATCTTTGCCAACCGAATTTTTTAATAGCAGAATTATGAAAGAGTTAATTGAAAAAATCCAGCAGGCTTACGATGCCTTCTCCGCTGAAGCCGCACTTCAGGCCGAGAAGGGCAACAAGGCTGCCGGCACGCGGGCACGCAAAGCCTCGCTGGAAGTTGAGAAGTTGATGAAGGAGTTCCGCAAAGAGTCGATGACCTTCCAGCAGTAGAGACGCTTTATTTCAAGCCAGCAAAGGCCCTGAAAGGTGTACACCATATATGGTGTGCACCTTTCTTCATTTCAGGGATATGTTTGGCATTCCCCCTCGGAATCATCTTTACAATGCTATTTACTGTTTCTGTAAACCTTTTGCAGGACGGGACATACCGTAATTTTTGCCTCGGTGCGGACTGGAGCGGACAGGGGCGGACATCAGCACCGTTCCGGATAGTACGCCTCTATCTTCGCGGCATGAACCTTTTGTTTCACTAAAAACATTTGCTTTATGTCCGAAGAAAATCAGAATCAGATTGTGAACCAAGCTCCCGAGCAGGCCGATCCCAACTACAAGGAGACGCTTTTGCTCTACAACGAGAAGAACGGCGCCGTGGAGGCCGTTTCCGAGTTCAAGCAGCAAGGCAACCAATACAAGGTCACGACGACACAGCCGCTCACGGCCAACAAGCCTGCGTTCTACGAACTTCGCAACAGTTCAGCTGTCGCGGCCTTCATCAAGGGTTTTATGTCGCAGGAGAACGCCAAGCCGTTTCATTTTCTGAAAGTCGCCGCCGACAAGGCCAGCGAAGTCACACAGTCGCTGCTGCGCCTTGCCGACAACCCCAAAGACCCCGAGGGCCTCAAAGCCCTCTATGACCATCGTGTCACCTCATACCAGCTCGAAAAGGTCAGGTTCGACACTCCGGATCTGAAGTTGCAGGAGCTGAAAGAGATGGGCATCATCGTTACTCCCAAAGAACTGGATGCGATGAAGCACGGCCTTCCGTGCACGGAACTGCATGACGTGACCCTCAAGATCGGCAATATGCCCGTCGCGGGTCAGTTCGCCCTGCAGCCGTATCGGGATATGAACGGCGATGTGCAGGTCGGTCTGACGAGCGCCCTTCCGCGCCCGGAGTTCGAACGCGAAGAGTACCGGATGATGTTCTCCACGAGCGAGAAGGAGCAGCTGTTGGCCGGGAAGACTCCCGACCGGCTGTACGAGCTTCCCAACCCGCATACGGGAGAGAAGGAGTGGTGCTTCGCCACGCTGAATCCTGCGACGAACCGCCTTGTCACCATCCCGAAACGCGATGTCCCCGAACTGCGCTACTTCAACGGCGTGCGTCTGGACGATACGCAGCAGAACGAACTGGCCTTGGGTGGCCGTGTCTTCGTCGAAGGCTGCGCCATGCGCGGCAGCGACATCACCTATTCAGGCAAGGTGGGCTTCGATGTCCTTTCGAACGAATACAAGATGACCGACTACCAATTCAGCCGTCCTTATATCTCTCCGCAGCTCGACAAGCAGCTCGACGACCGTCAGCGCACGGCCCTGTTGAGCCCCGAAGGTCTGGACTGCTCGAAGGAGAAGGAGCATCCCATTCAGGGCAAGAACGGCAGGGCGCTGAACTGTATCCTGCGTATTGACCCCCGCTCGAACGGCGTGGTCTACGATTTCTCGCAGCAGCGCCGTCAGGAGCAGCAGGAAAAGCAGGAGTCGAAGCAGGAGCAGAAAGCCGAGACAGCGCAGGAACAGACTCCGGATCAGGGTCAGGGCCGCGGTCGCAAACGCTAATCCGCCCGTACGATGGAAACCCCCGATGAAAAATGGTTCCGGGAGCGCCTGCGGCATTTCCTCGAAGTGCGCCATCCCCCGCGTCAGTTCCACCGGGCGATGATCGAACGGCGCAGCCGCCTGGCTTTCGAAAGCTATGCACAAAGCGTTGAGTTAGGAGCCGCTAACGATTCGGCAGTCCGGATCGCTGACAAGGTGCTGTTCCGGGGCCTGCTCTTCTCGAAGTACGATACCGTCCACCTGATCCTTGCGACGGACTTTCCGGCCATCCCCGAGAACCAGCGGGAGGAGGTCGCGTTGAAGCTCACCCGCATCTGCGCCCCGATCTTCCGGGCATACGACCTGAAAGACGACTTCACCGAGCGGCCGGAGTTCCGGCAGCTCAAAGAGGAGCTCCGCACCGACATTCGCCGATGGATCGACGAGAACGGCGTCCCCGGTTACCGCAGTCCGGCACGCAAGGAGCATCCGCCCGTCCCGTATTCCCGACAACCGCAATACCGAAAACGCAACAAGCGTAAATAGTTCATTCATTTAATTTCCTAATCACATCATGAAAAAGATTCTTTTTGCTGCGGCCGCCATGGCTGCCGCCCTGTTCGCCTCGTGCGACAAAGCCGACGAAACAACCGATCCCGCCATTCCCGAAGCTGCAAACGGAGCCCGGATCGCCATCACGCTCACTGGAGCTGACGATGCCGGCACCCGCGCGTTCTTCGACACGACGGCTAAGGCCGAGGCGTGGGAATCCGCGCTTTCGTCGCTCTCGGTCTTCGCCTTCGACAACGGCGGCGGTCTGATAATCCGCCGCGACTTCACCCCCGCGGAACTCGGTGCCA
Organism: Alistipes sp.; assembly: GCA_022782405.1. Taxonomy (GTDB): domain Bacteria; phylum Bacteroidota; class Bacteroidia; order Bacteroidales; family Rikenellaceae; genus Alistipes. The sequence continues at coordinate 3,978 of JALFNK010000001.1, forward strand.
AGTCGGCGACCTTCGCCCTGCCCAAATCCGTGGCGGGCACCTCGTGCTCGTTCTACGCCGTAGCCAACTACGACGCCACGTCGGCCAAGACCCAATCGGCCCTAACTTCGCTGCTGGAGAAATCCGCGGGCGACTATAACGGCACCTTCTCTGAAGTCACCACTGCGGCCAAACGTTCGGGCGGCTTCGTGATGTCAGGTCAGACGACGCAGGCCGTTGGAGCCGTGAACTCCACGACCAATGTCGGCATCACACTTAAACGCACCGTAGCCAAAGTCGCCCTGCAGACGACTATCGACCCTGCCTTCTCGGAGAAATACGGCGGGTCGCTGACGATCAACTCCGTGAAACTCTCCAAGGCCGCCTCGCAGTCGACGGTCATCGCCGGCACGCCGACGCCCGGCGCCATGAGCTACACCCACACCCAGACCCCGGCATCCGCTTCGGGGAAATACAATGCGCTGTTCTACATCTTCGAAAATGCAGCTTTGGCCGCCGGGAACCGTGTGTCGTTGGAGATCGATGCCACCTACGACATGGACGGCAGCGACACAACGACGGACGACCGTTCGGAAGTGACCTACTCCGTGGAGTTGACAGGCAAAGCCGCAGGCGATATCCAGCGCAATGGCTACTACCGTATTGCGGCCAATATCACGGGCCTCGTGGGTCAGGACTGCGTTGTGTCGGTTACCGTCGCCGACTGGGAAACTCCTGTCACGCAGACCGTAGAACTGGGGGCATAGCCCCGTCATTATCGAGCTGCTCTCGCCCGCAGGACGGGAGCGGCTTTTTCCTGTCATCCCAATTCCATTCGACAATGAAACATTCGATTTTACTTCCGCTGCTTGCCGCCGCGAGCCTCTGCGCCTGCCAGCGTGAGGATACGCAGCAGCCGTCGGCTCCGCCGACGACGGTCACGGTGGAATTGCAGGTACATCCCGAAGCCGTGCGGACAATCACCCGTGCAACGGACGAGACGACGATCCGCGACGTGAATTTCTACCTCTTCGGCGCGGACGACACACCCTGCCTCCACTCCTACGGACAGAACTCGATCCTGCGCTTCAAGTGCCTTCCGGGGGACTATACACTCTATGTCGTTGCCAACATCCACGCCGATATGGGGGCACTTACCCCGTTGCAGCTCGCGGCTTATGCCGTACCCTACAAAGAACGTCCCGCGGACCTTCCGATGGCGGGTCGGCAGCAGGTGCGGATCACCGCGGGGAACGGCACCGTCACGCTTCCAGCCATCGAGGTCCGGCGCCGTGCAGCCAGAATCGGTTACACCGTTGCTGTCGGTAAAGAGGTGCCGGACATCCGTTTGGTGTCGGTGTGCTTCTGCAACCTCCCGCGCCGCAGTCCTCTCTTCGGAAATGGTACGCCCCCGGCCGCAGCCGCCGACTACCGCACGGGCTATTATGCCGATATTCCCCTCTCTGCGGCTGCCCGCTATTCGGGTACGGCGTATCTTCCCGAGAACCTGCAGGGCGAAGTGGCGTCCATCGTCTCACAACAAGACAAGAACCGCGACAACGCTCCGGAGCATGCCACCTACCTGCTCCTGCGTGCCGTGCGGGGCAGTAAGGTGTTGGACTATACGGTATATCTGGGAGAAAACAACACGTCGAACTTCGACGTGCGCGGCAACACCTCGCATACGCTCGACATCACCATTCTGGGCGATAACGAAGTCGATACGCGCGTTCACGGCTATACGCTCTCGGTGTGGGACGATCTGGAGGAGGACGCCTGCGGCGGTTACTGCCCCGTAGACCCGCAGCGGTCGCTTTACATCGCTGTCGAGGGAAACAAAGACGGGATCGCGCTGTCGGGAGAGGTGGAGATTACCGGGGGCGATACCGCGTGCGTGGAGTTTCACCGCATCGGTTCGGGCAGCTATTTCGATTTCGAGGTCTGGAAACTCCAAGGCGAGAGTTCTTACGAGATGTCCTATTTCCCGGAGATCGTAATGCAGGACAACGACCTGCTATGTTATACCGTGACCATATGGGACGAATACGGCTACGGGCAGAGCTACGACTTTTCCCACCGCTACGCCAACGAGGTGAAAGCCTATGTGAAATACGGCACGGTCGAGAACGGGCAGGGCAGCGTAACGGCCACTGGGGCTCTGGCCTCGGAGCAGATCGGCTCGACACAGAATCTTCGGGTCATGTGCTCCGAAAAAGGTTGCACCCTGACGGCTGCGCCGGCCGCGGGGTATCGCTTTGCCGGGTGGTATGCAGACTATAAGTTTACAAGGCTGCTCTCCGAAAGACAATCCTATACTTATGTCCCGACTTGGTTCAGCGCCAGCGTCTACGCCAAGTTCGAGCGTGATCCCAGCGAGGTTTATATCGGTACGAGCAGCGTAGAGGAGGTCTGCTTCGCATCCGACCGAGGTTACGGCATCGAGGATATCGAGACCTTCGTCGTGCCCTACGGCAGCCGCTGCACGATTTCGGTCGGTGACGATCTTTTCTTCGAGGGTTTCTATGACGGCTGGAACCGCGAGACAGCCACACGGCTCACGGCACAAACCTCCTATACGTTCACGGCGACCGAAGACCGTAACATCGTCCCGCACTACCTGCGGGTGCAGAACCTCTCGGCTGCGGGTACGGCCAACTGCTATATCGCCCCGAAGGCCGGCGCGGCGTACAGCTTCAACGCCCGGACGATGGGCAACGGCCGCATGACGACGGGCATCACGCCGCGCACGCTCTACGGCTCGCGTGCCGAGGTGCTGTGGGAAAGCAGCGCCTATGCCGGGAGTGTCCGGGGTGCAGTCATCGCCGCGGCGGAGTACCGGGACGGGCAGATCCGCTTCAGAACCGGAACAGAGGCGGGCAATGCCTTGATCGGATTGTTCGACAGCAATGACAACTGCATCTGGTCGTGGCATATCTGGGTGACGGCGTATGATCCGGCGGCTTCGGCGCAGACCTATACCGGAGGTGCCGTATTCATGGACCGCAACCTCGGAGCTGCAAGCATAACCGATCCTGGACTCTATTACCAATGGGGCCGCAAAGAGCCGTTCGGAGCATCCTATACCCGGGTGACATATCACGAAGACCATCCCTACGACATCACCGACCCGATGATGGGCTACGGAGAGATGACGCTGGCGTACTCGATCGCCCATCCGTGGACGTTCATGTGCGGCGTAGCGATGAACGACGACCGCTACGAGGATACCTCGGACTGGCTTGCGTCGCAAAACCCCAACCTCTGGGGCAATGCCAGCTCCGCGACGGCACTTGCGGATGCGGGTTCGAAATCCATCTACGACCCTTGCCCTCCGGGGTGGCGGGTGCCGGATCGGCGGACCTTCGCGGAAGCCGCGATAAGCAAGAACACGGGCGGCCTCTCCGATGCCTGCTATTCCATGCGTATCAATACCTCCGGGATGTGCGCCAACTATTCGCGCGGCGGCTACCTGATGGACGGTACGCAGTATAACCCCGACAAGGCGGCGCTGGTCTGGACGAATGCCCCGGCGCAGTATCAGACCGGGGTGAACTACTACAAGCACTATTCCACGGCGCTGAAAATATACCCGGCGGCCGTCGAGCCGCTCGCACGCATCTCGCGCGATATGGCGCTGCCCGTAAGGTGTGTCCGGGAATAAGCATCTTTCGAACCTTTAATTAATACAGCCGACTTATGAAAAAACACCTGTTTATAGCCGCTACACTGCTTCTGCTTTGTGGATGTGGGCGAGACGAGGCGGATACGGTGCCGCAGCCTGGGCCGCAAGCCGTAACCGTCTCGCTGGCGGTCCGGCCCGAGAGTATGACCTCCGTAACCCGAACCACGGACGAGGAGACGATCCGCGACGTGAACCTCTATCTTTACAACGCTAACGGCGAGATCGTCCTGCACCGTTACCAGACCTCTTCGACGCTGCGCTTCGAGTGCGTGCCGGGAAACTATATGCTGCGCATCGTTGCCAATCTGGGACGCGACTTGGGCAATAACCCGGTATGGTCGGATGTCGCAATCGTTCATGCCGACGAATACGAGGCACTGCCGATGACGTGGGAAGGCGACGTGACGATTCCGGCCGCCGGAGGTACGCTCCCAGCGGTCGAGGTGCAGCGTGCCGTGGCGAAGGTTTCCTATAACATTGCCGTCAAGCCTGCGGACATCGAACTGCTGTCGCTCCGTCTTCGCTCCGTGCCGCGCACGGCATCGGTGTTCGACGCTGCCGCGGTACCCTCGGACAACCCCGGCGACTACACGGAGTGTCCCGAGGCGGAGCTCTCCGGGCGGCAGGCATCGGGTGACTGCTATCTGTTGCCGAACATGCAAGGCAAGGTGTCCTCCATCACGGACCAGCGGCAGAAGAACCGCGACAACGCCCCCGAGAACGCTTCGTACCTGCTGATCCGTGCAACCCGGGGTGCGAAGATGCTGGCCTACTACATCTATTTAGGTGAAAACAACACCTCGGATTTCAACGTCCGGGCCAACGTACATTACCGGCTCGACATCTCGATTCTGGGCGACAGCGAGGTGGATACCCGCGTCAGCAGCTATGCCGTCGACGTGCATGACACCTACGGGGAAAACACGGTCGGCGGATACTGCACCTACAATCCGTCGCAGATGCTCGCCGTGGAGATCGACGGAAATCCTGCACCCCTGACGCTTCGGGGACATATTACCGTTGCGAGGGGCGATGCCGGAGCGTTCTTCCTGAACGGCTCTCCCGTAGGCAATGGCTGCGACCTTACGCTCACGGAACAGCCCGGTCCCAATGTCTTCGGCGTGAACTACGCTCCGGAAGTCTATACGGCCGCGAACTCACAGGTAGTCTATACCGTCACGGTCGGGGACGATGCGGGATTTGCGCAGTCGTTCGACATCGGACACCGCTTCGCCAACCGCCTTCGGGTCATCGTAGGGACTGCTGCCAACGGCAAAGGATCGGTGACGGTTTCCGGAGCGTTGTACGATGCCGAAACCTCTTCCCTGACACACGACCGGACCGTTCTGTGCCACGAGAAGGGCTGCACGCTGACGGCCCTGCCCGATGCCGGCTACCGCTTCGACGGATGGTATTCGGCGGCCGATTACAAGACACGGCTTTCGACCTCGGAAACGTATCCGTACACTCCGGAATCGAACGAGGCGGCGCTTTATCCGAGATTCGTGTCGAATGCCGTTCCGCTCGATACGAACGGCACGGCCAACTGCTACATCGCAACGTCGCTCAACACCGCGTATTCTTTCGATGCTACGGTAATGGGCAACGGCCGCACGACGACGAACCTCCGCCCGCAGCCTCTGCGGGGTGCGGAAGCACGGGTGCTTTGGGAAACGGGAACCGTGCGCGGCGCCGTCATAAAGGATACCGAATACAAGTCGGGGCGCATCGTCTTCACGACCGGCACGGAGCGCGGCAATGCCGTCATCGGGCTGTTCGATGCTTCGGGAAACTGCGTCTGGTCGTGGCATATCTGGTCCGTGGATTACGCCCCCGCGGCATCGGCCCAGACCTACAAATCCGGGGCCGTCTTCATGGACCGCAACCTCGGAGCTCTGACGACAGACTACACGAAACCCGAATCCCGCGGTCTTTATTACCAGTGGGGACGCAAGGACCCGATGATCTATCCGTCCCTGTTCCGGTCCAATCAGTGGAACGAACCCATCCGTGCGGATGCAGTCTATGCCGCGGGGTTCGAATATGCGGAAAGCTATCCCCGCGATGTCGCTTCGCCCTACGACATTATGACCGTCGAATGGGCCGTCGCACACCCGACGACCTACATGGACGGCGCCTTCTTCGAGGATTGGGAGGAGTGGACATCGGTATCGGACTGGCTCCATGCGCGCAATTCGAATCTTTGGGGTAACCGGACGACCGGAAAAACGATTGTCATGGCGACGGATAAATCTATCTACGACCCCTGTCCTCCGGGATGGCGTGTCCCGGATCTGGAAGATTTCAGGGACCTGCGCTTCGCAGCGGCAGAGATGCCCTATTGCGTGACGGTTTACTGCAACGGAACGCAGACGGCTACATATCCGCTCGGAGGGTTTCTGAATGTCACCCGCTACGAACGTAACGGCGAAAACGCCTGTCTCTATACCGCCTCTCCCTATACATGGAACGGCTCTTCGCTGAACTACTTCGGGCTGGAGAGCGCTTCGATCAGTATTACCGGAACTTATCAAGAGGTCAACTCGATGTCTTACTACCGTTATGCCGCGCTGCCCGTAAGGTGCGTCCGGGAATAACGACTTACTATTTGTGAAAATGAAAAAGCAACGAATCATCTTATTTCTGCTGCTGCTCGCGGCGCTGTGGGGCGTACCCCGCAGCGCCGGGGCGCAGATCTTCGCCGTGAGGGCCGATGCCCTCGCAGCTCTTACCGGCACGCTCCACCTCGGAGGGGAAGTCTCGGTCGCGGATAAATGGTCGGTCGAAGCATCGGGCTACTGGAATCCGATAAAGACATCCGATATTTCGATGAACTTCCACGCCGTGCAAATAGGCAGCCGCTACTGGCTCTACGAATCCTTCGTGGGGCATTTCGTCGGCGGACAGCTCTCCTATGTGGGTTACGATCTGGGCAGCCGCACGCGCCGTTACGACGGCCGGGCATACGGCATAGGCTTCAGCTACGGCTATGCATGGATGCTCTCGAAGCGCTGGTTCGTGATCCTTGAGGCCGGCATAGGATTGTACCGCACCCGCGACACGCGCCGCGATCCTACGGTCGGAGACTGGGACGACGAGTATATCTACCATTACCGACGCTGGACCCTTGCGCCGTCGCGGTTGGAGGTGTCGTTCTCTTATCTCTTTTAGCCATGAATCCGCATAAGATAAGTACATGTGCCGCGGTGACGCTGTGTCTATGGACGATGTTCGGCTGCTCGGTGACAGGAAATTTACAGCGCCGGCAGGCGACGGCACATCTCTCGCAGCTCACCCGCGCCGAGCGGCAGGAGCGGCAGGCGGACGCCCGTCCGCAGATCGTGAAGTTGCAGCGCGACAGCAACACCTTTTTTCTCGCGCCGGTCGATACCCTCACGGACGGCGAGCGTGTGATGTCGCTCCGGATCGAACAGGTGACGGTCGTGGCCAAAGTGCGGTCTGTTCCGGAGCGCAACGGGCGTGTGAAACTCGACTTTATCGTGACGCTTCCCAAAGAGCTGTTGGGCCGCAGCCGCAGCGTGGTGGTGACCCCCGTACTGCATAAGCCCGACGGGCGGATGGCACTCGAAGACCTCGTAATCCGCGGCGGGCGTTTCTCGCTGCTGCAGGAGCGCGACTACTGGCAGTACGCGACTTATGTCGAGCGTTTCCGCCCCGACACCGTAGGGCGTGAGGCGGCCTTCAACCGTTTCGTGAAGTTCCCTTACCCCGAGGACACCCGGCTGGATTCCGTCGTCGAACGGCGCGGCATGATAAGCTACTACTATTCCGAAGAGATCCCGACGGACGAAACCTCGAAGCGCATGGCGATCACTCTGCAGGGACGGGTCGAAGGAATCGACGAGAGCTCCTACCGAATGCCGGCATCCGATACGCTCACCTACCTTGTCTCCTCGATGCTCTCTTTTGTCGATACCATGCCGCGGTATCGCATCAAGGTAATCGACAAGTATGTGACCGTTTCCGACCGTAACTACATTCAGTTCCATGTAGGACGCACGCAGGTTGTAGATACGCTGGGCGACAACCGGCAGCAGTTGGACAAGATTACCGGCCTGATGCGGCAGATCGTCGAGCAGGAGGAGTTCTGGGTCGATACTATCACGCTCACGGCGGCTTCGTCGCCGGAGGGCGGCTATGCTTTCAACGACCGCCTGTCGCAGGGGCGTGCGCAAGCTCTGAAACAGTACCTTGTAAAACGCTACGGCCGCCGGATCGACACGCTGCTGACCGTCAAATGGATCGCCGAGGACTGGCCGGAGCTGACGCAGCGCATCCGCACGGACAAAAGCATTGAAAACCGCGAGGCGATTCTGGAGCTAATTGCATCAGAAAAGAATCCCGACCGCAGGGAACAAGTCGTTCGAAGGCGGTTCCCGAAAGACTATGCCTACATCCGCTCGGCAATCTATCCGCAGCTGCGGGCTGTGAACTTCCGCTATAGCCTGCGCCGCAAAGGGATGGTCAAGGATACGATCCATACTACTGAACTCGATACGGCCTATGCCCGCGGGGTGGAGTTGTTGCAGAAACGCAAATACGCACGGGCGCTATATATTCTCAACGACTACAACGACCGCAACACGGTCGTGGCACATCTGTCGCTGGACCACAACGAGCGGGCATTGGAGTTGCTCGCTACAATGCCGAAGGATGCTATAACGGAGTATCTGAAGGCCATTGCCTGCTCCCGGTTGGGCTGCAAGGCCGAGGGCCGGAAGCATTTCCTCGAAGCCTGCAGATTGGACGAGCGCATGGAATATCGGGGAAACCTCGATCCGGAGATTGCCGAACTTTTGAAGAGGTAGAGATGGGACTGTCCGACTTTTATAGCCCGGAGTCGTTGTTCTCGCAGAGCAACGGAGACCTGCCTGCGGCTTATCGCAATACGATCGTTTGCGGGGACTGCTGCGATGTGCTCCGGCTGATTCCCGACAACTGCGTGGATATGATCGTTACCTCGCCGCCGTACAATTTCGGGCTGGAATACGATCGCTGCTGCGATACGCTGTCATGGCAGCGATATTTCACCGGGCTGAAAGCCGTACTGAACGAATGTATCCGCGTGCTGAAATGGAGCGGACGCTTGGCGCTCAACATCCAGCCGTTATTTTCCGGACAGCTCCCGACGCATCACATCCTCTCGCATTACCTGCTTTCGGAAGGGATGATCTGGAAGGTCGAGATACTCTGGGACAAGCGCAATTACAACTGCCGCTATTGCACATGGGGAAGCTGGCGGAGCCCGTCGAGTCCCTATCTGAAATACACATGGGAATTCGTAGAGGTGTTCTGCAAGGGAACGCTCCGAAAACCCGGCAAGCGGACAGAGGCGGATATATCGGCCGAAGAGTTCAAAAGCTGGACCTCGGCACATTGGAAGATTCCGCCCGAGCACCGGATGAAACGCTTCGGGCATCCTGCGATGTTTCCCGAGGAGCTGGTCGAGCGGCTCCTGAAGCTCTTCTCCTACCGGGGAGACATCGTCCTCGATCCGTTCAACGGTGCAGGAACGACGACCTTCGTGGCACGGCAACTCGGCAGAACCTATTTGGGTATAGAACTCTCCGAGGAATATTGCAAAACGGCGACGCAGCGACTTGCAATGATTTAATAATTATCATCTAAATTGAAGCATAATGAAAAAACAGCAAATCAGATACGCGATCCTGTATTGCACCCTTGCCTTGATCTGGGGCATACTTATAGCCTCGCTTTTCATGGGATGCAACGTCTACGAAACAGAAACCGTGGAGATTATCCGATGCCCGGTAATCGAAGCCGACACCATCGAAATACCGGATTGGATGCCAGGCGAATGACACGAAATAAGCGGCGGCAATTCAAAATTGCTGCCGCTTGGTTTATGGCTGTCCATTGACCGGTGTGAGGGGTTGACAATAAGACTTGTTCACGACCCGGTCACGCATCAGGCGCATGTCGTTGAAGTTGCGCGAGATATTTTGGATAAGTTCGATATAGTTGTCGCTGCCATCGTCCTTCTGATAGTAGAAAGGTTTGATCGAAACGCAATTTTTGTGCTCGAACAGTGTATTGAGCAGCGTGCGGTCCGAATTGCCGCAGGAGTGTCCCATGATGTATATTTGATACGGTGCAGAGTCGATAAACTGAAGTAACCGACGGTAATTGTCCGTTTCCAGATAACGGATAGATTTGATATTCTTCAGATAGCTGTTATCGTTCAAATTCGAAATCATCTTATAATCTTCATCCATTTCATCTCCATAACCGAAAATAATGGGATTCTTATCGTTATCCAACTCTCCGTGAATGTGGTTTATCTTGAAATCAGAGCTTTTCGAAATATATAAGTCCGCAGTTTTTGTATAATTGAAATTCAGGAACAGAACCTCGGACGGCAGGAGAAAATAATCGTGAATTTCTGCCGCTCCGTTATATATCCGTTCAATGTGTTTGGAAACATCATAAGATTTAATATGTTGTTGAATGTCATAAGGATCTAATTGCCTGTTATAGCAGAATTTATAAAATAAACTTTTACATTCGGGACTTTCGGCATTTTGGGCTTTCCCCCAGCGCTCTGTCAAGAACTCATCAAAAGCAGTTCGCCCGTCAACCGATATATCTTTAGCTTTGAACGGTGCGTAGATTGCCTTGCGAATATCTTCATTTATTAGTTCCGGAATAATTCGGGTCTTTTGTATTTCAGACAGATAGACAACCAATTTGGACTTCACTATATCAAGTTCCTCATCCAATCCTTGAGGGCTTTCGTAAAGTTCGGTATCTTTCCTGACGATTCGTTTTAACAACTGATAGTATTCATTCTCGATATCGACCCAGTTCTTTGTTTCAACAGCCTTGTTAATGACTTCAAAGAATGGCGTTCTCGTAATTGAAAAATTTTCGGTATCAGTCTTTATCGCTTCGATAATCTCCTTGACCGGAAGAGGCTTGAAAGGGCCATGCTCTCCATGGCATTGGCTAATTAGATCGCACCAAACCCACCCCTTGTTGCGACATGAAAATGTCACTAATTTATCGAAACAGGTACTGGAATTACAAGATTTTAAGATCTGTGGCCATTGCGTCCAATAATTTTCAATAAACTCTTTGTAGCTCGTCGGCAGTCCGTGTGCCAGGTCGAAGCCGTTACCGATTAATATGATTCGATTCATCATATGCTTGTCATTTAGGTGTAGTCCATAACAAAGATAACTATTTATCCAGCTGTGGACAAGGAGCGTAAATGACTTTTTCTTCCGCCCTTCCGTCCAGCAAGATAGCCGCTGCGGACGACACGCCAAGGTCTTTGCCTTGTCTTTGTCACTCGCAGCGGCTATTCGTCTCTTGCTGGCCGGGCGTTCCGGGCAGTCTAAATAATGTTATCTATGAACTTGCTCACAAAACAGATCATCTCGAAATTTGAGAGTCATCCCGTCGGCTCGCAGGATGGGAAAGGATTGGATGCCGAAGTCCTCGTCAAGTATTTCAACCCCTGCGGCTCGGGCACATGGCTCATCACCGAAGCCGAACGCGAAGGCGACGACTGGCGTCTGTTCGGTTATTGTCACATCCACGAATGGGAGTGGGGCTATCTGATGCTCTCCGAGCTGGCATCCCTTCGTCTGCCGTTCAGACTTACCATCGAACGCGACATTTACACGGCCAAGAAATACGTCCGGGATTTTCTGCCCCAGGATGAATGACGGCAAAGTCCTCGGATTTTTACCCGGCCCTTGCCGATAACAGAATCGTTACAAAATAGACTATTAAAATATGGCCACATTCGAAGAAAAAGCCGAACGGCTGAAGAAAGAGTTGGAAGAGGCTGCAAACGGCAGTCAACGTCGAAATCTGTCCCGCGAATACGAACTTACCTTGCGCCTGCTGCGCATCATCCGGGGAGAAGTATTTACGCTCGACGACATCAATGAATGCCGTCTGGAGATCATGCGGGAATATCCGGAATACGGGCGGCCGATAACGGCCGAATCAGGAATCCTGCTGGCTGCAGAGGCCATCCGAAAGTCATTCGGACGCAAATACTATCTGCCGCTTTACAAATATCCGATCAGGATCGATTTCGGAACGCCGAACGGACGAATATGCGTCGTGCATCCCAGCAACTTTATCGAATACGACAAGAACGGGCAGGAGGAATGACCTCCCGCCCGTTCATCATCTGATAGCTCTGACGTAGTGGCTCTCCAACAGTTTATGGAGCGCCGACTGGGGATAAAGAATCTTGCCGCCGATGGAAGTATAAGGTATCTGGCGGTTGTCGCGGTAGTTCTGCAAGGAACGCTTGCTCAGACTGAAAAGGTCGCAAACTTCCTCGCTGGTGAGGTAGACCTCATTTCCGATTGCCGGGCGGTGAGTGTCGATCAAAATATCTACGGCTTGGATAGCACGGATGATATTGCGGCGCAGCTCTTTGAACTCGCTGCTGTCGCGGGTGATGATATTCTCGCACATGGCTCTATTCTGCTTTTATCAGGTTCTTTTCCAGAAGACGGCGGACATCCTCTTCTCGGAATACTACTTTGTTGCCGATGGCCGTGTAAGGGATGATACCGCAAGACCGATAATATTGCAAAGCGCGTTTGGTAATACTAAAAGCCTTGCAAACATCATCCGCTGTCAGCCAGCGGACAGTCGGGGATTTGCCTGTGAGACCCTGCAAGGCGGATACTCGTTCCAGCAGCCGCTGGACATGCGCCTGAAGATCGGTGTAGGCGCTCGTTTCAATAAGAATACAATCCATAATGATATATTTAGACGGAACTATTAAAGCCGCAAGTTAATATCACATGGAGCATTCAGCTACCGATGTCCGCTACTGACCGCTCCAGTCCGCAACGGACAGAAAGACAGCTAATAGGCGTTTGATTATTTACAAAAAATTGCGTATATTTGTCGTAGAGTCTTTGACATGATGAAGAGTAAGGGTAGAAATGACGAACCTGCGTTACTAAATCATTACCTGTAAAAAATCATCGCCGTAACTTATTGTGTTACAGCGATGATATTAAAATCTCCGGAACCTATTAGGGATCCGGCATTTTTTTTACGGTGGCTGTAGATTCCGCTGTTCCTTATTATAATAAGTTATGGCCGGTTTCGCATCCCGGGCCATTGCCGGAACTGCCGCGGCAAGGTTTCCTGCCAAAATGCCGGGTTCCGGGGATCCGTCTGTCCTCTTTTTTTGTCATCGGGCTGTCAAATTGGCAGGGATTCCCGTTTGGTACAACCTTTGTTTGGAAGTAGGGCGTATCCGACGACCGGAACCCGAAGGCGAAGGGATGCGGAACAACGACGAAAAAAGAACAATTAAAAACATAGTACAGTTATGGCAAAGATTATTGGTATCGATTTAGGAACTACGAACTCCTGCGTGGCAGTGATGGAGGGCAACGAGCCCGTGGTTATCCCCAACTCGGAGGGTCACCGCACGACGCCGTCCGTCGTGGCATTCACGGCCGACGGGGAGCGCAAGGTGGGTGATCCCGCCAAGCGGCAGGCAATCACGAACCCCAAGCGCACGGTCTTCTCGATCAAGCGTTTCATGGGTGAGACTTACGACAAGGTAACGGCCGATATCGCCCGTGCGCCCTATTCGATCGTCCGTGGCGACAACAACACGCCGCGTGTCGATATCGACGGACGCCTCTATACGCCGCAGGAGATCTCGGCGATCATTCTCCAGAAGATGAAGAAGACGGCCGAGGATTACCTGGGCCAGGAGGTTACCGAGGCGGTGATTACGGTCCCGGCCTACTTCTCCGACTCGCAGCGTCAGGCTACGAAGGAGGCCGGTGAGATCGCGGGACTGAAGGTTCGCCGAATCATCAACGAGCCTACAGCAGCAGCCCTGGCCTACGGTCTGGACAAGAAGCAGAACGACATGAAGATCGCCGTATACGACCTGGGCGGCGGTACGTTCGATATCTCGATTTTGGAGTTGGGCGACGGCGTCTTCGAGGTGAAGTCCACGAACGGCGATACGCACCTGGGAGGCGATGACTTCGACCATGTGCTGATCGACTACATGGCCGAGGCCTTCAAGGCCGAGCACGGCATCGACCTGCGTGAGGACCCGATGGCGCTGCAGCGACTGAAGGAGGCTGCCGAGAAGGCGAAGATCGAACTCTCGTCCTCGACGACGACGGAGATCAACCTGCCGTACATCATGCCCGTAAACGGTATTCCGCAGCACCTTGTCATGACCCTGACGCGTGCCAAGTTCGAGCAGTTGTGCGACCATCTGATCCGCAAGACCGTCGAGCCGTGCAAGCAGGCGTTGCGCGATGCGGGCCTCGAGGCTTCGCAGATCGACGAGGTGATCCTTGTGGGTGGTTCGACGCGTATTCCCGCCATCCAGAAAATCGTTGCCGACTTCTTCGGCAAGACGCCCAACAAGTCGGTGAACCCCGATGAGGTCGTAGCCATCGGCGCCGCCATTCAGGGTGGTGTGCTGACGGGCGAAGTGAAGGATGTGCTGCTGCTCGACGTTACGCCGCTGTCGCTCGGCATCGAGACGCTGGGCGGTGTGATGACGAAGCTCATCGACGCCAACACGACGATCCCGACGCGCAAGTCGGAGGTCTTCTCGACGGCTGCCGACAACCAGCCTTCCGTTGAGATCAACGTCTGCCAGGGCGAGCGTCCGCTGGCCCGCGACAACAAGTCGATCGGCCGCTTCCACCTCGACGGCATTCCGGCCGCACCGCGTGGCGTGCCGCAGATCGAGGTAACGTTCGATATCGATGCCAACGGTATCCTGAACGTATCGGCCAAGGACAAGGGCACGGGCAAGGAGCAGAAGATCCGTATCGAGGCATCGTCGGGTCTGACCGAGCAGGAGATCCAGCGCATGCGCGACGAGGCGAAGGCCAACGAGGCGAAGGACAAGGCCGAGAAGGAGCGTATCGACAAGATCAACGCCGCCGACTCGAACATCTTCGCCACCGAGAAGCAGCTCAAGGAGTACGGCGACAAGCTGCCTGCCGACAAGAAGGCGGCTATCGAAACGGCGCTTGGCAAGCTGAAGGAGGCGCACAAGAACGCCGACGTGGCAGCCATCGATACGGCCATCGCCGAACTCAATGCCGCCTGGCAGGCCGCCTCGCAGGACATCTACGCACAGCAGCAGGCACAGGGCGCCCAGCAGAACGCCGGGGCCGGCCAGCAGCAGGCCAATACGGGTGCCCAGTCGAACGACGGCAGCTCGCAGCCCGAGGACGTCGAGTTCGAGGAGGTAAAATAAACGGGCGCAGGCCCCGGACGTACGGCTGATCCGCGCGTCTGAAACAAAAAGCGGGGGAGTGGTGACACTCCTCCGCTTTTTTTCGTGTATTCGGGTGGAATTACTCCCCGACGGTCAGCACGACGATATGGTCCGGTGCTTCGGGCTTTGTTCCCAGTCGGAGCGTTATGCCCTCGTCATCCTGCCTGAATCCGATTTTTTGGCCGTCGGCGAAGTTTGCCGCCTTGCGCACGCGCATGCCGCGGATCGGCACGAAGAGCTCCGTATCGGGCCAGTCGAGGATATGGATGTAGATCCGGTCGCCGCAACGGGTCGTAACGCCCCAGGCCCGCGGCGTTACGGGCCCGGCTTCCGTTCCGCAGATCGAAGCTGCGTTTTCGTGCATCCAGGCGCCGATTCCTTCGAGGCGTTCGAGCGCCGCATCGGGCAGTGCGCCGTCGGGCTGCGGGCCGATGTTGAGCAGCAGGTTGCCGCCACGTCCGGCTGCCCCCGCGAGATAGCGGATCAACTCGTCGGTCGATTTGTAGTTCCGGTCCGTGATGCGGTAGCCCCACGAACCGTTCATCGTCTGGCAAGTCTCGAGCGGCAGGCGGCTTACCTCCTGTCCCGACAGTCCGGCGGTGTTCTCGCCGGGCAGATCGCGCTCGAAGGTCTGCACATCCTCCCCCTCGAAAGGCGCAAGATGGTGGTTGTTCACTACCAGACAGGCGGGCTGCAGCCGGTGTATGAGGCCGTATAGCTCTCCGAGCCGCCAGTCGAACGAGGGATTCTCGTCCTGATCCCATACACCGTCGAACCAGATAGCCCCCACGGGCCCGTATTGCGTGAGCAGTTCGGTGAGCTGCGCCTTCATGAAGGCGAAGTAGGCATCGGCATCCTCCTTTTCGGGATCGCGACCCGTGCCGCGTCCGGTTCTCCCGCGCGGGGCATCCTCGCGCCACCAGTCGATGAGCGAGTAGTAGAAGTGCACGCCCAGTCCCTGACGGTGGCACTCTTCGGCCAGTTCACGCACCACATCGCGTGCAAAGGGCGTTGCCTCCACGACGTTATAGGGCGACTGGGCCGTGCGGAACATCGAGAATCCGTCGTGGTGGCGCGTCGTGAAGCAGACGTAGCGGGCCCCGGCCTCCCGGAATGCCGTAACCCATTGCCGGGCGTCGAAACGAGTCGGGCAGAAGGCTCCGGCGAGTTTCGCATATTCGTTGCGGTCGATGTCGAGGTTGGTCATCACCCATTCGCCCTGTCCGAGCAGGGCGTAAAGCCCCCAGTGGATGAAGATGCCGAATCGGTTGTCGGCGAATTGCCGCCGTGCGGCGAGATTCTCGGGGGTCGGTACATACCCGGGTTGTGCTGCGACGCTTGCGGCGAGCAGGGCGGCACAGCAGCAGAGAAGGAGTTTTTTCATGCGGATTTGGGAATTTGTTTCCCAAAGATACGAAAAGGATCGGAAATTCCGCCTCCGGGCTTCGGAATTAGCTTCTTTTGCCGGTCCGCTCCGCGCGCCACATGCCGTAGAGAATCATTGCGGCACCCGCCATGGCCGCGAGGGTGATGCGCTCGCCGATACAGAGCGCCGCCGTGAGCATTGTAACCAACGGATTGATATAGATGTAGTTCGTGGCCCGTACGGCGCCCAGCCGGAGCATGGCGACATTCCAGAGCGCATAACAGATGCCCGAGGCCACGATGCCCAGAAAGAGCAGGTTGCCCCATACGACGGGTTGTGCGAGTTGTGCGGCCGATACGTCGAACAGCCGCAGGAGGAATACGGGCAGGATGGTCAGAATGCCGTAGAAAAAGACCTTGCGGGCGATGAACGCCGCGGAATAACGGTTCCCGAGGCGTTTGATTACCAGCGAATAGACCATCCACATCAGGGCTGCGGCCAGAGCCAGCAGGTCTCCTTTGGGCGAAAGGTGCAGGATGAATCGCCCGTTGAGGACGACAAGAGCCATGCCTGCTGCGGCCAGTGCGGCACCGCCCGCCTGCCGGCGCGTCATGCGTTCGCTGCGGTCGGTCAGACCGAGTGCGAGGGCCGTCCATACGGGAGCCGTGCAGACGATCAGCGATACATTCGAGGCGGGGGCATACTCCAGGGCGACATTCTCGAGCAGGAAGTAGAGTGATCCGCCGCTGATGCCGGCCGCGAGCATCCGGCCCTCGTCGCGAAGACTGTCGGCCAGGAGCCTGCGCGGGGCAAAGGGGATCATGCCCAGATAGGCCATTACGAAACGTATGAAGAAGATCTCCTCGGGGGTGAGCCCTGCGGCGATCAATGCCTTGGTCGAGACGAACGTCGCACCCCAGACGCAGACCGTGAAAAGGGCGGCCAGGTGGTATCTGTATTCGGAATAACGTTTCATGGCGCCTCAAAAATAGAGATTTTTCGGCGGGGATACATATTTTCCATTCTTTTTTTTTATCTTTGCGTGCTATTGTGCGTAATGAATGAATTACAACAAATAATAACAAATTTTTTTCACGCAAATGCAAAGTAAAGGTTTTATTAAACTCATCGCGGTACTGCTTGTGCTCGCGTGCGTTTATCAGCTCTCGTTTACGTTCAAGACGCGTAGCGTAGAGAAGAAGGCGGCCGAGTACGCCGCGCAGTTCCCGCTCGACGAGCAGTCGGGAGCCGAGCAGCACTACCTCGACTCGGTGCAGAACCTGCCGGTCTACAATATGGGCCTGCGCAAGTTCACCTACAAGGAGTGCAAGGAGAAGGAACTGAATCTGGGTCTGGACCTGAAGGGCGGTATGAACGTCATGCTGGAGGTTCAGGTCGAGGATGTGGTCAAGGCTCTTGCCGGCGACAGCCAGATGGATCCCTCGTTCCAGGCCGCCATTGCCGAGGCCAACGAGGCGCTGAAGCAGGGTACGTCGAGCGACTATATCGGTGTCTTCGTGAAGGCATACGAGCGCCTTTCGGGCGGACAGCCGCTTGCCGCACTCTTTGTCAGCCCCGACCGCAAGGACATTACGCTCGAAAGCTCGGATGCCGATGTGGAGAAGCTGCTCAAGCGGGAGACCGAGGCTGCCATCGCTGCCTCGTTCAACGTGCTCCGCAGTCGTATCGACCACTTCGGCGTAACGCAGCCCAACATCATGCGCCTGCCGAACTCGCACCGCATTCTGGTCGAGCTTCCGGGTGTGAAGGAGCCGCAGCGTGTCCGCGACCTGCTGCAGGGTACCGCATCGCTGGAGTTCTGGACGACCTACGATGCCCGTGAGATCCTTCCGATGCTCGTATCGGCCGACAAGCTGCTCAAGTCGGAGATGACCGAGCAGACGACGGAGGTTTCCACCGGGGAGGACGAGGCTGTTTCCGCCGAGGCATCGGCTGCCGATACGACGGCCACCGAAGGAGGTCTTATCGCCGAGGTGGGCGCATCCGAGCAGGCTCCTGCCGCCGAAGCCGCCCAGGGAGGCAACTTCAGCCGCGAGGAGAATCCGCTCTTTGCCGTACTTGATCCGTCGTATGCGGGAGGTGCCGCCATCGGTGCCGCCTACAAGGCCGATATGGCAGCCGTCAATGCCTACCTGTCGCAGCCTTCGGTTCGCGAGCTTCTTCCGGCCGACATCACCTTCAAGTGGGCGGTCAAGGGCGATGACCATATCGACGGCCGTTACTACCTCTATGCCATCAAGGTTTCGACGCCCGACGGCAAGGCTCCGCTGGACGGTTCGGTCGTAACCGATGCGCGCGAGCAGTATGCGCAGCGTGGTGCCACGGCCGAGGTTTCGATGACGATGAATGCCGAGGGTACGCAGGAGTGGGCGCGCCTGACGGGCGAGAACGTCGGCAAGTGCATTGCCATCGTACTCGACGGTTATGTCTATTCGGCTCCCCGCGTGAACGGCAAGATCGACAAGGGCCAGTCGTCGATTACGGGCGACTTCACGATCCAGGAGGCCCAGGACCTTGCCAACGTGCTCAATTCGGGTAAGGTCCCCGCTCCGGCCAAGATCATCCAGGATACGGTCGTAGGTCCTTCGCTGGGTCAGGAGTCGATCAATGCGGGTATGCTCTCGTTCGTGATCGCCTTCATCCTGGTTCTCCTCTATATGGGTCTGTTCTACAAGACGGCGGGATGGATGGCCGACGTAGCGCTTCTTACCAACGTCTTCCTGCTGATGGGCGTGCTCGTATCGTTCGGTGCCGTGCTGACCCTTCCGGGTATCGCGGGTATCGTGCTGACGATGGGTATGGCCGTCGATGCGAACGTCATCATCTACGAACGTATCAAGGAGGAGCTGCGTGGCGGCAAGGGCCTTTCGCTGGCTATCAAGGACGGTTTCTCGAAGGCATATTCGGCCATCATCGACGGCCAGCTGACGACGATCATCACGGGTATCGTCCTCTTCGTCTTCGGTACGGGACCGGTTCAGGGCTTTGCCACGACGCTGATCATCGGTATCCTCACGTCGGTCTTCTGCGCAATCTTCATCACGCGTCTGCTGATCGAGTGGATCGTTGCGAAGTGGGGTTCGATCTCCTTCTCGCACAAGTGGTCGGAGAACTTCCTCAATAACACGCATGTCGATTTCATCAGCAAGCGCAAGGTTTCCTATGTGATCTCCATCGCCCTGATGGTTCTGTCGTTCGTGTCGTTTGCCGTGCGCGGACTGAATCTGGGCGCCGAGTTTACGGGCGGTCGTGCCTATGTGGTGCGTTTCGACAAGGCCGTTTCGGCCGAGGAGGTGCGTCAGAACCTCTCCGCCGCCTTCGCGAAGATCGACAATGCGGACGCTTCGTCGATCAGCTTCGAGGTGAAGCAGTACGGCAACGAGAACCAGATGCGTATCGTAACGCAGTACCGTTACGACGATACGTCGGACGAGGCTACGGCCGAGGTGGAGCGTATCCTTTACGACGCCGTGAAGCCGCTCTACTCCTATGAGATCTCCTTCGATCAGTTCCGCAACACGCAGACCGACCTGAACGGTATCCTTACGGCCGACAAGATCGGTCCCTCGATCGCTCAGGACATGACGTGGAACGCCATCTACTCGGTGCTCTTCTCGCTGATCGCCATCGGACTCTACATCACCTTCCGTTTCAAGCGCTGGCAGTGGGCTACGGGAGCCACGCTGGCCCTGGCCTTCAATGCCCTGCTCATCATCGGTATCTTCTCGATGTTCTACGGCATTCTGCCCTTCAACCTGGAGGTGAACCAGGCCTTCATCGCGGCCATCCTGACGATCATCGGTTATGCGATCAACGATACGGTGGTGGTCTTCGACCGAATCCGCGAGTACATGACGCTCTATCCGAAGCGCAATCTGAAGGAGCTCGTGAACGGCGCCATCAATTCGACGCTGTCGCGTACGATCAACACCTCGGGTACGACGCTCGTAACGCTGTTGGCCATCGTCATTTTCGGTGGCGAGACGATCCGCGGCTTCATCTTCGCACTGATTATCGGTGTCATCGTCGGTACGGCCGCCACGATCTTCATCGCGACGCCCGTGGCCTACGATCTGATGAAGAAGCGCGCAAAGCTCGACGAGGAGAAGTAACAGGCTCCACATCCGAAAAAGAGGGCTGTTCCCATCGGGGAACGGCCCTCTTTTCTATTGACAGATATCCTCTTTTGCCGGAGGATTCACCCTTGACGGAGCGCAATACGCAAATAAATTTGGCATTGCGGCAGTCATGCGTTATATTTGCAGGAAGTTATGAAAAAGTATATCGATATCTTTCTGCGGAAGCTGCGCCGCTATGTCTCGCCGGTCTTTCTGGCTTTGCTCGTCGCATCTTTCATCCTGTGGTATCTGGCCAAGTTGAGTTATACCTATACCACCGAGCAGACGATCCGCCTGAGCATCGACGGCCAGCCCGTCGAGATTTCCTGTGTGGTCGAGGGGCTTGGTACCAATCTGTTCGGCTACCGGGTCTATATGAACAAGACGCTGCGTATTCCGCTTGCGGAGCTCCATACCACGCCTTCCGAGGTGGAGGGGCACGAGGGGAAACTGGTCATCGATCCACAGTCGTTGCAGCATGCCATCTCCGTGCGTTTCAGCGATATCAAGGTTATCTCCGTGAATTCGATCCCCGAGATCGACGCACCCGAAAAAAAGTAAACGCATGTTCAAGGTCGGCATAACGGGAGGTATCGGCAGCGGCAAGAGTACCGTCTGCCGGCTGTTCGCGGCCCGCGGCATTGCGGTCTATGATTCGGACAGCGAGGCGAAGCGCCTGATGAACAGTTCCGAAGAGCTCCGTGCGCGTCTTGAGGCGCGTTTCGGCGCCGAAACCTACCGCGACGGTGCGCTCGACCGGGTCCGTCTGGCCCGTATCGTCTTTTCCGATCCGCAGGCCCTGTCCGATCTGGATCGGTTGGTGCACCCGGCCGTGCGTGCCGATTTCGCCGCCTGGGCCGAACGGCAGCAGTCGGATTATGTGATTCTCGAGAGCGCCATTCTCTTCGAGGCAGGCTTCGCTTCCGAGGTCGATCGTACGGTCGCCGTGCTGGCGCCGCTCGAATTGCGTGTCGAGCGCACCTGCCGCCGCGACGGATGCGATGCCGAGTCGGTCCGCCGCCGTATTGCGGCCCAGACGGACGACGATACGCTCTGTGCCCGGGCCGATTTTTCGCTGGTCAATATCATCGAGGAGGAGCTCGGACCAGCTGTTGAAACCCTTGACCGCCGTTTCCGCCATGAAGCCCGCAACAACCGTTGATCTGGACTTTGCCGCACCTCAGGTGATGGCCATTGTGAACGTTACGCCCGACTCGTTCTATGCCGGCAGCCGCAACCTTGACCTTGAGGCCGTCGAACGGCGTGTGCTCGAGGCAGTGGAGGAGGGTGCCTCGATCCTCGATGTCGGAGGCTATTCCTCGCGCCCCGGTGCTGCCGAAGTCCCCGTTGAGGAGGAGTGGGCGCGTGTAAAGGCGGGCGTCGGGGCCGTGCGGCGTCTGGCTCCCGCGGCGGTCGTTTCGGTCGATACCTTCCGCAGCGAAATTGCCCGCCGGGTGCTCGATGCATTCGGTCCGGTCATCATCAACGATATCTCGGCCGGGGAGCTCGATCCGGCGATTCTGGAGGTCGTTGCCCGCCATGGGGTTCCCTATATCGCCATGCACATGAAGGGCGACCCGCAAACCATGCAGTCGTTTACGGACTACCGCCGGGATATTGCCACGGAGGTCGTCTCCTATTTCCGCGAGCGTGTGGAGCGGCTTCTTGCCGCGGGTATCCGCCGCGAACGGATCATCCTCGATCCGGGCTTCGGCTTTGCGAAGACCGTGGACCAGAATTACGAGCTGCTCTCCGGTCTGCACCGCCTGTGCGCTCTGGGATTTCCGGTGCTGGCGGGTCTATCGCGCAAGTCGATGATTTATAAGGTGCTCGATGCGACTCCCGAAGAGTCGCTTGCCGGGACGGTCGCTCTGGGTTGGGAGTGCCTGCGGCAGGGGGCGAATATTTTGCGCGTGCATGACGTGCGCGAGGCAGCCGATACGGTTAGGCTGTTCCGAATCTACGAACAGAACAGACATTGACAGAACAGAGGCACATGATACGGGTTTCGGACATACACAAGAGCTTCGGGTCGCTGGAGGTGCTCCGGGGCGTATCGCTCGAGGTGGCGCCGCGTGAGGTGGTTTCTGTTGTAGGAGCCAGTGGTGCAGGCAAGACGACGCTGTTGCAGATCATCGGCACGCTTTCGCGTCCCGATTCGGGCCGTGTGGAGATCGACGGTGCCGACCCCTTTGTGCTCGGCGACCGTGCCCTGTCGCAGTTCCGCAACGAACGCATCGGCTTCGTCTTCCAGTTTCACCACCTGCTTCCCGAATTTTCGGCCTTCGAGAATGTCTGCATTCCGGGCTATATCGGCCGGCGGCCGCGGGCCGAGGTCGAACGGCGTGCCGATGAACTGCTCTCGCTTGTGGGTCTTTCGGCCCGACGCGATCACCGCCCGGGACAGCTCTCCGGCGGCGAGCAGCAGCGTGTGGCCATCGCCCGGGCCCTCATCAATGCTCCGGCGGTCCTTCTGGCCGATGAGCCTTCGGGCAACCTCGATACACGCAACCGCGAGGAGATCCACCGCCTCTTCTTCGACCTGCGCGACGAGTTGGGGCAGACCATCGTCATCGTAACGCACGACGAAGGCCTTGCCGCCATGGCCGACCGGAAAATCACCATGTCCGATGGACGCATTCTTTGACCGGGAGTCTCTTCGCGAGTTGCTCGAGCGGCTCCACGACACCTATAACCGTCCGGAATTCATTCCGGACGATCCCATTTCGGTTCCGCACCGCTTCACGGACCCTGCCGACCGGGAGATCGCGGGTTTCTTTGCCGCTACGATCGCCTGGGGCAGCCGCCCGCAGATCGTCCGCAACGGCCACCGCCTGATGCGTTATATGGACGATGCCCCTGCGGATTTCGTGCGCCACGCCTCGGAACGTGAACTGGCAGGACTGGATGCCTTTGTCCACCGCACCTTTCGGGGCAGCGATGCCCGCGATTTCGTCCGTGCACTGCGCCGCCTCGATACCTGCTACGGAGGCATCGGCTGCTTTTTCGAGGACCGCTATGCCGCCACGGGCGATTTGCCGACCGTTCTGGCCGACTTCCGCCGGGAATTTTTCGAGGCGGAGCACGCGCCGCGCTGCGAAAAACACCTCTCCTCCATCGAGCGGGGTGCAGCCTGCAAGCGCCTGTGCATGTACCTGCGGTGGATGGTGCGCCGCGACGGCCGGGGTGTCGATTTCGGCCTCTGGCAGCGGATTCCGATGTCCGCGCTGCGTCTTCCGCTGGACCTGCATGTGGGACGTACGGCCCGGGCTTTGGGGCTTCTCACGCGCCGGCAAAACGACTGGCGGGCCGTTGAGGAGCTTACCGCAGCGCTCCGCACCTTCGATGCCGAAGACCCTGCCCGTTACGATTTTTCCCTGTTCGGCGCCGGTATAGACGGCGCCCTGAAGTTATAGCCCATGTTCCGCTTCAAACAGTTCACCATCCGTCAGGAGCGTTGTCCGATGAAGGTCGGCACCGACGGCGTGCTTCTCGGGGCATGGGTCCCGACCTCTGCCGCCGACCTCCGCGTGCTGGATATCGGTACCGGCACGGGCCTTATCGCTCTGATGCTGGCACAGCGCCTTCCCGGAGCCAGCATTACGGGGATCGATATCGACTCCGTGGAGCAGGCCCGCGAAAATGCCGCCGCCTCACCGTGGAACGCCCGACTGACGTTTCACTCCTGTGCTGTCCAGACATTCCACGATGCGCCGTTCGACCTCATTGTCTCGAATCCGCCCTTTTTCGTCGATTCGCTCATCTGCCCCGATGCGGGCCGTACGGCCGCACGCCATGCCGTGCACCTCACCTTCGGGGAGTTGCGCGACGCCGTGCTGCGGCTGCTTGCCCCTGCGGGCCGTTTTGCGCTGATCCTTCCCGTGCAGGAGGCCGGACGTTTTTTGAATGTCTGTGCCGGACAGCTGCAGCCCGTGCGCCGCACCGACGTGCGGACCACACCGCGCCATCCGGCCAAACGGAGCCTGCTGGAGCTGATGCGTCCCGAGGCGGCTGCAACTGCTGGCCTTGAGCGGACCGAACTGATTATCGGCACCGGCGAACATGAGTGCTACACTCCGGAATACCGGATGCTGACGCGCGATTTTTACCTGAAATTTTGACCGCAAGCGAAAAAAACGTACTTTTGTTGAACCTATTACAAACGAGTTGCGTATGAAATCCCGTCTATTGACTCTGTTTCTGCTGTGCTGCGGCGCTGCCGCCACGGCGCAAAATCCGTATATCGTGCTCGAGGGTGCCACGGAGAGTGCCTCGGGGATCACGGTCAATATGCCCCAATCGGTCCTCACCGTCGATCTGAAGGTCGAGCGTACGACCGTACTTTGCGGGCCCTATGCACGTTATGCACAGAAATACCTCGGCGTGCGCGCTCCGCTTACGGACAAGACGACGTGGCGCATTGCCGATGCACGCATCGCCCTGGCCGGCGACGCCGTCTATGAGGCTTCGGCCCCGGTTCCCG
This sequence comes from Alistipes sp., assembly GCA_022782405.1. Classification (GTDB taxonomy): domain Bacteria; phylum Bacteroidota; class Bacteroidia; order Bacteroidales; family Rikenellaceae; genus Alistipes. The sequence continues at coordinate 28,920 of JALFNK010000001.1, forward strand.
CCACTTCGCAGGTCCTGTCGCACGCCTCTTCGGACGAGGCCTTTGCTGCCCTGCAGCCCGATCGGACCTCGATGACAATCCTTTCCCTGGAGGATGCGGCCCGGAGCGCTGCCGAACAGATCTTTGCCCTGCGGCGCCACCGTCTGGAGCTGATTACGGGCGAGGCCGGCGAGCATGTCTTCGGCGAGGGGCTGAAGGCTGCTTTGGACGAGATCGACCGCCTCGAACAGGAGTACCTCGAACTGTTCCTGGGCAAGCAGGTGCAGACAACCAGCGAACACCGTTATCTGGTCTATCCTTCGGCCGACAAGAAACAGTATATTTTCTGCCGCTTCAGTCCGGCTGCGGGACTTCTTCCCGAGAACGACCTTTCGGGCGACATGGTCGTGCTGCAGATCGAGCCGTCGGGCAATACGGCTTGCTCGGTTGAGGCGGGGCCCAAAGAGTCGAGTGTCGTGATGTGCCGCGTGGCCGATCCTTCCGTCTGCACGGTAATCGCCGGCGGCAAGGAGTATGCCCGTGCCGTGCTGCCGCTCTTCGAGTTCGGGCGTACGGTTCGTGTCGCTCTTCCGCGCCGCAAATAACCCGATGATGGACCATACCACCCGTATGACGGCACTGCTCGGGGCCATGCGCCGCGAGCGGAACGGCGCCGTGGCCGATGCCATGCGCCCGGTCGGCACGCCCTATGGCTTGAACTATGGCGTGAGTCTTCCTACGCTGCGCATGCTGGCGCGTGCCGAAACTCCCGACTACGAATTCGCGAAGTACCTGGCCTTGCAGGACGTGCGCGAACTGCGCCTTGCGGCCTACCATATTGCCGAACCGGAACGCCTGACCGAGGCCGAGTTTGCGTTTTGGGGCAAGGGTATCGTCAATAACGAACTGGCCGAGGAGGCCGCCTTCGCCTTGTTGCACCGGGTGCCTGACTTCCCGAAGCTCTTCGGGATGTGGACGGCTCCCGAGATGCCGTGGAGTCTGTCGTATGCTGCCCTGATGGCGGCTTCTCGCTTTTCCGATCCCGATCCGGCATGGATCGGCCGCACGTTCGAAACCCTGCATCGGACCGCCTCCCGGGCCGAAGAGTCGGATGCGGCCCCTGCGGCCGAGCAGGCGCTGACAATTGCCCGGGGAGCGGTAGCCCTGCTGGTCCGTATCGCCTCCCGGAACGAGGAGAGCCGGCAGGCTGTTCTTCGCGCTGTCGGCTCTCTGGGCCGGCTCCGTGCCGAAGACTACGTCCACGAGGAGCTGGCCTGGCAATTGGATTCCTAACGTCGTTCGAGGACTTCGAGTTCTTCGATTCCCTCGAAAGCCTTTTCCAGTTTTTCGTAATCGACGGAGCCGCTGCGTCTCCAAAGCATTTCCCCGCGGCGGAATAAGATCAGTGTGGGAACCTGGGTGATGTGGTGCCTGCGGACCACGTCGAGCATCCCGGCATCGTCCATATCGATTCGGCGGATCATCACACGGCCGTTGTTCTTTTTGCAGAAACGGTCGATTGTCGGCTCCAAAGCCTGACAGGATCCGCACCAGGTGGCGTAAAACACCACGAGGGTCGGCATCTCATTCCAGATGGTTTTGTCAAAGTCGTTCATGGCGGTTCGCGGCGGCAGGCGGTTTCTGCCGGAGCATCCATTGCTCCGAGGCCTCCTTGTGCCGGGAACAGCAAATATTATTCCACGAAGAGCGCTCTGGGCAGTTGATCGATGCCCGTAATGGAGACGATTTCGATCCCTTTCGGGCGCCGGGCCTCTTTGGAGAGATAGCCCGAGACGATGATCTTGCGGAATCCGAGCCGGGCTGCCTCGCTGATGCGCTGTTCGGTCCGCGGCGCGGGACGCACCTCGCCCGAGAGGCCGACCTCGCCTGCACAGCAGACTCCTTCGGCGATGGGCCGGTCGTAGTAGGAGGAGATCACCGCTGCGACGACCGCCAGGTCCAGCCCCGGATCGGCGACCTTAAATCCCCCGGCGAAGTTGAGGAAGACGTCCTTCTGAAACATCTTCATGTTGAGACGCTTTTCGAGTACGGCGAGCAGCATGTTCATGCGTCGCGTGTCGAAACCCGTAGCCGTGCGCTGCGGCGTTCCGTACGCTGCACCGCTCACCAGCGCCTGCACCTCGATCAGGTAGGGACGTACGCCGTCGGCTGCGGCACCCACCGCGATTCCGCTCAACGGCTCTTCGTAATGGGTGAGCAGGATTTCCGAGGGGTTGTCCACGCCGCGCAAGCCTCCTTCGAGCATCTCGAACACACCGATTTCGAACGTAGCTCCGAAACGGTTTTTGATGCCGCGCAGGATGCGGTAGATGTTGTTGCTGTCCCCCTCGAACTGCAGGACGACATCGACTATGTGCTCGAGAATCTTCGGTCCGGCGATCGTGCCGTCCTTGGTGATGTGGCCGATGATGAGGATCGACGTGCCGGTCGTCTTGGCATATTTGAGCAGAGTCGCGGCGCATTCGCGGATTTGCGAGACGCTGCCTGCCGAGGAGTCCAGCAGGTCGGTGTAGATGGTCTGTATCGAGTCGATGATGACCAGATCGGGCTTTTGCTCGGCGATCTGCGTTACGATGTTTTCGAGCAGCGTTTCGGGATAGACCATGCAGCCGTCGTTCCCGATGCCGATGCGCAGGGCGCGCATCTTGATCTGTTCGGCGGACTCCTCGCCTGATACATAGAGCGTCCGCAGACCGTTGTTTTCCAGGGCGATCTGCAGCGAAAGGGTCGATTTTCCGATTCCGGGTTCTCCGCCGAGCAGGATCAGTGATCCGGGGACCATGCCGCCTCCGAGCACCCGGTTCACCTCGGCATTTCCGAGGTCGATGCGGCGATGTTCGCTTTCGCGGATTTCGCGCACGGGTTGCGGCCGGGCAGCAGGGAGCGATCCTGCCGCCATGGCGGGAGCCGAGCCGCTTTCGCGGGCGATGATCTCTTCCGTAAAGGTGTTCCACTCGCCGCACGAGGGGCATTTTCCGAGCCATTTGGGTGCTTCGAATCCGCAGTTCTTGCAGAAATAGGCTTTCTTGACCTTTGCCATTTCGTTGTCAGTTAGCTGTTGCCGAGGTATATTCCCTGCGTACGGCCCGTTCGATGTCGGCCGCAGGGTAGAGCGCCCGATAGGCTTCCGTAAGATCGACCTCCAGTACGGTCTTCCGCACATTGGTTCCGTCGTTGTAGGAGCTGATCGTGCAGACGTAGTCCTCTTCGTCGAAGAGGATCTCGAACTCACTCTTGCCGGGGTCTTTGCCGAACACGCCTGTTACGGCTTCCGCCTCGGGGGTTCGGACGATGCGGGCGCGCCCTCCGTTGTATTGCGAGAAATAGAGGGTGTAACCGCCGCCCGCCTGTACGGGAGCTGCCGCAACGATCGCCTCTTCGATCTCCCTGACGAGCGGATTCTCTTCCGTGCTTCCGCCGTCGCTGCCGCCTCCTGTGTCGTCGTTGACGTCCGTCGTTCCGGACTCACTTCTGGAAATGCTTCCGCTTCCTTCCGATCCGTCATCGGTGGCGGTCCCTTCGTCCAAGCCCGTATCGCTTCCTCCTTCAGCCGTTTCCTGCAGGGTAACCTCGGCCTCGACCTTGACGACGGGATACCGGGCCGTATAGAAGACGCTCGTTTCCGTCTCGCCGCATCCGGCAAGGAGCAGCACCGCCAGCAAAAGAAGTGATCTTGTCATCGTTGTCATAATCCCAGTTCTTTGTCTATGAGCAGGACCAGAATGCGGCCCTTGGGATGGCACCGCAACATTTCCATCCGGGTATTGCAGATGCGGTCCGGGGAGTTGCAGTCCATGCAGACGCCGGTTTTGGCGCATGGTGTCCGGAATCCTTCATGGCGGGCGATATTCTGCGGGGCGGCAATCCGTCGGATACGCTCTTCGGCCTCTTCGCGGTTTCCGACGATCTTGTTGCTTCCGGCGACGAGCACCACCTTGCGGGGCCCGAAGGCTACGGGGGCGATGCGGTTTCCGACCATGTCGAGCCAGTGGAGCGTACCTTGCATGGTTACGGCGTTTATTCCCGTGATGAAGAGGTCGGACATGAGGGCCTTGCGCCGTATTTCGAGCCGTTCGGGTCGGGGCATCGAGGCGTCGAAACCGTCGAGCAGCGTCCAGCGCGGATCGTTGCGCAGCCATTCGATGATTCCCGTGGCGCGCATCGTCATCGAGTCGCCGAACGAGACCAGTTGCGGCATTTCGGCCTCCGCAACGTCGCGCATCCGTTCGAACGCCTCCTTCTCGTCCCGTACGACCTCCGCTTCGAATCCGTGGCGGCGCAGCATTGAGGCGCATGCCTCAAGCCGTTCCGCCTGCGTCGTGTTTATTGTCTGTTTCGTTTCCATGCTTTCGTCCAGTTTGTTTCCGTTTGGCATAAGCGGCCGACGGCGGGTCGGCCCGTTATCGGAGGCGGCGTTTCACGACGGCGGGATTTCCCGCTGCGAGCGAATCCTCCGGAATGTCGTGTACGACGACGCTTCCCGCGGCGATGATCGAGCGGGCGCCGATCCGAACCCCCGGACAGACGATCACGCCACCGCCGAGCCAGCAGTCCTCGCCGATCTCGATCCGCAGGGCGCGTTCGACGGGCTTGCGCCGTTCGACATAGTCGATCGGGTGCTGGGGGGTGTATAGCTGACAGTTCGGCCCGATGAGCGTATGGTCGCCGATCGTGATTCCTCCGCCGTCGAGGAAGGTGCAGTTGTAGTTGATCACGACGCCCTCGCCCAGACGGATGCGGAATCCGAAGTCGCAGAAAAAGGGAGCGATGAGGAATGTCGAGTCGGGGACTCCGGGAATCAGTTCGCGCAGTGCGGCCCGATAGGCCTCCTGATTGCGATAGGGGGTTCCGTTGAGGCGTTCGATCCGCTCATGCGCCTTGAAGTTGAGCTCCAGCGATTCGGGGTCGCTGTAGTCGTAGAGTTCTCCGGCGAGCATCTTTTCCACTTCGGTCATGGCCTTGCTATTTGATGAAGAATCGGTATATGTCGTTTCCGTTGGCGTAGAGGAGCAGCATGAGCAGGATGAACATGCCGACATACTGGGCTATTTCGAGGACCTTTTCGCTCACCTTGCGGCGGGTGATCATCTCCCAGAAGGTGAATATGGCGTGCCCGCCGTCAAGTCCCGGAATGGGGATGATGTTCATCACGGCGAGGATGATCGAGAGAAAAGCCGTTTTGATCCAGAAATCCTGCCAGTTCCATTCCGAGGGGAAGATGCTGCCTATGGCGATGAATCCGCCGAGCTCTTCGTACATCTTCGTTTTGGGCTGTACGATGAGTTTGATCTGCTCCCAGTAGGAGGATAGCATCTCTCCGGTGCGATGTATTCCGGCAGGAATGGATTCCCCAAAGGAGTACTTTTGGGTGCGGGGAGTATAGATTTTGCTCCGGGTCATGACGCCGATCATCCCTTCGTCGGATACGGGAAGGGCGATCTGCAGCAGGTTGTCCCCGCGCAGCACCTCGAGCCGTACGCTGTCTCCGGCCTTCGAGGCGATGTATTTCTGATATTCGGGGAATTCGGCGTTGCGGAGTTCGTCCACGGCGCGGATTTCGTCTCCGGGGCGCAGCGCGGCTATTGCCGCCGCCGAGGTCGTGCTGTCCACGATGAAGGGGTAACGCAATGCGAGGAAGCCTTCATAGCCCTTCTCCTGACGCATGGCGATCAGGGCGTCGAGCGGGAGCGTGAGCTCTGTTTCGGCGCCGTTGCGCAGGACGCGGACGTTGCGGTCTCCCTCGGTGATGAGCAGTGCCGTTACGATATCCTGAATCTTTTCCACGGGTTGCCCGTCGATCGTGAGGATGCGGTCTCCGTCATGGAACCCGAGCTTGTGTGCCGCCTCGTTGAAGTTGTACCCCCAGCGGGCGTCCTCGTTGGCAAGGTAGGTGTCGCCCCAGGTGTAGCAGATGCCGCAGTAGATGACGATGGCCAGCAGGACATTCATCACCACACCGGCGATCATGACCAGAAAACGCTGCCATGCGGGTTTCGCGCGGAATTCATCGGGCTTCGGGGCCTGTTTCATCTGCTCCTTGTCCATCGATTCGTCGATCATGCCGGCGATCTTGACATAACCGCCCAGCGGCAGCCATCCCAGGCCGTATTCGGTATCCTTGTGCCGGAATTTGAAGAGCGAGAACCAGGGGTCGAAGAAGATGTAGAACTTCTCGACGCGGATGTGAAATATGCGGGCCATGAAGAAGTGCCCGAGTTCGTGGATTCCCACCAGGATGGTGAAGCAGAGGAAGAACTGAAGAATTTTGATTACGAGATCCATTGTCGTTTCGCAATGTCGGGTGTTACAGATTCAGATATTCGGCGGCGCGCATGCGGGCTTCCGCATCCGCCCGGGCGTAGTCGTCGAGCGAGGGTTGCGGGGCGAATTCCGCCGTTTCGAGCGTATGTTCGATCGTGCGGACGATATCGAGCCACGCGCATTTTTCGTGCAGAAAGGCGCCTACGGCCACTTCGTTCGCTCCGTTCATCGTGCAGGCCGCCGTGCCGCCGCGCCGCAGGCAGTCGTAGGCGATACCCAATGCGGGGTACTTTTCGTGGTCCACGGCGGCGAACGTAAGCTGCGGATGGGCCATGAAATCGAAGCGCTCGCCGTGTCTGCGGGCCCGTTCGGGATACATCAGCGCGTAGCTGATGGGCATGCGCATGTCGGGCGTGCCGAGCTGGGCCTTGATGGCGCCGTCCTCGAATTCGACCATCGAGTGGATGATCGACTGGGGGTGCATCACGACGTCGATCCGTTCGGCGGGTGTTCCGAAAAGCCAATGGGCCTCGATGACCTCGAAACCCTTGTTTACGAGTGTCGAGGAGTCGATCGTGATCTTGGCGCCCATCTGCCATTGGGGATGCCGCAGAGCCTGCTCCGCGGTAACGTTCCCGAGCGCCTCGCGCGGAAGGTCGCGGAAAGCCCCTCCGCTGCAGGTGATGATCAGGCGTCGTACGGGAGCCTGCTCGCCCGTGAGGCATTGGAAGATGGCCGAGTGCTCCGAGTCGATCGGGAGAATCGGGGCCCTTCGTTCGCGCGCCAGAGGCATGATGAGGGCTCCGGCGACGACGAGCGACTCCTTGTTGGCCAGGGCGAGTTTCTTTCCAGCCTCGATGGCCGCCACCGAAGGGGCCAGCCCGGCATACCCCACCAGGGCGTTTACGACCACCTCCGTGCCGCGTGCCGCAGCGATCTGCGCCACGGCGGATGTTCCGGCGAATACTTTGGTATCCGTGTCTTTCAGGGCCTCGCAGAGCGGGGTGTAGTATTTTTCGTCTGCGATGACCACCGTGTCGGCGTCGAATTCCCGTGCCTGTTCGGCAAGTCGTTCCCAACGGTTGTTGGCCGTCAGAATGCGGGCTTCGAAACGTTCGGGGTTTTCGCGGACGATGTCGAGGGTCTGTTCTCCGATGGATCCTGTCGATCCGAGTATGGCGAGACGTTGTTTCATGGTCAGAATACGATGTAGCTCTCCGGATCCACGGGTTTTCCGTTGTTCCACAGTTCGAACTCGAACATCGGGACTTCTCCGTGCTCGGCTTCGGCATTGTAGCCGATGAGCTCTCCGGCGCGGAGTTTCTGCCCCGGTACGACGAGCGACTGCGAGAGGCAGCGGTAGATCGACAGCATGCCTCCGGCGTGCTGCATGGTTACGGTATAGCCGCGTTCGGGGGTCCAGATGCTCTGAACCACGGTTCCTCCGTCCACGGCGGCGATGCGGTCCGTTGCGGCGGCGGCGATCTTCACGCCGAACCGGCTCTGCCCGATGTCGAAATGTTCGGTGATGATTCCCTCGACGGGTTTCATCAGTTCGATCGATTCCCGTATCTGCCTGCGCGACGCGCAGGCATTTCCCGCCAGCGAATAGGGACCGTCGCCCTCCATCTGTGCCCGCAGCAGGGAGTCTTCGGCCGAAGGCATGACGAGCACCTTGCTGGCTCGTGTCGAGTCGGATGCCGGGAGCGAACGGGCCACAGGGGTATTCCCTTCGAGGATCATGGCGATGTTCTCGTTGTAGGTCATCATATCGTTCATCATACGCTCCATCGAGTCGAGACGTATGATGTTCTGAATGAGGCTTTCGCGGGACTTGTCCGCCTCCGTGCGGTATCCGGGCAGGAACTCCAGTACGGGGGTGTATGCCACGAGCGTAAGTATGAGGATGAAGAGCAGCAGCACGAAGGCCACCGCACCGGCCATCAGGCTTGCGGGCGATATGTGCACATGCCACTCCTCGCTGTTGTCCGTGGCATTGAGCATGTTGAAGCGGCGTTTGCGGAACAGGCCGCGCCACCATGCCCGGATGGATTGTAGCGTTTTCATCGTTCGGAGACGTTAGCGTTAGCCTACAAAGATAGTACAAGCGTCGCGGACTGCCAAATTTTCTTTCGGAAGCCTTCACGGGCGGATGCGTTTCCGCCTGCGGGACGGGATTCGGGCCGGAGATATTTTCCGATCCGAAAGGTTTGTTCGTCGCGCTATTTTCCCTATCTTTGTCGGACCTTACAGGGACATCAACGTTCAAACAAACGATAAAAGTATGGTACAACCTACACTTCTCGTACTCGCCGCGGGCATGGGATCCCGCTACGGGTCGCTCAAGCAGATGGACGGCGTCGGCCCGAACAACGAGGCCATTATCGACTATTCGGTCTATGATGCCATCCGGGCCGGTTTCGGCAAGGTGGTCTTCGTCATCCGCCATTCGTTCGCCAAGGAGTTCCAGGAGGTCTTCTCCGCGGAGCGATTCGGCGGTCGCATCGCCGTGGAGTATGTCTTCCAGGAGCTGGAGTACCTTCCGGAGGGTCTCGCCGTTCCCGAGGGACGGGTGAAACCGTGGGGTACGAACCATGCTCTGATGATGGCCGCCGATGCGGTCCGCGAGCCGTTCGCCGTGATCAATGCCGACGACTTCTACGGTGCCGAGGCCTACGAGACGATCGGCGCCTACCTCAAGGAGCTGGGCGGAAGCCGTGGCCGCTACTGCATGGTGGCCTATGACCTGAACAAGACGCTTTCGGACAACGGTACCGTTTCGCGCGGCGTCTGCGGCGTCGATGCCGAGGGCAACCTCACCTCGATGGTCGAGCGTACGCAGATCGAGCGCATGCCCGACGGGCGGATTGTCTTCCACGACGGGGGCGCCGACGAGCAGCTGGCCGAGGATACGCCGGTATCGATGAATCTCTTTGGATTCACGCCCGATTATTTCGCCCATTCGAAGGCCTATTTTGCCGAGTGGTATGCCCAGAACAGCGGCAACCTGAAGGCCGAGTTCTACATCCCGACGATGGTGAACAAACTGATCGGCGACGGCGAGGCTTCGCTGCGTGTGCTGCGTTCCGCGGCCCAGTGGCACGGTGTAACCTATAAGGAGGACAAGCCGGCGCTCATGGCCGCCATCGAGCGGATGATTGCCGAGGGCCGCTACCCGCGCAACCTCTGGAAATAGGGTGGTGCACCCGTAACCGATGCCGGATTCCGCCGTTGTGCGGGGTCCGGCTTTTTTTGTCGATGCGGCATGCCGTCCGGAGTATTCGGGCCGTTTGTTTTCCCGAAAAAATCGTATCTTTGTTCTCCGAATCCGGCCCCGGCCCGTTTCACAAAACCCGAAGACGATGAATCAGCATCCCGAATGGAGTTACCGCGCTGTGCTTTATGAGATGAACGTGCGGCAGCTCACACCCGAAGGCACGTTGCGTGCCGCCGCCTCGAAACTCTCCATCCTGCACGATCTGGGTATCGATGCCGTGTGGCTGATGCCCGTCTATCCGATCGGCGAGGAGCAGCGCAAGGGGTCGTTGGGTTCCTACTATTCGATCCGCGACTACCGGGCGATCAACCCCGAACTGGGAACGATGGAGGATTTCGATGCGTTCGTCGCCGAAGCGCACCGCCTGGGGCTGAAGGTGCTCCTGGACTGGGTCGCCAACCACACCTCGCGCGACGCGCGATGGATCACCGAATCGCCCGCCTCGTGGTATGAACGCGACGATGCGGGGGCTCCCGCCGTGCCGTGGGACTGGACCGATACGGCAAAGCTCAACTATGCGAACCGCGAGGTCTGGGAAGCCCAGGCCGCGGCCATGGAGTTCTGGGTTGCGGAACACCGTATCGACGGTTTCCGCTGCGACATGGCGATGCTCGTACCCATCGAATTCTGGCAGCAGACGGCAGCCCGCCTGCGGCGGGTGAAGCCCGATCTCTTCCTGCTTGCCGAAGCCGAAGCGACGAATCTTTTCGACGGCGGGACGTTCGATGCCTGCTACGGCTGGGAGATGCACCATCTGTTGTGCGACGTGGCGCAGCAGCGCGTGCGCGTTACGGCGCTGCGCGACTGGCTTTATGCCGATCGCGGACGCTATCCCCGGACGGCCATGCGTCTGGCCTTCACTTCGAATCACGACGAAAACTCCTGGAGCGGCTCGGAATTCACGCGTCTGGGAGCTGCGCGGAGCATCATGACGGCCTTCACGTTCGTCGTGCCGTGCGGACTTCCGCTCATCTATACGGGCCAGGAGATCGGCTACGACCACTCCTTCGCCTTCTTCGACCGCGATCCGATTCCCGCGTCGCTCTACCGGCCCAACGCCTATACGGAGTTTTACCGCCACCTCACGGCGCTGCACCATGCCCATCCGGCCCTTGCTGCGGGCGGCCGCGGGGGAGACATGGTCGAGATCCGCAACAATGCCGAGGATTGCCTGATGACCTTCGTGCGCGAGGCGGAGGGCAACCAGGTGGTCTGTATCATGAACCTCTCGCCGTACGCCATCCATGCCGATTACTATACGGGCATCTATGCCGGTCTCTATACCGATGCCATGAGCGGCATGCCTTACGAATTGCGGGGGCGTGTCGAGGAGGATATGTCGCCGTGGAGTTTCCGGATACTCACCCGATAGTTCGCCCCGAATGTCCTTTCCCCATGTTCCGTTTCGTCCCGTTGCTGCTCTTTTCGCTGGCAGTCTGTTCCCCGGCTGCTGCGCAGTATCTTGACGACGAGTACTATCCCTTTGCCGAGCGGGAGGAGCGGCGTGAGTTGCTCGCCACCGATTCGACGCTCTTTTACCGGGCCATCCAGTCTTCGGCGGACCTCTACGGGGAGCTGACGGACTTCAACCTCCCGCAGGTTGCCACGAAACGCCGCGGTCTGGGATGGGATGCCGAGCGCATCTCTCTTTCGGGACTGGACCTTTCCTACCGCCACCTCTCGGTGCTGCGTCTGCTGGGCGCTCGGGAGACCCGCCATGCGGGACTGGTCCCAGCGCCCGGACTTCCGGGCGGATCGGGCGGCGTGCGGCTCTTCGACTTTCCGGCCGGGGAACCGTTGCAGCCCTTTTTGGCTTCGGTGCGCTTCACCGACCGCAACTACCTCGTGGGAGCGAAAGCCGCCGCCTCGGGCGATCTGGGGCGGGGCTGGACCGCATCGCTGGCCCTCGATGCCCGCACGGGACGCGACCTGCATGTGCAGGGGGTCTTTACCAATGCCCTGACCGCAGCTCTGCGCGTCGTGCATGCGTGGCATTCCGACCACCGCCTTTCGCTGCTCTGTATTCTTCCGCCCTCGACGCGCGGCACGCGCCTCTCGTCATCCGAGGAGGCCTTCTCCCTCACGGGCGACCCGCTCTACAATCCCGCCTGGGGTTATCAGGACGGGCGTGTCCGCAATTCCCGCGTACGCCGGGAGTTCCTTCCGTTTCTGGCCGCCCGTTATGAGCGCTCCCTTTCGGCGAAGACCTCCCTCTCCCTTGATCTGGGTGCCGAGGCGGGTCTTTCGCGGTACAGCATGCTCGACTGGTACGATGCCCGCACGCCCATGCCGGACAACTATCGCTATCTGCCGAGCTATACGGGCGACCTCGAGACCGAACGGGCCTGGCTCGCATCCGATCCGCGCTATACGCAGATCGACTGGGACGAGCTGATCCGCCGCAACCGGATGCGGAACGGCGAGGCGGTCTATGCCCTCGACGACCGGGTCGAACGCACGACGGCGCTGTGTTTTCATGCCGCCTTCACCACCATGCTCGACGATGCCCTGACGCTCCGCTACGGATTGACGCTGCGCTACGACCGTACCCGCTCCTACCGGCAGATGCGCGATCTGCTCGGGGCGCGTTATGTAACGGATATCGACCGCTACCTGATCGACGACGATACCTACAGCAACCTGCTTCAGAACGATCTGCGGCATCCCGACCGTAAGATCCGCGAGGGCGACCGCTTCGGCTACGACTATGCGCTTCTGGAACGTGAGGCCCGCATTCTGCTGCAGGCCGACTACCGCTCCGACCGTCTGCGTGCGGATTTCAGCGCGGAGTTGGGCAGTGCGGGCATATCGCGCCGCGGCTACTACGAGAAGGAGCTTTTCCCTGGTGCACTCTCTTTCGGTACCTCGCGTACGCTGCGTCTCGCTCCCTGGCGTCTGAAGGCGCTCGTCGGCTGGTCGTTCTCGGCACGCAGTTACCTGGAGGGCATTCTCTTCGCTGCGGCCGATACACCCTCCGCCGAGATGCTTTTCTACCAGCCGCTCTATAACAACCGGATGATCGAATCTCCCCGCTGCGAGCGGACCTTCGCCGCAGAACTCGCGTGGCGGCATACGGGATCCCGTTTTGACCTGCGCCTTGCGGCCTATGCCGCCGGGATCTACGACCGACAGGAGACGCGCCGCTATTACGACGACCTGTCCGCTCTTTACTGCGACATGTCCGTTTCGGGCATCGGCCTCCTTTGCTGCGGTATCGAGGCTGCCGCGGAGATTCGCCTCTCGTATCGTTGGCAGCTGGCCCTCGCCGCATCTGCGGGCGATTTTTCCTATATCCGCGATCCCGAGGTTACGGTGCTCTCCGATGTGGACAATACGGCGGTGCTGACGCGTGCCACGGCCCGCATGTCGGGGTGTCATGCGGGCGGGACGCCCCAGCTTGCGGCTGTTTCCGAGATCACCTATTTCGGACCGCGCGGGTGGGGATTCCACCTTTCGGCGGGTTATGCCGGTCTGCGTTATGTCGAGCCGATGCCTCTCCGCCGTACGGATCGCGTAACGGGTCAGGCGGGCCTCACGCCCGAGGCTTTCGAGGCTTTCACGCGTCAGGAACGGCTCAGCGACGCCTTCACGCTCGACGCCTCGCTGTTCAAGAGTTTCTATTTCGACCGTTCGCGGCTTACCGTGGCGCTGATTCTGCGCAATCTTTCCGGTGCGTCGCAGACGCGTTATAACGGCTACGAGTCGTTGCGCATCCGTCGTATCTCGGCGGGCGACACGACGCTGTGGATGCCGCATGCGACCCGTTATACCTATGCCTATCCGCGCTCGTTTTACCTTACGATCTCTTACCGGTTTTGAGGCTTCGGGTGAAAAATCGTCCGTGATTTTTGGATTTTGCCGTAAAATTCGTATTTTGAGGAGCGAAAAACCTTAAAATTTCCCGCCTTATGATTATCGGTATTCCCAAAGAGATCAAGAACAACGAAAATCGGGTGGCGCTTACCCCCGCAGGTGCGCAGGAGCTGATCAAACGGGGCCATGAGGTCTGTGTGCAGACGCTGGCCGGAGTGAACAGCGGTTTTCCGGACGAAGCCTATACGGCCGTCGGGGCCCGTATTCTTCCAACGATCGAGGAGGTCTATGCTACGGCCGAGATGATCGTCAAGGTCAAGGAACCCATTGCTCCGGAATATGGACTGGTGCGCCGCGGACAGCTGGTTTTCACCTATTTCCATTTTGCGAGCAGTGAACCGCTGACCCATGCGATGATCGACAGCGGCGCGATTTGCTGCGCCTATGAGACGGTCGAGCGTGCGGACCGGTCGCTGCCGCTGCTCATTCCCATGTCCGAGGTGGCAGGCCGTATGGCCGCGCAGGAGGGGCGTTATTTCCTGGAGAAGCCCCGTGGCGGCAAGGGCGTGCTTCTGGGCGGTGTTCCGGGTGTGAAGCCTGCCAAGGTCTTTGTTATCGGTGCAGGTGTCGTTGGCACGGCCGCGGCCCGTACGGCTGCCGGAACGGGTGCCGACGTTACGATCTGCGACATTTCGCTCCAGCGTCTGACCTATCTGGCCGATGTGATGCCGCGCAACGTCAAGACGCTCATGTCTTCGGAATACAACATCCGCGAGGAGCTCAAGCACGCCGATCTGGTGATCGGTTCGGTCTTGATTCCGGGAGCCAAGGCGCCGAAACTCGTGACGCGCGACATGCTGCGCGACATGGAGCCGGGCACGGTCATGGTCGATGTGGCCATCGACCAGGGCGGATGTTTCGAAACGTCGCGTCCGACCACGCACGAGGATCCGGTCTATTATGTGGACGGTATCCTGCACTACTGCGTGGCGAACATTCCGGGAGCCGTTCCGCGTACCTCGACCCTTGCGCTGACGAATGCCACGCTGCCTTATGTCATCCAGCTGGCTGACAAGGGTTGGGAGCGTGCCGCCCGGGAGAACCACGAACTGGCTCTGGGCCTGAACATCGTGCAGGGCAAGGTGGTCTACCGCCCCGTTGCCGAGGCCTGGAATCTTCCCTATGAGCCGCTGACGCTCTGATTCGGGAAAGCGACAGGGGCCGCCGATCATCTCGGCGGCCCCTGTCGTATCCGAAGCCATCTTCCATGCGACCGTTCCGCCTCCTCATTATTTTGCCCGGATTTGGTTCGCGTTGCGGATTGCATTATCTTTGCAGCCGGAGAATGAAAAGATTATGGCAAGTTCCAATTTCGTAGATTATGTGAAGATCTTTGCCCGCTCGGGGCATGGCGGTGCCGGTTCGGCGCATTTCCGCCGCGAGAAGTTCGTGGCCTTCGGAGGTCCCGACGGCGGCGACGGCGGCCGCGGGGGCAGCATCGTGCTGCAGGGCGACAAGCAGTACTGGACGCTCATCCACCTCAAATACCAGCGGCACCAGTTTGCCGAGGACGGACAGAACGGCTCGGGCGCCCGCTCTTCGGGCAAGGATGCCAAGGATATCGTGATCCCCGTGCCGCTGGGCACGGTTGCACGCCGTGTCATCGAACTGGAGGACGGAACGACGACCACCGAGCCGGTGGGGGAGGTTACCGCCGACGGCGAGCGCCTCGTGCTGCTGCAGGGCGGTCGGGGCGGCCTGGGCAACTGGCATTTCAAGAGTGCCACGAACCAGACGCCGCGCTATGCCCAACCCGGCGAAGAGGGGGACGAGGGAGCCTTCATTCTCGAACTCAAGGTGCTGGCCGATGTCGGACTGGTGGGTTTCCCGAATGCGGGAAAATCGACCCTGCTGTCGGTCGTCTCGGCCGCGAAGCCGAAGATCGCCAACTATGCCTTCACGACCCTCGAGCCGAATCTGGGCATTGTCGAGGTCCGCGACCACAAATCGTTCGTCATGGCCGACATCCCGGGCATCATCGAAGGAGCGCACGAAGGCCGGGGGCTGGGGACCCGCTTCCTGCGCCATATCGAGCGCAATTCGGTGCTGCTGTTCATGATCCCGGCCGACAGCGACGATATCCGCCGCGACTACGACATTCTGCTCGGCGAGCTGACGCAATATAATCCGGAGCTTTTGGACAAGGAGCGGCTGCTGGCCGTAACCAAGTGCGACATGCTGGACGAGGAGCTGATCCGCGAGATGCAGGCGCATCTGCCCGAGGGTATCCCCTCGATATTCATCTCTTCGGTGTCGGGGATGAATATTTCCCGGCTGAAGGACATGTTGTGGGAGGCGCTCCAGCATTGACCGGCGAGGGGAACAGCACCTCATGGTTGGTGATCCGGATCGATAGTTTCCCGTTGAAACTGTCTATGATTCCCATCAGGGAGCCCGTGCCGTATGGTACGGGCTCCTTCGCATAGGTGCAGGTTGCGGCACTTCTGACGATGAGCGTCCGCCCCTGTTCGTCGGCTATGGTCCTTTCGGTCGCCAGGATGCGTCCGGTTTCGGGGTCGGTGTCGCACCAGGGAATTCCCGGCTGGATGAAATGCACGCCGTCGATGCGTACACGGGTATCGACATACTGCTCGGACAGCTCTCCGAGGGTGATTGTTCTGGCCCTGTGCCGGTTTTCCTCTCCGGGGACCTCTATGCTGACATAACGGTCGAACTCCTCCTCCGGGATGCGTCCGGCTCCGCTTCCTTCGGGCTCCGTGCCGATCTCGATTTTTCCGCCGTAGTCGGTCAGCACCAGCCCCTGGCAACGCAGCGTGGCGATGTATCCGAAAGGACATACCGCCGCCACCGACTCCAGATCGGCCGCTACGGTGATGCCTCCGCTCGCGTCTTCCAGGACGAGCGATTTATGGAACTCTCCGAAAATGTCGTTTGCGGTGATGAATCCCCGTACGGTGATTTCCCGGGTTACGACGACGCTTTGGCGGCCGTCGCAGAGCGATTTGAGGTAGGCGATGCTGTTCGTCTCCGGCTGTTGATCTCCGGGATGCGGCTCGGTGGTCTTGTCGCAGCCCGCGATGGCCAGAAGCGCGATGCAGAACCCGCTTGCGAGACTATATTTTCCGGCAATCGCTCTCATCGCGCAATTTGAGCATGTAGCGGCCTTCGCCCGCTTCGTCGTACTGGAGAATTCCGGTGAGCATTACCGGTCCGACGGGCACCTCGTCGTCCGCAAAACGGGCGTAGGTGCGTACATAGGTGTATATTTCGGCCCCCTCTTCGTCGGTGAACCGTTTGTATCCGGCCCAGGAGGAGCCCGACAAATCTTCCGGAAGATAGCTTACCGGGCCGATACATACGAGCGTCCCGCATTGGGAGGGCGTGAGGTCGCGGATGCCGTATCGTGCCGGCTCGGGCGTCTGGAGCGTTTCACCGTGCCTTGTTACGGCCTTGTCGAGCGCGGGTTTCGAGCCGATATAGTCCGTGGCATATCCGCTTCCCGCTTCGGGCATTCTCCCCACCTGAAGGACACCGCGGCTTTCACCCAGAGCCAGCCCCTTGAGCGACAGCGATACGCGGCATCCGACGGGATAGTCGTTATGCAGTTGGTCGATGCCGGCCATGATCTCGATTCCGGCCCCGTCTTCTTCGATGCAGAACGTGCGGTAGAAGTTTTGTGCCCGGTCGCAACTCGTAACGATGCCTTCGACCGTTATCTCTTCGTCGATGCGGAATGTCTCTCCGGCATACAGCGTGCGGAGATCGGCGATGGTTTCGGTCCGTGCCGGCGGCTGCCCGCCGGCGTCCGGCGTTCCGTACGGAGCGTCGTAACAGCCCGCTGCGAGCAGGGCCGCCGCGAAGAACGTCGCCTTCGGACTCATTCTTCGATGCGGGAGTCTTTCAGACCGAGGAAATAGAGAATGCCGTCGAGTCCGATCGTCGAGATCGACTGCCGTGCCGTGGCCTTCACTTTCGGTTTCGCATGGAAGGCGATGCCCAGACCGGCGAGGTTGAGCATGGGCAGGTCGTTCGCGCCGTCTCCCACGGCCACCGACTGGGCGATGTTGATCCCCTCGAACTGGCAGAGCAGCCGCAGCAGTTCGGCCTTGCGGCGCCCGTCCACGATCTCGCCGGCGTAGCGGCCCGTCAGACGTCCGTCCTCGATCTCCAGTTCGTTGGCATAGACATAGTCGAAGCCGTATTTCTGCCGCAGGTAGTTGCCGAAGTAGGTGAAACCTCCGGAGAGGATCGCCGTTTTGTATCCCACGCGCTTGAGGATGGTCATCATGCGTTCGAGTCCTTCGGTGATGGGCAGTGCATGGGCGATCTCCTCCATGACCGATACCTCGAGTCCCTTGAGCAGGGCCACACGCTCGGTGAAACTCTGGCGGAAGTCGATTTCGCCCCGCATGGCGCGTTCCGTAATGGCGCGTACCTGGGCGCCGACTCCGGCCTTTTCAGCCAGTTCGTCGATCACCTCGGTTTCGATGAGCGTGGAGTCCATGTCGAAGCAGATCAGGCGACGGCTGCGCCGGTAGATGTCATCCTTCTGGAACGAGACGTCGAGGCCGATTTCCGAGAGGTTCATGAAACGCTCCTGCATGGCGCTTCGGTCGGCATCCGTAAGCGAACCGCGCACCGAGAGCTCGATGCACGAACGGGCCGCCCGGTCATCCTTGTGCAGGGGCACGCGGCCTGTCAGACGCTTTATGGCGTCGATGTTGAGGCCATGCTCGGCGACGGTTTTCGTAACTTCGGCAATATGCCGGGCCGTTACGGTACGTCCCAGCAGGGTGATGATGTAGCGGTTCTTTCCCTGACGGCTCACCCAGTCGTTGTAGCGCTCCTCGGTGATGGGCGTGAAGCGGATCATCACCCCCAGTTCGGAGGCTTTGAACAGCAGTTCCTTCATGATGTTTCCCGACTTGTCGGCCGTGGTGCGTATGAGGATTCCGAGTGTCAGCGACTGGTGGATGTTGGCCTGTCCGATGTCGAGGATGAAGGCGTCGTACCGGGCCAGAATTTCGGTCAGCGAGGAGGTCATTCCGGGTTTGTCTTCTCCCGATATGTTGATTTGGATGATTTCTACGTCGTTCTGCATCTTGAGTGATCTATTTCCGCGTACAGCTGTAAAATATAGACAAAGTTAATAAACTTCTCCTTATTTTTCTTTATTTTTGCTCCCGAAAACATCAATGCGAATCATTATGAACGGTATTTACGGCATACTCTTCGGTCTTTTCGCCCAAACGGACAAGGCCCCGCTGATCGTTCCCGACAGCGTGCAGAAGGCCAATTTTGCGGAGGCGGTCCGAAAACTCACCAATCTGGATGTGGACACGCTGCTGCGGAATCTGTTGTCGGAGTCGATCTGGATTCTGGTGAAGATTCTCATCGCCCTGGTGATTTACTTCATCGGGCGGTGGATCGTGCATCGGCTGATCCGCTTCATGGATGCCATCTGCGAGCGTCGCAAGGTGGACATATCGTTGCGTTCGTTCCTGCGCAATACGATCCGCGTAGTCTTCATGCTGCTGCTGGTCCTCATCGTCGTCTCGACGCTCGGGGTGAACGTTACGTCGCTGATCGCCGTCTTCTCTGCCGCCACGCTGGCCATCGGTATGGCCTTGAGCGGCACGGCGCAGAACTTTGCCGGCGGGGTGATGATCCTGTTGATGAAACCTTACCGTGTCGGCGATTACATCTCTGCCCAGGGACAGTCGGGTACGGTGCGTGAGATCAAGCTATTTTCGACCGTGATCACGACGGTGGACAATCAGACAATCTACATTCCGAACAACTCGATCGCCACGGCCATCATCGACAACTACACGACCGCCGATCTGCGGCGTGTGGACTGGAGCGTCGGGATCTCCTACGGCGATGATGTGGATGTCGCCCGGCGAACGATTCTGGCGATGTTTGCGGCCGATGCGCGGATTCTGAAGGAGCCAGCCGAACCTGTTGTCCGCGTTTCGGCCCTTGCCGACAGCTCGGTGAACCTCACCGTGCGTGTATGGACGAAGAACACCGATTATTGGGATGTCTATTTCGAATACAACGAACGCTTCTACAAGGAACTTCCCGCTGCGGGCATCAACTTCCCGTTCCCGCAGATGGATGTCCATGTGAAGCATGAATAACCATTTATAACCCAACTATTTTCAAGAAATTATGGAACTGAAGGAGATTCTTGCCATTTCGGGGCAGCCCGGGCTTTACAAATATGTGGCACAGTCCACGCGGGGCGTGATCGTCGAGTCGCTGCTCGACGGGCGGCGCATGAATGCTGCGGCAAATGCGCGGGTAAGCGCCCTGTCCGATATTTCGATGTTTACCGAGGGCGACGACATTCCGCTTCACGAGGTTTTCACCCGTCTTTACGCCTATACGGGCGGTAAGGAGGCGATCAGCCCGAAGGAGGCTCCGGAGAAACTGAAGGCCTATTTTGCCGAGGTACTTCCCGAGTATGACCGCGACCGCGTGCATGTTTCGGACATGAAGAAATGCTTTGCCTGGTTCAACCTGCTCGTGCAGGCGGGCTTCACGAAGTTCGCTCCCGAGACGGAGGCGGAGTCTGCGCAGGAGTAAGAGGAATGCCGGCTTGCGGGCGCAGTCCCGCGCGTTCAAATAACGATCGTATGGAACAGAGGATGAAGGTGCTGGCCCTTGTGGCCCATGACAACATGAAACGCGACCTGGCGGAGTGGGTCGAGTGGAACTGCGCGAAGTTGAGTGCGCACCATCTGGTGTGTACGGGAACGACGGGCAAGATGGTCGAAAAGACGCTCCGCGACCACCATCGGGAGGAGGAGCCGAACGCCCTTCCGCATCCCGAGCTTCGGATCACGCTGCTCAAGTCGGGCCCTCTGGGCGGCGACCAGCAGCTGGGCTCGCTCATTGCCGACGGCCGTATCGATGCGCTGATCTTCTTTTGGGATCCCATGTCGGCCCAGCCGCACGATGTGGATGTCAAGGCGTTGCTGCGTCTGGCGACGCTTTACAACGTACCGACGGCCGTCAATCGCTCAACGGCCGATTTCCTGATCTCCTCGCCCCTGTTCGAGGACGAGGCCTACAAACCTGTCGTTAAGGATTACAAGGCCTATATCGAGCGGGTTCTGAAATAGCACCGGCGGGGGAGTCCCCGGAACAGAAAAAACGGCATCGCGCAGTGCGGTGCCGTTTTTTATGGAAAGCCGGTTGTTACAGATCGTGCGAGAGCGGGGCGGGTACAGCCGCCGAAAGGTCGTAGTCGCCCCATCGTTCGGCAATGAGGTCGAGTGTGGCGAACAACTCGTCGATGTCGAGCGATGTTACGAGTTTCAACCGCGTCTCCTTGAAGTTGGGCAATCCCTTGAAATAGTTGGTCAGGTGGCGCCGCATTTCAAGAATGCCGACATGGTCTCCCTTGATTTCGAGCGATTTGTGCAGATGTTCCTTGGCGATGCGGACGCGCTCCAAGACCGAGGGCTGGGGCAGCACCTCGCCGGTTCGGAGGTAGTGTTTCACCTCGCGGAAGATCCACGGGCGCCCGTAGGTCGCCCGCCCGATCATCACGCCGTCCACGCCGTATCGGTCGAATATCTCCCGGGCCTTGGGCCCCGAATCGACGTCGCCGTTTCCGATGATCGGAATATGGATCTGCGGATTGTTTTTCACGCGGCCGATCAGCGTCCAGTCAGCCTCGCCACGGTACATCTGGGCGCGGGTGCGGCCGTGTATGGTGAGTGCCGCGATGCCGACATCCTGCAGCCGGAGGGCGATCTCCTCGATGTTCTTCGACTCCTCGTCCCAGCCCAGTCGGGTCTTGACCGTTACGGGGGTCTTCACGGCGCGGACGATCTGCCGCGTCATCTCGACCATCAGCGGTACGTCGCGCATCATGCCCGAACCGGCACCGCGTCCGGCGATCTTCTTCACCGGGCAGCCGAAGTTGATGTCGATGATGTCGGGCCCGGCGGCTTCGGCCATGCGGGCGGCCTCGACCATCGGTTCGATCAGATGGCCGTAGATCTGAATGCCCACGGGGCGTTCCGCGTCATCGATTTCGAGTTTTTTGAGTGACTTGGCGGCATCGCGGATGAGCCCGTCCGAAGAGATGAATTCCGTATAGACCACGTCGGCGCCGAAACGTTTGCACATGTAGCGGAACGAGGGGTCCGTAACATCCTCCATGGGGGCGAGCAGCAGGGGCTGTTCTCCGAGTTCTATGTCTGCGATCTTCATCTTGTTTCCGGCGTTCTGCCGCGCCGTAGGGCGGGCGTTTCCGGCGACAAAGATACGCATGTTTCGCGATATTGGGGAATTCCGCCGCGGGGGAATTGAATTTTCGCCGAAAAAAAGCTAAATTTGCGGGCAAAAACAGAATCAAGCGAAGATGAATATCGAGACCTTTATTTCGGATGCGGTCCGCCGTTCGGTGGAGGCGCTCTACGGCACGCTTTCGGGCGAGCAGCTGCAGATACAGAAGACCCGCAGGGAGTTCGAGGGCGACTATACGCTCGTAACCTTTCCGCTGCTGCGCCGAAGCCGCAAGTCCCCCGAGGCCACCGCGACCGAGATCGGCGAATACATGCAGGCCCATGTGCCGCAGATCGCGTCGTTCAACGTCATCAAGGGCTTCCTGAACCTGACGCTCGACAGCTCGTTCTGGGGCGAGCGTTTCGCGGAGATCGCCGCCGATGCACATTACGGCGAGGCGCCGCAGACGGGCCGCACGATCATGATCGAATACTCGTCGCCCAATACGAACAAGCCGCTGCACCTGGGACACATCCGCAACAACCTGCTGGGATACTCCGTGGCGCAGATTCTCAAGGCCAACGGCCACACGGTCATCAAGGCCAATCTGGTCAACGACCGCGGCATCCACATCTGCAAGTCGATGCTTGCATGGAAGCTCTACGGCAATGGCGAGACGCCCGCATCGTCGGGTATGAAGGGCGACCACCTGGTCGGCAAGTACTACGTCGAGTTCGACAAGCACTACAAGGCGCAGATCAAGGAGCTCGTCGCCGGCGGCATGCCGGAGGAGGAGGCCAAGAAGCAGGCTCCGATCATGCTCCAGGCGCAGGAGATGCTGCGCAAGTGGGAGGCGAAGGATCCGGAGGTCTATACGCTCTGGGAGACGATGAACGGCTGGGTCTACGAGGGCTTCGATGTAACGTACAAGGCGCTGGGGGTCGATTTCGACAAGGTCTACTACGAGTCGCAGACCTACCTGCTGGGCAAGTCGCTCGTCGAGGAGGGTCTCCGCAAGGGTGTTTTCTACCGCCGCGCGGACAACTCGGTGTGGATCGACCTGACGGGCGACGGCCTGGACGAGAAACTGCTGCTGCGCGGCGACGGCACGTCGGTCTACATGACGCAGGACCTCGGTACGGCCTACCGCCGTTTCGAGGACAACCGCCTCGATGATATGATCTACGTCGTGGGCAACGAGCAGAACTACCACTTCCAGGTGCTGAAACTCGTGCTCAAGAAACTGGGTTATGCCGCGTGGAGCGACCATATCACGCACCTCTCGTACGGCATGGTCGAGCTTCCCGAGGGCAAGATGAAGTCGCGCGAGGGGACGGTGGTCGATGCCGATGACCTGATTGCCGACATGGTCCGCACGGCGCGCGAGATGTCTGCCGAGCTGGGCAAGCTGGACGGCGCTACGGAAGCGGAGGCCGAAGCCGTTTCGACGATGGTGGGCCTCGGCGCGCTGAAATACTTCATCCTGAAGGTCGATCCCAAGAAAACGATGCTCTTCGACCCGCGCGAGTCGATCGATTTCAACGGAAATACGGGTCCGTTTATCCAATACACGCACGCCCGCATCTGCTCCGTGCTGCGCAAGGCCGCCGAGGCGGGCATCGACTTTACGGGTGCGGTCTCGGCCTCGTACCTTCCCGAGGAGATCGCCCTGGTGAAGCAGCTTACGGAGTACCCCGCCACGGTGAAGGCCGCCGGCGATAATTTCGCCCCGTCGATCATCGGCGCCTATGTCTACGAGTTGGCCAAGAGCTTCAACGGCTACTATCACGACCATTCGATCCTGCGTGAGGAGGATGCCGAGCTGCGCAAGCTGCGCCTCCAGCTGGCGCAGCAGGTTGCCCGCGTCATCCGCCTCGGCATGAAACTGCTGGGCATCGACGTTCCCGAACGCATGTAGCCTCACGGCCACATTTACGCCGGACGCCCCGGCCGCAAGCTTGCGGCCGGGGCGTCTCATATCCCGAGAAGCTCCGGTGTGGAGCCCGTCGTTCAGGCGTGCCTGCGCGCCAGCTCCCGTTCGAGGTCGGCGATCGAGCATCCCGTGGCTTCGAGCAGTACGAGCAGGTGGTATACGAGGTCCGACGCCTCGTAGATCATCGCCTCGCGGTTCTGCGCCACGGCTTCGATCACGGTTTCGACGGCCTCTTCGCCGACCTTCTGCGCAATCTTGTTCACGCCGCGCGTAAAGAGCTTCGAGGTGTACGATCCTTCGGGCATGTCGCGGTGCCGGCCGCGGATGACGCTCTGCAGATAGCGGATGAAACCCTCGTTCTCGGGCGAGGCCTCTCCGAAACAGCTCGTCGATCCCGTGTGGCAGGTCGGACCGTGGGGGATGACCCTTACGAGCAGCGTGTCGTTGTCGCAGTCCGTGGCTACGGAGACGATGTCGAGCCGGTTGCCGCTCGTCTCGCCCTTGGTCCAGAGCGTGCGGCGCGTGCGGCTGTAAAAGGTTACGCACCCTTCGGCGAGGCTTTTTTCGTAGGCTTCGCGGTTCATGTACCCCAGCATGAGCACCTTGAGGGTCCTGTCGTCCTGGATGATGGCGGGAACGAGCCCGTCGGGGAGCTTTTCGATGTTGAGCTCCGAAAATGGTTTTGCTTCGATTTTCATGACGTATTTCGTGTTTTCTGTCTGTTTCGGGTTACAGGCGTATGGCGATTCCGCGCTCCCGGAGTTCCCGCTTGAGCTGCGGTATCGGAATTTCGCCGTAGTGGAAGATGCTGGCCGCAAGCGCGGCGTCGGCCCGTCCTCGGGTCAGCACGTCGGCGATGTGTGCGACACTTCCCGCACCCCCCGAGGCGATGATCGGCACGGGAAGCTCGGCCAGCCGCGCAAAGGTTTCGCACGGATAGCCGTTCTTCGTGCCGTCGTGGTCCATCGAGGTGAAGAGAATCTCTCCGGCGCCGCGGTCTACGGCCTCCCGGGCCCAGGTGAAGAGCTCGCGTTCGGTGGCGTGCTTTCCGCCGTGCGTCGTAACCTGCCAGCGGCCGTCGATTTGCCGGGCGTCGATCGCCGCGACGACGAATTGCGAGCCGTACCGGGCGGCTATGGCGTCGATCAGCGTGGGGTTGGCCACGGCGGCGCTGTTGAGCGAGATTTTGTCGGCCCCGGCGTCGAGCAGCCGTGCGGCATCCTCCACCGAGCGGATGCCGCCGCCCACGGTGAAGGGAATGTCGATCCGCGCGGCAATGCGCGAAACGAGTTCCGTGAAGGTGCGGCGGCCCTCCTCCGTGGCACTGATATCGAGATAGACCAACTCGTCGGCTCCCTCTGCTGCGTATTTCGCACCCAATGCCACGGGATCGCCGACCTGCCGCAGCTGTTCGAAGTGAATGCCCTTTACCGTTGCGCCGTCGCGGATGTCCAGACAGGGTATTATCCGTTTTGCAAGCATCGTTCGATCTCTTTGAGGGTGATACGCCCTTCGTAGAGGGCCTTTCCGACAATGACGCTGCGCAGGCCTTCGTTGCGGAGCGCTTCGATGTCCGCCATCGAGCCGATGCCGCCGCTCACGGTGATCTCCACCTCCGGGTACTGCCGTTGCAACCCGGCGTAAAATGCCGTTGCGATGCCGCACAGCATGCCGTCGCGCGCAATGTCCGTGCAGATGGCCTGCGTGAGGCCGTCGCGGCGGAAGCGTCCGATGAGCTCCCCGGCCGTTATTCCGGCCGTCTCTGTCCAGCCCTGAATGGCCACCTTGCCGTCGCGGATGTCGGCTCCGAGAATGATTCTCCGTGCTTCGAAGTCCGCAATCCATGCGGCGAACAGCTCCGGCTGCCGTACGGCGATGCTTCCGCAGATGGCGCGGCTCGCCCCGGCGTTGAAGACCGCCTCCAGCGCCTCGCGGCTCTTGATGCCGCCGCCGTACTGCACTTCGAGCGAGGTCCGCGCGGCAATGCGCTCCAGTACGCGGAGGTTCCGGGGTTCAGCAGCCTTCGCCCCGTCCAGATCGACCATGTGGAGCCGTCGGATACCGGCCTCCTCGAACCGCTGCGCCGCTTCGAGCGGATCGTCGCAGTAGGTCTTCTTCCGGGCATAGTCGCCCTGCGTAAGACGGACGCAGCGTCCGTCGATGATGTCTGTGGCAGGTATTATTTCGATCATGTCGTTAGATGCTTTTTAGCCTTTCATGTTGAGGAAATTTTCGAGAATCCGCGCTCCTGTCCGCCCGCTCTTCTCGGGGTGGAACTGTACGCCGAAGAAGTTGTCGCGGGCCAGTGCGGCGCTGAATGCCATGCCGTAATCGGTCGTCGCCACGGTCGCTTCGCAACGCTCGGCGGCGTATGAATGGACGTAGTAGACATACGCCCCCTCGTCGATCCCGTCGAAGAGCGGTGTGCGGAGCTCTCCGATCGTGTCCCATCCGACATGCGGCACCTTCAGTCGCGCTCCCTCCCGCATCGTTGCCGGAATCCGCCCGACGCGTGCTGAAAAGACGCCGAGACATGCCGTATCGCCCTCTTCGCTCCATCGGCAGAGCAGCTGCATGCCGATGCAGATTCCCAGCACGGGAGCCTTCAACCGGGGTATCACCGTGTCGAGACCCCGCTCGCGGAGCCGGGTCATGGCGCATGCCGCCTCTCCGACCCCGGGCAGAATCACCCGCTCGGCCTGGAGCAGCTGTGCGGGGTCGGCCGTCAGTGTGAATCCGGCCCCGATCCTGCGCAGGGCATCGGCCACCGAGCGCAGGTTGCCCGTATCGTAATCCACCACCGCTATCATAGGACGCCTTTGCTGCTGGGTATGTCGTATCCGAAACCTTGCCGGGCTACAGCCATGCGCAGGGCGCGTGCGAAGGCCTTGAAGATCGCTTCGGCCTTGTGGTGCTCGTTTTCGCCGCGGGCCGCGATCTGGAGGTTGCAGCGCGCCGCCGAGCAGAGCGCGTGGAAGAAGTGGCGGAACAGTTCGGTGGGGACGTCTCCGATCCGCTCGCGCCGGAACCGGGCCTCCCATTCGAAGTCGATGCGCCCGCCGAAGTCGAGGAGCACAAGCGCCCGGCAGTCGTCCATCGGCAGGGCGAATCCGTAGCGGGCGATTCCCGCCTTGGAGCCCAATGCCCGGTCGATCGCCTCGCCCAGCGTGATGGCCACATCCTCCACGGTGTGGTGCTCGTCGATATCGAGGTCTCCATGCGCCTCTACCGCGAGAGCCACGCCTCCGTGGTGTGCGATCTGCTGCAGCATGTGGTCCAGGAAACGCAGCCCGGTCGAGATCTGCCCGTTGAAATTGCCGTGTCCGTCCAGATCGAGCCGTACGACGATCTGCGTCTCGCGCGTCTCGCGCCGTATCTCCACGCGCCGCTCTCCGCGGCGCAGGTACTCGGCGATCTCCTCCCATCTGGCAGCTACGAACGCACACGCTTCCGTGAGCCCCGCCTCGCGCACGCGGCGCAGCCCCTCCGCCGTATCCGGCGCCAGCAGAATGCCACGTGCTCCGAGGTTCCGCGCCAGTTCGATGTCCGTCATCCGGTCGCCGATGACGAAACTTGCCGCCAGGTCATACGAAGAGTCCATATAGCGGGTGAACATCCCGGTCCGCGGCTTGCGTGTCGGGGCTCCGTCCCGTTCGAACGTGCGGTCGATGAGCTGGTCGTCGAATACGACCCCTTCGCCGCGCAGCGTCGCGAGCATCTTTTCGTGCGGTGGGAGAAACTGCTCCTCGGGGAAGGTTTCGGTGCCCAGCCCGTCCTGATTCGTGGCCAGCACGAGTTCGTAGCCGAGACCGGCAATCGCCTTCAGCGCCGAGATGGCGCCGGGTACGAACTCCATCTTTTCGAGGCTGTCGATCTGCTCGTCGGCCGGTTCCGCGAGGATCGTGCCGTCGCGGTCTATGAAGAGTGCTTTTTTCATAAGCGAAAATCGTTTACGGTATTCAACATGCGGTCGTTCTCTTCGGGTGTTCCGATCGTGATGCGCAGGCATCCCTCGCATCCGGCTACGCGCGTACGGTTGCGGACGATGACTCCGGCGCGGATCAGCGCTTCGTACAGCCGGTCCGCATCTGCCGTGCGGACCAGCAGGAAGTTGGCCTGCGAGGGGTAGACCCGCTCGATGCATGCCGCTGCGGCCAATGCCTCCGCCACGCGTCTGCGTTCGCGGCGGATCATCTCCACGCACGGACCGATTCCGCCTGCCAACTGCCGGGTGGCCGTCCGCAGCGTCAGCGCGTTGAGGTTATAGGGATACTTGACGCGGCCGAAGAGCTCCGCCACGGGTTCCGCGGCAAAGGCCATTCCGAGCCGCAACCCCGCCATGCCCCAGGCCTTCGAGACGGTCTGGAGGACGATCAGGTTCGGAAACTCGTCCAGCCGAGGGAGAAATCCCTCCCCGTCGGCAAAATCGATGTAGGCCTCGTCGAGTACCACCATTCCCTCGAACTGGCGTATGAGCCGCCCGATCTCCTCCGCGGGGAAGGCATTTCCCGTGGGGTTGTTCGGCGAACAGAGCCACAGAAGCTTCGTGCGGCTGTCCGCCGCCCCGAGCAGGGCCTCCACGGGCAGCGAAAAATCCCTGCCGAGCGGCACTTCGCGCATTTCGATGTCGTTCATGTCGGCCGCCACGCGGTACATGCCGTAAGTGGGGGAGATCGCCACGGCGTTGTCCCGCCCGGGTGTGCAGAAGATGCGGTAGGCGAGGTCGATCGCCTCGTCGCTGCCGTTCCCGAGGAACACCTGCTCCTCGCGCACGCCCTTCATCGCGGCGATCTGCCGCTTGAGCTGCCGTTGGTGCGGATCGGGATAGCGGTTGATCCCGTTGTCGAATGGATTTTCGTTGGCATCGAGCCAGACCGAAATCACTCCTCCGGCATATTCGTCCCGAGCCGTGGAGTAGGGCTTCAGCGCCCGGATGCAGGGACGTACGAGTTCTTCGAGCGGTTTCATTCGGCACCTCCTTTCATGCGGATGCGGACTGCCGCGGCGTGTGCCCCGAGCCCTTCGGCCTCGGCCATGCGGACAATCGTCGGGGCGAGTGTCTCAAGCCCCTCGCGCGTGAGTTCCTGATAGGTGATCCTTCGCAGGAACGCATCGGTGTTCACGCCGCTGCAGGCGCGGCCCCATCCGCCCGTCGGCAGCGTGTGATTCGTTCCCGAGGCATAGTCTCCGGCACTCTCGGGCGACCAGGCCCCGACGAATACGCTCCCTGCGGTCGGAACCTGCACGGCTGCCTCCCACGCATCGCGCATCGCGACGATCAGGTGCTCCGGAGCATAGGCTTCGGCAAAGGCGATGCGCTCCCCGCGGTCGGTGAGTACGATGATCCGGCTCGTGCAGAGCGCTTCGCGGATGATTTCCGCCCGCTCCAGCCGCTGCAGCTGCTCCTCGACGGCCTGTTGCACCCTGTGTGCGAAATCCGCCGAGGCACATGCGAGGATCGACTGGCTGTCTCCTCCGTGTTCGGCCTGCGAGAGCAGATCGGCCGCCGCGAATTCCGGCGATGCGTCATCGTCGGTGAGAACCAGCACCTCCGAAGGACCTGCCGGAAGGTCTATGGCCACCTCTCCGGCGCCGACCAGCTGCTTGGCGCGCGTAACATAGCGGTTTCCGGGCCCGAAGATCTTGTCCACCTTCGGGACGCTCTCCGTACCGTAGGCCATGGCGCCTATGGCCTGTGCGCCTCCCAGGGCGAAGATGCGTCCTACACCGCACAATGTTGCCGCGTAGAGAATCTCCGGGGCGATCTCACCGTTGCGGTCCGCCGGGGTGCAGAGCACCACTTCGCGGCATCCTGCCACGCGGGCCGGCAGGGCGAGCATCAGCACCGTGGAGAACAACGGGGCCTTCCCGCCCGGGATGTAGAGCCCCACGCTGCGAATCGGCACGGGCCGCTGTACGCACCGTACGCCCGGCATCGTCTCGACGACGACCTCCTGCGGGAGCTGCGCCCGGTGAAACGCCTCGATGTTCTTCCGGGCCGTTTCGATGGCCCTCTTCAGCGGTTCGGGAACCGCCCCGGCGGCCTTGCGGCAGACCGCCTCCGAAACCTCGAACGCGACGGTATCGCGTCCTTCGATTTCGCGGGTGATTTCGCGCAATGCACGGTCTCCATCCTTGCGGATGCGGGCGAGGATGGCCTCCACCTGCCCGGTGATCTCCTCGTCCTGCCGGATGCAGCGCTCGGTGAGTGCGGGCCATTCCTCCCGAGCGGGATTGTCGTATATTGTCAGCATATCTTCTCTGTTTTGTGTCAGCGGATCATGTTTTCGAGGGCGAGGATCAGGATGCCTTCGGCTCCGATCTCCTTGAGGCGTTCGATGCGCTCCCAGAGCAGCGATTTGTCGATTACGGCGTGTATCGAACACCAACCCTCCTGGGCCAGCGGCAGGACGGTCGGGCTGCGCATGCCGGGCAGGATGCGTACGGCCTCCATGAGACGCTCCTTGGGAAGGTTCATCAGTACATATTTCATGTCGCGGCTCTCGAGTATCGAATGGAAGCGGAAGGTGAGCTGTTCGACCTCCGACCGCTTTTCCCGGTCTAGCCCCGGCGCAGCGATGAGCACGGCCTCCGAGAAAAAGACCTTCTCGACCTCCTTCAACCCGTTCGAGATGAGCGTGCCGCCCGAGGAGACGATGTCGAATATGGCATCGGCCATCCCTACGGCGGGGGCGATTTCAACCGACCCCTCGATGGTGTGTATCTCTGCCGCGATCTCCTTCTCGGCAAAGTAGCGGGCGAGAATCCGGGGATAGGAGGTCGCCACGCGCTTTCCGCGGAAGAACTCCGGTCCTTCATAGGCTGCGGTCTGGGGTACGGCCAGCGAGAGACGGCAGCCGCCGAATCCGAGGTCCATGAGCTGTTCGACCTCGAACCCCTTTTCGGCCACTTCGTTCAGTCCGACGATACCCAGGTCGGCCACACCCATCGAGACGGCCTGCGGAATATCGTCGTCGCGCAGATAGAGGACTTCGAGCGGGAACCCTTCGGCGCGCGAGATGAGTTTGCGTTTGCTTTCCGCTACGCGGATGCCTGCTTCGGCGAGCAGTTCGAGGCTCTGTTCATTGAGCCGGCCTTTGGCCTGAATGGCGATTTTCAGCATGATGTCTTGTTTTTCGAAGTGCCTTCCGCGTTTGTGAACAAAAAAAGAGCTCATCCCGCGAAAGGGTGAGCTCCTGTATTCGTATTCCGTGTTGTTTGTTCCCGATCTACCTGTACAGCATCGCCTGTCCCTTTGCCCCGATGACGAAGAGATGATGATGACGATGGATATGGTTGCGAACAATCATTGAGACAAAAATAGTAAAAAAATTTCATAATCCAATGCGCCGGCCGGAAAAAATATACACAGATGCCGGAATTTTCGAAAAAACGGTTCCGGATCTTTCCCCGTTCTGCGGGAAGTATCCAGAATTTCCAGCGGATGTTTGGTAATCCGAAAGGAATTCGTATCTTTGTTCTCCGAAAGAAACTAATACCTTAAATAATATGGCAAATTTACGAGTTCTGAAAAAGGAGATCGACTACTGCCTCGAAGAGGTCGTATTCGATTGCGATATGGCCATCTGCTTCCAGCCTTCGAAGGAGCAGGAGATTTTCGCCGTGATGGAAGAGGCCGTTTCGCTTCGCAACGCGCTGTTCGCCAAGGCAATGAATCCTGCGGAGCCGCACAACCGTTCGCTCGTGCGCAAGCACTATGCAGCTCTGCGTGCCGAGATGGCCGATGCTTTCGAGAAGCTGTTCGAGAAGTTGAGCGCCATCAACGAGCAGAAGAAGTAGGGGAGTCTCCCGGCCGTTTCCGGCCGTTTCCGGATAGCCCCGATGCAAAAAAGCCGTTGCATACAATATGCAACGGCTTCGTTTTTTCGGAGCAGTCCCGTTCTCCGGTCGGTCTTCTGTCAGAATGCCACGCCCTGGAAGACTTTGGATTCCTCACCGGGAATCAGTACGCCGTTGAGCGTAATCCGGTTGGAGTTGAAGTTGGGGTTGACCGTAACCGAGGCGTTGTTGGAGCCCTTGGGGAGGGTGATGACCACCATGGCCGAAATGCCCTTACCCATGACGCTCATCGAGAAGATCGATGTCCCCTTTTTGTCGGTCTTGAGCTGGATGTTCGAGGCGGTTCCTTCGACGGTTACGCCGCCTACGCCATTTTGCCCGCTGATGCTGTTGAAGGGGGCAACCTGTACGGTCGCCTTGTCGTTTTTCAACGCTACGAAGTTCGTGATCGAGGAGACGAATGCGCTCGTGCCCCGTTTGAAAATCAGCCGGTCTGCCTCGAGTACGAAGTCCAGGTCTTCAAGAGCCTTGACTGCGCGCACATGATTGATCGAGTCGAGTTGTTCCTGAACGATCTTCTCGGCGCGGCGTTCTTCGCGGGATTTCTTCTGCTTTTCAGATGTTTCGGTCTTATCCTCCTTGGGATAGAGCCGTTTTACCGTAGTCTGTGCTTCGGCGCTCATGCCGAGACACAGTGCGGCTATCAACCATAAGAATCGGGTCATGTTATTTTGTTTTTAAGGTTTGAGCTACACCTGCAAGAATCCGGCCGAACTTCATGCTGTTCACAGCCTGCTTGCCGGGTGCTTTCCTTTAAATAACGTTTTTTCCGACCCCGATATTGTCTTTGCGGTGCTTGGCGTGGGGAGTGTTGCCCCGAAAATATTTCGGAGTTCACTCGTGGTCGCGGCAACCGTCTCCGGGATGGTGTTCCAGTACGGTATGGGGGAGGCTTCCGTGTGTCAGCAACTGTATCGGGCAGTCGTAGTTGCGGAGCTGTTCCTCGGTGAGCCGGTTCGATCGGTGGCGGTGTACGCGGCGATTGACGCATACGATCTCCTTTACGACGCTGGAGATCGTTCCGATGTCGTGCGAGACCATCAGGATGGCCATGCGTTGGTTCAGCGTGCGCAGGGATTCGTAGAGTTCCCGTTCGAAACGGTTGTCCACGAAGTTCGCCGGTTCGTCGAGGATCAGCAGCCGGGGATCTGCGATGACAGCCCGGCAGAGCAGAGCCCGCTGCATCTGTCCTCCCGACACCTCGCCGATGGGCTTTTGTGCAGCATCTCCGATTCCGGCCTCTTCGAGCAGAAGGAGGGCCTTTCTCCGGTCCTCTTTCGTATATCGGGAGCGGAACCCGCGCCGGCCCTGGAGTCCCGAGAGAACTACCTCGAGCAGGGAGATGGGAAAGGCGCGATCGAAATCCGATAGCTGGGGCATGTAGCCGATCAGACGCTCCCCGTCGTTAAAGAGTTCGGGCGCATATTCGATCGTTCCGGAGTAGGGGACTGCTCCGAGTATGGCTTTTACGAGGGTGGTTTTTCCGCCCCCGTTGGGGCCGATCACTCCCAGAAAGTCATCCGGTCCGATCTCCAGATTGACCTTTTCGAGGGCCTCGTATCCGTCGTATTCGACGCTTACGTCATGCAAGCGGACCAGATTCATCGTATGCCGGTAATTAAATCGGTGATCGAGTCGATGTTGGCGATCACATCCTCATGCAGGGGATCGATCTCCACGGGGCTTGCATCGATGTCGCGGGCTATTGTCTCGACGACCGATGCGGGGAATTGCTTCTGATAAAATATCCTGCGTATTCCATCTTTCCGGGCCATGCGGATCAATTCCGCAAGACGTTTTGCAGACGGCTCTTTCCCATCGGTCTCCACAGCCTCCTGACGGATGCCGTAGTCGCGGGCATAGTAGGTGAGTGCCGGATGATATACGATGAAATAACGGATTCCGCTGCGGGTTATCTTCTCCTCGGTGCGTCGGTCGAGCTGCCGCAGTTTTTCGGCCAGACGTTCGTAATTCTCCGTATATTTCACCGAGTCTGGCCAGGCTGTACGAATCGCTTCGTAGGCATTGGCCGCCATGCGCAGCAGTTCTCTGGGCGATGTCCATACATGGGGATCTATACCGTGCGCATGGCCTTCATGCATCTCCTTCCCATCGTCTGCGGATTTCAGCATTTCCCGATGGCTGTGGGCGCAGGTTCCTTCCAGCGGCTCTATGCCGCGGTCCAGGAGAACGATCTTCCCGTTATCCTCGATTTTTCGGAGCAACGAACTTTCGAAATCGAGAAGTCCGACGCCGAAGATCATCCGGGCCTTGTTCAAAACCACGATCTGCCGGGGCGTAGGTTCGAACGTTTCGGGACTTGCTCCGGGAGGTACGAGCACGTCGATCGGGAAGTCGGTCCCGGTGATCTGTTCTACGATATTGCGCAAAGGAAGAATCGTTACGCAAAGCCTCGTTTTTGTATCTTCATTCTTCGGCTGACTGCAGGCAACAGCGATCGAACCGATCAGCATCCCGAGAATTATTTTTCGTATAACGTTCATTTATAAATAGTTGTGTTGTTATACCGCACAGGAGGGGGAGTGCTCCTCACCTTTTCTGAAAAGTGTACGCATTTTACTCGTACAGAGCCTTCCGTGCTTTGTATCGGCGCGGCTGTTTTGCCGGCCGGCACTTGCAAATCATGCAAAGTTACTTAAAATTATTGTTACTTCCGGCATGTTTTTCCGGCAGCGCCTTATATTTCTGTCTTATAGCGTCATTTGTATTCGGTTCATTTGTGGCCGCTTCAGATTGTGCTGACAGGAATCTCGCTTTTTATCGATATGTCAGATGTATATATCAGATCGTATGCATACTAATTTTTCCGTCTATAATTTAACATAATGTAAATATTATTTCATTTGTTGCCAACCGGTCTGATGTCGGCTGATATCGGTTCCGTCTACCGGAACTCATAGATCATAATGTATTCATCTTCGGTTTCCCGAAAGATCCGGAATCCGGCTTTCCTGTACATGGCGGATGCGAAGTTTTCTTTCTGAACGGACAGCGATACGGCTTCGTATTCCAGGTTGCCTAATTCGCAAAGCAAGGCATGCAACAGTTGCCTACCTGTGCCTTGTCGTCTGTACGGAGCCTTTACCGCCATAGCCAGTTCGGGGATGCCGTCCCGAATAAAACCGTATCCATGCATGCGACGGCACCAGATCGCCCCGATGATTTGAGAATCAGTCTCGGCGCATAGAGCTATGTCGGAACGTTCCGATCCGAATGCGTCGTAATAGATACGCATGGTCGGATGATTTACGATTTCGATGGGTGGCGGCGTTGTCCCTTCGGGTCGGTAGACGGCATCGTAGAGAAAGCCTTTCAGCAATCCGTATTCATCGGGATGCATTTTGCGGATCATACAGTCTGTATTTTCAGTCGTTCGCCGGGAAAATGGATGGTTCTCGAGAATGCGATATTTCCGATTCCTGTCCGGAATTTTTATTTCATCGCATTCTCGGGCGAATAACTTTCAAAGGTTCGATCATCGTAAAATATCACGATACGGGCGATGGAACTTTTCGGATGTACTCCTGTTGTTTCCTTTGTCGACCGTATTTCCGGATCGGTTCCGCCGGCTGTTCCCGATTTACCCGTCATATC
Source organism: Alistipes sp. (assembly GCA_022782405.1). Taxonomy (GTDB): domain Bacteria; phylum Bacteroidota; class Bacteroidia; order Bacteroidales; family Rikenellaceae; genus Alistipes. Next base: position 63,944 of record JALFNK010000001.1, read on the forward strand.
GGATGCGGGCGTTTCGGAGGTAGAAAAGAGATTGCCGTACCCTTCGCGTTCGGGATTTGGAGTCTTCGGCTGATAAGATGATGCCGTTCCGTCGGTTTGATCCCGATACATGTTCGGTGCATCGAGCAGAAGCCAATCGGGATTGACCCGAGGAAAGCGGCGTAGGATTTTTTGCAGCAGATCGAATCCCGGTTTGTTACGTCCTGCAAGAATATGGGATATTCCGGCCGGATTGACATCGAGGATCTCTGCGAGCTGGCTTGACCTCAATCCTTCATTTTGCATCAATGCGAGCAATTTTTCCTTCATCAGCTGAATTTTTTACAAAAATAAACATTTTTCTTTTGTAAAGCAATAGAAAATGTCATTTGTAAAATGTTAATAAGTGTTGAAAATGTTTACATCTGTCATTAATTTGCTATGGTTAAAAATGCACCTCTGCAAGAATATAATTCTTTTGTTTATATAAATTGTGATAATTGTCTGATGTAATGTGGTTTGATACTTTAAAATACGCCTCTTCCCCTGTTTGTCTATGTATTTTCGTATTCCCGTGTCTATTATTTAACTATAACTTCATATGATCCGTATAAGTAGTGATATAATGGCGATTACAATTGAATGTATAATATTTTAACCCTCCTTTTCCGGCATCTGAAGCTTGCTTTACTACCCTGTTGTTTGAATTTTCCATATGTATTGTTTGTTTGTTTTCAACAGATGGGATATTTACAAGAGTAAATACTATGGCAAATTCATACACATACAATCGATTTACAAATGTAAAGCACCCTACCCTTTTTTGTGATTTTTTGGCAATATATCGATGACGTGAATCTCTATGATGAAAATTTTCTCAGCGTTTGTTTTTACGCCTATATTATGTTAAAAAATAATCAGGCGCGTGATGTTAATAACTCACCACACGCCTGATTATAAGTTGTTTTTATGTTTGTAAAACCGCTCCTATCGGGCCAGTTTTTCTGCGATTTCCTGGAACTCTTCCGGAGAGAGATGGAGCTTTTCACGATGGAAATCGACGTCGTTTTCGCTTTGGATCGGGATCAGGTGGATGTGCGCATGGGGCACTTCCATTCCTAAAACGACTACGGCTACCCTTGCGCATGCTATTTCGCGCTTGATGCGTGCGGCAATCTTTTTGGCGAAGACCATCATTCCGGCCAATGTCTCATCGTCGAGGTCGAACAGGTAATCGACTTCCTGCTTCGGAACGACGAGCGTGTGCCCTTTCGTAAGCGGGTTGATATCGAGAAATGCGTAGTACTTGTCGTCTTCTGCGACCTTGTACGAGGGGATCTCCCCTGCGATGATGCGTGAAAAAATCGTTGCCATGATGTTTTTTGTTAAAATATACTTGTCTCTTCTTTTTGGTTGGGCGCTGGTATGCCCTCTCCTTATCGATGTTAGGGCCTATAACGTCTTCTTGCCGGTGTTTATGCATTCGCGGAATTTTCGACGGAGGTGCGCCAGCGTCGTTCCTTCCCCGGGAACAGGAGCTCTTTCCGTGTGTCCTCTCCGGATGTCCACTATTGCCGGAAGTTGGTGTAATGTCGGTTATGGCGTGTTATTCGTCGAATTTTGGCTTCAGTATTTCCGAATATATCACGGCTCTGCTCAGGTCGAAATCCGCAGCGATTTCAGCTCCGGAAGCCTCATTTTGCCCGGGTGTACACTTCTCCAACTTCGGAGAGGGCGTCGGAGTGTCGGATTGTCGGGGCGGTTTTGTTGTTTTTCCGATATTTGCGGCAGTTCCGGGCTGTACCATGCGGGGACTTGCGCTTTTTTTGCGGGTGTCGATGTGCCGACCCTGTTCTGTTTGTGCACGATGTTCCACAGCGGGGCGGGAAACAGGGGCTTTCCGTGGTGCCGGTTCTTCGGAGGTTGATAAATCCGGCAGCCCGGGAATCTGCGGCCATGCTGGCCATCCTGACGGGGTCGGATTCGATGCGGTGTCAGCCGGTCGGTCGGCTTTCTCATCGGGGGGCGCTGCCGATCGGGCGCGGGCTTTCCGGCCTCGCGAGGCAATGGTGGCGGCTAAGATCACCACAATCCATATGAGTGTCGAAAAGTCTTCCACGGCACCTTAACTGATAGTTCTTTTGATCGTATCTATTCCTTTTATTTCTCGAAGTTTATCCATTACAGCGTTTAGGCTTTCGGCGTCTTTTACATAGAGGCTGACGTTGCCCTCGAAAATGCCGTCATGGCTGTGGATGTTCACTTCGCGGATGTTGATGTTGAAGTCGTCGCTCACGACTTTGGCCAGATCGAGCAGCAGTCCCTGTCGGTCGATACCTCGCAATTCGGTCGTAACCAAATAGGACATGGCCTTGTGTTGCGACCATTTGATCTCCTCCTTGACGATGTTTTTGCCGTATTGGGCCGCCAGGCGGTTCAGTTCGTCGCAGGTGGCCTTGTGGACAATGATCTTGCCGGTTGCGGGGTCTCTGTACCCTACGACCTTGTCTCCGGGAATCGGTTTGCAGCAGGCTGCGATCTCGAAAACCGGTTCGTCTCCGGCCTCTTTCTGCGGGGTTGTTGCGGGGACGGCATCGCCCGCCTCGTCGGTCTCCTCCTCCTTCTTCTGGGGAATGAAGAGGGTCCAGAACTTGAGAATCTTGCTTTTCGAATTGACTTTGAGGACCTTTTCCAGATCGTCCAAAGAGACGATGCCTGCCCCGATTTTGCTGTACAGCTCCTCCTTGTTGTTGCTTTCGTAGATCGGGACGATCTTTCGCAATACCCTGCCGCTGAGCTGGATGTTGAGCGATTTCATCTTCTCCTTGAGCATCTGCATGCCTCGCTCGATGTTGTTTTGGCGTTCGCGCTTGAGGAAGCTTTTGATGGCGGATTTCGCCTTGGCTGTCGTTACGATATCCAGCCATTCGGGCTTCGGGCGGGCCGTGTCGGCCGTGATGATCTCGATTTGGTCGCCGCTGTTGATCTGCGTGGTGATCGGTTCGAGCTTGTGGTTGATCTTGGCGCTGATCGCGCTGTTCCCGATTTTCGAGTGTATGTCGTATGCGAAATCCAGGGCGGTTGCTCCGAAAGGCATTTTCCGGGCTTCTCCTTTTGGCGTAAATACTACGATTTCAGAAGTATACAGCGATAACTTGAAGTTGTCCAGGAAGTCTACGGCGTTCTCCGTCGGGCTGTTCAGCGCCGCACGGATCTGCTTGAGCCATTTGTCGAATTCGTCTTCGTCCTGCGAGATGGTCGCATGCTTGTATTTCCAGTGTGCGGCAAAACCCCGTTCGGCAATGTCCTCCATGCGTTGCGTGCGGATCTGCACCTCGACCCATACGCCGTCGGGCCCCATTACCGTCGAATGCAGGGCTTCATATCCGTTGGCCTTGGGCATCGAGATCCAGTCGCGCAACCGGTCGGGCTTGGGGGTGTAGATGTCGGTGATCGTGGAGTAAATCTGCCAGCACTGGGTCTTTTCCGAGGGGAACGGCAGGGGCTTGAAGACGATGCGGATGGCGAACAGGTCGTAGATCTCCTCGAAGGGGATCTGCTTGCGCTGCATCTTCGACCAGATCGAATAGACGCTTTTCACGCGCCCGGAAATCTCGTAGTTGAAGTTGTCGCGGTTGAGCGCGGCAATGATCGGGGCGTTGAACTTGTCGATGAACTCCTTGCGTGAGGCTTCGCTCTCCTGGAGCTTCTGGGTGATTTCGGCATACTGCTGCGGGAAGCGGTATTTCATGCAGAGATCTTCGAGCTCGCTCTTGATCGAATAGAGTCCGAGCCGGTAGGCCAGCGGAGCAAAGAGGTAGATGGTCTCTCCGGTGATCTTGATCTGTTTGTTGAGAGGCATGGAGCCCAGTGTGCGCATGTTGTGCAGGCGGTCGGCGATCTTGATCAGGATGACCCGCACGTCGTCCGAGAGTGTGAGGAGCACCTTGCGGAAATACTCGGCCTGCTCGGAGGTGTCGGCGTTGAACACGCCGGCCATCTTGGTCAGCCCGTCTACCATCGAGGCGATTTTGGGACCGAAGATGCGTTCCATGTCCTCCACGGTGTACTCCGTGTCTTCGACCACATCGTGCAGCAGGGCTGCGACCACGGATTTCACGCCGAGTCCGATCTCCTCGATGACGATCTTGGCCACGGCGATGGGATGCAGGAGGTACGGCTCGCCGGAACGGCGCCGTACCCCTTCATGTGCCTCCTTGGCCAGGAAAAATGCCCGTTTGATGAAATTCCAGTCCTCGTCGTTCTTGCAGATCTTCGTGCACGAGTACAGCAGGTCATCCCATTTTTCCTTGATCAGGGCTTCATCCTCGGCGGTGTATCCCATGGGCTACTCTTTTTTGTTTTTCATGGCTTCGCGCACCTTCTCCTCGATCTCCGAGGCGAGGGCTTCGTCCGACTTGAGCAGTTCCTTGACGGCGTCGCGGCCCTGGCCGATCTTGCGGTCTCCGTAGGAGAACCACGATCCGGCCTTCTTGATGATGCCGTAATCGACGCCGAGGTCGATGATCTCGCCGATCTTCGAGATACCCTCGCCGAACATGATATCGAATTCCGCCCGTTTGAACGGAGGTGCCACCTTGTTCTTCACGACTTTGACCTTCGTGCGGGTTCCGAGCTGCTCCTCGCCGTCCTTGATGACCGACATGCGGCGGATGTCGATGCGCACCGAAGCGTAGAACTTCAGGGCGTTTCCGCCGGTCGTCGTCTCGGGGTTGCCGTAGACGATGCCGATCTTGTCGCGCAGCTGGTTGATGAAGATGCAGACGGTCTTGGTCTTCGAGATGCTCGAGGTGAGCTTGCGCAGGGCCTGCGACATGAGGCGGGCCTGGAGGCCCATCTTCGCATCGCCCATCTCGCCCTCGATCTCGGCTTTGGGTGTCAGTGCCGCCACGGAGTCGATGACGATGATGTCGATGGCGCTCGAGCGGATCAGCGAGTCGGCGATTTCGAGGGCCTGCTCGCCGTTGTCGGGCTGCGAAATGAGCAGGTTGTCCACATCCACGCCCAGCTTCTGGGCATAGAAACTGTCGAAGGCGTGTTCGGCGTCGATGAATGCCGCAATGCCGCCGGCCTTCTGGGCTTCGGCGATGGCGTGGATCGCCAGCGTGGTTTTACCCGACGATTCGGGGCCGAAGATCTCGATGACGCGCCCCTTGGGGTATCCGCCGACGCCGAGGGCCATGTCGAGGGTGATCGATCCGGTCGGAATCACCGGGATGTCGTTCACCTCCGTGCTGTTCATGCGCATGATCGACCCTTTGCCGAAGTCCTTTTCTATCTTTTCCATCACCGCGTTCAAGACTTTGAGCTTGTCCGGGTTCACTTGTGCTTTTTCTGCCATTTACTTGTTCGGTATGAATAGGTTAATTGCTTCTGTTTCTCTTCTGTGCCGGTTGCCTCTGCCCTATTTGGACGGTACGGGCCGCGGCGGTGCGGATCTCTTTTCGCGGTCCAGCTCCCTGATGTCGCGCATCGGGAACCGGATGATCCGAGCATCGAGCGCCCGGTCCGGATAAGGGCTCCAGTTGCCGTTGTTGCCGACGCTCAGACGCCACTCCCCCAGATCGACCGACGGATCGCTCGGCGAGGCGCTGCGGGCGGCGCCTTCCGATGCTTCCAGAGCCCGTTCGCGGGCTCTTTCACGCATCATGCGGGCCACTTCCCGGCGTTCGCGCTGCAGGGGGTCGACCTCGTCGCGGATCCACCGCATGTCGGCCCGTATCCCTGCGTCGTGGGGAACACCCTCGAAAAATCGTTGCATTTCGGAACGCACGCCCGGGGTCATGCAGCCCGGAAGCTCCTGCCCCCGTACTGCGGCTGCCGCCAACAGGAGGACGGCGAGCGTGGCGATCCGTTCGATGCGTTTCATTGTTCGTCGTAGGCCTCAAGGATCTGCCGATAGTGGTTCTTGGTGTCCACTTTCGTGAAAATCCGTTCGATGCGTCCTTCGGGATCGATGACGAACGTCGTGCGCAGCACGCCCATGTATTTGCGGCCGTACATCGATTTTTCGGCCCATACGCCGTAGGCTTCGCACACCGAGTGGTCCGTATCAGCCAGCAATGTGAAGTTCAGGTCGTGCTTCGCACAGAAATTCCGGTGCGATTGCTCGCTGTCGGGACTTACGCCGACGATGCGGAATCCGCGTCGGGTCAGTTCCTCTTTTCCGTCGCGCAGGCTCTTGGCTTCGAGCGTGCACCCCGAGGTGTTGTCCTTCGGGTAGAAATAGAGGATCGTGCGCTGTCCCTTGAGGTCGGCGAGCGTCAGCCGTTCGCCCTGCTGCGTTACGGAACTGAAATCGGGTGCCGGATCTCCGGCCTTGAGTTGCGTCATCGTTTCGTTACATGAAATTTTCACTCAAAGATAGGAAATCTTCCCCGTATTTCCGCGCTTTCGGGCCACTTTTTTGCGGTCGTCAGTCCCATTGATAGGTAACCTCGATCTGTTCGTTGAACTCCTCCTGCGTCGTGTTGAGTCTTTTGCGACAGGCCGGGCATCGGATTGCCGATTCCGTTTCGACATATTCGCCGCACCCGACGCAGGCCGGAAGCATGCCGTAGCCGGGTTGCATGTAGTGGTCGAAACGCGCGCCGCAATGTTTGCAGCGGATTTTGTAAGCTGTTCCCATGATCGTAACGTTTTATTGGTTCACGGGACAAAGGAACGGCGCTGTTGTGTCATCTTTTGACACAAATTTATTTTATGGGGAAAATTAAGGCGATTTATCCGAGGGTGTGTTTGCGCAGGTACTCCTTGAGGTATTCGGTCAACTCGGGCGAATCGACGATGCGTATATCGTCCAACAGGCCGACGACGAAGCGTCCGATACCGGCCATGCCGGCCACTTCGGTATCGAGCAGCCATCGTCCTCTTCGGATCGGTTTGAGGTCGCATTCGGCCAACGGGTACTCTTCGCATAGGAGGCTCGATGCGAGCAGTCCCAGTTCAAGCCGGACGCGTATGCGCCGGTCGCCGTGCATGCGGAAGGCATCGATGAATCCTTCGTGATGCGCCTCGGCATGCTCCCAGGGGATGTCTGTTGTCTCGACGTTGCCGATGCGGGCGGTTTTGAAGAGTTTGGAGGTTGCGCTTTCGGGGTCGTAGCACCACACCTGCACATAGTTCGTCGTGAAGGCGAAGGGCTCTACCCTGCGGTCGCGCACCTCGCCGCCGTGTGCCGAGCGGTACCCGTGCAGGATGACCTGCCGCCGTTCTTCGATGGCCTCGATCAGACGGCGGATGTTCGGGGCGTTTTTGCCGCGTACGACCGTGTCGGCCAGCACCTTGTTGTCATAGACCGAATAGAGCTTGCGTTTGAGATTCTGCTTCAGCAGGTTTGTGTCGTCGATGTTTTCGATGGCGCTCTTCAGAATTACGGCCTCCTCCTCGGTGAAATGGACCAGCTGCGAGATATCGCGGAAATGCGGCGACTGTTTGTCGATGCGGATGCAGTCGCCCGTTTTCTTGATGACGAAGCCGGCTTCGCGGAACGTGTCGATATAACGGTAGACCGTACGGCGCGACATGTCAAGCCGCTCGGCCAGTTGATCGACATTGTAGGTCGTGTTGGCCGTCAGCATCTTCATCAGCCGCAGCAGGCGTTCGAGTTTGGGTTGATCCATGGTCGGAATTCAGGCTTCGCTGAGCTCATACCGAAGCCTGTATCGGTCCACTAGCTGCAGCCCTTCGGCGGTGGCGATGCCCCGGAAGAAGGTGCTGATGATCTGCATGAAGGCTTTTCGTTCGGAGATGCCTTCGGGCGGGATCAGTTCGTGGTGCGTTACGGCCGAGGCCGAGTAGTATAGAGCCGATATGGCCAGGTCGATGTGGAAATTGTCGATGAAGAGTCCTCCGTCGATACCCTTGCGCAGCATCGCCCGCAGTTCTTCGCGGTTGCGTGCGGCTCCTTCGTGAATTAGCCGGTCGTGTACGGCGGGATAGGAGCGCTTGAGGGCATTCATCATCCGCCCTACCTGTTCCGAGCGGTCCAGGATGTCGTTGAGTACGATGAAAAGCTGTTCCAATACATCTGCAGCTCCGGCGCTTATGGCGGTCTGTTGTCGGCGGATCTCCTCGAAATAGCAGACCATGGCCTCATGGAGCAGTCCCTCCTTGTCGCCGAACAGGTCGTAAAGTACGCGCTTCGAGACGCCCAGTTGTCGGGCGATGTCGTCCATACGCACCGATTTGAATCCTCGGGCGATGAACATCTGCAAGGCGCGTTCCGCGATATGCTCTCTGGAAGTCATGGGGAGACGGTTTATCAAACAAATATACAAAAAAATATGCAAAAATCGTGAAATACCCCGGTTTTTCACCCTTTCGGATGTCTGTTCACGTCCTTCCGGCATAAAAAAACTCCGCCGCAAAGCCTTGCAGCGGAGTTTTGGGGGCTGCCCAGCTGCGGGTCAGGCAGCCGTGGCGTTTTCGAGTTTCTTCATGATTGAGAAGATAAAGAGCGCCGAGAGCAGGCAGAGCACGATCAGCACGCTCCATACCATCCAGAGGGCCATTCCGCTGCCCCAGAGGTATCCGATGAGCGATGTTGCGTAGTTGCCCACGGCCGTTGCGGCGAACCAGCAGCCCATCATCATACCCTTGTACTTCGGGGGAGCCACCTTCGACACGAAGGAGATACCCATGGGCGAAAGGAGCAGTTCGGCGAAGGTCAGCACCAGGTAGGTCGAGATAAGCCAGTTCTGCGAGACGAAAGTGTCGCTGGCGCCTGCTGCCTTGACTTCGGCGGGCGACATCAGGCCGAACGATCCGATCGTGAGGATGAGGAATCCCAGGGCGGCGATCACCATGCCCATGCCGATCTTGCGGGGCGCCGAGGGCTCCTTGCCCTTGCGGGCGAGCGAGGCGAAGAGGGCCACCGACAGCGGCGTGAGAGCCACGACGTAGAAGGGATTGAACTGCTGGAACACCTGCGGCAGGATGTGTACCGGATCGGGCGTGATGGTCCAGCGGTAATAGAGGGCCGCGAGGGCTGCTACGACGGCTGCGGCACTGATGAGCTTTCCGCGGCTCTTTTCCGACTGGAAGAGCCCTACCAGACCGTATACGGCCACAAGCACCAGTACGAGGTTCAGAATATCGAAAGCCATGCGGGTGATGCCGGTAGCCTCGGAGGTTGTGTAGTCGCGTGCGAAGAAGGTCATTGTCGAACCGTTCTGGTGGAAGGCCATCCAGAAGAAGATCACCACGGCGAAGACGAGCATAAGGGCCGTAATGCGCGATTTTGTCTGCGCGGGGGTCAGCTCGACCTGTGCGGCGGCGCCGCTGGCGGCTTGCTGTTGAGCCGTTACGTCGGCATGCTTGAAGGTCTTGCGGAAGGCGATGTAAATGATATAGGAGACGATCAGCGAGATGCAGGCCACGGCGAATCCCATGTTGTAGGCCGAGGAGAGCTTCTCGATGTAGTGCGACGAGAAGGCTGCCAGGTCTGCGGCGTTTCCGCCGACGGCAGCAGCGAGGCGCTGCAACTCGGCCAGCGGCTCGGCGGGCATTTTGGCACCAAGATCGAGGTACTGGTGGGCCAGAGCGGGGATCTGACCGTTATAGATCAGTCCGTCCTGCGCGAGGAAATGGTTGGTGATCCAGGTGGCCATCGAGGGGGCGAACATGGCGCCGATGTTGATGGCCATGTAGAAGATCGAGAAGGCGCTGTCGCGCTTGGCCGCATAGGCCGGGTCGTCGTAGAGATTACCGACCATGACCTGGAGATTCCCCTTGAAGAGACCCGTGCCGCAGGCGATCAGAGCCAGGGCCAGGAACATCAGGGCCTGGGCTGCAAATCCCGTTCCCGTAGGTATGGACAGCAGGGCGTATCCGCCGAACATGACGAAGATGCCGAGTGTAACCATCCGTCCGAATCCGAACTTGTCGGCCAGGATGCCGCCGAAGAAGGGCATGAAGTAGACGGCGGCGAGGAAGATGCCGTAAATCTGGGTGGTTACGGCTTCCGTGTAGCCGAATTTTGCCTGCAGAAACAGGGTGAAGATCGCAAGCATGGTGTAGTAGCCGAACCGCTCGCCCGTATTGGCCAGCGAGAGGGCGTACAGACCTTTGGGTTGTCCTTTGAACATAACTGTTTGGGGGTTAAATTAAAGTTCGGAGACAAAGATAGAAAAATTTTCGTTATTTTTGTATATAACCGTATATATCCCGCCCTATGGAGAAAAATACCGATCTGTTGCCGATCGTCGCGCGCGACGAATGGCTCCGCCCTGCGGCCGATGCGATCGAACGGCGCCATGCGCGTTATCTCGACAAACTGGAGGCGGTCCGCCGCTCGTCGGGGACGCTTGTCGATTACGCCAACGGATACCGCTATTTCGGCTGGCAGTGGGACGAGACGCTCGACGGCTGGTGGCTGCGCGAGTGGCTTCCCGGCGCGGAGGACGTCTACGTCTTCGGCGATTTCAACAACTGGCAGCGCACCGAGATCCGCATGCACAAGGATGCTTCGGGTGTTTGGAGCGCCTTTTTCCCGGCGGCGATGTATCGCGACCGCCTCACGCACGGCTCGCTCTACAAGATCCACGTCCACGGCGACAACGGCTGGCATGACCGCATTCCGGCCTATGCGCGGCGTGTGGTGCAGGACGATGCGACGAAGGACTACACGGCCCAGTTCTGGGCCCCGCCCGAGCCGTTCGACTGGCGGGGCGATGACTTCGACGCCTCGCAGGTCGGGAGTCTGCTTATCTACGAGGCGCATGTGGGCATGGCCCAGGAGCGCGAGGGGGTCGGCACCTACCGCGAGTTTACCGAAAAGATCCTGCCGATCATCAAGCGCGACGGCTACAATGCCGTGCAGCTCATGGCCATAGCCGAGCACCCCTATTACGGTTCGTTCGGCTACCACGTTTCGAGTTTCTTCGCCCCGACGTCGCGCTGCGGAACGCCCGAGGAGCTCAAGGAACTCGTGCGGCGGGCGCACGAACTGGGCCTGGCGGTCATCATGGACCTCGTGCACGCCCACTATGTGAAGAACCTGAACGAGGGGATCAACGAACTCGACGGCACGGACCACCTCTATTCGCGGCCGGGCGAGGCGGGCAACCAACCCTACTGGGATTCGAAACTCTTCGATTACGGCAAGGGCGAGGTGCAGCACTTCCTGCTCTCGAACATCAAGTACTGGCTCGACGAATTCCATTTCGACGGCTTCCGCTTCGACGGTGTAACCTCGATGATCTACCACCACCACGGCTATGTCGCCTTCGACAGCCGCGACCGCTATTTCGATGCCGGGGTCAATGAGGACGCCCTTGACTACCTGACCCTCGCCAACCGGCTCATCCACGACTTCCGGCCGTCGGCCGTAACGATTGCCGAGGATGTGAGCGGCATGCCGGGCATGTGCATCCCGATCGACGACGGCGGCATCGGCTTCGACTACCGCCTGGGCATGGCCATCCCCGACTTCTGGATCCGGCTGCTCAAGGATATTCCCGACGAGGAGTGGAACATCTGGGAGATGTGGTCGGTGATGACCAACCGCCTGCCGGGCGTGAAGACCGTGGCTTACGCCGAATCGCACGACCAGGCGCTCGTCGGCGACAAGACCATCGCCTTCCGGCTGATGGATAAGGAGATGTACTTCCATATGGACCGGGCTTCGGATAATCTGGTGATCGACCGCGGCATGGCGCTCCACAAGATGATCCGTCTGATGACGATCTCCACGGGCGGCGAGGCCTATCTCAACTTCATGGGCAACGAATTCGGCCATCCCGAATGGATCGACTTCCCGCGCGAAGGCAACGGCTGGAGCTATGCCCATGCGCGCCGTCAGTGGTCGCTGGCGCGCAACGGCCTGTTGCGCTATTCGTGGCTCGGGGATTTCGACCGGGCGATGATCCGCCTCGTGCGCAAATACAAGGTGCTTGCCGACGGCTATCCCTACAACCTGCTTATGGACGAGCATAACAAGACGATGGTCTTTTCGCACGGCCGCCTGCTGTTTGTCTTCAACTGGCATCCTACGACATCGATTCCCGACTATGAGCTTCCCGTGCAGGCACCGGGCAAATACGTCCCGGTACTTTCGACCGACGAACGGCGTTTCGGCGGACAGGAACGGCAGGCGATGGATTCCGAACACTTCTCGTTCAACGTTCCCGGCGACGACGGCCATGAGTATCCCCGTATCCGGATCTACAACACCTCGCGGACGGCGACGGTCTATCTGCGGCGACGGTAAGATTGCTCCGGGCGGTGCCGGCTGCCCGATAAAGAAGCGGGACGCATCCTTTTGAAGGAGCGTCCCGCTTCTTTGTCCGCTTTCGGGAGGTGCTTACTCCCCCGCCGCTTTCGACTCTCCGGGCTGCAAGCAGTAGTCGTCGCCGCACACGGCCTGTGCCACGCGCGCCAGGTCGATGAATTCGCGCCGGTAGCCTTCGGGATCATTCGCGAGACCTTGTTGCGCCAGCCGGATCACCTCGTCCCAGGTTGCCGTGCCGCGGAAGTCCGACAGCCGGAGCAGCTGTCCGTACATGGCCACGGCTGCCGCAAAGGCGAAGTCGCCCGTCAGCTCCTCCGTGCCGGAGTCGATAAGCTCCGCCCGGATCATGCGGCTGCGCTCTTCGCCCGGGAGTTTGTAGCGCACCTTCACGGCCAGCGCTTCGGCCGAGGGAATCGTAACTACGGGCGTGCCCTGGCGCCCCTGATAACGCAGTGCATCCACCGAGCCGGCCGGATGCTCCTCGGCACCCGCGGGTATAAGCTCGTAGAGCGCCGTAACGCAGTGCCCGGCACCGATCTCCCCGGCATCCTTGCGGTCATCGTTGAAATCCCCGGCTTCAAGCAGGCGGCTTTCGTAACCGATCAGCCGGTAGGAGGCTACCGTTGCGGGGTTGAACTCCACCTGCATCTTCACGTCGCGGGCTGCGGCCCAGGCCGTGGCGCCGAACTCCCCGAAGAGTACCTTTGCCGCCTCGCGCAGATCATCGACATAGGCGTAGTTCCCGTCTCCGTGTTCGGCCATGAGCTGCATCCTGCTGTCCTTATAGTTGCCCATGCCGTATCCGATGACCGACAGCTGCGTTCCCGAGAGTTTGCGCTGCCGTTCGATCAACGCCTTCATCGCTTCGTCCGACGAGGGCCCGACGTTGAAGTCTCCGTCCGAGCAGAGGATAATGCGGTTGTTACCCTTTCCGATGTGGTATTTCCGGGCGATTTCGTAGGCTTTTTCCAGTCCGGCGCCTCCGGCGGTTGCTCCATTGGCCTCCAGTTCGTCGATCAGATCCTTGATCCGCCGGCGTTCATTGCCCGGGATGTTGCGAGCCAGTACCTGCACTTCGTCGGCATAGGTTACGATCGATACACGGTCTTCGGCGCGGAGGTTGTCCGTGAGCATTTTCATTGAAGCCTTCACCAGCGGAAGGGGCTGGTGCATCGATCCCGAGACATCGATCAGATAGACGAAATGCGTGGGCGGCAGCTCCGTACCTGTGACCTCGCGGGCCTTCAGCCCGATGCGGGCCAGACGGTGTGCCGCATCCCACGGGCAGGGCCCCGCCTCGACCAGGAGCGACAGTGGCGCCTCTTCGGCGGGTTCGGGATAGTCGTAGTCGAAATAGTTGAGGAACTCCTCGATGCGTACGGCATCCGTTTCGGGTGCGCGTCCCGAGGCGAGGATGCGGCGGCAGTTGGCATAGGAGGCGCCGTCAGCCTCGAGTGCGAAGGTCGAGAGCGGCTCGTGCAGCGCCGAGCGGAACCGGTTCTCCTCATAGCCGGCATACTCTTCGCCGGAGAATTCCGCGGGCCGCCCGGTCGTTACGATGCCCGCCATCCGTGTCATGTATGCAGGTACGACAAGGTCCTCCTCCTCGAAAACTACGGACATCGCATGCAGGGCAACGTCGATCCGCGTGCGTTTGCCGACAGCCACTTTGACGGTGTCGTATCCCAACATGGCGAAGCAGAGCGTGTCGGTGGCTGCCGCCTGGATTCTGTAGCAGCCCTTGTCGTCGGTTTTCGTGTGGCGGTCGGTGTTCTTGACATGTATCGAGCAGAAGGCCAGCGGATTTCCGGACTCCTCGATGGTTACCGTTCCGGAGACGGCGTGCGTCTGCGGCGCCGCACCCAGCGGCAGCAGGCAGGCAAGCAGCAGAATCAGACTTTTCATGGGAATGCGGTTTTAGGCTCTCCCAAGTTACGCAAAAACGCGGGGAAAAGCAAATTCCCGGGCATGAAAATGCGGCGGGCGGAGCCGCATTTTCGTGATGCGTTTCCGCCCGCCGCCGTTTTTAGCGGTATTGCCGCCTTATTTGCCGCTCCGGATCCGTTCTACGGCCTCCGCAGCCCGGGCATAGAGATCTCCGAGATCGACATCCGCAATACGGCGGTTTTCGACCACGATCCGCCCGCCGACCATCACCGTCTCGACATCCGCGGCCTTGCCACAGTAGACCAGATTCGAAACGACATCGTTCATCGGTTGCAGGTGGGGGCGCTGCAGGTCGATGACGATCATGTCGGCCAGGGCACCCTCCCGCAGGACGCCCAGCTGACCGTCGGCGTACCCCATGGCACGGGCTCCGTTGGCCGTGGCCATGCGCAGCGCCTCCAGGGCCGGCAGGGCCGTCGGATCGCCCGTGGCGGATTTCTGCAGCAGGGCCGCCGTGCGCAGTTCCTCCCACAGGTCCAGGTCGTTGTTCGAGCAGCACCCGTCGGTGGCCACCGTAACGCGTATTCCGGCCCGGAGCATCTCCCTTACGGGCGCTACCCCACTCGATATCTTCATGTTGCTCTGCGGGTTGTGCGAAACGGTCATCCCTCGTGCGGCCATTGTGGCGATATCCTTCGATGTAACGTGCACGCAGTGTGCTCCGATGGTCCTGGGTCCGAGCAGGCCCAGCCGGTCGAGATACTCCACGGGCGTCGCATCGAACCGCTCGCGGATGATGCGTATTTCGTCCTGCGTCTCCGCAATGTGGGTCATGAGCAGCAGGTCGAGCCGTTCGGCCTCGCGGAGTCCGCGTGCGAGGTTTTCCGTCGAGACCGTGTAGGGGGCATGCGGCGCCACGGCGATGCGGATGCGGTCGCATGCGGCGGCACGGCCTGCGGCCTCCTCCAGTTCCGCGAACACCTCGTCGATGTTGCTGTCGAAATAGTTGCAGCCCAATACGGCGCGGATACCCAGCCGCTCCACGACCGGTACGCAGCGGTTCTGATGGTAATACATGTCCACAAACGAAGTGATGCCGCCCAGCAGCATCTCGACAATGCCGAGTTCCATGCCGAGCGCCACATCCTCGGGCGTCTGCCGTGCCTCGAAGGGCCAGATGTGCTCGTTGAGCCACTTCATCAGCGGAATGTCGTCCGCAAGGCTGCGCTGCAGGCTCATGGCCGCATGGCAGTGCGTGTTGATCAGGCCGGGCATGACAAGCCGTCCGCGGCAGTCGATCTCCCGCAGCCCGGGATGGGCCTGCCGGAAAGCTTCCGCATCGGCCTCGGCGGCGGATACGAAGGCGATACGGTCGCCCTCGACGCCCACCGATCCGGTGAACGTCTGCGCCTGGCCGGCCGATGCGGTCATCGGCAGCAGCGTGGCGTTTGAAAAGAGTGTTGCCATGTCAGTTCTTTATTTTCGTCTTCTCTCTCTTGACTTTGACCTTTGTGGCCCCTTCTTCGATCGAGAAGCCCTGTACGGTGAGAATCTCGCGGCTGTTTTCGGCATTCGAGAAGATCTGTATCAGTTTGTTGAACGATCCCGGTTCGCTTTTGTGGGGCTCGTAGACGACACGTATCGTGTCCGAGGATCCCGGAGCTACGGGACGTTTCGGATAGGTGATCTTCAGACAGGTACAGGAGGTTTGTGCCCGCACGATGACCAGCGGCACCTTGCCGTCGTTCGTGAAGGGGAACCCGTGCTCGATGTTTCCCCCTTTGCGGGGTACCTCCCCGAAGTCATGCGAGGTATGATCCAATGTCAATCGGGCCTTTTCGGGATCCCGGGGCAGTCCGGCCCTTGTCTGAATCGAAGTGCCGCCGGCAAGCAGCAACAACAACAGTGCAAATTTTCTCATTGTTTCGTAAAATCTCGTTTCTTCTTTCCGGACCATGCAGCCTGGCTGCATGGTCCGGATTCCTGAGTCATTCCATCCGGAAGATGTAGGTGATCGTTCCGCCCTGCACCGCGGCGCGGCTCTCCGTGAAGCGGGCCTTGCGGGCCGCAGCGATGGCCGCAGCGACCAGTGCCGGGTCGCTTACGGTGGAGCCTTTGGCTTCGAAGGAGGCGTTTGTAACCTTTCCCGAAGCATCGACCGTTACGCGGATGACGACCTTGCCGCTCTTGTTGCCCGGATAGGCCGGTTTGGGCAGGTTGCCGATCAGCCCGCGTCCCTGAAGCCCCTTGTCGAGCAGGTCCAGACCGTCGGGATTCAGCCCGGGGCCGGTTCCGGAGGCTTTGTCCTCACCCTCCGGGGCATGGGGATTTCCGGCATTCTCGGGTTCGTCGGCTCCGCTTTTGTTCATCTTGAACAGCGCCTTCGGATTGGGCGTCTGCGTAACCTCGTCCTTCCCGGCGACCTGTGCCGTCTGCTCCTCGGGATCCGCGACGTCGTGCACGCGGGGTTCGACGCTCGTCTTCACGGGCGGCTTCGGGCGCTCGGGAACCGGCGGTTCGGTGAAGTCCACGAGAATCGTATCGTCGTAATTCTTCTCCTCGGGGGTGAAGTCGAACGACACGAAGGCGAACGATCCGGCGAACAGAAGCACATAAACTCCTGCTGCGATCATCGCCCACCTGCGCGGAGACTTATCGTTCGGATCGTAATATTGCATGATCGAATCTTTTTACCGGTTTATCGCGGGGTGGTTGCGAGGATCAGCTTGTAGTTGTTGTCCTTGGCGACGTTCATCACCTTGACCACCTCGTCCACGGCCACCGTCTTGTCGCAGTGCAGCGAGACGGTGGGCTCCTCCTGTCCTTCGAGGCGCGTCTTGAGCGTGCGCTCCACTCCGTCGATGGAGCCTACTTCCTGCATCTCGACATAGTAGCGGTATTTCCCGTGTCCCGCATCCTGGATCGAGACGGTGGTCAGCGCCTTGTCCTTGAGCTGGTTCGAACTCTTGGGGAGCATCAGCTTCAGGGCGTTGGGGTTGATCAGCGTCGTGGCGATGAGCAGGAACAGCAGCAGCAGGAACATCAGGTCGGTCATGGACGAGGCCGAAAACGACTTATCGACTTTCGATCCGTGTTTGATTGCCATGGCTCACTTATTTTTGAACGGGTTGATTGAGGATGTCCATGAACGCGATCGAGTTGGCCTCCATCTGGAAGACGAGTTTCTCGATGCGCGCCACCAGGTAGTTGTAGCCGAAGTAGGCCGGGATGCCGACGATCAGACCGCCGACAGTCGTAACCATGGCCACATACATGCCGCTTGCCAGCAGTCCGAGATCGACCGTGCCGCCTGCTGCGGACATGTCCATGAAGGTCTGCACCATACCGATCACCGTGCCGAGGAAACCGATCATCGGGGCGCCGCCGGCGATCGTGGCCAGGAACGGCAGGCCGTTTTCGAGCTTCGAAACTTCGAGGTTGGCGACATTCTCGATGGCGGCCTGGATGTCGCTCATCGGACGTCCGATCCGCTCGATACCCTTTTCGATCATGCGGGCGATAGGCGTGTCGGTCTTGCGGCAGAGGTTCACGGCCGTGGAGATCTTGCCGTCGGAGATGTAGTCCCGGATACGGTTCATGAAGTTCATGTCCAGCACCGAGGCCTTGCGGATTGCCAGGAAGCGTTCGACGAAGATGAAGATCGTAACGCCGCCCAGCGCCAGCAGGGGCCACATCAGCCAACCGCCCTTGATGAACAAGGTCCACAATCCCATGCGGGTCTCCTCACTTACGGCCGCGGTCTCGACGGCGGCCTGCAAAAAAGTCATCATAGTTTAAAAGATTTTGTTATTGTTGTTTGAATTGTTGTCGATCGTTTCTTTGCGGCCGGTCTCCGTTAGTGCCGTCCTTGTCTCTTCGGGCCAGCCGGCTTCCGGGTATCTTCCGGAGGTGCTTCCGGGTATCCAGGAGACGAATTCCATGTCCTCTTCGGGGTTCATTCCGTCGCGTTCCTCGATCTCCGGAGCCTCGTAGGGAGCCCGGAATGCGGCTTCGGCACGGGCCTGCCGTCGGGCTTCGCGTCGTGCCTGTCTCCGGGCTTTGCGGGTTTTATTCGTGAAACGCGCCTTGATGCGCTGTCTCAGGTCGCGGAAATTGTCGAAGTCCTCCTTGAAGTAGATGCCGATTCCCGTCTCCTGAAGGCCCTGGTTCTCGTCGAAGCGGTCGATGGTCTGGGTAAAGGCCTTCAGCTTGAGGGTTCCTGCCGGGTCGATCAGGTAGGTTATGTATGCTTCGCCCAGGAAATTGGACATCGAATTGTTGATCGCCTGCTTGTTGTCAATCAGGTAGTTGCCCTCTACTTCGACGAATAGGCGGTCGTTCACGAGGCTTTTCGAGATGCCGAAATCCACCTCATCGCCCGTCTGTTCGGATTTGGGCCGATAGCCGATCTTGAAGTCATATCCTAGCGAGGAGAACCAACCGCTGACCATGTTCGACAGGAAGTCCATGCCCGTGGCGGCCGATACGGAGCTTCCGATGTTGGAGGATGCCAGCGAGGAGCTTTCCGCCATGAAACTGTTGAAAAGCAGCAGATAGGCAAATTGCGTATCGACCGTTTCGGGGGTCGAGAGGGCGTTGGCGATGACGGTTTGTGTTTCGGGGTCGGATCCCGGGACGCGGACATCGAAGGCGATGGCAGGGTTCGAGAGTCGGTCTCCCAGATGGATGACGCACTCCACGGGAACCGATCGGTTGCCCCCGAGGTTATCGGTAGTCCCCTGGAGCAGGGGCTGGAGCGAGGCCTTGAGCTTGTAGACGGCGTCGATATCCAGCAGGGCGTCCATCGGGGCTCCGGTCCATTGGATCGAGGAGCCGTTTTCGATCGAGAAACGTTTGCTGATGATGTTCTGAAGCGAGAGCAGGAAAGTGCCTTCGGTCAGGGTATAGTCTCCGTAGATTTCGAAGACGTTGGCACTGGGATTGATCTGCAGGTTCAATGCTCCCGATCCTTTTGCCTTCAGCGTATTGCCGGAAAGGGTCAGCTCGACGTTGGCATTCGGCCGCACGTCGAGGGCCAGGCCGATGTTCATGCGGCTTGCGGCTGTCTGCCTCTGGCGGTGTCGTCTCTCGAAGGAGAGCTTCCGCCGGGCCACGGCATCGAGGGTATCGGCCCGTGCGGGTTTTTCGAAGATCACGAAGTCGGCGTTCGAGATGTTCGATTTGCCCGAGAGCGGCAGATAGAAGTCCGAATTGTCATCGGTCGAAGCGGTAATGTCCATGTTCACGACGCCTTTGCGGCCCGTGATCCGGGCGCCGCCCGTAGCGTGCACCTTTCCGTAGAAGACGTCGTTGTCCTCTTCGGTCGTATTGAGTACGAGCATCTGTTGCGGGGCCACACGCACGTCGAAGGTGATGTTCGAGAGGTGTTCGAGGTTGAGGTCGAGGTCGAACCGGCCGCGGTTCCCCTGTGGATCGAAAAGCGGGACATCGACGGCCCGGAAGCGGTTTTCGCCGACCGTGAGAAGAGCCTCCGGCATCGTGTAGGTAACGTTTGTGTAATCGACCTTCGTGCGGAGATTCTTCACGCGCACCTCTCCCGAAAGATCGGCGTCGCGCTGCATGCCCTGAAGGGTGAGATCGGCTGTGGCGCGTCCCGAGGTCGAGGAGATGACTCCCGACAACAGCGGGTCGAGCAGCCCCATGTCGATGCCGTCGGCCGTGAGCCGGACATAGTAGCGCCGGCGGTCGGGGGCATAGAATCCCCTGACGAGCGTATCGCGGCGCTCGCGATCGGAAATCGTTACACCCGCCCTGTTGCGGGCGAAGTCCCAACGGGAGGTCAGGCGCAGGGGCGGAACGGGAATTTCATTGACCTCGATGCTGTCGAAAAGGATGTCGGCCGTGATGTCGGCACCCTGGAATACCGATTTCATCGTGGCTTTTCCGTTCGTGCGACCGTCGATCTCGTACCCCATGCGTTCGGCGATTTGCGTGAAGGTTCTCAGATCGAAGTTGCGCAGCTGCAGCGTTACGGAATCCGAGCGGCTGCGGGAGGCAATGCCGTCGATGCGCAGTTCCTGTTCGTCGTTCATGACGAAGAAGCGGTCGATGGCCACATGTGCCGTGTCGATACGGATCTGGCGGGCGAAGATCTGCCAGGTCTTGTTGCCGCGCGTGAAGTGGGACGGCAGAATGTGCAGATCGACCACGCGTCCCGTACTGTCCTGTTCGGGCAGGATGCCTGCGCTGATTCCGATCAGTCCCGAGGCTTTGCTTACGGTGTCGGTGAATCCTGTCGACAACTGGATTTTTCCCTGTCTGGCCCCGCCGGTTATCGAGAGATGAGGCAGGTGGAGCACTCCGGCGTAGAGGTCTTCGGCCGAGGCGTACATCGTGAGGGAATCCCCCCGGTTCGAGGCGTTGATGTTCAGGCGCGTGGCCAGCATTTTCCGACGTTCGATATACTCCGATGCTGCCCGGAGCGAGAGCTGGTCGCTTGCCGGATTGAAGAGCAGCTTGAGCGATGATCCGTCGGCGATCTGCAGTCCGGGTGCAATGGCATCGGCCACGGGATTGATGTTGCGGATGTCGATCGAGAGGAGTGAATAGTCGTCGGCCACGGCCTCCACGATCTTGCGGTCCTTCTTTTCCGGGCTCTCTTCGCGCAGCAGGGGCAGGTAGCGGTGAGCGCTTCGCCGCAGGTATTCGAATACGGTGCGGTAGCTGGTTTTCGAACGGAAGGTGGCGTCGGCGAAATCCGAACGGAATTCCACGAGTTTGCTGTCTGTCGAATTGCGTCCCGTAATCGTGGCGTTCGATGCGTGTATCTCCTTGTCGTTGTATCGGTAGCGTGCGTCGGCGATCTGGATGCGTCCGTTCAGGTCGTCGAGCGAGCGTCCTCCGGCTTTGGCAATGATGCGGGCCGAGAGTTGCGAGAGGGAGTCGCGGCGGTTGATAAGGAGCTGTGTTAGGTCGGCGTGGCGGAGGTGCATCGTGAAGTCGTAGTTCGGGATCGAGTCGTTCAGATCGACCAGACCGAAAAAGTCGAAGTCGAGATTCGGATCGCGTGCTGCGATGCGGCCGTTGAATTCACGGTTGCGCAGCCGGCCGTCGAGCCGCAGAGAGTCGTACACATAGCCGTTTAGACCGAAATCTTCGACGTGCGCGTTCACTTCAGCATCGGCGTATCCGCGCCCTACGACTCCGTTGATACGGGCCGAGAGCGAGGCGTTGCCCAGCAGATCCGGATGTCCGGCAAGTTCTCCGAGACGCAGGTCGCGGGTTGCTACCTCGCCGCACAAGGAGCTGCGCTTTCCGCCCATCGGTCTCATCCGCAACTTGCAGGAGATATTGCCCTGGCGGATGGCGGTGCCTATCTGCATGTCGAACGATGCGAGCGATCCCCGAAAACGGCCGTTCATCCCGATTGCTCCGGCGTTTTCGAGAACCGCGGTCAGAGTCTTTGGAAGGGCCTTGCGGGCGATGCTCCGGGCCAGATTGTCGGCGGCTGCGGCCGAGGTCTGCAAATTGGTAATTTCCAGGTCGAAATGGGTTTGGCGGACATCGGGCAGTCCGGAGACCGAAGCGGCCGCCGCCAGTGTCGTGCCGTCGCCGATGCGCAGGCTGCGGATCGTCGCCTCGAAGTCTGCGACGACTCCGGCGACCGAAAGATCCGCGTCGCGGAAGGTCAGGTGCCAGTCGCGCAGACGGGGTGCGAAGAAGGCGATGTCGTCGGTCGAGAACGACGAGTTGCGCAGGGCGGCGTCGATGCGCACCGCACCGAGGAAATCCTTGTATTCGGCCCAGGAGTTTCCGGCCAGCGAGATGTATGGGATCCGGACCTTCGACTGCGGGGTTTCGATTTCGACCTGCTCGAATCCCAGGCAGCCCTGTGTGAGGTAGAAGCGTCCGGCGAGGCGGTCGAGTTCGAAGCCGCTGCGCTCGCGGGCCGAGAGCTCCTCGATAGAGGTGTAGATCGCCTGTCCGTCGATGGTGAAGTCATCGACGCGTGCATTGAGATCCGAAAGGTGCAGATGCGAAAAGTCGATTCCGTATTCGCGGTCGCGGTGCTCCGTGCGGTCGATGCAGAGCTCCATGTTTCGGATTGAGGCTTTTTTCAGCGTGAGCCGGAACTCCCCTTTGCGTTTCCGGTCGGGATTCGTCAGGCGCATGACGATCTGGCGGATGTTCATTTCGCCGTCGGGCATCTGGTGCAGATGCAGTTTGGCATCGACGATCTCGCCGCTGCTCAGTTCGAGGCCTCCGCCGAGAATCCCGAAATTGGTGATGTAGGTGTCGAGCCGTCCGACGTAGAAGAGCGTGTCGCGGTTGTAGTCGGCGACGTAAAACGCTTCGACGCGGATCTTCGAGAAGAGCCCGATGTCGATTCTTCCGACCCGTACGGTCGTTCCCAGTTTGCGTGATATGGCCTCGGCGGCCCGCTGTACCGCATAGTTCTGCACGGCGGGGATGTCGAGCAGCAGCGAGAGGCCCACAGGCAGGATTATCAGCAACAAAATCGCTGCGGATAACACCTTTCCCGATATTTTTATAACTTTGCGCAAACGGATTACGATATAATCCTGCAAATTTAACGAAAATAGTTAAGATAATACGCAAAAAAACCGGATGGATATTACAATTCTCGGCATCGAATCCTCGTGCGACGACACCTCTGCGGCCGTGCTCCGCGGCAATGTGCTGTTGTCGAACGTCATCGCTTCGCAGGCCGTACATGTCAAGTACGGCGGTGTGATCCCCGAACTGGCTTCGCGGGCACACCAGCAGAACATCATTCCCGTCGTGGATACGGCGCTCAAGGAGGCCGGCATCACGGCCGACGATCTGGATGCCATCGCCTTTACGCGCGGGCCCGGACTGGTCGGATCGCTGCTCGTGGGCGTGTCGTTCACCAAGGGACTTTCGATTGCCCGCAACATCCCGATGGTCGAGGTGAACCATCTGCAGGGGCATATCCTCTCGCACTTCATCGACCTCCCGGACCGGCAGCTCCCCCACCCGGAGTTTCCGTTCCTGTGCCTTCTGGTGAGCGGCGGCCATACGCAGATCGTGCGGGTGGACGCCCCCACACGGATGGAGATCATCGGCACGACGATCGACGATGCTGCAGGCGAGGCTTTCGACAAGTGCGCCAAGGTGATGGGACTCCCCTATCCGGGCGGTCCGGTGATCGACCGCCTGGCCAAGGAGGGCGATCCGAAGGCGTTCCGCTTCGCCCATCCCCATGTCGATGGCTACGACTACTCCTTTTCGGGACTGAAAACCTCGTTCCTCTATACGTTGCGGGATGCCGTGGCCGGTGATCCGAACTTCATCGAGGAGCACAAGGCGGACCTCTGCGCTTCGCTGCAGGGGACCATCGTGGAGATTCTGCTCGACAAGCTTGTCCGCGCCTCGAAGGATACGGGTATCCGCGACATCGCCATCGCCGGAGGCGTCTCGGCCAATTCGGGCCTGCGCAACGGTATCGTCGAGACGGGGCGCCGCCGCGGCTGGCGGACCTTCCTCCCCGAGTTCAAGTTCACGACCGACAATGCCGCCATGATTGCCATGGCGGGATATTACCGCTACAAGCAGGGGGAGTTCTCGTCGCTCGACGTCTCGCCCGAGGCCCGTATGGAACGACTCTGATCCGCCGATGCGCTACTTTCTCGAACTCCGCTATCTCGGTGCCGCCTATTGCGGCTGGCAGCGGCAGCCCGACCAGCCGTCGGTGCAGCAAACCCTCGAGCGGGCTCTGTCGACGCTGCTGCGCGAGCCGGTCGAGGTAACCGGCGCCGGGCGTACCGATACGGGGGTGAACGCCTCCTACTATGTGGCGCATTTCGACGTGCGGCAACCTGTGGCGGACCCTGCACAGACGTGCTACAAGCTCAATTTCCTGCTTCCGGACGACATTTCGGTCGGCGGGCTCACGCCCGTTGCCGAGGGGGCCCATGCCCGTTTCGACGCCCGCGAGCGGGAGTATACCTACCGGATCGAAACGCGCAAGAATCCCTTTACGCGTCTTCTGTCGTGGCAGTACTATGTGCCGCTCGACCTCGAACGGATGAACCGGGCGGCTGCGATGCTCGCGGAGTTCCGGGACTTTACCTCCTTTGCCAAGCTCAACTCGAACAACCGGACCAACATCTGCCGTATCTTCGAAGCCGGCTGGTCCGCCGAATCCGGCGACGTGCTCCGTTTCCGGATCCGGGCAGACCGATTTCTGCGCAACATGGTCCGCGCGATTGTCGGCACGCTGGTCGATGTGGGTCGCGGACGTTATACGCCCGAAGAGTTCCGTGCGATCATCGAGAGCCGCGATCTTTCGCGCTCGAGTGCCGGAGCACCTGCCCAGGGGCTCTTTTTGAGCGATATCCGCTATCCGGCGGAGGTTTTCGGGCGGCAGAGTTTTCTGGATCCCAGAACCCTTTTCTGAAGGTCGAACTCCGAAATTCAAAGGGGAGCATGCCGTATGGCATGCTCCCCTCTTGAATCTGGCAGTCTCTTGTTTTAAAGGTGTATGGCCGCTCCGAGCGCTGCTTCGGCGGCCTCCATGACCCCTTCGTGCATCGTCGGATGGGCATGGATGGTCCGGGCGATTTCGTGTGCCGTGGCTCCGAGGCGTCGGGCGAGCGTCGGCTCGGCGAGCATCTCGGTTACGGAGCCGCCGACCATATGGGCGCCCAGCAGCCGCTCGTCGGCATCGAAGAGCAGCTTCACGAAGCCCTCCCGCTCTCCGGCGGCCGTCGCCTTGCCCGAGGCGGTGAAGGGGAAGCGTCCCACGCGGTACTCGATACCCTGCTCGCGCGCCTGCTGTTCGGTCATGCCGACCGAAGCCACTTCGGGCTGCGTGAAGACGCACGACGGGATGGTCGTGTAGTCCACCGGAGCGGGATTCAGCCCGCAGATGGCCTCCACGCAACAGATGCCCTCGGCCGAGGCGACATGCGCCAGTGCCGGGCCGGGCACGATGTCGCCGATGGCGTAGATGCCCGGTACGCTGGTGCGGTAGCAGGCATCGACGCGGATCTTCCCGCGCTCGACCTCCACGCCCAGCTCTTCGAGGCCGATTCCCTCGATGTTGGCCTGAATGCCTACGGCCGAGAGTACCGTTTCGGCCGTGAGGGTCTCCGCGCCCTTCTTGCCTTCGATTTCGACCTCGCATACTCCTTCGGAAGTAACGCGCACGTTGCGTACCGTGGTCGAGGTGAGCACCGCGGCGCGCAGCTTGCGGAATTCGCGCTCCATGGTCTTCGAGACCTCCTCGTCCTCGAGGGGCATCATGCGCGGCAGGTACTCGACGACGGTAACGCGTACGCCGAGCGTGGCATAGAGCCAGGCGAACTCGCTGCCGATGGCTCCCGATCCCACAACAATCATGGATTCGGGCAGACGGTCGAGCGTCAGCGCCTGCTTCGAGGTGATGACATGCACGCCGTCCACCGGGATTGCGGGCAGTTCGCGCGGACGGGCGCCCGTGGCGAGGATGATGTGGTCGGCCTCATACTCCGTACCCTCGACGTCGATGCGTCCGGGTGCCGTGAGGCGTCCGAATCCCTGGATCCAGTCGATGGCGTTCTTCTTGAGGAGGAACTGCACGCCCCGCGACATGGTCTGCGCCACCTCGCGCGAGCGGGCGACGATCTTCGCCATGTCGGGCTGCACCTCTCCGTCGATGTGCAGGCCATAGTGTTCGGCATTGCGGCAGTACTTGTAAACCTGGGCGCTCTTGAGCAGCGCCTTGGTGGGGATGCAGCCCCAGTTGAGGCATACGCCGCCCGCCTCAGCCCGTTCGACGAGTGCGACCTTGCGGCCCAGCTGGGCGGCGCGTATGGCGGCCACATAACCCCCGGGGCCGCTGCCGACGATGATGATGTCGTATTTCATGACGTTCCGTTATTTTTGAACCTTGAGAATCTCCCCGTTGTCGGCGGCCACGGCGCGCTTCCACTTCTCGTTGTATCCGGGGAACTGGATCTTGTCGGGAATCTGGCGTCCGTTGCCGTTCTCGACGAAGTGGCGGGCCATCGGGGCGTCGCTGTCGAGGTAGGCCAGCACGTCGCCGTGCTCGCTTTTGACATTCCCGTCCATATATTTGATCAACAGATATCTGTCGAGCTTCGACCAGCGGCTGAATAGCTTCTGGGCCGTATCGACGCTCATCCGCGTGAGATAGCGGCGGCGGGCACTCTGCGAGTCGTAGCCGGCAGCCCGGGCGTCGATTTCTGCCATTTGGGCGAGCAGACCGTTTTCCCAGGCGTCAGTAACCTTGCGGATGTCGGCCGCGATCATGTCGTAGCGCATGTAGGCGAAGTTCGTAACGCGGTTGAAGAGCCAGAATGCCGACGTGGGCGAATACTCCAGCATCGAGCCGTTGCCTTCGCGGAAGCATTCGGGGATCTCCTGTGTCGCGCAGAAGATCGGCGTCAGGCATGACGTGGCGGCGTCGTCCACGCCGAACCAGAGGATGCCCATGTCGGCCGGGACATTGGGCCGGGCCTGTGCCACGAACCAGAAACCGGTCTGCTGTGTGGCCGTGGCGCGCTCGTTGAGGTATTCGACGCCATCGACCTCGAAGGTCATCGGGCGCCAGCGGTAGGGACAGTTGTGCCCGCCGGCACCGAGGTCTTTCGTCATGTCCATAGGCGTGCCCTCATAGTGGTCGCGCATGCAGTCGAATACCACCTTCGGCGAAACCTTCGTGCGGGGCTTCACCCACAGCGGCATGCGGTTCTTGAGGTTGTAGCCCATGGCATAGTCCTCGTAGGCCTCCATGCCGTCGGCCACCGTGCGGAAGAAGGCCCACACGCGGGCGTCGCATCCGCGCACCGTGCCGAAGTCCGCCGGGCAGTAGGCGTCGGCGAAACTGAAGTCTGCATCGTCGCCCTCGAAGTAGCCCATCTCGCGGGCGAAGTCCACTACGTCGGGGGCATAGAGGCAGTTTTCGGGATCATCGAACGGAATCTGCGTGATGCGAGCCTGGTTGGCGTGTGCCGAGACATAGCCGTCGGGGATGCGGCGTGCGACCCATACGATACCCTTGCGGATGTTCTTTCCTTCGGCATCGAGCTTGCAGCCCTTGCCGATGAGCTCCATGATCCAGGCTTCGTTGGGATCGGCTATCGAGAACGATTCGCCGCTCGAGGCATATCCGTAGGTGTTGGCCAGTTCGACAATCGTGGCGATCGCCTCGCGGGCCGTTTTGGCGCGCTGCAGCGTGATGTAGATGAGCGATCCGTAGTCCATGCGCCCGGTCGAGTCGGCCAGCTCCTCGCGACCTCCGAAGGTCGTCTCGCCGATGATAAGCGAGTGTTCGTTCATGTTGCCGACGGTCGTGTAGCTCTCCTCGACCTGGGGAATGTCGGTCAGATAGCGGCCCGTATCCCACTCGTAGACCGGAAGGATCGATCCTTTGTAGTGCTTGCCTCCCGGGTTGTGGTAGAGGGCGCCGTAGAGGGCATGCGAGTCGGCGGCATAGGAGACCATCACCGACCCGTCTGTCGAGGCCCCGCCTGTGATGATGAAGTTGGTGCAGGCATCCGCCGTGGCGTATGCCACAAGGGCGGCAGCTGCAAGAATCGTTCGTAATGTTTTCATAGGTTGCGCATTTTACCCCGTAAAGATAGAAAACTATTCCGGAACGGCAAAAAAAGAGGCTCCGATGCGGATCTCCCGATGATGGATCGGGAAAATTTGTGTAACTTTACCTGTCAAAATTCACCGTTTCTATGTCGGTAACCCAACAACTGGCCCGTGTGCGGGCCGAACTTCCCGAGGGGGTAACACTCGTCGCCGTCTCGAAAACCCACCCTGCGGAGCTGATCCGCGAGGCCTACGACGCCGGGCAGCGCATCTTCGGCGAGAGCCGTCCGCAGGAGCTGCGTGAGAAATACGAGCTGCTGCCCAAGGATATCGAGTGGCACATGATCGGCCACCTGCAGACCAACAAGGTCAAGTACATCGCACCGTTCGTGCAGCTGATCCACTCGGTGGACAGCGCCCGCCTCGCCGAGGCGATCCAGACGCAGGCGGCCCGCTGCGGCCGTGTGATCGACATCCTGCTCGAAATCCATGTCGCTCGCGAGCAGACCAAGTCGGGCTGGGATCCCGCGCAGCTGCGCGATTACCTTGCCGCGAATCCCTTCGCTCAGCTTCCCAATCTGCGTGTGCGCGGCGTGATGGGCATCGCCACCAATACGGACGACGAGACGGTCATCCGCAGTGATTTCGAGTGTCTGAAACGTTGCTTCGAGGAGTTGAAGCCTGCCTTCGGAGGGGATTTCGATACCCTGTCGATGGGCATGTCGCACGATTTCAGACTGGCCGTCGCCTGCGGTTCGACGATGGTGCGTGTCGGTTCGCTGATCTTCGGCGAGCGGGATTATTCGAAATGATTTTTCAAAACCAATGCCAGTGGATAGCATGAAGGTAGGTTTTATCGGATTCGGCAATATGGCACAGGCTATGGCCCGGGGGCTGGTTGCCACCGGGGCGCTCGCGGCCGAAGCGATCGGCGCCTGTGCCCGGGATTTCGAAAAGCTGCGCCGCAATACGGAGCTCCTCGGAGTCCGACCCTTCGAGCGTGCGGCGGATCTCGTCGCCTTTGCGGATCTTGTGGTCGTGGCCGTAAAGCCGCATCAGGTGGCCGGTGCGATCGAACCTCTGCGGGAGATGCTGCGGGGGCGGATCGTGGTCTCGGTGGCCGCAGGCATCACCTTCGACGATTACGAGCGGATGCTGCCCGAAGGAACGCCCCATGTGAGTACGGTCCCCAACACGCCGGTGGCCGTCGGCGAGGGTATCATCGTCTGCGAACGGCGCCATTCCCTGTCTGCGGAGGCGTGGCAGCGTTTCGAGCGGCTCTTTTCGCGGCTCGGACTGCTGCTGACGGTCGATACGCCACTGTTGGGCGTTGCCGGTACGGTTTGCGGTTGCGGCCCGGCTTTCGTGGCGATGTTCCTTGAGGCGCTGGCAGATGCAGCCGTCAAGCACGGCATTCCGCGTGCCGATGCCTACCGCATGGCGAGCCAGATGGTCGTCGGCACGGGCAAACTGCAGCTCGCCTCGGGTGCGCATCCTGCCGCGATGAAGGATGCGGTCTGCTCTCCGGGCGGTACGACGATCGTAGGGGTCGCCGAACTCGAACGCCGGGGCTTCCGTGCAGCGGTGATCGACGCCGTGGATGCCATCGAAGGCAAGCGGTAGTCTCCCTGCCGCCATGAGAAAAGCGCCCTTTCCATTTTGGAAAGAGCGCTTTTCTCGTTTTTGTCATGAGTGGTTACCGCACCCGCAGCGTGCGGCCGATGCGCAGCACGGTGGTCGGTTTGATGCCGTTCAGGGCACAGATCTTCTTTACCGTCGTGCCATATTTTACGGCAAGGTGTCCCAGCGTATCGCCCGAGCGGATCTTGTGGTAGCGCATGGCGGCGCGTTCGGCGGCCTCCTGTTTGTCCTGCTTTTCGTTGGCCTCCTCATCGTCGAAATCCTGCCCGGCATTGGAATAGATGCTCAGGAACGAGCGCTTGAGCAGGAAGACCTCGCGGTTGAGGATGCCGCGCGGGAAGTCGATCAGCCGCTCGGGATCGAACGACTGCCCGTAGTAGCGGGTCTCGAAGTGCAGGTGGGGGCCCGTCGAGCGGCCCGTGGAGCCTCCCAGACCGATGATATCCCCCGCTTCGACCCACTGGTTCGGCTCGACGAGCCGTTCGGAGAGGTGTCCGTAGTAGGTCTCCAGCCCGTTGTCGTGACGGATGATGATCAGGTTGCCGTAGCCGCGTACGGACTGTGAGATGCGCACACGACCGCTGAAGGTCGCATAGATCGTGTCGCGCATCTTGAGCGGCAGATCGACGCCCTGGTGGCGGCGTCCGCGGCGCAGGCCGAACTTGCCGCGCGGATTGACCGCCCCCTTGTAGGGATAGTGGAATCCCGAGGTGGAGTCCACCAGCGTTACGACGACCGATTCGGGAATGTCGGCCTTCGTAACGCTGCTGTACGGGAAGAGCGACTTCGTGTCCCAGTACTTCTCGAAGATGGTGCTGTCCTTGGCCACCTCGCGGTTGCGGACATATTTCCAGGAGTTGTCGCCGAAAAGGACGACGTAAAGGGCGTCGTTGCCCGAGCTAAGGGTGTCGATGACCGTCAGGTCGTCGGTTTCGAAGGTCGAGCGGATCTCCTTGCGCTCCATGCGGCGGTGCATGTCGGCCACGGAGTCGGCGGCGATCTCTTCGGGAGTGCGCGTGTCGATCTTCGGCGCAACGTCCTCTTCGACGTAGAGTTCGTCGTCGAGGGCTGCTGCAAGGTTCTGCAGCGAATCGATGAGTGCAGCCTGTCGGGCCGTTACGGCGCGCAGCGAGTCGGCAGCGCGCTCGGCGGCCTCCAGTCGGGCTGCGCGGGTGCTCTTTCGTGGGTTGCGTGCCGCGGCCGTGGCCGTCGAGGCCATCGCGAAGGCGGCGAGAATCAGCAGGTATCTTTTCATGCGTGCGTTTTTATTTCGTATCGTTGTCTTTCAGCAACGCTTCGGCAGCTTCGAGAGCCTTGTAGAACTCCTCGCCGAAGCGGCGGATGATCGGTTCGCGCAGTGCCTTGTAAACCGGGATGCCCAATTTGGCACCGAGGGCGCGTGCCGGTGCGCATACCGACCAGCGGTGGTAATTGAGCCCCGTCGTGCCGTTCGAGAAGTGCATCAGGCGGATCGGATAGAGGTGGCACGAGATAGGCTTTCGGAACGGGGTTTTGCCCTCCTGCCATGCCTTCTCGATGGCGCAGAGCGTTATCCCGTTCTCGGTGTAGGTGTAGGCGCATTCGGCATTGCCGACGAGCGGCGTGGTCAGATCGCCCTCCTCGTCCACGACCATGAAGCCCTGCTGTTCGACGGCTTCGATGCCTTCGGGGGTCATGTAGGGGCGGTAATTGGGATATTCGCGTTCGAGGATCTCTACCTCGTCGGCCTCGAGCGGCGCTCCGGCATTCCCTTCGACGCAGCAGATGCCCTTGCAGCGGGCGATGTCGCAGGCGAAGCATTCGCGCAGCAGGTCGGCGCTCACGATCTTGTCGTCGATTTCGATCATCGTTTGCAGGTATCAGCGATGAGGATGTCGAACAGTTCGCCGAGGGTCATGCCCATCGCGCGCACCTGCTTGGGAACGATGCTTCCGGCGCTCATGCCCGGGATTGAGTTCAGTTCGATAAAGTAGGGCTTTCCTTCGTCCGTAACGATGAAGTCCACACGCACGACACCCGAGCAGCGGCACTTGCGGTAGGCTTCGAGAGTCATGCGGTTCAACTCGGCCTTCACTTCGGGCGAGATCCGTGCCGGGGTGATCTCCTCGGAACAGCCGGCCGTATATTTGGCCTCGTAGTCGAAAAAGTCCTTCTTGGGAACGATCTCCGTAATGGGGAAGAGGTATTCGCGGCCTTGGGCGATCATCACGCCGCAGCCCATCTCACGCCCGGTGATACACTCCTCGATGAGAATTTCGTCGCCCTGGGCGAAGGCTGCATCGATCGCGGCGGGAAGTTCCTCTGAGGTGTGGACCTTCGTTACGCCGAACGACGATCCGTTGGCATTGGGCTTCACGAAAAGGGGCATGCCCAGTTTTTCGATGATGGCGGCGGAGTCGATCTTGTCGCCCCGGCGGAGGAAAACCTCGCGCGCGAGATGGATGCCGCTCCCGGCGAGCGTGCGCTTGGTGGTGATCTTGTCGAAAGTGATCACCGACGAGGTCATCGAGCACGACGAATAGGGAATGCCCATCATGTCGAGGTATCCCTGCAACTTGCCGTCCTCGCCCGGAGTGCCGTGGATGATGATGAGCGCATAGTCGAACTCCGTGCGCTCGCCTTCGACCGTAAGCGAAAAGTCGTTCTTGTCCATCTGCCATTGCCGGCCGTCCGGGGCCGTGTAATGCCAGTCGCGGTGGTGCAGGTCGATGACCCGGATGTCGTATTTCTGCGGATCGAGCGCCGCACGGATCTGCGCGGCGCTTTGCAGGGCGATCTCCCGTTCGGGGGAGTCTCCGCCTGCCATGAGTGCTATTTTCAGTCGTTCCATCTGTTTCGTGTGGTTGTCGTGATTCGTTCTTGGGGTTTGTCCGCTTCGTCAGGGATTGTAGAGGTCCGTATAGCGGAACTGGAGGATCTCCTGCACCATCTCGACATACTGCCGGGCTTCGGTATGCTCCTTGTCGAGAGCCAGCGCCCGGTTGAAGTCGTTGAGCGCGGCTCCCCACTCGTTGCGGCGGTAATGCAACTTGCCGCGCTCGACCAGCAGGTCGGCATTCGCGGCAGCCCCGGGATCGGCGTCGATACGGGCCGTGAGGGCTGCCATGCGCATGGCGGGGCTCCACAGCCCCTTGCGGCGGATGTAGTCCGCCACATCCTTCCCGAGCAGCGCCTCCACATCTTCGCCCCGTTCGATGCGGGCGCGGATGTCTGTTGCCGCAAACTCCTGCAGCGGTGCCCCTTCGAGCAGCGTGAACCGCCCGGCGAAACGCTCCGTCTGGGCGTCGCGCCGCGGATAGACGTAAACGGGATACTCGAGGATGCGTTCATACTCCTTCCATCCGTCGAGGCGTGCGATCTGGTCGCCGCCCATGAGGATCGAAAAGCACATCTCCCCTCCAAAGTTTTTCTCGAGATAACGGAGCGTATCTATTGTGTATGAGGGTTTCGGAAGCAGGAACTCGATGACCGAAGGCTTGATTTTCCCGGGATATTTCGAGGCGGCGCAGGCGATTTCGGCCATCTCGAAACGATCCATTTCGGGGGCCAGGTCGGCCGCCTCCTTGTAGGGACTCTGGGGCGATACGACGAGAACGACCTCATCGCAGAGGTCGCTGTCGAGGACATATTCCGCCAGGGCCGTATGCCCTTTGTGGATCGGGTTGAACGACCCGAAATAGAGCATCACGCGTTTCATGCCTCGCAGCGGATGAAGGCGTCGAGGATGGCGCAGGTCTTTTCGACGGCCTCCTCGAGGCGGTCGTTCATCACCACATGGTCGAACTCCGGGGCCTTCGTCAGCTCGAATTCGGCCTTGGCCACGCGGCGCTCGATTACTTCGGGAGCATCCGTGCCGCGTCCTTCGAGGCGGCGGCGCAGCTCTTCGATCGAGGGGGGCATGATGAATATCGAGCAGGCATCGGCGCCGAAGATGCGCTTGAGGTTGATGCCGCCCAGCACATCGACGTCGAAGACGATGACGTGCCCCTTCTGCCAGATGCGCTCGACCTCGCTGCGCAGCGTGCCGTAGCAGGTACCCTTGTAGACCTCTTCCCACTCGACGAAGCGTGCGTCGGCCACGGCCTGTGCGAAGGCCTCCGGCGTGAGGAAATAGTAGTCCACGCCGTCGCGCTCCGTACCGCGCGGGGCGCGGCTCGTCGCCGAGATCGAGAACTCCAGCTGCGGATAGCGCCCCAGCAGGCGGTGGACGATCGTCGTCTTGCCCGAACCGCTCGGCGCCGAAAATATGATTACCTTGCCCATGTTTCAGTCTGTGTTTTCCGGTGCGGCGCCCGAGACCTGTGTATGCCGGTCGGGAGCGTTCGCCGCACACCTACAAAATGTTGAGTACCTGTTCCTTGATTTTCTCCAGCTCGTCCTTCATCTGGACGACGAGCCGCTGGATGGTCGCTTCGTTGGCCTTTGAGCCCATCGTGTTGATCTCGCGGCCCATCTCCTGGGCGATGAATCCCAGCTTGCGGCCCGCACCCTCTTCCGTTCCGGCCACCTCGCGGAAGTAGCGGCAGTGGTTCGTAAGGCGTACCTTCTCTTCGGTGATGTCGAGTTTTTCGAGGTAGAAGATCATTTCCTGCTCGAGCCGGTTCCGGTCTACCTCGACCTGGAGCTTGGAGAGGTTGTCCAGGATCCGGGCCTTGATGTTCTCGGTGCGTGCCATCTCGTAGGGTACGACCTCCTCCTTGTAGTGCTCGATCAGATCGACGCGGCGCAGCAGGTCGGCGATCAGGATGGCGCCCTCCTGCTCGCGGAAGGCATTGAGCCGGGTGCAGGCCTCCTCGACGGCTGTCATCAGCGCCGCAAGCTCCTCCTCGGAGACCTCCTCCGCATCGGTGGCCACCACATCGGGCAGGCGCATGAGCACCTGCAGGGCGGCGGCGTCCCACCCCGCTGCCGCGGGATCGAGTCCGGCGCCGCGGGCCGCATCGCGCAACTCGGCCGCATAGGCGGCCAGCATCTCCTTATTTATATGGGCCGCGGTTTCGACGGTTGCCGACTCCACCGAGACGAAAAGATCGACCTTGCCGCGCTGCAGGGCGCGCGTTACCCGGTTGCGGATCTCGTATTCGGCCTGGCGGTATATTGCCGGCAGGCGCAGCGACAGGTCCATCTGCTTGGAATTCAGCGAACGTATTTCGACCGTGATTTTCCGCTTGGCGAGCGAGGCTTCGCTTTTCCCGAAGCCGGTCATCGATTTTATCATCTCCGTGGACGTTAAATTTCGGCAAATTTAATAAAAACAATTCAAAAAGGGCGGGCTTCGAAGCGAAGAGTGAAAATAATTTGGTGGAATCTTGCATTTGGAATTTATTTTTCGTTATATTTGTGTTAGTTAAATAACAGTATGTAAGTCAAACAACCAAATCGCGTGATATTATGAAAAAACACAATTTCAACGCCGGACCTTCGATCCTGGCGGACGAGGTGATCGAAAAGGCTGCCAAAGCCGTGCTCGACTTCAACGGAACGGGACTCTCCGTACTCTCGATTTCGCATCGTTCGAAGGATTTTGACGCCGTGATGGAAGAGGCCGACCGCCTGTTCCGCGAACTGCTGTCGATCCCCGACAACTACAAGATCATCTACCTGGGCGGCGGCGCCAGCACGCTTTTCTACGAGGTCGCCGCAAACTTCCTCGGCAAGAAGGCCGGTTATGTGAATACGGGCGTCTGGTCGAAGAAGGCGATCAAGGAGGCCAAGCGTTACGGCGAAGTTGAAGTCGTGGCTACGTCCGAGGACCGGAATTTCACCTATATTCCGAAGGGCTTCGCCATCCCGGCCGACCTGGACTATCTGCATATCACGTCGAACAATACGATCTACGGTACGGAGTACCATGAGGATATCGACTCGCCCGTGCCTCTGATCGCCGACATGTCGTCGGACATCCTTTCGCGCCCGGTGGACGTATCGAAGTACGCGATGATCTACGGCGGTGCACAGAAGAACCTCGCTCCGGCCGGCGTGGCCTTCGCCATCATCCGCGAGGACATGCTTGACCGCATCGTCCGCGACCTGCCGACGATGGTGTCGTTCCGCACCCATGTGGAGAACAACTCGATGTTCAACACGCCTCCCGTATTCCCGATCTATGTGCTGATGGAGACGCTGCGCTGGCTCAAGTCGATCGGCGGCGTGGCGGAGATCTACCGCCGCAACCGCGAGAAGGCCGCCCTGCTCTACGAGGAGATCGATCGTAACCCGCTCTTCCGCGGCACGGTCGAGAAGGAGGACCGCTCGCTGATGAACATCTGCTTCGTGATGGCCGACGGTTACGAGGAGCTGGCTCCCGAGTTCATGGAGGAGGCCAAGGCCCGCGGCATCGTGGGTATCAAGGGCCACCGTCTGGTGGGCGGTTTCCGCGCATCGTGCTACAACGCCCTGCCGATCGAGAGCGTCCGCGTGCTGGTGGAGTGCATGCAGGATTTTGCAGCCAAACATGCCAAATAATCCGCAGCCATGCCGCTTGTAACGCGTGTCCCGGCCGGATACGACACCCTTACGGGCGAAGTGAAGGCCTGGGACTATAAAGAGGTGTTGAACGTTGAAATTCTGAAATCCATGAAAATACTGGTAGCAACCGAGAAGCCTTTTGCCAAGAAGGCGGTCGATGGCATCCGCGCCATCGTCGAGGAGGCCGGATACGAGCTGGCGCTCCTGGAAAAATATACCGACAAGGGACAGCTGCTCGAGGCTGTGGCCGATGCCGACGCCCTGATTATCCGCAGCGACAAGATCACCTCCGAGGTGATTGCCGCGGCGAAGAATCTCCGGATCGTCGTGCGAGCCGGCGCGGGTTACGACAATGTGGACCTCGCCGCCGCCACCGAGCGCGGTATCGTGGTGATGAACACCCCGGGACAGAACTCGAACGCCGTGGCCGAGCTGGCCATTGCGCTGATGATCTTCATGTCGCGCAACCGCTTCACGCCGGGCACGGGTTCCGAAATCCAGGGCAAGCGCCTCGGCATCCACGCCTACGGCAACGTGGGGCGTCTGGTGGGCCGCAAGGGCAAGGCCCTGGGCATGGAGGTCGTGGCCTATGATCCGTTCATCACCGATGCTGCGGTATTCGAGGCTGACGGCGTGCGCAAGGTCGATTCCGTCGAGGAACTCTACCGTTCGTCGGATTTCCTTTCGCTGCACATCCCCGCTACGCCCGAGACGAAGGGCTCGATCGGCTACGACCTGCTGATGTCGATGCCTGCGGGCGCTACGCTGGTGAACACCGCGCGCAAGGAGGTGATCGACGAGGAGGGGCTTGCCCGGGCACTTGCCGAGCGTGAGGATCTGAAGTACGTTACCGACATCGCCGCCGGAAACCAGGCCGAGCTGGACGAGCGCTTCGGCAAACGGGTTTTCGCCACGCCCAAGAAGATGGGCGCCGAGACTGCCGAGGCGAATATCAATGCCGGTCTGGCCGCCGCGCGCCAGATCGTGGATTTCCTGAAGACGGGCAACCGCCGTTTCCAGGTGAACAAATAACCGACGAACCGAAACCGGAGAAGCGCTGCGGGAGAGGGCTTTGCCGCCCCGTCCCGCAGCCGCCGATTCCGACAACCGAAAAACTGCTATGGTAAGAATCAAGCCTTTCCGGGGCATCCGACCCCCGAAAAACTATGCCGCCGAGGTGGCGTCGCGCCCCTATGACGTGCTGAACTCCGCCGAGGCGAAGGCCGAGGCCACGGAGCGTTCGCTGCTGCATATCATCAAACCCGAGATCGACTTCGATCCGATTGCCGACGAACATGATCCGAAGGTCTACGAAAAGGCTGTGGAGAACTTCCGCCGGTGGCGTGAGCTGGGCTGGCTCGCGCAGGATCCCGAGGAGTACTATTATGTCTATGCACAGACGATGGAGGGCCGTACGCAGTACGGTCTGGCCATGTGCTGCCACTTCGAGGACTACCTTTCGGGAGCGATCAAGAAACACGAGCTGACCCGCACCGAGAAGGAGGAGGACCGCATGATCCACGTCCGCAACCAGCAGGCCAATATCGAGCCGGTCTTCTTTGCCTATCCCGACAACGCCGAGATCGACGCCATCGTCGCCGACGTGGTTGCCAACAACGCTCCGGAGTACGATTTCACGGCCGAGGACGGCTTCGGGCACAAGCTCTGGGTGATCCGCGACCGGAAGACGAACGACCGCATCACGGAACTCTTCAAGGGTATTCCGGCGCTTTACGTCGCCGACGGACACCACCGCACGGCCGCCGCTGCGCGCGTCGGTGCGGAGTACCGCGACCGCAACCCGCACCATACGGGCGGGGAGGAGTACTGCTATTTCCTGGCCGTTACGTTCCCTGCGAGCCAGCTGCGCATCATCGACTACAACCGCGTGGTGAAGGATCTCAACGGCCTCACACCCGCGGAGTTCCTCGAGCGCCTCAAGGAGGACTTCACCGTCGAGGAGAAGGGCACGGAGATATACCGTCCGCAGGCGCTGCACAACTTCTCGATGTATCTGGCCGGCCGCTGGTACAGCCTCACGGCCAAGCCGGGAACCTATGACGACCACGACCCGATCGGCGTGCTCGACGTTACGGTGCTCTCGAACCGGGTGCTCGACCGCATTCTGGATATCAAGGACCTCCGGACTTCGAAACGTATCGACTTCGTGGGCGGTATCCGCGGCCTGGGCGAGCTGAAGCGCCGTGTGGACAGCGGGGAGATGCAGGCGGCCTTTGCCCTCTACCCTGTTTCGATGCAGCAGCTGATCGACATCGCCGATACGGGCAACATCATGCCTCCGAAGACGACGTGGTTCGAGCCCAAGTTGCGCTCGGGCGTGGTGATCCACTCTTTCGAGGAGTAGTGTGCCTCTTCTGAAAAGATACGGCAAGGGATCACCCGCATAGCGGGTGATCCCTTCTGTTTTGTAATTCCGGCAGCAGCTGTCGCTTGTCGTTAGTCGGTTTTTCCGAAAGAATTGCAACGAACAGGCGGAATTTTGTCGATTTTTTCTTAATTTTGTTGGAACAAACAATACAGACTCGATATGGCAAAAATCAAAGGAACGATCGTTGTCGACAGGGAACGATG
Organism: Alistipes sp.; assembly: GCA_022782405.1. Taxonomy (GTDB): domain Bacteria; phylum Bacteroidota; class Bacteroidia; order Bacteroidales; family Rikenellaceae; genus Alistipes. The sequence continues at coordinate 102,312 of JALFNK010000001.1, forward strand.
CAAGGGATGCGGCGTCTGCGTGGCGTCGTGTCCGTGCGACGTGCTCGCCTTGTCCGTGGAGGTGAACAGCAAGGGCTATCCCGTGGCCCGCATGGAGCATCCCGATGCCTGCACGGGCTGCGCATCGTGCGCGGTGATCTGTCCCGACAGCGTCATCACGGTTTACCGTCAAAAATTCGAATAGACTATGGCAGAGAAGGAGATAAAACTGATGAAAGGCAACGAGGTGATCGCCCATGCGGCGATTCGCTACGGTTGCGACGGGTACTTCGGCTACCCTATTACGCCCCAGTCGGAGGTGATGGAGACGCTCATGGAGCTCAAACCCTGGGAGACTACGGGCATGGTGGTCCTGCAGGCCGAATCGGAGGTGTCGTCGATCAACATGGTCTACGGCGGCGCTTCGACGGGCAAGCGGGTCATGACCTCGTCGTCGAGCCCCGGCATCAGCCTCATGGCCGAGGGCCTGAGCTATCTGGCCGGAGCCGAGTTGCCGTGTCTGGTCATCAACTGCCAGCGCGGAGGTCCGGGTCTGGGTACGATCCAGCCCTCGCAGGGCGACTATTTCCAGGCTGTCAAGGGCGGCGGACACGGTGATTACCATCTGATCGTCTTCGCCCCGAACTCCGTGCAGGAGATGCACGACCATGTGGCCGAGGCCTTCGACCTGGCCTTCAAGTACCGCAATCCGGCGATGATTCTCGCCGACGGCGCCATCGGCCAGATGATGGAGAAGGTGGTGCTCGCACCGCAGCGTCCGCGTCGTACGAACGAGGAGATTGCCGCCGAGTGCCGCGCCTGGGCCGCTTACGGCAAACCCGCCGACCGGGAGCGCAACGTCGTAACGTCGCTCGAGCTGCAGTCCGAGAAGATGGAGGTCATCAACAAGCGCCTGCAGGAGAAGTACCGCCAGTTGGAGGAGAACGAGGTCCGTTACGAGGCGATCGAGTGCGACGATGCGGAATATGTCATCGTGGCCTTCGGCTCTTCGGCGCGTATCTGTTCGGCGACGGTCGAGATGGCCCGTGCCGAGGGCCTGAAAGTAGGCCTGCTGCGTCCGATCACGCTCTACCCCTTCCCGAAGAAGCAGATCGCCGAACTCGCCGCCCGCGGCGTGAAGGGATTCCTGTCGGCCGAGCTCAATGCCGGGCAGATGGTCGAGGATGTGCGCCTTGCGGTGAACGGCAAGGCTCCCGTGGAGCACTACGGACGTCAGGGCGGCATGCTTTTCAATCCTGACGAGGTGCTCGATGCACTCAAGGAAAAACTGATTAAAAAGTAACGACGATGGCAGAGGTTGAAATCAAACAGGAGAATCTGGTTTACGCCAAACCGAGACTCATTACCGATAACGTCATGCACTACTGCCCGGGCTGCAGCCATGGCACGGTGCATAAACTCGTGGCGGAGGTCATCGACGAGATGGGCCTTGCCGAGAAGGCCGTGGGCATTTCGCCCGTAGGCTGCTCGGTCTTCGCCTACAATTACATCGACATCGACTGGATCGAGGCGGCGCACGGACGTGCGCTGGCCGTGGCGACGGCCGTCAAGCGGCTGCATCCCGAGAATCTGGTCTTTACCTACCAGGGCGACGGCGACCTTTCGGCCATCGGTACGGCGGAGTCGATCCACGCTGCGGCCCGCGGCGAGAATGTCGTGGCGATCTACATCAACAATGCGATCTACGGCATGACGGGCGGCCAGATGGCACCCACGACGCTGCTGGGCATGAAGACCGCGACGACGCCCTACGGACGCGACCCGCGGCTGAACGGCTATCCCTACAAGATCGCCGAAATGATGGCCCATCTGGACGGTGCGACCTATATTACGCGCCAGAGCGTGCATACGCCGGCCAACGTACGCAAGTGCAAGAAAGCGATCCGCAAGGCTTTCGAGAATTCGATGGCCGGCAACGGTTTCTCGCTTGTGGAGGTCGTCTCGACCTGCAACAGCGGCTGGAAACTCTCGCCGGTGGCTTCGAACCAGTGGCTTGCCGAGAACATGCTGCCCTTCTATCCGCTGGGCGATATCAAGGACGTAAAATTGGAGGAGACACGATGAAAGAGACTTTGATCATAGCAGGATTCGGAGGACAGGGAGTCCTCTCGATGGGAAAGATTCTGGCCTATTCGGGCGTGATGCAGGATTTCGAGGTAACGTGGATGCCCTCCTACGGCCCCGAGATGCGCGGCGGCACGGCCAACGTTACGGTCATCCTCTCCGACAGGAAGATCTCCTCGCCCATCGCCCATGAGTTCGATACGGCGATCATCCTGAACCAGCAGTCGATGGAGAAGTTCGAGCCGATGGTCAAGCCGGGCGGCGTGCTGATCTACGATACGAACGGCATTACGCGTCATCCCGTGCGTACGGATATTTCGGTCTATGCGATCGACGCCACGGCCGAGTGTGCGAAGATGGGCCAGGCCAAACTCTTCAACACGATGATTCTGGGCGGTTACCTCAAGGTGCGCCCTGTCGTGGAGATGGAGAATGTCATGATCGGCCTGAAGAAGTCGCTTCCCGAGCGGGCCTGGAAGATGCTTCCCCAGAATGAGGAGGCGATCCGCCACGGCGGCGAAATCATCCGCAAGATCCGTTGATACGGCAGCGATCGGTTGCCGAAGAGAAAAGGGACGCTCCGATTTTCCGGAGCGTCCCTTTTCTCTTCGGGTTTCATTTGCCGGCGCACTACTCTCCGCGGAAATAATCCGCCCGCAGCAGGATGTCCGAGATGCGCCACAGCTCTTTGCGGTAGCGGCGCACCGAATCGTCGGAGTTCTCCCCTACCCAGCCGCTCGTGTGGTCGGCGGCGCAGTCGCTCTGGCGGCGGTAGAGGCTTTCTCCCAGCCCGTGGAAAAGGTATTCGTCGATCCCCATGGCATCGAGCAGTGTCGGATAGATGTCGCATTGCGCGACGACCCGGTCGGTCGGCATCCGACGCGGTGCGTTCAGGAGAAAGAGCGGGACATAGCGGTCTTCGAGACGGCATTCGCGGCGTCCTTCGTAGCGGTTGCGCGTGATCGAATCGTGGTCTCCGGTGATGACGATCAGGCTTCGTTCGTAGAGACCGCAGCGTTTGAGCGAGTCGATGAACGACGCGAGGCAGCGGTCCACATATTCGGCGATCACCAGGTAGTTCTTTGCCTGTTCGTCGGCGATGCGGGTCTTGTTCAGCGGTGTGTCGAAATCGCTTTCGACGGCATCGTGCCCCGACATGGTAACGATCTGGGCGTAAAACGGCTCGGGCATCCGTTTCAGTATGGCAAGACTGCGCCGGTAAAGCTCTTCGTCGGCCCGCAGCATGGAATTGTCGCCCCGCAGGTCATAGTGCAGGGTGTCGAATCCGAAGCTGCGTGTCGTGGCCTCCTGGTTCCAGTAGGATTTGAAGTCGCAGACAAGCGACGCCGAGGCATACCCCAGCCTTTTAAGTGCTTTCGGTAACGAAGGATAGGTGTTCCGGCTGCCGTAGAGGCTCGAGGCTGCACCCGTGGCTGCGGGCAGCAGTCCCGTGTTGATGAGCAGCTGGGCATCCGACGAGCGGCCGTCCTTGACCTGCGGTAACACCTTCGGAAAGTAGAGCACGCTCGTGTCGCGGGCCAGTGAGTCGAGGAACGGCTGAACCTTCCGGCCGTCGATTTCGAGGCCGATCGGCCAGCTGGCCTGCGACTCCATGAGGATGAGAATCAGATTTTTTCCGTGCGGCGCGATTCCGGGTGCAGGCCCGCGGTTAAGCTCTGCGTTTTCGACAAAGCGCCGGGCTTCGAGCCGCTCCTCTGCTGTGCAGCCGCGGGAATTGGAGGTCTGGTAGATCCAGTAGCTGGTCCAGCCGAAGTCGCGCAGGGCCACCATCGGTTCGTTGCGGAAACGGGGCCCCGGATGGTCGAAACTATTCGGATCGTGGCGGTACGGGCCGAGCAGGATGGCTGCGGCCGTGAGCAGTGCCGTTCCGCAGGCTGCCAGACGTCGTCCCCGGCTTGCCGTGCAGGCAAACCTGTCCGTAAGGAAGCTGAACAGGGCCAGACATGCCGCAGGGAGCAGGAGCCACCAATCCGTGCGACGCATCGAATTGCGGATGCTCGGGCCGAGTCCGTCGAGATTCTGCCACATCGTGTAGGACGAGAGCGGCATGATGCTTCCGTAGTTGCGGTAGTACCAGAGATTTGAGAACAGGTAGAGGTCGATGATGAGGACCCAAAGCACCACCCAGCCTCTGCGGCGGAGAAACCATGCCGGAAGGGCCAGCAGCATGGCATCCGCAAAACGCCGGATCCAGACGGAGGCGTGCCACGGGTGGGGAATCTCCCAAAAGGTGTCGAGAATCGTGAGAGTCGCCAGTATGGAAAGCACCACTGCCAGATAATACGCAGTCCGCGCTCCGATCGGGCGGCGTACTGCGACGGGAGGGGTATGCGGGGCATTCTGACGACGGCCGGGCATGCGGAAGCTCAACTTGCGGGACGGTTTATTTCTGAAAGCGGTATTGCAGCACGTCGCGCCAGCCGAGCAGCAGTTCGCGAACCGGCAACCGGCGTTTCCCGGCGATCTGGAGCTCCTCAATGGCAATCCACCCGTCGGCACAAGCCACGCGGACAAACGTGCGGCCGTCGCTTTCGATCGTGCCGTGCGGGGCCGCGTGCGGGGCCTCGTCGAACCGAGCTGCGAAGATCTTGGCCGTCAGCTCCTCCTCCGACCCTTCGCGGAACAGGGCGGTCCATGCCGCCGGATAGGGCGACAGGCCGCGGATGAAATCGACGATGTGCCGGCCCGGCTGCGACCAGTCGATGCGGCAATCCTCCTTGAAAATTTTGGGGGCGGGCTTCAGCGTCTTTTCGTCGATATGCTGCTGCTCGATGGGACGGGTCTCTCCGGCAGCGATTCGCTCCACGGTGTCGAGCACCAGGCCCGTGCCCGTCTGCATGAGTTTTTCGTACATCGTGCCGACCGTATCCTCCTCCCCGATCGGAACGTGTATCTGCCCCAGAATGGCGCCCTTGTCGATCTCGTGGTTCAGCAGGAAGGTCGTAACACCCGTTTCCCGCTCGCCGTTGATGATTGCCCAGTTGATCGGCGCTGCACCCCGGTACTGCGGCAGCAGCGAGGCATGGAGGTTGAAAGTTCCCAGATGCGGCATGGCCCAGATGACTTCGGGCAGCATGCGGAAGGCGATGACGATACCCAGGTCGGGGTCGAGGGCGCGCAACGCCTCGACGAACTCCGGATCACGGAGTTTCACGGGCTGCAGCACGGGGAGCCCCAACTCGCGGGCAGCGACCTTCACATCGCTTTCATGCAGGCGTTGTCCGCGTCCGGCGGGTTTGTCCGGGGCCGTTACGACCGCTACGACGCGGTAGCCGCCGGCCACAAGGGCCCGGAGCGAAGGTACGGCGAACTCGGGCGTACCCATGAATACGATGCGCAGATCCTTGGCGTTCATGTCCGGTTGTGTCAGTTTTTCTTCTCGAATTGCTCCAGACCCAGCGTATGATGCATGCGCTCCTGCTTGGTCTCCAGATAGTGTTCGTTGTAGGGATTCGGGGCGATGACGATCGGCACGATCTCGTCGATGCAGAGACCGTAACCCTCCAGTCCGGCCCGCTTGAGCGGGTTGTTGGTCATCAGCCGCATGTGGCGGATACCCAGTTCGCGGATGATGCTGGCCCCGACGCCGTAGTCGCGCTCATCTGCCTTGAAGCCCAGCTTGAGGTTGGCATCCACCGTGTCGAGCCCTTCGTCCTGCAGTTTGTAGGCGTGGATCTTGTTGCAGAGGCCGATGCCGCGTCCCTCCTGGTTGAGGTAGACGATGGCGCCCTTGCCCTCCCGCTGGATCATCTGCATGGCGCGGTGCAGCTGTTCGCCGCAGTCGCAGCGGTACGATCCGAAGATGTCGCCCGTGGCACACGACGAATGCACGCGGATCAGCACGGGTTCATCCTCGGTCCACTCGCCCTTGGTGAGGGCCACATGTTCCACGCCGTTCGACTTCTGACGGAACGGCGTGATGCGGAAGTCGCCCCACTCGGTGGGCAGCGGCACCGTAACGCCTTTTTCGACGATCGACTCCTGCTTGAGGCGGTAAGCGATCAGCGAGGCGATCGAGATGATCTTCAGGTCGAACTTGCGGGCGATCTCGAGCAGCTGCGGAAGGCGTGCCATCGTGCCGTCCTCGTTCATGATCTCGATGAGCGCTCCGGCGGGCTGGAGTCCGGCCAGACGGGCCAGATCGACGGCTGCTTCGGTATGTCCCGGGCGGCGCAGCACGCCTTTCTCGCGGGCCCGCAGCGGATTGATGTGTCCCGGGCGTCCGAGGTCCGAAGGCCGGGTTTCGGGATTGGCCAAAGCGCGGATCGTCGCGGCGCGGTCGTGGATCGAGACGCCCGTCGTACACCCTTCGCCCAGCAGATCGACCGTAACGGTGAAGGGTGTTCCGAGCAGCGAAGTGTTGTTTTCCTCCATCATGTTCAGTTCGAGCTGGGCGCAGCGCTCCTCCGACAGCGGTGCACAGAGCACGCCCCGGCCCTCCTTGAGCATGAAATTCACAATCTCGGGAGTGATCTTTTCCGCGGCGACGATGAAGTCGCCCTCGTTTTCGCGGTCTTCGTCATCGACAACGATGACGATTTTCCCGTTGCGGAAGTCTTCGATGACCTCCTCCACGCTATTGAGCATCGTTTGCTTTGCCATTCTTATTCTTGGTTTTTATTTTGTTCTTCAATCGTTTCATGAACGCGTCGTATCGCTCCCGGAGCGCCTTGATCCGTCCGGCATACCAGTCCGTGTCGAGCAGCGCCGAGTCGTTGGTGGCCTTGTAGGTGAGGTATATGGCTACGGGGGTCAGTATGAAGGTCGAGAGCCACACGCCGTAGACGGCATCCCAGCTGCCCTCCTTGGCCAGCTTCTCGCCCGTGATGCTGATGATGTAGTAGATGACGAAGAAGATGACCGACACGACGACGGGAAGTCCCAGGCCGCCGCGGCGGATGATGGCACCCAGCGGGGCGCCGATCAGGAAGAAGATCAGGATTGAGACGGGCAGCGAGAGTTTCTTGTGCCACTCGACCTTGCTGCGGTATAGCTGGTTGAGAGCCTCCTTGGTGGTCGATTCGTCGAAACTCGAGAAGGTGTTGCGCGAACTCTTGGCCATTGTGCGTGCCAGATTCCAGACCCGGTCCTTGGTGCGGGTCGGCATCGCTGCTATGGAGTCCGTGGCCGCGAGGTCGCGGAACAGGCTTTTGTCCACCTTCAGACTGTCGGGAACCGGAAGTACGGTATTGTCGCGCGAGAAAATCTGCTCCTTGAGAAGCGGCTCGTAGGAGGTGCTCGTCGCCGTATTGACCTTCACCTCGAGCGAGTCGATGTCGTGCGACAGGTCGCTGATGTCCTTCGTGCTGCTGTTGCTGAACAGGTCGGCGTCGGTACGCTCCATGGCGAAGCCCTCCATCGGGATCACCTGCTTCTGCAGGTCGAAGATGTGGTGCCGCAGCGAACTTTGGGTGAACCATTGCGAATTGCGGGTCTGTTCATAGGTCTCGCCGTGGAAGAGCGTAACGAGCAGGAAGCGCTTGTCGTCCGACAGCCGGATGTAGCCCGAATCGGCGAGGATGGTGTTCATGTTGTTGTTCGCCGCGCGGTTGTCGTAGATGAGTACGTTGTGCAGCAGGTGCGTATCGGGATCCTGATGGCTCACGCGGATCGACATGTTGTCGATGCCGTTGAAGAAGAGTCCGTCCTGGAATTCGAGCGCCTGCTTCTGCTGCTTGATGTCGTAGAGCGTGCTGTAGAGTTTCTTGTTGGCGCTCGGCACCAGGTCGTTGCCGATGAAGAAGCTGCCTACGGAGATGATGCTCACGAGGATGATAAGCGGCTTGGTGATCTTGACGAGCGACATGCCGGCCGACTTCATGGCCAGCAGCTCGTAGTTCTCGCCCAGGTTGCCCATCGTCATGATGGCCGCAAGCAGCATCGAGAGCGGCAGGCCCATCGGGATCATGTTGGCCATGAAGTAGGTCATCAGCTCGATGATGATCCCGGCGCTCAACCCCTTTCCCACCAGCTCGTCGATATAACGCCATACGATGTTCATCATCAGCACGAACATGACGATGAAGAAGGTGAGCACCATGGGCCCGAGGTATGACTTCAGAACGAGTTTGTGGATGGTTTTCATGCGGAGGCTCGCCTATTTTTCCTGTGCAAAGTTAATAGTTTTACCCCAATAAGCGTAAGAGTGAGGGTAAATATTATGGCAGCTCCGGGCGGAACTTCGAAATGGTAGCTGGCAACGAGCCCCGCGACGTTTCCGGCCACGGCCACGGCAGGGGCCCCGGCGGCGATGCGGCGATAGGACCGCGTGAAGGCATTGACGATGACCACGGGCATCGTGAGCAGCGAGATGAGCAGCACGATGCCCATGATGCGGATCGAGAGTACGATCGTTATGGCCACCAGGGCTGCCATCAGATAGGAGATCACCCGGGTGTGGATGCCGCGGCTGCGGGCAAATTCGCGGTCGAAGGCGACATACATGACCGGACGCAGCCAGAGCGCGGCGCCGACGAGCAGCAGCAGCGTCAGCACAGCGAGCGAGACGACGTCCTGGCGGGTAACGGTTACGATGCTGCCGAACAGATAGGCCGAAAGGTCTCCGGAGGTGTATCCCGGGCGGAGACTCATGAAAAGGGCGCCGACGGCCATGCCCACCGACCAGATGATGCCGATGGCCGAATCCTCGCGGATGCGGCCGCGGCTTCCGGCCCACTCGATGCCCAGTGCCGAGAGTACGGCGAAGACGAGCGCCCCGCCTATGGGGTTGGCTCCCATCCAGAAGGCGATGCCCAGCCCGCCGAAAGAGGCGTGCGTGATGCCTCCGGCAAGGAAGACCATGCGGCGGCAAACGACGTAGGTCCCGACGATCCCGCACGCAATACCCGACAGCACGCAGGCCGTCAGCGCGTTGGAGAGGTATCCGTATTGGAGCAGGTCGTTGAAGAATTCCATCTGTACCCTATTTGTGCGCGCAAATTTAGCTTTTTTCTTCGAAATGCGGGCTCTTTCGCCGAGTTTTCGTATTTTCGCACCCGTAAAAGAATGTAATCATGCAACCTCGCAGAGTCAGTTTCCATACCCTCGGCTGCAAGCTCAACTTTTCGGAGACCTCGACGTTGGCCCGGGAGTTCGAGCGTGGCGGCTTCGTGCGCGTGGCCCCCACGGCCGAGGCGGACATATGCGTCATCAACAGCTGTTCGGTTACCGAACATGCCGACAAGAAGTGCCGCAACCTGATCCGCCGGCTTCATCGCTGCAATCCGCAGGCGATCATCGCCGTAACGGGCTGTTACGCGCAGCTCAAGCCGCAGGAGATCGCGGCGATCGAAGGCGTGGATATCGTATTGGGCAACAACGATAAAGGCGATTTATACAAACGGGTGGTTGAACTTTCAGGAAAAGGGCGAGCGCAGATTTACAGCTGCGATACGGACTCGCTGACGCGCTTCTTCGCCGCCTTCTCGAGCGGCGACCGCACGCGGGCCTTCCTCAAGGTGCAGGACGGCTGCGACTACTGCTGCTCCTACTGCACGATCCACTACGCCCGCGGTTCGAGCCGCAATTTGCCGATCGCCGATCTGGTCGGGGAAGCCCGCGCGATCGCAGCCGCCGGACAGCGCGAGATTGTCCTTACGGGGGTCAATATGGGCGATTTCGGCCGCACGACGGGCGAACGCTTCATCGACCTGCTGCGGGCGCTCGACACGGTCGAGGGGATCGACCGCTGCCGCATCTCCTCGATCGAGCCGAATCTGCTCACCGACGAGATCATTGCCTTCTGTGCCGCCTCGCCCCGTTTCCAGCACCATTTCCACATCCCGCTGCAGAGCGGTTCAGACCGGATCCTGCATCTGATGCGTCGCCGCTATACCACCGAGCGCTTCGCCGACCGTATCGCTGCCGTGCGCCGGCTCATGCCCGATGCCTTCATCGGTATCGACGTGATCGTCGGTTTCCCCGGCGAGACCGATGCCGATTTCCGGACGACCTATGAGTTTCTGGAGCGCCTCGAACCCGCCTTCCTGCATATTTTCCCCTTCTCGGAGCGTCCCGGAACTCCGGCCGTCGATCTGCCCGACAAGGTGCAGGCGTCGGTCGCCACACGCCGTGTGGCCGAGCTCGAAGAGCTCTGTGCGCGACTGCACGGCGCCTTCTGCGCCCGGGCCGTGGGTACGGAGGATACCGTGCTTTTCGAAAGTACGATGCGCGGCGGCATGATGTTCGGCTATACGGGCAACTACCGCCGGGTGAAGGCTCCCTACGACCGGCGCCGGATCAATACGATCTGCCGCGTGCGGCTCGGCGGGATGGATGAATCTCACGATCTGACGGGTGAAATTCTGGATTAAATTTCGTATATTTGCAAGAACTTAATCGGATGAATGTTATGACGGGGATGCGCAAACGCGTAACGGCCGGATTCTTGAGCATTGTCTGCCTGCTCTTTTTCTCGGGCATGGTTTCGTTTATCGAGTTGAGCCGCCTGAGCCGCGATACGGGAGAGATTCTCGGTGCCAACCAGCGGAACATCGAGCTGGCCAAGCAGATGCTCGATGCCGTGCATGACCAGAACATGGCTATGGTCCGCCTCTCGGTCTTCGGCGACCGGTCGTACGACAGCCTTTGCCGTGCGGGTATCGACCGCCTTGAGCAGGCTCTGCTTACGGCCCAGGAGGAGGCCTTCGACAAGTCGTTTCTCGATTCGCTCGCATTTGCAACGACCGAACTGCGTGTGCTGACCGACAATTTCCTGGCTTTCGGCACCGGCGGCGCTGCGGCCGATTCGCTGCGGACCGGCGTTGCTGATTCCTCCGGCAGCCGCTGGTACAACGAGGTATACGAGGTGCAGTACGACAAGCTGATCTCGGCGATCAACAACTATATGACCTCCACGCAGAGTTCGCTGGCCCCGCGGGCCGAGCGGATGAAGACCAATGCCTACCGGGCCGTAACACCCGTGCTGATTTCGCTCGTGGTGATGATCGCCATCGTGCTGATGTTCTACTATTTCATCCTTGTCTACTGCGTGTCGCCCGTCGAACGGATGGACCGGGGGCTGGAGAATTACCTCTCGTTCCGGGTGCCCTTTACGGTCAAAGGCGAACTCAAGGATGAGATGCTGGCACTCAAGGAGAAGATCGAATCGCTCATCAACCTCATCAAACAGTCGAAATAAAAAGGGACGGAGATGCGGATAGACGTGGTTTTGCGATATGTCGGGATCGTGATGCTTTTCATCGCGGCCTTCATGCTCGTGTCGGCAGGAATCTCCTGCGTCAGCGGCATGGATTCGGCATTCTATCCCCTGCTTCTTTCGGCCCTGCTGACCATTCTGCTGGGTGTGTTTCCGCTGATCTTCGTCGGCAAACGCGATCAGATCTCCAACAAGGAGGGCTTCTGCATCGTCGTGGGCTCGTGGCTCGTGGCGTGTGTCGTCAGCATGTTCCCCTATCTGATCTGGGGCGGGGAGTTCAGCCTGGCGAATGCCTGGTTCGAGAGCGTTTCGGGGCTTACCACAACCGGTGCTTCGGTGCTTACCAATGTGGAGGCATTGCCCCGGGGATTGCAGTTCTGGCGTTTTTCGACGACCTGGATCGGCGGTATGGGTGTGGTGATGTTCGCCCTGGTGGTGCTCCCGACGATGGGGCGCAGCAAGATGACCCTCTCGAACATGGAACTCTCGTCGCTGGCCCGCGACAACTACCGTTACCGCACACAGATGATCGTGCATGTGCTGCTGGTGGTCTATGTCGGGCTGACGGCCCTCTCGACCGTGATGCTCAAACTCTCGGGCATGAATTGGTTCGATTCGCTGTGCCATGCCATGTCGGCAGCGGCGACGAGCGGTTTCTCGACCAAGAATGCCAGTGTGGCCTATTTCAACAGTCCGCTCATCGAAACCGTCCTGATCGTAACGATGGGTATCGCCGGAATGCACTTCGGGTTGATCTATGCGACGGTAACCGGCAAACGGAACAATCTGTTCCGTTCCGAGGTTACGCGCTGGTATGTGGGCATTCTGCTGGGCTGCAGCGCTTTGATCGCCATCAGCCTCTATGCCGCGGAGATCTACCCCACGCTTACCTCGTCGTTCCGTCATGCGGCCTTCCAGTTCTTTTCGCTGATGACCACCACGGGCTTTGCGTCGGCCGATTCGAGCATCTGGCCGCCGTTTGCCATCGTGCTGCTCATGTTCGGATCGATCGTCTGTGCCTGTGCGGGATCGACAACTGGCGGTATGAAGGTCAATCGGCTCGTGTTGGCCGGCAAGATGATCCGCAAGCAGCTGCAGCGGCAACAGCACCCCAATGCCATACTCCGTGTCAAGCTGGACGGCATCCTCCAGGAGGACGGATTGCTTCACGGAGTGATGATTTTCATCGTAACCTACATGCTGGCCATTTTGGCCGGTACGGTTTTCGCGACGCTGTGCGGTGTGGATCTGATGACCTCGTTTTCGGGGACGATCGCCTGTCTGGGCAATGTGGGGCCCGGTTTCGGAGAGGTCTACTCGATGGGCAACTACGCCGCGATTCCGGCCGCTGTCAAATTTTTCTATACTTTGCTGATGCTGTTGGGCCGTCTGGAAATTTTCGGTCTGATCCAGCTCTTTTTCATTAAATGGTGGAGATGATGAACGTGAAGATTCACAGAATTTGCATATCGTTTGCCGCGCTGTTGGCGGTCGGAACACTCCGGGGCCAGCAACTCGACGTGAAGGCCCGTATCGCCGGGCTTGAGCGGAACGAAACGTACATGTCCCTGTTGCGCGAGGATGCCCTGCTGCAGTCGCGCGAGGATTCGATCGTGCGGGTCGTGGATCGGCTGCGCGTCCAGCTGCGGGAGGATCCCGAAGGGCGTCAGATGTACTCCCAGGAGATTCTCGCCCTTGAAAACCGGATCTTCGAGATCCGCAATGCCAAGGGTCAGCTCGTCGATCGGATCAACACCATCGAGCAGGAATGGGTGCTGGCCAACCTCGACAGCGGGATCGGAAGCACGGCCTCCGCATATGGAGGAGCGCCCGAAATTCCCGATTCGTTGAAGGTCCGCAACCTGATCTACAATCCGTGGTTCTCCGAGCAGCTTCCCGCCGTGGATTATGCCGCATTGCGCCGCTCCCAGGACCTCGAACTGAAGGCCGTGGATTACGCGAACCGCTATTTCGTCAATTACGAGACCCTGAAACAGCTCGCCGAGACCTATGCCGCAGTGCCTACGGAAGCCGAAGCGCAGGAGCTGTACGACCGTTACAATACCCTGCAGGGGATGAATCGAGTGCTGGCCGATTCGCTGGCCGGAACCTGGAACTATATTTTCGACAACAAGAACTATGCGTACGGCTATCTGCTCGACAAGCTGGGACAGGAGACAGTCCTTTCGCACGAGGAGGAGGCTTTGTCTGAGGCCCAGCGGCAGCTTGCCGCGCTGCGCGGCGAGACGGCTTCGGATGCCGTGGCGGACTATTTCCTGCGCAAGCGCGTTCTGGTCGATTATGAGCGGGCCGTAGCCGATGTGCTTTCGCTCGACGAGGCTGCCGATTCGCTCCGCGGGGTCTCCGAACAACTGGCGGCGGTGGATTTCCGCCTTCCGAAGATTACGGTCGCCGAGCGCTATTTCCTGCAGTACGACAGTGTGATTTTTACCAAGAGCCCGAAATACAGCTATCAGAACCCGATTCCCGAATGCACGGTCTACGAGCATGGAACGATCTACCGTATCCTGCTGGGTACGTTCAACACCAAGCGGGCCGTCTCGACCTTCCGGGGAGCCTATCCGCTCTCCTATCTGGTGAACGATGAGGGGAAATGGTGCTACTACACGGGCGGGTTCGCCACGCGCGAGGAGGCCGATTCGGTGCAGGTCGTGCTGAAGAAGCACGGATTCATACGTCCCGAGGTGGTCGTCTGGAACGACGGCGTCTACCGCAACCTGGCGCAGGAGGCCGATGCCCCCGTATCGTACCGGGTTGAGATTTCGGGAACGGACGACCTCTCGGAGACCGTACGGACGGCCATTGCGGAGCAGGCCGAAGGCCGCGAGCTTTCCCGGGTCGGGCAGCAGTTCTTCGTCATCGGGACGTTCGACGACCTGGCCGTGGCCGAACGTTTGGCCGCCGCCCTTCGGCAACTTGACCCCGCATTGGAAATAAAAGTGGCGGAAACTTCCGAATAACCGACTTTTTTGGCTATCTTTAGCTCCGTTATGGAACTTTTTTACATCGTATTGCTGATTGTGCTCGGGCTGCTCTTTCTGGTGGCCGAGCTGATCCTGCTGCCTGGAGTCTCGGTGGGGGCTCTGCTGGCCCTGGTTTGCGACGGATTTGCCATATGGCTGGGATTCCGGGATTTCGGAACGGCGGGAGGTGCCGTCGTGATCGTTGCGGTTCTCGTCCTGTCGCTCGTCGTAACGGTCGTTTCGCTGAGGGCGAAGACCTGGCAGCGCTTTTCGCTGCGGCAGGAGATCCGTTCGTCGAGCACCCCGGTCCTGCCGTCCGAGGAGCTGCACGCCGGCGACCGCGGCAAGACCCTGTCGCGTCTGTCGCCCATGGGCAAGGTCGAGATCGGCGGCCGCATCTACGAGGCCAAGTCGCTCGATGCCTATGTCGATCCGCAACGCGAAGTCGAGGTCGTGGGCTTCGAAAATTTCAGTGTCATCGTAAAACCCGTAAAATAACCTAAAACCGCACGAATATGGATTTTCAGGTAGGATTGATCGCCGTGATCGTTTTCGTATGTATCGTAGCCCTGTGGCTCATCTTCTATTTTATTCCCGTGGGCCTGTGGTTCTCGGCGCTCGTGTCGGGCGTGCGGATCAGCCTGCTGCAGCTGGTGCTGATGCGCTGGCGCAAGGTGCCGCCCTCGACGATCGTCTCGTCGATGATCGAGAGCACGAAGGCGGGGCTTGCGCTCAATCCCAACGAGCTGGAGGCGCATTATCTGGCCGGCGGCAATGTTACGAACGTGGTGCATGCCCTCGTTTCGGCCCAGAAGGCCAATATCATGCTCGACTTCAAGATGGCGACGGCCATTGACCTGGCGGGCCGCGACGTTTTTGAGGCCGTGCAGATGTCGGTGAACCCGAAGGTCATCAATACGCCTCCCGTAGCCGCCGTGGCCAAGGACGGTATTCAGCTCATTGCCAAGGCCCGCGTTACGGTGCGTGCGAATATCAAGCAGCTGGTCGGCGGAGCCGGTGAGGAGACCGTGCTGGCGCGTGTCGGCGAAGGTATCGTCTCGTCGATCGGTTCGGCCCTTTCGCACAAGATCGTGCTCGAGAATCCCGACTCGATCTCCCGCGTGGTACTCGAAAAGGGCCTCGATGCGGGTACTGCCTTTGAGATCCTTTCGATCGACATCGCCGATATCGACGTAGGCAAGAATATCGGCGCCCAGTTGCAGATGGACCAGGCCGAGGCCGACAAGAACATTGCGCAGGCCAAGGCCGAAGAGCGCCGTGCGATGGCCGTGGCCCTCGAGCAGGAGAACAAGGCCAAGGCGCAGGATGCCCGGGCCAAGGTGATTCTTGCCGAAGCGGAGGTGCCGCTAGCCATGGCCGAGGCCTTCCGCAACGGAAATCTCGGCATCATGGACTACTACCGGATGAAAAACATCATGGCCGACACGTCGATGCGTGAGACAATCGCCCGGCCCGAAAAGAAATAACCCGCAGGAGGGTGTGCCGCGAAGGTGCACCCTGCTTTTTTGACTTGCGAACCGCATTATGGAATCTTATTGTTTTATACCCGAATCATGAAAAAAATCCTGTTCATTCTCTTGTTCCTGACCGTGTCGGCCACGCTCCGTGCCGCCGACATCGATACGCTCAAGGTCTTCAGCGTGAAGATGCAGCGTGAAATACCCACCGTGGTGGTAACGCCCGATCATGCGGAGGGCGACCGGTTTCCGGTGGTCTATCTGCTCCACGGATACGGCGGCGACGAGCTGGCCTGGCAACGCATCCGCGACCTGCGGCCGCTGGCCGAGCAATTCAGTGTGATATTTGTCTGCCCCGACGGCGAGAACAGCTGGTATTGGGACAGTCCGCTCGACCCCACGTCGCAGTTCGAAACCTTCGTTTCGCAGGAATTGCCCGCCTGGGTCGATGCCCGCTACCCGACCCTTCCTGCGCGCGAGTCCCGGGCCATAGCCGGTTTGAGCATGGGTGGCCACGGTGCACTGTGGACAGCCCTGCGGCACAAGGTTCTCTTCGGAGCCGTTGCCTCGGTGTCGGGCGGTGTGGATATCCGCCCCTTCCCCGATTCGTGGGAGATGAAGAAGCAACTGGGTGAGGAGGCCGGCAACCAGGAGCGCTGGAACCGCCATACGGTCATCAACCAGGTCGATTCGCTTCGGGACGGAGAACTGGCCATCTTCGTGGACTGCGGCTATCAGGATTTCTTTTACGACGTGAACATGGCCCTGCATGAGAAACTGCTCAAGCAGGGTGTGGGCCATGATTTCCTGACCCGTCCCGGAGCCCATACGGCAGAATACTGGGCTGCATCGCTGCCGCATCAGCTGCTCTTCTTCCGGGCCTATTTCGACCGTGCGGCATCGAAATAGCGATCCTTATTTTGTGCGGAATGCTTCTCGGGGGCCCCTGTATCAGGGGCCCCCGTTCTGTTTGCCGGAGGGGATGAACTGCGAATTGTTGCTGCGATACTCCCGAAAGACGGATTTTTGTCCGTTTCGGCCCGTCGGCACATACTATCCGCCGTGGAAATCCGTTAAGATAAACGTGCGGCAATTCTTGGTCGTGGAAATATTTGGAAGGCGATAATAGGAATTTTTCCGCTTTTTGGTATCTTTGCAAAGATTTTTGAAATTGAATGGTATGAAAAGATTTACAGCATTTGTCCTCCTCGTGCTGGTTGCGACGGCAGCCATGGTGTCGTGCAAAAAGGATGAGGAAACGGGCAAACTGTCGTTCGACGATCCCGCAGTCTATATGCAGCCGGGTCAGACCGTACAGGTCTCTTTCTCCGCGACCGACATCAAAAGCTATTCGATCACTTCGCGGCCTACGGGATGGGATACGGAGAATTTCACCGTCGATGGCGATGCGCGGCAACTTACGATCGTTGCTCCCACGTCGTTCGAGGATGAGGCGGATTCCGATTCGGAGGCCGTGCGTTCCGGATCGCTGACCCTCTCGGGAACATCGTACAGCGGGAAGAGCGTTGCAGCAACGCTTTTCATAAGCGTGTCGGAGACGGTGGATATGAGCAACAGCCCGGCGAACAGCTATATGGTGCATCGTGCGGAGACGAACTACCTGTTCGATGCCATGCACAAGGGCGATGGACAGAGCGCACTTCAGACCGCATCGGTCGATATCGTCTGGCAGTCGAAGACGAGCCTGATCCAGTACCTTTCGCTCAAGGACGGCAAGGTCTCCTTCTATGTGGGGACTGACGATGACGATGATACGGTCATCGATACGGGCAATGCGTTGATCGGAGCCTATGACGAGGCCGGAACGTTGATCTGGAGCTGGCATGTATGGGCCACCTCCTACGATCCCGAAGCCGAGGGGGCTGCAGTCGAATTCAACGGTTACACGATGATGGACCGCAATCTCGGAGCTTTGGCCAACGGCAATGCTTCGACCGATGAGATTCTCTCGTCATACGGACTCTACTACCAGTGGGGCCGCAAGGACCCCTTCATCGGTCCGAGCACCTATCAGGCTTCCAACGGCACGTCGGCGTCGATGTACAATGCCAAGAGCGGTACGGTGAAACTCGAGATTGTCGAGTCGAGCGCCGAGACCGGAACGGCGGAGTATGCCGCGCAGCATCCGCTGGAATACATCACCGGAGTCGAGGAGTCGGGATACGACTGGATGTGGAACTCCGACCATACACTCTGGGGTGAATCCAAGACGGTGAATGATCCCTGTCCCTACGGTTGGAAGGTCGCTCCGGCAAAGGCTTTCGGCGGGCTGACGATCGTCGGCACTCCTGTCGCTGAGGATTATGACAAATACGGATGGACCCTTTCGTCGGGATCCGCGGAGTCGTTCTTCATCGGTGCCGGGCGCCGTCGTTACGACAATTCCACGATCTACAATATCTATATGCCCCCGACGCGTAATGTAGCCATGGAGGCACAGCCCTGGGTAGGCCTTTACTGGAGTTCCGATGCCGGTACGGATGCCCAGTCTCCGGCACTCTACTTCTGGTTCGAGAAGGCCACGACACAGAGCGGCATCGAGTATGAGGTGCCCTATGCCCGGGCAAACGGCATGCAGGTGCGTTGTGTGCGCGACAGATAGTGTACCGGTTCAGTGATATGAAGCTCAAAAGCGGCGGACCTGAGGTCTGCCGCTTTTTTGTGTATTCCGGATGTGAAAATCCGCTCTGCGATTCCCGAATGCGTGTTTTGATGCGTTGGACAGGTTAAAAATGTTCTTTTTGAATTATAATATATGATATATCGTTTTATCTTTGTCTGTACGGAATAACCAATACCCAAACCTACATGAAAATATTTTTACTGTCTCTGTTTTCCGTGGGCGTAATCTCTGCGGTCGGATGTTCCGATGACGGAAGAGGAGCCCTTCCGTCCGTACGGATCGTACCGACGCTTTCCCGTGTTACGGGTCTCTATTTCGACAAGGGTGACCGGATCGGTCTGACCATTACGCGCCCTTCGGGCAATTATGTCGCAAATCACCCGATGGATTATGACGGTACCGTATTCCTGGCTTCGGAACTGACCTGGTACGATGCATCTGAAGGGACGGCGACACTCACGGCCTACTATCCCTATTCCGAATCGGGAACGCCGACTCGTTTTACCGTGGCTCTTGATCAGCGCGACGGATGCGGGCCGTCCGATCTGCTGGGCGCCGTGCAGCGGGATGTGGTTCCCGGCAGCGCGCCAGTCGGCATGACCTTCCATCATCTGATGTCGCAGCTGTCGATCGTCGTCGAGAATCATGCGGAATCGCCGGTTGCGGGAGTTACGCTCAGCGGTGCGGTCGCCGAGGCCGATGTGGATCTTTCGGTTCCGAAGGCCGAAGCGAATCCCGATGCGACAGGGGTCGAAATCGAGACCTTCGAGGTGGATGCCGGGTTGCGTTACCGGGCGGTTCTCGTTCCGCAGCAGACCTCGCTTACTGTCGAGGTCATCTTGGAAGACGGCACGACATGCAGCAAATCGATTTCCGAAGCTCTTTTCGGAGGCGGGAAAAGTTATGACCTTTCGATCGTTGTCTCTGCCGGGGAGCCGCCCGCAATCGAGGTGAGCCTCAGTGGCGAGATCGCCGACTGGGAGGATGGCGGCAGCCTGGAAGATTCCGAAAATTCCGATGACGGCGGCGAAGAGCCGACGCAGGGCGTGGATTACGAAGGCGAGCATTATGGGACGGCAACGATCGGCGGAGCGGAATGGATGACCGAAAATCTGCGCTACAAACCCGTCGGTGCACAGATCGGTACGGGGTTCTGGTATCCCTATGACAATGATGCTGCGGCGGTTCCGACCAAAGGGTATCTTTACGATTGGAGCGTGGCTGCGAACGGCGGCACGGCTGCAACGACTCCCGTCCGCGGAATTTGTCCGCAAGGATGGCATATTCCTGACGAGACGGAGCTGCAGGCATTGCTCGAAAGTCCGGAGCGTCCTGCGGACTTCTTCTGCTGTGCCGGGTACAGGATAAAAAACGGTCCGACGGACCGGTACGGCACCGAAAACAAGGGTATGTTGATGGGCGTTTCCGACGGGGAGATGTGCCATGCGATTCTCTTTTCGGATTCGGCCGAACCCACACTCGGCTCCTATCCCGCGACATACGGCATGTCGCTCCGTTGCGTGAAGGATTGACGTCCGGACGCGGTCTTTGGAAATGAAACGGGGGAGTTCTTCTCGAAAAGAACTCCCCCGCTTCCGTATATGGCGGATCTCAATGGTCGCGGTTGAGGAAGAAGATCGGAATGTTGGCCAGGAAGACGTCCTTGCCCGTGAGCTGCGGCCGCTTGTCCATCAATTCGCTCAAGCGGATATCGCCGATCAGATAGTTGCTCTCGTCGCTGATGTACTGTTCGTGGATCCGCTCGAAACGGAGGATTCCGCGCACGTCGGTATCCTTGTATCGGACGTAGACCTTCAGCGTGATGTCGGTCGTGTACTCGGGCAGCCGGAGGTAGTTCATCTTCTTGTATTCGTAGCGGTAGTCGTGCAGGCGGGCCATGATGTCGCTCAGGATGGACGATGCCGTGGGAAGGCTTCCCGCGCCCTTGCCGAACATGAACTGGCGGTCGTAGCATTCGCCGCGGATCACTACGCCGTTGTACTCGTCATCGACGCTGTAGATATATTTGTCGGGGGTTACGAACTCCGGCATGACGAACATCGTGAAGCGCTCTTCGCTCACCTTGACAACCTGTGCCACGAGCTTGATCTTCACGCCCTTTTCGCGAGCGTAGCGGATATCCGAGTCGTGGATCGTCGAGATGCCGTAGGTGAAGATCCTTTCGGGTGCCACATAGACGCCGAGGGCGTGCACGGTGATGATGACCAGCTTGAAGAGCGAGTCGTATCCCTCGATGTCGAACGAGGGGTCGCTTTCGGCGAAACCCAGCCGCTGGGCCTGCGCCAGGGCATCGGCATAGGGTTCGGCATGGTCGAAGACGCGCGAGAGGATGTAGTTCGACGAACCGTTCAGAATGCCCTTGACCTCCAGCAGCAGGTCATTGTCGTAGTACTCCTCGAGGTTGCGGATCACGGGGATTGATCCGCACGACGAGGCATCGTAGAGCAGGGCGACGTTGCGTGTCTTCTGCAGCTCGATCAGTTCCGGGAGGTGGCGGGCCAGCATCGTCTTGCTGCCCGATACGACCGGAATGCCGCGCAGCATCGAACGTTTGACAATGTCGTAGGCTGCTTCGGGGTCGTTGATGACCTCGACGACCAGATTGACATTCGGGCTGTCAAGGATCTCCTCCACGGAGGTGGTGAAAAGGCTCCGATCCGCCTCGACCTTGCGGGGTTTCTCCGGGTCGCGGACGCAGATCTTCACGATCTCGGCATTGGCGTTTTTCGCCTTGCGCACCACTTCGTAGATTC
Source organism: Alistipes sp. (assembly GCA_022782405.1). Taxonomy (GTDB): domain Bacteria; phylum Bacteroidota; class Bacteroidia; order Bacteroidales; family Rikenellaceae; genus Alistipes. The sequence continues at coordinate 123,434 of JALFNK010000001.1, forward strand.
CCTGTCCGACGACACCGAATCCGAAAAGTCCGATTTTGATTTTGCTCATATGGGTAGGTTTTTTTGTTGTCAATGCTTCATGAAGGGTGAGAGGATGCCGTCGAGCTGTTCGTATTCGACCAGGAATCCGTCGTGTCCGAACGGTGAGTCGATCTCGCGGTAAAGGCTTCCGGGAATCTGGTCGTGCAGCTCGCGCATCTCACGCGGGGTGAAGATCATGTCGGTCGTGATTCCCACGACGAGCGTCCGGGCACGGATTCCGCCGAGCGCCGCGGCTACTCCGCCGCGGCCGCGGCCGACGTCGTGCGTGTCGAAGGCGTCGAGGATCGCGTAATAGGAGTAGGCATTGTAGCGCCTGCAGAGTTTCTCGCCCTGGTATTGCTGGTATGTCGAAGCACGATGCTCCTGGGGCAGTTCCTCGCGGTCCTGCTGCGTGAGGTTGTAGCCTTCGCCTCCGCGGTAGGTCAGCAGTCCGATGGCGCGTGCTGCGGCGAGTCCCTTCATGCCGGCGTCGTCGCGCCGCTCGCCGAACGTCGTGTCGGCCTCGATCGCCATGCGCTGTGTCTCGTCGATGGCGATGGTCCACGGCGAGGCTTTGGCTGCCGTGGCGATAAGTATGAGCCGCTCGAAACGCTCCGGCTCCTCGACAGCCCATTCGACGGCCTGAAATCCGCCTACCGAGCTGCCGACGAGCGCCGCGATGCGCCCGATACCGAGCTCGCGGGCCAGCAGCCGGTGTGCGGCCACCATGTCGCGGATCGTGAAGTGCGGGAAATCGCCGTACCAGGGCTCGCCTGTCGCGGGATTGACATGCAGCGGTCCGGTCGTGCCATAGTGCGATCCGAGGATGTTGGCGCAGACGACAAAATAGCGCGTCGGATCGAGGAAACGCCCCTTCTCCACCGTATGGGGCCACCAGTCGGCGACGTCCGAGTTGGCCGTCAGGGCGTGGCAGACCCACACGACATTGTCGCCCGCGGCATTCATCCGTCCGTAGGTGTGGTAGGCGATCCGCAGTGCGGGAAGCTCACCGCCCCGCTCGAGCGGGAAAGGGGCGTCGTATTCGAAGTACTGCGCCATACCCTACTCCTCCACCTGTGCGAAAGCCTGCTCGAAGTCGGCGATGAGGTCTTCGGCATTCTCCAGTCCGACCGAGATGCGCAGCAGCGTCGGGGTGATGCCGGCCGCTGCGAGGTCCGCTTCGTTCAGCTGTTTGTGTGTGGTCGAGGCGGGATGCGTTACGACGGTGATCGAGTCGCCGATCATCGTCATGTGTGCAGCCAGCTGCAACGCCTCGACGAAACGTACCGTACTCTCGAGCGTTCCCTTGAGTTCGATCGTGAAGACTGCCGAAGAGCCGTAGCGGTAGTATTTGCGGGCGTTTTCGTAGCTCGGGTGCGTGTCGAAGCCCACGAAGCTGACACTGCGCACCTTCGGGTGGCGGAGACAGTATTCGGCCAGCCGGCGGGTCGATTCCACCTCCTGGCGCACGCGCAGCGAGAGAGTCTCCAGCCCGATGAGCATCAGGTAGGAGTCGAACGGCGAGGGGCAGCATCCCAGGTCGCGCAGTCCGTCCACGCGGCACTTGACGATGAAGGCCGCTGTGCCGAACGCTTCGTACAGGTTGAGCCCGTGATATCCTTCCGAGGGTCCGTCGATCTGCGGGAACTTGCCGTTGCCCCAGTTGTAGTTGCCGCCGTCCACAATGACGCCGCCCATAGCCGTGCCGTGGCCGTTGATCCACTTCGTCGCGGAATCCACGACGATGTTGGCACCCCACTCGAAGGGGTTGCAGAGATAGCCTCCGGCACCGAAAGTGTTGTCCACGACCAGCGGCACGTCGCGCCGGCGTGCCACGTCGCCCAATGCTTCCAGATCGGGAACCGCGCAGGTCGGATTGCCCATGCTTTCGACGTAGAGAGCCCGCGTGCGTCCGTCGATGAGCGCCTCGAACTCCTCGGGCCGCTCGCTGCGGGCGATGCGGCAGTCGATGCCCAGCTTGCGCAGCGTAATACGGAACTGGTTGTAGGTGCCGCCGTAGAGAAACGGCGAGGCGACGATGTTGTCGCCTTCGGCGGCCAGCGAGAGTACCGTTACGAGGATTGCCGACATACCCGACGATACGGCCAGCGCCCCGACGGCTCCGTAAAGGGCTGCGATGCGCTCCTCGTAGGCTGTCGTCGTGGGATTCTGCAGCCGGGTGTAGATGTTGCCGGCCTCGCTCAGCTCGAAGAGTCGCGCCGCATGGTCGCAGCTGCGGAAACGGTAGGCGGCCGTGGGACAGATCGCCACGCCGCGGGCTCCGGTCTCGGTGTCGGGATGAAGCCCGGCGTGTATCTGGAGCGTTTCGAAACGGTAATTCTTCGGATCCATATCGGTTCGTTTAAAATCGTTCATAAAAAAATCCGACCTCGTGGAAGCCGGATTGTAACAGTCGCACACGACGGAACTATACCCGGCGAAGATCGCTGCGCATCGACATCATCATACCCGACATCATTCGGATGCCGGATTTCCCGCGAAGGGTGATGTATGTAGTGCTGACGGTCATTTTTCGGAAAGCTCCCGTGGCTATACGCATGCAAATATACGCATTTTTTGTTTCCGGACATCAAGCCGGAGCCATTTTTTCGTTATACGGCAATGAAAAATAGCGACAGACGGAAAAAAAGAGCCGCAGGAAACTCTCCTGCGGCTCTTTGATCGGGCATATCCGGCGATCAGCGGTTCCGGTCGAGATAGTCTATCCCCTGTTTGGAGGCAGCGCCCCGGAGAATCGTCCGGCACAGCAGACAGAGCTCTTCGCGTGTGGCGTGGTTCAGCCGAAGTTCGAGCAGTGTACTCAACAGTTGCTGCGTGAGTGCCGCAGTGTCGATCTCCGCAAGCAGCAGCTCTTCTTTGCGGCATGTCTCCAGATCGCGGGTCAGTTCCGAGAACCAGAAATCCCGGTTTTCATTGTAATATTCGGCAAAAAGAACCTTGTTGCGGATATCGGCCAGAAAACTTGCATCGACCGTGTAGAGATTGTCGATGTAAGTGTAGGCGAGCCGCAACGCTTTCTGCAGGGAATTTCCGCACCGCCTGCGATTTGAGGCCAGTGTCTTGCGTTGCTGGCGTGCCATGCTGGCGAGGCAGGCCCCTATCAGATCGTTCTTGTCGGCGAACATTTCGTAGAGCGTCCGTTTCGAGATCCCCAACATCTGCGCGATCTCATCGACCCGGACGGCACGGATGCCGTTCCGGGCGATCAGATCCTGCGTCGTGCGGATGATCTCTTCCTTGGTAGCTCCCCGTTTCATCACTTCTCCTCCGTGGTAAGGTCGCGGCCTCCGCCCAGAGCCTGGTAGAGGTTCACAATGCCCTGGATTTCATCGAAGCGGTCGGCAATCTGCGACAGCTGTGCCGAGAGCAGCGACTGCTGGGCGGTCAGCACCTCGAGGTAGGTCGTCGAGGAGTGCTGCATGAGCAACTCGGTACTTGCGACGGCTCGCTCCATGGCCTCGATCTGTTTTGCGCGAACGTCGGTCTTCGCACGGGCCATCTGGCACTGCGTCAAGGCGTTGTTTACCTCGGCGCCGGCGTTGAGCAGCGTCTGCTGGAACGAGAGCTTGGCCTCCTCCTGCTGTGCCTTTGCAATCTTCAGGTTCGCACGGTTCGTTCCGGCATTGAAGATCGGCTGCAACAGCGATCCTGCGGCCGAGAGAAGCAGCTTGCCCGGATTGATGATCGTTCCTGCGTTGTTGGTCCATCCGGCCGAGCCGCTGAGCGTAATCGACGGATAGAGGGCCGAGCGTGCGGCGTTCGTGGCGTAGAACGACTGCATGAGCGAGTATTCGGCGCTGCGTACGTCTGGACGGTTCGAGAGCATCTGTACGGGAACGCCTACGGCGAGATCCATGGGCAGCTCCTGCTGATCCAGGCGTCCGCGCTCGATCTCGTGCGGCGTCTCGGCCAGGATCGTGCAGAGACTGTTCTCGGCCTCGCGGATCGAATACTCGATATCGCGCAGCGAGGCGACGATTGCATAGTAGGAACCTTCGTATTGGGCGACACCGGCTTCGTTGGTCATGCCGGCCTCCTTCATGGCCCGCATCGTGCGGATACTCTCCTCCCACTTTTCGGCCGTCTGGCCCGTAACTTCGTACTGGCTGTCGAGCATCAGCAGCGTGTAGTAGAGGTTCGCAACCGAAGCGATGAGCTGCGTCTTGACCGCCTGCTCATACTCCTGGCTCTGGAGGTAGAGTGCCTTGGCGCGGCGCTTGGCATTGGTCAGACCGCCGAAGATGTCGATCTGCCAGCTGGCCGTAACGGGAATCGAATAGGTCTTCGATGCCGGGGAGTTGTCGAAGCTGCTGATCGATCCCTGCGGGGCGAAGTTGAACGAAGGCAGATAGGCCAGGCGGGCCGACTTGAGTGTCGCTTCGGCCTCCTTGACGCGCCACTGTGCCGACTGCAGGTCGGTGTTGTTCTCCAGTGCCCGGTCGATGAGCGTGCGCAGGCAGGGGTCGGAGAACATCTCCTGCCACGAGATGTCGCCGATGGTCGTCGTGTCCGCCGTCTCGGCCGTCCCGTAGAGGCCGTCGGTCTGAACCTCGGGCCGCGAGTAGTTCTTATAGATGCCGCAGCTCGTCATAGCAGCTGCCAGGCAGATAATCAGTATCTTTTTCATGTGTTTATTCCTCCTCTTTCTCGTTTTTTACTTCTTCGAGTTCGGCACGCACGGACCACTGCGGATCGGGATCCAGTTCCAGCGGCTTGAGCTTCTCCTGGAGGGTTTCGAAGACGATGAACAGCGTCGGCACGAGGAACAGCAGGGCCAGCGTACCCACGATCATACCGCCTACGACACCCGTACCGAGGGTCGAGTTACCGTTGGCACCCGCACCGGTCGAAACAACCAGCGGCAACATACCGAGAACGCAGGTGAGCACGGTCATCAGCACCGGACGCAGACGGGCCTTGGCGGCCGATACGGCGGCCTGCGTAAGACTCATGCCGGCACGGCGTCGGTCGGCGGCGTACTCCGTGATCAGGATGGCCGTCTTCGACAGAAGTCCGATGAGCATGATGATACCCGTCTGGAGGTAGATGTTGTTCTCGAGTCCCATGACCTTGGCGAAGAGGAACGAACCCATCAGACCGCACGGAACGGCCAGGATCACGGCGAACGGAATCAGGTAGCTCTCATAGAGGGCGCTCAGGATGAGGTAGATGAACAGCAGGCAGATGCCGAAGATGATCAGCGTGTTGCTCGTCGTCTGGGCCTCCTCGCGGGTGATGCCGTCGAACTCGTATCCGTAACCCTTCGGAAGCACCTGGGCAGCCACTTCGCGGATGGCGTTGATCGCATCTCCCGACGAATAGCCTGTGGCGGCCGTACCCTGCACGGCGATCGAGTTGTAGAGGTTGAATCGGTTGAGCACATCCGAGCTGTACACCTTCTCCATTTCAACGAATTCACCTACGGGAGCCATCTCGCCCTGGTCCGTGCGGACATAGATATGGTTGAGCGACTCGAGGTCGAGACGGTCCTCGGCGCGTGCCTGGAGCACGACGTAGTACATCTTCGAGAAGCGGTTGATGTACGAGGCGTACTGACCTCCGTAGTATCCCGAGATGGTCGAAAGGATCGTCGAGGGAGAGAGTCCGGCTCGTTTGGCCTTTGCCGCATCGATGCGGACCATGTACTGCGGGAAGTTGATGTTGAATGACGAGTAGGCGCGTTCGATTTCCGGGCGCTGGTTCAGTGCTCCGAGGAACTGCTGGAAGACCTGGTAGAAGTCGGTCAGCTCGCCGCCGGCGCGGTCCTGCAGGTGCATCGAGAATCCGGAGGTCGATCCGTAACCCGAAATCATCGGCGGAGCCACGGCAAAGATCGTGGCGTTCTTGATATCTGCCGTGCGGGCGTAGATCTGTCCGATGACGGCATGTACCTCATCTTCGGGGTTGGGGCGCTCGTCCCAGTTCTTCAACTTGACGATACCCATGGCGTAGGAGGAGCCGGCTGCCGAGGCGATCATGTTGAAACCGGCGGTCTCCATGGCGTTCTCGACCTGGGGAATGTCCGCGATGCGGTTGGCCACCTCTTCGAGTACCTTGTTGGTCTCTTCGAGCGACGTACCCGGTGCGGTCGTTACGTTCACCATGATCGTACCTTGGTCCTCATCGGGCACCAGACCCGTCTTGGTCGAGTTCATCAGCAGGACGAGGGCCGCAATGGCCAGTGCGAAGGTGGACCACATGAGCCACTTGTGCTTGATGAAGACCATCACGCCGCGCTTGTACTTGTTTACCAGGGCATTGAAGGCCACGTTGAACGTTTTGCGGAACCGTGCGGCGAAGTTGTCCTTCATCTCGCCGTTCTCATCGAGATAGGGCTTCAGAATCAGGGCGCAGAGAGCCGGTGAAAGCGTCAGTGCATTGATGGCCGAAATACCTACGGCCACGGCCATCGTAATACCGAACTGCGTGTAGAAGACACCCGACGTACCGCCCATCATGGCCACGGGGATGAACACGGCCATGAAGACCAGCGTCGAGGTGATGATTGCAGACGTAATACCCGACATGGCGTCGATGGTGGCCATGTACGAGGACTTGTATCCGGCATCGAAGCGCGCCTGCACCGCTTCGACGACAATGATGGCGTCATCGACCACCGTACCGATCGCAAGCACCAGAGCAAAGAGCGTCAGCAGGTTGATCGAGAATCCGGCCACGGCGAGGAAGGCGAAGGTGCCGACTAGCGATACGAGGATCGAGACCGTCGGAATGAGCGTCGAGCGGATATCCTGAAGGAAGACATAGACCACGAGCACCACGAGGATGATAGCCTCGAAGAGGGTCTTGATCACCTCGTTGATCGAGGCGAAGAGGAAGTCGTTTACGCTGTGCAGGTGGGCGATGGCGATGCCTTTCGGCAGTTCGGCCTCCACCTCGTCGAGCAGTTCGTTGATCTGGTTCACGACCTCCGTGGCGTTGGAGCCGGCAGTCTGGAAAACCATCGTACTGACACCCGGGTGTCCGTTCGTCTTACCGACGTAGGAGTAGGACTCGCGGCCCAGCTCGATGTCGGCAACATCCTTCAGATGGAGAACCGTTCCGTCGTCCTGAGCGCGGATGACGATGTTTTCGAACTCTTCGGGCAGCATCAGACGTCCCGAATACTTCATCGTATATTGGAAGGCGTTAGAGGAGTTCTCGCCCAGCGAACCGGTCGAAGCCTCGAGGTTCTGCTCGGCCAGCACGGCGGTGATGTCCGACGGCATGAGTTTGTACTGGGCCATGACATCGGTCTTGAGCCAGATACGCATCGAATAGTCTGAACCCAGCGTGAAGGCCTCGCCGACACCCGGAATACGGACGATACGCGGCTCGATGTTGATCTTCGAGTAGTTGGCCAGGAAGCCCTCGTCATAGGAGTCGTCGGGACTGTAGAGCGAGAAGATCTTGACCATCGAGGTCTGGCGCTTCATGGTCGTAACACCGATCTGCGTAACCTCCGAGGGCAGCTGTCCGGTAGCGGTTGAAACCTTGTTCTGAACGTTCACAGCCGCCATGTCGGGGTCTGTACCCTGTTTGAAATAGATGTTGATCGAAGCGGAACCTGCGGCTGCGGAGGAGGTGATGTAGGTCATGTTCTCCACACCGTTGATGGCCTCCTCCAAAGGTACGACCACCGATTTCTGGATGGTCTCGGCGCTGGCTCCCGGATAGGAGGCGCGCACCATGACCGTCGGAGGTGCGATGTCGGGGTATTGCTCCACCGGCAGCGACGCAAGTCCGATGATACCGGCGATTACAATGACGATAGAGATGACCGACGCCAGTACGGGTCGTTCAATAAAATGCTTGAGTGTCATGGGTTATTCCTCCTTTTCGTTTTGAGTTTGAGCGGCAGCCTCTTCGTTTTGAGCGGCTTCGCCGTTCTCTGCGGCCTCCTCCGTGCCGTTGTCGGCGGGAGCTGCGGCCGTCTGGCCCTTGGGAACAATGGGCGTGCCTTCGCGCATCAGACGTACGCCTTCACCGACAATCACCTCACCCGGGGTAAGGCCTGCGGTTACGATGTACTCCTGGCCGTTCGAGATCTTCTCGACCTCGATCATGGCCGACGAAGCTTTGCCGTCCACGAGTTTATAGACATAAGTCTTATCCTGCACTTCGTATGTTGCCGTCTGCGGGATGACGATGCAGTCCTTGTAGATGCTCGGAATGATGACATTTCCGACGCTGCCGCTCAGAAGCAGGCCTCCGGCGTTGGGGAATGCGGCCCGGCACTGTACGCGTCCGGTCGAGGAGTCCACGATACCGCTGATCGACTCCACGCGGCCCGTCTGCTCGTAGATCGAGCCGTCATCGAGCTTGAGCTGCACGTCGGGCATGTTCTTGATCGTCTCGGCGATCGAGCCGTAGCGGCGCGTCATCTCGAGCATCTGCTTGGCCGTCATCGAGAAGTAGACGTACATTGTCGAGTTGTCCGAAACGGTGGTCAGCGGCTGGGGAATCGAAGCGCTGACCAGAGCGCCGACACGGTACGGAAGCGTACCTACGACACCGTTCGACGGAGCCTTCACCACCGTGTAGGAGAGGTTGTTGGCGGCATTGACGCGCTGTGCCTCGGCCTGTGCGAGCTGTGCCTTGGCGGTGAGCAGGTTGTTCTGGGCCGTCGAGAGATCGTATTGCGAAACGACATTCTTGGCGAAAAGCTCCTTCTTGCTGTCATAGGTCAGCTGTGCGGTGGCCACGCTGGCCTCGGCTGCGGCCACATTGGCCTCGGCAGTCTGCAGGGCGGCCTTGTAGGGCACCTGGTCGATGATGAAGAGCGTCTGGCCCTTCGAAACCTTCTGACCTTCGGTAACGCAGAGCTGCGAGATCGTACCCGATACCTGAGGGTAGATGGCGATATCCTGACGGCCCTGGATGACGGCCGTGTTGCTGATCGGGATTTCGCGGTCGGAGGTGGCGACGGTGATCACGGCATATTGGCCGGGACCCATTGCCGTCGGGGCCTGCTTGCAGGCGACGGCTGCCATGCAGCTTGCCACAAGGGCAGCTTTCACGAATGTTTGTTTCATAATTTTCCTTACTTAATATATGAGTTGTACTAAAAAACTTTTTCAGGTGCAAAAGTACCCTATTATAACGCATCTGCGATCTAAATATTGCGAATAGTATTGTTGATTTTCGGAACAATATTTTCTTTTTCATGAAGAAATACATTATTTTTGTTCGAAAAAAGAATAGGTGGTATGACAACCCGCAATCCATTGCTCATCTCATCCGAAGAACAGTTTGTGGTCGGCGAGTCCGATCTGGCCTTTTTCGACCGTAATGCGGTCCGTGCCGACGGCGGGGCCATTCTCTACTGTCGTGAAGGAAGCGCCGTAGCTACGATCGACCAATATCAGAGCGAAGTCCGAGCCGATACGATTCTGCTGTTGCTTCCCGGAGCTATATTGCTGATGTCCGAGCGTTCGGCGGATTTCCGTGTAACGTATTTTGCCTTTTCTGTCAATCTCTTCTCGGAAGCGGCCTACCGGCTCGATCCGGTATTTTTCGGAGCTTTGCGCAAGCAGCCGATCGTGCCGTTGTATCCGCGGCTTGCAGAGGGGGTTTCTATCTGGTTCGAGATGGCGGAGTACACCTATCGGGATCATGACAACATGTTTCGCAATACGATCATCCGCAATCGTCTGCAGAATCTGCTGCTCGAGTCCTTCGACAAGATGCAGCGCTACGGAACACACCTTCAGGAGAGTGCGGAGAGCACGACGCGTCAGTCGGAACTGTTCCACCGGTTTGTCTCGCTCGTGCACGAACATTCCATCCGGGAACGCGAGGTTACCTTCTATGCCGACCGGCTCTGCATTTCGACACGGTATCTCTCGACGATCGTGCGGACGATTGCGCGCACGACGGCCAAGGAGTTCATCGACCGTTCGGTGATCCTAGAGATCAAGATGCTGCTGAAATCCACCGATTTGTCGGTGCAGGAGATCGCCTATCGGCTCCATTTTCCCGATCAGTCGTATCTGGGCCGCTTCTTCAAGAAGCATACGGGCGAATCCCCCACCGAATACCGGAATACGGCGAAGTAACATCATGTAGGCTGCAGGAGACTCTGCGGCTATGAATTTGCCGATTTCATCATATTTCATTATAGGCATTGCGGAGCTTTGCCGATGTGCTATCTTTGTCCGCCGAAAAACAAAACCGGACAATAGCGATGAAGGACAGTATCGATTTCGGCAGCATGGAGATTCCGCGGCTGTTTCGCCGCTTGTTGATTCCTACCGTACTCGGTATGGTGTTTTCAGCCGTGTTCGTGATTACCGACGGTATTTTTGTCGGACGGGGTATCGGCAGCGACGCCCTGGCTGCGGTGAATATCACGGCTCCGCTGTTTCTCATCAATACGGGTGTCGCCCTTATGTTCGGCGTCGGGGCCTCGGTTGTGGCATCGATCCATCTCTCGCATGGAAAAGTCAAGACGGCGCGGATCAACGTCACGCAGGCCGTTGTCGTCTCCTCGCTGCTGCTCGTGGCCTACGGTCTCGTGATATGCCTGTTTGCCCCGGAAGTCGCCCTGCTGCTGGGCAGTTCGCCGCGCCTTCTTCCGCTTGTGTTGGAGTACATGTACTGGTTTGTGCCCTTCCTGCCCTTCAGCGCCTTGTTGAGCTCCGGCATGTTTTTCGTACGACTCGACGGCTCGCCCAACTATGCGATGTGGTGCAATGCCGTGCCGGCGGTCATCAATATCATCCTCGACTATGTCTTCATCTTCCTTTTCGACTGGGGCATGTTCGGTGCGGCTTTGGCCACGAGTCTCGGCTATGTGATCGGTGCGGGTATGATTCTGGCCTATCTTTCCCGCCGTCGCAACGTCATCCGTTTCTGTCGGGTGAAGATGAACCGCAAAAGCCTGCGGCTCACGTTGCGCAACGTGGATTACATGTGTCGGCTGGGGCTTTCGACCTTTCTTTGCGAAGGAGCGATTGCCACAATGATGTTCACGGGCAATTACGTCTTTATCCGTCATCTGGGTGAAGATGGCGTAGCGGCCTTCAGCATCGCCTGTTACTTCTTCCCGATCATCTTTATGGTCTACAACGCCATCGGACAGTCGGCGCAGCCGATTCTGAGCTATAATTTTGGGGCCGGATACCGGTTGCGCGTACGGTCGGCCTTCCGGCTTGCAATGCTGACGGCCGTCTCCTTCGGATTCCTCTTTTTCGTGCTGACAGCCGTAGGAAGCAGTCGGATCGTGAGTCTTTTCCTCGATGCTTCCTATCCGGCCTATACCCTGGCGACCGAGGGGCTTCCGCTTTTTGCTTCCGGGTTCGTTTTCTTCGCGTTCAACATTGTCTCGATCTGCTATTTCCAGAGCGTCGAGCAGTCGCGCCCGGCGATGACGATCACCCTGCTTCGGGGATATTTGTTGCTGATAGTCTGTTTTCTGGTTCTTCCCGAGTTTTTCGGAGTTCGGGGCATCTGGCTTGCCGAGCCGGTTGCCGAGTTGCTTGCCTTTCTGATTGTCCTGGTGATTTTCCGCCGTTCGGGAAGAGCTGTTCCCTGCACCCGTTGATTTGACCGATCCTGGTTTTACAAAATCGGCCGAAAACTTGGCGGATTTGAAAAAAACGTCTATATTTGCTTTCGCACAGGTTTCCGAAGCGCATCCGATCGACGGATCGCGGCGAGGAATGAAAAGGGAACGCAGTGAAAATCTGCGACAATGCCCGTTGCTGTGAGTTCCTGCCCCGAGGGGCACGCAAGGTTTCGCAATCTTTTGCCACTGGCCGCAAGGCTGGGAAGGCGCGGAATCGGAACGAGTCAGAAGACCTGCCTGGTGCGTTATACCATGGATTTGTTGCCTGCGGGATTACGGGCGGAAATCAAAACTGCGGTTTTCCCTGTCGTCCGGTCCCGGTTCCGGTGCGTGAAGCGAAGGCTTCCTGAAGAGTGAATTCCCGTTTTGAGTTTCGGTTGTGCCGTATCCCGCCGAAGATACGGCTGATTTTTTTGTACTATATGTCGAACTTAAAAAAGGGAATGTATGAGAAAAGTGTTTACACTGTTGGTGCTGGTGTTGTTGGGCATTGCATCGTGGAGCTGTTCGTATGATGACGGGAAGCTCTGGTCGGAAATCAACGGAATCAAGAGCCAGCTGGCAACGCTCAACGAGAGTGTCTCCTCGTTGCAGGCGCTTGTCGAGGCGTTGGAAAAGAGCAAGACGATCTCCGATGTTGTCGAGACGGCCGACGGTTATACGATCGTCTTCAACGACAAGAGTTCGATCCGTATCACCAACGGTACTGCCGCTCCGGAGATCGGCATCGACCGCTACGAAGGCGTTTATTATTGGACGCTGGGCGGCAAGGGCAACTGGCTGACCGATTCCGACGGGAATAGGATTCCCGTATCGGGCAAGGATGCCGTGGCGCCGGTCCTGGCCGTGGATGCCGAGGGTTACTGGACGATCGACGGTGTGCGTATGAAGGATGCCGCGGGGCGCGATGTGAAGGCTTCGGGCCAGGACGGCGATGCCTTCTTCCGTTCGGTGAGCGATACCGGGACGGAGGTGGTCTTCGAGCTGACCGACGGTCAGACGATCACGATTCCCAAGACTGGGGCTGTTTTCGGCTTCGAGCAGCCGGAGGACGGAAGCGGATATCACCTTTTCGCTTTCGGGGAACGTCGGAAACTGGCGCTCCGGATGGCCGACGTCACGACGGCGGACTTCATGAATGTTCCGGAGGGTTGGACCGCCGCGCTCGATCTTGCCGGTAAGAGCGTTACGGTCAAGGCTCCGGCCGCAGCCGACGGGGTCTCCTATTCGGGCGGTATCCTCACGCTGATCGGTATCCGGGCCTCGGGCGAGACGGTTTTCGCCTCGGCGGAACTTTGCGCGTCGGTCGATTTTACCGACAAGGAGGGTACGTTCGTCGTCTGCGAGGGAAATATGACTTCGGCCAACGGCATGCTGGTGTGGTATGACAAGACGGGCCGGGAGTACAAGGAGGTCTTCGAACAGGCCAATGGCGGCCGGGAGATCGGCAACGTGCTTCAGGACATGTACATGGCCGACGGCCGGATTTATCTGCTGACTCAGAACGGCGACAACATGGGCGGTGCGGGGCGTTTCGTCGTCTGCGATGCGCGTACCATGCGGCAGATCTATGCCGACCCGCTGGAAGTGCGGACACCCGAGGGTAAGGCTGCCTGGCCGCAGCACCTCGTGGTGGTAAGCGATAAAAAGGCTTATGTGCAGTACTCCGAATCGGGCATGGAGGCCACATCGGGCATCTGCGTGCTGACGCTCGACGGTAATTCGGTGAAGGTCGGGCCTACTATCGAAGGTACTTTCGGGGCCTTTACCACCGAGGGAGCCATCAAGACCCGCATGGTCTATTCGCGCGGCAAACTCTTTGCCGGCTGCGGCCACAGCGTCGTCATCATCGACCCGGCGACGGATGCTGTCGTGAAACGGATCTCCTATGAAGGGCGTCAGGTCAAGGGTATTGTCAAGGGAGCCGACGGCAATATCTATTTCGCCCTGGCAGGCACCTTCACCGGCAACCAGAACATGGGGGCGACGTTCACCTCCGCCGCACGGATCGTGGGTATCGATACCGAAGGAACCGTCGTTTCGGAGAGCGACCTTCCCGAAGACGTCCGTTTCCCGGTCGCCACATGGTCTCCCGCCATCGGCATGTGCGCCAGCTTTACGGAACCCTGTCTCTATTTCGTGGATACCGATGACTTCATGTCATCCACGGTCGCCCGCTACAACTATACGACCCGGACGACCGATGTGCATTACCTTTCGGGCAATGAAACCGTATACGGCATTTTGGGACAGCATCCGACCACAGGCAAGCTCTGGGTGGGCAAATCGACCTTCGTAACGTCCACCATCCATGTGTACGACACGACAGGAGACGTGCCGGTTCAGGAGCAGATGTATTCCTATGCGACCCAGAAGGGGGCCAGCCCCGCAGGTGTCGATTTCACCTACCGGTTTATGCCGGAATATATAAATAAGTGATGCAGGCTGCCGTGAAACCGATTCTTTTTGCGATCTGGCTCCTGTCCGTATGCTTCGTCTCTTGCAACCGGGACGGGGTTATCGAGGTGGAGACGCATCCCGCACCCACGATCGAATTCGACAACCCGACGGGCGTCTACACGGTCAAGGCGGGACGGGAACTGACCATCTCCCCGGTTTATGCTCATGCCGAGGGGGCTCGGTTCACCTGGTCGATCGACGGGACGATCGTCGGCGAGGAGCGCTCGCTGCTCTTCCGCGAAGAGCATGTCGGGACGGTTTATGTATTGCTGACGGTTGCGACGCAATACGGTACGGCCAGCGAGGAGCTGCGTGTGGAGGTGGTTGCGCTCGAAGTGCCGACCGTATCGATCCCCGGCGCCGAAAAGGGCTTCACGATTCTTGCATCGAGCGATCTGGAACTGCGGCCCTCCGTAGCCGAAACCACGCTCCCGTCCCGTTGGCTGTGGACGGTGGACGGAAGGGAGGTATCCACCGACCTCGACTATACCTTCAGAAGCGCCGATCCGGGACTTTTCACGCTGTGTTTCAAGGCTGCGAACGAGGATGGCGAGGATTCCGTGTCGTTCACCGTACGGGTGGTGGGCATTGAGGAGATGCCATTCGGCTGGACTTTCGAACAGACCGAATATCATGTGAGTACGGGACGTACGATCCGTCTCGTGCCTCTCGATATCGTCAATGCCTACGATGCGGTCTATACCTGGACGATCGACGGCCGTCAGGTCCAGGAAGGTCCGGATCCCGCCTACTGCTTCACTGCCGCCGCCGAGGGCGACCGGGAGGCCACGGTTACGATGCGCAACTCCTTCTTCGAAGTGTCGCAGCGGCTGACGATCCGCGTTTGTCCGCCCGAAGGGCGTTATTACCGTCCCCGCACGGCGGCCAGCTCACCTGATTGGACGCGTGTCTACGCCTTTCTCCCGGCTCCCGGACAGTTCGTCAACGAGAACTATGCGGCAGCAACTCCGGAGGAGGCGTGTGCCTATGCCGAGCAGCGGATGCTGCAGCGGTCCTACGTCTCGCTGGGCGGTTTCGGCGGTTATATCGTCGTCGGGTTCGACCACAGTATCGACGCTTCGGGAGGCTACGATCTGGCCATTCTGGGCAACTCGTTCGAGGGCTCCTCGGAACCCGGTATCGTGTGGGTCATGCAGGACGAAAACGGCGACGGGGAACCCAACGACACCTGGTATGAACTGAAGGGCTCGGAGACGGGGCGGCCGGAGACGTTGCAGGACTATGCCGTAACCTACTATCGTCCCTCCGGAGCCGGTATGGAGGTGCGCTGGACGGACAACCGGGGCGGCAGCGGATCGATCGACTATCTGAAACAGTTCCACGACCAGGGGTTCTACTACCCGGCATGGGTCGCTTCCGACAGCTATACGCTGCGCGGCACATGCCTCGAGGCTCGGAACTACGACCGCTCGGGCAACGGGACCTATTGGGTCAATGCCTCCTATGACTGGGGATATGCCGACAATTTCAGCCCGATCGACCGTCTGGATCAGGGCGACAATGCCTCGGCGGCGGCCAATGCCAACCATTTCCGGATTGCCGACGCCATCACGTTCGACGGGCGCCCTGCCGGTCTGAAATATATCGACTTCGTGAAGGTCCAGACGGGCGTGAATGCCAAAAGCGGCTGGCTCGGCGAACTCTCCACCGAGGTGTTCGGTTTTTATGACTGCGGGATGAAGCGCGAATGACGGGATGCGTCCGTAACCTTGACGGGGCCTGCGGGGGCCGGAATTTTTTTGGAGATTAGAAAGTGTACGTTGTCTGCCATACAACGGTCTGCTCCGGCTCCCGCAGAAGACCCGCCTCCGACGGCGGCGGATTGCCTCCTGTGTCGAAGCCCGGTCCGGATTTCCGGTCCGGGCCTTTTTGTCGGATTTTTCCGTTCCTTTCTTCGTTTCTTCCTCTGATCGTTCTGTTTCAGCGTGATGCGGGACCGGACGGGCAATAATCCGGTTTCGGCGCCGTTAAATAGGCATCTGCGGTGCAACATTGCGGCATCTTTCGTATCTTTGTGGCGCAATTTCGGAACCGTTTTGAACTCCGCCGGCCGGGCCTGGCGGCGATACATGTGGAAAGTGAACATTTTTCGGGTATTTCGGGCGATATTTTGTTGTCGGTAATGCCGTAATTTTGCAACGCCTGCAGGCGGTTCCCTCATCCGGGTCGGTTCCCGGCCGTTTTTACAGGACAAGCGGATTATTGATATGACACAAACAGAAGGATACATTTCACAGATTATCGGGCCGGTGATCGACGTGCGTTTTCCCGATTTGGGCGAGGAGCGCATGTTGCCGGGAATCCATGAGGCGATGACGATCCGTCGTCAGGACGGACGCGAACTGGTCGTCGAGGTGCAGCAGCATATCGGCGAGAATACGGTGCGGGCCATTGCCATGGACACGACCGACGGACTGCAGCGACACATGAAGGTTACGGCCTGCGGGCGTTCGATTTCGATGCCTGTGGGCGATCAGATCAAGGGCCGCCTGCTCAACGTTACGGGTGAGCGGATCGACGGCATGCGGCCGTTGGACCGTTCGCACGAGGCGTCGATCCACCGCGAACCTCCGAAATTCGACGAGCTGGCCACCTCGCAGGAGGTGCTCTACACGGGAATCAAGGTGATCGACCTGCTGGAACCGTATGTCAAGGGCGGCAAGATCGGCCTGTTCGGCGGTGCCGGTGTGGGCAAGACGGTGCTTATCATGGAGCTGATCAACAACATCGCCAAGAAACACAACGGATTTTCGGTCTTTGCGGGAGTCGGCGAGCGTACGCGTGAAGGCAACGACCTGTTGCGCGAGATGATCTCTTCGGGGGTGATCCGCTATGGCGACGCCTTCCGCAAGAGCATGGAGGAGGGGCATTGGGACCTTTCGAAGGTCGATTACGACGAGGTGGCCCGTTCGCAGGCCACGCTCGTGTTCGGGCAGATGAACGAACCGCCCGGAGCCCGTCTTTCTGTGGCTCTTTCGGGCCTTACCGTGGCCGAGTCGTTCCGCGACGGCGGTCGCGAGGCGGGCGAGAAGCGGGATATTCTCTTCTTCATCGACAATATTTTCCGTTTTACGCAGGCCGGTTCCGAGGTTTCGGCCCTGCTGGGACGCATGCCGTCGGCCGTGGGCTACCAGCCGACGCTGGCCACGGAGATGGGACAGATGCAGGAGCGCATCACCTCGACCCGCTACGGTTCGATCACCTCCGTGCAGGCCGTATATGTTCCGGCCGACGACCTGACCGACCCGGCTCCTGCCACGACCTTCACGCACCTCGATGCGACGACCGTGTTGAGCCGCAAGATCACCGAGCTGGGCATCTACCCTGCCGTCGATCCGTTGGAGTCGTCGTCGCGGATCCTCGATCCGAATATCGTCGGTGAGGAACACTATACCGTGGCACAGCGCGTCAAGCAGATTCTGCAGCGCAACAAGGAGCTGCAGGATATCATTGCCATTCTGGGCATGGACGAGCTTTCGGACGAGGATCGTCTGACCGTGAATCGGGCCCGCCGCGTGCAACGGTTCCTTTCGCAGCCCTTCACCGTGGCCGAACAGTTCACGGGCGTCAAGGGGCAGATGATTTCGATCGAGGAGACGATCCGCGGATTCAGGATGATTCTCGACGGAGAGGTGGATCACCTTCCCGAGCAGGCGTTTCTCAATGTCGGAACGATCGACGACGCCATCCGCAAGGGCGAGGAGCTCATCCGCAAGACCCGGGCGTCGGAGTAAAAAAACAGGTTTTCCGTCATGTTGCGTCTTGTAGTCCTGTCTCCGTCCGGCGAGTTGTGCCGGACTACGGTCCGGAAGGTTTCGTTTCCGGGCGAGATCGGTGCTTTCACCGTCCTTCCCGGACATGCCCCGCTCGTTTCGGGTCTTCTCTCGGGACGGATCTCCTACACCGATTCCGACGGTGCGGAGCACGGAATCTCCATTGCGGGCGGTTTTGTCCGCATCTGGCGGAACGAAGTTGAGGCATGTGTCGAGGTGATGGCTTCAAATAGTTGATTCATGGAAAGATGAAAAGATCGATCCTATCCTGTTTCAGCATCCTGGTTTTCGGGTTTGCACTCCTGCTTCTGCCGGCATCCCTGTCGGCCGCGGAACCGGCTTCGCCGTCTGCAGACCCCTCCGAAGCGGAGGCTCCGGATGTGAAGTCGATCGTTCTGGGGCATATCGGCGATGCCTATGAGTGGCATATGGCCACGATAGGCGGTCGGGAGTGGACGATTCCGCTGCCCGTGCTGGTCCACAGCCCGTCGAGCGGCTGGCACTGTTTCTCGTCGAAGCACCTGCGCGAAGGCGCCGAGCATGAGGGCCTGCGCATTGCCGCGGAGGGGGAACATGCGGGCAAGATCGTCGAACGCCAGGCCGACGGAAGCGACCTCCGACCGCTCGATCTTTCGATCACGAAGGTCGTGGCCGGGTTGCTGATCAACAGCCTGATCGTGGTGCTCCTCGTACTCGGCGTTGCCCGCTGGTACCGGGGCCGCAAGGCGGATTCCGCGGCTCCCCGCGGATTTGTCGGTCTGTTCGAGTCGCTCGTCGATTCGTTGCTCACCGATATCATCGAACCGTGCGTCGGCCCGGATTACCGGCGTTTCGCACCTTACCTGCTGACGGTTTTCTTCTTCATCTTCGTGAACAACCTCATGGGCCTGATCCCCTTCTTCCCCGGAGGGGCGAACGTTACGGGCAATATTGCCGTAACGCTGGTCCTGGCTGCAGCTACGTTCCTTGCAGTCAATCTTTTCGGCAGCAGGCACTATTGGAAGGATATTTTCTGGTCCGACGTGCCGACATGGCTCAAGGTCCCCATACCGATCATTCCGTTCATCGAGCTGGTGGGGATCTTCACCAAGCCCTTTGCCCTGATGATCCGTCTGTTCGCCAACATGATGGCGGGACATGCCGTGATTCTGATCCTGACCTGCGTGATCTTCGTTACGGCGAAGGCCGGTGTGGCTGTCAATTCGTCGATGACCGCCGTGTCGATGGTGTTGAGCATCTTCATGAATTGCCTCGAGCTGCTTGTCGCCTACCTGCAGGCTTATGTCTTTACGATGCTGTCGGCCGTTTTCATCGGTCTGGCGCAGGAACGGGGCGATGAGGAGCCGGAGCGGCTTCCGGGAAAAGACCAAGAACAGAAATAAAATATTGTTGAACCGTTAAATAACAGAATTTATGGAATTAGGAACTGTCGGCGCCGCACTCGGCGCAGGTTTGGCCGTCATCGGTGCAGCACTGGGTATCGGTAAGATCGGATCGTCGGCCATGGAGGCCATCGGCCGCCAGCCGGAGGCTGCCGGAAAGGTGCGTACGAGCATGATCATCGTCGCCGCCCTGATCGAGGGTGTGGCGCTGTTCGCCGTTGCGGTTTGTTTCATGGCGCTTTAATCCGATAAAGGTTTAGCGGACCATGGGACTCTTGCAACCCGAAGCGGGTCTTCTGTTTTGGATGACCCTCGCGTTCGCCGTCGTCTTCGTCCTGTTGGCGAAGTTCGGATTTCCGGTGATCGTCCGTGCGATCGAATCGCGCAAGGCGTATATCGACCGTTCGCTTGACGATGCCCGTGAGGCCGAACGGCGGCTCCGGGAACTCGATGCCGAAGGCCGTGCGCTCCGTGCCGCAGCCGAGCAGGAGCGGGGAACGATTCTCCGTGAGGCGGCCGAGATGCGTGAACGGATCCTGCAGGAGGCCCGCAGCAAGGCCGACGAGGAGAGTGCGCGTATCGTTGCGGCAGCCCGGGAGCAGGCCGAGGCCGAGCGGGAGGCGATCCTGCAGGATGCCCGCCACCAGGTGGCGCTGCTCTCGATTGCCATTACCGAGAAAATGTTGCGCGGGCACCTGAACGACGAAGCGTCGCAGACGCAACTTGCCGAGAAGATTCTCGGCGAGATGGAACAGGGAAAAATACGCAAGGAGGTATAACCGATGGATACGGGATTGATTGCAAGCCGTTATGCGCAGGCTTTCGCGGAGTATGCCGCTTCGAGGGATGAGGAGAGCAGAACCTACGAGGAGGTGCGGATGCTGATCGCGGCCTATCGGAGCGACCGGACTCTCCGCGACGTGCTTCTTTCGCCCGTGCTTTCGGCCGAAGCGAAGCTCGACGTTGTCCGGCGTCTTTTTCCCCGCTCTCCAGGTGCCTCGCTCGAGGGTTTTCTGCGCCTTGTGCTGCGTCATCGGCGGGAGCAGTATCTCTACTTCATGCTCCACTCCTATACGGAGCTCTACAAACGCCGGCACCATATCCGCGATGCCCTGCTCATTACGGCATCGCCCGTGGATGACCATTTTGTGGAGCGTCTGTGCCGTACGGCGGGAAATCGTACGCACAGCGAGGTGCACATACGCCGAGAGGTGCGTCCCGAGCTGATCGGAGGGTTCGTGTTCCGGATGGACGATGTGCTGATCGACGCGAGTATCGCGGCGCAATTGAAGCTGCTGCGCCGCAAGTTAGGATCCAAACCCAATCGAATCGTATAGTTACACTATGAACAAGGATACAATCAAACCTGCGGAGATTTCCGAGGTGCTGCTCTCCGAATTGCAGGGGATCGACCTCGAGGCGCAGTATGCCGAGGTGGGTACGACGCTTCAGGTGAACGACGGCGTGGTGCGCATCTACGGACTCGGAAATGCCGAAGCGAACGAATTGCTCGAGTTCGAAAACGGCATGAAGGCCGTAGTGATGAATCTCGAGGAGGACCATGTCGGCGCCGTATTGCTGGGGCCTACGGACCTCGTCAAGGAGGGCGATACGGTACGTCGTACGGGGCATACCGCTTCGATCCGGGTCGGCGAGTCGCTGCTCGGGCGGGTCATCACGCCGCTCGGCGAGCCGCTCGACGGCAAGGGACCCATTTCGGGCGAGACGGTCGAGATGCCTCTGGAGCGCAAGGCTCCGGGCGTGATCTTCCGCCAGCCGGTGAGCGAGCCGTTGCAGACGGGTCTGAAGGCCGTGGATGCGATGATCCCGATCGGCCGCGGACAGCGCGAGCTGATTATCGGCGACCGTCAGACAGGCAAGACCGCCATTGCCGTGGACGCGATCATCAACCAGCGGCGTAATTTCGAGGCCGGCGACCCGGTCTATTGCATCTATGTCGCCGTAGGACAGAAGGCTTCCACCGTGGCCGCACTCGTCGAGACGCTGCGCCGCCACCAGGCCATGGAATACACGGTCGTCGTGGCCGCCACGGCTGCCGATCCGGCAGCCATGCAGTATTTCGCCCCCTTTGCGGGAGCGGCCATCGGCGAGTATTTCCGCGATACGGGGCGTCATGCCCTCGTAGTCTACGACGACCTTTCGAAGCAGGCCGTCGCTTACCGGGAGGTGTCGCTGATTCTGCGGCGCCCGTCGGGCCGCGAAGCCTATCCGGGCGATATTTTCTACCTCCATTCGCGTCTTCTGGAGCGTGCCGCGAAGATCATTGCCCAGGAGGAGGTGGCCCGTGAGATGAACGATCTGCCCGAATCGCTCCGGGGCAAGGTGCGCGGCGGCGGGTCGCTTACGGCGCTGCCGATCATCGAGACGCAGGCCGGCGATGTCTCGGCCTACATTCCGACGAATGTCATTTCGATCACCGACGGGCAGATATTCCTCGATACGAATCTCTTTAACCAGGGCAACCGCCCGGCTATCGACGTGGGTATTTCCGTGTCGCGCGTGGGCGGCAGCGCCCAGATCAAGGCGATGAAGCAGGTTGCCGGAACGCTCAAGATCGACCAGGCGCAGTACCGTGAGCTGGAGGCCTTCTCGAAATTCAGCAGCGACATGGATCCCGTAACGGTGGCCGTGCTGGACAAGGGCCGCAAGAATACGCGGCTGCTGGTGCAGTCGCAGTATGCGCCGATGCCCGTCGAGCATCAGATCGCTGTCCTTTATTGCGGCACGCACGGTCTGCTGCGCGATGTGCCGATCGAGAAGGTCCCGGAGTTCGAGCGGCTGCTCATCGAGTCGCTTGCGGCGACGGGCCTGTTCGAAACGTTGCGCGAGGGTGCCTTGAGCGAGCAGACCGGAGCGAAAATCGAGGAGGTCGCGGCGCAGGTTGCGGCGTCGCTCAAAGCATAGCGTGCCATGGCATCCCTGAAGGAGATAAAGGCGCGTATCGCGTCGGTTCAGAGCACGCTGAAGATTACCTCGGCGATGAAGATGGTCGCCTCGGCCAAACTGCACAAGGTGCAGGGGGTTGCCGAAGCGCTCGCCGAGTATGAGCGGCATCTGGCCGATATTGCAGCGGCAATCTGCCGTAATTCCGATGCGGAGGTTTCCTCGCCGCTTGCCGTCGGCCATGAGCGTTGCCGACGTGCCGTCGTGGTGGCTTTTTCGTCGGACAACTCCCTGTGCGGTGCGTTCAACGCCAATGTCATTCGGGAGATGACCCGCGAGGTCGGGGCGCTTCGTTCGGAGGGACTTTCCGTCGAGGTGTGGCCCGTGGGGGAAAAGATCGCCCAGGCGGCAATCAAGGCGGAATATCCAGTCAAGACGGATTTCCGTCGCCGCGGTGGCATGCCGACCTACGACGATGCCGTGGAGTTGGCCCGGCAGTTGATGGAGCGCTACCTTTCCGGGAAGGTGGACCGGGTGGTGCTCGTGTACAACCATTTCCATTCGACGGGCCATCAGGCTCCGCGGAGCGAGGTCTTTCTGCCCGCGGACTTCTCGTCCCTGGGTTCTTCCGAAGGGGCGGCTTCCATGCCGGCGGATTATATTTACGAACCCGATGCGGGGCATCTTCTGGCGTCGCTGATCCCCTATACGGTCCGCATCCGGATGTATGAGGTGCTGCTCGACAGTGCCACGGCCGAACATGCCGCGCGCATGGTTGCCATGCAGACGGCTACGGACAATGCCCAGGAGCTGTTGGGCGATCTTACTCTTTCCTACAACAAGCGCCGTCAGCAGGCCATTACCGACGAGCTGGCCGATATTACGCAGGCCGGGTGATTCCTCGTATTGTTTTTGGCGGCCGGAAATTTTTCTGGCCGCTTCTCTTTTGGAACAGGCGCCTCTGCCCTTCCGTCGCTGCTCCGATTTGACGGATTCCCGAAAATAGCTTATCTTTGTCGGGCGAAATCATCGCCGAGGCGGATTCCGGGAGATATTTCCGACTCTTTTCAGGGAATCCGCTCCGCACAGGCCTCTTTCGGGGCTGTCGTCTGTCGGGCGAAACCTTCGGGATCGTCGTTAATACGAAACTCTATGGTGAATGAATTGAAGGGCAAGCGGCGCATCCTGCGCAAGCGCAGATTCCGGAATATCGTACTCAACTTGATCTGCCTTGCTCTGGCGGGTTCGGGCGTATGGTGGACGGTCAGTTATTTCTGGCGGTACGCCAGGTATGAAATTACGAACGATGCCTTTGTCGATCAGTATGTCGCTCCGTTGAATATCCGCGTGTCTGGGTATATCCGCGAGGTGCGTTTCCGCGAACACCAGTTCGTCCATCGGGGCGATACGCTGCTTATTCTCGACGACCGCGAGTATGCGATTCGTGTCAAGGAGGCGGAGGCGGCATTGCTGGATGCCGAAGGGTCGCGGGAGGTGCTTCATGCCGGGATCGAGACTTCGCAGACCAATATCGCCGTGCAGGAGGCCAATATTGCCGAGGCCCGGGCGACACTCTGGCAGCTCGAGCAGGATTACCATCGTTTTGAGCGGCTGCTGCGGCAGGAGTCGGTCTCCGAACAGCAGTTCGAACAGAAGAAGGCTGCCTACGAAGCGGCCCAGGCTCGTTACGAGGCGCTTGTCGCGCAACGTCGGGCCGCACACTCGCAGTTCGCCGAGACGAGCAAGCGGCGTACGGGTGCCGAGGCCGCGATACTGCGCAGCGAGGCCGATCTGGATCTCGCGTGCCTGAATCTCTCCTATACCGTGCTGACGGCGCCTTATGACGGATATATGGGGCGTCGGACGCTCGAACCGGGGCAATACGTCCAGGCCGGGCAGACGATTTCATATCTGGTCCGTACCGAGGACAAGTGGATTACGGCCAATTACAAGGAGACGCAGATCATCCATCTGTTCATCGGTCAGGAGGTGCGCATCAGGGTGGATGCGCTCCCGGGACGGGTTTTCCATGGTCGTGTTACGGCGATTTCCGAAGCGACGGGTTCGAAGTATTCGCTGGTCCCGACCGATAATTCCGCCGGCAATTTCGTCAAGGTTCAGCAGCGCATTCCCGTGCGCATCGACCTTGAGGATGTCTCGAAGGAGGATATGGCCCTGCTGCGTGCCGGCATGATGGTCGAAACGGAGGCTTTGCGCAAATGATCGCGGTGCGAGAACTCGGACTTCCCGTCCGCAAATGGGTGCCCGACTGGTTGGGCATCGCCACCATTTTCGCTGTCATTCTGCCTGTGATCCTGCTCAACGGATCCTATACGGGCAGCATGCTTGAGGTCTCCTACACCCTCGGCACCTACTCCGAGGATATCACCATGGGCTACTATGCGGCTTCTGCCGGCATGGCGATCGCCTACCCGATCATTCCGAAGGTTTTGTCCGCCTTGTCGGACAAAACGTTGCTGGCGGGCGATCTTGCGTTGCAGTTTCTGTTGAGCTGGATCTGTGCGTCGTCGCAAAATACCGATGCGCTGATTGTCTGCAGCTTCGCCATCGGTTTTCTGAAGGGTTTTCTGATGCTCTGGTTCATCCGTCATGCACAACGGATCTTCAGCCCGCGGAATGTGCGCAGCGAGTTCTATTCCTTCTTCTATCCGCTGACCTACGGAGGCGGACAGCTTTCGGTGCTCATTACGGCGCAGCTCGCCTACCATTACGACTGGAAGTACATGTATTACTTCATGATGCTTCTTATCCTCGTGGCCATCCTTTTCGTGGTTGTCTGCCTGCGTCACGACCGTCCGGACCGCAGCGTCGCTCTGTCGGATCTGCATATCCGGGAGATGGCGGTCGTTTCGACCGGGCTGCTCATGCTGATGTATGTCCTCAATTACGGCAAGGTGCTCGACTGGATGTCTTCGCCGAAGATCTGCATCTATATCGTCCTGGCCCCGATGCTCATCGCATTTTTCGTCTGGTACCAGTACCATGCCGAGCGGCCCTATGTCAATTTGGCCCCGCTCTACCAGCCGAAGGCCATCGTCGGCTATCTCTATATGATGGCGGTGATGTTTTTCAGCACCTCCACGACACTGCTGACCAATTTCCTGACCACGATTCTCCGCGTGGACAGCACGCATACCTACATGCTCTACATCTGGTTGCTGCCGGGGTATCTGCTCGGGGCCTTCGTCTGCTTCTGGTGGTTCCGTTGGCAAAGGTGGCGCTTCCGTTTCCTGATTGCCGGAGGTATGGCCTGTTTCGCCTTTTTCTTCGGGTATCTCTATTTTTCGCTCGCGCCAGAGATGACCTATGAGATGCTCTATTTCCCGATTTTTATCCGTGGCCTGGGCATGCTGACGCTCATCATCGCCTTTGCGCTCTTCGTCGTCGAGGATCTCAATCCTAAGTACCTGCTGATGAATGCCTTTTTCCTGATTATCTTCCGATCCGTGCTGGCTCCCATTCTGGCCACCTCATTCTACAGCAATGCGCTCTACCGGCTCGAGCAGCGTTACATGCATTCGTTGGCCGAGACCGTTACAATGGCCGATCCGCTGGCTGCGGCCCGCTACGGCGATACCTTGGGCGGGGCCCTTGCGTCGGGACACGCCTATGACGAAGCGTCGCAGCTGGCAACCAATTCGCTCCATGCGACCCTGCAGCAGCAGGCATTGCTCCTTTCGTTGAAGGATATTCTGGGCGTATTGTTCGTCGTTACGCTTGTCATTGCCGTCGTTTCGCGGTTCATACCCTTCCATAAGACCCTGCGTGTTACCTTTGCCCGTACGGGCGACGATATGGTATAGAGTCCTCCGGCCCTTGCTTTCAAAGAGCCGACCGGGTATCCCGGTCGGCTCTTTTTTTCTTTCCGTTGAAAAAACTTCCGGAATATTTGGAGTTCTTGATCGGATTGCCTTTCTTTGTAAACAGAATTGTTAAATATAATTGTTAATAACGCTTTCATGAAGAAAAACCCACATAACAAGGAGCAGGCGATTCTGCAGGCTGCCGAACGGGAGTTTCTGACCAAGGGATATGCAGGGGCGCGAACGACGTCGATCGCCGAAGCGGCCGGCGTAACCCACGCCATGCTGCACTACTATTTCCGTACGAAGGAACACATCTTCGAGCGGATCTTAGACGAGAAGATGCATCTGATGGGCGAATCGGTGCTGGCGGCCTTCGGAGACCCTGGCCTGCCGTTGCTTGAGCGCCTGCGCAACGGTATCGAGCGGCATTTCGACTTCGTGGCGGCGAATCCCGATCTGCCGCGGTTTATAGTCAATGAGGTTTTCGCGCGTCCGGACCGCTATGAACTCATGCGGCAAAGTATCGAAAGGCTCACGACCGTGATGTTTTCGGAGGTACAGCAGGCATTGGACGAATCGGCGGCCCGTGGGATCACGGAGCCGATGGACGCACGCATGCTGCTGCTCGATATCATTTCGCTCAATATTTTCCCGTTCATCGCCTATCCGATTCTCGAGCCTGTTCTGGGCGATCTGACGGCGGATAGGGAGGCTTTTTTCCGTTGCCGCAGGCAGGAGACGATCGAGGCGATCATGCGGCGGCTTCAAAAACATTGAATCATGAAACGGATACTGATATTCGGTGCCGTCCTGTTCGGTACCATCGGAGTGCAAGCTCAACCCACGCTTGACCGGTGTCGTGCAATGGCCCGGGAGCACTACCCCGAGATCCGGCAGTACGACCTGATCCGCCGGACGGCCGACTATACCCTGTCGAATGCCCGTCGGGAGTGGCTGCCGCAACTTACCCTTTCGGGGCAGGCGACGTGGCAGAACGACGTTCCGGAGTTTCCGGAGCAGATGACGGGCCTTTTGGCCGGTCAGGGTCTGAATATCCCCGGGTTGCGCAAGGACCAGTACCGGGTGCAGCTGGAGGTGAACCAGACGCTTTGGGACGGCGGCAAGTCGGCCGCCGACCGACAGATTGCCGAGGCGGAGACTGCCGAGCAGGCCCGGGCGGCCGATGTGGACCTATATGCGCTCGAAGGTCGTGTGGACGACCTCTATTTCGGCATTCTGCTGCTCGACGAGCGGATTGCGCAGATGCGCTTGACGACCGACCTGTTGCGGAGCAACCTCGACAAGATCCGTTCGTTGCAGCGCCACGGTGTGGCGATGCAGCATGACGCAGACGCCGTGGAGGCCGAGCTGCTCTCTGCGGGACAGCAGCTTGTGCAGATCGGGGCGATGCGTGCGAGCTATCGCCGCATGCTGGAACTTTTCATCGGCACGCAATTGGGCGATGCTCCCCTGCTGCGGCCCGAAGTCGCGGAGGTCCCGGACGGGGAACCGGCACGTCCCGAACTGCAGCTCTTCGATGCGCGTCTCGACCGCCTGACGGCCCGCGAGCGGCTGGTGCGGACTGCGACGAGACCCCGTTTCGGGCTCTTTGCCCAAGGATATTACGGCTATCCGGGACTGGATTATTTCGGCAGCATGATGACCTCCGACTGGACGTGGAACGCGGTCGTAGGAATCCGCATGAGTTGGAACATCGGCGGATACTATACGAAGCGGAACACACTCAAAACGCTCGATGCGGCGAAACGACAGGTTGAGGTGCAACGGGACATTTTCCTGTTCAATAATCGTTTGGAGCGTACGGAAAATGATGGCGAGATCGAGCGTCTGCGCCGGGCTTTGGCCGATGACGACCGCATCGTGCAGTTGCGCCGTTCGGTTCGTGAAGCCGCCGAGTCGCAGCTGCGCAACGGCGTGATCGACACGAACGATCTGCTGCAGAAGATCACCGACGAGAGCCGTGCCGCGATCGCCCGCAGCAGTCGGGAGATCGAACTGTTGAAAGCGATCTATGAATTGAAACACACGATAAACCGATGAAACGTATTCTGTTTTTTGTCCTCTCCGCCGCGGCTGCCGCATGCGGCCGTGAAACGGATTTTGATGCCACGGGAACCTTCGAGGCTACGGAAATCACCGTCTCCGCAGAGGCGTCGGGACGCATCCTGCGCTTCGATGCCGCAGAGGGCGACCGCCTGGAGGCCGGCCGGACCGTCGGCGAGGTCGATACCGTGCAGCTCTGGCTGCAGCGACGGCAGCTCGAGCGCCAGCGGGCCTCGGTGCGTTCGGGGCGTCCCGATGTGGAAAAACAGCTGGCCGCCCTGCGCGAGCAGATTGCCAAGCAGCAGACCGAGCGGCGCCGTGTCGCAAGCCTGCTCGAGGACGGTGCTGCAACGGCCAAGCAGCTGGATGATATCGACGCGCAACTGAAGATTCTGCAGAGACAGCTCGAGGCGCAGCTCTCGACGCTCGAGAACAGCGCCTCGGCAATCGACGAGAACGCCTCGGCCCTCGATCTGCAGATCGCGCAGATCGACGACCGGCTCCGCAAATGCCGCATCGCATCGCCCGTAACGGGTACCGTGCTGGCCAAATATGCCGAGGCCGGTGAGGTGGTCGCTGCGGGACGTCCGCTGATGAAGGTTGCCGATCTGGAGCTGCTCTATCTGCGGGCCTACTTCACGTCGGAGCAGTTGGCCGACCTGCGCCTCGGCGACGAGGTGGTCGTAACGGCCGATTTCGGCGAAGATGCCCGTTTCGACTATCCGGGACGGATTGTCTGGATCGCCTCCGAGAGCGAATTTACGCCCAAGACGATCCAGACACGCGATTCGCGGGCCAATCTGGTCTATGCCGTGAAGGTTGCCGTCCGCAACGACGGCCGGTTGAAAATCGGACTTTACGGGGAGGTGCGCCTCGCCGACAAATAACACCCTGCTGTCATGGATACCGCCATCAAGGTTCAGGGTCTGACCAAGCGTTACGGAACGCTTACGGCGCTCGACGACATTTCGTTCGAGGTGCGGCGGGGCGAGCTGTTCGGGTTGATCGGGCCCGACGGCGCGGGTAAGACGACGCTCTTCCGGCTGCTGACGACGCTCCTGACGCCCGACGCCGGAAGTGCGTCGGTCGATGGCCTCGATATCGAAGCTGACTACCGGGCCATTCGCCGCCGTGTGGGGTATATGCCCGGGCGCTTCTCGCTGTACCCCGACCTGACGGTTGCCGAGAATCTGGACTTCTTTGCGGCGCTCTTCGGAGTGGATGCTGCGGAGAACTACGAGCTGATCGCTCCCGTCTATCGGCAGATCGAACCTTTCCGTACGCGTCGTGCCGGGAATCTCTCGGGCGGCATGAAACAGAAGCTGGCACTCTGCTGCGCCCTGATCCACCGGCCTTCGGTGCTCTTCCTCGACGAGCCTACCACGGGAGTCGATGCCGTCTCACGCAGCGAGTTCTGGGAGATGCTCGCCGGGTTGAAGCAGCGGGGCATCGCAATGCTGGTTTCGACGCCCTACATGGACGAGGCGCGCCGCTGCGACCGCATCGCCCTTTGCAACAGGGGGCGGCTGCTGGGGGTCGATACGCCGCAGGAGCTTGTCCGGAGTTTCGACGATCCGCTCTATGCCCTCACGGGACCGGATCTCTACGGACTGCTCGCGGCGGCCCGCCGACAGCCCGGGGTTCGTGAGTGCTACCCTTTCGGCGCGGCGCACCATCTGGTCGCCGAACGCGGATTCGATCCCGACGAGCTGCTCCGTGCACTTTCGGCGGAGGGCTTCACCGGAGTTTCGATCCGGCCTGTGGCAGCGGATATCGAGGATGTATTCATAAAACGCATGGGCCATGAGTGAACCGATTCTCTCCGTTCGGGAGCTGACCAAACGCTTCGGGACCTTCACGGCCGTCGATCGCATCTCGTTCGATGTCGGGCGCGGCGAGATCTTCGGCTTTCTGGGCGCCAACGGCGCCGGGAAGACCACGGCAATGCGCATGCTCTGCGGGTTGAGCCTGCCCACGTCGGGCAGCGGCACGGTCGCCGGCTGCGACATCCTGCGCGAAAGCGAAGCGATCAAACGCCATATCGGCTATATGAGCCAGCGCTTTTCGCTCTACGACGACCTGACGGTGCTCGAGAACATCCGCCTTTACGGCGGTATCTACGGCCTACGGCGGCGCGAGATTCTGCGGCGGGCCGTGGAGGTGCTCCGCCGGCTCGACTTCGGCTCCGAACGCAATACGCCGGTCGGGGCTCTGCCGCTGGGTTGGAAACAGAAACTGGCTTTTTCGGTGGCGACGCTGCACCGCCCCGAACTGGTCTTTCTCGATGAACCTACGGGAGGTGTCGATCCCCTTACGCGCCGCCAGTTCTGGGAGTTGATCTACGAGGCGGCAGCCGGAGGCACGACGCTCTTCGTTACCACGCACTATATGGACGAGGCGGAGTACTGTTCGCGGGTGTCGATCATGGTGGATGGCCGGATCTGCGCCCTGGGTGCCCCGGCCGAACTGAAACGCGAATTCGGGGCGGTATCCATGGACGAGGTGTTCCGTCTGCTGGCCCGCGGAGCCAAACGCAGTGAATGATATGGGAGGATTCTGGTCATTTGTCAAAAAGGAGACGCTGCACATTCTGCGTGATCCGCGTACGATGCTGATCGTACTCGGCACACCTGTCGTGCAGCTGCTGCTGTTCGGTTTCGCCATCTCGACCGAGGTGAACAATATCGACGTGGCCGTCGTTGCGCTGCATCCTTCCGAGGCCGTACGCCAGTGCGTCGCCCGTCTGGAAGCGAACCCCTACTTTACATTGCGGGGCGGCATTTCCGGAGCGGAGATCGACCCTGCGCTGCGCCGCGGCGATGCAGAAGCCGTCGTGGTCTTCGCCGCGGACTTCGACCGTCGCATGGAGCGCCTCGCACGCGGCGAGGATGACCGGCCCGCCATTCAGCTTGTCATGGATGCCTCGAATACCAACACGGCCCTTGCGGGCGCCGCCTACCTGCGGCAGGCGCTGCTTCCGCAATCCTCCGCCCTTTCGGTCTTCGAGACGCGTCTGCTCTACAATCCCCAGATGAAGAGCGCCTACAACTTCGTTCCGGGTATCATGGGACTGATCTTCATCGTCATCTGCGCCATCATGACCTCCGTGTCGATCGTGCGCGAGAAGGAGACCGGCACGATGGAGGTACTGCTCGTCTCCCCCGTGCGGCCGATCCGCATCATTCTGGCCAAGATGATCCCCTACTTCGTCCTTTCGTGTCTGAATCTGGTTACAATCCTGCTGCTGGCCCGCTATGTGCTGGGGGTCCCGATGTCGGGCAGCATCGTCGGCATCGTCTTCACGTCGCTGCTTTACCTGGCCCTCGCCCTAGCCCTCGGGCTCTTCATCTCGACGACGGCCGACCGCCAGATTACGGCGCTCATCATCTCGACCATGCTGATGCTCCTGCCGCTGATCATGCTCTCGGGAATGGTCTTTCCGATCGAGAACATGCCGTGGATCCTGCGCACGCTTTCGTGCATCGTCCCGGCCCGCTGGTATATCGACGCCATCCGCAAACTGATGATCGAGGGGCTCCCCTTTGCGGCCGTCGCCCGGGATTTCCTCATCCTTGCAGGTATGACTCTCGCGCTGGTCGTCGTCGCCCTGAAGAAGTTCAACGATAAACTCGAATGACCATGCGTACACTTTTCGTCTTGCTCGACAAGGAGTTCCGACAGTTTTTCCGCAACCCGTTCCTGCCGCGGATGGTCATCCTCTTTCCGGTGATGGTGATGCTCGTCATGCCGTGGGTTACAACGATGGATATCCGGCATATCGGCGTTTCGGTCGTCGATCTCGACCGTTCGGAGGCGTCGCGGCGCATCGTGCAGAAGATCCGGGCCTCGGAATATTTCACGCTCGACGGCCTTTCGGAGAGTTACGCCGCGTCGCTGGAAGACCTGGAGGAGGGACGCGTCGATGCCATTCTGGAGGTCCCCGACGGTTTCGGCGAATCGCTTGTCGGAGGAAATCCCGTCCGGCTCCGCATTGCCGCCAACGGTGTCAATGCCACGAAGGGGTCGCTCGGTACGCAGTATCTCATGCAGACGGTCTCGTCGGCCGTTGCGGAATTGCGCGACGAACGGGGCCTTCCGCCGGCAGCGGACCCTGTCGTCGCCGAAAACCGCTACAATCCGACGCTCGAATACCGCAACTACATGATCCCCGCACTGATGATCATGCTGATGATCATGATCTGCGGCTTCCTTCCGGCGCTGAACCTCGTGAGTGAGAAGGAGACGGGCACCATCGAGCAGATCAACGTAACACCTGTCGGGGCATTCACCTTCACGCTGGCCAAACTGATCCCCTACTGGATCATCGGCCTGGTGGTGCTGACGCTGGCCATGCTGCTCGCGGCATTGATTTACGGCCTGACGCCGGTCGGGTCGCCCGCATGCATCTATCTGGCCGCCATCCTCTTCATTTTCGTCATGTCGGGCTTCGGCATCATTGCCGCGAACTTCTCCGATACGATGCAGCAGACCATGTTCGGGATGTTCTTCTTTGTGATGATCTTCATTCTGATGAGCGGCCTTATCATGCCGATCTCCTCGATGCCCGAGTGGGCGCAGCGGATCACCTGGTTCCTGCCGCCCCGCTATTTCATCGACATCATGCGGGCCGTCTATCTGCGGGGCGCCGCGCTGGCGGACCTGCATTTTGAATACGGCATTCTGCTGCTTTTCGCCGTGCTGTTCAACCTTGCTGCGGCCCTTACCTATCGCAAGCGCTCCTGACAATGTCCTGAAATTTCCTCTCGGCGGTCCGAAAGATGCGTCGGAAGAACCGCATCTGACCTTACCCTGCGGAAAATAATGAAAAATTCGTATATTTGTTATGCGGAGAAAATGTCTTCTCTGCCTGGTAAATGCATTGAACATGAAACGAATGAATCTGATGCTGGCGATTGCGTCCGTCGGCATTCTTGCCACTCCGCTGCCGGCCGGGGCCTGCACGGGCATTACCCTGCGTTCGGCAGACGGGGCACATGTCGTTGCCCGTACGATCGAATGGGGTGGCAGTAATCTGAACAGCCGTTATGTCGTCGTGCCGCGCGGCTATACGCAGCGCTCCTTTACTCCGGACGGGCAGAATGGCATGCGCTTTACGGCCCGTTACGGTTATGTGGGTTTTGCGGTCGAACGCGAGGAGTTCGTGGCCGAGGGACTCAACGAGGAGGGTTTGTCTGCCGGGCTTTTCTATTTCCCGGGGTACGGGGCGTATGAGTCCTACGACGCGGCCCGCAACGACGAGAATATCGCCGACCTGCAGCTTGTGCCGCTCGTATTGGGGTCTTGCCGCACGATCGATGAGGTAAAGGAGCTTCTCACAAAGGTCTGCGTCATCGGTATCGATCCCCGGGCTTCGACCGTCCACTGGCGTTTTACGGATCTTTCGGGTCGTCAGGTGGTGCTCGAGATCATCGACCGGAAGCCCGTCTTCTATGAGAACGAACTGGGCGTGCTGACCAACTCCCCGGGCTTCGAGTGGCAGCTGACGAATCTGAACAACTACGTCAATCTCCATGCGGGCGGCGCCGAGGCGCATCCGATGGGCGGCATCTCGCTCACAGCGTTCGGTGCCGGCAGCGGCATGCTGGGACTTCCGGGCGATGTTACGCCTCCGTCGCGTTTCGTGCGTGCGGCCTTTTTCCAGACTACGGCGCCGCAGCAGGCTACGGCACTCGAAACCGTGCTGCAGGGATTTCAGATCCTTACCAACTTCGATATTCCGATCGGCGTGGAGTTTCCCGCCGGACAGATCCCGGCCGATATCCCGAGTGCCACGCAGTGGACTTCGGCAACGGATCCCGCGAACCGCATGATCTACTACCGTACGATGTACAACAGCGCCATCCGTTCGATCGACCTGCGGCAGATCGACTTCTCGAAGGTGGCATACCGTTCTGAGCCGTTGGATGATGTCCGGCAGCAGCCCGTCTGCCCGATTCGGGTCCGATAAATGCGATTCGGTTGCCGACCGAAAAAGGGCCGTCCGAATTTCGGACGGCCCTGTCGTTTTTTGTCGAGAATCTACCCTACTCGAAATCGGGGAATTCGATCGTCTCGCTCTCTTCGTTCCAGTCGGTGATCGTAAAGTCGTCGGGATTCCCTTCCGAGATGATCGAGCCGATCACGATATTGAGCGTCAGAAGCGTATTGGCCGAAAGAGACGAACCGAGCGTTTGGCTCAGATGGTGGATCGAGTTGTCGGCCAGCGTGATGTAAATATCCAGCGTCGGGTTCTGAGCCGATGGGAAGAGCATGACTGTCGGGTTGCTCATCGTCATGCCGTCTTCCGATTTCGTAAGGCTGAAACGCACGGTTTTCGTTTGGTTTACCGGTTCGGCAGTATAGAAATTCAGCTTTTCGGCAATGCCTCCGATATGGATTTTCACATCCTTGATGTTGTCTCCGAACGGGGTATTGTTCTTCTGAGTGAGATTGACGATCAGTCCGGCGCTCACCCTGTAGAGCGATGCATGGAGGTTTTCTGTCCCGATCTTTGTCTCCGCCACGGCATGCACCAGGTCGAATACCGGTTTGTAGGTTCCGTCGCCGTAGGGGCGCAGACTGAAATAGAGCGTCGAGAGGTCCACGCCTTCGGTAATCCCCGGTTCGCTCATCTGAGGGGCATTGTCGATAGGTTCCTCGTGTTTGGGTGTTCCCCAGTAAACCATGTTGTAGTCTCCGATGGGAAGATGGATTTGGCGGTTGTTCTCTCCGAATACATCACCCCGGACGATGGTGTAGAATCCGCTGAAGATGGAGAGCTTGCCGTTGTAGTAGTTGCCGAAGAAGTCGGAAGTTCCCGAAACGCAGGGGAAGACCTCCAAAATACCGGTGAACGGTGCGTCCTGCGCCACCTGTTCGGTGATGCGGGCCGTAATGGCCGGAGTTACCAGATTGTCTTCGGTTCCGGAACCGGAATCCCCGTTTCCGTTGTTGTCGTCTTTGGAGCAGGAAGCGGCGAAGAGAAGGAGCCCGAATGCCCCCAGAATCATTTTTTTCATAACATCAAAATTAAATATGAATACGTTTGTCGTTTTGCATAAGGGCAAGCGTGTATTTTTGTCTTCTTGCATAAGTTATACCAAAACGATCGGGGAAAATAGTAGAAGATTACGGTAGACAAGTAACTTTGTTCTCTTCCTGTAAAACAAATCTACACAATAAAAAACGATAAACCTAATATTATCGGGTTTATTTTTCCGTATTCATCATTTCTTTGAAATCCAGGCCTGACGGTCGCTGGTAGATCCGCAGCCCGAAATGGGGAAGCGAGGCGATGAGGTGCTCGAGGATCGTATTCTGGAGCGTCTCGAAGGGCAGCCATTCGGTCTGCGTCGAGAAACAGTAGATCTCTACGGGAATCCCTTCGGCGGTGGGTTGCAGGATGCGCACCATGCGGAGCATTTCCGGATGGATGCCGGGCAGCGTCGCGAGGTAGTGCATCGCATAATTGCGGAAGAAGCGGAGGTTCACCGTGTCCTGCTCCTCGCAGGAGGCCGCCTCCCACCCCTCTTCGGTAAATCGGGCCAGTTCTTCGGGCGAGCAGAAGCGCACTGACGCGGCATCGATCAGCAGCGACCGTTTGATGCGGCGTCCGCCGCTCTCGCGCATGCCGCGCCAGTTCTGGAACGAGTCGCTCACCAGCGCATAGGGCGGGATCGTCGTGATGGTCTTGTCGAAATTCTGGACCTTGACCGTGGTCAGCGATACCTCGATGACATATCCGTCGGCTCCGTATTTGGTCATGGTAATCCAATCCCCCGGCCGCAGCATGTCGTTGGCCGATAGCTGGATGCCGGCCACCAGGCCGAGGATGCTGTCGCGGAAGATGAGCATCAGCACGGCCGCCGAGGCGCCGAGCCCTGCCAGAATCGTCGTGGCGTCGCGGCCGATGAGGATGCTGACGATGAGGATGCCGCCGACCAGCACCGCAACGAGCTTGACCATCTGGTAGATTCCCTTGAGCGGGCGGTTGCGGAGCGTTTCGTGTTCGTTCGAAATGTCGAGAAGCGTATCCAGAACGGTTGAGATGAGTTTCAGTGCAGCCACGATCAGATAGATCATGCAGATTTTCTGAAGTACGGCCAGCAGTTCGGGCATCTTTCCGCAGGCCAGCGGCAGCAGCATGTACCAGACCAGGGGCGGAATCAGCCGTGCGGCGTCGTGCATGACCTTGTTCTTGAACAGATGGTCGTCCCAGGTAGCTTTGGTCCGGGCGCTGATATTCTGCAGAACCGGGATGAGGAACATGCGGAAGAGCCTCGTGGCAAGATAGGATACGAGGAGAATGCCGAGGACGATGGCGATGCGTGCACCCCACTCGGTGTATTGTTCGGCCAGCCCGCTTTCCCGGAGCAGCCGGGCTATTTCGATATCCGGATTTTTCATGATTTGCAGTAACACTTGCGGCGGTCTTGACGCGCTGCGTTCCCGACAAAGTTACGACCGGAAAAACAAATCTGCAACTTTTGATCCTCGGGACATGCATATAGTTGATTGATTTGCTTTTTATCTCTTTTTATGCTATTTTGGAATGGAGATGCTGCAATTAGGATCCGATCCTGTCGGATTTTGTCGCGTCGGACATATCGCGCTGAAATTTTTCCATGAATGCATAATTGCTTATGAAACAGATTTTTTTGACAGCTGTTCTTGCGCTGCAGCTCGTCGCCTGCAGCCAAGATTCCGGAGAGAGAGTAACGGCCTTCACGCTCGACTCGTTCGAACGGACGACAGTCCCCGATGCCGCCGGTACGGTTTACCGCAACGACAGCCTGCTCCTGGGCAATCCCCAGACGATCCGTTTCCACCCCGACGGCTATCTGGTGCTGCTCGACCGCACCGATGACGGGCAGGTTACCGTGATCGATCTTGAGACGGACAACGTGCAGCATCTGATCCACCGCGGCCGGGGTCCCGAGGAGGTTATGATCGTGCGGGATCTGGTTGTCCGCGACGGCGATATCTGGATCTCCGGACTGGCGGAGCGGAAAATCCTGAAACTTACACGTCCGGCCGGCAGCCGGGAGTTTGAAGCCCATGCGGTCTGTACGGTTGCGGATCAGTTCATGCGGGCCGTGCCCGTTGCGGACGGGCGCTTCCTTACGCTGGCCTCGCCCTCTTCGCAGACGCGGTTCCACCTGCTCGACAGCCAGGGTGCACCGTGCGATACGGTAGGCTCGTTCCCGGCTCTGGGACAACTTGCGGAGACGACACCCAGCAACGCCATATTCCAGTCCGAGATTACCGTGTCGCCCGATGGCGGGCATATTGCCGCAGTCTGCCAGTCGCTGGAGTTCATCGACATCTATGATGCCGACATGACGCTCATACGACGGCTGCAGGGTCCGCAGGGAATCGATCCTTCCGTAAAAACCATCAAGACGCCTGTGGGCGTGAGCTCTTATCTGGACCCGATGTATTTTATCTTCAGCGGTGCCGTGTCGAACGACCGGCAGTTCATGGTCGGATACATCGGCGTATGCGTGCAAAACGAGAGCGATTTCGGGGAACAGGTCGGTTCGGTGCTGTCGTTCGACTGGAAAGGCCGCCCGCAAAAGGCCTACGATTTCGAATCCGATATCGTGTCATTCGACATGGATTGGAAAAACAACGTCATGTATTGCATCGAAAACCGTCCCGAACCGGAGATCGTCGCATATCGGCTCGATGATCTGAAATAATCGGATTTTCCGTATCTGCGCTGTCGGGGACCCTTTCGCCGTGTCGTTCGAATCGGGACTCCGGACAGCGGGATCCTTCCGGATCGAAAAACAAAACCCTTGCATACAACATGCAAGGGTTTTTTGCCGTGTTTTTCTCTTTTCCGGCCCTCTCTGGAGCGGAAAGCGGGATTCGAACCCGTGACCCTCAGCTTGGGGAGCTGATGCTCTACCGACTGAGCTATTTCCGCAGTTACGGAGTACAAAGATACTCCGCTTTTCCGATATTGCAAACGCAGGCGGCGAAAAAAATGCCTATCCGAGGAGTTTTTTCAGCGACGCCAGGTTGCGGGGATTCTTCAGTGCCTTGCCTTCGGGTGTATAGAGATAGGCGATGCGCTCGCTGAAATGCTCCTCGACCTTGCTGCGAACGATCTTCATGGTGCTGTTCACCAGTCCGTTCTGTTCGGTGAAGGCCTCGTCCACGATGGCCAGGCCTGCCGGCAGCCAACGTTCGGGAAATTC
Organism: Alistipes sp.; assembly: GCA_022782405.1. Taxonomy (GTDB): domain Bacteria; phylum Bacteroidota; class Bacteroidia; order Bacteroidales; family Rikenellaceae; genus Alistipes. The sequence goes on from JALFNK010000001.1 coordinate 161,678, forward strand.
TCCTGCATGTGCGCCTCCTGCACGATACCCGTCGATCTCTGCGCCGAGCAGCTCCGCAGCCTTTGCGGCACGCTCCTCGGGTGCGATGCCCCGGGCCGAGAGCTCGCGGCGCAGCGCCTCGGCGTTGGGTACGACGATCGCACCGGTGAAGGGATTCTGGTTGTTGTGAATCAGGATCTGGTCGATATAGGGCGACTGGTCCACGATCGCCTCCTCCATTCCTTCGGGACTGTATTTCTCACCGTCCGAGGCAATAAGCAGGCTCTTGAAACGCCCCAGCACATAGAGAAACTCGTCCTCCGATACATAGCCCATGTCGCCCGTATGGAGCCATCCGTCGCGGATGGTCTCGGCCGTAGCTTCGGGATTTTTCCAGTATCCGGCCATGACGTTCTCGCCGCGGATGACGATTTCGCCCTTTGTGCCCCGGGGTACTTCGCGGCCCTCCTCGTCGAGGATCTTCAGGTCGAGCGGGATAAGAATTTTTCCCGAGGAACCGAAACGGTGCCAGTGGTATTTGGGCGAGTTGGTCGAAATGACCGGCGTAGCCTCCGAGAGTCCGTATCCCTGGAACATCGGAATGCCGATGGCGTAGAAGAAGCGCTGCAGTTCGGTGTCGAGCAGAGCGCCCCCTCCGACAAAAAATTCCATGCAGCCGCCGAAGGCTTCGCGGACCTTGCGGAAGAGCAGTGCATCGAAAACGCCCACGGCCGGAGCCAGTATGATGCGCCAGCCGCGTCCTTTGCTGTATCCGTCCTGGTTGTAGGCGTAGGCCGTTCGGAGCGCCAGCCGGAACAGCCGCTCCGTAAAGCGTCCCTTGGCGCGTATCGAACTCTCGATGTTCTTGCGGAAATTCTTGGCCAGTGCAGGCACCGACAGCAGGAAGTGCGGCTGCACTTCGCGGATGTTCTGGGGGATGTTCTTGAGCGTCTCCAAGGGAGTCGCTCCGATCTGCACGGTTGCCACCGAGGCGCCGCAGGCGATCATGATGTAGAACCCGACGACATGGGCGAAACAGTGGTCCAGCGGCAGAATGATGAGCGTGCGGTAGTGCGGCGGGATGTCGATGCGCGAGAGCGACTGTTCGACGTTGGCCGTATAGTTTCGGTGCGTGAGCACGACGCCCTTCGGGTCGGCGGTCGTTCCCGAGGTATAGGTGATCGTCGCGTAGTCGTCGTTTCGGATCGCCTGTCCGATGCGGAGGAACTCTTCGCGGTTTTGGGCCAGGTATTCGCGGCCCAGCCGCTTGAGGGTGCCGAAGGCGGTCTCCCCTGCTTCGAGGGGCAGGTGTCCGAAGACGATGATGTGTTCGACCTGCGGCAGTTCGTGCCGGATGCGGCGGATCTTCGGCAGTTGGTATTTCGAGACGAAGAGCGCCCTGACCTCGGCGTGGCGCAGGCGGAAGAGCAGGTCGTTCGACTCCTCGAGCTTCACCGAGAGGGGTACGCTGATGGCTCCGGCGTAGAAGAGACCCAGCTCGGAGATGATCCAGGCGTTGCATCCTTCGGAGAGGATCGCCACCTTGTCTCCGGGCCGGATTCCGAGGGTCGTGAGACCGGCTCCGACTTCGAGAGCCTGTTCACGGGTCTCGGCATAGGTCGTGGGTTCGAATTTCCGGTGCCGTTTTTCGAGCAGGAAGGTCTTGGCTCCGTAGCGGGCCACGGACTCCTCGAACAGGTCGATGATGGTTCTTTTCATGGGTGCGGGGGTTAGGTTCTGCTCAATCCATTTTCAGTACGGCGAGGAATGCCGACTGCGGCACCTCGACGTTTCCGATCTGACGCATGCGCTTCTTGCCCTTCTTCTGCTTTTCGAGCAGCTTGCGCTTGCGCGAGATGTCGCCGCCGTAGCACTTGGCCGTAACGTCCTTGCGCACGGCCTTCACCGTTTCGCGGGCGATGATCTTGGCGCCTACGGCGGCCTGGATGGCGATGTCGAACTGCTGGCGCGGGATGAGTTCCTTGAGTTTCTCGCACATCTTGCGTCCGAAGTCGTAGGCGTGGTCCGTATAGGTGAGCGACGAGAGGGCATCGACCGGTTCGCCGTTGAGCAGGATATCGAGCTTCACGAGTTTCGAGAGCTGGAATCCCGTGCGGTGGTAGTCGAACGAAGCATAGCCCTTCGAGATGCTCTTCAGCTTGTCGTAGAAGTCGAAGACGATCTCCGAGAGAGGCATGTCGAAATTCACCTCCACGCGGTCCTGCGTGATGAAGGTCTGGTTTTTCATCACGCCGCGCTTGTCGATGCAGAGTTTGATGACGTTGCCCAGAAACTCCGACTTGGTGATGATCTGCGCCAGAATGTAGGGCTCCTCGATCTTGGCGATTTTCGTGATTTCGGGAAGTCCCGAGGGGTTGTGCACCTCGACGACCTCGCCCTGCGTGGTCGTAACACGGTAGGAGACGTTCGGTACGGTGGTGATGACATCCATGTCGAATTCACGGTAGAGGCGCTCCTGGATGATCTCCATGTGGAGCAGTCCGAGGAATCCGCATCGGAATCCGAATCCGAGGGCCAGCGAACTTTCGGGTTCGAACGTCAGCGAGGCGTCGTTGAGCTGCAGCTTTTCGAGCGAGGCGCGCAGGTCCTCGTACTGGTCCGCCTCGACGGGATAGACGCCGGCGAAGACCATGGGTTTCACGTCCTCGAAACCGGCGATGGCCTCCTGTGCGGGATTGGCTACCGAGGTGATCGTGTCGCCGACCTTCACGTCCGAGGAGGTCTTGATGCCCGAGCAGATATACCCCACGTCTCCGGCGCGGATCTCGTCGCGGGGCTGCATCTTGAGCTTCAGCACGCCCACCTCGTCGGCGTCGTATTCGCTTCCGGTGTTGAAGAACTTGACGTGTTCGCCCTTGCGGAGCGTGCCGTTGAAGACGCGGAAATAGGCGATGATGCCCCGGAACGGGTTGAACACCGAGTCGAAGATCAGGGCCTGCAGCGGGGCGTTTTCATCGCCCTTCGGTGCGGGAATACGCGTAACGATCGCCTCGAGCACCTCCTCGACGCCCTGTCCGGTCTTTCCCGAGGCGAGGAGGATATCCTCCTCCTTGCAGCCGATCAGGTCGATCACCTGATCCTTCACCTCGTCGATCATGGCCGAATCCATGTCGATCTTGTTCAGCACGGGCACGATCTCCAGATCATGCCCTACGGCCAGGTAGAGGTTCGAGATGGTCTGCGCCTGGATGCCCTGCGTGGCATCGACCACGAGCAGCGCCCCTTCGCACGAGGCGATGGCACGCGATACCTCGTACGAGAAATCGACGTGTCCCGGGGTGTCGATCAGGTTGAGCGTGTAGCGCTCGCCGTCGCGGGCCGTGTACTCCATCTGTATGGCGTGGCTCTTGATGGTGATGCCCTTTTCGCGCTCGAGGTCCATGTCGTCGAGCACCTGCGACTGCATTTCGCGCTGGTTCAGCGTGTTGGTCTTTTCCAGCAGGCGGTCCGCGAGGGTCGATTTACCATGGTCGATATGGGCTATGATGCAGAAGTTGCGGATATTTTTCATTGCAAACGCGTAAAAATACGGGCAAATATACGAAATATATTTGAATTTCCGGCGAGCGGCCTGTCCGGCACCCGTTTCCCGAAGTGGCTCCGAGCCATTGCCTCCGGCCGTCCGGTCTGCCGCGCACATCCCGTTCCGGCCCGAGATTTGTCATTTCGGTTTCAAAAAGTTATCTTTGCACCTTCACAAGGTTAGTCAAGTCATAAATTATGTTGAGCAGACACATCGCATCCAAACTCCGGGGACTCGAGACCCCGTTCTATCTCTACGATACGGCCCTTTTGCGCCAGACCCTCGAGAGTGTCGTCTCCGAGGCGGGCAAATTCGGCTACAAGGTCCACTACGCCATCAAGGCCAACTACGACGACCACCTGCTTGCGATCATCCGCGAGTACGGGCTGGGTATCGACTGCGCCTCGGGCAACGAGCTGCGCAAGGCCGTCGAGGCGGGTTTCGCCCCCGAAGGAATCGTCTATGCCGGTGTGGGCAAACGCGACAAGGAGTTGCGCTACGCCATCGAGCAGGGGATCATGGCGATCAACTGCGAATCGATCGAGGAGCTGGAAGTGGTGAACGCCCTCTCCTCCGAGGCCGGCCGCACGACGGATGTCGCGCTGCGTATCAACCCCGATATCGATCCCCGCACGAACCATTGCATCGACACGGGCCAGGCCGACAGCAAGTTCGGCATCTCCTACGAGGAGGTGCTCGAGCATGCCGAGCGGATCAAGGCGCTCGATCATCTGAACATTGTCGGCGTGCACCTGCATATCGGCTCGCAGATCCGCGAGCTGCATGTCTTCGAGAACATGTGTCGCAAGGTCAATGTCATCGTCGCCAACCTCGAGCGGCTGGGCTTCACGTTCCGCTTCGTCGATGTCGGCGGCGGCCTGGGGGTCAATTACGACGTGCCGGAGAACGAGCCGATCCCCAACTTCGCGTCGCTCTTCTCGATCGTGCACAACCACCTCTACGTGGGCGACAAGGAGGTGCACTTCGAGTTCGGCCGTTCGATCGTCGCCGAATGCGGCGAGCTCATCACGCGGGTGCTCTTCAACAAGACCACGGCGACGGGCCGCAAGCTCGTGATCGTCGATGCCTCGATGACCGAGCTGATCCGTCCGGCGCTCTACGGCTCGTACCACAACATCGAGAACATCACCTCCGAAGAGGAGGCCTTCGACAAATATACCGTCGTGGGTACGGCCTGCGAATCGACCGACGTTTTCGATGAGAACGTGGGCCTGCGCAAGACGCGCCGCGGCGACCTGCTGTCGATCAAGTCCGCCGGGGCCTACGGCATGTCGATGGCCTCGCGCTACAACCTGCACGATCTTCCGGGCGCCGTATATAGCGACGAGCTGTAGTCCGTATGTGGCTCTCGCTCGCCTTCCTCTCGGCCGCCCTGCTCGGCCTCTATGACGTTGCGAAGAAACGCTCGCTCACCGGCAATGCCGTATTGCCGGTGCTGTTGCTCAACACGCTTTTCTCGTCGCTGATCTTCCTGCCGACGATCCTCTCCGCGGAGTTCGGCCTCGGGTGGTTCGACGCTACCCCGCTGGCCTCCGCTCCGGGCACCGCGCAGGCACATCTGCTGGTGCTGGTCAAGTCGTCGATCGTCCTCCTGTCGTGGATCTTCGGCTACTTCGGCATGAAGCATCTGCCGATCACGATCGTCGGTCCGATCAATGCCACGCGCCCGGTACTGGTGCTGTTGGGCGCCCTGCTCGTCTTCGGCGAGCGGCTCAATGCGTGGCAGTGGACCGGCGTGCTGCTTGCTCTTGCGTCGCTCGTGCTTTTGAGCCGTTCGGGGCGTCGCGAGGGGGTCGATTTCCGCCACAACGTCTGGATTTTCTGCCTGGCCGTCGCAGCCATTACGGGTGCCGTGAGCGGCCTTTACGACAAATACATCATGTCGCGCCTCGATGCGGCCTTCGTGCAGAGCTGGTACAACCTCTACCAGCTGGGCATGATGGCAGTCGTTACGGCGCTGCTCTGGTGGCCCCGGCGCCATGAGGCGCCGTTCCACTGGTGCTGGTCGATCCCGCTGATCTCGATATTCCTGTCGGCTGCGGATTTTGCCTACTTCTGCGCCCTGCGCGAAGAGGGGGCGCTGATTGCCGTCGTCTCGATGGTCCGCCGGGGTTCGGTCGTCGTCTCGTTCCTTTGCGGTGCGCTGCTCTTCCACGAACGCAACCTGCGCTCGAAGGCCGTCGATCTGGCGCTGATTCTCGTCGGCATGTTCTTCCTGTGGCTGGGGTCCCGGTAACTTCTTGAAGGCCGGCCCGGATTTTCGGAGGGAATAATATCCCGTTTTGGTCCCGAAAAATCATTTCCGGGGTGGAAACGCGCTGAATGTCGGTGAAAATTTGTACCTTTGTTCGATTTTAGCAACTGATAAAACAACAACGATATGAACATTTCGTACAATTGGCTCAAACGCTATCTTCCGACCGATCTTTCGGCCGAGGAGATCGCCCGCATCCTTACGGACATCGGTCTCGAAGTCGAGGGCTTCGAGAAGATCGAGACCATCCGCGGCGGGCTGCAGGGCGTCGTCGTGGCCGAGGTGAAAACCTGCACGGACCATCCCGATTCGGACCACCTGCACATTACGACCGTGGATGTCGGCACCGGGGAGCCGCTGCAGATCGTCTGCGGTGCAGCGAACTGCCGTGCCGGTCTGAAGACGCTCTGCGCCACGGTCGGCTCGGTACTCTACCCCAACGGCGGTGAGGAGGAGTTCAAGATCAAGCGGTCGAAGATCCGCGGCGTCGAGTCGCTGGGCATGCTCTGCGCCGAGGACGAGCTGGGCATCGGCGCCTCGCATGCGGGTATCATGGAGCTTCCGGCGGATGCTCCCGTGGGCATGCCGGCCAAGGAGTACCTGCACGTCGAGGACGACTACCTGATCCAGATCGGTCTGACGCCGAACCGTGTCGATGCCGCCTCGCATATCGGTGTGGCGCGCGACCTGGCGGCCTATCTGCGCAGCCGCGGCGAGCGGATCGAGGTCCGCTGGCCCGATGTCTCGGCCTTTGCGCCCGATACGCACGATGCTCCTGTCGAGATCCGCGTGGAGAACACCGAAGCGGCCCCCCGCTATACGGGCGTTACGGTTACGGGCTGCAAGATCGGCCCTTCGCCCGAGTGGATGCAGAACTGCCTGCGTGCCGCGGGCATCAACCCCAAGAACAATTTGGTCGATATCACCAACTTCGTGCTTTTCGAGCTGGGACAGCCCCTGCATGCCTTCGATCTGGCGAAGATCGAGGGCCGCACGGTCGTCGTCCGTACGGTAGCCGACGGTACGCCTTTCGTAACGCTCGACGGCGTGGAGCGCAAGCTCACGTCGCAGGATCTGCTGATCTGCTCGGCCGAGCGTCCGATGTGCCTTGCCGGTGTCTTTGGCGGTCTGGATTCGGGCATCAGTGACACGACGACCGACGTTTTCATCGAGAGTGCCTATTTCAATCCCGTTTGGGTGCGCAAGACGGCCAAGCGTTTCGGCCTGAATACCGACTCTTCGTTCCGCTTCGAGCGGGGTGTGGATCCGAATCTGCAGGTCTATGCCGCCAAGCGGGCCGCACTGCTCATGAAGGAGCTGGCCGGAGGTACGATCGCGAGCGATATTACGGACATCTACCCCGCACCGATCGGCGATTTCGTCTTCGACGTTTCGTTGCGCCGTATCAACGCCCTTATCGGCAAGGAGATTCCCGAAGCGACGGTGCGCGAGATCCTCGCCGCCCTCGAGGTGAAGATTCTCGAGGAGAAGGGCGACGGCGTGTTGACCGTGGCCGTGCCGCCCTATCGGGTCGATGTACAGCGTGAAGCCGATCTGGTGGAGGATATCCTCCGCATCTACGGATACAACAACGTCGAGCTTCCCACACATGTGCGTTCGACGCTCTCCTATGCGCCGCGTCCCGACAAGAGCCGCCTGATGAACCTTGCGGCCGATTTCCTTACGGCCAACGGATTCACCGAGATCATGTCCAACTCGCTCACCAGGGGGGCTTACTACGAGGGCCTCGCCTCCTGCCCTGCGGAGCGTTGCGTACGCATACTCAATCCCTTGAGTTCCGATCTGAACGTCCTGCGCCAGACTCTTCTTTTCAACATGCTCGAGGCCGTGGCGCTGAACGCCAACCGCAAGAACGGCGACCTGAAGCTCTATGAGTTCGGCAACTGCTATTTCTACGACGAGGCGAAGCGTCAGGATGCGGACCATCTGGCCGCCTACTCCGAGGAGTATCGCCTGGCAATTGCCGTAACGGGTGTTTCCACACCGCAGTCGTGGAATGTGAAGCCCGAGAAGTCTTCGTTCTTCACGCTGCGGGCCGTGGCCGAGAAACTGCTCCGTCGCTTCGGTATCGACATCTATGCCCTGCAGACCGCGACGCTCGAAAGCGATCTCTTCTCCGAGGGACTTACGATGGCGCTCAACGGCAAGGAACTGCTGCGCATCGGTTCCGTGGCCCGGAACATCCGCCGTCGGGTCGATGTCAAGCAGGAGGTTTATTTCCTCGAGATGAATTTCGATGCGCTGGTGCGTTCGACCAGGAAGCACCGCATCACGGCTTCGGAACTTTCGAAGTTCCCCGAGGTGAAACGCGATCTGGCCCTGCTTGTGGACAAGTCGGTTACCTTCTCGGCTTTGCGCGACGTAGCCTTCGCCACCGAGCGCAAGTTGCTGCGCAGTGTCTCGCTCTTCGATGTGTACGAAGGCGACAAACTTCCCGAGGGCAAGAAATCCTATGCCTTGAGTTTCGTGCTGGAGGACAAGACCCGCACGCTGGATGACAAGACCATCGAACGCGTGATGTCGAATCTGGTCAAGCAGTTCGAGGAGCGTTGCGGTGCCGAGATTCGCTCGTGATCCGGCCGCGGATTTCCGATCATGCAAAAAAGGGCTGCTGTCCGTGCGGACAGCAGCCCTTTTTTTGTGCCGGCGCCTTTTACAGCGCGGGCTTGATCTCCGGGGGCATGATGACAACCACCGGCGTGCCGTTGCCGTCGGAGGTGCAGACCAGCCGCACGGCCTTCACGGGACGCTCGGGATGGAGCGTGATGGCTCCCGTATCGAGGTCGCCGGCACGCTCGAACGTCCGGCCGTCGTACGACACTTCGGCATATCCGGTCAGGAACTGCATTTTCGGCAAATGGCTGTATCCCGTGCGGAGCAGCATTTCGCGGCATGTTACGGGTTCCGTGAAGGTGTAGAGCACCCAGTCTCCGTTACGGCCCGTGCGGGTCGTATAGGCATATCCCTTATAGGTATCGACATTCGAGAAGGGCAGCTTCTTGTCTTCGGGCAGCGAGCTGGTGAGCTTCACGGCGGGGCGAATCATCCGGTAATAGGAGGCGTCGGCGGCATAGGGGCTGCGTCCCGTACCCAGTACGGAGTAGAAGCGGTAGAGCTGCGGCCGGTCGGTCTTCACCGGACCCGTGTAGCGCTCCTCCTTTTCGGGACGGTCGTCGCGCACATAGCGGATTTCGGCACCGTCGTCGGTCGTGGCCGTCAGCTGTCCTTCGGCATAGGTTACGCGCGGCGGGAAGAGGCGGTAGCGGATGCCCATGGCCGTCATGCGGGGATAGTGCTGCTCGCGCAGCTCCTTGTAATAGGTCTCCCAGCCCTCCTCGTTGCCGCTCCAGGCCAGACGTGCCACGGCACAGAGACGCGGGAAGAGCATTGCGTCGAGGTAATCGGGCCGCTCGGGATGGTTCGCAATGTAGATCTCGCTCCAGAAAGCACCCTGCAGTCCGATGACATGGCTCATCTGCTCCCCGGAGAAACCGGCCTTTTCGAAATCGAAGGAATAGACCTTTTCGGTGTCGAACACGCCGGCCCAGGTGTGCCCGGTCTCATGCTGCGACTGGCGCATGTCGAAATAGAAGTACTCGCCGGGCATGACAATCGTCTGATACCCCTTGGCCGTGGCGTCGAGGCAGGCTTTCGTGCTCTCCCAGGCGTGTACACGGCTGTCGCGCGAGAAGGCGCCGGTGCGTACGGCCTCGTTCCATACGGCCGGGCGTTTGCCATGCCGCCGCAGCATGTCGGATACGCGCTCCAGAAAAAGATCCTCGAGCTGGTGGGGGTCGGTCATCCCCTTCTGCCGCATGAGCGACTGACAGTCGGGACAGGTCTGCCATTGGGTCATGTTCACCTCGTCGCCGCCGATGTGGATGTATTCCGAGGGGAAGAGCGCGCAGATCTCACCCAGAATATCCTCCAGCAGGGCGTAGTTCTCCTCGCGGGCCACGCACCAGGCGTTGCGGTAGTCGTATCCGGCCGTCGCCACCGTGTCGGGAGCGTAGTTGCATCGGATTTCGGGGTGTACGGCTCCGGCTGTGCGGCTGTGTCCCGGAAGGTCGATTTCGGGAATCACCTCGATGTTGCGGACCGCGGCGTAGCGGATGATCTCGCGCATCTCGTCCTGCGTGTAGTAGCCGCCGTACTTTTCGTTCCACTTGCCGTAGAGGGCCTTTACGGGAGAGTCGCCGCCGCGGAAACCGCCGATCTCGGCCAGTTCGGGATGCGATTTGATTTCGATACGCCATCCTTCGTCATCCGTAAGGTGAATGTGGAACTTGTTGATATTGTGGTATGCCAGCAGGTCTATGTAACGCTTTACTTCCTCTGTGTCGATCCAGGTCCGGGCCACGTCGAGCATCATGCCGCGGAATGCGAAGCGCGGTGCGTCCTCGATCTCGGCACATGCGAGCTCGGTTCCGGCAGGTACACCCTTTTTTGCATAGACTTCGGGTGGAAGCAGGCGGAAGAGGGCCTGTACGCCGTTGAACGCTCCGCCGTAGTCGCAGCTGCGTACGGTGATATGGTCGGGATCGATCTCCAGTCGGTATCCCTCGGCCGGAATCTCTCCTTTGGCGTCAAGGACCAGCGTGATGCAGCCGTCGCCCGACAACTCCTGTTCGACGGGATATCCGAGATATTGTGCGGCATAGTCTGCCACGGGCCGTAGCTCCTTGTCTGCTACGAGCGTCGTCTCTTTGGAAAAGGTGAAACTCCCCTCCCGGGGTGTCTGGCGTCCTCCGCCGGGTTGTGCGGAGGCGGTGAGGGCGGACAGGAGAAGCGCCGCCAAAATGGATCGTTTCATCAATGATAAGGAATTTTGTGGGGTACAAAGATAAAATTTTTCCGTCGTTTTGTTACCTTTGCACATTAGTGTCCCGTTAAAATGGGACGAGTTAAACAATTAATCAAATAGCCCCGGAATAATGGGATTATATAGATCTTTGACATCATTGAAATTAGTCTTGTCGAACAGGTCACGCAAGAGGGTTTTGTCTGTCAATGATATGCTGAGAATTTGCAAAACTTCATAGGTAGAGCGTTTCAACTTCATATCATGTTGGACAATAGCCACAAGACAGTATGTGATAATAGCGACACTGATTTGTATGCGGACGGCGTTCTCTGTTGTGCCCCAGAATTTCTTTATCTTGAGGTGCTGCTTGAGCCATTTGAAGAACAGCTCGATCAACCATCTTTTCTTGTAAAGATTGGCGACATCCAATGCAGAAAGTTGTTTCGCATTCGTCAGAAAAGTGAGCTCACGGTCATCTTCTTCATCGTAATATCGGACGAGTCTGAATGACTCCGGATATTTCTTCCCGGAGAGATAACCGGTCAGTTTCACTTCCGCATCTGTCATTATGTTCTTTGGCATTCTCCGCTTCCATTTGACTGTCTTATACTTTAAGTTCGTCTTGGCCCTGACAACAAAGAAAGAGTCTGTAAGATGTATCCTATAGAGCTCTTTAAAAGAATCATAAGCCCTGTCGAATATATAATAAGCATTTGGTTCATAATGGATTGAAGACATCGCTGTAGAATCATGCTTTGAGGCAGTGGTTACAGTATAGAAGGCAGGAACTTGTGCTTCAATGTCGTATAAGACATGAGCTTTCACTCCTCCTTTCTTGCTTCGGAACTTTGCCCACGGGAATGTTGCAAGACATAACGGAATCGTTGTTGAATCAAACGCATATTTCTTTCCGGAAATGTCAAGGATGTTGGTCGTCCGCTTCTCGCAGGCTTCCTTCATCATGTAGAAAGCAAAGTCTTCGAAGATTCTGTAATCACGGTTCTGGTTGGCTGTGGCAAGAGTTGTCTTGGCTATTGGTTCACGACCTAACCCAAGATGATATTGCTTGCCCCTATGCGCCTCGAAAGCAACGATTAAGTCTCGCAGGCTCTCACGGTTACTCAGTTGCCCAAACATCATTGCAAGCATCTGATTCCAGCAAGTGAAATGTTTCACATACCGGTTGCCATCATACTTGCGAACATAGTTGTTGAACTGAGTCCTGTTCAGAAAAGCGGTTAATTGAGAGAATACGTATTTGTCTTGGAACATAGCAGCCATTTGTATTAGACTGCAAAGTTGCAAAATCAAGTCCGTTTCATCTCAAGAAACCACGTAATTGACTATATTTCAATAATTTCAAAGAACTATTTATCAACTTTTACGGGACAGTAGTG
>JALFNK010000006.1 GCA_022782405.1 Alistipes sp.
GACAGTCCTACCGAGTCAGAGAGACTCAAAAACTGCTTAAAAACTTGTAATGATAACCGAACTTTGTTACCTTTGAACGGACCCTTTCTCTGGTCCCTTTTTCTATGCCACTTTGGTGGAAATCTACTTTGCTACTTACAGTAATGATATCAATAAGATTGCTGATTATAAGAGCAAAAACTATATTGACGCATGCTGCACAATGCAGTGGAATGATTTTAAGACATTCAAAGAAAAACGAACTGAAGCTCTTCGTGCCGCATTGATGCTTGCATTTAAATAATGTGTTGGATTGAAGCTAAATATGTTTGTCCCGTTATTCCTCCCATAGCCTCAGACCGCCTCAGACGGTGTGGTTTGTTTGCGCAAAATTCATTTATTATTGCATAATATATTGATAATCAATATAGATAAATTTCTTTAACGAGGAGGAGTATTAAGCCTATTTTGGAGGTAAACACCTCAAAATACGCCTTTTAAAAACTTACAAGAGCGACTTTCGAGTCGCTCTTTTTGCATTGTCAAAGGTAAGGTAGGTATTAAAACACCCGCATCGCCATCCAAACTATCCCCCGCCATCGAAAATACCGCAAAAGGCGCCGCCGCACAAAAACCCGGATTCGGGTAGAAACATCCGTAAATCGTATACAAAAGATTTGGACGGGAACCGATACTTTTGCATCAGAGAAACTGAATTCTCCAGAAATCCGAATCACTATGAAACAAAAACTGATCCTTGCGCTTGCCGCATTGACAATAAACAGTACAACCATCATGGCACAGGAAAAAATCAAACAGACAGCCGGACGCGACCAGCTCGGGGAGTTTGCCCCGAAATTCGCGGAACTCAACGACGACATACTCTTCGGTGAGGTGTGGAGCCGCACCGACCGGCTCGGGCTGCGCGACCGCAGTCTGGTAACGATCACTTCGCTCATCAGTCAGGGAATCACCGACTCATCGTTGGTCTATCACCTGCAGACGGCCCGTCAGAACGGAATCACCCGCACGGAAATCGCAGAGATCATCACCCACATCGGCTTTTACGCAGGCTGGCCCAAAGCCTGGGCCGCCTTCAACCTCGCCAAAGGCGTGTGGGCGGAAGACACGGAGGGCGAGGATGCCCGGGCCGCGTTCCAGCGTCAGATGATCTTCCCGATCGGCGAACCCAACACGGCCTATGCGCAGTACTTTACCGGCAACAGCTACCTCGCACCGATCTCGAGCGAACAGGTGAAGGTCTCGAACGTAACGTTCGAACCGGGATGCCGGAACAACTGGCACATCCATCATGCCTCGAAAGGCGGCGGGCAGATGCTCGTCGGAGTAGCCGGACGCGGATGGTACCAGGAGGAGGGGAAACCGGCCGTAGAGATGCTTCCCGGGACGGTGGTACACATTCCGGCCGGCGTAAAACACTGGCACGGAGCCGCAGCCGACAGTTGGTTCGCCCACCTGGCCTTCGAAGTGCCGGGCGAAGAGTGCTCGAACGAATGGCTCGAGCCCGTAACAGACAAGGTATACGGGGAACTCGAATAAGATAGGCCCGTTCCATGAAGATGAAGACGACGCTGATCCCGTTACTGCTGCTTGCCGCTCTGTCGATTGCAGCCTGTAACCCGGACAACAACGAGTCGGTTTCCAATGTTCCCGAACAATCGCAGCCGGCAGAGCCAGAAACGCCCGACACACCAGGAGACGATGACGGCAGCGGAGATGATTCCATGGAAAACAGGAAAATACAATTGACGGTGAACGGCAATTCGTTTACCGCAACCCTCGAAGCGAATGAAGCGGTCGAAGCGTTGAAGGAACAACTTGCCCGGAAGCCTCTCCAGATCCGGATGGACGACTATGGCGACATGGAGAAAGTGGGGGCACTCGGTTTCTCGCTGCCGAGAAACGACATGCACACCACGACTTCAGCAGGCGACATGGTGCTGTATCAGGACAATTCGATCGTGCTGTTCTACGGGTCGAATGCCTGGAGCTATACCCGTCTGGGACGGGTAGACGGAGTCTCCACACGCGAACAGATGCTCGATCTGCTGGGCGGAAAGGGGACAGTTACCATAACATTCTCATTACCATAAGGTGCGCACCGACCGCAAAAAAGCGGAGCAGGAATCGAATCCTTGCTCCGCTTTTATTATGAGAAGAAACGGCGGTCAGGGGATCCAGAGTATCTCCTGCACGCCGTAGAACGAGGTCAGCAGGCGGCCCATCACATAGAAGTAGTCCGAGAGACGGTTCAGCCAGACAAGCGTTACGGGATCGACACCGTACTGCACATCGGCACGCAGGGCCGCCCGCTCGGCTCGGCGGCATACGGTACGGCAGACATGGCACAGAGAAACGGCCGTATGCCCTCCCGGGATGGTGAACTTGTCGATGGGAGGAACCTCGGCCTGCATGGCGTCGATACGCCTTTCGAGCCATGAAACGGCATCCTCGGGAAGCGGAGGAACCTGTTTGCGGCCCGTCGGATCGGCGGCCAACAACGCCTCGACGGTCATCATGCGCGACAGGATGCGGTTCAGTTCCTCCACGACTCCTTCAGGTGCCGAGGAGGCTTCGCGAAGCCGGTCCGCAAGCAGGGCAACAAAGGCCGAGAGCTCGTCCACGGTACCGTAGGCCTCGACACGCGCGTCGGTTTTCGAGACCCGCTCACCGCCGATCAGCGAGGTTGTGCCCCGGTCGCCGGTTTTGGTATAGACTTTCATAGGCGGAAATGTTGTTTAGGCAGATAATTGTTGAAAAAGAGCAGGTAACCCCGGTTATCCACGGTCGTCGAGCGATGTGCGGCGATCAGCTGCCGGCACAGCGCCTGCCGGTCACGGTCTGCGTAGGGCGAAAGCAATGCAACGGTATGACCCGCTGCTGCCGCATCGGCGACAAGCCGTGCCGTGGCCCCCAAATCCAGATCGCAGGTGGCGATGCACAGATCGGCATCCGCACGATCCATGCCGAACGTGGCATAGCCACAATGGATCAACAAGTTCTGCAACTGGACGGCACGCCGCGGCTCGGCACCCCGCGCGAGAAGCTCCTCGTAAAGCCGACGGTCGCCCGCAAACAGCTCGCGGCGCATGAAGACCCTGCGTACAAGATCGTACACGAAGGGCGAATGAACCCCGTGCCCCCGAAAATAGCGCGCCCGCGGGAGGCGTGAGCGCAGCTCCGCGACCCGTCCCGAAAGGCGTATGTGCAGCCGATGTCCGTGCCAGTCCATGATCAGCGTGATTTCAGTTCTCCGGCCAAATGGCCCGTGGAGAAGGCGATCTGGAGGTTGTAGCCCCCGGTATTGGCGTCCAGGTCGAGCACCTCGCCGGCAAAATAGAGCCCCCACACCTTCAGCGACTCGAGCGTTCCGGGATCCACCTCCGAGCAGCGGACGCCGCCGGCAGTCGTTATGGCATATTCGAACGGCGCGTAGTCCGTAATGGGGAAGGTCAGCCCCTTGAGCGTACGGATCAGGCGCGTGATCTCCGCCTCGGTGAGTTTCGAAACGTAGGTTTTGGAGTGGATGTCCAGCTCCTGGGCCAGCGGAAGCACCATCGGGCGCGGGACGAGCTTGCGCAGCAGCTCGGCGAAGAACTCCGTGGGGGCCAACTCGGCCAGCTCACGGGCGATGCGCTCGCGGAGCACCTCCTCGGTGAGGGCCGGCTTCAGATCGACAACCAACTTCACGCGGTGCCCGTCAATGAGTGCATCGACGGCATCGCGGCTCATGCGCAGCGCCACGGCACCCTCGATACCCCGTTCGGAGAAGCCCAGTTCGCCGAACTCCTCGCGGACCGCCTCGTCGTCGATCCACAACGTCGCACGAACGTTGCGCAGCAGCAGCCGGTTGAGCTGCCGCACGCGCGGATGCGGCGAAACGAGCGGCGTAAGCGACGGACGCAGCGGCTCGATCGTATGGCCCAGATCGGCGGCAAAGGCGTAGCCGTCGCCCGTGGAGCCCGTGGCGGGATAGGAGACGCCGCCCGTGGCAAGGATGACGCGCGGGGCCTCCTCCTTGCGTTCGAAGCCCCGTTTGTTGATATATTTCACACCGAAGACCCGGTCGCCGAGGGTCAGGATACCCGTAACCCGCGTATCATAGAGGATCTTGACGCCGTTTTCGACGCAGTAGTCCAGCAGAGCGTTGGCGATGTCCCACGCCTTGCCGCTGTGAGGGAAGACCCGGTCGCCGCGCTCGATGTCAAGCTTCACGCCCCGGCGTTCGAAGAAGCGGATTGTCGCCCGGTTGTTGAACGACGCGAAGGCCGACGCCAGGAACTCCGCATTCGTGCACACCTGCGAGGCGAACTCCTCCGCGGGCCGTGCATTGGTTACATTGCAGCGCCCCTTGCCCGTAATACGGACCTTGCGGCCCGACTTCTCCATCTTTTCGATGAGCAGCACGCGCCTGCCGCTGCGTGCCGCCGTACCCGCGGCCATCAGGCCCGCGGCGCCCGCACCGACGACGATGACGTCGTAAGGGCGAATCTCTTCCAGTTGTTCCATACGCGTGCAAAGATACATATTTATTCCGATCCCGAAGCATCCGCCCGACAAGAATCGCAGGAACCGCCGCCGGGTACGGCGGACCGTCCGTGTGAGATTCCGCACCGAATTTGCCCCGAAGATTTGATTTTCCCGACGCCATGCACTATCTTTGCACCCGCAAAATCGTTCTATAAGATATGTTGAGCAGAAGATTACTCCGCATCAAGGTCATCAAGGCGCTGTTCGCCCACATCAAGTCGGGAGCCGACAACATGATCGCCTCGGAAAAAACGCTCATGGCGTCCGTAGACAAGGCCTACGACCTCTATTTCCAGATGCTGACGCTCCCCGTGGAGATCGTCCGTTACGCCGAGCAGCGTCAGGAGCTGGCCAAACAGAAGAAACTGCCGACATTCGAAGACCTCCACCCCAACACCAAGTTCGTCGATAACTCGATCATCCGCATCATCGCCAACAGCGATGCCGTGAACGACCACATTGCCGCGCGCAAGCTCGGATGGGCGCAATATCCCGATCTGATCCGCACGCTCTACACGCAGCTTGTGGAAAGCGACTACTACAAGGAGTACATGCAGCGCGAGGAGCGTTCGCTCGACGAGGACCGCCGCCTGCTCGATGCATTCTTCCGGTCGATGCAGGAGTGCGAGGCGCTCGACGACGTCCTCGAGGAGATCTCGATCCTTTGGAACGACGACCTGCCCTACATCGTCATGATGATCCTCCGCACGCTGGAGAACCTGCGTCCCACGCATACCGACCTGAAGGTCCCCGCGAAATTCAAGAGCGCCGAAGACCCCGAATTCGTCAAGACGCTCTTCGAGAAGACGCTCGTGAACTACACCTCCTACCAGGACTACATCGAACGTTACACGGCGAACTGGGATGTCGAGCGCATCGTATTCATGGACAACCTGATCCTCGCTACGGCAATGGCCGAGCTCATCAACTTCCCCTCGATTCCCGTGAAGGTTACGCTCGACGAGTGGATCGAGATCTCGAAATACTACTCCACACCGGGCAGCAGCACCTTCATCAACGGCGTGCTGGACAAGATCGTCGAGTCGCTCACCGAAGAGGGTCGCATCAGAAAGGCCGGTCGCGGGTTGATATGAGACCCGGCCGAACGGCATACGCACTGATACTCGGCCTGCTCTGCACGGCCTGCGGAGGTGCGGCCGGGAAACGGCAGACGCCGCACTCGGACCAGGCGGCCGGAGGCGCATTCCGGACCATCCGTCTCGAAGAGGAGTTCTTCGACGAGGGTGCCACGGACACCATCCGTTTCGGGCGCATGCACTCGGGAGAGGTCGCACAGCTGCAATTCCGGATCGCCAACTACACCGAACGCTCGACGGCCATCCGCTCCTACGAACGCAACTGCGGCTGCACGTCGCTCGAATATTCACAGGAACCGATCTCTCCGGGAGCTTCCCGGCAGGTCGCCATTTCGTTCGATTCAAGGGGTACCCGGGGCTGGCAGCTCAAAACCGTGGAGATACACCTGGCGGGAGGCCACAAACCCCTCAAGCTCTTCGTAGAGGCCGAAATCGAATAAAACGGGCTGTTCCTGCTGCGGCCGGATTTCTCGGGATTCGAATTCCCCCCCCGCATCGAAAAAAAGACCAGAAAAAACGGCATCCGGCAAACAAATCGGAAGCGTTGTTTGTTTTATATCCGATTTGCATTATCTTTGTCCGTCGATAAAGCGAACAATCACTTAAAAAACGAATAACCGTTATGATCAATTTCCTTCAGGCAGCCGGCGCCGCCGTACAACAGCCCCAGCCCGGCTTCATGCAACAGTACAGCTTCATCATTATGATCGCCCTCATGGTGCTGGTCCTCTGGCTCTTCATGTGGCGTCCCGAGGCCAAGCGCCGCAAGCAGATGCAGGCCTTCCGCGACGGTCTGAAGAAGGGCGACAAGATCATCACCGCCGGCGGTATCTACGGCGTGGTCAAGGAGGTCAAGGAGACAACCCTGCTCATCGAGGTGGACGGCAACGTAACGTTGCGCATCGACAAGAACATGGTCGTGGCCGACAATACGGACCTGCAGCGTCAGTAATCCGCAGCATGCGCAATACGAAAGGGAGTTGCCCGACGGGCAACTCCCTTTTCTTTGGTCAGTCGAACAGGTGCAGCGCCGCAATGTCGATCAGACGCTGGTTCGAGCTGCCCCGGAAGCGGAGTGTCGGGTCGCGCAGCGCGGCGACATAGCGCCCCTCGACCAGCGTGTCGATCCACCGCAGACAGGCGCGCCGCGCAGGATCGGCAAGGCACTCCTCGAGCGTATAGCCCGTATAGCACCAGATGTTCTGTCGGGTGCGCTCTTTGATCTGCCGCAGAAAACGCTCCATAGCCTCGGGCCGCAGCAGCGGATCGCCGCCGCTGACCGTAATGCCGTCAAGCAACGGGTTGGAACGTATCTCCGCGCAGATACGTTCGGTCCAGGCATCGGTAAGGACGGTTCCCTGCAGGGGATCGTGGCTCTGCGGATTGTGGCAGCCCGGGCAACGGTGCGCACAGCCGGCGAAATAGATCGCATAGCGGATGCCGTAACCGTCGGAAATCGTCTCCGGATAGATCCGAAGGATGCGGAGCGGTGTCATCTCGAGCGGCATGCGGGCGGTCAATGGTGCTTCACCCGGTCGCGCTCCTCGGCCTGCTTGGCGGAGTTCCACGACTCGAGACTTCCGGTCAGGTAGCCCGTGATGCGGCGCATGCGCGAAATATCCTCCGAGCCGCAGACCGGGCACTTCGAGTAGATCACCCCGCGGTAGGAGCATTTGCGGCAGGTGTCAATCGGATGGTTGATCGAGCCGTAGCCGATGCCCGCATCCTGCATCACCTTCACGATCTTGAGGATCGCCACGGGATTCTTCTTCGCCTCGCCGTCCAGTTCGACATAAGTGATATGCCCGCCGCGTGTAATGGCGTGGAAGGGTGCCTCGAGGCGGATCTTCTCGACGATCGAGACCGGCTCGCGGACATCGACATGGAACGAATTGACATAGTAGTCGCGGTCGGTAACCCCGGGGATCACACCGTAGCGCTTGCGGTCGAGGCGCGTGAAACGGCCGCTCAACCCCTCGGCAGGCGTTGCCAGCACGGAGTAGTTGAGCCCGTAGCGGGCCTTGTACTCCTCGACGACGCGGTTCATGACCATCACGGCGTCGTAGAGCGTCTGCCACGCCTCCTGCGAAGTGGCATGGCCCTCGCCGTAGAGGGCCACCATGGCGTTGTGGCCCCCGATAAAGCCGATGCCCAGCGTACCCTGCCGCAACACGTCGCCCACCTCGTCGTTGGGTGCAAGCCGTCCGCCGCCCTTCCAGACGTCGTTCGACATCATGAAGGGGAACTGCCGCGCGAGGGCCGTACGCTGGAACAGATAGCGTTCGTAGAGCTGTTCGGCGATCATCGACGCCGTGCGGTGCACCGACTCGAGAAAGATCGCCCGCGCCTCCTTGCGGATGGCGTGTTTGTTTCCGTCGGGAATCAGGTCCGAAGCCTCGCGCACGGCCTCGATGGCCAGACGCGGAAGGTTCATCGAGGTAAACGACAGGTTGCCGCGGCCCCAGGAGCTCTTCTCTCCGTGGAGATTTTCGAAGACGCGCGTGCGACACCCCATCGTCGCCACTTCGTAGCGGAAACGGTCCGGATCGTCGGCACGCCACTTCTCGTGGCGGTTGAACGGCGCATCGAGGAACATGAAGTTCGGGAAAAGAGCCACGGAGGTCGTGCGGCACGCCTCGATCAGCAGGTCGAAATTCGGTGCGCGGAACGAAATCCTGCCGGCAAGAGCCCCGTCGAAATCGCGGACGGCGGCCTCATAGTCCTCACTGCTCCACGATACACCCTCCTTGACCTTGAAAATCTGGATCGGGAAGACGGGGACCTCTCCGTGCCCCAGCCCCTCGACCGTGGCGGCGAGCAGCTCGCGGATGACCATGCGTCCCTCGGGCGAGGTATCCGTGCCGTAGTTCACCGAACTGAAGACCACCTGGTTGCCGCCGCGTGAGTGCATCGTATTGAGATTGTGGATGAAGCCCTCCATGGCCTGGTGCGTCTCCCGGCGTGTCGCGTCGTAGGCATGGTCCCAAATCTGCCGCAGCTCCTTTGCGGTGATCCCGAGACCCGTCGCGGAAAAGGCCTGCAGCAGGTCGGCAAGACACTCTTCAGAAGCCTCGATCGTCGGAACATGTTCCGTGCAGAGAGTCTTGAGCTGCACCCGCTCGGGAACGGCGGACGCCTTGAGCGAGGCGAGGAAAGCGGCTCCTTCGACAAGGTGTTTGCGGAAACTCTTGAGTACGCCCGGGGCCATGAAACGGTCGAAGGCCGGGATCGACTGTCCGCCATGCTGCTCGTTCTGGTTCGTCTGAAAAACGATCGTGGCCAGCGTGGCGTAGCTCTGGATCGACTGCGGCGTACGCACCGAACCGTTCTTGGTATGGAAACCGCGCCGGTAGATATCCTCCAGATCGTACTGGATGCAGGTCGTGGTCTTCGTGGGATAGTAGTCCAGGTCGTGGATATGGATGTCTCCGTCGCGGTGCGCACGACCGTGGCGTACCCCAACGAGATATTTCAACGCGTAATCCTTCGTGATCTCCGAGGCGAAGGTCATCATCTGACCCGCAGGCGTGTGCGACGACATGTTGGCGTTCGACAGGTTGATGTCGTTGCGCTCGACCGTAACGATGCCGTCCATGACCCCCTTGATCGTCGAACGGCGGTCGCGCTCGACATTGCGCCACTCGCGGTAGATGATATACCGCTTGGCAATCGACGGGTCGCGCCCCATGAGCCGTTCCTCGACCAGATCCTGGATCTCCTCGACGGAGATCTCCGGCTTGGTGATCGACGAGGCGACATCCGAAGCGATGCGGGCGATCGTCTCTTCGCGGTCAGTAATGCCGCCCGCGCGATAGGCTTTCGTGATGGCGCGGACGATCTTCTCCAGCGAAAACGGCTCCGTCTTGCCATCACGCTTGATGATGGAAATCTGTGCGTAATCCATTGTAAAATGAATAAGTATGTTTCACAATCGGCCCCGTTTCCCCGCAGGTCCGGACATTGCTCCGCAAAGGCAGGTCTTCTGACTCGCGCCGATCCGCGGACGCCTTCCCGCCCGCCCCGAAAGGCCGGCAGTGGCTCAAGATGGTCCGCGGCGCAGAAAGCGCTCACAGCAGCGGGAACTGTCCGGGATTCGCACCCGGTTCCCTCTTATCCCCGGACCCGGCAGGCCGGGGATACCTTTGCGGAAACAAAGGTCCGACAAAAGAGCCCGGATTCAAAGCCCGCAGCGGAAAAGTTTTCAACATTTTACCAAACAACCGGACAACATGCACATAATAAGAATGTTGTCCCGCAAGCTCCCGAAAACGCCGCCGGAGGATTTGGAGCTCCGGCCGGTCTGTGCTATCTTTGCGGCCGCAAAACAACACACACGAACATGACCAGACATCTGACCCATATCTGCCAGGGGACCTGCTCCCGGCAAATCGACATCGACATCGACGGCGAAACGATCCTCAACGTACAGTTCACCGGTGGCTGCCACGGAAACACGCAGGGCGTAGCCGCCCTCGTGCGAGGCATGCGCATCGACGAGGTCATCGCCCGACTCGACGGCATCGACTGCCGCGGAAAGGGAACCTCCTGTCCCGACCAGCTGGCCCGGGCGCTGAAGGCCGCCCGGGAAAAATAATATTTCCCGATCCCGGGCAGCGGCAGGTACGGAATTTGCTTCCGGCGCATCGTAACCAACACGCAAGAAGCACTATGTATTTCGTATGGTATCTGCTTATCGGTCTGGCGGCCGGATGGATCGCCAACTATCTGGTCAAGGGCAACGGCTCGGGCCTCTTCGTAAACCTCATCGTAGGACTTATCGGCGGCCTCGTGGGCGGGTGGCTGCTCTCGCTTTTCGGACTGGTGGCCGTGGGTACGCTCGGCAGCCTCGCAACGGCAGTCATCGGAGCCATCGTCCTGCTGTGGGTCGCAACCCTCATAACGCACCGGAAACCCCGGAAATAAACAAGGGGAAAACGACAGAAGACATTGACTGTGAAGGGATTTGCCCGCTTTCCGAAATTTTGCGGCAAGAACCTGTACGGAACCCGGATTTTTCAGGCCCGAAGTTGGAGATTGTATTTTTTTTCGTATCTTTGTCCCGCTTTCGAGCAACTGTTTGAGCTGTGGTGTAATGGTAACACAGCAGATTTTGGTTCTGTCGTTCTGGGTTCGAATCCCGGCAGCTCAACAATACCCCGCTGTAAATCAGCGGGGTATGTTTTTTGTTACATCGTCTGTGATACTATCGGAAATCCGGTAAAAAAGGGAGAGACCTTGCGATCTCTCCCCTTTTTCCGGTTTTGCATGCCGACGAAGCGTCTCAACGCACCTTCGAGAGGAACTTCGCCCGATCGACAATGTAGCGGACATGCACCCCTTCGCCGATCATCCCTTCGGCATCGCGCGCTCCGACATTGAAGGTCAGTTTGCGCCCCTCGACCCCGGTCAGCACCGCGGTGGCCGAAATCTCGGTCCCGAGGCCCGAAGGCTTGATATGCGTCGTGTTCATCTCGGAGCCCACGGTCGTGGAACCCTCGGGCAAGGCGGCGGCAACGGCCCGCATCGCCGCATTCTCCATAAGCGCCACCATGGCCGGCGTGGCGAATACCTCCATGTCGCCCGAGCCCATCGCCACGGCCGTATTGGCCGCCGTAACCGTCGTCGTGCTGCAGGCGGAAAGTCCTTTTTCCAACATCTCGATCTTGTTTTTCAATATCAGGTTCTACGAAAATAACTACCTTTGTGCGGAAGCCTCCCGCATCGAAACAGCCTTCGCAACCGGTTTTTCCGATGCGGATACGGCAAAGGTAACGATTTTTCCAGAGATGAAAAAACGGTCGGCCATATTGCCCGTCGCACTGCTCCTTGTACTGCTTGCCACGCACCGGCAGGCGGCGGCACAGGGCGGGCGGGGATTTCTGCGGCAGGAGTGGATCGTCGAACGGGGCGACTCGATCCCTCACATCTACCTTCTGCCGGTCTACGTCTTCGACCGTCCGGTCGATCTGCGCCGTTACCAGAAACTCGTGCGCGCCGTCAAACGCGTCTACCCCATGGCACAGACCGCCCGGGCGAAGATGGCCGAAATGGAGGGCGTCCTGCTCGAACTGCCCACGAAAAAGGAACAGAAAGCCTATATCAAACAGGTATACAATCAGATCAAGGAGGAGTACACCCCCGTGGCCAAACACATGACCCGCACCGAGGGGCGCGTACTGCTCAAACTCATCGACCGCGAGACGGACTACACGGCCTACGAGGTTCTGCGCGAATTCCGCGGCGGATTCGTGGCCGGATTCTGGCAGGGAATATCCCGACTGTTCGGGCAGAACCTCAAGGCGGAGTACGACAAGGAGGGCGAGGACCGGATCATCGAGCAGATCGTCATCTACTACGAAGCCGGATTGCTGTAAACCAATTAGAACGTCAGGGAAAGGCCGCCGCTGACGCCGACGAACGAGCGGTGCGGAGCTCCGAGGTCCCGGTCGGGACGCGGACGCTCCACCTGAAAATTGCGCGTCAAATAGTAATGGTATGTGATGTCGAGGAACAGGCGGACACGGCCGATCGGCAGTTGGAGACGTCCGCCCGCATCCGCCGTACAGACAAACCGTTGCCGGATATCATAGAGACCCGTATCATCCGACCGAACGGGACCGAAGAGCAGGCCGGGCGTGAGACCCGCATGCAGTTCGAACACAGAAGGGACCTCCGGAACGAAAGCCTCAAAAAGAATCCGGCCGATGGAAGGATCCGCCGTTTCGCGATCCGGATACCAGGTTCCGTCGTAATAATAGCCGTCGGGCGAGGAGGTCGGCATGCGCCGAACGCCCGAACGCCAGGAGAACTGCAGCGGAACGGAAGCGTACTGTCCGTCGTGGAGCGGCGTGGTGAAGAGGTTGAGTCCCGTACGCAAGCCGATGTTGCGGTAGTTGTAGGCGGCGAAATCCACAGCCGCATACTGCATGGCCTGATCGGGAGCACCCGCTCCGACACCGATCTGGACGCCGTAGCGCAGGCCGATTTCCTTGTTGCGGAGCTGCTTTTTCACGGAGGCGGGATCCGGGGCGGATGCGGGAGCGGACTGCGCGTGGAGCGCGACGGAAACAAGGCATCCGGCAAGGGTGATCGTCAGTCGTTTCATGGTCGGTAGTTTGGCCGAAGCAGTTTTGCAAGCAAATATAGTTTTTTTTCGAAACAATCGGCAAATCAGACAGCCAAGGATACCAAAAATTCGGCACTCGGTACCAAAAACAGTTTTGCCCCGACCTGACGGGGCGGGGCAAAACTGTTCGGGGAGCAATGGCTACATGCGCCGGAGGCGAGCGGCGAGCGTCCCGATCTGGCGGCGGAACTCGTCCCGGGTACGCGGGCGCGGATTCAGAGGACGCATCTCGTCGAGCGGCTTTTCATAGAAGGCATCGACAACAGACTGCATCTCCATACGCCCGGCATCATAGGTCAGCCGGCGCGAAGCGGAGCGCAGCTCCCGTTCGATCTCCCGGCGGTAGCGGTCGAACTCGGGGAGGTAGTAGTAGTCGAACAGTTCGCTGATGTAACTGCGGCAGTAGCTGTTCTCGGCATTGCCCTTGAGCGCCTGTTCGAAAGCCGGATTGATCGGTGCGCGCACCGCCTCGATCTGCCGCAGCGAAGCCTGCATCGAATAGTCGTCATGCAGGTTCAGCACGTCGCGCAGGGCCGTAAGCAGCACCCCGGCATCGGAGCCCCGGCGGCGGACCTCCGCAGCCGAAACGGCCCCCTGTTCCCAGGCCTGCTGGGCCAGCAGGTAGCGGTACCAGGCAACCGTATAGAGACGTCCCATGAGGGTTCGCGCCAGGTCGATGGCATCGCGATCGACAAAGGCATTGCCCGTGCCATAGGGCACTTCGGCGAGCGCCGCCATCATCTCGGGCAGCTGCTCCAACTGCGGAGCGACCTGCTCCAGCGCCCGGCGGTAACCGGCAAGGGCCGCGGAATCGGGCTTCGAGGAGGCCGTTTCGCGGATGTCGCGGAAGACGAGCGGAAGTTCCGTACACCGCTCGGCCAGGGGCAGGACAGCCCGCCAGGCGCGCTCCATCGTCGCGGCATGTTCGCCGTAGCGGCTGCGGCAGAACTCGGGGAGCAGTTCCTCGGGATGCATCGTATCGGGATTCCAGGCATTGTGGGTGAAGAACTCCATGACGAGCGGATCGCTGTGCGAGGTCTCGGGCCAGAAGACAAAACCCCGGCACATCGGATCGGCGGCAGCGACCGGAAGCCGCTCGGCGATCAGGTCATAATAGCCGCGCAGGTCATTCTCCCACTCGTAGGCATGGAAGATGCCGAAGGTATAGGGGAAGCGGCCCACGACACCCCAGTTCGTGAAGTCCGTATTGCTCTCGTTCGACGGAAGGTCCGAAGTATAATCCAGAATGATCGTCCGCGTGGGGTCCAGCTGGTCGAGCAGCCGGCGGATTTCGTAATCGCGCCAGCCGGGAAGGTAGAAGTCCCACGAGGCAATGAGCACCGGAGCCGTCGGATAGTGCTCGCGGAGCTTGTTGATGATGCGCCGGTAGGCGTAGAGCTTCATTTCGAGGTTCTCGGGACGGCTCGCGAAGACCTCGCGCTCGGCGATGCCGATCGTATGGAACATCTGCGGGGAGCCGTAGGCGTCGATATGCGTCTGCGTGAGGCGCCAGTAGTTGTCCAGATTCCTGTCGTCGCGGATGTCCCATACGGCATTGCAGGGATCGCCCACATAGGCGCCGCCCGACTGCGGGCAGAACGTGGGACGGATCGAATCGAGGAAGGCCTGCGGCGTGCAGCTGTACCAATGGGTCATCGTGCCCATGTCCTCGGGATGGATCAGATCCCGTTCGGCGGCGTAGCGCAGCACATGACGGCGCAGCTCGCCGCGGTAGGCAAGCGGCCAGGCCGTCGTACGGTCGTAGAACGAGCGCGGTTTCGCCTCGGGCAGCGTACTGTCCGCAGGCGGATAGGGAACGATGTCGGGAAAGGCCTTCTGGAAGACGTCGTCCATGCCGATGCGCAGCATGAAGAGGTTGAGCCGTTTCTTGAGGATCCAGTCGATCTCGCGCTCCCACTCCGCAGGACCCCAGTGCTCGGCCTGGAAACGGCTCAGGCTCCGGTGAGCAAAGTAACGCAGTCCGCGATAATAGAAACGTGGCTCCTCGCGGATGTCGAGCCCCGTCATCGGAATCGAATCGCCCGGCGGAATGACATCCCCGTCCCAGAAGTAACGGCAACCGGCCTGACGTTCGAAGAAGTCGTAGACGGCATAGAGCGTGGAGCGGCCGTTGCCCCCGGCCAGAAAGAGCAGGTCGCGCGCCCCGTCGCGGGCAGAGACAATCCGGTAGGCATCGCTCCCGGCTCCAAGGTCCAGCGGTTCGATAAGACCCCGCTCGACCGCATCGCGCGTAAAGCGGTTGACGCAGTCGGAGCCGATGACCACGAGCGGAACATCGGCCTCCGCCTCGCGGACGATCTCCAGTTCACGGCCCGTAACGGCGCGGTAGAACTTGCGGAACTCTTCGGCCGCATGGCCGTAGGCCGGAGCCGCTTCGCGGGGTTCGAGGATTTTCCACTCCTTCACCGCTGCAAAAGAGGTGAAAGGAGCCAGCGATACCATGACAAGGGCAAAAAGAATTCGTTTCATAATTTATCCGGGGAATGATTTTCGGACCCAAAGATAATAAAATGATTCACGATGCAACAAATCATTGCGAAAAAGTTTTTCCTTCACTGTCAATCTTTCGAAAAATTGCAAACCGTCCCTGCACGAAATAAGCCCCATTCCGGCCGGATGGAGACGAATGGTACGGGGCGGACTGACAAAAAAGAGACGGCATGGCGGCTTTTCCGCCTTTTTTCGTATCTTTGCCCTCCGGAACATACAAAACGACACACCATTATGTTTGAAAACCTTACCGACAAACTCGAACGGTCGTTCAAAATACTCAAGGGCGAAGGCCGCATCACGGAGATCAACGTCGCCGAAACCCTCAAGGAGATCCGCCGCGCGCTGATCGACGCCGACGTGAACTACAAGGTCGCCAAGACCTTCACCGACGAAGTGAAGCAGAAGGCCCTCGGACAGAACGTCCTCACGGCCGTGAAGCCCGGGCAGATGATGACCAAGATCGTGCGCGACTCGCTGGCCGAACTCATGGGCGGGACCGCCTCGGACATCCGCCTCGACGGAACTCCCGCCGTCGTGCTCATCGCCGGTCTGCAGGGCTCGGGTAAAACGACCTTCTCGGGAAAGCTCGCCGCATACATCAAGAGCAAGAAGGGACGTCAGGTGCTGCTCGTCGCCGGCGACGTCTACCGTCCCGCGGCCATCGACCAGCTGAAGATCCTCGGCGAGCAGATCGGTGTGGAGGTTTACACCGAAGAGGGGAACAAAAACCCCGTCGAGATCGCCGAAAACGCCATCCGCTACGCCCGGCAAAAGGCCTGCAACGTCGTGATCGTCGATACGGCCGGACGTCTGGCCGTCGATGAGGCGATGATGCAGGAGATCACCGCCATCAAGGCTGCCGTGAAACCCTCCGAGACCCTGTTCGTCGTCGATGCCATGACGGGTCAGGATGCCGTCAATACGGCCAAGGAGTTCAACGACCGCCTTGACTTCGACGGCGTCGTCCTCACGAAACTCGACGGCGACACCCGCGGCGGTGCCGCCATCTCGATCCGCTCGGTGGTGGACAAGCCTCTGAAATTCATCTCCAACGGCGAGAAGATGGATGCCCTGCAGGTCTTCCACCCCGAACGTATGGCCGACCGAATCCTCGGCATGGGCGATGTCGTCTCGCTCGTCGAGCGCGCCCAGGAGCAGTTCGACGAAGAGGAGGCCCGCAAACTCAAGAAAAAGCTCGTCAAGGACCAGTTCAACTTCAACGACTTCATCGCCCAGATCCAGCAGATCAAGAAGATGGGCAACCTCAAGGACCTCGCCTCGATGATCCCCGGCATGGGCAAGATGCTCAAGAACGTCGATATTCCCGACGATGTATTCAAGCAGACCGAGGCAATCATATCCTCGATGACCCCCGCCGAGCGCGAACATCCCGAAATCATCAACGCCCGGCGCCGCGAACGCATCGCCAAGGGTTCGGGAACGACCATGGCCGACGTGAACCGGCTGATGAAGCAGTTCGAGGACACGCGCAAGATGATGAAGGCCGTGGCGGGCGGCGGGCTGAAGATGCCCAAGATGCCCGGAGGCATGATGCGGCGGCGCTAAACCGCCTGAAGGAAACGAAGCCGGACCCGCAGTCCGGCTTTTTTTCGGTTCCGCGCCGGAATACCGGCCGAAGGCCCGCAAAAAAGGCGGAGCGAAAAGCCTTTTTCGAAAATTCTTTCGTACCTTTGATCCCAAATATCCGATCCATGCACAAATCCGGCTTCGTAAATATCATCGGCAACCCCAATGTCGGGAAATCCACGCTCATGAACGCCCTCGTGGGCGAGCGGCTCTCGATCATCACCTCCAAGGCGCAGACCACGCGCCACCGAATCATGGGCATCGTTTCGGGAGAGGATTTCCAGATTGTCTACTCAGACACGCCCGGAATCCTCAAGCCTTCGTACAAGCTCCAGGAGTCGATGATGAAGTTCGTAACGGGAGCGCTCACCGACGCCGACGTGATCCTCTACGTTACCGATACCGTCGAGCAGACGGACCGCGCGGCGGAAATTCTCGGCAGGATCCGCGAAAGCGGCATACCGACCGTCGTCGTCATCAACAAGATCGACCTGTCGAACCCTGCGGCACTCGAGGCGCTGGTCGCCAAATGGCACGAGGTGCTGCCCGCAGCGGAGATCGTGCCGGTATCGGCCAAGGAGCAGTTCAATATCGAAGGGCTCTTCAGAACGATCCTCGAACGGCTGCCCGAAGGCCCCGCCTTCTACCCCAAGGATACGCTCACGGACAAGACCCTGCGCTTCTTCGCCTCGGAGATCATCCGCGAAAAGATCCTCCGCTTCTACGACAAGGAGATCCCCTACTGTTGCGAAATCGAGATCGAAAGCTACAAGGAGGAGCCTGCGATCGACCGCATCGCCGCGACGATCTACGTCGCCCGCGAATCCCAGAAGGGCATCGTCATCGGGCATAAGGGCGAAAAGCTCAAAAAGGTCGGACAGGCCGCACGCGAGGACCTGGAGCAGTTCCTTGACAAGAAGGTCTTTCTCCAACTGTTCGTCAAGGTCAGCGAGGACTGGCGCAACAGCGACCGCCAGTTGCGGCGATTCGGATACGAACTCGAATAATAAAACCGACAGACGGAACGTTTGCAGAAAGGCATGGGCAGAACAGGCAAAGCACTCTTCGGATTCCTTCTCGCCATCGCGCTGATGAGCGGGGTGAAGGTACAGGCGCAGTACAACCGGGAATATTTCTTCTGGGTCGGCCGTTCGTGCATGATGAACAACGACTACCAGGAGGCCATCCGGACCCTGAACACCCTGCTGCGCTTCGACGAAAAGGCTTTCGAAGGCTATTTCCTGCGCGGAATCGCCAAATACAACCTCGACGACCTGCTGGGCGCCGAGGCCGACTTCTCGACCGCCATACGCCTCAACCCCGTCTACACGCAGGCATACACCTACCGGGCCATCACCCGCTCACGGCTGGGAAACTACGACGACGCCCTGCAGGACTTCCGCGAGGCGATCGACCTGCGGCCCGATCTGCCGGGGCCCTACTACAGCCGCGGCGTCACACGTCTCTTGAACCAACAGTTCAAGGAGGCCATCGAGGACTTCAACATGTTCATCCGCCAGGAAAACAAGGTTGCCGATGCCTATATCTGCCGCGGACTGAGCTACCTGCACCTCAAGGACACGACACGCGCCTACGAAAACTTCAACCTCGCGATCCGCACCAACCGCGAGGACCCCAACGGTTACAACCGCCGCGGCGGACTTCATCTCGAGCAGGAACAGTACAAGGAGGCCGAGGCCGATTTCAACAAGGCCATCGAATGCGACTCGACCTACCTGCTCTCCTACTTCAACCGCGCCCTCGTATACAACGCCACAAACCGTCCGATGCAGGCGCTCGAGGATTTCGACACGGTGATCCGGCTCGACTCGACCAACTCGCTCACCTACTTCAACCGCGCCATGCTCCGCACGCAGATCGGGGATTACAACCGCGCACTGGAGGATTACGACCGCGTGGCGTTCTACTCGCCGAACAACGTGCTGGTCTATTACAACCGCGCCGGAGTCTACGCACAACTCGGAGAGATCGAAAAGGCCGTGGAGGACTACTCGTCGGCCATAGACCTCTACCCCGACTTCGCGAATGCCTACATCTACCGCGGACGGCTGCGCGAGCTGCTCCGCGACCCGAAGGGGGCCAAACAGGACCTGCAGACCGCCCAGCGCAAGATCGCCGAATACAAGTCGCGGCTGAGCGACAGCACCTACTCGATCTACGCCGACACGACACAGCGGTTCGACAAGCTGCTCTCGTTCGACAGCAAGCTTGCCGGCGGCAACTTCGACCGCATCACGGGACACAACGGCGGGCGCGAAGAGATGCGCCTGCTGCCGCTCTACAAGTTCACGCTCATGCATCCGGACTCCGTGCCGGCGCCAAAGCCCTACCGTCTGCAGCGCGTCGAGGATTTCATCCTCCGCATCGGGAACCGGTATCTCGCCCTCTCGTGCCGCGAAAGCAACATAGAGGCCGATTCGCTCATGATCCTCGACCGACAGTATGCCGAAGAGCTCAAGGCGCCGGAGGCTTCGTGGATCACGCTCTTCAAACGGGGCGTGTCGCAGTCGCTCATCAAGCAGTATACCAATTCGGTGAACACCTATACGGCAGCCATCGACCGAAACCCGTCCAACCCGTTCCTCTATTTCAACCGTTCGACCACACGGGCCGAGATGATCGACTTCATCTCCTCGATCGACAACTCCTACCAGCGGATCACGATCGACTCGGATCCTGCGAACAGGCTCAACAACAACTCGAAACGGACGTACAGCTACGACGAGGCCGTGGCCGACCTGAACAAGGCGATCAAACTCTTCCCCGACTTCGCCTACGCCTACTACAACCGGGCGAACCTGCTGGCCCTCTCGGGACAGCTGCCCGAGGCATTCGAGGATTATACGAAGGCCATCGAACTCAACCCTGCATTTGCCGAGGCCTACTATAACCGCGGCGTCATCCAGATCTTCATGAAGGATACCCGAAAGGGGTGTCTCGACCTTTCGAAGGCCGGAGAGCTCGGCATCCTCGAAGCCTACGAGATGCTCAAGCGCTACGCCCGCAACGAAGACTAAATTCTAAATCAAACAACGATATGGCAGAAACTATCCAACGCAAAATCAACGACTCGCCCGTCGCCCGCTGGACGGCGCTCGTGCTCATCGCCCTGATGATGTTCTTCGGCTACATGTTCGTGGACGTGATGTCCCCGCTCAAGTCGCTCATCGAATCGGCCCGAGGCTGGGACAGCGGAACGTTCGGAACCTACGCCGCTTCGGAATACTTCCTCAACGTATTCTTCTTCTTCCTCATCTTCGCCGGAATCATCCTCGACAAGATGGGAATCCGTTTCACCGGACTGCTCTCCGCTTCGCTCATGGTGATCGGCGCCTCGATCAAGTTCGTAGGCATTTCCGACTGGTTCCAGACAACCCAGTTCTGCACCTGGCTCAACAGCTGGTGGGTATCCTTCCCCGGCAGCGCCAAGATGGCCTCGCTGGGATTTATGATCTTCGGATGCGGCTGCGAAATGGCCGGAACGACCGTATCGAAGGCGATTGCCAAATGGTTCGAAGGCAAGGAGATGGCCCTGGCAATGGGTCTCGAGATGGCGATTGCCCGTCTGGGCGTTTTCGCCGTCATGTGGCTCTCGCCGATGATTGCCAAGAATTTCGACATGTCGGTCGTAGCCCCCGTGGCTTTCTGCACCGTGCTGCTCATCATCGGCCTGCTGTGCTACACCGTATTCGTCTATATGGACCGCAAGCTCGACCGGCAGCTCATCGCCGCAGGTGAACTCAAGGAGGAGAAATCCTCCGACGAGGAGTTCCATGTCCGCGACCTCAAGGACATCTTCGGAAGCAAGATGTTCTGGCTCGTGGCCCTGCTGTGCGTACTCTACTACTCGGCGATCTTCCCCTTCCAGCGCTATGCGCCCAACTTCCTTGAAGTTACGCTCGGAATCGACGCCGAGTCGGCCGCACGCCTCTTCAGCTGCTTTCCCATTCTGGCCATGGTGCTCACCCCCTTCCTCGGAGCACTGCTCGACTTCCGCGGAAAGGGCGCCACGATGCTTATGGTCGGCGCCGTCATCATGATCGCATGCCACCTGAGCTTCGCCTTCCTGCTGCCCCTCTTCCCGACAAAATGGCTCGCTCTGCTGCTCGTCGTAACGCTCGGCGTATCGTTCTCGCTGGTACCCGCGGCCCTGTGGCCGTCAGTGCCGAAGATCATCGACTCGAAGATCCTCGGATCGGCCTACTGCCTCATCTTCTGGATCCAGAATGTCGGTCTCTGCCTCGTACCGCTGCTCATCGGCGAGGTGCTCGACGCCACGGGTGGCTACACCGTGCCGATGATCATCTTCTCGTCGTTCGGCGTGCTGGCCTTCATCTTCAGCTTCTACCTCAAGATCGAAGACCGCAGAAAGGGTTACGGACTCGAACTTCCCAACATCAAGAAATAGGGAACTCCGGACCGGATACGAGCGAGGGGGCCGTCATTGCGACAGCCCCCTCGTTTCATGCATGCAGACCAGGTTAGCGGGCAAGCTGCCCGTAGAGTTCCGTCAGACGGTCGCACATCGCCTCCCATGAGAAACGACGCCGCTCCTCCGCGCAGTTGCGGGAAAAACGCTCGAGAGTCTCCGGATCGAACAGGCGGTCGATACACTCCGCAATGGCACCGGCATCGGGCGCACAGACATAGCCCACCCGGTCATGCGGTACGATCTCCGCCAGACCGCCCACATCGGTTACGAGCATCGGCGTACAGAACTGGTAGGCGATCTGCGTAACGCCGCTCTGCGTGGCGCTCTTGTAGGGCTGGACAACGAAATCGGCGGCCGAGAAATAATATTTCACTTCGGCGTCGGGAATGAAACGGTCGTGAAGGAGCACCTCCTCGCCGAGGCCGGACGCAGCGATCTGCCGCAGGTAAGGCTCCTTCGAGGTGTAGAACTCCCCGGCAATGATCAGACGACGGCCTGCGGTACGGTCCTGACGTCTGAGCTGCGCCCAGGCGTCGAGCAGCAGATCGAGCCCCTTGTAGTCGCGGATCAGCCCGAAAAAGAGCGCGTAGCGCAGCGACGGATCGAGACCGAGGCGGGCACAGGCCTCCTCGCGCGGGCAGCGCGTACCGAAGTTCTCGAAAAGCGGATGGGGCGAGAAAAGGGCCGGAGCGGAGCTGTAGGCTTGCAATTCACGGTGTACCTGCTCGGACATGTAGATGAAACCATCGACCGAGCGAAGGAAGTAGCGGTTGAAGGGGCGGTCCGTCAGGTGGTGTTCGTGCGGCTCGACATTGTCGATCTGGCACAGTACCTTCGTATGGCCGTTGCCGCGCGCCACACGGGCGATCGTTCCGAAGCAGGGCGCCATGAAGGGAGTCCAGTACTTCAGCAGGATGAAGTCCGGTCGTTCGCGGCGGAGCGCACGGCCGACCTGCAGCCAGTTCAGCGGATTCATCGTATTGACACAACGGCGGATCCGGAGATCCTCCGGAGGCGGTGTCGCAACCGTCTGGCTCTCGCCGGGAAAGAGCAGCGCAGGGTATTGCAGCGTGAAAGTGCGGATATCCACCTCGTGGCCGCGGCGTTGGAAAGTACGGGCCAGCATCTCCATGATCGAAGCCAGGCCGCCCCGATAGGGATGTGCGGGGCCCAGAATGGTGATTTTCATACGTCTCCGTATCGTAAGGTTACCGCCACTCGACGCCGGCACGCACGGCTGCGACGCCGTCGTCGGCCGCAATTTCGAACAACGCCGCACGCTCCCGCTCCTCGCAGCCGATGCGGAGCGTCTGTCCGAAGCGGCATTCGTGCAGGAAGTGGATGTCCAGACGCATCGGCGCCTCGAGCGTCAGCAATTCGACGGGCAGCATGTCGAGCATCATCTCGATATAGCGCATCGTATTGACATGGCGGTTGAAGTCGATATCGCTGTATACGACCCGGTGCTCGGCCGTCCGCGTCGGATGCACTTCGCGGATCTTGCGCGGACGCTCTGCCGGCGAAGGTTCGGCGACGATGGCATCGGCATGGGCATCCCCCACCCACGACAGATCGACTGCCGTACGGCTTTGGAGGTCGATCATCGCCCATTGCGATACGGCACGGCCGAACTGGTGTCCCGCCGAATCGGTGAGCGTGAAATTACGGGTCGAAAGCACCCGTCCGTAATCGCTGATCCAGGTGGCGATGGTATAGTCGGTATACTGTTCGGGGCGCGCGTCGAACTCCACGGCCAGGCGCGAAAGCACCCACGAATGGTTCTCGGCATTGAGTACATCGACCCCGAAACCCTTGCCATAGGCATCGAGACCTGCCGTATTGAGAATGGCCGAACCCAGCGACGCAACCGTCGCCCGCAACGTGAAATCCACATCCTGCGGTTCGACCCGGTATGGATAGAGTGTTTTTTCTGCCATCGATTCTTTTTTTTGGCTTATAATTCAAGCAAAGGTAGGAATTTTGCGTATATTTGTTACAAATCAACCCTCAAAAACAAACCGCTATGGAGACAAAAAAACTCGATTTCGCCCTGACTCTGCGCGACGCCCTCTACATCGGTGTCAAGAATGCCCCCTCGATCATCGCAGCCCTCGTGCTGTTCCTCATCACGATCTGGATCCCCTATCTGAACATCGGAACATTCATCGCCATCACGCTCCTGCCGACTCAGCTGGCAAAAGGCGAGGTGATCAATCCGATCGGCATCTTCGACAGCAAGTACCGCCGCTACATGGGCGAATTCTTCATCACCATGGGACTTATGGTATTCCCCACCCTGATCGCCTGTCTGTTCCTCTATATCCCGGGAATCGTCCTCATGCTGGCCTGGTCGCTCGCCTACTATTTCCTCATCGAAAAAGGCAAGAACCCCATGCAGGCCATCAAGGCCTCGAACGACGCCACATATGGCAGCAAGTGGATCATGTTCTTCATTTCGCTGGTCATGGCGGTCCTCTTCGGCGTCGTGTTCGGCATCTTCAGCGCCATCTGCTCGCTCATCAACGTCGGGTTCATCACCTTCGTGGTGATGTTCATCCTCATTGTCCTCGCCCTCTCGATCTCGATGGCGGTCAATGCGTCGATCTGGAAGCAGCTCAAGGACAACGTGGAATAGAATATTACACAGATTCGGACAAGGCGGCAAAGAATGCCGCCTTTTTTGTCCTCGTCAAACAAAATTATCGAAAAACGATAAATATTATTTGTTTTTCAGCGTATAATCCTTATATTTGCCCTTGGAACCAAATGCCAAACCCAATGCAGAACAAAAAGACACTCCTGCAACGCCTGCTGGTCATCTACATCACCTTCTTCATCGTGTTGGTGGCCAGTATCGCACACAGTTTCGTAACCGACTTCTACCGCGGCGCAACCGACGGCATCGAGCTGGGGGAGGATATCGCCGAAAAGTGGAATTCAGGAATGCCGCGCATGATCTACATGCTGGACGCACGCATCCTGAAGACCCCCGAGCAGCATATCGAGATCCCATCCGAAACGCCCGGCATGGAGATCCGCGCCGAGGTGCGCAAACTCAACCTTACCGTAGAAAAGGACGCCCCGGGCATCTCGCCCCTCTCGCTGGCCTTCCACTCGATCGGCGGCAGCGGATGGCTCTACTTCATGATCATGCTCTGCCCGCTGTTCTATCTGCTCATCATCATCTTCATGTTCATGATCATCCACTCGCTGCGCCGCTCGATCCGCAAAGAACGTACGCTCGACAAGAAGAACGTTTGGTATCTGCGTGCCATAGGGCTGCTGACCATCGTCTCGGAACTCATCGCCGACCTGGTGGACTGGATCATGAGCAGTCAGGCCGCACAGATCCTCACCCGACACGGATATGTCGTCGATACCAACTTCCATGTATCCTACTCGATCATCATCATGGGCATCCTGATCCTCTTTGCCGCCGAGGTGTTCGCCATCGGGCAGAACCTCAGCGAGGAGCAGAAGCTCACCATATAATACGAACGCACATGCAATATATAAGAACAATAAACGAAGGGGGGGGGTCGATATGGCGATAATCATCAACATTGACGTCATGATGGCCAAGCGCAAAATATCGCTCGGAGAACTTGCCGAACGCGTGGACATCACACCCGCGAATCTCTCGATCCTCAAGAACGGAAAGGCCAAGGCCATCCGTTTCTCGACGCTCGAGGCCATCTGCCGCGAACTGGAGTGCCAGCCCGGAGATATCATCGAATACAGACCCGAACCGAAATCGGAAAAGTGATAAAACCTTAATCAAATACAAAGCCTATGAGAAAACTGATGATGCTCGCCGCAGCATTTTGCTTCGTCGGCAGCGTAACGGCGCAGATCAATCCGATGCAGCCCATCCCCGCAGACAAGGAGGTGCGGACCGGAAAGCTCGAAAACGGATTGACCTACTACATCCGTCATAACGAAAAGCCCAAGGGTCAGGCGGATTTCTACATTCTCCACGACGTGGGCGCCATTCAGGAAGAGGACGACCAGCAGGGTCTCGCCCACTTCCTCGAGCACATGGCCTTCAACGGCACGAAAAACCTTCCCGGGAAACAGCTCATCGAATATCTGGAGACTGTCGGCGTGAAGTTCGGATACAACCTCAACGCCGGAACAAGCTGGGACTACACCGTATACAACATCTCCGACGTGCCGACCTCGCGCCAGGGGATCATCGACTCCGCCATGCTCGTACTGCATGACTGGTCGCATTTCATCGCGCTGCAGCCCGAAGAGATCGACTCCGAGCGCGGAGTCATCATGGAGGAGCTCCGCACGCGCGACGGCGCATCGTGGCGCTCGACGATGAAGCTCCTGCAGGCCCTCGGCAAGGGAACCCGCTACGAGCACCGCAACCTGATCGGCTACCTCGACGGGCTGAAGAGCTTCGAGCACGACGCACTGGAGCGTTTCTACCACAAGTGGTACCGTCCGGACTACCAGGCAATCATCATCGTCGGTGATCTGGATGCCGAAGCCACTGAAGCCCGCCTGAAGGAGATGATGGCCGACATTCCCGCTCCGGCAGCAGACGCACCGCAGAAGGAGGTCATCACGGTACCCGACAACGAAGAGCCTATCGTCAGCATCTTCACCGACCCTGAAATGCAGGGCTCGCGCGTACAGATCTTCATCAAGCGCCCGGCTCTGCCCGAGGAGATGAACGACAAGGTAGCTGCCGAGATCATCAACATTACCGAGGCATACATGAGTACGATGGAAAATGCCCGTCTGCAGGAGATCGCCATGCAGCCCGACGCCCCCTTCCTCGGCGCCGGCATGGGCACGGGCGACGTAATCGGCATCATCCCGACGCTCAACGCCACGGTATTCACCGCCATGACCCAGGACGGCAAGCTCGCACGCGGCATGGAGGCCATCTACACCGAGATGGAGAAGGTCGCCCGCCACGGATTTACCCAGGGAGAGTTCGAGCGCGCCCAGGAGAACCTCATGCGTCAGGTAGAGCGCACCTATGCAAACCGCAACGATCGCACGAACAGCCAGTTCGTAGACACCTACCTGAGCCACTACCGCAAGAACAGCCCCATGCCCGATGCCGAGACCGAATGGCAACTCGACAGCATGATCATCAAGATGCTCAACGTCGATGTGATCAATGCCTACGCCCGTGAGGTCATCAAGCCCGAGAACCAGGTCATCGTCGTTACCGCTCCCGAAAAGGAGGGCATCGTCAACCCCACCGAAGAGGAGGTGCTCGCCATCCGCGAGAAGGTGATGGCCGCAGAAATCGAGGCCTACGAGGACGATGTGGTGAAGGAACCGCTCATTCCCGAAGGTACGGTGCTGAAGGGATCTCCCGTGAAGAAGACCGAAGAGAACAAAGAATACGGCGCTACGGTATGGACGCTGGCAAATGGCACGAAGATTGTCGTCAAACCCACTACGTTCAAGGCCGACGAGGTGCGTATGAACGCCCAGGCCAAGGGTGGTCTGTCGATTCTCCCGGACGAGGAGTATTACATGGGTGAAATGATGCCCGCCGTGAACTCCATGTCGGGTGTCGGCAAGTTCTCCGCAACGGAACTCCGCAAACAGCTCTCCGGCAAATCGGCCGGCGTACAGCCTTCGGTGAGCGAATACTCCAGCGCCATGAACGGCTCCTGCTCGCCCAAGGATATCGAGACGATGCTCCAGCTCGTCTACCTCAACTTCACGCAGCCCCGCTTCGACCGCACGGACTACGACAACCTGATGAAGATGCTCCACACGCAGCTGGAGAACGCCAAGACGAATCCCGACTTCCAGATGCAGGAGAAGACCCTCGATGTGATCTACGGACACAACCCGCGCCGTCAGGTCATCAACACGGAGATCATCGACAAGTTCGATTTCGAAGCGCTGCCCGCAATCTACAAGAAGCTCTACCCCGATGCGAACAGCTTCCGGTTCACGTTCGTCGGAAACATCGACCCCGAAGTGCTCAAGCCCCTCGTGGAGAAGTACATCGGATCGATCCCCGCATCGAAAAAGCCCATGAACTTCGTCGATGACAAGGCCTACCCCGTCAAGGGAGAGGTCGAGGAGACGTTCCGCACCCAGATGCAGCAGCCCAAGGTTTCGGTGAACTTCACCTTCACGGGAGAGATGGACTACTCGATCAAGAACAAGGTGGCCCTGACGTTTCTTACCCAGGCGCTCAACTCGCGCTATCTGGTTTCGATCCGCGAAGAGAAGGGCGGAACATACGGCGTGCAGGTAT
Organism: Alistipes sp.; assembly: GCA_022782405.1. Classification (GTDB taxonomy): domain Bacteria; phylum Bacteroidota; class Bacteroidia; order Bacteroidales; family Rikenellaceae; genus Alistipes. The sequence goes on from JALFNK010000006.1 coordinate 27,552, forward strand.
ACGGCTCGACCGGCTACATCCCGCGCGAGACCTACTCGCTGACGATGGCTTTCGACACCAACGAGGAGATGGCCGACGAGTTGTGCGAAATCATCCTCAAGGAGCTTCGCAAGATCGCCGAGGAAGGTCCGCTGACCGAGGATATCGAGAAGACTCGCGAATTCCTCGCCAAAAACTGGAAGAACAGCCTTGAACAGAACGGTTCGTGGATGAGCTACCTGCAGGCCAAATACGGTTCGGGGCTCGACTACCTGGCCGATCAGGAGGAGGCCGTGCGTACGACGACCAATGCAGATGTGCAGGCTCTGGCCAAAAAGATTCTCGAGGACGGCAACATGGTCAAGGTCATGATGCGCCCCGAGGCAGCCGAGGAGTAGGCTCTTACGGCGATTCAACGAACGGTCCCCGCATACGCGGGGACCGTTTTTTCATGCGGTTCCATCATGGCGGCACCGGCCTCCCCGCAGAAAACACCAATCCGCAAATCGGACAGCCGCGCCGTTGTCCGTACTTTCCCGGAGAGGTCGCGGCAAAAAACCGCGATACAAACAGGCTCCCCCAAACAGACAAAAACGCCGAGAGCAAGACAGGACAGAACAGGACGGAACAATACTACGGAAGCAAAGGTACGAAACGGAATCGGGATATATCCCGGGAGATAATCACAACAATCGATACAACAAAAAACCGGAGGCACCTTACGATGCCTCCGGTTTTTACTTGCGGCACGGACCGCTACTGGTTCTCGTAGTCGTCGCCGCCGACCTTCACGGGCGGATTCAGCGACTCGGCCGGCGTATTGGCCTGGATCCACTCCTCGGTGAGCAGATCCTCCTCGGCGAACTGGAGGTCCTCCAGGCGGCTGACCGAAATCTGGTACTGCGCATAGTCCGAAGCTCCTCCCTTGAAATCGCTCTTCTGCGAATAGATGCCGAAGATACCCAGCACCGTACCCACGGCGCCGTTCTTCGGAATGGGCTTCATGGCGAACTGCGAATAACCGCTCGTGCGCACCGTATAGATGCCCGGATCCGAAGTATACTCCGCAGCGTCGTTGTAGGAGATCATCACCGAACCGTAGAGGCGGACATTGTTCCGGTTGTAGGCCCAGTAATACCAGGCGCCGAACTGCGCGTCGCCCCAGTCGGTAACGATCCAGCTCGGATAGGGGTTCGTATAGGAGCCGTTCTTGATCATCGTGGGCACATTGCCATCCTGATCCTTGACTCCGGCATAGCGCACCTTGATGTTCTTGAAACGCACCAGACGGCCCAGGGCACTCTTGATATTCGTGGCGCCCGTAAGCAGCGTCTTGTAGCTGTTCTCGTCCACATCCAGAATGTCCGACTCCTCGAGCGTCGTCTTCTCGCCCGCGAAGACATTGAGCGACGAAATCTTCGGGTCATCGAGGTTCGAGTTGGCGTAGTACTTGTGGCGGCCGGCCGTATTGTAGCCGTCGGAGGGGGCTCCGCCGATCGAAAGCATCATGCGGTAGTTGCCCAGATAGAGCCCGTCCAGACGCACATAGACCCACTGGCTGACCATATCCTCCAGATCGAGGTAAAAGTCCATGAACAGGCCGCTGTAAAGTTTCAGCTCGATGGCGGCTGTACCGTCGTAGATGAACAGCGACTTGTAGATGTTGCCCTGGCGGTCGCTGCTGATCACCTTGCCCTTGATATAGTACTTCGAAGCCTCCTCCCAGCCTTTCAGTCCGTCAAAGTCCTTCTCTTCGGGATCCAGCGCGCCCAGTTTCAACGTGCAGGTCGTCGAGAAATCGCTGTTCGTACCCGTACCGGATATGCTGCCGAAAGCAGTCTCGAACTGCGCCTTCAGATCGGCAATATCAAGCCGCTGAAGACCCAGCGTCGTCATATCCTCATCCGTGTAGAGCTTCTCCGGAGCAGGCGTGTCGAAATCGTTGTAGCACCCTACGGTCAGCAGTGCGACCGCAAAGGCCAGTATCATATGCAGTTTTTTCATAAATCGTCGTCTTTCGCGGTTAGAATCGCAGATATACATTCAGATAATAGTTCGTACCCAGCATATAGAAGTACTTCGAATCGAAACGGCTGTAACGCGTCTCACCGTTGCTGGCACGCACACGGTTCATACGCATCTGCTCGTATCCGCCCGTACGGATATCCTGGTCGTTGAGAATGTTCTTCACCTCGAGGCTGAAGCCCAGCATGTACTGGCCGATATACCAGTTCTTGCCGACGCTCGCACTCAACGTGTAGTAACCGCCGAAGCGCTCCTGCTTCCGAATGGCCTTGATGGCCTTGATGGCCTTGATGGCAGCAACCTGCTGCTCGTCCGTCGAATTCGTGTTGGAAAGGATATTCGTATAGTACTCGATGGCCTTCGCCGTACGGTACATGGGGTTCATCGAAAGGTAGAGGCCGTCGTAGTAGTTGAAGTTCACGGATGCGAACCAATTGCGCGGACCACTGTAGTCCAGGCCGACGTTAAGCGCCGTCTGAGGCGTACTCTCCACATGGAACCCGTCCCAGGCAACCTTGTCGCGCAGCACGATCTTATCGACGTTGTCCACCGTCTGCACGAAATTCGGATTCGACGTATAGGTGTAGTCGCCCAGGCTCAACGCACCGACTACCGACAGGCCGTTCCAGATGGGTACCGACACTGCGGCCTCCAGACCATAGTGGCGCTTGTCGATGCCGCTCATGGCGAAGTTCGTGAACGAACTGCGCGTGTCGTCGTAGAACGAGATGACCTTCGACTGGTCCGCGATCGTCGTATAGTAGCCCGAGATGCGAGCCTTGATGTACGGCAGGTTGAGGTTGTAGGTCAGATCCACGCCAAAGATCTTCTCGGCCTTCAGACCCGGAGTCGTCGTATTGCGCGTACGCGGCGACACGAACGCCGTGGCGAACTTCGGAGCCTGCTGCATCACGGCAACATTGGCCTCCAGAGAGTGCGCGCGGGAGAACTTGTAGCCGAAGTTGCCCTTGGCCGTATAGGTCAGGTACTCGAGTTTCTTCGAATCGCCCTTCGAGTTGTCGGGGAAAAGGCCCTTGCGCCACAGTCCCTCGCGGTGCATCGTCGAGTAGCCCAGCTCACCGGCGACGGCCATCGAGAAGCCGCCCTTGCGCCACGAATAGAGCGCCCAGGCATTGCCCTCGAGCAGGTGGGCCCGGTAGTTGTAGCTGAACTTGTCGCCTTCGCGTGCGATGCGGGCATGGCCCGTAGCCTCGTAGTAATCCAGGTCGTTCTGTGCGGCCGTCGTGCTCGACATGTCGCGCTCGGCGAACTTGTCGATATCGTACCAATAGTCGCCACCCATAAGGTCCTTGATCTCGTCGTAGTACCAGGTACGGTTCACACGCAGGTTCACACCGCCGAGAATACGCATGTTGTTGCGCATCTCATGCTGGATGCTGGCCGCGAAGTTGTAGTCGAGCTGGTCCGTGTGGCGCTCCTCGAGAATGTAGTTCGAACGGTAATGCGTTCCGGCATACTCCTCGAGGCCCGCCATGTTTTTCAGCTCGGTATCGATGTACTTGTTCTTGCTGTAGAAGTCATCGAAATCGAGCATACCCGTCCAGGTCATCGCCCGCTCAAGGTACTTCAGCTGGTCGAAATAGAAGGTCTGGCCGGAGCTCTCGCCCGGAATATACTGACCGAAGGCGTACGAAGGCAGGTAACGGTAGTAATCGCCGCGGGGATCCGGCCCGCCGTTCCACGTCAGCGCCGAATAGCCGTTCTTGCCGAAACGCAGCGACGTGGCGGCATTCAGGCGCGTACGCTCCGACATGTCCCAGGTATAGGTCAGCATCGCGATCGGCTCGTGCATGTCGCGCACTCGCGAGTTGCGCAGTTTGCCGGCCTGATAGCCCACATTGGGGTTGTAGTAGTTGTTGCCGAAGAGAGCGTAAGCCTCATCGGTCGAAGCCTGCTGCGCTCCGCGCTCGGTGGGCGACGCCATGATGGTCAGACCAAGACGGTGGTTGTCGCCGAAAAGTTTCTCGGCCGACGCGAAGTACGAATAGGCGTTGTAATATACTCCGTCCACATAGCCGTTGCCACCCTGACGCGTACCGAACGAGAAGGCATACGACCATCCGTTGTCCAACTGTCCGGAAGCATAGGAGACCATCGCACGGAAACGGTAGAGCTGGTTGGCATTCGAAACGCTCACCCGGAAACCCTTGCGCATCTGCGAAGCCCGCGCATTGATGTTCGTCATGCCGCCGATACCGCCTACGCCGTAGTCCATCATCTCGAGTCCCGTGGCATTCTCCTGATTACGGGTGGCATCGTTCAGACCGCTCCACAGCGACCAGGGGCCGTAGCCCGTCATGGCATCGTTGAAACGAATGCCGTTGAGCATGATGTCCGAATACTGCGCATCGAGACCGCGGACATTGAAACGCATCTCGCTGAAACGATACGAGGCGATATTGCTGAAGAGATCCTTCGACGAGGACAATTTCCCGGGAAGCGCCTGCATGTCGGAATCGGAATCGGACTCATAGTCCGACTCGACGAATACCGCGCCATCGACCTTGTTGAACGATCCAAGCGGCGAAATGACCACCGACTTGATGTCCTGAATGAAATCGTCGCTCACACGAACCATCAGCTCGAGGTCCTCGTATTCCGGCGTTGCAAACTGGACCATATATTTGCCTGCGGGCAGGTTCTCGAAGAGGAACTGGCCGTCGCGGTCGGTCGTGGTCGTAAGCCCCAGCGACTCAACGGTTACCTTCACGTCGCTCAGGGCCGCACGCCCGTTGCGCGAGACCACCTTGCCGCGAATACCGCCGTCCTGCGCATAGGCTGCGGTCGTGGCAACAAGGAGCATCAGAAATAGGAAAAATCTCTGTTTCATACACTTATTTTGTGGTGTTTATTTGGCTATGTAGATATATGCGGGGAAGTGGTCGCTGAATCCGCCCTGGAAATTGTTGCCCACGAACGTACGCAGCGGATAGCCCTTGTACTGCCCCTCCTTCTGGATCATGTAGGGGCGGCGGAAGATGCCTCCGTAGAACTTCGTGTCGCCGACCTTCTGAAGCTTCAGCTCGCCGGTGGATCCCGTGGCAAGATTCTCCGATACGATAATGTTGTCAAACAGATTCCAGTCATCGCGGTAAGCCAGCGATCCGTAGCCCGCCTTGAGCAGGGCGATAAAGGGATTGAACATGTCGCCCGGCTGTACGTCGCCGATCTTGCCCTTCGCTCCGAGCCCCTCGACGATACTGCGGTCGGTGGCATCGTCGTTCAGGTCGCCCATAACGACCACCTTCGTGGCGGGATTGGCCTGCCGGACCGAATCGACCAACTCGCGAACCCGCGCAGCCGCAGCCAGACGCTTCGGCTCCGAGGCGGCCTGACCGCCCAGACGCGAAGGCCAGTGGCAAACGACGAAATAGAACGGCTCACCCTCGATCGTGCCCCACATCGTTACAAAATCACGGGTGCGGAAATCCGGATTGTCGGGCATGTGGAACGGAACGGCCGCACTGCCCTCCAGCTTGAAAACATCGGGACGATAGTAGAAACCCACATCGACACCGCGCAAATCGGGCGAATCGTAGTGCACGATGCGGTAATTCCCTTTCGAAAGTTTCGGGGTGGCGATCACATCCTCCATCACCGAGCGGTTCTCGATCTCCGAAACGCCGATGACGATCGGGAAATCCTGATCCGCGGAGGCGATATCGAACAACACCCGCTCGAGATTGCCGATCTTCTTGTTGTACTTGTACGAATTCCACTTCTTCGGACCCTCGGGCGTGAACTCCGTATCGTTCACACCGGGATCGTTGATCGTGTCGAACAGGTTCTCGAAGTTGTAGAAGACCACTTTGTAGGGCTTCTGCGCAAAGCCTGCCGCAAGCAGTACGACAAGCACGCCTGTCAAAAGAATTTTCTTCATATATGTATGAATTGCTGTTAAGATTTTCACGTTTCACTACAATCCCGGCCAGTCCGCATAATCCATCCGGCTCTTCACCGTCTCGGCCACCTCGGGATCCAGGTTCCGGAAGAAGGTGAAGCCCGTCAGCTCCTCGATCTCGCGGACCGTGCAGGCCGCCTCACGAAGTGACATCCCGGCTCCCGACGTATCGTTGGTGAAGAGGAAGCCGATGGCCTTCAGCTCGTCGGCGCCGAACTCCGAAATCTGCCGGTTCTCGTTGCCACGCTGCTGCAGCATCACCTTCCAGCAATGCGACGGCACGGCGATCGGGCCATTCTGGTTGTCGATCGTCTTATCGGTGGCGAAATGCGTACCCGTAACCACATAGAGCGTGTCGTAGTTGAGGAATTTGCCGTCGATTTTCTGACGTTCGGGACCCCAATCGCGCTCCTTACCTTCGAGTGTGCCCCAGATACCCTGGTTGAAACGGCTCGCCTGCGGCATCATGTTCGTGGCATAGAAGGTCATCTCGTTCGTGGCTTCGTTGTTGTAACGCGTGGCCGAAGCCAGCATGTGGCCGCGGTCGTAGCCGTATGACCCGTAGCCCTTGAGAATATACTGCTGGTATTCGCGGGGAATCTCGGGTGGCTGGTTGTTCGGATCGAACGACCAGGCATCCGTACGCCCCACGGAAGGCGTCGTGTAGCAATAATGCACCGGATAGGCCACCCACCGCGAAACATGCTTCTCGCAGTCGTAGCAGATCGAATAGTTGCGGCGGTAACCGCCCGTAGCGTATTGGGTCGTCGTGAGCGTCGTATAATAGGTCTTATAGATAAAATCGGAATTTTCCAGATAGAACGGCTGCTCGCCCCACGAACGTTCGTAGTCGTAGGTGATGGTCGAACCCGACGAGCGCTGCGTCATCGTGAACGACACGGCATAGCCGTCGGAGAAGGTCAGGTCGATACGGGCCGTGCGATCCGCCCCCGTACGATTCTGTTCCAAATAGAGATAGACGGGATCACCCGCCTCGCCGCTTGTCTCCATTACCTGTTCATTGAGTGCGAACGAACACCACGCCTCCTCGCCCTGATCGGCGATAACAGCCGCATAGGTTACTCCCCGCGACCCCTGGGTCGTGATGCAGTTCGTCGTTGTCGAATAGTTCACGGTCTCTGCCACGATCGAAGCAAGCGATTCCTTCGAATCCCCGCTCTTGTCGTCGTCGCATCCCGCAAACAACAGAAGCATGTGCGCTGCAAGCAGCAACATACTCATCATTCTAATTTTCAATGCCATCTAATATATTTCTGTTCTTCAGGCCCGTAGTTTTCAAAGAAACCAAACTCTTGGTGGGGACTGCGCCCCGCCAAGAGTGGTTTCAAATAAATTCGTCGGTTCTCGGAATTCACCTAAAACAGCTGAACACCGCAGACGATTGCACGACCGTTGGTGTTTCCTTCTATAGCGAAGTTTTCCGAAGTCGAGAACGAAATCGTCGATTCTGCCGTGAGACCGGAAATGGATACCGTATAGTAATCGTCTTCGCCGATCTCCTTCAAGGTAAATGCGGGGTTGCCCGTTGCACCGTCATCGGCATTGAGTTCGAACGTCGAGGTTCCGTTGATCGTACCGCCGTTGTTTACCTTAATATAGAGCGTTGCTTTCTTGCCCTTCCATGCCACGGCATAGAATCCGAGCGTCTTGTCGCCCGTTACGCCTACGGCGGCCGACTCGAAGACGCCGGATTTGCTGCCCGTGCCCACCTTGAAGCCACTTGCAGGCTCGCCATTGGCCGTTGCACCATCACCCAAACCGCATGGATTATCATACTGACCGCCATTGGAAATAAACGAAGCCATGGACTCAAAACCGCCGGTCGTCGAGCCGCCTACGCCGTTCTGCTTCAACTCAACGGAAGCCAGCGTCTTGCCATCAACCTGTGCTGCAAGCGTAGCCGTGTAGGCTGCATCCGTCGTATTGTCGCCGAGGGCATTCACGGTCACACTCTTATCATCGTACTTGACAACCGTAAACTTATCGGTATTCGCTCCAGTTAGCGTAAACGTTACCTCCGAAGACCCGAGATTCGCAGCCGTATAGTTCAGCGTCTGAGCCTCAGGGCTCGTTGCGGCGAAGGTTGCCGGCTGCGTGGTGAAGGTTACGATCGGAGTCGAAGAATCGGGCGTAAGCTTGGTAGCCACAACCGTGAAATAGCGGCCACCACCGTTCTTCGAACCGTTGTTGACAAAGTAACCCTCTACGGTAACCATCTGACCGTCATAAGAACCGGCATTCAGATCAGCGTTCGGCCCGGATATCGATCCCGTATAGCTGGTCTCGAAGGGGAACTCGATATTGTAGTAATTACCTGAAACGGAGAGCGTACCCGTCATCTTGACGTAGGTAACCACGGGCTTCTCCATCAGACCGCCGATGTTCGACTCCGTAATCTCCGTAGGATTCGGATACTCCACCGTGGCTGTTCCGGTCTTCGAAACCGTTGCACCCTCAGCAAACTGGAATGCATCGCCATATGAAGTTACGCCTCCGGAAACCGATACAACATCACCTACAGCGGGGATGTTCTCGGCTCCGTAGCCCAGGAATACAAGAATCGATGCGGTCTCATCCGACATAACGAATCCGCCCGTATAGGTAGCAACAACGGTTGCAGCCTCAATCTCATACTGTCCTGCAGCGGTGATCTGCGAGATGGTCGTCTTCTCCGGCTCCGGAGTCTCCACCGTGAACGGGTCGTCGGTCATGCCGGCCAAGTCGTCGGCATTGCGCGGCGAGATATTGCCGGCGTTGTTGTTGAGCGATACGCAACCCTTGATATAACCGGCCTTGGCGGGAATAGCGATCGTGCTGGCCCAATCCTTCGAATAGCTGTTGAACGACAGCAGGAAGGTCGAACCGTCCTTCGTCTGGAAGGTCTGGTTGGCATAGCCCGACGATACGTTGTAGTACATCTCGCCTCGGATCGACTCTACAGGCTGCGAGTAAACCTTCACATACTGCGACTGATAGTCGATCAGCTTCGAAGGATCCGAAACCTCGATGGCCTCGGGGGTGTTGTCGTTCTTGTCAAGAATCTCGATCTCGGGATCGGCATTCGTGAACTGAACCTGATAGGTGCCGTAGTAGGACTGTGCCGTACCGCCCTTCAGATCGAACGATACGATCGAACCGCGTGTCAGGTTGTAGTCCGTGCCGCTGTTGCCGACATAGCCCTTGAAACGGATCATCAGACCGGCTCCCGGCTCCGTTGTGTTGTCGGTTACCATGATCTGGTGGTTGTTGATGTTGTTGCCTACATAATCCGACACAACGATACCCGTCAGCACCAGCGATTCGGTGATCTCCTTACCCGTCTGCTCGAAGGTAAGCTGGTCGCGAACGGCCTTCACGTTGGTAGTAACCTCCGTCGTACCGCCTTCGTTCTGCTTGACGATAATCGTAGCCGTCTTCGTTACGGGAATACCCTCGACAAGACCCATGGCCGTCAAGGTCAGCGTAGCCTGGCGCTCAGCCGTGGCCTGTCCCAGCGTGAACGAAATCTGCGTCGTGCCGGTTTTGCCATTCATCGGCGAAGGCGTACACCAGGTAGCATCCGACTCATTCTCAAACGAAAGCTCCCACGCTCCCTTGGAAACCACCTCGACCGTCTGCTCCAGCTTTCCGCCTGCGAGCGATCCGGCAATGGTGGTCGATGTTCCTCCATCGACGGTGATCTCGGGAATACCCTTATATCCACCGTCATCCGTGTCGTCGTCCGAGCATGCGGTGAAAGCGGCAAGCACCATCACCGAGCCGAGCAACGTTTTCCAGAAATTCATCTTTTTCATAGAAATTAAAATTAGTTAAAAAAGAGTGTGCTATAATATTAAATTGTTACAAAATATTCACATTTATGGTTCAAAGTTATAGCTAAAATCCGAATCTGCAATATCTGTTACGCAAATTTCACACCCTAACGGGTAATTTATGGGGCCAAAAAACCCGGACACGCCTCGCGGACATGTTCCGGGCACAGTTTTTTTTCAATCATCGAATACGATCGGCAGAACGCACGAGCATCTCGTCGCGGAAAATGGCCCGCACAGCCAGGAAGGTGAAGAACAGCGCCACGATCGGCAGAGCAATCGCTGGCTTGAAGCCCTGATTGTGCAGAGCCAGTTCGGAGAAGACCCGACGGCTCAGGAAATAGTAGACGGCCTCCATGATCACGCTCCCGACCAGAAACACCATCTCGACCACACACAGACGGATCTGAAGCAGGCGGCGACGGTAGAGGAAAATCGTCAGAAGCGGCAGAACAGCCGACAGGATGATGAGGATGCCCATATAGATCGCAGACTGGGCGACACTCCCGTCGGCACTCTGCAACGAGAAGGCATAGAGTTCGAATTCGCCCGCCTCACTCGAAAACCAGGCAAGGGGCACGAAAAGCATCACGGCGAGAAGCACCGCGACAATCAGCAGGTAAAGGGTCTGAATACGTTGTATCATTTAATCCAGCGTTTTATCAATAAGGTATTTGTTGCGGTCCGAGGAGCCGCGGTTGATCAGTTCGCCGAGGAATCCCGCCAGGAAGAGTTGTACGCCGAGAATCACGGCAAGAATCGCCAGGTAGAAGAGCGGCTGGTCCGTGACGGGGCGCAGCGGCAGATCATGCGCCTGTTTCCACAATTTGCCCGCAATCACCCAGACGGTCGTGCATCCGCCCATGAGAAACATCAACGTCCCGAGGCCGCCGAAGAAATACATCGGCGAACGGCCGAAATGGGACATGAAAAGCACGGTGATCAAGTCGAGATAGCCCTTGACCATACGCTCCAGTCCGAATTTCGAATGGCCGTATTTACGGGCATGGTGCTCGACGACTTTCTCGCCGATATGGCGGAAACCGGCCTGACGCGCCAGAACCGGAATGAACCGGTGCATCTCACCGTAGACTTCGATCGACTTGACGACCTTCAGGCGATAGGCCTTCAGGCCGCAGTTGAAGTCGTGAAGACGGATACCCGTGGTAACACGGGCCGTCCAGTTGAAGAATTTGCTCGGCCAGCGCTTGCCGATGGGATCGTAGCGTTTCTTCTTCCAGCCCGACACCAGATCGTAACCCTCCTCGATGATCATATGACGCAGGGCGGGAATCTCGTCCGGAGAGTCCTGCAAATCGGCGTCCATCGTGATGACCACCTCACCCCCGGCAGCGGCAAAACCGCAGTACAACGCGGCCGACTTGCCGTAGTTGCGCGAGAACCGGATCCCCCGCAGGGCCGGATAGGAGGTTTTGAGCCGTTCGATCACCTTCCAGGATCCGTCCGACGATCCGTCGTCGACCAGAATCACCTCGTATGCGAGCGCATGTGCACGCGCCACACGGTCGATCCAGGCGATCAGCTCGGGAAGCGACTCCTCCTCGTTGTAGAGCGGGACAACGACCGATATGTCCAGTTTACTCATTCGAACCGTTATTGGTATTCGGCTGATCTTCGTCCTGATGGTTCGGCCAAGGCATCTCCCGCTTGGCAAAGGCGCTCACGAACAGGCCGAAGAAGCAGCCCTGAATCACCGATCCGAGAATCGAAAGCACCACGATCCATATCGGCGAGAAAAGCATCGACCGTGCCATCGAAACGGCCATCTCCATCTGTGCGGGGCCGTAAAGCGACGACACCATCTTGAGACTCTCCTCGAGCGCGGCTTCATAATAGGCCGTGAAGAGCAGCCGACGGGCGGCAATCTCCCATGCACCGACGAGAATACCCGAGAAGCACATCATCCAGAAGATATACTTCATGCACTGTCCGTAACTGTAGCCGTCTTCGTTCCCATAGAGAAGCGCCCGGCGCTTCGTCAGCACGAAAAGCAGTGTGATGAAGACCGCCAGCGAAAGCAGCGACAGCACCTGCGATTTCCAGAACAGGCCAACCGTCGAGAAGAGAATCTGCACTACGGCCATCAATGCTCCCCAGCGGGCGGCATCGTCCCAAAAATTGGTTTTTTCCATATCTTGTCTTCTTTCGTTATTGCAACACGCCCTTACCCTCGCGAATCACCTCCGGCTCGTCGCCGGTCAGGTCCACCACCGTCGTCGGCGTGGTATCCCCCATGCCGCCGTCGATCACCAATGCCACGTCGCGTCCATAGCGTTCGTGGAGCAACTCAGGGTCGATCAGATACTCCTGCTCGTCATCCTCCCGGACCGAAGCCGTAAGAAGCGGAGCTCCCAGCGCCGCGACGATCGACCGTGCCACGGCATTCGACGGAATGCGGACCCCGATCGTCTGCCGCCGGGCAAGCGCCTTGTCCGGCACCCGCGAAGAGGCTGCCAGCACGAAGGTAAAGGGGCCCGGAAGATTCCGCTTCAGAATCCGGAAAACCGCATTGTCCACACGACAATACTCCGACACCTGGGCGAGGCTCTCGAAAACCACGGCAAACGCACCGTTCGCTTTCCCACGGAGGCGGCGCAAGCGCTCGAGTGCCCGCGGAGATCGGATCGAGCAGCCGAAAGCATAGACGCTGTCGGTCGGATAGATGATGATTCCGTCCCGCTCGAGCACCTCCACGACACGCCGCAAGGCGCTCTCCGAAGGATTCCGTTCGTATATCTTCGCAAGCATAGAGGAACAAAGATAATAAAAATTTCGGAAACAGCACCCAAATCGCACTATTTTCTACCGAAAGGGATGGAACTGCCGGAACGGACTCCCGAACCGGAGACAAGGCGCGGCCCGAAGGCGCCGCTACGAGAATACGGGAAAGGGACGGGCGCGGCGATCAGCGGATTTTCCGACGGTTCAGCTCGGCACTGTACGCCCGGGCATTGGCGTTGTGTTCGCGCAGCGTACGGGCAAAATTGTGGTACCCGTCGAAAGTCGGACGCGCACAGAAATAGAAGTAGTCGTGCTCCTCGAAATCGAGGACCGCATCGATGGCATTCTTGCCCGGCATGCAGATCGGCGAAGGGGGAAGGCCCCTGTTCAGATAGGTATTGTAGGGAGACGGGTATTTCAGATGGCGGTAGAGGATCCTGCGGAGCCCGAAATCCTGCATAGCGTACTTTATCGTGGGATCGGCCTGCAACGGAATGCCCCGACGCAGGCGATTGACATAAACCCCCGCGATGCGCGGCATTTCGTCCGTCTGCCGCGTCTCCTCATAGACGATCGACGCCAGGGTCATCACCCCGAGACGCGAAAGTCCGCTCCGCGCCCGCTTGGCATCGCGCTCCGCGGTCCAGAAACGGTCGTACTCCCGCTTCATGCGGCGCACGAAATCCTCGGGCGTGATCGTCCACCACACCTCATAGGTGTCGGGAATGAACATCGAAAAGAGCGTAAGGCTGTCGAAACCCACCTCCGCAGCCAGCTCCTTCGAAGTCAGCGCCCGCATGATCGAGGCGGAGTCGGCGTCGATCTGCCGGGCGAGCTTGCGGGCAAGCTGGGCGGAGGTCCGCACGTTGTTCACCGAGATCCGTACGGGCGTCTGCAGCCCGAGCTTGAGCATGCGGGCCACTTCGACAACGCTCATCCCCGGGCGCAACACATAATGACCCGGCTTGAAGGTCCGGTCCAGATCGAGACGGCGGGCATAGAAGCGGAAGGCCGCACGATGCTTCAGGCGCGGCATGAGCGAATCCGCAACCTCCGCGTAGGAGGCCTGCGAACCAACGAAGAGCTCGTACTCCCCGCGGACGGCATTTCCCTTAAAACAGGAGAACAGGAACACCGCAACAGCGGCTCCCAAAAGGATCACCGCGATGAATATGCCGAGCAAGGTTTTTTTACGCATCTCGCAATTTTTTTTGCAAAGATATAAAAAATTCCTACTTTTGTGCCCGGGTGAGTCTTATACGACCAGCTCCTACAGAATCCCCCAGGCGAGGAATCGAGCAAGGGTATGTGGTCGTAGCGGTGCGATATAAGGAGCTCACCCTTTTTTGTTGAACCCATTTAAGCAAAAAGCGACATGATACGACTCAATGTATTCATCCGCACAACGGAAAGCAACCGCGAAGAGCTGATCACGACAGCCCGGGAACTGGTGGCCGCATCGCTCAAGGACGAAGGTTGCGTGGCCTATGACCTGTTCGAAAGCTCCACGCGCCGCGATGTCCTGATGATCTGCGAAACCTGGAGCGACGCCAAGGCGCTCGCCGCACACGAGCAGGCCGCACACTTCACGACCCTCGTGCCGCGGATCCATCAGCTCGGCGAAATGAAGATCGAAAAGTTCGTCTTCTGATCGGCCTCCTTCAGCGACAATCGTCGAAAACCCCGGACGCCCCGTGCATCCGGGGTTTTCTTTGTTTTCGGAACGTTCGAAACAACTTTGAAGGCGGATAATGCCGCCGGCAAAGCGGCAATGAGCGGAAAAAATCCTATCTTTGTTATCCGAATGAAAGGACCGACGAGGTATGGAACGCTGGAAAAGGACATTCGCCGTCATCTGGAGCGGACAACTGGTCTCGATTCTCTCGAGTGCCGTGGTCAGCTATGCGGTGATCTTCTGGATGAGCCTCGAAACCGGTTCCGCAGAGGTGCTGGCCCTGGCGGCCATCGCCGGCATCCTGCCCCAGTCGCTGCTGGGCCCCGTTGTCGGCGTCTATGTCGATCGCTGGGACCGCAAACGCACGATGATCCTCGCAGACTCGTTCATCGCTCTCTGTACGCTGGCGCTCTCGGTGCTCTTCCGGCTCGGCGTCGCGCAGACGTGGCACATCTACCTGCTGCTGGCCTGCCGCTCCGTAGGTTCGGCCTTCCACACCCCCGCCATGCAGGCATCGGTGCCCCTGCTGGCTCCGGCATCGCAACTTACGCGCATCGCAGGCATCAACCAGATCATCTCCTCCGTATCGGACATCGCGGGGCCCGCAATCGGGGCCCTGATGCTCTCGCTGACCTCGATCGGCAATATCCTGCTGCTCGATGTGGCGGGGGCTGCCGTAGCCTGTATCTCGCTGCTGTGCATACGCATTCCAAATCCCGAGCGCCGGCCCGACAGTAAGAACGATCTCCGCAGGGAGTTCCGTGAAGGCTTTGCCGCCATGCACGCTGTTCCCGGAATGGGGAGTTTCTTCGCGCTCGCCATCGCCGTATGGTTCTTCATCATGCCCGTAGGGGTCCTCTTCCCGCTCATGACCCTGCAGCATTTCGGGGGTGGTGCCTATGAGATGAGTCTCGTGGAGATCGTCTGGGGAGGCGGAGCCCTGCTCGGAGGAGCCGTGATGGGGGCCCGGACCTATCGCGTCAGCCGTATCGTGCTCGTCAACCTGATGTACCTCACTGTAGGGCTCTCGTTCCTTCTCTCGGGACTGCTCCCGAAAGAAGGGTTCGCACTCTTTGCGGTATTCACGGCCGCGGCAGGTATCTCGAGCAGCGTCTTCAACGCCTCGTTCATCTCGGTCGTACAGACCCGCATCGAAGCAGGCGTTCTGGGACGCGTTCTCTCGCTTTACCGCAGTTTCGGACTGCTTCCCTCGGCCATCGGATTGCTCGGCACGGGATTTCTGGCCGAACGGATCGGGCTGACGACAACCTTCATTCTTTCGGGAGCAGTCATCTGCCTGATCGGAGCGGCGGCCTTCCGCATGCCGAAGGTCATGCGGCTCGACACGCAACATACCGGGAATAATTCGTCTTCCAATCGGAAATAACGAAGAGGAAAACGGCTATTGCCGAAGAACGGAAACGGCGGGACCTCTTTCGGAAGTCCCGCCGTCGATATTTCCGGAATTCCGGATCAGAACGTATAGGTATATCCGTTATAGATAACCGTATAGCTCAACTGGTCGTTTTCGTAGCTCCATCGGTATTCGACATCGCCCGAAGGGAATAGCGAGGTATCGTAGTCTCCTACGCTCGTATAGGAACAGGTCTGCGTTCCCTCGACAATCTGGGCATAAACACCTACACTGCCCGAAGCGATACGGGAGGTAAACCGGTACACACCGTCCTGCAGCTTATAGCTCATGCCCATCGATCCGGTGCCCGACATATTGGCATAGAAGGTAGAACCCCAGAAACCGGCACCGTAAGGTGCCATCGGGACATTGGAACTCTCGACATGCAGCTCATCGTCCCAGATATCCGAGAAAGCCAGGCTTTCGCCGCTTTCGGGCTTCAGATAGAGCTGGCCGCTCCAAAACGAGACGAATGTCTCCGAATCGGCAAAATTCGCCTGGACACCATCAAGAATCACGACATAATTGCCCGTTTCGTCCAGATAGAGCTTCGTGATACCGGAATTCATGTCAATGGCGACCTGCGTGGTGCCGCCCCAATTATCCGAAGAATTGACCTTTATTCCGAAGTCGGGCTGGATGACAACCTGCCAGGGATTGGAGAACGTTGCCTCCGAAAGCAACTCCGAGCCGTTCGTATTCACGACGAGCGACCCCTCGAGGTAGTAACCGGAAGCCTGCTGTCCTCCTTCGGGATAGGTGATGCGCCACGTCGTTTCGCTCTCGCGCGTTACCGTGGCCCCGGGGCCGAAGAGCAGAAGCTGCAACGAGCGATCCGCATCCCAAACTTCGATCTCGATGGTCGAGAGGTCGATCTGCGCAAGATCCGTATCGGGATTCTGCTTCTTCGCTTCGGCCAGAAGCGATGCCAAACGCAGTCCCGCACTGGCCATCTGCATCGAAACGTTCTGCTGGATCGTCGTGGAGTTATAGATATTCATACCCGGCAAGATCTGCTGATAGCGCTTGTACTCCTCGCTATTGTCGTTCATGCATCCCGTAAAGGCCACTGCGGCCAACAAGGCTGTAGCTAAAATTCTATTCATTACTTTTAAAGGTTAAATTTACTCCATAAATGCACGGACTGCATCTTTACTGCATCCGAAACGGAAAACTTTTTCCGGATCCGGATTTTCAGCCCTGCAAGCAGGCTCTTCGCCACAGGGCACGGCTAACAATCCGCAACTTTCCTGCGGCAAAGATAGGAATAATTCATATTTTTCCGTATCTTGGGCATAGAGTTTTCTTATTCACGCACAGACTAACAACATACGACCATGTCCATACGTTCATTATTTGGCGGCAAAAGCAAGAAGATCACCGATTACCCGACCGACGCGCTGACGGCCCGGGACGGCTCCGCATTCACGTTCCACTTCTTCCGGCACGCATCGTTCGCAATCGGCATCGGAGGAAAATATGTCTATGTCGATCCCGTAAGCGGATATGCCGACTACGACGCACTGCCGAAGGCTGACGTGCTGCTTGTAACCCACTCGCACTATGACCATCTGGACCGTGCGGCCGCCGAAGAGCTGCTCACTCCCCACAGCGAGATTCTCTGCGACCGGGCCTCCGCCGAGACCTTCGAAATGAACTGCCACACGATGCGTCCGGGAAGCGTCGCCACCCCCTGCGAGTGGCTGAAGGTCGAGGCCGTGGCAGCCTACAACACCTCGCACGACCACCGGCAGTTCCACCCACGCGACCGCGAAGACTGCGGCTATGTGCTGACAATAGGCGGCACACGCATCTACATCGCCGGAGATACCGAGCCGACGCCCGAGATGAAGGCCCTGCGCGAGATCGACATCGCCTTCCTGCCGGTCAATCAACCCTACACGATGACCGTGGATCAGGCTGTGGAGGCCGTCAAGGCGCTGCATCCGGCGATCTTCTACCCCTACCATTACGGTGAGGTCGAGGAGAAGACCGACATCGACCGGCTTGCCCGCGAGCTGGAAGGCATTACCGAGGTGCGCATACGTCCGATGGAGTGAGTGTCCGGACGGCAAAGCGCCCGATCCAAACGGCAGCCCCCGGTATCTGACAAATACCGGGGGCTGCCGTTTCATACGCTGCGGAAGGACCTACTTGTGCGACGAGCGGCTGACCCGACGTTCCACCACGAAGGCGGCGATCAATCCCAGGCCGCCGAAGCAGAGCACCGAACCGCCATAGATAACTTCGTCATGATAGTATGCACCGTTCGGACAGCAGGTACTGATCCAATAGCCGACCAGCAGGCCCACTCCGAGACCCAGCAGCAGGCAGCCGACACGCAACGCTCCGGAAGAGAAGCCTCGCGAACCCTCCACGGCGGAAACACGGCCGACAGGCATTCCCATCGGTACGTTTTTCAGGTAGTCGATCAACATTCCGGGATCGAGCTTGTCGATGATATTGAGCCGCTCGCGACGACAGATGGGAAGTTCGAAAATCTTGTAGATGCTCAAGGCAACAATCCCGACAATCAGGGGATACACAATAAAATCCAGCATGGCTTGATTTGTTTTAATGGTTATTCATTCGTTTTTTCGATCTTTGTATGGTTAGACGCCTCCCGCACGGAAAGGTTACAGAACAGACAGCAAACCGCTTCGCGCATGTAACCTTTTGCGGGTCCGCGCGTCTAACGGAATACCATGCAGACCGAAGAACAGGAACTGATCCGACGTATCATTCACGGAGAGACCGATCTATACGCACAGCTGGTCGATCGCAACGGGCGAACGGTCTTCATGCTGGTGATGCGGATCATCGGTCGGCGGGAAGAGGCCGAGGAGATCACGCAGGACGTCTTCCTGAAGGCATTCCGGCAACTCGGCCGTTTCGCAGGCCGGAGCAGTTTCCGGACATGGCTCTACCGGATTGCCTGCAATGCGGCCATTTCTCAGGCCCGGCGCACACAACCCCGCCGCGCGGAGATCGACGAGCGGCGGCTTGCCGTGCTCCCCGACGAAGAGACCGACCGGATGGAGGAGTGGACGGCGCACCAGGAACAACTCGACGCCCTTACGCACGCCATCGACCGCCTCGAGCCCGAAGAGCGGGCATTGGTAACGCTCTTCTATTACGAGGAGCGTTCCGTTGCCGAATGTGCGGAGATCACCGCTCTTTCGGAAAGCAATGTCAAGGTGCGGCTGCATCGCATCCGGAAAAAGTTGTATTTACTGGTAACAGCACAAAGAGATGAAACGAAGTGAAGCCATTCATCGGGCTGTTGAACGAATCCCGATTCCCGAGCCGCCTGCCGACCTGTCGGTACGGATCATGGAGCACCTGCAGCGTGCCGAGCGACACCGCAGGCGAATCGAAGTAATCTTGACGGGAACAGGCCTCACCGCGGGAATCGCGGGAATCGCAGCCGTAGCCTGCTGGGCCCTCAAGGCTGAAGGAAAGGTAACGGAGCCCCCCACATGGCCGGACTCGTCCGGATGGAAGATTCCGGATCTCGAGATCTCCCTGCCGGCACCTGCTCCGGCAGATGCGATGCATTGGAAGGCGTGCATCCTGCTCGCCGCAGCAGGGCTCGTGCTGCTGTTGGCCGATCTGGTCATCCGTCGAAGAATCGCCTCGCTGCGCAAATAACGCGGCGAAGCCCATCCGACGCCATGGGATTCGGCCGGAGCATCCGCCTTTTGTAAGAAACGCCCCAAAGACAATCGGGCCCTGCTCCTTTTCGGAGCAGGGCCCGATCCGTTCGGACCGATTGAGAAGTTACCTCTTCGCGGCGGTGTCTGCGGCCTTCGGTTCGGCTTTCACCTTGAGCGAAGCAAAACCCTTGACGATATGGGCATCGTCGTTTTTCGAGGCATCGTACACCACCGTAACCTCCTTCTTCGGAAGATCGACCCGAACGTCCTTGATACCCTTGCCGAGCACAGGAACATTGTTCATGATCTTCTGGACACAGTGGTCGCAGTCGATGTCGGTAACGAAAACCGTCGTTACGGTCTTCTTCTCCTTCTTCGCAGGCTCCGTGGCCGCGAAAGCCCCGAGACTCCATACGAGCGCGAGGCATACGAGCAAAATCTTTTTCATGGCTTTATCGTGTATGTGTCTTTCCGATCCGGTCAATAGAGGTTGAAGCGCAGGCCGGCGTAGAACTTGCGGCCCATGAGCGGTCCCCAGACATTCATCGAATTGAATTTGTAGTCGTAGGGGTTCTGCCAGTTGAGAATCGGATCCTTCTGGCGGTAGTCGGCGATGTTCTCGCAGCCGACATAGATATCGAACTTGCCCACCTTGCGGCTCACCTGTGCGTAGAACATCGGATAGCGCGGCGAATAGTAGCTGTCGGCCAGGTCGCCCGTCTGTGTCGGGATGCGCGAGGGGCCGTTCAACTGGGCCGTGGCATCGAAGGTCCAACGGCGGAACTTCGTAGCGTACTGGATGTTGAGCAGCGTCTTGTACTGGCTTACAAGCGGCCGCTCGACACGCGCCGTACGGCCGTCGGGACGGTCGATCGTCATCTCGCTGTCCGTATAGCGGAACGTCGCGAAGATATCGAGCCGCTCGACGGGCGTCCACGAAAAGTCGATCTGATAGGTATCCGTCCAGGAGCGGCCCGTACTGCCGTAGACCCGGATCGTCTCGGGATCGTACTCCTGATCGACCACCACCGAGTTGTAGAACTGCGTGCGGAAATAGTCGAAGCTCAATGTCGCGTCGCCCGGATTCACCAGTCCGAAGGTCTGCGTCAGGCTGCCGCCCACGGTCAGGGCCTTCTCCAGCCGGTTCAGTGCATCGAGCTCGGGAATAACCAATGCACGGCCCGTAGCCAGCATGCCGATGTTGTCCGTGATGACGTCCGTAGAGCGGTAGCCCAGACCCGCCGAGGCCCGCAACGCCGTCGAAGGGGTGATGTTCCACTTCACATGGCCGCGCGGTGTGAGGAAGAAACGGTCGTAGAAGGCGTTGTAGTCGCCCCGCAGGCCTGCGACGATCGACAGACGATCCTTGACGGCATAGGTGTATTCGGCATAGGCGCCGACCTCCTGCTCATCGCGGTCGAGATTGTAGAAGCGGCTGCTGTCGAGCCACGGAGTATCGTTGCCCAAAGTCTCATGGAAATAGTCCAGATGGGCCTGGACGCCCAAATTGAACGACGAGCGATAGGTAAAGTAGTGGTTATACATCAGGTTGAGCGATACGGAATTCTGATTGCCCTCATAGGTATTCAGACCGAAATAGGCGCTCTCGTCGAAGTGGTCGAAGTCGGCGACAAAGGCCAGGTTCGACCGCATCTCGTCCTGCTCGTCGGCATCGTAAACCGACGGGCCGACGGGCATGCCCAACTTGAAATAGCCGTTGGCATTGCGGTTGCGGATGTGCGAGCCGTAGAGCGGCATCGCCGTGCCGGTCCGGTCCCAGTCCCACTCTTCGGCCATCGCCTCGCGCATGGCCGACGTATTGCGGTAATCGAGCATGCCGCCCAGGCGGTTCTCCTGGACGAACTTCCAGCCCCAGCGGATCTGCGTGCCGTTGTCGGCCGCATAGAGCCACTTGTTCGCCACGTTGAACTGCGTCGAGAGCGGCAGATCGCGGAAGCCGTCGTCGTTGTGGTCCATCTTCCGCACGTCGGTATCGCCCGAACCGTGCAGCAGCAGGATGCTCGTGAGTTTGCCGTCCTTCGAAACGGGGAAGGCGGTCGTGATGTTGGCCTCGGGACGCAGCTCGTCGTCGAGGTAGAGGTTCACGAAGAGCCGCTCGGAATCGGTGGGCTTACGGTGTTCGAGGTTGATCTGTCCCGTGATGGCCTCATGGCCCGCCGTAACGGAAGCCACGCCCTTCGAAACCTGGATCGAGTTGAGCCACATGCCCGGCGTATAGCTCAAACCGTAAGGGGCGCTCAAGCCCCGCATGATCGGGCGGTTCTCGTCGAGAATCTGCGTATAGGTTCCTGCCAGGCCGAGCATCTTGATCTGACGTGCGCCAGAGATGGCGTCGCTGTAGCCCACCGTAACGGAGGCCGAGTTCTCGAACGACTCCGCCAGATTGCAGCAGGCCATCTTGCAAAGCCCCGCAAAGGAGATCATCTCCCCCTTGACGATGCCGTCCTGCCTGACGAAGTTGCCGCTCAAGGTTCCTTCGACGACAACCCCTTCGAGTTCGACCCCCTCGGCACGAAGCGTAAACTCCGCACGCGAAGCCGCTGCGTCGAGGCGCAGCGTATCGTTCACATAACCCAGGTAGGAGGCGACCAACCGGTCGTAACCCTTCACGCGATGCAGCAGGAAGGCGCCCTCCGCATCGGTGGAGGCGCCGACGGTCGTGCCGGCCCAGTAGACCGAAGCGCCGACCAGCGGCTGGTTGTCGGCATCACGCACCACACCGCGCAGGTCCTGCGCACGGAGCGCGGAGGCGGATACCGACATAATAAGAAGAACAGTGTATAAAACGGTATGTTTCATGAATCTTGCATTTGTTTACCGGAGGCAAAGGTAACGGAAAAGAGTTGCAACCGGGTTGCAAAGTTTCTCCGGAGCATTCACCTCCGCAACTTCTCCCTGCACGTCGGGCAGAGCCCCTTGAGCAGGTAGTCGATCTGACGGACCTCGTAACCGGCCGGATAGGCAATAACCGGAATCTGCGTATGGTCCAGGCAGAGCGTCCGACCGCAGGCCTCGCAATGGAAATGGCAGTGGAGTTCGTCGATCCGGCAGGCATGGTCGTTGTGGCAGACGCAGTACTTCGCCGAACCGCTGCCGTCCTCGATCAGGTGCAGCAGATGGCGGCGGGTGAAGAGCGTCAGGGTGCGGAAAATCGACGAGCGGTCGATCTCCCCGGTAGCCTCCTCCAGATCGGCGAGGCTGAACGTGTCGCTGAAGCGCTCCATGGCGTCCAGGACAAGCATGCGCACCGCCGTAGGGCGGATGCCGTGGTGCCGGAGCACCTCTTCACAATGTCGGGAATCCATAATGCGGACCAAGTGATCCGAATCCGGGAGACGGGTCGGAGTTGAAAAATCGGTGATCGGGAAACGGGAGAGCGTTTCACGGAAGAGATGCCGGTCTTGTGCAGAAAACCGACAGAAAGATCAGCCCCGCAGGGGAGGAGCCCGGAAGCCCGGAGACGAGACTACGGGATCGGGGACCGGAAGCACATGCCGTTCGACATATGCCTGTTTTCCGAAAAGAAGCGGAATCAGTGCGGCTCCGTCCGCAAAGAGGGCGGGCGGCAGATCGGTTACGGCACATCGCAGGAACTTGCCGATGCCGTCGGACAAGGCAAGGTAAAGCTCGATCTCCGTAGAGTGGTGATCCGAGCAGCAGGGAGCCATCAGGCGGGGTTCATGATTCCCCGAAGCGGCGCATCCATGGCGGGTGCAGAACAGTTCCGAATGGTCGTGCGACGAGAGGCATTCGCAGGAAAGCGATGCAACGGGAGCCCCGACCGCCATCAGCAGATAGACGGCAAAAAGCAACAGGGCTATGGATCGACGGGTTTTCATCGCAACAGGGGCAAATGTAGGAATTTTTCCCCAAACACACAATTTTTCCTACCTTTGTATTATGGAACCGCGCGATGAGAGAATATACGAAGCGCTGCGCCGCTGGTGGGGGTTCACCTCCTTCCGGCCCGTGCAGGAGGAGATCATACGCGCAGCGATGGCCCGGCGCGACACCCTCGCGCTGATGCCTACCGGAGGCGGCAAGTCGCTGACCTACCAGGTTCCCACGATGGCCCGCGAGGGGCTGTGCATCGTCATCACCCCGCTGATTGCCCTGATGAAGGATCAGGTGGACCGGCTCCGCGCCCGGGGCATTCCGGCCGTGTCGATCCACTCGGGGCTATCGCCCCGGCAAATCGACATCGCGTTGGACAACTGCGTCTACGGCGACGTGAAGTTTCTCTACGTTGCACCCGAACGACTCGCCACGGAGGCCTTCCGGCTGCGGGTCGTGCGGATGAACGTCTCGCTGCTGGCCGTAGATGAGGCTCACTGCATCTCGCAATGGGGATACGACTTCCGACCCTCGTACCTGCGCATTGCCGAACTGCGCGAGCGTCTCCCGGGTGTACCCGTACTGGCACTCACGGCCTCGGCCACGGAACTCGTGGCAGAAGACATCATGCACCATCTGAAGTTTGCCGAGCCCCATATCCTGCGCAGCAGCTTCGCACGCCCCAATCTCTCGTACAGCGTACGCCGCACGGACGACAAGAACGGACAGCTGCTCCGCGTCGCACGCAACGTTCCGGGATCAGGCATCGTCTACATGCGCACACGGGAAGGTACCGAACAGATCGCCGACCTGCTCCGGCAGGAAGGGATACCGGCCGCTGCCTACCACGGCGGAATGGGATATGCCGAACGGTCGCTGCGCCAGGAGGAGTGGCTGCAGGGAAAGGTGCGCGTGATGGTGGCGACCAATGCTTTCGGCATGGGCATCGACAAGCCCGACGTACGCTTCGTGGTTCACTACGCGATGTGCGACTCGCTCGAAAGCTACTATCAGGAGGCCGGGCGTGCCGGACGCGACGGGAAACGCGCCTACGCCCTGTTGCTCGTCGCCGCTGACGACCGCGACCGCATCGTCCGACGCTTCGAGAAGGAGTTTCCGCCGCTCGAACAGGTCAAGGATATTTACGATCGGGTCTGCTCCTACCTCAACATCGGCATCGGCGACGGCGGAGGAGCCTCGTTCCTGTTCAACATCCACGAATTCTGCGCCCGCGAACACCTCTACTCGGGCACTGTGGCCGGAGCCCTCAAGCTCCTCCAGCAAAACGGCTACCTCACGCTCACCGACGCCCAGGACAACCCCGCACGCATCCTCTTCTGCGTCAGCCGCGACGAATTGTACCGGCTCCGCGTCAAGCGCGACGACCTTGACCCGCTGATCCGCACGATCCTGCGTCTTTACAACGGGGTCTTCACCGAATTCCGGGCTATCGACGAAGGCGAGCTGGCCACCTGGAGCGGATATACGCCCGAACGGGTGCGCGAACTTCTGAAACTGCTCTGGCAGCTGCGCGTCATCCGCTACATC
The DNA here is from genome assembly GCA_022782405.1 of Alistipes sp. Taxonomy (GTDB): domain Bacteria; phylum Bacteroidota; class Bacteroidia; order Bacteroidales; family Rikenellaceae; genus Alistipes. Next base: position 52,201 of record JALFNK010000006.1, read on the forward strand.
CCCTCGAACCGCTCCCCCATTCTCTTCATGAACGAGGAGCGGCTGCCCCGCAAGGACCTCTACATCGCCCCGGAAACCTATCTGCACCGGCAGCAGCTCATGCGCGAGCGTTTTGACCACATGATCGCCTATGCCGTGAACGAGGAACGGTGCCGCAGCGAAGTGCTCGAATCCTACTTCGGATGTACGGAGACGACTCCGTGCGGTGTCTGCGACGTCTGTCTGGCCCGAAAACGGGCTGCACGAGCCGCAGCGCAGGACAGCGGAACTCCCGAAACGGTCGGGAAACAGAAACCGGAGACCGGCGCAGACCCGCTCGAAACCCGGATCCTCGAACGGATCGGCGAAGGAGCCGCCGATCCGCGGGAGATCGCGGCAGCCCTGGCCTGTACACCCGAACGATATGCCGAAGCGGTTCACCGGCTGCTCGATTCAGGAGCAGTGCGGACGACTCCCGAAGGCCGGCTCGAACGTCCGGGAACAGGCACCCCGGATGCGGATGCAAAATAGGCTGTCGGGCTGCAGCAGATCGGAAAATTATTCCTAAATTTGCAGGAACATCCATCGAATGACTACCGTAAACAACTTCATAGACAAGATCAGCAACGAACAGACCGCGCTGCTTCCGGCCATCGAGTTCCGGGGCGAGATCCGCATCGTGGACCAGGAACGCGACATCGCCGCCGCGTGCAAACACCTCGCCGGAGAGACCCTGCTGGGATTCGACACCGAAACCCGGCCCTCGTTCCGGCAGGGCGTAACGTTCCGCGTATCGCTGCTGCAGCTCTCCACACGGGAGGTCTGCTACCTCTTCCGCCTCAACCGAATACCGCTCGACAAGGCGATCCTGAAGATTCTCGAGGACCGCAAGATCCTCAAAATCGGGGCCGACGTGGCCGGAGACCTGCGCTCATTGCGCCAGATCCGCCACTTCCGCGACGGCGGATTCGTCGATCTGCAGGCAATAGCCCCCGAATGGGGCATCGAGGAGAAGAGTCTCCGCAAACTCTCGGCCATCGTCCTCGGACAGCGAGTCTCGAAGGCGCAGCGGCTCAGCAACTGGGAGGCCGCAACCCTCACCGACAAACAGCAACTCTACGCAGCCACCGATGCCTGGGTCTGCACCCGCATCTACGACAGGCTGCTGCGCGTACCCAAAAAACCGATTCGCAAATGACACCTCAAGTCTTTCTGCGCCGCGGCAAGGAGGAATCGCTCCTGCGCCGGCATCCGTGGATCTTCTCCGGAGCCATCGACTACATCAAGGCCGAGGAGGAGTCCGAAATCGCCGAAGGCGCCCTGGTCGAGGTCTACGACCATAAAGGAACATTCATCGCCCAGGGACACTACCAGATCGGCTCGATCGCCGTGCGGGTGCTCTCGTTCGAACGCGAGGAGATCGACCAGGCGTGGTGGAACCGCCGCATCGCCGTGGCACATGACGTACGCCGCGTCCTCGGCCTGACGGAGAACCCCGCAACGACCTGCTACCGTCTCGTACACGGCGAGGGAGACTCGCTCCCGGGCCTCGTGGTGGACATCTACGGCACGACGGCCGTCCTGCAATGCCACTCGGTGGGCATGTACCGCTCGCGGCAGATGATCGCCGAGGCGATCCGCACAACGTACGCCGACCGCATCGAGGCCATCTACGACAAGTCGTCGCAGACACTCCCCTTCAAGGCCAATCTCGGCGCCGTGGACGGATACCTCTGGGGCGCCTCGGACCACACCTCGCAGGTGGTCTCCGAAAACGGCGAGAAGTTCTGGGTAAACTGGGAGCAGGGGCAGAAGACCGGCTTCTTCCTCGACCAGCGCGAAAACCGCGAGCTGGTCAAGCGCTACGCAAAGGGACGCACCGTACTCAACACCTTCTGCTACACGGGAGGCTTCTCGGTCTACGCCCTCGCGGGAGGGGCCCGCGAGGTCTGCTCGGTGGACTCCTCGGAGCGCGCCGTAGAGCTGGCCACAGAGAACATGCGGCTGAACTTCGGCGAAGGGGCGCCCCACACGGAGGTGGCGGCCGACGCCGTGGAGTACCTGCGCGACATCGGCGACCGCTATGACCTGATCATCCTCGACCCGCCGGCCTTCGCCAAGCACCACAAGGTGCTCGGGAACGCCATGCAGGGATACAAGCGGCTCAATGCCCGTGCACTGTCGCAGATCCGCCCCGGAGGCATTCTCTTCACCTTCTCCTGTTCGCAGGCCGTATCGAAGGAGTTGTTCCGCACGACGGTCTTCTCGGCCGCAGCGATCGCCGGACGCAAGGTCCGCATCCTCCACCAGCTCACGCAGCCGGCCGACCACCCGATCAACATCTACCATCCCGAGGGAGAGTATCTCAAGGGACTGGTACTCTATGTCGAATAAACCAAACACCGCAAAACCATGAAACGACTGCTGACCACCCTGCTTCTGGCCGCGGCGGCCTGGACTGCCCCGGCGCAGGGACGCATCGAAACCTTCACGCTCCGCAGCGACATCCTCGGATGCGAGAAAAGCTGCTCGGTCTATCTGCCCGAGGGCTATGACGACACGACGGACGACTATCCCGTGCTGTACCTGCTGCACGGCGCCAGCGGATACCATGGCGACTGGGCCGAAAAGGGAAACATGGCCCGCATCACCGATGAGGCGATCGCCGCGGGCATGGCCCTGCCGATGGTCGTCGTGATGCCCGACGCCTCGGGAACAGGTCCCAACTATACGGGCGACCACATGGGCTATTTCAACGTCCCGGGCTGGGATTACGAACGCTTCTTCTTCGAGGAGTTCATGCCGGCCGTGGAGAAAAACTACCGCATCCGCGGCGACAAACGCCACCGCGCCATCTCGGGGCTCTCGATGGGCGGCGGCGGTACAGCCGTATATGCCCTGCGCCATCCGGAACTCTTCTCGTCGGCCTGTCCGATGAGCGGACTGCTCGAATCGCACGGAGACCCCGACGAAAACGACTTCCGCCGCTCGGTGGCCGCCAACTCCCCCGTGGAGATGGTCCGCGACCTCACTCCGGAGCAGGCCGCCGCACAGCGCACCGTACGCTGGTGGGTCGATTGCGGAGACGACGACTTCCTGGTGATGGGCAACATCCGCTTTTTCGAAGCCATGCGCGAAAAAGGGATTCCCCTGCAGTACCGCATGCGCGACGGAGGCCACACCTGGCGCTACTGGCAGACGGTTCTCAACGACGTGCTCACCTTCGTATCGATCGGATTCGCCGAAGAGTAACCGACAGCCTTCCTGCAACGAAAAGCGCCGCTCTCCCTCGTGAGAGCGGCGCTTTTTCCATACCTTGCAGCCGAAGCATTCAGCGCTTCTTCGGCGTATTGCCTTTCGCGCGCTGCATGGCCTCCTGCTGCCGCATGAGCTCCTCGTAGCGCTGCTGGAACTTCGACTTCTTGCCCTTCGACTTTCGGGCCGCATTGGCCTGCATGATCGCCTGGATCTTCGAATCGTCCACCATGCGGCGGATTACGAGCGTCTGACCGATCGTCAGCAGGTTCGAGAGCAGGTAGTAGTAGCAAAGACCGCTGGCGTAGCTGTTGAACCACAGCAGAAGCAGCACGGGCATCATGTAGACCATCATGAACTTCATGCCGGGAACCTGCTGCTGCGTCGAGGCAGTCTGCTGGTAGTTGTAATACGAGTAGAAGAACATCGAGGCCGCCATCAACAGGGCAAAGAGGCTGATGTGGTCCCCGTAGAAGGGAATCGAGAAGGGCAGGTTCAATACGCTGTCGTACGACGAGAGGTCATCGGCCCACAGGAACGATTGGTCGCGCAACTCGATCGAGGCAGGGAAGAAGCGGAAGACGGCAATCAGGATCGGCATCTGGATCAGCAACGGAATACATCCGCCCATGGGGTTGATGCCCGCCTTCTTGTAGAGCTCCATCGTGGCCTGCTGGCGCTTCATGGCATCCTCCTGCTTGGGGTACTTCTTGGCCAACTCATCGACCTGCGGCTTGATCAGACGCATCTTGGCCATCGAGACATAGCTCTTGTAGGTCATGGGCGAGATGATCAGGCGGATCAGCACCGCGAGGATCAGGATGACGATACCGAAGCTCGGGATGTAGTTCCGCAGGAAATCGAAGACCGGAATGACAAACCAGCGGTTCACCCAGCCGAAGATACCCCAGCCCAGCGGGATCAGACGCTCCATGCGCAGGTCGTCTTCGGCAAGACTCACCTTCTTGAGAATCGAATATTTGTTCGGACCGAAATAGAAGGCGAAGTCATACCCCTGTGTCGCGGCGTCATAGGGAACGGTCATCCGGGCCGTGAAATCCTTGACATAGCCCGAGCCGGGCCGGGCCGTCGTGAAACCGAGGTCGGCATAGGAGATGTTGTGTTGCGGGGCAATGAAGACCGATGAGAAGAACTGCTGTTTGAAGGCCACCCAGTCGAGCGACGAGGTAATCTGCTTCGACTTCGACTCCTCGCTCATGCCCAGCTCCTCGATGGCACGCTCTCCGGGGAAGCGATAGGCCACCGTGGTATACATATTCTCGTTCTTGAAGCCCTTTTCGTTCTGGTAGGAGGTATTCGACCACTCGATGCCGATCTGTGTCTGGTTGGCCATTTCGCGGGCCATGTTCACCAGACGGACGTCGAAATCCACGAGGTAGTCGCGCTCGGGAGCCGCCGTGTTGTGGATCGTATAGCGGTATTCGAGGCACGCATCCCCGGAAACGGGAAGCCGCATGACCACGATGCGGCTGCCATCGGCAGCGGTCTCGACGGGAGCCGCCTCGAAGACGTAGTCGAGCGTATTGACATCGACGTTGTTGAGCCCGTTTTTCACATAAAAGGTCATTCCGAAGCGGGCCGTAGCCGGGTCCATCATCTCGACAGGATGCTGCTCCTCGCCGCGGGGGGCATAGCGGTCGTACTCCTTGAGCGTTGCGCCGACGATCTGACCGCCGCGCGTCGAGAAACGGAGCGACAGCACGTCGTTCTCCACGGTAAACTCCTCGGCCGCAGCCTCCCGGGCTGCGACGAGTTCGGCACCCATTGCGGCGACTTGCTGCTCGCGGCGGGCTGCTACGGCAACCGAATCCGCCGGTGCGAATGCCACGGAATCGGGCTCGACAACGGGCTGTGCTGCTGCCAGCGAATCCTGGTAGGCCTGCCAGGCGGCCATCTCCTGCTGGTATTTCTCCTGTTCCTTCGTATTGAGGTAGGCGAAGCCCAAAAAGAGCACGGCGACTACGACAATACCTATGATCGATTTTTTATCCATCTATCTGTGTTTCGTCTCTTTTTTCTATCTGCTTTTTCTATCTGCAGGATGACTATTTCCGGTCGGCACGGGCGAGCGCAGCCTTCACGAAAGCCACGAACAGCGGCGAGGGGCTCAAAACCGTACTCTTGTATTCGGGGTGGTACTGCGTACCGATGAACCACGGATGATTCTCCAACTCGACGACCTCGACCAGATTCGTGTCGGGATTGACACCCACGGCCTTCATGCCGGCAGCCTCGAACTGCGCAAGGTAGTCGTTGTTAAATTCATAACGGTGGCGGTGGCGCTCCGAGATATTGAGCTTGCCGTAGGCCGCAGCCACCTTCGAGCCCTTGCGCAACGTACACGGATAGGCGCCCAGACGCATCGTACCCCCTTTTGCGGTGATGCCCTTCTGCTCTTCCATCAGGTCGATGACCGGATGCGGCGTCTGCTCCATCTCGCTCGAATTGGCATCGGCAATGCCCAGCACGTTGCGGGCGAACTCGATCACGGCACACTGCATGCCGAGGCAGATGCCCAGGAAGGGAATCTGCTCCTCGCGGGCAAAGCGCACCGCCTCGATCTTGCCCTCGATGCCGCGGTTACCAAAGCCCGGGGCTACCAGAATACCGGACATCCGGCCCAGTTGCGAAGCGACATTCTCCGCCGTGAGTTTCTCCGAATTGACGTAGTGGAGCTTGACCTTGCAGTCGTTTACGGCCCCCGCATGCACGAACGATTCGCAGATCGACTTGTAGGCGTCGGGCAGCTCGGTATACTTGCCCACCAGAGCGATGTCGATCTTGCGCGACGGATGCTTGATTTTGTCCACAAGCGCCACCCAGGCCGCCATATCGGGCTCCCGGTCAGCCGGAAGATCCAGCTTCGAAAGCACCACCTCGTCCAGATGCTGCTCGTGCATCTTGATCGGCACCTCATAGATCGTCGGCACGTCGATCGACTCCATCACGGCATTGGGGTCCACATTGCAGAAGAGCGCCACCTTGCGGCGCAGGCTCACCGGCAGCGGATGCTCCGTACGCAGCACCAGAATGTCGGGCTGAAGTCCGTTCTCGAGCAGCGCCTTGACCGAATGCTGCGTCGGCTTGGTCTTCAGCTCGCCCGAAGCCGACATGTAGGGAATCAGCGTCAGATGGACAAGCGCCGTGCTCTTGTAGCCGAGCGAATAGCGAAGCTGGCGCACCGACTCGATGAACGGCAACGACTCGATATCGCCGACCGTTCCGCCGATCTCGGTGATGATGATGTCGTATTTCTTCGTCTGCCCGAGCAGCTGGATGCGGCGCTTGATCTCGTCGGTGATGTGCGGGATGACCTGCACGGTCTTGCCCAGATACTCGCCCTTGCGCTCCTTCTCGATGACGCTTTTGTAGATCTTGCCCGTCGTAACGTTGTTGGCCTTCGAGGTGGGATGGTTCGTAAAGCGCTCGTAATGGCCCAGATCGAGGTCCGTCTCCGCACCGTCTTCGGTAACATAGCACTCGCCGTGTTCGTAGGGATTGAGCGTCCCGGGATCGACATTGATGTACGGGTCGAGCTTCTGGATCGTTACCGAATAACCGCGGGCCTGCAGCAGACGCGCGATGGAGGCCGAAATAATACCCTTTCCGAGCGAAGATGCCACACCGCCCGTAACGAATATGTACTTGGGTTTCGAGAGTTTCATTTGTTCTGTCTGTATATTGTTTCTGTTTCTGTGTCCTTCAAACCATGCGCATCAGGCTTTCTCCTGATCCGGAGCCGGTTCCGACTCGTTCTGCTGACGGTCGATGAGCTTCACCTTTTCGATCGTTGCGGCCATCTCCTCGCGGGCCCGGTCGATCTTCGAACGGACCTCGGCCACGAGCGCTTCGGCATTCTTCGACCTGGCGAAGAAGCCGATATTGTTCTCCAGCAGGGCTATTTCCTGCTCAAGCTGACGGACCTTGTTGTAGAGCCGGTCGCGCTCCGTACGCAGACGCCGGTCGCCCGAAGCCTTGAGTGAGGAGACCTTCTCCCGGAAACGGTTCATCGAACGGTCGCGCTCCGAACCGCGCAGGGTCGCGAAGAGCGCATCGACGGCCTCCTTGTATCTTTTCTGGATCGATTCCTTCTGCTTGATGGGCACGAACCCTATTTCGCCCCAGCGGCGCTGGAAATCCTTGATGACTTCGTAACCGCCCGCCCGTACGTCGGCCGCAGCCATCTCGTCAAGCAGGGCCAGCTTCCGCTGCAGATTTGCCTCATGCTCGGAGTCCACCCCGGCAAAATGGGCGCTCTTCCGCTCGAAGAAGCGGTCGCAGGCAGCGCGAAAACGCTTCCAAACCGCATCCGAATGGCGGCGCGACACGGCACCGATCTGCTTCCAGCGGGCCTGAAGCGCAATCAGCTCATCCGTAGCCTTCTTCCACTCCTCGCTGTTCGACAGCGATTCGGCGGCCTCGCACAGCTCGGTCTTGAGCTGCAGGTTGTGTTCCATCTCGGTCTTGACACCCGCATAGAACTGGCGTTTGGCCTCGAAGAAACGGTCGCAGGCGGCACGGAAGCGTTCATAGATGCGGTTGTTGTCCTTCTTGGGGGCGAACCCGATGGTCTTCCACGTCTTCTGGATCTCGAGCAGCTTCTCGCTCGCCCGGTTCCACTCCTTGCGCGTGGTGAACGGCTGCGCGGCCAACTCCTCGGTCGTCTCGCAAAGGCCCGTCTTGAGTTCCAGGTTGCGGACCTGTTCGGCCTTCAGCGCCTCGAAATACTCCTGGTGCTGCTTGTTGATCCGGCTCGAAGCCGCCTTGAAACGTTCCCAGAGCGGCTCCTTGTATTCATTGGCCACGGGACCCGTCTCGCGCCACTCGTCGTGGAGTTTCTGCAACTTGTGGAACGCCTCCACCACCGAAGGCTCCAGCACCAGCGCCTCGGCCTGCTCGCAGAGCGCGACCTTCGCCTCGTAGTTCTTCTTCAGATCGAGGTCCCGGAGCTCCTTGTTGATCTTGATGAAATTATAAAAGTTCTCGACATGCAGGTTGTACGTCTCCCAAAGGTCCTTGACCTGCGCCTGGGGAACGGGGCCCGTCTCCTTCCAGCGCTGCTGCAACTCGCGGAACTTCGTGAAGGTATGGTTCAGCGTCTCGTCGGAATTGACCAGCTCCTTGAGCTCCTCGATAATCTCCAGTTTCGTGGCGAGGTTCTGCTCCTTCTCGGCCTCGAGTCCGGCGATGAACTCATCACGGCGGCGGCGGTACTCCTTGAAGAGCTCCTTGAGACGCACCTCGGCATCATCGACCGAAGGCGTGAAATCCTCCTCGGCACCACCCTCCTCGATGAAACGGCGGCGGGCGGCGTCCACCTCGGCACGGCGCAGCCGGTAAAAGGCGATCTTCAGCGCCTCGACATCGCGCCGCAGCGACTGGACGGGCTGCTCCTCGAGCATGCGGGCAAAGAGCGCGAGCAACTCCTCCTTGTTCTTGCCGGCGAACCTGTCCTCATCCGAAAGAGTTTCGGCGGCCCGGTGTTCGGCAGCCTCCTCCTCATCGGTGGCCTCTCCCAGTTCAAGGCCGGCGTTCTGCGCAGCCAACGCGGCATCCTCCTCCGAGAAATCGACCTGCGCATCCACCGGAACCTCCTCCCCGGTATCGGAAAGGACCGGCTCGGCGACAGGCCGGATGCGGGCCCGGCGGGGACGGGCCGCAGCCGTCGTCTCAACGGCGGATGCAGGGATTTCCGCCCCGGCAGCAGCCGGAGCTGCGGTCTCGACGGACGTTTCCGCCTCGACGGACGACTCGGGAGCAGCGGCGCACTCGGGGGCCGCGGGAACGACTTGCACATCTTCAGCCACGGGGCTGACATGCTCTTCGGAAGCAGAGAGGTTCGGTTTTTCAGTAGCCATTTCAGTATGTAATTTCGGATCCGCCGCAAAGCGGAGGTACATAAATCTCGCAAATATACTTATTTTTCCCGGGACACGGAAGGTTTTAACGGGAAATTTCGTATCTTCGCAAAAGATAATCCGACACGGTCTCCACCCGCAGGAGCCCCGGACCGAAACAGCACATGACCTATCGCATTCTGCTTGTGGACGACGAGGTCGATATCCTCGAGTTCATCCGCTACAACCTCGTCCGGGAAGGCTACGAGGTCTACACGGCCCAGGACGGCGCCGAGGCGCTCGAAAGGGCCGCGCAATACCGCCCCCATCTGATTCTGCTGGACATGATGATGCCCCGCATGGACGGGATCGAGACCTGCCGGGCCATACGCCGGAACCCCGATCTGCGCCACACGATCATCGTCTTCCTCTCGGCGCTCGGAGAAGAGGAACAACAACTGGCCGGATTCGATGTCGGCGCAGACGACTACCTGACCAAACCCATCAAGATGAAGCTGCTCGTAAGCCGGATCCAGGCGATCCTCAAACGGATCGACAACACGGCGGAAAGCCCGGCTGCAGTCACCGGCAGCGGCATCACCGTAGACGGCGAACGGCACACGGTATACTGCGACGGAAAGGAGATCTCGCTGCCCCGCAAGGAGTTCGCCCTGCTGGAACTGCTCGTACAGTCGCCCGGGAAACTCATTCCCAGAGAGGAGATCTACGCCCGGATCTGGGGGACGGGCGTCGTCGTAGGAGACCGCACCATCGATGTCCACATCCGCAAGCTGCGACAAAAGATCGGCGAACAGCGCATCATCACGGTCAAAGGGGTCGGATACAAATACGAACCGTAATCCCCGCTCGGGACTGGATGCCCCCGCACGACAAATTTTACGAAAAATCGGGCACGAATCATAACAATCCGTAATCATTTTTTCTTTAAATTTGCATATTATTTGAATTATACATATATTCAACTTATGATTCGTGAATTCATTGCCATCGGAATCGGCGGAGCTGCCGGAAGCATTGCCCGATACGCGCTCTCCTATGGATTGCTGGGCGGGTGCACGTTGTTCGGTTTTCCGGCAGGAACCTTCGCAGTCAATACCCTGGGATCACTGTTGATCGGCATCCTGCTCGAAGGTCTCTCCTCCACGGCTGCCGCATGGCTGCTCGTCATCGGATTCTGCGGAGGCTTCACGACCTTCTCGACCTTCTCGGCCGATACCGTAAGGTTGCTGCGGGCCGGAGATTACGGACCTGCTGCCGCCTACATGATTCTGAGTGTCGCCGTATGCCTCGCCTTTACGGCCGCAGGAATGTGGATCGGAAGTCATCTGAAGGCATAAGTCGGTTCCGCTTACAAGGGATACGGGAAAACGGAAAAACAAAAAACTTAAAATTATAGATTGGAAAATTATGGTTATTCTGGTATTGAACTGCGGATCGTCGTCGATCAAGTATCAGGTCATCGACATGGAGGCCGCATCGAGCAAACTGCTCGCTAAGGGAATCGTGGAACGTATCGGACTCGCCGAAGGCGACCTGGTGCACAAGCCCGTAGGCAAAGAGCCCTTCGAGCTGCGCCAACCCATCCCCGACCACACGACAGGCATACGACTCGTGCTCGATGCCCTGACCGACCCGAAGCACGGCGTGATCCGCTCGCTCGACGAGGTGAAGGCCGTCGGACACCGCGTGGCACACGGCGGCGAATACTTCCCCTCGAGCTGCATCGTTACCGATGAGGTCAAGGAGAAGATCCGCTCGCTGTTCGAAATCGCCCCGCTGCACAACCCCGCCAACCTCGAGGGTGTGCTCTCGATCGAAAAGGTGCTCCCGGGTGTGCCGCAGGTTACGGTGTTCGACACCTCGTTCCACCAGACCATCCCCGCCGTGAACTACCTCTACGCCCTGCCCTACGCCTACTACGAGAAGTATCGCGTACGCAAATACGGATTCCACGGAACGAGCCACCGCTATGTAGCCCGTGTCGGTGCCCGTTTGGCAGGCCTCGACTTCGAAAACGCGAAGATCATCACCTGCCACATCGGAAACGGCGCATCGGTTACGGCCGTGCTCAACGGAAAGTCGTTCGACACCTCGATGGGCTTCTCGCCCCTGGACGGTCTGGTCATGGGAACCCGCTGCGGACAGGTCGATGCCAGCGCCATCACCTTCATCGGTGAAAAGGAGGGCATGAGCTATGCCGAACTCAACAACATGATGAACAAGAAGTCGGGCGTGCTCGGACTGACCGACCTATCGAGCGACATGCGCGACATCGACCGCGCCTACGACGAGGGCAACCCGCGCGCCATCATCGCCCGCGACATGCACTACCGCCGCATCAAGAAGTTTGTCGGCGAATATGCCGCCGAGATGGGAGGCGTCGATCTGATCGTCTTCACGGGCGGTGTCGGCGAAAACTCATCCGAAATGCGCGAATATGTATGTTCGGGACTGGAGTTCATGGGTGTGGAATTCGACAAGGAGGCCAACCGCGGCGCCCGCGGCGTGGACAAGATCCTCTCGAAGCCCGAATCGCGTGTCAAGGTAGCCATGATCGCCACCGACGAGGAGCTGATGATTGCCACGGACACCTACAATCTGGTTAAATAAACACTTAAAATTCATAAAATTATGATTCAACATCTCACGGAGATCGTCGAAGAGGCGAGAAAGAGAGGCAGAAAACGTCTGGCCGTAGCCTACGGACAGGATTCGCATACGCTGGAGGCTGTTTACGAGGCCTACAAAGAAGGGCTGGTCGAGCCGACGCTCTACGGCGACAAGAAGATCATCGAACAGGTCTGCGCCGAAAGCGGCATCGATCTGAAAGCCTTCAACATCGTGGACGAACCCAACGACGTGAAGTGCGTGCAGCAGGCCGTAGCCGCCGTGGTGGCCGGAAATGCCGACGTGCTGATGAAGGGTCTCGTATCGACCGACAAGTACATGCGCGGCATCCTGAACAAGGAGGCCGGGCTGTTCCCCCCGAAGGGCGTATTGAGCCACGTTTCGATCGTCGAGATGCCCTGCTACCACAAATTGCTCGTCATCTCCGACGTGGCGGTCATTCCCCTGCCCGACTTCAAGCAGAAGACCGTACAGATCGGATACCTCGCACGCACGGCCAACCTGCTCGGCATCAAAACGCCGAAAATCGCCTGCATCGCACCCTCGGAACAGTTGCTGCCGAACGTCATTTCCTCGACCGAAGGGGCTCTACTCGCCAAAATGGCCGACCGCGGCCAGTTGGGCGACGTCATCGTGGACGGTCCGCTGTCGCTCGACGTAGCCCTCTACAAGGAGGTCGCCGAGCATAAGAAGGTGAAGGGATCGTCCGTGGCCGGAGATCCCGACTGTCTGCTCTTCCCGAACCTCGAGTCGGCAAACGTGTTCTTCAAGTCGGTAACGCACCTCTGCGGTGGTGAGCTGGCCGCCATGGTCATGGGCACGAAGGTTCCCTGCGTACTCACCTCGCGCGGAGATACCAGCAAAACAAAACTCTTCTCGATCGCACTGGCCTGCCTCGCCGCAAAATAACGGCTGCGATTCGACGGATACCAACCCGAACCGAGAACCTTATGAGCTACAAAGTTTTAGCGATAAATCCCGGCTCCACGTCCACGAAGATCGCACTCTACGAAGACGAGCGGCCCCTGCTGGAGCTGACCCTCCGCCATACGACCGAAGAGATCGCACGCTTCGCCAACATCATCGACCAGCTCGACTGGCGGCGCGGCCTCATCCTCTCCGCGCTCCGCGAAAAGGAGTTCGACATCAGAAACCTCTCGGCCGTAATCGGCCGAGGGGGACTGATCCGACCCATTCCCGCCGGAGTCTATGAAGTCAATTCGCGCATGCGCTACGACCTGCGCAATGCACAGATGAAGCATGCCTGCAACCTCGGCGGACTGCTGGCGGCACAGATCGCCCACATGGCCAAGGTTAAGGCCTATATCGCCGATCCTCCGGTAGTGGACGAGATGGACGACGTCGCGCGCATCACGGGAATGCCCATGTGCCCGCGCAAGTCGATTTTCCACGCCCTGAACCAGAAGGCTACGGCACGGCTGCATTGCGACCGCGCGGGAATCGTATACGAAAAGTCGAACCTCATCGTCGCACACATGGGTGGCGGCATCTCGGTAGCGGCCCACAAACAGGGACGCATCGTCGATGTGAACAACGCCCTGGATGGCGACGGCCCGTTCGCCCCCGACCGCGCGGGAAGCATTCCTTCGAGCGAACTGATCAAGATTTGTTTCTCGGAACAGTACACCCGTGAGGAGCTGCTCAAATACATCTCCAGCAAGGGTGGTCTGGTAGCCTACCTCGGAACCAACTCGGTCATTCAGGTCATGGAGCGTATCGAGAAGGGAGACCAGCGGGCACAGAAGGTACTGGAATCCATGTGTTACAACATCGTCAAACAAATCGGAGCCATGGCGACGGCGCTCTCGGGGCGCGTGGACGGCATCCTTCTCACGGGAGGCATTGCTTATAACGAACCCGTAACGGAGTACATCCGCGAACACTGCACCTTCATCGCCCCCGTAACGGTCTATGCCGGAGAAAATGAACTGGAAGCTTTGGTGGCCAATGCGCTGGTCGTCCTGCGCGGGCAAGTCGAGCCGAAAGTCTACAAATGATTTCTTACAGGAAACGTACGAATCCAAAGAAACCGCCTGTTACCGGGCGGTTTCTCTTTTTATCAGTTCCACAACCGTACGGAAGGCCTCGAGGCGGAAGAGCGCCGAAATGGCAAGGTAGACGGCACCACCCACGACTATTTCGGCCACGACGCGCAACAGGGCATGTGTCGCCGGCATGGCGGCAGCCGTGAAACGGACGGCAACGTACATGGCTGCGGAGGCGAGCATGACAGGCAGCATTGTCCGCAGGAAGCGACAGACGGTCAGCTGCGAGAAGCGCAGCGTCGCCCAGAAATTGACGGCCATCTCGCAAAAGGAGATCACGACGAGGCCCCACACCACGGCCATGATGCTCCGCGGGATCGTTACGACAAATACGGCCGTCATGATGAGTTTCTTGACGATCTCCAGGCGCACGATCAGCGGACCGCGGCTCTTGATCTTCAGCACATTGTAGGAGATCATGGAGATCGAATAGAAAAGACCCGAAAGACACACGACCTCGAAATAGGGCACCGTAGGCTGCCATTTCGGGGCCAGCAGCGCATCGAACAGGTCGCGGGCCACGGCCGAAAGCCCCAGCAATGCCGGGAACATCACATAGGCCATGATCATCACCACCTGGCGGTAGCCCTCGGCAAATTTCACGGGTTCCCCCTTGATGCGGGCCAGAGCCGGAAAGGTAACGCTCTGCACGCTCTGGACAGCGGCTGTCGTAGGCATGTCCTTGATCTTCACGGCCTGCTCGAAGGCGCCGAGCGCCGAAGCGGTGTAAAGCCTTCCGAAGAAGAACTGCGGGATCTTGCCGTAAAGAGTCGAGATCAGGTCCGTCGCCATAAGACTCATGCTGAAGGGGGCCATTTCACGCAGGGGCGCCGCGGTGAAACGCCCTGTCGGACGCCAGTCGCTGTAGCGCCACAGCATCACGGCCCGTACGGCCATGGCCAGCAGCCGTTCGGCCACAAGGCTCCAAATGCCGCATCCGAGCGTAGCGAGCACCACGGCGATCAGGCCGCTGGCGAACGACGAGAGGAAATTGACCTTCGAGAGCAGTGCAAAGCGGAACTGTCGCGTAAAGATGGCGTTCTGCACCGAGCAGAGCGACGAGACGGGCAGCAGCAGCAGAAATACCGGAGCGATGCGCGCGATGTCGGGCATCGCGTAATAGCGGGCCGCAAAGGAAGCCAGTGCCGCAAGCAGCAGGTAAAGCAGCGTCGAGACAGCCATGTTGAAGACGAAGACCGCCTTGTAATCGCTGCCCGTAGGATCCTTGCGGCGGATCAGGTTCTGCGAAAAACCGCTGTCCGCAACGACCATCGCCACGGCCACGACGGCCGAGGGGATGGCGAAGGTTCCGAAAATCTGCGGATCGAGCCGATTGAGGATCAGCAGGCGCACGACGGTCATCAGGAGCATCGAGCCGATCTTCTCGGCCATACTCCACGCCACACCGCGGGCCACCTTGTCCTTGAGCTGCTCCTCCAATGCCGTCGGCTATTTGGTTTGGGCTTCGATCTCCGCGTTGCGCTGCCGGATGCTGCGTACGTTCGCAAACTCGATATACGAGGCGCCGCCGTCGGGGCCGAAACTGCCGCCCACGATGGCCAGCAGGTCGTCATCGTTCAATTTACGATACTGGTCCAGGAACTCCAGCGCGTCGATCAGGAAATGGTACTTGTCGCTCAACTTCTGGTTGCGAAGAATCGGAACGACTCCGTACGACAGGGCCAGGATACGCTGGGCATGGAGTTGGTAGCAGACAGCCATCACGGTCTTGCGGCCACGGAAAGCCGCCAGGTAACGCCCCGTACGGCCCGTTTTCGTATCGAGCACCACATACTTTATGGGAAGGTTCGTCGAAGCGCGCACAGCCGAGCGGGCCAGCTGTGCCGTGATCTCGTGGTTTACCGAAACCATGTCCATATCAATCATCGGCTTGAAGTGCGTCTCGTCGCGCTCGATCTCGCGCGCAATACGGGCCATCGTCTCCACGGCCTGCACCGGGTAGTCGCCCATGGCCGTCTCGTCGCTCAACATCACGGCATCCACACGCTCGTAGATGGCACTGGCCACGTCGCTCACCTCGGCACGCGTCGGGCGCGGAGATTTGACCATCGAGTAGAGCATCTGTGTGGCGATGATCACCGGACGCTTGGCGCAAATGCACTTCTCGACGATGCGCCGCTGCGTATTGGGGATCGCCTCGGCGGGAAGCTCCACTCCCAGGTCGCCGCGGGCCACCATGATGCCGTACGACGCCTCGATGATCTCGTCGATATGATCCAGACCCTCCTGGTTCTCGATCTTCGAGATGATCTTGATCGGGCTGCCGTGGGCATCCAGAATCTCCTGCACGGCCTGGATGTCCCGGGCCGAACGGACAAAGGAGTGGGCGATGAAATCGACGTCGTTGCGCACGGCCCACTCGATGAAGCGGCGGTCCTTCTCCGTAACCGACGGAAGCGCCACCGAAACACCCGGGACATTGACACTCTTGCGCGAACGCATGGCTCCGCCCACCAGGAATTCACACTCGAGCTCCTCGTCGTTCTTACCCACGACACGGATCTCCAGTTCGCCGTCGGCGATGAGCATCCGGGCGCCTACGGGAATGTCGCGGACGATGGTCGGGACATTCATGTAGACCACCTTGCGCGTCGTCAGGTCCGAACCGTCCGAACCGCGTACCACGACCCGGTCGCCCTCGCGGAAATGGATGCTGTTTCCGTATTCGTCGGCGATCGTCGTAACGCGGATCTCCGGGCCCTTCGTATCGATCATGATCGGAATGGCCGGATTGACCCGGTGCACGGTCTCCACGATGCGCGTGGCACTCTCCTCGCTCACATGGGCCGAATTGATACGCACGACATCCATGCCGGCATCGAACAACTGTTTCACAAACTCCTCCGTACAACGAAAATCGGACATCGTCGCCACGATCTTCGTCTTTTTCATTCTATACATACTTTTTCCTTACTGATTATTTCCGAAATACATGATGTTGTCCCGATATGCGGGACCGCGCGCAGTCAGCGGACCTTCAGGTGCAGAGCCTCGACACCCAGACGGTAGGAATCCAGGCCGAAGCCCATGATCGACCCGACGGCAACGGACGCCAGCAGCGAAACATGGCGGAACTCCTCACGCGCCAGGATCGACGAGATATGCACCTCGACAACCGGAACCGACACCGAAGCCACGGCATCACGCAACGCCACCGAGGTGTGCGTATAGCCTCCGGCATTGAGCACCACGCCGTCGCAGCAACCATCGGCCTGCTGCAGGGCATCGATCAGCTCACCCTCGAGATTCGACTGGAAATAGGTGAATTCATCCGCCGGATAGGCTGCGCGGAGCCGCTCCATGCAGGCATCGAAAGTTTCCGTGCCGTAAACTTCGGGATCGCGCCGCCCCTGAAGATTGAGGTTCGGGCCGTTGAGAATCAAGATTTTCATATCCGCATCATTTGCTTGGTGCGTTTCGGGAGCCTCGGGCCCGCCTTTTCGCCCGACAAAGATACGGAAATTCCCGGAAATTTCGATACCTTTGTCTTACTACACCACAACTATGACCGAATTCGGATTCATCGACTTCATCGTACGGCGCTTCGCCACACTCCCCGCAAACGGTTTCGAGGGGATCGGCGACGACTGCGCCGTCCTGCCGCTCGGCGACGGAACGGCGCTGCTCTTCACGGCCGACCTGCTGACCGAGGGGGTACACTTCCTGCGCGAAGCAACATCGGCGCGTGAGTTGGGGCGCAAGGCGCTGGCCGTCAATCTGAGCGATGTGGCGGCCATGGGCGGGCGCCCCGTTGCCACGCTCCTTTCGCTGGCACTGCCCGAAGAGGTGAGCGAGGCGTGGGCGCAGGAGTTCATGGAGGGGTATCACGACCTTTCCGAGCGGTACGGCGTCGCCCTGATCGGCGGCGACACGACCCGCTCATCGGCAGGTATCACCATCAACGTTACGGCTCTTGGCCGTGCCGACGCGGCACACGTCAAGCGGCGCGGCGATGCCCGCCCGGGCGACGTGATCTTCGTCGCGGGGGCATTGGGCGCCTCGGGGGCCGGGCTGCGGGATATTCTTGCCGGACATTACGGCACGCCGCTGGCCGCGCAGCACCGCAATCCGGAACCGCAGGTCGAAGAGGGACTGTGGCTGGGCGCACGCCACGAGGTACACGCCATGATGGACCTCTCGGACGGACTGGCCTCGGACCTCCGCCATATCCTCGACCGTTCGGAGGTCGGCGCCGAGGTGGAGCTCATGCGGATTCCCGTAGCCGAGGGGGCCGACCTGCAAACGGCCGCCTGCGGAGGCGAGGACTACAAGCTGCTGCTGACGGCGGACGGGGCCCGGGCCGAAGCGCTTGCGGCGGCATATCGGGAACGGTTCGGCAAGCCGCTTTATCCCGTGGGACGGATCACGGCCGCGCATGAACTTGTGTGGCTTCGCAACGGAGCGCCCGAAGCGCTCGACTGGCACGGATTCGAACACTTCTGACCACAAAAACCTTTCACTTACGATGAAGCCCAAACAGCTCCTGCAGGCAGGGCTCCTGACCCTCCTTACCATCGGAATTACAGGATGCGACTCCTCCCCGGAGGAGGAGGAGTATGCCCAACCCGAATTCAAAACGAAACGAATCGCCACTTTCGAACCGATCACGGAAGAACTCCCCATTGCACTGGTCCGGGACATGGATGTATACGGGCCCTATCTGGTTGTCGTGGGATACCTCGACAATCAGATGGTCCACATCTACGACAAATGGAACGGCGAGCTGCGCGGCTCAGCGGTCCGGCTGGGACGCGCCGCCAATGAGATTCTCCATACGGACTGCGTTACGCTGGATCCACAGACCGGGACACTTCGCGTCTACGACTTCCAGAACCGGAAGAGGCTCTCGATGCAGATCGACTCCCTGCTGGCGCAGGGTCCCGCCGTCATCGAATCGCAGCCCTACGAACTCGCCGGAGCGGCCGGACGTGCCGCAATACCGCTGCACGGGAAGGAGCTGGTCATCAACAACAAGGCTCCGAAGTATGCGGGAACGGAGATGATCAACCGCTTTGTCCTCTATGACAATCAGGGACGGCAGCTTGCCACGGCGGACAACTTCCCGATCGAAGATCCCGACCTCAGGTTCAAGGTCTACAACGAGGCCTACTACACCGTCTCGCCCGACAGAAAGCGATTTGCCATCGCCACGATCTTTGGCGCCCTGCTCGAAACCTACTCCGTGAAAAACGGGATCGAACAGATCGCCGTAGGCCGGTTCGCACGCCCGGATCTCGACAGCAGGAAGGAACTCGTGGGATTTTCCGACCTCTACGCCACCGACCGGAAGATCTACACGGCCTATGACGGCGTACACAATCTCCAGAAACTGATCGAGAGCGGAGAACGTCCGCTGCAGTACTACAAGGTTTGCGTATTCGACTGGAAAGGTCGTCCGCTGGAGCAGATCACGACCGACCGCAACATCTGCAAAATGTGCATCGACGAGGGTCGGATCCTCTATGCCGCCATCTTCGACGAACTCAACCGCTTCTATCTGGCAAAGATCGACCTCGGAGAGAAGTCCTGAAGAAGGCAGGGCCCGAAACATCAGCGGCGGACCGGAAATTCCGGTCCGCCGCTGATATTTGGCAGCGCACACTACCCTACTCCTCGACGATATAGACATGCTCGTCGCGCCGCTGCATGTGGTAATGCTCCCGGGCGTACTCCTCGAGGTAGTCGTCGTAACGCAGCTGCTCGAGCAGCGTGCTGTCGCGCTCGATCTGCTCGCGATAGAGCAGCTCCTCGCGCGTCAGCCGGTTGATCTGTCCCTTGATCTTCACGGCATGCAGGGCATTGCGCGCCACCACGAAAAGCGTGAAGACGACGATGACCGCCGTGGCGGCAATCCAGAAGCGGCGGCCCGGATGAATCTGCATCGCAGTAAGGGGATTAGGGAATATGCATGTATTTGTGCGTCTGGATGGAGATGTTCCACTGCGGGTGTGCCTTGACATACTCCACGATCAGCGGCATCACCTGCTCCGAAACACTCCACTCGGGCTGCAGATAGAGGCGGCAGCGGCGTCCGACACGCGCGGCATGCTCCTCGGCCCAGGCGAAGTCGGCCTCCGACTCGACAATCACCTTCAGTTCGTCGGCACGTCCGTAGGCCTCCTCCAAAGGCGGCTGCTTGCGCTTCGGCGAGAGACACACCCAGTCGAAAACCCCGCTGAAGGGGTGCGATCCCGAAGTTTCGAGGAAGATCTCGAGGCCCCGAGCCCGCAACGTCCGCGTAAGGATATCGAGCGGATAGATCAGCGGCTCGCCGCCCGTGATGACGATCGACTGCGCCGCACAGGCCACGGCCCGCGCAATAACGGTCTCCACCTCGGTCGGAGGATAGAGCTTCGGGTTCCAGGTATACTTGGCGTCGCACCAGCTGCAACCCACGTCGCAGCCGCCCAGGCGGATGAAGTAGGCCGCCTTGCCTGTGTGGTATCCCTCGCCCTGGATCGTATAGAAATCCTCGACCAGAGGCAGCAGACGGCCCCCGTCGAGCAGCGTCAAGTCAGCAGTCAGGGCCATCGCTATTCCGTTACGACATAGATATCCTTCAGGCTGCGGCCCAACTGGTCGTAGTCAAGGCCATAGCCCACGATGAACTCGTTGCCGATCTCCATGGCCCGGTACTTGATCGGAATCTGCTTGCGGTAGGAGGCCGGTTTGAAGAAGAGCGTGCAGACCTCGACACTTGCCGGATGGCGGGCCTCGAGATCATTCATCATGTGTTCGATGGACTCACCCGTATCGACGATGTCCTCGACGACGATCACATGACGCCCTTCGATCGAACCGTTCAGGCCGATCAGGCTCCGAACCTCACCCGTCGAGGAGGTTCCTTCGTAAGAGGAGAGCTTTACGAACGAGAGCTCGTTGTTGAAATCGATCTTCTTGATCAGGTCGCTCATGAACATGAACGATCCGTTGAGCACACCGACAAAAAGCGGCGTCGGTTTGTCAGCGTAATCCTCGTTGATACGCTTTGCGACGGCTGCCACCGCTTCGTCGATTTTCTCGGCAGGAATCATGACCTTGAACTTCCTGTCATGAAGTTTTATGATATCCTTCATCGTGATTCGGGATTTGTGATTATTTTTGCAAAAGTAACGATTCTCGGGCAACTATACCAACGTTTCAGACAAAATAATCGTAAAAAGATGAAAAACGTTCTCCTCATTCTGACGCTTGCCGCATGTGTTGCCGGCTGCACGGCTCCATCCGAACCGCCGCAACACACGACACTCTTCCGGCCCGGAGAATACGGATCGAAATACTACCGCATCCCGGCTCTCGTAACGACCGCGCAAGGGACCTTGCTCGCCGTGGCCGACAAAAGGATCGAGTCGCAGGGCGACCTGCCGAACGCCATAGACCTCGTACTGCGCCGCAGCACGGACAACGGCACATCCTGGGGCGAGCCCATCACCATCGTCAGCCACAACGAAAAGACAGGATACGGGGACGCTGCCATGGTTGTGGACCGCACCTCGGGGGATATTCTCTGCATCTGCGCCTCGGGATGCGGGCTGTGGGCTTCGACAACAGAGCATCCCTTCGATATCGAGGTCATACGCAGCCGGGACGACGGACTGACATGGAGCACACCGGAACGCATCACACCCCAGATCTACGGACGGGAGTGCCCGACGCCCGCGGTGGATTCGCTCTCGGGTCTCTTTGCCGCTTCGGGGCGGGCGCTGCAACTCGCCGACGGCGGGCTGCTCTTCGTCGTGGCGGCACACCGCACGGGCGACCGATGGCCGCCGCTGCGCAACTACGTCTGCCGTTCGGATGACGGCGGACATACCTGGCGACTTCTGCCTGCCGAGGCTTCGCACTGCGGCGACGAGGCGAAACTGGCCGAACTGGCCGACGGAAGCTGGCTCATGAGCATCCGCAATCCCGACAAAGGGTATCGCCGCCATGCCCGCTCGTACGACCAAGGCGCCAGCTGGAGCGAGGTCGGCGAATGGTATGACCTTCCCGACCCGGCCTGCAACGGCGATCTGCTCCGCTACTCGCTCCGCAGCGAGGGGGCCCGCCACGACCGGCTGCTGCACTCGATTCCCGCCGACACGGCCCAGCGGCGCAACGTCTGTGTGGCATTGAGCTATGACGAGGGCAAGACATGGCCCGTGCGCAAGGCCATATGGGCGGAACCTGCCGGGTACTCGTCGCTGACACGTCTCGCGGACGGCTCGATCGGTCTGCTGACCGAGGTCGGAGACTGGGATACGGGATTCGAGATCCGCTTTACGCGGCTGACAATGAAGTGGCTGACGGACGGAAAGGACGACGGCCGTTAATACCGGCAGCTACCGGCCACGCCGCCTCCCGGATACAAAAAGCCCGGAGCCTTCAAAAGACTCCGGGTTTTCTTTCGGATAAAGGAATCGCACTATACCAGTCCCGAGAATCCCAGGAAGGCCAGAGCAAGGATGCTCGCCGTAATCAGGGCGATGGGTACGCCGCGGAAAGCCGCAGGAACATCCTCGAACTCCAGACGCTCGCGGATACCGGCAAAAAGCACCAGCGCAAGGGCGAAGCCCAGAGCCGTGGAAACCGAATAGGCGACGCTCTGCAGCAGCGTAAACTCCTTCTGGATCATCAGAATGGCCACACCCAGCACGGCACAGTTCGTCGTGATGAGCGGCAGGAAGATACCCAGTGCCTGATAGAGCGACGGCGAGACCTTCTTGAGGATAATCTCGACCATCTGCACCAGCGCGGCGATGACCAGAATGAAGACGATGGTCTGCATGTACTCGATGCCCAGCGGCACAAGGATATAGGTCTGAATCGGCCAGGCAACGACGGCCGTAAGCGCCATGACGAACGTAACGGCGGCTCCCATGCCGAGCGACGTCTCTACCTTCGACGACACGCCCAGGAAGGGACAAATGCCCAGGAACTGCGCCAGTACGACGTTATTGACGAAGATGGCGCCGATGATGATTGCGAAATAGGATATCTCCATGACTCTACTTCTTGACTAATTTATTAAACAGAACCATCAGGTATCCCAGCGTGAGGAAACCGCCAGGCGCCAGGACGAAGACCAGCGGCATGTAGTCCGAAATGCCGAGATTCATGCCGAAAACAGCCCCGCTGCCCAGAATCTCGCGCACGGCGCCGATCACCGTCAGCGAAAGGGTGAAGCCGATACCGATTCCCACACCGTCGAGTATCGAATCGAAGGGCGAGTTCTTCGAGGCGAAGGCCTCGGCACGTCCCAGAATGATGCAGTTCACGACGATCAGCGGGATGAAAACGCCCAACGAGGCGTAGAGCGCCGGAACGAAGGCCTCCATGAGCATCTGGATAATCGTTACGAACGAGGCGATCACCACGATGAAGGCCGGAATGCGCACCTTGTCCGGAATGAGGTTCTTGATGAGCGAAATGACCAGGTTCGACATAATCAGCACGGCGGTCGTCGCAAGACCCATACCCATGCCGTTTGCGGCCGAGGTCGTTGTTCCCAGCGTGGGGCACATACCCAGTACCAGCACGAATGTCGGATTGTTCTTGACAATCCCGCTCAATATGATCTTCAGCTTATTCATCCTGACCTCCTTTCTGAACCTCCGGTTCCTTGTTGTCCACAGCTTCCGTTACCTTTGTATCGGCCTGAGCCGCTGCAGGTTGCGCCGTCTGTGAAGCACCTGACGCAACATCCGTGGGAGCAGCTCCCGTTGCCACACTCCTGTAAGCCATCCAGGCCCGGTTGATGGCATCGACATAGGCACGCGACGAAATGGTCGCAGCCGTCAGGGCATCAACATCGCCGCCGTCCTTGCGTACGGCCAGACGCCCGTCCACCAGCTGCTTCTCCTCAAGATGCTGTCCCTTGACACTCATCAGAAGCGGATTGCCCTCTTCGGTCATCTTCGTACCGAGGCCCGGCGTTTCGGCCTGCTCCAGCACATTCACATTCACCACCTCACCGTCGGGCGTAAAGCCGACCATCAGCCGGATCACTCCATTGAAGCCCTGCTTGGTCATCGTCTGCACGGCATAGCCGGCGACGGCATCGCCCTTCGTCGCGGTATAGACCACGATCGGCAGGTCGTCGATCGTGAGCTCTTCGCTCGTCGTCTCGTCGAAGGCCGGAAGCACCTCCGAGAGTGCGGCTGTCGTGGCGGCCTGTTTGGCCGCAGCAATCGGCTCTGCGGTAATCATATTCACAACCCCCACGCCGGCCGACGAGATGAGCGTGATGCCGAAGAGCACGGCTGTCATGTTAAAAAGCGTACTTTTCATTGCCTGCATCTCCTTATTTTACGCCGAAGCGCTTGGGTTTGACATACTTGTTGATCAGGGGCACGCAGGCGTTCATGATCAGGATCGCGAACGACATGCCCTCGGGATAGGCGCCCCACAGACGGATCAACATCGTGATGACACCGATACCTACGGCGAAAATCACGCCGCCGCGGACTGTCATCGGCGAGGTCGAATAGTCCGTAGCCATGAAGACCGCACCGAGGATCGCTCCTCCGGCCAGTACATGGAACAGCGGCAGCTGCCACAGCAGGGCTCCTCCCTCACCGCTCGAGAGTGCACAGACGAAGGCGAAAAGCGCCATCGTCGCAAGAACCGTAACGGGAATATGCCAGGTGATGACACGCCGCCAAAGCAGATAGACGAAGCCGCAGAGCAGTGCCACGGCGGCCACCTCACCCAGAGAGCCGGGCATGTTACCCAGCAGCAGATCCTGGGCACCCAGCACATCGGCCGCAGCACCATGCTTCACGGCAGCCAGCGGCGTAGCACCCGAAAGGGCGTCGAATGCCCCGCCCGTAACGGGCATCGGGAAGGTGGTCATCTGCACCGGGTAGGCCACGAGCAGAAACACACGTCCCACAAGTGCCGGATTGAAGGGGTTCTTGCCCAGACCGCCGAAGGTCATTTTGGCCACGGCAATGGCGACGAAGGCGCCGATGAGGACAATCCACCAGGGAATCGTCGCCGGAAGATTGAAGGCCAGCAGCAGGCCGGTTACCACGGCCGAACCGTTGTTGACCGTCAGCGGGCCACGGACCAGAAAGCGCTGGATCAAATACTCGAATGCCACGCAGGCCGCAACGGACAACGCCACGACACGCAGCACATTCGCACCGAAGACCACGGTCGATACGACCAGTGCCGGTATCAGCGCGATCACCACATCGCGCATGATCGAGGCCGTCGATTGCGTGGTCTGCACATGCGGTGCGGGAGCTACGATAAGTTTATTTGCCATAAACGCGATTTTGTTTTGTTCATTTTTACTTCTTGGCCGCGGCCGCACGGGCACGGATACGTCCCATGACCGTCTGCTTGCCCAGACGGATCCAGTCCAGCAAAGGCAGATAGGCCGGGCAGGTCGCCTGGCAACTGCCGCATTCGATGCATGAGGTGATCATGCGGGACTCGATTTCGTCCCAGTTCTTCTTCTGGGTCATCTTCGAGAGGAAATAGGGCTCCAGCCCCATCGGGCAGGCCGAGACGCACTTGGCGCACTTGATGCACTGCTGCGCCGTGCGGCGTACGGCATCGCGTCCCGAAAGAACCGTGATGCCCGAGCAGCCCTTCGTTACAGGCGACGCGAGCTGCACCATTGCGCGGCCCATCATCGGACCGCCGTTGAGTACCTTGCAATCGCCGTCGGGAAGTCCGCCGGCTGCCTCCAGCAGGGTCGTGATCGGCGTACCCATGCGAGTGAGCAGATTGCGCGGATTCTTCAGTTTCTTACCCGTAACCGTTACGACACGCTCGATAAGCGGCATGCGTTTCTGCACGGCGCGGTAAACGGCATAGGTCGTCGAGGCGTTGCAGACTACGGCTCCCACATCGATCGGAAGAGCCGGCGGAGGCGGAACCTGACGCCCCGTAACGGCAGCGATAAGCTGTTTCTCACCGCCCTGCGGATACTTCACCTGAAGAGGAACGACCTCGATACCCGGATAGTTGCGGACAATCCCGCGCAGATGCGCAATGGCATCGGGCTTGTTGTTCTCGATGCCGATATAGGCCTTCGAAACCCCGACGGCCTTCATCAGGATCGTTACGCCCACGACCAGCTCCTCGCCGTGCTCGAGCATCGTGCGGTGGTCCGACGTAAGGTACGGTTCGCACTCCACGCCGTTGATGATCACGCACTCGGCCTTCTTGCCGGGAGGGATCGAAAGTTTCACATGCGTGGGGAAAGTCGCACCACCCATGCCGACGATGCCGGCGTCCTTGATGCGGGCGATGATCTCCTGCGCCGAAAGCGCACACTCGCGGACCAGCGTCTCCGAACGGTCGATACTTTCGGCCCACTCGTCGCCTTCACGCTTGATCGTAATCATCATCTGACGCAGCCCCTGTCCGTTGGGTTGCAGATCCACGGCCGTAACCGTACCCGAAATCGGCGCATGGATATTCGCCGACATGAAGCTGGCCGCCTCGGCCAGGAGCTGTCCCGTGAGCACCTTGTCGCCCTTGGCCACCTTGGCCACGGCAGGAGCGCCGATATGCTGTGCGAGCGGAATCGTTACGACATCGGGTAACGGAAGCACCTCGATCGGCTTCGCACCGCTCAACTTGTTTTCCGACGGATGCACTCCGCCCATTGGAAATGTCTTCATATGTTCTGCTTGCGGTTTTTACGATTTTTCGACAGGTGCGGCAGTCTGCTTCGACTCCGAAGCCTCAACGGCCTTCGGAGCCTCCGGCTTTACGGCCGCAGCGGCTTTCGGAGCCTCCTTTACGGGCTCTTTCGCAGCGGCAGGGGTCGCCGTTTGCGCTGCAGGCGCAGTTTTCGGGGCTGCCGGAGCCTTGGGTTCCCGGGGCAGCGGATCCATGCCGACCAGACGGATGGCTCCCGTCGGGCACTCGTTCACGCACTTGCGGCACAGCTTGCACTTCTGAGGATCGATATAGGCGAGGTTGTTCTCAACCGTAATGGCACCGAAGGCGCAGACCTTCTCGCACTTTCCGCAGCCGATACAGCCCGCCTTGCAGGCCTTCATCACCGCAGCGCCCTTATCCTTCGAGACACACGAAACGTAGACCGCACGGTTCTTGGGCCACTTCTTGCGCAACTCGATGATCATGCGCGGGCAGGCCTTCACGCAGGCCCCGCAGGCCGTACACTTCTCGGGATCCACCTCGGGAAGCCCCGTGGCGGGATTGATGTGGATGGCATCGAAGGCACAGGCCACCACGCAGTCGCCGAAGCCCAGACATCCGAAGGCGCAGGCCGTCTCGCCGACATAGAGCGACGAGGCCACGGCGCACGACCGTACGCCGTTGTAATCGTTCGTCCGGGGACGCTTCTCACACGTTCCGCCGCAGCGGACCGTAGCTACCTCGGGCTGTTTCTCCGCAGCCGCCTTGCCCAGATACGCCGCAATGGCCTTCATGCAGTCGCCGCCGCCCACCGGGCAGAACAACTCCGAAATGTCGTCGCGTTTCACGAGCGCATCGGCCATACCGCGGCATCCGGCGAATCCGCAGCCTCCGCAATTGGCGCCCGGGAGCATCTTCTCCACCTCGTCGATTCGCGGATCCTCCTCGACGCGGAATTTCTGCGCCACGAAGTAGAGCACCACGGCCGCGAGAATTCCCAACGCGCACAACGTCAAGATCGTGTAAAGTAATACTTGCATCAGATTTTGGTTATTGTAAAATGAATGGTGTGTTCGATTTTTCCACGGAACAGCCGCAGGGCCGCATAATAGAGCGCCACGGCCGCAACAGCAGCCAGCGCACTCACCCCTTCGCTCCAGTCCAGAAGAACATTCGCGACAACGAGAACGGCCAGCAGCACAAGCAGGGCCCCGACATAGGCCAACGCCACGGCCCGCAGTCCGATACCGCGCCGCACGCCCACACAAACGGAATCGCCGGCCGCATAGCGTCCGGCATCCGAAGTCTGCACGGCGACGATCTTCTCTTCGCTCTCGGCCATACCGCAGGCCTGCCGGGCATGGCAGCTTCCGCAAGCGCTCCGGGAGGTGATTTTCACATACACGGCATGGGCATCCGCATGGTCCACGACCCCGCTATGTTCGATCTGCTCCACGGGATCAGTCTCCGTATTTGTTCGTAAGAGGCATCAGCCGTTCGTGGCCGAACGAGCAGGAGGAAAGACGCAGCACGGGAGGGAACTGATAACGTTTCTTCTCGTTGCGCATGATCATCGAGTGAATCCGCTCCACGACCTCGGCATCGAATCCCGCATTGACGATCTCCTCGCGGTGCTGCCCCTCCTCGATCATGCGGAAAAGGATGGCATCGACCACCTCGTAGGGAGGCAGGATGTCGCTGTCCTTCTGCCCGGGATGCAGCTCCGAGGAGGGCTCCTTGGTCAGAATGCTTTCGGGAATAGGATTGCCCATCGTACGATTGATATAGCGGGCCATGTCGTACATCTCGCTCTTATAAAGGTCGCCCGTGGGACTGAAGGCTCCGGCCGTATCGCCGTAGAGCGTACAGAGGCCCAGAGCATTCTCACTCTTGTTCGAGGAGTTGAGCAGGATGTACCCCGTCTTGTTCTGCAAAGCCATGAGCAGCACCGTACGGATACGTGTCTGGATGTTCTCCTCCGTGGAATCGAACGGCAGACCGCCGATCACCGGTTTGAGCGTGTTCACCACACTCGTATAGATTTCAGAAATGGGAATGACGTTGTAGCCGATGCCCAGGTTGGCCGCCAGCCGCTTCGCATCCTCGACCGACTCGTCAGACGAGAAGGGCGAAGGCATCAGCAGGGCATGCACCCGGTCGGCCCCCAGCGCATCGACGGCAAGCGACGCTACAACGGCCGAGTCGATACCGCCCGAAAGACCGATCGAGGCCTTCTCGTAGCCGTTCTTGCGGAAAAAGTCACGGAGTCCGCAGCGGGCCGCTTCGTAAACAAGACGGGTACGCTCATTATACGACGACGAGACTGCGATAGGCGCAGCCTCGACCTTCGTATCGAAAATTCCGAAATCCTCTTCAAAACTCTTCAGCATCAGCACGACCTCGCCGCGGCTGTTCATCGCGCCCGAAGTACCGTCATAGACGATCTCCGTGGATCCGCCGACTTGATTGGCCATGACGAGATTCTTGCCCTCGACAAAAGCCAGATCGCGCATCATCTCATAGCGGTAGGTCATCGTGCCTTTTCCGTAACGTCGTGCGTTGATCGAAATGATCGTCTCCACGGATTTGTCAAAATCCCGCTCGCGGCTCAAATCATCGCCCACGACCACGGCACACTTGTGCCCTTTGACCGTAATATATTCGAAGCCCTTCGAGGGAATCAGGAAGCCCATCTCGCGACGGGCCGTAATGTATTTCTTGCCGATATAGCGCTGGATCTTGCCGTTCTCGATAAGCGCTGCTGCACTGATCGTCCCCTCGCGCGTCAGGACCGGAAGGCCCACGAGTGCCGTAATGCCGCTGCAGGCGGAAGCGATCTTCTCCAAGGCCTCTTCGCACAGTTCAAGGAAGGTGGTCTTACGCAGCAGATCGAATCCCGGCGTGCCGCTCACGGCCTGCTCGGCGAAGATCACCAGATCGGCCCGCGAGGACTTCGCCCGACCCACCGCTTCGATGATCTTGGCTGTATTCCCCCCGATATCCCCGACCGTGTAGTTCAGCTGGGCTATGGCTATTTTCATGTCAGTAATTTAAGTCGGTTGTTACAACTCCGCAAATTTAAAGATTATTTGCAAAAGTCCGAAAAATTTTAATGTTAATAAATTAACATTCCCGGACATACACGCGGCCTTACCGGAACAGACAACGAAAAAAGGCCCCCGAATCGTCGGGAGCCTTTTCCATATGCTCGATGTCCGAGAAAGCTATTCTGCCTCCGCGGGATCGGAAACGAGGATGCGTCCGCAATACTCGCAGACGATGATCTTCTTGCCCTGGCGGATGTCCACCTGGCGCTGGGGCGGAATGCGGTTGAAGCAACCCCCGCAGGCGTCGCGCTTGACCGTAACTACGGCAAGCCCGTTGCGGACATTGCGACGGATACGCTCATAGGCCGCAAGCAGGCGCTCGTCGATCTTCTCCTTGGCACGAGCCTCCTGCGCCTCATACTCGGCAACCAAAGGCGCCGTCTCGGCCTCGATTCCGTCCAGTTCGGACTTCTTGTCCGTAAGATCCGCCGTACGTTCCGCAAGCACGCCATCGGCCTCCTCCAGCTGGAGCTTCTTCGCCTTGACGCCCGCGGCATACTCCTTCAGACGCTTCTCGGCCAACTCGATCTCAAGCTCCTGATACTCGATCTCCTTCGAAATGGCATCGAATTCGCGGTTGTTGCGCACGTTGTTCTGCTGCTCCTTGTAGTTGCCGATCATGATCCGGGCCTGATCCACTTCGCGCTTGCGCTGCTTCGTGAGGTTGTTCAGCTCCTCGATCTCGGCATTGATGTGCTCGATGCGGGTCTTCATCCCGGCCACTTCGTCCTCGAGGTCCTGAACCTCGAGAGGCAGCTCACCCTTCACCTTGTTGATCTCGTCGATCTTGCTGTCGATCTTCTGCAACTCGTAGAGTGCCAGAATCTTCTCCTGCATCGAATAATCAACTTCGGCAGTCTTCTTTTGTGTCGCCATATATTGTCTTTAGAATTAGACTTAAACCAGATAATTCACCGGATTGCGCGAGCATTCACTCTTGCGAACCGCAAAGGTACATAATTTTTTTGATAAAATATCAAATAAAAGCTGAATTGCGCAATATTCGCTCTCGAAATGGCCTATATCCGCTACGGTGAGGGCGTTATCCGGGGTCATGAAGTCGTTGTACTTCATGTCGGCCGTGAGGTACAGGCCTGCTCCTGCACGCCGCGCTTCGCCGATGAGCGAGGCGCCGGCACCGGTGCAGACGGCCACGCGCCGCACGGTCGGGGTTGCAACGGCACTATAGCGGATCGCCCCCACGGCAAGTTCCCGCTGCACATGGCGCAGAAAATCCATCGTATCGGTCTCCGCCCCGAGATTCCCGACAACCCCGAAGCCCACACCCGGTTCGGCCGCGGGCTGCAGCAGTTCGAGACTGCCGATGCCGAGCTGCCCGGCCAAGCGCCAGCTCATACCGCCCGGTGCACTGTCGAGATTCGTATGGCAGGCATAAAGCGCAATACCCCGGCGGATGGCATGCTCGACGCACCGCTGCACCGGATCGGCCGAATTGAAACGCTTGAGCGCATGGAAAACGATCGGATGATGCGTGATGACCAGATCGCACCCCGTGCGCTCGGCCTCGTCGAGCACCGCCTCGGTAACATCCACCGCCAGCAGCGCAGCATGCACTTCATCCTCCCCGCGGCCGACCACAAGACCCGCATTGTCATAGGACTCCTGCCAGCGAAGCGGAGCAAAGGTTTCGATAACATCGGTTATGTCCTTGATCTTCATGATTCATGATTTTATTTTATTCGGATTCGAATGCCGCTGTCCGGTCAGAAGAGCGACTGCTCGTAAAAGGCGAAGAGCTCCTGATGTTCGGGTTCCTCCTTCTTGCGGCGCGGCTTGCGCGCCGCAGGTTTGGCCGAAACCGCTTTGTCGGACGAAGAATCCGCATCGGCCGGAAGGCCCGTCTGCTCGTCGATACGCACGACGGCCCGCGACTTGCGTCCCCGGGCGGCCGGGACGGCCGACGGCACATCGGGCGAAGGCTCCGCAGCCGCAACGGCATCGGGCCGCACCACCTCGCCCGGAACCTCCCGAAGGTCCTCGCGCACCTCGAGCAGCAGAGCCCGGATACGCTGCAGGCGCTCGAGCAGCTCCGACTCCCGATCGGCGGCATCTCCCGAAGGCTGATGGCGCAGGGCGCGCTTCGCTCCGTCAAGGGTCATACCGCACTCCTTGACCAGATGGTAGATGCGTTTCAGGTTCTCGACATCCTGCGGCGTGAAGAGCCGGTTGCCCTTCTTGTTCCGTTTGGGACGGAGTACGCTGAACTGCGTCTCCCAATGGCGGAGGAGCGACGGATTGACATCGAACATCTCGGCGACCTCGCCCATCGAATAGTAGAGTTTCTCGGCCATATCTATTCCTGTTTTAAGATTCGCAATGAATTGGGATACATATTGTTCACCCGTGCGCCGATCCGCTTGGCAAAGCCCAGGGCGCGACCCCGGCACGCAATGAGGTTCAACCCCTCGGACAGCCCGTCGGCAGCGATATCCTGGCGCCGCAGGTAGCGCAGTACCGTCTCTTCGTCGAGGTCGGCGGTCGGCACCGCATCCCGGTTCAGTCCCGGATGGAAGGCCAGCGCCGGATCGGGCTTCAACCGGCCCTTGAAGAGTTGTCCGAAGGCAACACCCGAACAGATCACCGGCAGCGCCTCCGAAAGCTGCCGCACGGCATCGGCCTGCGCCTCGAACCAACCGTAGCAGGTATCGGCAACCCGGGCGTAGCGCATCCTGTCGGGATCGAGCGTCCAGCGCGCCAGCTCCTCGCGCGCCGCACGGTCCACGGGCGTGAAGAGCGTCCGCCGGGCTTTCGGAATTCGCAGGCGGCAGGCAGCATCCGGAGCCTTGCGGGCCACGGCTGCAAAGAACCCTTCACCGGAAGTCCGATGGGGATAAAACCGGTAGGTCCTAAATACACCGGCCTCGCCGCAGACAATCCCCCACTCTGCAGGAACGGGCGGCACCTCCGCAGCAAGGAGCTCTCCGCCCGCAAAGGCTGAGAAGCGTTCGAGCGTGCCCTCATCCTCCTCGCGATTGAAGGTGCAGGTGCTGTAAAGCAGCACGCCGCCGGGCTTCAGCGCTCTCCAGGCTTCGCGGAGAATTGCGTCCTGACGGGCGGCACACATCCGCACGTTGGCTTCGCTCCAGGCTTCACGCGCCCCGGCATCCTTGCGGAACATACCTTCGCCCGAACAGGGGGCATCAACGGCCACGACATCGAACCATGCTTCGAAATCGCACACCGTCTGCGGATCACACGCCGTAACGGCCGTATTGCCCAGGCCCCACTTGCGGACGTTGTCCGCGAGTACGGCGGCACGACGACGGTCGATTTCGTTGGCGACGACCAGTCCCTGCCCGCCTGCAAGCGAAGCATAGAGGGTCGTCTTGCCGCCCGGAGCCGCACAAAGATCGAGTATCCGGGCACCGGAGAGCCCGGCATCGCGGAGCAGGTCGCCCACGAACTGTGAGGAGGCCTCCTGCACATAGTAGGCGCCGGCGTGAAAGTCGCTGTCGAAGGTAAACGAGGGCCGTTCGGCAAGATACCATCCCGCATCACACCAAGGAACGCGCCGGGCGAAGGCAAGATGCGGGAATCCGGCAGGCGGATTATCGGAATTCGCCCCGGCAGACGCCGGAGCGCACTTGGCGGGATTCAGGCGCACAGAGACGGGCGGCACGGTATCGAGCGCAGCGCACAGGGCGCTGCCCTCCTCCCCGCCCAGGTCGCGCAGGACGCGCGCAACGAAACTCCGCGGCAGTTCCATATGCATCGGATTATTTGGAAGATCGGTTCTTCAACGCATCCAGCCGCGAGCAGATCTTCTCCAGCACCGCGGGGTCCGAAACGAAATCCTCGTGGTCCTTGTCGATCACGAGCACCTCGCCGTCGTAAAGGTTATCGATCCAGTAGTCGTATTTGTCATTCAGACGCTTGAGATACGCCTCGTCGATGTTCATCTCATACTCGCGGCCCCGCTTGCGGATCTGCGAAATGAGTGTCGGAACGCTCGCCCGCAGGTATATGAGCAGGTCGGGCTTCGGGATAAGCTCCGTTACGAGGCGGAAGATGCCCATATAGGTATCGAAATCGCGCGAGGTCATCAAACCCATCTCATGCAGGTTGCCAGCAAAGATATGCGCATCTTCATAGATCGTCCGGTCCTGAATGATGTCGCCCGCCGAAGCATCGGCGAGCATCTCCATCGTCTGCCGGATGCGGCTCCCGAGAAAATAGATCTGCAGGTTGAATGCCCAGCGGTTCATATTCTCGTAAAAATCCCCGATATAGGGGTTGTTGCTCTCCTCGAGATACGACCGCGCGTCGTACCGCTTCGTGAGCATCTCGGTCAGCGTCGTCTTTCCGCTGCCGATATTTCCGGCGATGGCTATATACATACCTATTCTCTGATTTTAACGTTCTCTGTATCCTGTCTGCGGTTCCGTCAGGCGTCCTCACGCCCGAAGGCAAGCACATCCTCCGCGACACGACGGTCATTGACCAGACGAGGCACCTTGTTCTTGCCCCGCGCGCGCATCCACCGCAGGAAAAGACCGCGGGGAACCGCTACGACATGCTGCCGCTCGAGCGTCGTGCGCCGCTTGGCGTCATAGTCCGAATTCACCGCCCGAAGCGCCCGGTCGAGCGCCCCGGCGAAGGCCTCCCGGTCCGAGGGCTCCCGCTCGAATTCCACGATCCACTCGTGAGCACCCCGCTCCTGCAGCGACATGTAACACGGGGCTACGGTATACTCCCCGACCGAAGCGCCTGTCTCGCGGCAGGCCGTCTGAAGCGCCCGGTCGGCATTATCGACGATCAGCTCCTCGCCGAACACATTGATGTATTGTTTCGTACGGCCCGCAAAACGGATCCGGTAGGGATTTGTCGAGGTGAACTCCACCGTATCGCCGATCTCGTAACGCCACAAACCGTTGTTCGAAGTGATGAGCATCGCGTAGACCTTGCCGCATTCGACCCCCTCGAGCGGAACGATCTGCTGCCCCGCACGGAACTCGTAGAAAGTTCCGTAATCGAGCATCAGCAACATGTCGTCCCGCGCGGGATCGTCAGCCAGCGCAAAGAAACCCTCCGAAGCATTGTAGGTCTCCAGGTAGCGCATGCGGTCCGAAGGGATCAGCTCCTCGAACATCCGCCGGTAGGGCGTAAACTCCACACCTCCGTGGGCGAAGAGTTCCAGGTCCGGCCACACCTCGAGCAGGTTCTGTCGCCCGGTATACTCCAGCACGCGACGCATCAGGGCCAGATTCCACGACGGAACCCCGGCGAAGGCCGCGATGGGCTCCCCGACGCATTCGCGGCAGATCGCCTCGCATTTGGCATCGAAATCCGCAAGGATCGCCGTCTCGATACGCGGTGCCCGGAACCACCCGCTCCAGAATCCCGTTTCATGGATCAGCAGTGCCGAGAGGTCGCCGACGAGGTTTCCGCCCTCCAGGCGGCACGAACCTCCGAGCGTGAGCGTCTTGCCGCCGAAAGCCCGCGTATCGGGGCGGCCGAGGGCATAGACCGTAGCGACGTCGCGCATCCCCTGCGTATGGTTCCGCCACAGCGACTCGCGCGTCAGGGGAATGTATTTGCTGCGGTCGGAGGTCGTGCCCGACGAACGGGCATACAGCGTAACACGGCCCGGCGTCGTAACGCTCCTGATACCGCTCATCATCCGCTCGACATAGGGTTTGAACGTCTCGTAGTCGAAAGTCTCGACCCGGTTCTGGAACTGCTCCACGGAACGGATATGGCGCAGGTCGTAACGATCTCCGAATTCGGTAAGGCATCCCCGACGCACCAGATGCCGGAGCATCCGCTCCTGCGTCTCGACAGGATGGCGTCGGAAGCGGTCGATTGCCCGCCCGCGCAGCGAAAACCAGGTTCGGAGGAGTGTATTGCGTAACGCCATAGACATCAGTTGAAATAATAACCCACCTTTCCGACTGAATCGGGCATGGAGAAGAGCACCACGCGGTCATAGGGTGCGATCTGCATCTCATCGACGGCAATGATGACCTTGTCCCCCCGCACGATACCGCCGATAATCGTATCCTCGGGAAGCTCCAGATCCTTGATCGGAGCCTTCGTGGCCGGAGCATTCGGCTTGACGATAAACTCCAGCACCTCGGCATCGCTGCCCGTCAGGCACTTGATCGCCTGCACATCGGTGGACATCGTAAAACGGAAAATATTGGACGCCGTAACCAGCTTCTTGTTGATGATCGTATCGATGCCGATCGACTCGGCCAGGTTGATGTAATTGAGATTCTCCACCTCGGCAATCACCTTCTTCACACCCATGCGCTTGGCAAGCATCGCCGCCAGGATATTCGTCTCGCTGCGGCCCGTTACGGCGACAAAGGCGTCCATGTTCGAAAGACCCTCCTCCAGCATCGCCTCCGTATTGCGGCCGTCCTCGTTGATGATGAGCGTCTTGTCCAGCATCTCCGCAAGTCGGTAGGCCTTCTCGGCATTGTAGTCTACCAGTTTGATATTGATCTCGTCCTGCAGCTCCATGGCAATTCTGATGCCGATGCGCGAACCGCCAAGGATCATCATGTTGCGCACATCGATATTCGTGCGGCCCGAAAGTTCCATCACGTCGTGAACGGCATCCTGACGGGCGATGACATAGACCATGTCGCCCTCCAGATATCGCTCGCCGACACGCGGGATGATCGTCTCCCCGCCGCGCGTGATGGCCACCGTACGGTAGTTCAGCGTTCCCTGCACCTCGTCGAAACCCGTAAGCGCCTCGCCGACGAGCGGCGAGGCCGGTTCGAGCCGGAAGACGGCCAGCGAAAGCTTGCCGCTCGAAAAATCGACATATTCGGTCGTCGAGGTATGTCCCAGCAGGTTGATGACCTCACGCGCCGCAACCTTCTCGGGATAGAACAGGTAGTCGATACCCATGTCGATGAAGAGTTCCTTGTTGTCGGGTTCGAGGTACTCGTTGTTGTCGATGCGGGCAATGGATTTTTTCGCCCCGAGCCTTTTGGCCAGCATGGCGGAGACCAGATTGTCGGGCTCCTCGTGATTCACGGCGATGAACAGGTCGCATTTGCGGACCGCCGCACGACGCAATACCGCAAAGGTGGTGGAATCTCCCTCGACGGTCAGTACGTCGGCCAGGCTCCCCACTTCGGCCAGGAGCTTCTGATCCGAATCTATAATGGTGATATCGTGGCCATTACCGCTCAACATGCGTGCCAGATGGCTTCCCATCTCACCGGCTCCAGCAATGACGATTTTCATGGTTCAAATCCCCTCTTTCCGGCCTGTCGGACACCTTCGGCCGCACCGTGCGGCGAAGCGCGTCGAAAACAGAGCCGCATTTTTGCAATTTATCCTACAAATATATACATTTGTCCCGGAAACCGCAAATGCGGAACCCAAAAATTCGAACTTATGCCTACCTGGTTGATACTCATACTGTGCGCCGTGGCGGCCGTGGGATTCTTCGTCCTCGGCATGTCGCTGACGCTGATGATCAAAGGCCATTTCATCGACTCGGAGATCTCGACCAACAAGAACATGCAGCGTCTCGGCATCAAATGCGCCGTGCAGGAGACCCGGGAAGCCGACGGAACGGCCCAATGTTCCGACACATCGGTCCTGCCGGGATGTTCGGGGAACTGCGGCGCCTGCGACATCGAGCACCGATAAATGCGCCTATGCAAATATCATGCGATCGGCCCCGACACATGCGGAGCCGATCGTTTTTTTTCAGACAGAATACCGGATCGGGGCTGAAGCGCCCGCGAGCCCGTGTCAAAGAATGCAATCTCTCGATCGGCAGACGAACCAGGGATTGTGCAGGTCTGCCTCGTTGTATTTGAGTTCGGAATCACCGGGGAGCGACCGCGTGGCGCCGCCCGCCTCGGCAAGAATCAACTCTCCGGCAGCCGTATCCCATTCGAATGTATGCGTCGTGCGTACATAGTAGTCCACGACCCCCTCCGCCAGCATGCAGAACTTGTAGGAACTCCCCTGCTCGACGACTTCGAGATCCGGATACCGTCGGCGCAACGCATCGAGGTGCTGCTGCGTCTCGGGCGTCTGGTGCGAACGCGAAACGGCCACCCGCAGGTGGTCGTGATGCGCCGCTCGGGGCAAAGGCAGCCGCGTCCAGCCGCGGACGATCTCCTCATAGCTGTA
The DNA here is from genome assembly GCA_022782405.1 of Alistipes sp. Taxonomy (GTDB): domain Bacteria; phylum Bacteroidota; class Bacteroidia; order Bacteroidales; family Rikenellaceae; genus Alistipes. Next base: position 89,866 of record JALFNK010000006.1, read on the forward strand.
GGAGGCGTCGGCGGCAGGCGCCACGCCCTCCTTGAGGTAGGATCCGGCTCCCCGCCCCGCAACATACATCTTCTCGAAATAGGGGACATAGATCACCGCACCGATGCAGACGTTGTTCTCCATCAACGCGATATTCACCGTAAATTCGTTGTTGCCCTTGATGAATTCCACCGTTCCGTCCAAAGGATCCACCAGCCAGTAAAGTTCCCAGTTGCAACGCTCCTCGTAACGCATCTCGCGCCCCTCCTCCGAGAGGATAGGGATGCGCGTAGGTCCGAGGTATTCCCGGATCGTGCGATGGGCCAGGCGGTCGGCCACGGTGATCGGCGTATGGTCGCTCTTGAGACTTATGTCGTAGTCGTCGCGGTGTTTGTAGATGCTCATGATCGCGGCACCCGCACGGACCGCCGCATTGAACAGATGCGGCAGCAAATACATTCTCTCCTTATCGTTAATCATCACGGTTCGCTTTTGGATCCCGACTCTGCATTGCCAGGGTAAAGGTAACAAGAATTTGTCATATAACGAAGCGCACGGCTTACATATTTTGCACGGTTTCCCATTCGGACACACTTCCCGACATAGCGGAAAATGCGGTCCTCCGCACAGCTCCGAAAACCGTGCCGGAAACTCCCTCCATTTTTTTCCATTCAACCTATTGTATTTACGCAAAAAAGGCGTATATTTGCACTCCGAATTGTGTTTTAACACATAACACGCGTTTTTAATGTACGTTATAGTAGAAATCGCAGGTCAGCAATTCAAAGCTGAAAAAGGTCGGAAACTTTATGTTCACCGTCTCCAGGGCGAAGAAAACTCGTCCGTAAGTTTCGACAAAGTCCTGCTCGCAGACAACGACGGTCAGGTCAAAGTCGGCGCACCTGTAGTGAAAGGCGCCGAAGTGAAGTGCAAGATCCTGAAGCATCTGAAGGATGACAAGGTTCTGGTGTTCAAGAAAAAGCGTCGCACGGGTTACCAGAAGTGCAACGGACATCGCCAGTACCTCACGCAGATTCTCGTGGAGGAAATTGTTGCATAAACCTTTAAAAACTGAAGTAACATGGCACACAAGAAAGGTGTAGGTAGTTCGAAGAACGGCCGTGAGTCGGAAAGCAAGCGACTCGGCATCAAATTGTTCGGCGGTCAGTTCGCAAAGGCGGGCAACATCATCGTCCGTCAGCGCGGTACGGTGCACAATGCCGGTGAGAACGTCGGCATGGGCAAGGACCACACGCTCTTCGCTCTGGTAGACGGAACCGTAGAGTTCTGCAAGAAGGGTGAAGGGAAATCCTATGTGAGCGTAACTCCCCTGAGCGAGTAACACGCCCCCCCGGAAGAATCCCGTACGGGATTCACACCACAATCGAAACGGCCTCCCGCATGGGAGGCCGTTTTCCGTATCTGGTCTTTTCCGTATCTGAATGCCATCATGCCAAAGAAAGAGCCGCCCCCCATGAAGGGGGACGGCTCGGTTCATCCGGACGGAAATCTCCGGCCGTTACTCCGCCTTTGCAGGTGCTGCGACCGCACGGAATTCGGCAAGCAGCTTTCCATCGTCATAGAGTTTCAGTTCCGATCCGTTGATCTCGTAACGATCGACCTCGTCGAGCATCCGCACGAAACAATCCTCATACTGCATGTCGGGGCAGGCCATACGCGTCATGCCCAGATTCCCGAAATCGAGCTTCCGGCCGTCGCATTCGTACTTTCCGAAGAAACGGTTGCAGTTCGTGCGTCCCGACACAAGCGTATCGGCGGCATCGAACATCAACGTAAAGGCATCTGCTTCGGAGGCAATCGCCTCGGCGGGAATACCTTCCATTTTCGCCAGTTTCCAGGTGGTGCTTTCGAGGGTCGTCTGCGAACCTCCGCAGCAGGCCGTCATGGCTGCAAGCACCGCAGCAGCAGCAAAAAATCTTTTCATGGTTTTCTATATACCAAATTATCAACTCAATAACCATTCCGGTCCATACCGGATGGCGCACAAAAATAGCGAAAGATTCCCGCATACGCAAAATTGCGGACCGTCTTTCGAGGACCGATCCGCAATTTGCATGCCGCATATGCGGCGGACCCTACTTGAGACGTACGGCGATCTCGAGGGCCGTAGTCTGCTCCTTGAGGTCCTTGAGCACCTGACCCAGATCGATGCCCATCGTCGTGCCGGGATCAAGCGCTCCCAGCAGCGGCGAGAGCACATCCAGAACGGGAACCATCATGTCCCGATCGACATAGAGCTTGACCACACCATTCTCCTTCGTATATTTCAACGGCACCGCATAGTACTCATCGGCGGAGACAATGCCGAGTGAAGGATATTGTGCAAGCAGCCCGTCGAGCAGCGCAACAACATCCATATCCGAAGAGAGGCCCTTGAGGAACGAACGGCTCAACGTGAAGTAGAATTTCCCGTCCTTGGTGTAATAACCTACGGCATCCGAAGGCAGTACGGACGATGCCGCTCCGGGGAATTGCTTGATTTCCGAACCGAACTCCGGGCTCAGCAGAGCCCCCAGGATCGACGACACATCCGAACCTTCGATCAGCAGGTCGCGGTACTTCGCACCGAACGACCCATCGTTTTTCAGTTCCACCTCGACAAGACCGCCCTTTATGATATTCGAGCCCATAGCCTCCACCATGCTCAAAACCGTATTCATCGGGATCGAGAAGCCCATGACAGCCGTAAGATCGATCATCGGAATATTTTCGGGATCGACCCAAGCGGCCTCGAAAGTCAGATAAAGATCATTCGTCTCACCGCCTTCCGTCTCACGGGAAACATAAGTAGGCGTATAGGTACCGATCAATTCCGAGGAAAATTGGGGCTTCGATCCGTCTTTGTCATCCTTGCACGAGAAGGACGATACGGCAACGGCGCAAAGGGCCGTCATCAGGGAGAATTTTGCAATCAGTTTTTTCATAGCGAGTACGTTTTACTTTTTATGATGGGAACAAAGGTATTTTTCAAGACATATCGGAACAAATAAATTCAGCGAAGCGACGCTTTTTCCCCACAGACGCCCGATTCTTCCTTATAAAAAAAAGCCGCAGCTTCAGGCTGCGGCTTCACACCTATTTATATAAGGGATCAATACTCCATCTTCGTGCGGCGCACATAGCCGTTATAACGCCACTTGGCGTTCTCCTCGGCGGCAGCGAAGAGCTCTTCGGCCTCGGCCGGGAAGGATTTCTGTAACGACGTATAGCGCACCTCCTTCATCAGGAATTCGCGGAACTTCGTCCAGTCAGGCTCCTTCGAATCGAGTACGAACGGATTCTTGCCCTCGTCCTCGAGCTGCGGATTGTAGTGCCACAGGTGCCAGTAGCCGCAGGCTACGGCCTCCTTGCCCACCGTCTGCGTACGCGTCATGCCACCCTTGATACCATGGTTGATACACGGCGCGTAGGCGATGATGAGCGACGGTCCGGGATAGGCCTCGGCCTCCTTCAGCACGTTGAAGAGCTGCTGCTGCGATGCACCGATCGAAACCTGGGCCACATAGACATAACCATAGGTCATGGCCATGGCACCGAGATCCTTCTTGCGGATACGCTTGCCGCTCGAGGCGAACTTGGCAACGGCACCCACCGGCGTGGCCTTCGACGACTGGCCGCCCGTATTGGAGTAGACCTCCGTATCGATGACCAGAATGTTCACATCCTGACCCGAAGCCAGCACATGGTCCACGCCGCCGTAACCGATATCGTATCCCCAGCCGTCGCCGCCGATGATCCACTGCGACTTCTTGACGAGCCAGTCCTTATGCTCGAGGATCTTCTTGCAGTAGTCGCAGCCACAGGCCTCCATCAGCGGGATGAGGCGTGCCGTAACCTCGGCCGAGGCGGCCGACGAGCCACGGTTGGCGATCCACTCCTTCATGACGCCCTTGAGCTCCTCGGAGCACTTGCTGCAGTTGGCAATGGCCTCCTCCATCGTCTCCTGGATACGGTCGCGGAGCTTCTCGATACCGATATGCATACCCAGACCGAACTCGGCGTTGTCCTCGAAGAGCGAGTTGGCCCATGCGGGGCCCTGTCCCTTCTCGTTGGTGCAGTAAGGCGTCGAAGGCGCCGAACCCGAGTAGATCGAGGTACAGCCCGTAGCGTTGGCAACCATCATCTTGTCGCCGAAGAGCTGCGTGATGGCCTTGATATAGGGCGTCTCGCCGCAGCCGGCGCAGGCTCCCGAGAACTCGAACAGCGGCTGTGCGAACTGGAGGTTCTTCACCGACTTGGTCTTATCGACAACCTGCTTGTAACCGATCTGCTTGGTAACATAGTCCCAGTTCTTCTGCTGCGGAAGCTGCGACTCGAGCGGACGCATGACCAGAGCCTTCTCCTTGGCCGGGCAGACATCCACGCAGTTGCCGCAACCCGTACAGTCGAGCGGCGAAATCTGGATGCGGAACTTGTAGGCCTTCGTTTCGCCCAGGCCCTGCTTCCACTCCATGCCCGAAGCGGCGGCCTCCTCATCGGTGGCCAGGAACGGACGGATCACGGCGTGCGGGCAGACATAGGCGCACTGGTTGCACTGGATACAGTTGGCGATCTGCCACTCGGGAACGTTCACGGCGATACCGCGCTTTTCGTAGGCGGCCGTGCCGTTGTCCCACGTTCCGTCCTCACGGCCGTTGAAGGCCGAAACAGGCAGCTGGTCGCCCTTCAGTCCGTTGATCGGCTCGACGATCTTGCGGACGAACTCCGGATAGGAGGCGTTCGAGGCATGCTCGAAGCCGCGGTCCTCGATCGACGCCCACTCGGCGGGCACCTCGACCTTCACCACGGCGTTGCCGCCGGCATCGACAGCCGCGTAGTTCATGTTCACGATATCCTCGCCCTTCTTGCCGTAGGACTTCAGGATGGCGTGCTTCATCTCCTCGACGGCCTTCTCGAAGGGGATCTCGTTCGCGATCTTGAAGAAGGCCGACTGCATGATCGTATTCGTACGCGAACCCAGACCCAGCTCGGCGGCGATCTTCGTGGCGTTGATGACGTAGAAGTTGATATGGTTCTTTGCCAGATAGGACTTCATGTGGTCGGGCAGCGTCGCGCAGGTGGTCTCGACGTCATGCACCGAGTTCAGCAGGAACGAACCGCCGGGCTTCAGACCCTTCAGAACGTCGTACTTGTCCACATACGACGGAACATGGCAGGCCACGAAATCGGGCGTCGTAACCAGATAGGGCGAGGTGATCGGCAGGTCGCCGAAACGCAGGTGCGACGAAGTGTAGCCGCCCGACTTCTTCGAGTCGTAGGAGAAGTAGGCCTGGCAGTACTTGTTCGTCGAACCGCCGATGATCTTGATCGAGTTCTTGTTGGCACCCACCGTACCGTCGGCGCCCAGACCGAAGAACAGCGCCTCGAACGTGCCGGGCTTCGCCAGCGAAATCTCCTCGCCGACGGGAAGCGACAGGTTCGTAACGTCATCGGTGATACCCACCGTGAAGTGCTCCTTCGGAGCGGCGGCGGCGAGGTTCTCGAAGACGGCCAGAATCTGTGCCGGCGTCGTGTCCTTCGACGAAAGTCCGTAGCGGCCGCCGATGATCATCGGGTGCATGTCGCTGCCGTAGAACATCGACTTCACGTCGAGGTAGAGCGGCTCGCCCTCGGCGCCCGGCTCCTTCGTGCGGTCGAGCACGCAGACGCGCTTCACGCTCTTCGGAAGCACGTCGAAGAAATACTTGGCCGAGAAGGGGCGGTAGAGGTGTACCGTTACGAGACCCACCTTGCGGCCCTGCTGGCGCAGGTAGTCGATCGTCTCCTTGATCGTCTCCGTAACCGAGCCCATGGCGATGATGATCTCCTCGGCCTCGGGATCGCCGTAATAGACGAACGGCTTGTAGTCGCGGCCCGTGATCTTCGAGATCTCGCGCATGGTCTCCGCAACCATGTCGGGAACCGCCTCATAGAACTTGTTGGCAGCCTCACGCGTCTGGAAATAGATATCGGGATTCTGGGCCGTACCGCGCGTTACGGGATGCTCGGGATTGAGCGCGCGCGCACGGAATGCCTTGAGGGCATCGCGGTCGAGCAGCGCCGTGAGCGATGCCTCGTCGATGAGTTCGATCTTCTGAATCTCATGCGAGGTGCGGAATCCGTCGAAGAAGTGCAGGAACGGAACACGCGCCTTCAGCGCCACGAGGTGGGCAACACCCGCCAGGTCCATGACCTCCTGAACGGACGAGGTGGCCAGCATGGCAAAACCCGTCTGGCGCGTGGCCATGACATCCTGATGGTCGCCGAAAATCGACAGCGACTGTGCAGCCAGCGCACGGGCCGAAACATGGAATACGCCCGGAAGCAGCTCGCCCGAAATCTTGTACATGTTCGGGATCATCAGCAACAGGCCCTGCGACGCGGTGAACGTCGAGGTAAGGGCACCGCTCTGCAGCGATCCGTGAACGGCTCCGGCCGCTCCGGCCTCCGACTGCATCTCGACGACCTTCACGGTCTCGCCGAAGATGTTTTTGCGTCCCTGCGCAGCCCACTCGTCCACGAGCTCGGCCATCGTCGATGACGGCGTGATGGGATAGATCGCCGCAACCTCCGAGAACATGTAAGCCACATGAGCCGCAGCATAGTTTCCATCACAGGTGATGAATTTCTTTTCTGCCATTGTCTTGAATTTTAGATTATAATATTTCGTGTGTTGGTCAGCACATATTGCCGATTCCGTACCGGACGGCGCTGCAAAGATAGAAAATTCACGCAAAAAAACGCTCCGTTTTCCGTTCAAAAAATCGTTAAAAAACGCGTTTCCGAATGTTATCCGAATAACAATAAACTGTTATCCAAATAACAACAAACCACCATAGAATCACCGAGTTACCGAAACGCCTTTCCGACAGCGGATTATTATCCGACGGCGCTGTCGGCCCGAAGCACGGACACGCTGCCGGCCGATGATCCGACGGTCCGGAAGACCGGCGAAGGGCGGAAATAAATTTGACTTTGCACGCCGCTTGCAGTATCTTTGTCGTCATGATCGCATACAGAAGAAAAACGCTCGCAAACGGGTTGACCGTGGCGGTGAACCGCGACCGGGCTTCGAAGCTCGCCGCCGTGAACCTCCTATACAAGGTCGGGGCCCGCAACGAAAATCCCGCACGCACGGGATTCGCCCATCTGTTCGAACACCTTATGTTCCGCGGCACACGCGACGTGCCGAACTTCGACCTCCCGGTACAGATGGCCTCGGGCGACAACAACGCATTTACGAACAACGACTACACGGATTTCTACATCACCCTTCCCAAAGACAACATCGAGACGGCACTTTGGCTCGAAAGCGACCGCATGCAGGGGCTCGACATCACCCCCGAGAAGCTCGAAACCGAGAAGCGGGTGGTCATCGAGGAGTATCGCCAGCGCTATCTCAACCAGCCCTACGGCGATCAGACGATGCTGCTGCGCGCCCTGGCCTACAAGGTACACCCCTATCGCTGGGCTGCCATCGGGCTGACGACCGAGCACATCGCCTCCGCCACACGGACCGACGTCGAGAACTTCTACCGCTGCCACTACCATCCGTCGAATGCCATTCTCTCGATCTCGGCCGACATGGAGGAGGAACGAATGATGGAGCTGGCCGAAAAGTGGTTCGGAGAAGTCGCCGACACACCGCATGTCGCGGAACCGATCGCGCAGGAACCGCCCCAGCGGGCACCGCGCCGCGAAGAGGTCGAACGCGACGTGCCGGCAACGACCGTAACGGTGGCCTACCACATGGGCGGACGCTGCTCCGCGGATTTCTACACGGCCGACCTGGTGTCGGACCTCCTCTCGGGAGGAGACTCCTCGCGGCTCTACCGACATCTGGTCAAGGAGCGCCGGCTGCTCTCGAGCGTCAATGCCTACATCACGGGCGATCTCGATCCGGGGCTCTTCGTCTTCACCGGGCAGCTGCTCCCGGGGATCACACCCGAACAGGTCGAAGAGGCCTTCCTCGAAGAGATCCGCTCGCTCGAGGCCGGTTCGGCGACCTCCTACGAAATCGAAAAGGTGAAAAACAAGTTCGAGGCGAACACGCTATTCGGCGAGATCAATGTCATGAACAAAGCCATGAACCTCGGGTTTTACGAAATGCTCGGAGACCTCGGGCTCATCAACCGCGAAGTGGCGTTGTACCGCGCCGTCGATAACGACGCGATCCGCGACTTCTGCCGCCGGACATTCCGCGAAGAGAACGCCTCGACACTCATCTACAAAGCACGCCCATGACACGACAACCCCGCATAACCCCCTCGCAGGTCGAAGTGGCTTCGGCCGAACGCCAGCATCTGAAGAACGGCATCGACCTCTACACGCTTCCGTCGGACGACTTCGAGGTGCTGCGCATCTCGTTCGTATTCCGCGCCGGATCGGCCGTGCAGCAGGTACCCTTCTCGGCCTCCGCGGCAGCGAACCTCCTGGCCGAAGGCAGCCGCGACATGAGCGGTGCGGAGATTGCCGAACGGCTCGACTACTACGGCTCGTGGTACGATGTGAACCTCGACCGCGACTACGCCTACATCAACTTCGCCGCACTCTCGAAATTTTTCGACCCGACGCTTGCCGTGGCCGAGCAGATCCTGCTCCACCCCACCTTTCCCGAAGAGGAGCTGCGCAGCTATTGCGCCAAGCGCAAGCAGCGCCTTGCCATCGAACGCACGAAGGTCGATGTCGAGGCCCGCGAAGCCTTTGCAAAGGCGCTCTTCGGCGCCGGACACCCCTACGGAATATCCTCCGACGAGGCGGAATACGACCGTCTGACACGCGACGCCGTCGTGGCATTCCATACGGCACATTACACGGCCGAAAACTGCTTCGTCGTCTGCAGCGGCCGCATCGGCACCCATGAACGGCAGGCCATCGCCGCCCTGGCAGAACGTATTCCGCAGCGTGCGAACGTGGCACATACGGACTTTCCCGCACCCGAAACCACACACTCTGTATTCGTGGAGCATCCGGGCGCCGTACAGTCGTCGTTGCGCCTCGGGCGGGTGCTTTTTCCCCGCCAGCATCCCGACTTCGTAGGCATGCAGGTCGTGGCAACGGCCCTCGGCGGCTACTTCGGCTCGCGGCTGATGCAGAACCTCCGTGAAGAGCATGGATATACCTATGGCACCGTGGCCGCCATGGTCAATTTCGAACAGACAGGATATTTTGCCGTAGCCACACAGGTCGGGACCGACGTAACGCAGGCGGCTCTGCAGGAGATATACCGCGAAATCGAACGCCTCGGAGCCGAGCCCATGTCCGAAGAGGAGCTCGGATTGGTTCGGAACATGATGGTCGGAGAAATGATGCGCGTGCTCGACGGCCCGTTCGGCATTGCCGACGTAACGATCGAAAATATCCTCTGCGGTACGGACAATACAATTATCGGCGAGAATATCCGACGCATCCGCCACATCACTCCGGACGAGGTGCAAAGACTCGCCCGCCACTACCTCCGGCGCGAAGCACTCGTAACAGTCGTTGCCGGAGCGGAACGGCCCTGGTAGCCTATTCTTCTGTTAGCTGGATCGAAAACTGTTTTAGGGGGAGAGTTGTTCTCTCCTCCTAAAACGTTTTACGTTCGTTTGGACCAACAAAAACGAAAATTGTTGATAATTTTTTAAAATTTTTTCGGATATCGGTTTGCAAGCATTTTTTCAGAATTTTTAATAACCATGATTCCAAACCGCAATTTGTGGTTACGATTCATAACCGCAAACGTTTTACCCGACAACCCCAAGCTCCTTGCATCGCATCCGGAGACGTCCCGGCACCTATCATGTCGGGACTTTTTTTTATATATTGCAAGCGAAATGAAATGTTCAACCCAAAATTTATGTCAATGAAAAATCTCTACGATCGCTTGATTAGAAGCAAAATCAAGGGGGGGGGAAGTCCATTGACCCGGACACTTGTCCTGGCATTGCTCCTCACTGTTTCATTTTCCGGCAGGCAGACCGTCTCCGCACAGCAGCGCACGATAACCATCAACGGCGTTGTGCTCGATGAAAGCGGAGCTCCCATGGCCGGAGTAACGGTCGTCGACAGCAAGGATTCCCGAGTCGGGACGACCTCCGGTGCCCAGGGCAGTTTCGCCATCATTGTCGGGCGCGACTGCGATTCGCTGCGATTCTCGTTTATCGGATATGTTACCCAGACGGTCTCCGTACGCAACGCAACGCTCGTGCGTATGAAGCCAGACATGCATGATATCGGCGAAGTCGTCGTTACAGGTATCTATACCCGCAAGGCCGAGAGCTACACGGGTGCCGCAAGAACCCTGTCAAACAAGGAGCTGACCCGCGTCGGCAACCAGAATGCCCTGCAGAGCCTGAAAAACCTCGACCCGACGATCTACATTCCCAATAACATGACGATGGGCTCGGACCCGAATACCCTGCCCTCGATCTCCATGCGCGGTTCGTCGAGCTTCCCGACCTCGGAATCTTCGATTTCGCTCCGAAGCAAATACGAGAACCAGCCCAACCAACCGCTCTTCATCCTCGACGGTTTCGAAACCTCGATCGAAACGGTGATGGATATGGACATGAACCGTATCGAGAGCATGACGATCCTCAAGGATGCCTCGGCAAAGGCACTCTACGGATCCAAGGCGGCAAACGGCGTCATCATCATCGAGACGAAGCGTTCGATGGGTTCGGACCCCGTAGTTACCTATAATGGAAGCGTCTCGTTCGAGATGCCCGACCTGAGCAGCTACGACCTCTGTAACGCCGTGGAAAAGCTCGAAGTGGAGCGTCGCGAAGGGCTCTACACGTCGGACGATCCCAAGGAGCAGGCCCAACTGACTGCAGCCTACAACATGCGCAAGAAGCTGGCCGCCGAGGGGCTCGACACCTACTGGCTCGCCAAGCCGCTGCAGACGGCCGTCGGACACAAGCACAACCTGATGGTAGAGCTGGGCGACCCGCAGAAGCTCAAGGCGATTCTCGACGCCACCTACAACTCCGTTCCAGGCGTGATGAAGGAATCGAAGCGCGAGAACATCGCGGCCAACGCCAACGTCTCCTACCGCACCAAGCACCTCACGTTCCGGAACATCATGTCCGTGATCTCGAACAAGAGCCAGGATTCGCCCTACGGCTCGTTCGGAGATTACAGCAAGATGAACCCCTTCTGGCAGGCAACCGATCCCGACGGTAACGTCTACCGCTATGCCGAAGGCAGCGACGGCTACCAGTCCAACTCGGGTGTGCTGACCAAGGTTGCCAACCCGCTCTATGATGCTACGATCGGTACGTCGTTCACCTCGTCGTATCTGAAATTCACGAACAACTTCTACGTCGAGTGGCAAATCCTCGAGTCGCTCAAGGCCGTCGGACGTTTCGGCATCTCGCAGCAGCGCGACAACAGCGACGACTTCTACCCCGCCATGCACTCGAAGTTTGCAAACTACGATGAAACGCAATATCTGCTTCGCGGCGAATATACGCTGGAAACGGGCAAAAGCAGCACCGTATCGGGCGACCTGAACCTCAACTTCAACAAGTCGATCGGAAAGCACTACCTGTTCGCCAACGCCGGCATGTCGATTTCGGAGAGCAAATCCTCGGCCTACCAGTTCAAGGCACAGGGATTCCCCAACAGCCAAATGGCCGACATAACCTTCGCCCGCCAGTATGCCGAAGGAACGATCCCCTCGGGATACTCGACGCTCAACCGTCAGATCAGCTTCCTGCTGGCTGCATCGTACAGCTACGACAACCGTTATCTGCTCGACGCCACGATCAACGACAGCGCCTCGTCGCTCTTCGGAGCCGACAACCGCTGGGCATTCAGCTGGTCGCTCGGCGTGGGATGGAACGTCCACAATGAACCCTTCATGCAGAGCCAGGAGCTCATCGACGAACTCAAGATCCGAGCTTCGGCCGGTGTTACCGGAAACCAGAACTTCTCGACGAACAGCGCCATCGCCACATACCAGTACTATACGGGCGTGAACTACCAGGGACAGACGGGAGCCTATCTGGTGCGCATGCCCAACTCGCTGCTGCGCTGGGAGCAGAAGACAGAATACAACGTCGGATTCGACCTGCGCATGAAGCGCTTCACGCTCTCGGCCGACGTCTACAGCGCCGACACGAAGAACATGCTCACCGACGTCTCGATCCCCACATCGACGGGTTTCAGTTCGGTAAAGGACAACCTCGGTCTGGTCCGCAACTACGGCTTCGAGCTGCAGGGCAACGTTACCGCCTGGCAGAACCGCGACGGATTCGTGAACATCTACGGCTCGATCGCCTACAACAAGAACCGCATCATCCGCCTTTCGGAGAGCATGAAGGCCTACAACGACGCCATCAAGAAGTCGGCAGCCGCCGCCGGCAACTCCACCCCGGTACTCATGTATGAGGACGGGAAGTCGATGAACACCATCTGGGCCGTACCCTCGGCCGGTATCGATCCGATGACCGGAGAGGAGATCTATATCAAGAAGGACGGCTCGCTGACCTATACCTATGATGCCGACGACATGGTCGCATGCGGCGTTTCGGATCCGCTCTACCGCGGTACGTTCGGCTTCACGGCCGAATATAAAGGCATCGGCATCTCGACCACCTTCAGCTACCTCGGAGGCGGACAGATGTACAACTCCACGCTGGTCGACCGCGTCGAGAACGTCGATATCGCCTACAACGTCGATCGCCGCGTGCTGCTCGGCCGCTGGACCACTCCCGGACAGGTTACCCAGTTCAAAAAGTACGACAGCACGACCACGACGCGTCCCACGACCCGTTTCGTGCAGGACCAGAACGAACTCAACTTCGCCTCCGCATCGCTCTACTACGAGTTTCCGAAGCGGATCGCCTCGGCCATGCGCATGCAGCGCCTGCGCGTTACGTTCTACATGAACGACATCTTCACCGTCTCGTCGATCAAGATCGAGCGCGGTCTGGACTACCCCTTCGCCCGCTATATGTCCCTGGCCATCAATGCAACTTTCTAACGGATAATCCATCATGAAAAAACAGATCATATCCATAGCACTTCTTCTGGCAGGAGCAGCCGGCACGCTGACCTCCTGCGAAAACTGGCTCGACGTTACCTCGGGATCGGAGATCCGCGCCGAGGACCACTTCAAGAACACCGAAGGTTTCCGGCAGGCGCTGATCGGATGCTACATCGGCATGACCGACGAAACCCTCTACGGCAAGGACATGTCGTGGCTCGTTCCCGAGATGCTCGGACAGCAGTTCGAACCATACACGAACACATCTGCAACCACCAGAGAATACAACCTACAGAACTACAATTACGGAGTTACCTCGGCCAAGGAATTCATCGACGCATCGTGGGCCAAGGCCTACAACGTAATCGTCAATGCCAACGAAGCCCTTTATTACATCGACAAGAACCGAGAGGTGCTCAATGACACCGACTACAGCGTCATCAAGGGCGAGCTGCTGGCCATCCGGGCCTACATCCACCTCGACCTCGCCCGCATGTTCGGATACGGCAACTGGGGCGCCCGGAAGGCCGAAATCGATGCCAAGAACGCCGTGCCCTACGTTACGACCGTTTCGAAGAACATGACCGCACAGGTCAGCATGTCCGACTTCTTTACCCTGCTGACCGAGGACCTCGACGAGGCCGCCCGGCTGCTCAAGGCCGAGGATCCCATCGCCGAAGCACACGAATGGAGCTATTACGCCGACATGAACGAGGACGGATTCTACGACTGGCGCAACCTCCATCTCAACTACTACGCCGTACGCGCCCTTCAGGCCCGTGCCTACCTGTGGGAAGGAAGCGCCGAGAGCAAGGAGCTCGCTCTTCAGGCAGCCGAGGAGGTGATCGAAGGTTTCCTGGCCATGGACGGAAAGATCGGGAATTACAACCACTTTGCCTGGATGACCTCGAGCGACGTACCCTCCTATCCGGCCCTTGCGCTGGAGCAGGTCTTTGCGCTGAACGTGGCTACGCTCCGCGACCTGACCACCGACTTCTTCAAGGAAAATTATGTGGATACGGATGTCGCAGCCCTGATTCTCATTCCGGAGGATGTCCAGACTATCTATGAAGGAATCACCTCCGACTGGCGTTCGCAGATCAACTTGCTCCAACAGACTTCAGCCAGCACGATCAAGGCCGGATACTCCTCGAAAAAGTACAACCAGAACTCGACCTTGGGCTATTATGGCAACCGTGTGCCGCTGATTCGTCTCCCGGAGATGTATTACATCGCAGCCGAATGCTATGCGACGGGAAGCACACCCGACCTCGGACTGGCCATGGAACGGCTCAACACCGTGCGTGAGAAGCGCGGCATCTATACGCCTCTCACGGGTCTCAACGCCACACAGATCATGGAAGAGATCGCCAAGGAGTACCGCAAGGAGTTTCTTGCCGAGGGCGTCATGTTCTACTTCTACAAACGACTCGGATACGAGACCGTTCCCCACCGGACGGAGCCGATGGACGACTCGAAGTATGTCGTTCCCTATCCCGATTTTGAAACCCAGATGGGCCGCGTACAATAACGACAACATGAAAACGATATGAAAACGAATCAATACAAACTGCTTTTGCTCGGCATGCTGGCTGCCGGCATCACCGCCTGCGGCGATGCGGAGATCATGACCTACGATGCCCAATACGACGCCGTACGTTTCACGGGAGTAAGTCCCCAGGACACACTGCGTACGACATATAGCACCAATAACCAATGCTCGTTCATAAGCTATTCGTTTATTGAAAATGCCTTTGCAGAGAGCATTGACTATGATATTCCCGTATTTCTGATCGGAAAACCCGCCGCCACGGACCGCACCGTAGCATACCGGATCGACCCGGAGAAGACGACGGCGCCCGAAGGCTCCTACGATATCCTCTCGGCCTCGATTCCGGCCGGGAAATCGATGGGAGCAATCAAAGTGCGCCTCCATAACGCCGAAGAGCTCTCCTCGACAACCTATACGCTGCGTTTCCAGCTGCAGGAGTCGGAAGAGTTGCGGCTCGGCCCGAGCCCCTATCTTAACAGCGAATTGTCGTGGAACAACTCCATTCCGGCGCCGACGAACTCGAACATCATCCGCTCGTACAACTTGCTCATCGCCGGACAGGCCAGCAACGTTTCGACCTCGCCCTCATGCATCAGTTCCAACGCGCTGAAGGCAATCTACGCCGCAACGGGCTGGGACGACTGGGACGATCCGACGAAACATACCATTCACAACGGATCCGACACATACGGCTATTACAAGTACCTGCCGCGCTATACGGCCATTTACAACGGCGATGCCTACAAGGCCTACGCCAAGGTAATTGCAGACTATCTCGAGCAGTACAAGACCGAGCACGGGGAGGAGCTGCTGCACGACAGCGGATCGCTTCAGGGTGAGCCCGTAACCGCCAGAACCTATTAATTCGACAGACCATGAAAAAGATACTTACCTGTATTACACTCGCATTCGCCGCATCGGGACTCGCCGGATGTTACGAGGACAAATCGACCTACGCCACCGATCAGATTCCCGACATCGTGCTGACGGACACCGAAACCACGGCTATCTACACCGGATATCTCGAGCAGATCAATTTCGCGCCCGAACTGACCCAGGATGGCAAGGTCCTCGACGACAATGACAACTACATTTACACCTGGGAGCTGAATGACATTCCGGACGGAAACGAGTTCCAGACCATTGGCACCGAACGGGAACTTCATGCTACCGTACCCAACGGAGTTTCGACCAATCCCTACCTGCTCAAACTGACGGTCAGGGATCCGGAAAACGATCTGGAGTACCTCTTCTGGTGGGATCTCTACATCCAGAGCGCCTTCCTCGACGGTCTGGTCATCAGCGACACCAAGGACGGGACAACCTCGGACCTGACGCTCGTCCTGAACCAGAAGCTGACGACAAACTATGCGGGCAAGGAGGAGAAGATCTTCCGCGAGATCCTCGCCAGCGGCAGCGGCGCCGCCTATCCGGGTCTGCTCTCGTCGCTCACGCCGATGCTCATGGGTTATATCAACTCCAGTTCGAAACATTATCTGTGGGCCACAGATCAGACCGGAGCACTCGTCCGCTTCAACTGTGAGGATTACTCCCATGTCTCGGGCGACGACGTACTGCTCTACGCCTATGAAGGACAAAAATTCTACAAGTTCTTCGGGACAGGAAACAACTCAGCCTGCCAACTCTATTTCATCGCCATGAGCACCTCGGGAAATTACTGCATTCAATGCATTACCACAGACATCTTGTCCTGGCCGAATGCAGCGATGGGCAACTCTTCGATGAAGAACGGAATCTGCGCTTCGCGCTCCTATTCAGCCAATAACGAATGCGTTGCTGCATGGCTCGACGAAAAGACCAACAAACTGATCGTTGCAGATGCCTATTTCGGAGGTTATCTCACATATAATACCATTACCGGTTCGGGTGCCTACGACGCCGACAATCTCGGAGACCAGCAGGTCATCGCCGCCGGCATGACCTACACGGAATCAATACCTGCCCTGCTGCTCAAGGATAACGCCGGAACGTACGCCATCTACACGATCACCCCGCACCAGGCCGAGGAGGGTTACTACACCGATCCCGACAACTGGGAGGGCTGGGTCGTAACTTCGCCCGAGATTCCCTACGGTCCGCGCGCCCGCATCGAGATCCCGTCCGAAGGCAAGGCATTGCTCGACCAGGCTACCGGAACGGCATTCTGCACCATGCAGGCGATCCTCTACGTCGCCACCGCGGATGGAATCTACGCCATCGACTTCACCTCGGGCAAGGCTGTGGTGAGCGACGTAAAGTTCACGCCCGATGCCGGAGAGAAGATCACTTCCGTGAAACTCTACCAACAGGGACAATACCAGTATTGCTCGGCCATGTGCGGCAATGCTGCAGACAATGCACGGGAACTGCTTAATTGGACGAACTCCGCGGTGATCGTAACCACACAGAAGAGCGATACCGAAGGTTGCGTCTATGTCGTACCGATGACCCAGATCGGTACCGGAAACCTCGACAAGGCGCAGGCCCTGAAATATGACGGATTCGGCAAGATTCTCGACGTTACGACCACGGGCTATTGATACAGACAAAAATATAAACCAGATACTATCGGAGTAGAGCTTTCTTGCAGGGCCCTTCTCCGATAGTTCATGAAAAAACATCAGAAACGGACATGAGTACTCCCATCGTCGAAGTCAAGCACCTGTCGCACCGATACAGTGTCGATTGGGCCATCCAGGACATCAATTTTTCGATCGAAAAGAACGGTATTCTCGGGCTTCTCGGATCGAACGGAGCGGGAAAATCCACGACCATGAACATCATCTGCGGTGTGCTGAACCAGACCCAGGGCGATGTGCTGATAAACGGTATCGATTTGCGAAAGAATCCTGTGGAGGCCAAGAAACATATCGGATTCCTGCCCCAGAAACCGCCCCTCTATCCCGATCTTACGGTCGATGAATACCTCGTATACTGCGCCACGCTGCGCCGCATGGAGTCGGCAAAGATCCGGCCGGCCGTCGATGCGGCCAAAGAGCGTTGCGGCATCGCTCATTTCAGCAAACGCCTGATCAAGAACCTCTCGGGAGGATACCAGCAGCGAGTCGGCATTGCCCAGGCAATCGTCCATAACCCGCCGTTCGTCGTCCTCGACGAACCGACCAACGGACTGGACCCCAACCAGATCCTCGAGATACGTTCTCTAATCAAGGAGATCGCGGCCGACCACGCCGTGCTCCTCTCGACGCACATCCTTTCCGAAGTGCAGGCCACATGCCAGGAGATCCGCATGATCGAGCACGGGAAAATGGTCTTTTCGGGGACCATGGAGGAGTTCGACAACTATGTGGTGCCCAACAGCCTCAATGTCTCCTTCGCCAATCCGCCCGAAGAGGCCGAACTGGCACGGATCGAACGGGTGCTCCACGTCGAGCGGACCGGTCCGGGTGCCTACCGCATCCGTTTCTCGGGCGACGACACGATTGCCGAACAGATCGTGGCCATGAGCGTCGAAAAAGGATGGAGGCTCAAGGAGATCTCTCTGGAAAGATGCTCGCTCGATGTCATCTTCGCCCAGCTTTCGGGAAAACTCAAGAACAACCGCTGACTCCCGTAAACCATGAAGATCACCCTGCGCATCGCCCGCAACGAGCTGGCAAGCCTCTTCTACTCCCCGATAGCATGGTTCATACTCATCGTCTTCTCCTTCCTGACGGCGATGAAGTTCACCTCCATGATCGAAAGCACGCTGTCGTATCTCGACGTATATGGATACAATCCGCTGGACGTCTCCTCTCAGACTTTCAACCAGTATCTGGGAATGTACGGGTTTCTGGCGAAAATCGTCGACAACCTCTACATCTACATCCCGCTGCTGACCATGGGGCTGTTGAGCCGGGAAACCGCATCGGGCTCGATCAAGCTGCTCTATTCCTCGCCGGTAACCAGTCTGCAGATCGTCGGCGGAAAGTATCTCGCCTCCATCGGATTCGGGCTCTGCATGATGCTCGTACCCATGGCAAGTGTCATATACGGAAGCTGCATCATCCCCCACTTCGACTGGCTGCCCGTACTGGTAGGCCTGCTCGGACTCTTCCTGCTCATAGCAGCCTACTGCGCCGTCGGACTGTGCATGTCGTCGCTCACCTCCTATCAGGTCGTGGCCGCCGTCGGAACGCTCATCACACTGGCCGTCCTGAAGTTCGTGGGCCGCGTCGGACAGGAGTACGACTTCATCCGAGAACTGACCTACTGGCTCTCGATCAACGGCCGGACTTCGAACATGCTTTCGGGCGTGATCCGCAGCGAGGACCTGATCTATTTCCTGGCCGTAATCCTCCTCTTCCTCTCCTTTACGACCTTCCGGATCGCCTTCGGACGGAGTGCGGTAGGGAAGTTCAGGCGGGCACTCTGCTATTGCGGAGTCTTCGTCGCGGTACTGGCCGTGGGATACCTCACCTCGCGGCCGGCAGCCATTCGCGTCTGGGATGCCACACGCACCAAACAGAACCTGATCACAGAAAACAGCCAGAAGGTCCTTGCCGACATCGAAGGTCCGCTGACCATCACCAACTATGTGAATCTGCTCGACAATGCCTCGACAAGCTACCTGCCGCTGTCGATGAAGCAAAACGAGACGATTTTCGATCCCTACATGCTCTTCAAGCCCGATCTGAAGGTAAAGTATGTCTACTACTACGACGGCACGCCGGCATCGTGGGACAACCCGCGCTTTCGCGGAAAGAGCGTCGAGGAGCTGCGCGACTACATGGCAACGATCTACAACCTCAACCCGCGCCTCTTCAAGAGCCCCGAGGAGATCCGCCGGATCAAGGACCTGAGCGGAGAGGAGTTCCGCTTCGTCCGCATCGCCCGCACGGCCGACGGCCGCGAAGCCTACATCCGCGACTTCAACGACATGCAACGTTGGCCGGGAGAGGCTGAAATCACCGCGGCGCTGAAAAAGATGATCTCCACGCCGCCGGTTGTCGGGTTCATCCAGGGACACGGCGAGCGGTCGACGACTCGGCCCGGAGACCGGGACTACACGGATTTCACGATCGCGAAGTATTCGCGCTCGGCGCTGGTGAACCAGGGCTTCGATGTCTGCGAAATCGACCTGTCGAAAGGCGAAGCGATACCGGAAGAGGTCCGCATTCTGGTGCTGGCCGACATGAAGGAACCCTTTGCCGAGGAAGAGATGCAGATCATCGACTCCTATCTCGAACGCGGGGGCAACCTGTGGATTCTCTGCGACGTAGGCCGTCAGCAGGCGATGAATCCGCTCATCGCACGTTTCGGACTGCGCATGGAGGAGTACCAGCTGGCCCAGCCTTTCGGCGATTTCTACCCGGACCTGATCCTGTCCCGCGCCACTCCCGAATCGGCCGCTTTGAGCGAGGGTTTCCGGGAAGATTTCCCGAAACGCAGGCTTCGGGTCTCGATGCCCGGGTGCGTGGCCCTCACAAAGACCGGAGAAGAGACCGGATACACCCTCACACCGCTGCTGGCAACCGACAGCACGGCCTGGATCGAAAAAGAACAGACCGACCTGCGGGAAGCTCCCGTCGCATGCAATCCCGACGCGGATGAACAACGGGGCGTATACTGCACGGCCTATGCGGCGGAGCGCGAGACGAACGGCCGCAAACAGCGCATTCTCGTTACGGGAGACGCAGACTGCATGAGCAATGCCGAACTGTCGAGCCAGCGTGAAGGTTATGCGGCCGGAAACTTCTATCTGATCGTCGAAGGATTCAGATGGCTCACCGACGGGGGCTTCCCCATCGAAATCCGTCGTCCGGAGCCCGACGACAACAGGTTCTCGGTCGGCGTCGAAGCCGCAGGACCGCTGAAAATCATATTCCTAATCATTCTGCCCGCCGCCCTGCTGCTCACGGGAGTAGGATTGTGGTTCGTACGCCGCAGAAACTAAACCCCTGAACCATGAATCGAAAACTCATATTCGGAATCGCCCGCAACGAACTGGCCACACTCTTCTATTCACCCGTGGCCTGGCTGCTGCTGATCGTATTCGCCTGCCAGCTGGGATTCGATCTTTCGACCATACTTGCCGCAATCACCAGGATCAAGGCGCTGGGCAGCACCATAAATTTCAGCGTTACGGCCGGCATAGTCCTCGGATATCAGGGTATCTACGAGGTCATCCAGCAGACGATCTACCTCTACATCCCGCTGCTTACGATGAACCTCATGAGCCGCGAGTACGCCTCCGGGTCGATTAAGTTGCTCTACTCCTCACCCGTGAACAGCATGCACATCATCGGAGGCAAGTTCCTGGCGATGGTCATCCTTTCGCTGCTCTTCGTCGTGATCCTCGCCCTGCCGCTTGCCGTGATGTTCATCGCGGTGCCGGCCACGGATGTTCCGCTCGTCCTCGCGGGACTGCTCTCGATGTTCCTGCTCATGCTCACCTATTGCGCCATCGGGCTTTTCATG
>JALFNK010000017.1 GCA_022782405.1 Alistipes sp.
GTATCGCGCGTATGCTTCCCCCCATGCCTCCCGAGGATCAGAAACAGGAGGAGATCAAAGTCAAGGAGCGCAACCTGTTCCTCGTACTCATCTCGGGTAGCGGAAACATCATGGCGGGAGTCCCGGGCAAGCAGGAGCAGATTCCGCTCGGCCAGCTCAAGGATAAGGCCAAGGAGTTCATCACCAATCCGTTTGATGATGAGAACCTGCCCGAAAAGGTCGAAAAGGAGATTGCCCTTCCCGACGGCAGCACCTGGGTCTATCCCGTGAGTGAAGGCGTCGTGTCGCTGCAGACTACCCGCGACACCAACTATCAGTCCTATATCATGGTGCAGAACGAGCTCACACGCGCCTTCAACGAGGTGCGCGACGAGGTCGCTCAACGCAAGTTCGGTTCCAAATTCGCTGAGCTCAACGAGGAGCAGAGCAAGGTCATCTCCACGGCCATACCTCTGAAGATCTCCGAGGCCGAGCCGCGCAACATAAAGAAGTAAGCCATGGCAGTAATGAAAAAGAAGGGCAACAAAGGTTTGCCCGGCATCTCGACCGCATCGCTTCCTGACGTGATCTTCATGATCCTCTTCTTCTTTATGGTATCGACGACCATGCGCGATCAGGAACTGCTGGTTCGCTACAAGCTCCCCGAGGCTACCGAAGTGCAGAAGCTCGAGAAGAAATCGCTCGTCAGCTACATCCACATCGGTCCCCCGACACTGGCCATGCAGGCCCAGTTCGGTACGGCGCCGCGTATCCAGCTCAACGATTCGTACAAATCCACCCGGGACATCCTGGACTTCATCGCCGCAGAGCGCGACAAGCTCAACGAGGCCGACCGTGCCTTGATGACCGTCTGCCTCAAGGCCGACCAGTACACCAAGATGGGTATCGTAACCGACGTCAAGCAGGAGCTGCGCCGGGCCAATGCCCTGAAAATTTCCTACGCGGCTTCCAAGACGCTGGGATACAACTAACCGGGTTTCATCTCGCAAGAAATCGGCTTCCTTTCACGGGAAGCCGATTTTTTTTGCCCTGTTGCGCCTCCAGCGGCAGGAAAAGAGTCGGCTCGCGGCAGGAAAAGAGGACCGATCCCACAGCAGGGAAAGAGTCGGCTCGCGGCAGGAAAAGAGTCGGCACGCAGCAGGAAAAGGATCGCCTCCGCAGCAGGGAAAGAGTCGGCTCGTGGAAAGAACGGACCTTCGGGAAACAGGGAATTGCCGGGAAAAGAATCCCCACGGATCGGAAACTCCGCGGGCTGCGGTCGAATGAAGAACGGCACAGGAACGGGGGTCCGTACCGGCGACAGGTACTCAAAAGGAGAACTCCAGTTGGTCGATCTCGTGATTGAAGGTGAGCCGATGGTGGGGCGTCAGCCCGAAACGCCGGATTGCCAGCCGGTGTTCACGCGTCGGGTAGCCCTTGTTCGACGCCCAGCCGTACTGCGGGAACTCCTCGGCCAAATGCTCCATATAGGCGTCGCGGTGCGTTTTGGCAAGTACCGAGGCTGCCGCAATGTCGGCATAGGTGGCATCGCCCTTGACGATGCAGCGGTAGGGAATATCGAGCTGCGTGCGGAAACGGTTGCCGTCGATGGCCAGGAATCCCGGAGCCGGATCCAGCCGGGCTGCCGCCAGCGACATCCCCTCGAACGAGGCATTGAGGATATTGATCTCGTCGATGCGCGCCGCCGAGACGGCCTCCACGGCCCATGCCACGGCCTCGCGCTCGATGAGCTCGCGCAGCCGCTCGCGGTTGCGCGCGGTCATCTGCTTCGAGTCGTTGAGCCGCGGATCGTGGAAATCCGGAGGCAGAATCACCGCCGCGGCAAAGACCGGACCGGCCAGACATCCGCGTCCGGCCTCGTCGCATCCTGCCTCGGGCAGGTCGTACTGAAACTGATTTTCCAACATATTTTGCAAAAATAGTATATATTCGGCATTTTTGACTACATTTGCTCCGACACCAGTTCCAAGATGAGATTCGATATCGCCCGCCAGCCGTTCGTTCCGGCCTTCCTCACCCTCCTCGCCCTCACCGTCGTCGCGATGTGGGGAGGCGGAATGCCCCTCGGAACCGGGGCGGATCTCCTCTCCGGCAGCAGCGCCGCGCCCCTTGCGGGAGTTGCCGTCGGAATACCCCGAGACCTGCTGCTGCAGTTCCAGCAGGCCCACCCCATCTGGACAAAGTGGATCGGAGCCCCGCTGCTTCTTTCGGGTGGCCTCAATGCCGGGCGCCTCGCCGCAAGCACGAACCTCTATGCGGTGAGCAGCTGTCTGACCATCCCCCTCTACGGAATCGCCGCCTGCATCGCAGGCTTCGGCTCCGAACCCCTCACGGCACTCGCGGCCTGTCTGCTGCTGGTTCTCGCCATCAAAAACTTCTGCCGCTCGTTCGGGAACGGCTACCGTTTCGACGCCCTCTTCCGGGCTTCGCTCTATCTGGGGCTGCTGCCGCTGCTGCGACCCGCCCTGCTGCCGCTCGTACTGCTGCTGCCGCTGGCCGTGCGGATCTTCCGCCGCACGCTGCGCGAGGCGGCCGTCGCCCTGGCCGGGCTCCTGCTGCCGATCGCCGCATACAGCTATGTGAACTGGGCGGCGGGCGGCGAACTCCTCGCCCCGGCCATCCATATCGGAACCGCCTTCGCATCGGGGGTTCCGTTCGCACTCTTCCTCCGGACTCCGCTCCACAGCCTCATCCCCGCAGGATGTATCGCACTCTTCGGACTCTTTGCGGCGCTCCATGTTCTGTCGGATCTCTACACGATCGGCATGAAGCCCCGGTTCATTCTTATTTTCAACGCAATCGCCCTGCTGCTGATCCTCCTGCTTCTCGGCGGCCCCGACGCCGCCCGGAACGATGCGACCCTGATCGCAGTCCCGGCATCGCTGCTCATCCCCTTTTCATTTGTCCGAATCAACCGGGCCATCGTCTGGCCGCTCTACCTGCTCCTCGTCGCACTCGCGGCAATTTCGTCCATATTACAATAATCTATTTAGACTACATAGTACCGTAATCGGGTTTATTTATGTTGAAAAGCCTTTTTATTGTATTTTTTATAGTAGAATAAAAAGTTTAAATTGTATATTTGAAGTTGAACAGGGTATCGCAACGCTTTGTTCGGAAAAACTTTAAAGACAATCAACATGAAGAATTCAACAACCCATTCGGCACAGCATCCGATGATCGTCAAGTATCAGGAGACGCTACACAACGGAATCCAGTCGCTGGTCCTCTCGCGCTACGCGATCGGCTACATCCTCCACGGCACGAAAAACATCTACGACGGAGACCGGCGCGAGACCTTCACGCGCGGCGAGGTCTTCTATCTGGGCATCGGGCACCACTATGCCGAAAACGTCCCCGAAGCGGGACAACCCTTCGAGGAGGTGCTCTTCTACTACACACCCGACGACCTGCAGCGCATCCTCATGCACCTGAACATCACCTACGGGCTGAACATTTCGAACGAGCATTCGTGCGAAAAATGCCGCAACCGCTCGCATGTCGCCATGCCCGCCTGGAACTCGCTCCGCAACTTTTTCATCAACACCAACAGCTATCTGCGCGACGAGGAGGGAGATCCCGACGAAACCGGCGAAAGCATCAAGATGACCGAACTGATCTATATGATCGTCTCGCACGAGGATTGCTGCATCAAGAGCAAGCTGCTGAGCAACATCGACACCGCCAAGGAGAACTTCGAGCAGACGGTTTACGACCACATCTTCCGCGACATCTCGATCGAGGAGCTCGCCCGGCTCACCAACCGCTCGCTGACCTCGTTCAAAAAGGAGTTCCGCCGCCACTTCATGATGCCGCCCCACAAATGGTTCATCCGCCAGCGTCTCATGCACTCGCGTCTGCTGCTGATCTCGACTTCGAAATCAATCTCCGAAATCGGCAACGAATGCACGTTCCCCAACACATCGCACTTCATCAAGCTCTTCAAGAAAGAGTACCGGATGACACCGGCAGCCTACCGCCACCGCCACCTTGCGGGGAGTCTCATTCCGGAGGAAATCACCCCGCAGACGGCTCCCGAAGCGGAACCGGCACGCTGAATCGGTTAATCAAAAACTTATAAATTCGCCATTATTCAAAAATTTTAATTACGATTTATGCAAAATTTAAGCTTATTTCGTATGAAATTACACCGGAAAATTTGTTTTTTACTAAAATTCGGATTATTTTTGTTCTATCAAATGTGGGATTCCCCACTCTCATTGACCTAACTAACCTAACCAGAGAGACCCCTTGCCGCCCGGCAACGGGTCTCTTCTTCTTTTCCGGGGCAGCCGGGAGTCCGCGCGAACACACCGGCAGCCCCCGAAGCGGCCCCCGAAGCGAATTAAGGACCCGGGATCGCTCCGCACGGGGACTTAAATAAAAAGAACGATTCCAGAAGGAAAATCCGATATTTTTTTTATTTTTGCATCAATTGGGAAAATAATGAACTTAAATGCCGAAGTTGTATGACAAGGCAGATGTACTGAAAAAACCCGGATGGCTGAAGATCCGGCTTCACCGGACTTCCGAATGGGCGGAAGTGCGGCACATCGTCGAAACGCACAAATTGCACACGATTTGCAGCAGCGGGATGTGCCCCAACCAGTCGGAATGCTGGAGCCGGCGCACCGCGACCTTCATGATTCTGGGCGACATCTGCACCCGGGGCTGCCGCTTTTGCGCCACCCGCACAGGGCATCCGCTGGAACCCGACGCAGGGGAACCCGAAAGGGTCGCCCAAAGCGTCGCGCTCATGCAGCTGAGGTATGTCGTCGTAACCTCCGTAACGCGCGATGACCTTCCGGACGGCGGCGCCCGGCATTGGGCCGCAACCGTCGAAGCCATCCGCTCGAAGAATCCCGACGCCGTAATTGAGCTCCTTATTCCCGATTTCGACGCCCGTGGCGAACTCATCGACACGGTTCTCGCGTCGAAGCCCGACATCGTCGGACACAACATCGAAACCGTCGAGCGACTGACCCCTCTCGTACGCTCCAGGGCGCACTACCGCACCAGCCTGGAGACCCTGCGCCTGCTTACGGAAAAGGGCGCCGTAACGAAGAGCGGCCTGATGCTCGGTCTCGGCGAGAGCGATGAAGAAGTTTTGCAGACGCTGCACGACCTGCGCGATGCGGGCGTGCGCATCGTAACTCTCGGACAGTACCTTCGGCCTACTCTGGAGCACTACCCCGTTGCGGCGTACATCACTCCCGAAAAATTCGAATGGTACCGGCTCCGGGCACTGGAGATGGGTTTCAGCTACTGTGCGAGTGCGCCTCTCGTGCGCTCCTCCTACATGGCGGAAGAGGCCCTGCGCAGCGTCAAGAGCCCCGCTCCGGAAAAAGCCGCCCGGCAATGAGGGCGCTCGTCCGCGACCTCGGGCTCATGGAGTACGGGGATTGCTGGGCGCTGCAGCAACGCCTTTTCGACGAGCTCCTGGCCCGCAAAAGAGGGGCCGCCGGAGTTGTTGCAGGGGCCGCCGGAGAGGCCGCAAAGCCCGGAGAGGCCGCAAAGCCCGGAGTGGCCCAGAAGGCTGCCGAAGAAGCCGCCGGAGCCGTTGCAGGGACTGCCGGAGCATTGCAGAAAGAGGCCGATACGGCAGCTGCCGCAGCACGGCCGGCAATGGGTCCGCTGCCCGAGGCGGGCGTGATCCTCATGGTCGAGCATCCGCCGGTCTACACGCTCGGGAAGAGCGGGCACGCCGAAAACCTGCTTATCCCCCGGGCGGCACTCGAAGCCCTCGGGGCCCGGTTCTTTCACATCGACCGCGGCGGGGACATCACCTTCCACGGTCCCGGACAGCTGGTCTGCTATCCGATTCTCGACCTCGAACGGCTCGGCATCGGATTGCGGGACTATATCGACGCCCTCGAGGAGGCGGTCATCCGCACCGTCGGCCGCTACGGCATCGAGGCCGGGCGCATTGCCGGAGCCTCGGGCGTATGGCTCGGCACGGGCATCACGCCCCGCGGTACGGGGCGTCCGCGCAAGATCTGCGCAATAGGCGTACGATCTTCACGTTATGTTACCATGCACGGTCTGGCGCTCAACGTCTCGACGGACCTCGACTGGTTCTCGCGCATCAACCCCTGCGGCTTTACGGACCGCGGCGTCGCGTCGATCGAGCGGGAATGCGGCCGCAACGTTCCGATGGATGAAGTGAAAACGTTGCTGGCGAACTTTTTAAGTGAGATATTAAATGTTGAAATATATAAATAACAATTCGTATGCCTACAGAAAAACGCTGGGTAGTCAAGCCGCAAGGCGACCCCGCGACGGTAGCTATGCTCGCTGCCGCGCTGCGGATCTCGCCGGTGCTGGCCAACCTACTCGTACAGAGAGGCATAGACACGGTAGAAAAGGCGGAGAAATTCTTTAAGCCCGATCTCGCGGACCTCCACGATCCCTTCCTGATGAAGGATATGGACAAGGCGGTCGAGCGGGTCGAACGCGCCGTACGCGACGGAGAGAAGATCATGATCTACGGCGACTACGACGTCGATGGCTGCACGGCCGTCGCGCTGGTTTACAAGTTCCTGCGCCAGATCGGGCACAAAAACCTGACCTTCTACATCCCCGACCGTTATACCGAAGGCTACGGTATCTCGGTCAAGGGTATCGACCTCGCAGCCCGAAAGGGCGTGGGGCTCATCATCGCCCTCGACTGTGGTATCAAGGCCACGGAAAAGGTTGTCTATGCGAAGACCAAAGGCGTGGATTTCATCATCTGCGACCATCACCTCCCGGCCGAGGAGATTCCCCGGGCCGTAGCCGTTCTGGACCCCAAGCGGGTCGATTGCTCCTACCCGTTCGACGAACTGTCGGGCTGCGGCGTGGGATTCAAGCTCGTGCAGGCCTATGCCCAGCGCAACGGGATCCCCTTCGAACAGATCCTCCCGCTGCTCGACCTGCTTGTCGTCTCGATCGCCTCGGACATCGTGCCGCTGGTGGGCGAGAACCGCATCCTGGCACACTTCGGGCTCAAGAACCTCAACCGCGAACCTTCGAAGGGCCTGCTCTCGATCATCAAGATCTGCGGCCTGGACAAGCACAACATCACCATCGACGACATCGTCTTCAAGATCGGTCCGCGCATCAACGCCGCCGGGCGCATGCGCATGGACGAGAACGACGAGAATGCCTCGCCCTCGGGCGGACATGCCGCCGTGGAGCTGCTCATCGAGGGCAACGAGAGCGTCGCCGCCGAGTTCGGCAACGTCATCGACTCCTACAACCAGGACCGCAAGTCGATCGACCGCCATGTTACGCAGGAGGCTCACGAATACATCGAGCACAACCCCGCGCTGAAGAAACTCAAAAGTACGGTGATCTACAACCCGCGCTGGATGAAGGGGATCGTGGGCATCGTCGCCTCGCGCCTGATCGAGACCTACTACCGCCCGACGGTCGTGCTGACGATGAGCAACGGATTCGTTACCGGCTCGGCACGCTCGGTGCCCGGTTTCGACCTCTACCAGGCCGTGGAGTCCTGCTCCGACCTGCTCGAGAACTTCGGCGGGCACATGTACGCCGCGGGCCTGACGATGCGCCCCGAGCATGTCGAGGAGTTCACGCGCCGCTTCAACGCCTATGTCGAGGAGAACATCGACCCGCAGATGCTCATGCCGCAGGTCGATATCGACAGCGAGCTGCTCTTCTCGGACATCACGCCGGCCTTCCGCCGCGACCTGAACCGGTTCCAGCCCTTCGGCCCCGGGAACGTCTCGCCCGTCTTCGTAACCTACGGCGTGAGCAACCACGGCGACGCGAAGCTCGTGGGCATGGAGCACGAACACCTGCGCATGGACCTCATTCAGCGGCAGAAACCCAACACGCGCCTGCAGGCCATCGCCTTCCAGCAGCCCACCCACTTCGAGTGGGTCCGTTCGGGCCGTCCGATCGACGTCTGCTACCAGATCGTCGAGAACCACTACCGCGGCACGGTAACCACGCAGCTGCGCATCAAGGACATCAAGCCGGTCGTCAATCGCTGAACGGCGCGCCGCACGGCATGAAAAACGGGCGTCCCGATGTTTCGGGACGCCCGTTTTGTTGCGGGAAGGGACGGAACGCTACTCGGTGAAGATCACCACGCGGCTGTTCGGCAGGTCGGGGATGTAAACCCGGCCGCCGGCAACGCTCATGTCGGCCGGGCCCGCGAAGGCCGGCTCCACGTCCAGCTCCACGGGCTGCATCTCCAGCGTCTCGAGGTCGATGGCCGAGACGCCGGCCGGCGCCCAGTTCGTAACGTAGAGCGTGCGGCCGTCCGAAGAGAAGGCGATGCCGTCGTACTGTCCGGGGACCTTGATCCACGGTTCGGCCACGGGCTGCCGCAGATCGGCGACGCGGTAGATCACATGCGCGGGGGTCGTCTGCCCGTCGGCCGGGTATGCGGCGACGTACATCGCCCCGTCGCGGATCACCAGCCCGTTCGGCCCGGGGACTTCGAGCCACGGCTCGGGGGCACCGACCGCCGCAAGGTCCGAGATGTCGAGGCGGAAGATCCGTCCCGTATTGGTTACCGAGGCGTAGAGGTCGTTGCCGTCGGCCGCCAGGTCGTTCACGAAGAGCTCGCCCTCGGGGAAGGCAATCACCTGGGGTGCCTCGCCCGGCCGGCGCAGGTCATAGACCGCCACGCGGTTCACGTCGCAGACGAACAGGCGCCCGTCGCGGAGGTACATGCCCTTCGGGGCCGAGAGCGTGCCGTCGGCGGGGATCAACGTCTCGACGACACCGTCATGGAGGTAGGCGATGTAGCCCTTGCCCTCGTTGTTGAGCGGATCGAGCTGCCCGGTGCCGAAGTTGGCGACCAGCACGCCCGCTTCATAGGGGAGGGTGCTCTCGCAGAAGCGCAGGCCCTCGCTGACGACGGTCGTCCCGCGCGCCTTTTCGGGGGCGCCGGAGCAGGCACTGCACAGAAGGGCCAGCGACAGGGCCGCGGCCGGCAGACAGAAATGGCTTTTTTTCATAAACAGCGGTTTTGGCATTTACAAATCGGTTTCGGACAAAGATACGAAACGGTCCCGATTCCGCAATCCCCCGAAGGCCTTTCGGCCGAATCTTCGGGCCATGGCGTACACTACATGCGGATGATGCGGGCCTCGTCGTCGGCCGGGGGCAGCGGCGCGGGCCGGAAGTCCGAGTAGCCGAAGGCAATGACGCACAGCGGCTCGCACCCTTCGGGAATCGGCAGGAACGTGCGCAGGTAGTCGGCAGCCTGCTCGCCGGCGGGATCCTCCTTGCGGCGCGGACGCCCCTCGACATGCACCCAGCACGAGGCCAGCCCCTCATCCACGCAGGCGAGCTGCAGCACCGTGGCCGAGATGGCGGCGTTCACCTTCCACAGGTCGCTCGCCGCCGTGTCGCCCAGCACGACGATCGCACGCGGCGCACCCGCCAGAAAGCCCGAGCCGTAGTCGCGCATCGCGGCCATGCGGGCCACCGTCGCGGGGTCTTCGACGACCAAAAGGCGCGTCGAACGCGAATTGCGCGACGAAGGCGCCGTGAGGGTCTCGTGGAGCAAACGCTCCACCACTTCGCGGGGCACGTCCCGCTCCGAATATTTGCGCACGCTGCGGCGCCCGGCCAACAAATCCTTGAATTCCATAACGTATCGGTTTTTTGAAATCTCTTTTTGCAAAAATAGCGAAAAATGGATATATTTGGAATTTCAACGAAAAAGATGTTTGCCATGGATTTCCGATTCACCATCGCCCTGATCTACGACTTCGACGGCACGCTCGCCCCGGGCAACATGCAGGAGTACGACTTCATCCCCGCCGTGGGCAAGAGCAACCGCGAATTCTGGTCCGAGGCCAACTCGCTGGCCGAGGCCCAGGATGCCGACATGGTCCTCACCTACATGGCCCGGATGATCCAGGAGGCCAAATCCAAGGGGCTGTCGCTGCGCCGCGAGGCCTTCCAGGAGTCGGGGCGCCGCGTGGCGCTCTATCCCGGAGTCCGCGAATGGTTCGCGCGCGTGAACCGCTACGGCGCCGAACGCGGCATCCGCATCCTGCACTACATCAACTCCTCGGGCCTCAAGGAGATCATCGAGGGCACGGAGATCGCCCACGAATTCCGCAAAATATACGCCTGCTCGTTCCTCTACGACGTGGACGGCATCGCCTACTGGCCCGCCGTGGCGGTAAACTACACCAACAAGACGCAGTTCATCTTCAAGATCAACAAGGGCGTGGAGTCGGTCTTCGACTCGACGCTCGTGAACCGCTACATTCCCGAGAACCAGCGTCCCGTGCCCTTCCGCCACATGATCTACGTCGGCGACGGAACCACGGACATCCCCTGCATGCGGCTGGTCAAGAACTTCGGCGGACACTCCATCGCCGTCTACAACCCCGCCGAGAAGGGCGCCCGCAAGGAGATGGCCTCGCTCATCCACGACAACCGCGTGAGCCACGTCTGCCCGGCCGACTACCGCGAAGGTTCGGACATGGACCTGCTCGTGCGGACGATCATCGACAAGATCGACCTCGACGACCGGCTCGAACAACTCGAAGTGGTCAAATAGGATGACCCTCCTGTCGCTGCACATCCGCCTTGCGGGGCGTTGGCTGCGGGAGGTGGGATGGTTCCTCCCCGTTGTCCTCGCCGCCGCGGGAATCGCCGCCGCAGGGCTTGCGGCCGTGGCACGCTGGAGCGTTGCGGCGGCCCTCCTCCTCTCGCTGCTGCTGCTCGTGCAACTCCACCGCCACCGCCGCGACCTGCCGCTCCTCCGCACCACGCTGCGCCACCCCGCAAGGGCGCTCGCCGCGGAGTATCTGCTCCTCGCACTCCCCGCCGCAGGGATTGTCGCCCTCGCGGACGGCGGACCCGAAGCGCTCGCACTCCCCGCCGCGGCACCCCTTGTCTCCCTCTGGCCCCGACGACGGCGGCGCGCCACACGCCCCCTTGCCGCCCTGCGCATCGCCCGGACGGGATACTCCCCCGAGTGGACCGCCGCCCTGCGCCGCCATCCCGCGGCGGCCGGCATCGCACTGGCCGCCACACTCGGGGCCGCTGCGATTCCCTGGACCGGCTTCCCGGCACTCTGCCTCGCGGCACTCCTCGCCACGGAGGTCTACGCCCGCAACGAGCCCCTTGCGCTGCTGCTGCTCCCCGGACGTCCGGCCGCGCGCCTGCTCGGCGGGAAGCTCCTCACGGCATGGCGCAACCTCTTTCTCGGATCGCTCCCTGCGGCCGTGCTGACCCTCGTGCTCTACCCCGCATCGGCCTGGATGGCCGCCGTGTGGATTCCCTATGCGGCCCTCGCGATGACCTACGCCGTGCTGGCCAAATACGCCGCCTACGACCCCCGCACGCCCGATGCCGCACCCTCGACGGCCGCACGCATCGGCCTGCTGGGACTCCTGCTGCCGCCCCTGCTGCCCGCGACGCTGCTGCTCACCATCGGCTACGCCGTGCGGGCCGAACGCAACCTCGACCGTTACCTCCATGATTACGATTGACTCACTCACCGTACGCTACGGACAGAAGACCGTCCTGGACCGCCTGACCATGCACCTCTCGGAAGGGGCCGTGCACGGTCTGGCCGGCATCAACGGCGCCGGCAAGACCACCCTTTTCGAGACGCTCTTCGGCCTCGTGCGCCCCGCTGCGGGGAGCATCACCCGCTTCGGCCGCCCCCTGCGGCGCAGCCAGATCGCCTACATGCCCGCCGAGAGCTTCTTCTACGACGGCATGACGGGCCGCGACCTGCTCGAACTGACGGCCCACTACCACCCCGGGACAGACCCCGAATCCTGGATCGAGGCCTTCGCCCTGCCGGCCGAGCAGCCCGTGGGCGAATGGTCCGCGGGCATGCGGCGCAAACTGGCCCTCACGGCGACGCTCATGCAACGCAAGGAGGTCGTGCTGCTCGACGAACCCTTCAACGGCCTCGACATGGAGAGCCTCTATGTCGCGCAGCGCCTCATCCTCCGGCGCCGGCAGGAGGGAGCCACGATCCTCATCACGTCGCACCTGCTCCCGACGCTTACGCCCGTTGCGGACGACATCCGCCTGCTCGACGACGGGCGCATCGCCGCCGAATACCGCAGCGGGGAGTACCCCCGCGCCGAACGCGAGCTGGAGGCCCTCTTCCACGCCCGCTACACGAACCTTTTTCCCGACAAGAAGATCAACTGAACGCATCACAAGCCATGAAAATCATCTTTGCCACCAACAACGCCCACAAGCTCCGGGAGGTGCAGGCCGTCCTGGGCGACGACTTCACGCTCCTCACGCCGCGCGACTGCGGCATCACCGAGGAGATTCCCGAGGAGCAGCCGACCCTCGAGGGGAACGCCCTGCAGAAAGCCCGCTACCTCCATGACCGCACCGGTCTGGACTGCTTCGCCGACGACACGGGCCTCGAGGTCGAGGCGCTCGGAGGAGCCCCCGGCGTACACTCGGCCCGCTACGCCACCGACGGCCACGACTTCGCCGCGAACAACCGCCTGCTGCTCCGCAACCTCGAAGGCGCGGAGAACCGCCGGGCCCGCTTCCGCACGGTCGTCGCGCTGATCCTCGGCGGCGAGGAGCACCTCTTCGAGGGACGGGTCGAGGGGCGGATCATCGAGCACGAAACCGGACACGAAGGCTTCGGATACGACCCGCTCTTCCTGCCCGAAGGCTCCGACCGCACCTTCGCCCAGATGACCACCGACGAGAAGAACGCCCTCTCGCACCGCGCCCGCGCCGTGCGGAAACTCGCCGACTATTTGCATTCCATCGGGAAATAGGGTATCTTTGCCCCGATTACGGAAGACCGAAACATGGAAAACAGGAACTATACGAAGGAGGAGCGTTTCGACGAGGCGACCGTCGAGGCCCTCAAGCACCACTATGCGGAGATCCTCCGCCTGCTGGGCGAGGACCCCGCGCGCGAAGGACTCGTGAAGACCCCCGAACGGGTCGCCAAGGCCATGTCGTTCCTCACGAAGGGATACGACGAGGACCCGCTGCAGATCATCCGTTCGGCCACCTTCCGCGAGGAGTACAAGCAGATGGTGCTGGTCAAGGACATCGAGCTCTACTCGCTGTGCGAACACCACATGCTCCCCTTCTACGGCAAGGCCCACGTCGCCTACATCCCCAACGGATACATCACCGGCCTCTCGAAGATCGCCCGCGTGGTGGAGTGCTTCGCCCGGCGGCTGCAGGTCCAGGAGCGCCTCACCGTGCAGATCCGCGACTGCATCCAGGCCGCGCTGAACCCCATGGGCGTGGCGGTGGTCATCGAGGCCAGCCACATGTGCATGCAGATGCGCGGCATCGAGAAGCAGCAGTCGGCCACCACGACCTCGGCCTTCACCGGCATCTTCCTTTCGGACCACCGCACGCGCGAGGAGTTCATGACCCTCATCTCGCACCGCTACCGGTAGCCGCACGGCACCCCGGGCCGCACAGAGCCCCGGCCGCTGCAAAACCCATTACCGCAAACTCACTGCCGGGATATTCCGGCACATCGAAAAGTACGGGCCCGCACACTGCTGCGGGCCTTTTTTCATGCCTGGCGGGAAGCATGCCCGTCCGGGAAGATGCGGCCGCACGGGCTGCTGCACGGGCAACTGCACGGGCAGCCGCAGCAGGCTCATATCTGAAAATCACCTCTTTATACGCCGAACGGGCACTTCTGCGAAATCCCGCCCATCGGGGAACGGATTTTGAAGCATCGGGAACGACAGCAAACCTAAAAAATCAAACAACATGATCGTCAAAATTTTACGCTACACGGCACTCGCGCTCATCGCGATCGCGAGCTGCTCCTGCCAGAAGGAGCCCTCGACCTCGGATCTCCACGAGGACTATCTGGTTTACACGGCCCATGACACCGGAACGGACTTCCAGCAGATCGAGACCTACTACATGCCCGACAGCATCCTGGTGATCGGCAACAGCGACCGCACCGAATACTGGAAGGACGACGACGCACGCGAAATTCTCGCCGTGGTGGCCGACAACATGGCATCGGGCGGCTACACCCGCCTCGATGACAAGGATGCGGCCAACGTCGGCCTCCAGTTGAGCTATGTCCGGCGCGTAACCTACTTCGTCGGCTACGACAACCCCTGCTGGTGGTGGTACTACCCCTACTACTGGACCCCGGGATACTGGGGCGACTGGGCCGGATGGCACTACCCCTACAGCGTCTACTACGGCTATACGGCCGGATCGCTCCTCCTGGAGATGGTCGATCTGGAGGCCGACCGGCAGAGCGGCAAGAAACTGCCGGTCATCTGGGACAGCTTCATCGGCGGACTGCTCACCTCCGACGAGGCCCTCAACCTCGAACGGACGCTCGACGCCGTCGAACAGGCCTTCGTACAGTCGCCCTATCTGACCACCAAATAGTTCACCCTAAAAACATTCGACCATGAAAACAGCGAAATACATCCGCACCCTCGCACTCTACGCCCTGATGCTCGGGGCGGCCCTCCCGGGCAAGGCCCAGCTCTTCCCGAAAACCTACATGAACGCGGACTGGCAGGTCGGCATGCCCGTGGACCAGTCCTTCGCCGACAAGACTTCGGGCTGGGGCATGAACTTCGAAGGCGGCTACTTCATAACCCCGACCATCACCGTAGGCGCTTTCATCTCCTACCAGACCTTCCTCGAGGAGATTCCCCGCCAGACGCTGCAGCTGAGCAACAGCACCGTGATGACCACCAACCAGAAACACGCCCTCTTCCAGCTTCCGTTCGGTGTCGCCGCACGCTACAACTGGTGCAAGAAGAGCATCTTCCAACCCTATGTGGGCATGAAGCTGGGCGCCAGCTACGCCGAGATGTCCTCCTATTACTACATCGTCAGGCAGTATGCCGAAACCTGGGGCGTCTACCTCTCGCCCGAAGTCGGCGTGAGCATCTTCCCCAATCCCGACTACCGTTTCGGCCTGCACGTCGCCCTCTACTACGGCTACGCCTCGAACAGCGGCGACCTGCTCGTCTACTCGATCGACAACTGCCAGAATTTCGGCATCCGCGTGGGTATCTCCTTCTGACGATACGCCGCCTGCGGCCGACACGCGCCGGCTCCCGTTCCCGGGGGCCGGCGCTTTTCGTACGCCACTGCCTAAATATCAGATAATAAAAAAATTTCATTATACAAAATAATACGCGAAAAATGCTTCATTGTAAATATATTTATTATATTTGCAGTGTATATATACAAATTTGACTACCAAACCGGACAATCCTTGAAATAGCATTTCACATGAAACCTTCCAGCCGAAGAAATTTTCTTAAAAAAGTAGCCGTTGCGGCGACCTCCGCCATCGTCGCTCCCGAAATCATCAAGGCGGCAGCAAAAGCAGAACCCGCTAACTCACAACTATTTGAGACCGACACGAAGAGCGGTCTGATCGTTCCCAAAGAGGCCGGACTGCGCATCACGGGCACCTTCCTCGACGAAATCTCCCACGACATCCCCCACCAGAACTGGGGACCCAAAGAGTGGGACCAGGATTTCCGCCACATGAAGGCCATCGGCATCGACACGGTCATCATGATCCGCTCGGGATACCGCAAGTTCATCACCTACCCGTCGCCCTACCTGCTCAAGCAGGGGTGCTACATGCCCTCGATGGACCTCGTGGACCTCTTCCTGCGCCTGGCCGAGAAGTACGGCATGAAGTTCTACTTCGGACTCTACGACTCGGGCCGCTACTGGGATACGGGCGACATGTCCCATGAGGTCGAGCACAACAAATACGTCATCGACGAGGTGTGGAACCTCTACGGAAACAAATACAAGAGCTTCGGCGGATGGTACATCAGCGGCGAGATCAGCCGTGCCACGAAGGGCGCCATCAGCGCCTTCCACACCATGGGCAAGCAGTGCAAGGATGTTTCGGGCGGCCTGCCCACCTTCATCTCCCCGTGGATCGACGGCAAGAAGGCCGTGATGGCCAGCGGCAGCAAGCTCACCAAGGAGCAGGCCGTCTCGGTCGAGCAGCACGAGCGCGAGTGGGACGAGATCTTCAACGGCATCCACGACGTCGTCGATGCCTGCGCCTTCCAGGACGGACACATCGACTACGACGAGCTCGACGCCTTCTTCACGGTGAACAAGAAGCTCGCCGACAAGTACGGCATGAAGTGCTGGACGAACGCCGAGTCGTTCGACCGCGACATGCCCATCCGCTTCCTGCCCATCAAGTTCGACAAGCTGCGCATGAAGCTCGAGGCCGCCAAGCGCGCCGGGTACGACAAGGCCATCACCTTCGAGTTCTCGCACTTCATGAGCCCCCAGTCGGCCTACCTGCAGGCAGGGCACCTCTACAACCGTTACAAGGAATACTTCAACATCCGCTAAACCAACAACATGGAAAATCGTACCAACACCGGCTACGTCGTCTTCCTGTCGATCGTCGCCGCCATCGGCGGCATCCTCTTCGGATACGACACGGCCGTCATCTCGGGAACCATCTCCAGCGTCGAGGCCCAGTTCTCGCTCAACGCCATGCAGGTCGGCTGGTTCGTCGGCTGCGCCCTCGTGGGCTCGATCCTCGGCGTCGCCGTCGCCGGCATCCTCAGCGACCGCTTCGGCCGCAAGCTCACGATGCTCGTCGCCGCCATCCTCTTCACCGCCTCGGGAATCGGATGCGCCGTCTGCCAGAGCTTTACCGAACTGGTCATCTACCGCATCATCGGCGGCATCGGCATCGGCGTCGTCTCGATCGTCTCGCCGATGTACATCTCCGAGGTCGCCGTGGCCCGCTGGCGCGGAACGCTCGTATCGCTCTACCAGCTGGCCATCACCATCGGCTTCCTTGCGGCCTATCTGGTGAACTTCCAGATCCTCAAGGCTGCCGAAACGGCCGTCTACGACACCCCGTGGCTCCACTGGATCATGGTCGATGAGATGTGGCGCGGCATGCTCGGCAGCAACGCCCTGCCCGCCCTGCTCTTCTTCATCGTCATCTTCTTCATCCCCGAAAGCCCCCGCTGGCTCATCCTCCGCAACCGCACCGAGCGCGCACACGCCGTGCTGGAGCACATCTACCGCTCGTCGGCAGCCGCCGACAGCGAGATCACGACGATCCGCGAGGCCGAGAAGGCCGCTCCCAAGTCGGAATGGCGCTCGCTCACCTCGCCCGGCATACGCCGCGCACTGCTCATCGGCGTCTCGATCGCCATGCTGGGCCAGTTCATGGGTGTGAACGCCGTGCTCTACTACGGACCCACGATCTTCGAGAATGCCGGACTGTCGAGCGGCGACTCGCTCTTCTCGCAGGTGCTCGTCGGCGTGGTGAACATGCTCACCACGGTCATCGCCCTCGTAATCATCGACCGCGTGGGCCGCAAGCAGCTCGTATACTGGGGCGTATCGGGCATGATCCTCTCGCTGCTCTGCATCGGAACCTATTTCCTCGCCGGCTCGGCCTGGGGACTCTCCTCGACCTTCCTGCTGATCTTCTTCCTGGCGTACGTCTTCTGCTGCGCCATCTCGATCAGCGCCGTGATCTTCGTCCTTCTCTCGGAGATGTATCCCACGCGCGTGCGCGGCCTGGCCATGTCGATCGCCGGATTCTCCCTGTGGGTCGGCACCTACCTCATCGGACAGCTCACCCCCTGGATGCTCGAGACGCTCACCCCGGCCGGAACCTTCTTCCTCTTCGCCGCCATGTGCATCCCCTACATCCTGATCATGTGGCGCGCCGTGCCCGAAACCACCGGGCGCTCGCTCGAGGAGATCGAACGCTACTGGCAGAAATTCGACAAATAACCCTTTAAATATACCCAATACACATGGATTTTCAGAAATTAGCCAATCAGTACAAGTCCGAACTGCTGGACAGCGTGCTGCCCTTCTGGCTCGAACATTCGCAGGACAAGGAGTTCGGAGGATATTTCAGCTGCCTGGACCGCGACGGAAGCGTTTACGACACCGACAAATTCATCTGGCTCCAGGGCCGCGAGGTATGGCTCTTCGCAATGCTCTACAACAAGGTCGAGAAGCGTCAGGAGTGGCTCGACTGCGCCATCCAGGGCGGCGAGTTCCTCAAGAAGTACGGCCATGACGGCGACTACAACTGGTACTTCTCGCTCACGCGCGAAGGCAAGCCGATCATCGACCCCTACAACATCTTCTCCTACACCTTCGCCACGATGGCCTTCGCACAGCTGGCCATCGCTTCGGGCAACGACGAGTATGCGCAGATCGCCAAGAAGACCTTCGACCGCATCCTCGAGAAGCGCTCGAACCCCAAGGGCAAGTGGACCAAGGCCCACGCCGGCACACGCCCGCTGAAGGACTTCGCCCTGCCGATGATCCTCTGCAACCTCGCCCTCGAGATCGAGCAGCTGATCGATCCGAAACTCATCGACCAGACCATCGAGGTATGCCTCCACGAAGTGATGGACGTCTTCTACCAGAAGGACCTCGGACTGATCGTCGAGAACCTCTCGGCGACGGACAACTCGCTCGTGGACTGCTTCGAGGGCCGTACGATCAACCCCGGACACTCGCTCGAGGCCATGTGGTTCATCATGGACCTGGGCAAGCGCCTGAACCGGCCCGAGCTGATCGACCAGGCCGTGAAGATCGCCCTCTCGACGATCAACTACGGCTGGGACAAGCAGTACGGCGGCATCTTCTACTTCATGGACCGTCTGGGCCATCCCCAGCAGCAACTCGAGTGGGACCAGAAGCTCTGGTGGGTGCACATCGAATCGGCCATCGCCATGCTCAAGGGCTATCAGCTCACCGGAAACAAGGAGTGCCTGGCCTGGTTCGAAAAGCTGCACGACTACATGTGGACCCACTTCAAGGATGCGGAGTATCCCGAGTGGTTCGGCTACCTGAACCGCCGCGGCGAGGTGCTGCTGCCCCTCAAGGGCGGCAAGTGGAAGGGCTGCTTCCACGTTCCGCGCGGCCTCTACCAGCTGTGGAAGATCCTCGAGGAGTGCAAATAAAACACCGCCCGAAAAGATCATGAAAAAAATTGCGAACATCATTGCGGCACTCCTTGCGGGTGCCGCAATTTTAGGATCGACGGCCTGCAGCACCACGACCCGCCGCACGGTGGACGTGCTGGTCATCGGCGGCACGACCTCCGGAACATCGGCGGCCATCGCCGCAGCCCGCCAGGGGGTCAGCACCCTCGTCGTCGAACCCACGCCCATGCTCGGCGGCATGCTCACGGCACAGGGCGTCTCGGCCATCGACGGCAACGACCAGCTCCCCTCGGGCCTCTGGAACGAATTCCGCGAGGCGCTGCGCCGCCACTACGGAGGCGCCCGCGCCCTGGCCACCGGCTGGGTGAGCGCCACGCAGTTCGAGCCCCACGTTGCCGACAGCATCTTCAAGGCGATGGCTGCCGCGGAGCCCACCCTCGAGGTGATCCACGGCTACCGCCTCGAGGCCGTCCGCATGAAGGAGCGCACGGTAACGGGCGCCAGCTTCCTCGACAAGCGGGGACACCGCCTCGAAGTCGAGGCCCGCACGACGATCGACGCCACGGACCTCGGCGAGGCGCTGCCGATGAGCGGCACGCCCTACCGCGTGGGCATGGATGCCCGAGCGCTGACGGGTGAGGCGCTCGCTCCCGAAGAGGCCA
Source organism: Alistipes sp. (assembly GCA_022782405.1). Taxonomy (GTDB): domain Bacteria; phylum Bacteroidota; class Bacteroidia; order Bacteroidales; family Rikenellaceae; genus Alistipes. The sequence goes on from JALFNK010000017.1 coordinate 19,568, forward strand.
ACGACATCGTACAGGACCTCACGGTCGTAGCCATCCTCAAGGACTACGGCGAGGGTGCCGACCGCACGATCCCGCGCCCCGAGGGGTACGACCCTGCGGAGTTCGAGGGGTGCTGCGTCAGCGGCGGCCGCGAGATGACTCCCGAATACATGCTGCGCTACGGGCGCCTGCCGGGCGGAAAGTATATGATCAACTGGCCGACGAAGGGCAACGACTGCTACCTGAATGTCGTCGAGCTGCCCTGGGAGGAGCGTATCGAGGCGCTGCGCCCGGCACGCGAGAAGACCCTGCGCTTCATCTACTACATCCAGCATGAGCTGGGATTCCGCAACCTCGGCATCGCCGATGACGAGTTCGCCACCGAGGACGGCCTGGCCTACTTGCCCTACCACCGTGAGGGACGGCGGCTGGACGGCGTCGTGCGGCTGACGCTCGACGACGTGGCGGCACGCTACGACCGTCCGACGGCCCTCTACCGCACGGGCGTCTCGGTAGGCGACTATCCGGTCGATCACCACCACGCCTGCTACCCGGGCGGCATGGAGAAGATCCCCTTCCCGCCCGTACCGTCGTTCAGCATCCCCGCCGGCGTGATGATCCCCGCCGCGACGGAGCAGCTGCTCGTCGCCGACAAGGCCATCTCGGTCTCGAACCTCATCAACGGATCGACGCGCCTGCAGCCCGTCGTGCTGCTCACGGGACAGGCCGCAGGTACGCTCGCGGCATTGGCCGTCAAGTCCGGCTGCACGCCCCGCAAGGTGCCCGTGCGCTCGCTGCAGCGCGCCCTGCTGGAGCAGAAGGCCTACATCGCACCGACCTACGACGTGCGGCCCGACGATCCCGACTTCGGACTGCTGCAGCGCATCGCCGCCACGGGCATTCTGCGCCTTACGGGCGAGCCCTTCCACTGGGCCAACCGTTCGTGGTTCTACCCCGAGGAGGGAATCACCGTGGGTGAGTTCACCCGCGGCCTTAAGGACTACGCCCCGCAGATCGACGTCGAGGAGAGCGACACGCCCCTCACGGCCGCCGCAGCCGCCGAACTGCTCCGCCGCGCCGGAGGCACGATCGACACCCCCGCCGACGGCGACCGCCCGCTCACGCGCCGCGAAACGGCCCGCATGGTCGAGGAGGCTCTCCATCCGTTCGACCGCGACATCGACTTCGAAGGAAACCCGATAAACCTGTAATACCATGAAAAAAGCCATTCTGCTGCTCTTCGCGGCAGCCTTCGCCACGAGCGTTGCGGCCCAGCCCGACACGCTCTCGGTAAACAAGACCTACTACCCGCAGAAACGCAACGTCGAGGAGTTGGTGCCCGTTACGCCGCGCAACATCGTCATGCTCGGCAACAGCCTCACCGAACGGGGCTACTGGTCCGAGTACTTCCAGAAGGAGCGCGTGCTCAACCGCGGCATCGGCGGCGACTGCATCTCGGGCATGATTCACCGCATCGACCCGATCGTCGAGGGACAGCCCCGCGCAATCTTCATCATGGGCGGCGCCAACGACCTGATCTTCTCGAAGATCTCCGACGCGAAGCTCCTCGAGCAGTACGAACGCCTGCTCGACATCATCGCCCGCCGCAGCCCCCGCACGAAGGTCTATGTCCAGAGCCTGCTGCCGCTCAACGAGTCGATGAACCAGAAGCAGTTCGGCGGCAAGAACGCCCGCATCGTCTCGTTCAACAAGTGCCTGCGCGAGATGGCCGCACGCCGCGGCCTGGTCTACATCGACATCTGGAGCGCCATCCAGCACGACGGCATCCTCCCCGAGGAGATGACCTTCGACGGCGTGCACCTCAAGGCCGACGGATACCGCATCTGGATCGAGCAGATCCGCCCCTACATGAAGTAACGCCCCGACGGAGATGATGCGACACCTTGTCATTCTGCTGACCCTGCTGGCGACGGCCGGAACCCTCCGTGCCGCCGCGCAGGCCCCGGCAGCCGCCCGCACCGCCGAAAACGGAGCCACCGCACCCCAGGCAACGGCCACCGAAGCCGTGCGCTTCACGGGCCGCGCCCTCGAAGGGGCCGACGGCAGCCTCGCGTTCGACTGGAGCGGCTCGCACTTCACGTTCCGCTTCGAGGGGACGCGATGCACGATGCACGCCGCGGACACCCGCCGCAACTACTACAACGTCTTCGTGGACGGTACCCTCTACGGCAAGGCGACGACCGAAGGGCCGTGCCGCGAGATCGTGCTGGCCGAGGGGCTTCCCGCCGGCGAGCACACCGTGCTGGTGCAGAAGCGCACCGAAGCCGAACAGGGCCGCACGACCCTCTACGGCGTCTCGACCGACGGACGCCTGCTGCCGCCCCCGGCAGCCCGCAAGCGCCTGATCGAATTCATCGGCGACTCGCACACCTGCGGCTACGGCACCGAGGGGCAAAGCATCACCGAGCCCTTCACTCCCGAGACCGAGAACTGCGACCTGGCGTGGGGCTGCCTGCTCGCACGCTGGTTCGATGCCGACTATACGCTCATCGCCCACTCGGGGCAGGGTGTCGTCCGCAACTGGGGCATCCGCGAGGAGCGTTCGGAGGTTACCATGCGCGAGCGCATCGCACGCACCTTCGACATGGAGGAGGCTCCCGCGTGGGATTTCTCGCGCTACCGCCCCGACATCGTGGTCATCAAGCTCGGCACGAACGACTTCAGCACCGGAACACCCTCCGAGGAGGAGTTCCGCTCGTCGTTCGGAGTGATGTACGAGCGGCTGCGCAGCGGCTACGGCCCCGAGGTACCGATCCTCTACGTCGTGCCGCAGCAGAGCGACGCCTACTACGACTACCTGCGTCGGATCATCGCCGAGCGGGGCGACGCGAAGCTCCATGTCGTGCCGCACACCGCCGCGATCCACAACAACGACAGCGACCTCGGCGCCGGGTACCACCCGGCACTCGGCGGACAGCGCAAGATGGCGGCGGCCGTCATGCCCTATATCGCCACGCTCACGGGCTGGGAGATGCCCTTCGCAGAGCAGCTCCGCTGACACGGCGAAAGGCCCTGAAAAGAGCCGAAAACACCCAAAACGAAGAGGAGGCGGTCCCAACGGGGACCGCCTCCTCTTTCATACGCATCGCAGCCGGAGCCTTACTGTGCCTCGCCGAAGAGCAGCACGCTGCCGCCCACACCCGTCGAGGTGATCTTCAGGGCGTGCTCGCCCTCTGCGGCAACCTGCAGCAAGCCGCTGGCATCCGAGACCTCGAATGCCGCGGTGTCATACTCCTCGGGCAGTTCGAGTGTCCGCGAGCAGGCCTGCTTCGCATCGATGAACAGTGCGCGGCGGCCGCCGACCATTCCCTCGTAGCAGAGCAGGTCGTCATCGTCGGCCAGCGTCTCCGTAAACCAGGTGTAGACACCCCGCCACGAAGTCTTGTCGCCGTTCGAGAAGCGCTTCGAGGAGATGAGCCAGTGGTAGGTCTTGTTCGAGGAGTTGCCGATGAAGACATCGCCGTCGTCGCTCACCATCGCATGGTCGCCCAGCCCCTCGTCGAGCAGGTAGGCCGACTGATAGGCTGCGTCATTCTTCTCGACATAGCGCCGGAAGTCGGGATAGTCCCCCTTCTTGAAGCGCGAAACGCTCGCCTGCGGCGTCCAGTCCGTATAGGCGCCCGCCGAAGTGAAGGTGTGCGTCTCCTTCTCGAACATCGACTGCATGCCGTAGTAACGATCGACCGTAACGGGTACGACCGGACAGAAGGCGTGCGAAACCTGCACCTCGATATTGCCGCCCTGGATGCGGTAGTGCACCGTCTCACGGCACAGCGGATCGACCAGCACTCCGTCCACCAACGGCCGCGAGGGGTCGTAGATGACGTTCACCACATCGACCGTAACCGAATCGGCCTTCATGAGTACGCCGGCCGTAGGCTGCACGCCGTTCACGGCTATCGAATAGCGCTCGGTGGCTGCCGTATGGACCTTGTTCTCCTCATGGTAGCTGTGGTTGGCCCCGCACCAGCCGTTGCCCGAGATGGCAAAGGGTCCGATGTTGTCGCTGTAGGCAAGGTTGAGCACCGTCGTCGGCTCCTTCAGGGGATCCGAGACCGTCTCCTCCTCATTGTCGATCAGACCGACGCGATAGAAGGTGTAGAGCTCGTTGAACAGGCATCTCTTGAACCAGTAGACGATGTCGTGGCCGGCATCGAGCTTGGCCGTGATGTAGAGGTTTTCGCCCGCAAGGCGCACGCGCATGTCGCCCGATCCGGGAATTTCGGGAGGCGCGGGAGGTGTGGGCACCTCCCCGTCGCTGTTCTTGCCGCAGGCCGTGGCCGACACGAGGCAACCGACAAGGGCCAGGCACGAAAGAAACAATCTGATTTTCATATTTCGGTCATTTTACGGGACAAAGCGACGCCCCGCCGCGCGGACGGGAGCATCGCTTCGAAAAGGTATTCGGCCGGACTACTTGTCCGTCAGCTGCAGGAAGAGATCGGGACGGTCCGTGGTCAGGAAGTCGATCTTCTGGCGCATCGCCCAGATCATGTCCACGGGATGGTTCACGGTCCAAATGTTCGAGATCATGCCGTGCTGCTTCATGTACTCCAGCCACTCGGGATGCTTGAGGTAGACGCCGTGGTTGTAGTCGCCGCCGGCAGCCCCGAGCTTTTCGAGCTCCTCGGGCGAGATGTCGCCGCCCAGGTAGAGCACGTCGTTCTTCGGCGCCAGGCGGATCAGCTCCACCATGGCGTGGCGCGAGAAGGTGATGTAGGTTACGCGCTTCGAGAGCTTCGCAGCCTCGACGGCCTTCACCGTAGCCTCGGCGGCAGCCGTCTCGGCCTCCGGCGTGGCGTGGGGCTTGAGCTCCAGCACCAGGTGGATCTTCGTCTTCTTCGCTGCGGCGAGGTACTCGTCGAGCGTCGGCATCGTCTCGCCGTTGGCCAGCTTGAGCGTCGTCAGCACCGTCGAGGGGGTGTTCTGCACGACATGTCCGTCATGCACGCCGTCGTGGTTGAGCACCAGCACGCCGTCCGAAGCCCGCCATACGTCGAACTCGGCACCCCAGGCGCCCAGCTCGTCGGCCTTGAGCAGCGAGGCGATCGAGTTCTGGTCCGAACCCTCCGTACGCCAGAAGCCGCGGTGTGCCACCACCTTCGTCTCGTTCTTGAACGGCAGGCCGTACTTCATGTAGCGGCGCATCTGGATCAGGCGCGCCAGACGGTCCATGAGGGCGTGGTCCGCGGGATTCTTCGACTCGTGGAGCGTCAGCACGCCGCGGTTGCCGCAATAGTAGGCCAGTGCCGAGGAGTTGAAGACGTCGTTCTTCTCGAAGTGGTCGATATAGGCCTTCATGCGGGCATAGGAGCTGTTCTCACGGTCGGCCGTGGCCTTCTCGTCGAACTCGAACTCCATGGCCATGCCGTGCTTGCGCGCAAAGGCGCAGGCATCGTCCAGACGGCTGTCGGGAATCGAATGGTTGAAGAAGTGGTTGGGCTGCTGGTAAGCCACGTCGAAGCCCAGGGCTTTCCAGTCCTCGGCACCCTTCGACTGCCAGTAGGGAATCCAGTAGAAGAGCTTGCCCAGCGAGTGGATGTACTCGCTGATGGGCACCGTCAGCTGGCCGCAGTAGTTGTTCGTCTCGGCGACCCAGTAGAAGCCCGAAAGCTCGAGGTTCTTGTACTTCGCAGCCTTGAAGCGCTTCATCAGCTCGTCGATATACCAGCGCGTGGCGGCCAGCTGATCCTCCTCCTTCGAGAAATCCAGCGTGCGGCCGTCGAGCTCACCCCAGTCCTTCTGGTCGAGGATCGCCTCCGGGAGACCCAGCACGATCTGGTGCTTGAAGCCCGGCTTGCCCAGCTCGGCAATCTGCTCGGTGATGCAGGCATCGAGTGCCGAGAGCGACTTGCCCTCCTCGAAGATGCGGTCCAGCAGCCAGGCCCACTCACCCTTGCGGGCGTTGAGCTTCTCGTAGCCTACCGTGTAGTGGCGGCCCGAGCCGTTCTTGAACTCCAGGAAGAGGAAGCCGTCGAAGAGCCAGTCCTTCGTGCCGTCCGCGAACTCGTGCACGACATAGGGACGGAACTCGTCCACGGTCCAGTCCATGCGGTGCGAGCCGCCCTGGTAGATCAGCGCAAGGTCCTGCACGTCGTCCGCCGTCTGGTACGGCTGTGCCGCGGCGGGGCTGCCGAGGGCCAGTCCGGCCGCCAGCAGCGAGGAAAATCCGAGAATTTTCAAGGTTTTCATGATTCGGTTTGGTTAAACTATTGTTTGCGTAATGGATTGTTCAGCACGAACTGGCACAGTTCGTCGAAGATCGCCCGGTCGCCGGCGGCGGACGATGTCGCCAGATTGTAGAAGGTATCCTGACCCTGATAGTAGGCCAGCGGCTTGGTGCCGTAGATGCCGTTGTCGCGGGCTCCTTGCATATAGGCACGTAATCGAGCACGGTAGGCCTCGCTTCCTGCATTCCTGGCGAGCAGTTCATCGTCGAACTCCAACTCCATGGCCAGGTTATTGGCTTTGATATCGGCAAAGAACCGACTCCATGTATAGTCGGCATGCCGGCCCCAGAAGATGTTGGGCTGCATGTAGGCATAGTCGATGCCCATCTCCTCCCAACGCGTATAACCCGCAGCGCGGTTGTAGGGAATCCAGGCCAGCGACTCGTTGAGCGCGTGCAGGTACTCCGCTACGGAGGGGATCACCTCCTCCCAGCGCTTGAGCTCCGGATTCCAGCCGTCACCCGGTGTCGCGAGGTCCTCCGAGACAATGTAGAAGCCGGCAAGTTCGATGTACTTGTAATCGGCCTCATCGAAATGACGGCGAACTTCGTCGATATACCACTTGTAGGCCGTGATGCGGTCGGCGGCCTTCGAGAAATCCATCTCGCGGCCGTTCACCTCGCCCCAGTAGATCGTCGGGGAGTTCATGTCGGAGTAGTATTCGTAGATGATCGGGTCAGGCATGACCATCACCACCTTGCGCTTCTCCGAAGGGGTTCCCAAACGCTCCGCAACCGTGGCTACGGCCGTCTCCAACGCACCGACTCCCGTTGCGGGATCTCCGAGCCAGTAGTCGAGCAGCTCCTCCCACTGCTCGCGCTTGCCCGAGTCGAGGTGCTGCCCGAGGTTGATCGAGTAGCTGCCCATCTGGAACTCGATGCAGAGGAAGCTGTCGAAGAGCCAGTGCTCCTTGCCCTCGGGGTCCATATAGCTCACCATCGGCGCAAAGCGCTCGGCCGTCCATGCAAAAGGTTTGCGATGGGAACTACCACCATAGCAGAGCACCATATCCGTATAAGAGGGGATCTCCTTACGTGTCCGTTCCCAACGATAGGGTTTAGGAGTACCGCTCCTTGGTGCCGCTGCTGCTGGAACCACTACGGCCAACAGCATAAGTACAGCAAGAAGCAAGGAAAGATTTTTTTTCATGGGATGTATTCGTTTGTGAGAGGTTTCTATTTGTCACTATCATTTGTGCGTAGCGGATTATTCAGCACGAACTCGCACAATTCGTCGAAGAGCTCGCGGTCGGCGGCGGCATTCGAGTGCGCCAAGTTGTAGAAGGTATCCTGACCCTGATAGTAGGCCAGACGCTTCGTGCCGTAGACACCGTTGCTGCGGGCCTGCGACATGTATTCGCGCAGCCGCGCGCGGTAGGCGTCGCTTCCCGAATTCTTCTCCAGCACGGCGTCGTCGAACTCCAACTCCATGCCCATATCATTGGCCTTAATGTCCGAGAAAAAGCGCGACCAAGTTTTCGTCTCAAGACCCTCGCCCCAGAAGCGGTTGGGCTGCATGTAGGCGTAGTCGATGTTCATGTTCTTCCAGTTGGCGTAGCCGCCGGCACGGTTGTAGGGAATCCACGCCACCGAGTGGTTGAGCTCGTGCAAGTAGTCCGCTACATAGGGTACTACGTTCTCCCAGCGCTTAAGTTCAGGATTCCAGCCCTGCCCCGGAACGGCAAGGTCCTCTGAAACAATATAGAAGCCAGCCAGCTCGATGTACTTATAACTAGCCTCATCGAAATGGCGACGCACCTCGTTGATATACCACTTCTGCACGGTAATGCGGTCCTGGTCGTTCGAGAAATCCATCTGGCGGCCGTTTACCTCACCCCAATAGGTCGTCGAGGACTTCGTACCATCGTAATACTCGTAGATGATCGGATCAGGCAGAATCATCACCACCTTACGCTTCGTGGGGGGGGCGCCCAGGCGCTTCACCGCCGCGGCAACAGCCTCCTCCAGCGCACCGACACCCGTCTCGGGATCTCCGAGCCAATAGTCAAGCAGCTCCTCCCAATGCTCGCGCGTACCCGAATCGAGATGCTGGCCGAGGTTGATCGAGTAGTAGCCCATGCGGAACTCGATGCAGAGGAAGCTGTCGAAGAGCCACTGCTCCTTGCCCGAGGCATCCGTATAGGTTACCATCGGAGCATAGCGATCGGCCGTCCACTCATAGGGCATGCGGTGCGTGCTGCCGCCGTAGCAGAGCACCAAATCCGTGTAGGAGGGGATCTCCGTACGGGCACTTTCCCAGGCATATGGTATCGGATCTGAATACTCGGTTGTAAAGCTTATCTGCTGCACGCTACCATAGTCGCCTGCATCGTTACATGCTATAACATAAGCTACATAGGAGGTCATCGGATTAAGCCCCTCGACAGTGAAGTACTCTCCCGTATACGAGGTTCCGCGTTCGTAGACCTCGGCGGCAGTCGGTGCCGCAGTACCGGAAGCTAGGCATAGGGCTCTTACATGGGAAGCATTGAGTACTTGTGCTTCAAATGTCGCATAGGTTCCATCCCAGGAGCTAAGTTTCAGATTCAATGCCGGACGGAGACCCGATCCCGAACCATTACCTTCCTTCTCTCCCGTGCAACCGGCTGCCGCAAACAGCATACTGATGATTCCGACCAGCAGGTATTTCAGTTTCTTGTGCATGGTATTCTATTTCTTCACGTTTTCGGCACGCAGCGGGTTGTTCAACACAAACTGGCAGAACTCATGGTAAAGTTCGCGGTCCACGGCGCTCTGCGACTGCGAGAGCAGCACCAGGGCGTTCGTGCCGTGGTAGTAGGCCAGCGGCTTCGAGCCGTAGACGCCGTTGGCGATGGCGCCCTGCATGTATTCGCGGAAACGCTTGCGGTAGACATCGCTTCCTGCCTCCTTTTCAAGCACCGTATGCTCGAACTCGAACTCCATGGCCAGATCCGCCGCCTTGATGTCCGAGAAGAACTGCGACAGCGGCCGCTTGTCGGCTTCCCAGTAGTAGTTGGGCTGCATGAAGGCGTAGTCGATGCCGAGCGACTTCCAGCGGTTGTAGCCCGCGGCACGGTTGTAGGGCACCCAGTTGAGCGACTCGTTGAGTGCATGCAGGTACTCCGCCACGCGCGGGATGATCTTGTCGGCCTCCTTGTACTTGTAGTTGAAGTCGCCGGGATCCGCGGCCAGCTCCTCCGAGATGATGTAGAAGCCCGCCAGCTCGATGTACCGGTAGTCGGCCGCATCGAAACGGGCGCGCACCTGGTCGATATACCACTTGTAGGCCGTGATGCGGTCCTCGTAGTTCGAGAAGTCGAGCTTCTTGCCGTTCACCTCACCCCAGTAGACCGTCGTCGAGGAGGTGTCGCCGTACTGCAGGAAGTAGATCGGATCGGGGAGCACCATCACCACCTTGCGCTTCGAGGGGGGCGTGCCCAGCCGCTTGGCAGCTGCGGCAACGGCCTCTTCGAGGGCATTGACGCCGCTGTCGGCACCGAACCAGTAGTCGATCAGGTAGTTCCACTGCTCGCGGTCGGCCGAGTAGCCCGTATCGCGCAGCACACCGATCATGTAGGTGTAATCGACCCGTCCGGGAACATCCGTATCCTGCGATTCGAGGAAGAGGAAGCTGTCGAAGAGCCAGTGCTCCTTGCCCGCCTCGTCGGTGTAGCTCACCAGGGGCGCGAAGCGCTCCTTCTCCCAGAGGTAGGGGTTGCGGTGGTGGCTGCCGCCGTAGCAGAGCACCATATCCGTATAGGAAAGGATGCCGTCGCGGGCACTCTCCCAGGCATAGGGCACCGGGTCGGCGTAGGTCGTCGTGAACTGCAGGCTCTGCAGGGCGCTGTGTTCACCCTGCTCGTCGCAGACCACAGCGAAGACCGTATAGGGAATCATCGGCTCGAGACCCTCGATCGTTACCGTATGGTTGGCATGCTGCGTACCCTGCTCGAGCACCGTCTCGACCGTAATGCCCTGCGCCTCTTTCGCCGGAAGGCACAGCACCTTCGCGTAGGCGGCGTTGAGCCACTGTATGTCGAGCGTAATGTGGTTGCCGCCCGTCGAGGCGATCTTCATCTCCATGGCAGGTCGGCGCGATGAGCCGCCCGCATCGTTCCCGTTGCCGCAGCAGACCAGCGAAAGCAGGCACAGAAGCGGCGTTATGATCCAGCGTATCATGTTGTTGTCGTTTTATTGAGTCGTTTCTTATTTTTTGCCGTTGTCCCGCAACGGGTTGTTCACCACGAAGCGGCAGAATTCATGGAAGAAGGCCCGGTCCACGGGGTCCTCCGAAACCCACAGGTCGTAGAGCGACATGTAGCCCTGGTAGTAGGCCAGCGGCTGCGTGCCGTAGATGCCATACTCGCGCGCTCCCCGCATGTAGTCGCGGAAGCGGGCACGGTAAACGTCGCTCCCCTCGCGGGCGTTGAGAATCGAGGATTCGAACTCGAACTCGATGCTCGAACCGTATTCCAGGATCCGGCGGCAGGCGACATCCACGTCGTTTTCGGGTTTCCAGTAGTGGTTGAGCTGCAGGTAGACCTTGTCGAAGCCGAACTTCAGCCAATCCTCATACCCCCGGGCGTCGTAGAAGGGGATCCAGTTGAAGGTGTAGTTCAGCCCGTGGAGGTAGTCGGCGATCAGCGGCAGCAGCACGTCCGAACGCGTCAGGTAGTAGCTGTACTCCGTGTCCTGAGGCTGGGCGATGTTCTCGCGCAGCCAGTAGAAACCCGCCAGCTCGAGGTGCCTGTACCCCGCACGGTCGAAGCGCTCGCGCACCTGGTCGATGTACCACTTGCAGGCCGCAAAACGGTCCTCCGTCTTGCGGAAGTCGAGACGTCGTCCCCCCACCTCGCCCCAGTAGGTCGTCGAGGTCATCGAGTCGATCCAGTGGTGGTAGATGATCGGGTCGGGGATCATCACGACGACACGCCGCTTCGTGGCGGGTTTCCCGAGACGCTTCACGGCTGCGTGCACCGCACGGTCGAGCGCCGCAAGGTTCCGCTCCCCGTCGAACCAGTAGTCCAGCAGATTCTCCCACTGCGCACGCCCGGCCGAAAGGCCCCGGTCGCGCAGCACGCCGGTCATGTAGGTGTAGTTGCGCTTGTCGGGACGGTCCATGTCCTGCGATTCGAGGAAGATGAAGCCGTCGAAGAGCCACTGCTCGCGGCCCGTCGTATCGACATAGGTAACATAGGGTTCGAAGTGCGCCTCGTCCCAGGCATAGGGCTTGCGGTGGTGGCTCTGGCCATAGCAGAGCACGGCATCCGTGGGAATCAGCCGCTCGGAACGGTTGCGCTCCCACGCATAGCGTTTGGGCGACTTACCCGAGGCGGGAAGCACCGACAGCGCAACGGCTGCCAACAGCACGGTGAAAAGGAGTTTTCTCGGCATTTTTTCGATCGGTTTCTTCGGTGGTTCGTAATATATACAAACGTTATTTTTCGGGTTTTACTGCATGGCGCAGCGGATTTCCGAGGATGAAGTCGCGCAACTCGCCGTAGAGCGCCCGGTCCTCGGCGTCGGTCGAGACGGCCAGGTCGTAAAAGCCGTTCGTGCCATGGTAGCAGGCGAAGGGGCGCGTCCCGTAAAAATCCTTCTCGCGGGCATAGCGCAGGTAGTTGCGGAAGCGCTCGCGGAAAGCCGCGCTGCCCTCACGCGCGGCGAGCAGCGTGGGCTCGAACTCCAGCTCCATGCCGACGCCCAGCGTGTCGATCTGTTGGCAGACCGACTCCATGTCGCGCTCGGCCTTCCAGTAGTGGTTGGGCTGCAGCCACACCTGGTCGAAGCCCCATTCGGGCCAGACGTCGTAGCCGCGCGAGCCGTAGTAGGGAATCCAGTTCCACGAATAGCCCAGCGCATGGAGGTAGTCGGCGATACGCGGCACGAGCAGGTCGGAACGCGTCAGGTGGTAGCTGTATTCGGTGTCGCAGGGACGCGTAACGATCTCGCGGATCCAGTAGAAGCCCGCCAGCTCGATGTGGCGGAAATTGCCCGCGGCAAAGCACTCGCGCACCCGGTCGATGAACCACTTGCAGGATGCCAGGCGGTCGTCCGTCGAGCGGAAGTCGAGCCGGCGGCCGTCTATTTCGCCCCAGTAGTCGGTCACGGAGGTCGTGTCGGCGTAGTTGCGGTAGATCACAGGGTCGGGGAGCATCATGATGACGCGCCGCTTTGCGGACGGCTCGCCGATGCGGGCGGCTGCGGCTGCGACCGTACGGTCGAGGGCCTCGAAACCGTTGCCGGCGGCAAACCAGTAGTCAATCAGCTCCTCCCACTGCGCCCGGCCGGCAGCCGGCGCGTTGCGGTTGCCCGTCTCGAAGGCATAGGTCGCTCCGTCGGGACGCGACGCGTCGACGAACTCCAGGAAGATGAAGCCGTCGAAGAGCCACTGCTCGCGGCCCGTCGAGTCCATGCACGTTACATAGGGTGCCAGGCGCTCCTCGTCCCACAGGTAGGGCGTGCGGTGGTGGCTGCCGCCATAGCACAGCACGACATCCGTGGCCGTCAGCAGGTCCGTGCGGCTGCGTTCCCAGTCGTAACGCCGCACGGCACCGTCGGAGGAACCCCTGCCGCCCCGGCAACCGAACGCGGCGAGCGCGGCAACAACCAGGGCCGCGCCGAGAATTCTGTGAATGATTCGGATCATGACGTATGAATTTCTTTTTCATGAATGATCCCGTTGTGTAGGTCTTACGGCCCCACAACGGGATCAATTCATTAACAATCAACAGTTAAAGGCATCAGAGACCTTCACCATAAACATCTCCCAATTTACCTCGTCCATACTGGAAGTCTCCGGCACTCATATCATATTCTGCCTTCATGATCTGGAACTTCAGGTAACGTCCGGCACTCAACTTCTGAACAGGGAAGTCATAATCTGTCGGCTTTCCCGTCCAATGATAGTCGCGCATGCCTTTTGCTACAAGCGTCCACTCGGTATCGGCTCCATTATACTCCTCAGCTACATAGAGCTCATAGTCGCGGTAATTACCCTGGTGGGTCGAGTAATCGGAAATAATGAAGTTGGTGAAGATATGCGCAGCACCCATATCCACTACGAACGTCAAGGGGAAGACATTTTGAGTCTTAAAAAGAGATATCCACTCATGATCAACTTCCGACGATCCATCGAACAGTTTATCTGCTGTGTACTTCTTTGCCCACTCTGCGGTTTCGTTCGGATCCAGTCCATAGCACAGATTCTCGCCTTCGAGCAACGTCCACGGGCCTTTGACCACACCATTCTTGACCGGGATGTAGAGCACCTCGGTCGCAACGTTCACTCCCGACGTTGCCGACGTGATGCGCACCGGAACCAGCACACCGTTGTCGAGCTTGTCGATGCTGGACGTCAGCTCGTTGAGGTTGAGCTGGCAGCCGAAGGGAGCCGTCGTCTCGCCGGCCTTGATGACCGACGAAGCTGCCGACATCGAGGCAAAGCCTTCGCTTGCAACTTCGAACGAGGTCCCGTTGGCGGCGTTATAAGCCTCGACCAAAGCGGGATCGGTATCGACGGTATACTTTACCTCCACATCCATCGTCGAAACGGGTACGCTCAACGAAACATTGCCGTTATAAACAAACGCACCGTTCTGGATGGAAGTCGTTCCGCTCTCAAGCAGCGCCATCGAAACATCGGCCAACTGCAGGTTCAGCAGCATCAGGCTGCGATCCTCCGATACGGGAACATCGCTTGCCGAGGATACCAACTGCACCGGGATCACATAATCCGTATCGGGATCCAGAGCTGCCACGGCAGACATGTCCCAGGTAATCGTAGCGAACTTGCGAATGTCGTCCTTCGAAAAGCTCAGCTGTTTGGTCTCAAACGTATAGCAGTTCTCGGGAAGAGCCACATAATTCGTCTCGTTTGCCGTATTGTAGGCGGCAAGCGCGCTCTCCGAAGCCTCCAGACGAACCGTCGTCGAGGAGAGACCCTTTCCGTTCTTCACTACGGGGAAGACATACTTCTCATCGTAAACCGGGACGGTGAAATAACCCTTGCTCTCCTCCCAGGTTCCGTCGGAATCGACATACGAGATGCTGTCGTCCACCATGTAGTTGTTGCGGTCGTCCTTGCAGGCCCCCATGACGGCCGGAACCACCATGGCGACAAGCAACAATTTCCAAATATTTATTTTCATAATCGTTCAGGCGTTTTTATTAGAATCCTATGTTCTGGGTCATGTTGGTCATCTCGGCCAGCGTTCCCGAGTAGATCGGGCAGAGGTAGTCCTTGTCGCGGAATACGTTGTCAGCATTGGCAATCAGACCCGTCTTTCGTGCATACGACTCCTCATAAGTCTTAGCATCGCAAGCAAGTGTATACCACGGACCGGGATACTCGTCCTTGGCGATCATCCAACGGCAGGCGTCATAGTGGCGGTGCGACTCGAAGGTGAACTCCACCATGCGCTCGCGCTGGATGCACCAGCGGAGCAGCTCCTTGTTGTTCTCGATGCCCGGATAAGCTTCCTCGATGTTGTTCAGACCGGCACGGTTGCGCACCTTGTTCAGGTACTCGCAGGCGGCTGCAGCATCACGCTCGGGCTTCTCGTTGCAGGCCTCGGCATAGTTCAGGTAAATCTCAGCCATACGGAAGGCCGGGTAGATCCACTTCAAGCCTGTAACGGGAGTATAGGTATTGCTCGAATCGAACCACAGACCGGCCGGATAGGCACGACGCCATGCATAGCCCACACGAATACAGTTACCCGTTGCACTGTAAGGCGAGGTAGCCTCGGTGCTGTTGTAGCAGGTGAACTTCTTGTTCTTTGCCTGGTGCGGCCAGTAGAAGCCGTTGGGCACCACGTTGGCGTAGTAGCGCGGATCGCGACCGATGCAGGAGTTGTGCGCCTTGATAGTCGGACGCCAATCGGGATAGATCGGGTCCACATACTGCTTGTAGTTGTCCGTAAAGCCTTCGGCCACATAGCCCGACTCGGGGTCGATAATGGGCTTCGACATGTCATTCACACCCTCGTAGCCCTTAACCGGGTAACGGCCCGACTTCCACATCGGGTAGGTGTCGATCAGCTTCAGCGAAGGAGCCGAACCACCGAAACCGGCGTAGAAACCGAAGTTGGGCGGAAGAGCCGGAACCATAGTACCGCCGACTCCACCCATATAGTCGTAACCCGACGTATCATTCGTATAGGAGTTCGACGTACGCCACCACCAGCCCCAAATGGTCTCTTGAGACCAGGTTCCGCCATTTTGCCATACCAACTGATAGGAACGCATCGCGTTGAGGAACTTCGCATCATCTTCAGTGATTGTCGTACCGTTGGCTACGACCGACTGATCTTTCACGAGGTCGTACTTGTTCATCTTGATCACCTCATAGGCGGCATCGGCTGCCTTCTGCCACTTCGTGGGATCCTCCTCCTGCGGGAAGAGATAGTCGCCGTAAAGGTTCTTCATCTGCCCTTTGTAGATGTCGGCACCGTTGTAGAGCGGCGAAGCGGCATAGAGTAGCACGCGCGAACGCAGTGCCAGAGCGGCACCCTTCGTAGCGCGCCCCATCCAAGTCGAAGCATCGAGACCGATTTCCGTAATGTCGGTCGGCAGGATCTGGGAGACCGCCCAAAGTTCCGATTCAATGAAATCGATATTCTGATCCACCGTGTGGCGGTCGATTGTTGAGGCATCAATGCCTTCATCGGGAGTCTGGTCGAACCACAGGAAGACCGGTCCATATTGACGGAAGAGGCAGAAGTAGTAGTAAGCACGCAGGAAGCGGGCCTCGGCCTTCATCATAGCAATCTCTTCAGCGGAATCCTGCGTATCCTTGTCGATGTTGTTCAAGAAAATCGTACATTGGTTGATCGCAATGTAGAAACGATCCCAAAATCCATAGTTGGAAAGATTCGCCGGCGTTGCGCTCGAATAGTTACCAGTACGATAGTTGATGTAGTAAACCCACTGATAGAAGGAGTAGGTACTCTCATCGGAACGGGCCGTACCCCATCCGCCATGGCTGCCGATGATCTCCTCCTCAATAGGAATATAGGAGTAGATATGACGCAGGTAGTTATGCGCCGTATTGGACTGGCTGAAGACATCGTCCAAGTTGGCCTGGTCGTCGAGCTCCACTTCGAAATAGGAATCGCAGGAGGTCAGCGAAAATGCCAACGCCAGCACGGACATTGCCAATATTTTCAGGTATTTCATACGTTTCAACTGTTTTAGAAGTTAAGGTTAAGACCGACAGTTACAGTACGCACCGTCGGATACTGGTTACCGTAAGAGGCTTCAAGCTCGGGATCCCACAGATCGAAATCACTGAATGTCAGCAGATTAACCCCCTGCACATAAACACGGACCGTCGAAAGACCGGCCTTCTTCGTCCAGGCCTTCGGCAGCGTATAGCCGATCTCTGCATTCTTCAGACGCAGGAAGCTCATATCGCGCAGCCAATAGGTTGAAGGCTGCAGGTTGTTCTCCATACGAGTCGTGGACATGCGCGGGTACTTGGCGTTGGGGTCGGGGTTCGAGATCGTCCAGCGGTTCTCAGCCACGTCGGCAAAGATCTGTCCCTGACGGATGTAGTTCGAAGCCATACCATAGAGGTTGTAACCGCCGATGATACGAGTCACGTTGGCAACACCCGAGAAGAATACCGAGAAGTCAAGGCCCTTCCAGCCGAGGCTGACACCGAAACCGTAGTTGATCTCCGGAACAGTCGTATAACCGATGGCCACCTGGTCGAAGGTGTTGACCACACCGTCGCCGTTGATATCACGGTACTTGATATCACCCACGCGAACCGTACCGAAGTCCTGCTTCGGCCAGTTGGCGATATCCTCCTCCGATTCGAACAAGCCCTCGGCAATCAGACCGAACTGCTGGTTGTTGGCAAAGCCGGCGAGGTTCTGGTAAGGCCAGATTTGGCTCGGTTTGTCGTCATAGAGTTTGCGCGTACGGTTGTAGGTAAAGTTACCGCGGGCCGAAATGAAGAGATCCTTGTTGATCTGCTTGTCAAACTCGATAGACATGTCGAAGCCCTGATTCTGCATACGGCCTAAATTCACCCACTGCTGTACACGGGTACCTACAACCGAAGGCTGCGACTCGCGCTGGATGAAGATACCCTCACGCTTCTCATAGAAGTAGTCAGCCTGGATGCGGATCATGTCGTAAAGACCCAACTCGATACCAACGTCAGCCTTCGTGGCTTCCTCCCAAGATACATTCATATTACCCTGGTCCTGTGTGGTAATACCATTTACAGGAGGCGTATGGGCTGCCGGCTGGTTCGTTCCGAAATTGAAACCGATAGTCGAAGTGTTGAGTGTCGTATTGTAGGCGAAACGACGGCCACCACCGATCTGGTCATTACCGATCGTACCGTACGATCCGCGGATTTTCAATACGTTAATCTTGTCGCGAAGAGGCTCCCACCATGGCTCGTTGCTGATCATGTAACCCAAAGCATACGAGGGGAAGAAACCGAAACGCTTGCCCGGAGCAAAGTTCTCCGAACCATTGTAACCGAAGTTAAACTCGGCGAAGTACTTGTCGCGGAAGGCATAGGTTACACGGCCGGCGATACCGATATTACGGTAAGGCCACGACTCCAGATAGGAGGTCGGACGCAGAGCGCTTTTGCTGCGCATGCTGAAGAGGAACAGGGCGCCCACACGGTGGTCGTCGGCAAAAAGGCGGTCGTAGGTAGCCGATGCCTCGAAGTTGGTCGTCGTCCAACCGGTAGGATATACATAAGACAAACTCATATAACCCGTACCCGTCTGAATCTGGCGGTAGATCAGATTGCCCTGCTCGTCACGGCCGTCGGCCCAATAGGCGTTAGGGTTGTACAAACGCGTTACAGTGTTGTTGCTGTCAATATCCCATGCGAACTTCACGTTGGCCTTCAGACCCTCGGTGATAATGTCCGAGAAATCCTGCGTCAGCGAGATCAAGGACTGGGCCATCGTTCGGTTAATATTCGAGTATCCGGTATAATTCAACAGATTGTAAGGGTTCACAGCGCCACCGCCTTCGGGAGGCACGCAGAGCGTACCGTCCGAATAAATCGTCGGGTTCGAGATTGGCGTAGTACGCATGGCATACGCATAGAAATCGGTCATACCGCCCGGTTGATTCTTGTTCGTGTATTGCGTCGAAAGCGAGAGACCCAACTCCGTCGACTTTGTGATGTTAATATCAACATTCGAACGGAAGCTAAAACGCTGGAAGTTCATCTGCGCATCATAACTATTATCATCGGCCAGATTAAACATACCCCCCTCGGTATAGTACGAACCACCCACATAGTAACGGACGTTCTTCGTACCTCCCGTAGCGCTCAAGTTTACGCGGCCAGTCATTGCCAGGTTTTTATAGATGGTATCCATCCAGTCCACATTCGGATAAAGATCCGGATCGGCGCCGCTCAGGTACATCTGCTCCTGGTAGTCATTGATCGGCTTGTCACCGCCTTCGTAGGTCGAGATCTCGTTGTAGTAGTCGATCCACTGCTCGGCGTTGGCCATCTCGGGGAGCTTCACCGGCTGCGTCATACCGAACTCGGCCTTGACGTTGATCTTTGGTGTTCCCTCAGCACCACGCTTCGTGGTGATAAGCACAATACCGTTGGCACCACGCACACCGTAGAGGGCCGTCGCCGTTGCGTCCTTCAGGATTGAGAACGTTGCGATATCATCCACGTCTACGAGGTCCATCTCACGCTCGATACCATCGACCAGAATCAGCGGCTTGTTGTTCGCACCGAAGGTGTTCACACCGCGAATCCAGAAGTCGGCGCCTGCGCCCGGCTCACCCGTACGCTGCATCACAACGACACCGGCCAGCTTACCGGCCAGGCTCGTCGAGAGCTGTCCCGACTGGATGCGCAACTCGTCGGTGTCGATCGTATTGATGGCACCGATGATACTCTCCTTGCGCTGCTTACCGTAGGCCACGACCGTCACGGTCTCCAGCTCGGCCACCTGCGGCTTGAGCTGCACGGTGATGTTAGTCTGAGCACCTACAATAATTTCCTGCGTTTCGTAACCCAGATACGAAACCTGGAGTACGTCGGCGGCAGCCACCTCGAACTGGAACGTTCCGTCCACGTCGGTCGTAACACCGCGCGTGCTGCCTTTCACGATGACGGATGCTCCCGGGATTCCCTTGTTCGTCTCATCCAAGACGGTACCTTTCAAAAGGAATCTCCCCCCTCCTTGCTGAGCAAGAGCCGGAGCCATGGACATAAGCCCCAGCATCAGCACAAGCGATCGGAGCACCATCTTACAAAGATAATTTTGTATAATCCTTGTCATATTTCCTCATTTACACTACTGTCCCGTAAAAGTTGATAAATAGTTCTTTGAAATTATTGAAATATAGTCAATTACGTGGTTTCTTGAGATGAAACGGACTTGATTTTGCAACTTTGCAGTCTAATACAAATGGCTGCTATGTTCCAAGACAAA
>JALFNK010000010.1 GCA_022782405.1 Alistipes sp.
TATCATTGACAGACAAAACCCTCTTGCGTGACCTGTTCGACAAGACTAATTTCAATGATGTCAAAGATCTATATAATCCCATTATTCCGGGGCTATTTGATTAATTGTTTAACTCGTCCCATTTTAACGGGACACTAATGCCTCATTTATAAAACTTAATAACATTTGCATGACCCGCACGACGACCCCTCCGGGTCTTCGGCAGTTCCTGCAAGTTGGCTTTATCCTTTCCGATTTGGTTTAAGGATGCGGATTTTTGAATAGATTAAAGAAGTCATCACATAGTGGGGTTCATTCAGTTATTCGGTCATAGGCGCAGTTTTTAAATGATTGATTTTTATTTTTTATAAAATATTTCCACCCGTACCGACCGGCACGGATCCAAGAAAACAGACCGAAGACAGATGCCTCTTTTCACGATTCGTCCCGTGTGTTCAGGCTAAAAGTATTTACGATTTCGAAAGCAAATATAACAATAAAATTATTATACACATCATTTTTGATAATTTTTTTTCTGGCACTCCCGGCCAGATCCAAAAAGGCCGATCCGGAGTAATTTCACCGGTCCTCACTGACAGACAATGAGATATCGGATTTCATTGACCTTTTCGTCTTTCGCATGAAACTGAATTTGTCATCAAAATGTAACAATTGGGTTTCAAAAAGGAATAAAGCTGCGAACAAAACGGAGAATCAACTTTTTGATGATGACGGAAGGGGCGATTCGGCCGGTCCGGGATTGTAAATATTTTGCGGCAGCGCATTTGTCTGCATAAATATTTTTATTTAAATTTGTCCGATCGGCAAAAAGACGGAAACCCCGGAAAAGGGCCGAAGACTCTCCCGGAAAAGCCGGGACGGCCCGCGGCCGTATCCGTTCCTGCGAAAAGAGATGAAGAAAACCGAATCAAAAATCAGAAAATCCACCGTAAAACTATGACACGAAAAAGTTGCATGTGGCTGGCGGCACTGCTGCTGGCAGGCACCTCGGTCTCGGCAAAGAACGGGACCCGCACGATGTGTTCCGACAACGGAATCACGCTGGCGAACGACCATGTCGAGGCCGTATTCAGCACGAAGGAGGCCTTCGACATCGAACGGCTCCGCCTCGACGGCAGGGAGCAGATCGAAGCGGGGAAAAACCGCACCCCCTGGATTCTTTATTATAAAGGTACGCAGGGTGAAAGCCCCGAACTCAAGCCCGAACACGCCGTCTACGAGGGTGTCGAGGTCCGCGACGACTACGGCGGCAAGACGCTCCGCTTCACCTGGCAGCTCACGCTCGACTACTCGGGCAAGACCTATCCCGTGCGAATGGACGTTTCGCTGCCCGACGAGAGCGAGCTGCTGCGCTGGAACATCGAGGCCGACCTGCCCGAAGGGTGGATGGTTACCGACCTGAAGTTCCCCTGCCTGACCATCGAGCGGCCCGACGAGGGCATGATCCTCACCACCGAGGGCTGGGGCGTCGAGAAACCCCTCGACATCGCCACCTTCGAGGCCCGCTATCCGTCGCACGCCTCGGCCATGCAGTTCATCATCGTCCACAACCCCGAGGGAGCCTTCTACTACGGCACCGAAGACCGCCGCGGCTGCGGCAAGACCTACGCCGCGCAGTGCACGCGCGAGGAGGTGCTCTTCAGCGACGCCATCCCCGCCTCGGCCGGCTGGACCCGCGAGGGAACGTTCCGCCTGCCGTGGGAGTCGCTCACGGGATACACCACGGCCGGCTGGGAGGATGCCGTCGTGCGCTGGTACCGCCCCTTCACCTATACCACCGAGTGGGGCTCGAAGACGCTCGCCGAGCGCAACATCCCCCAGTGGTGCTACGATGCCGACGCCTGGATCCGCGGCCGCTATGTCGCCGATGACACGCTCGACGCTGTGAAGCGTGCCGCCGCACACTTCGGCAAGGGCCTCGGCATCCACTGGTACTACTGGCACAACCACCCCTACGACACCCACTACCCGGACTACCTGCCGGCCAAGGAGGGCTTCAAGGAGATGATCCAGACGGCCCAGAGCCTCGGCGCACACGTTACGCCCTACATCAACGGCCGTCTGTGGGACCCCGCAGCCGACAGCTACCGCCCCGACCGCGGCTACGACGCCTCGTGCCGCAAGCCCGACGGATCGCTCTACACGGAGATCTACCCCACGTCGAAGGTCCTCAACACGGTAACGTGCCCCTCGACCGACATCTGGCATGAAAAGATCATCAACCTCGTGGACCGCCTCCAGAAGGAGCTGGGCGTCGACGGCGTCTACATCGACCAGATCGCCGCGGCGGCCCCCGAACCCTGCTGGAACGAGAGCCATCCCCACCCGGTGGGCGGCGGCGACTTCTGGTACGACGGCTACCGCCGCCTGATCGGCAAGATCCGCAACGGATACCTCCAGCCGGGCAAGATCCTCACCAGCGAGGAGAACTCCGAGTGCTATATCGACCTGTTCGACATGCTGCTGGTGGTCAATACGCCGCACAACGCCACCGACTGCCGCATCCGCCCCGTCTTCCCGATGGTCTACTCCGACCGCGTGATCACCAGCGGATTCACCTACTCGCCCCTCTCGGCCGAGGGCATGACCGACGGCGACTTCCGCTACGAGATCACCAAGGCCCTGCTGTGGGGTTCGCAGCCCGGATGGGTCGATCCGCGCTACCTCATGTCGGAGGAGGCCGTTGTCGAGGCTCGCTTCCTGAAGACGCTCATGGACTTCCGCCGCGGGCTGCATGACGTCATCTACGGAGGCCGCTTCCTGTGCGAGCACACGGCCGAGGGCGACAACCCGACGATGCACGCCCCGGGCTTCGGCGACGAGGCCGCCGTGCTGGCTTCGGAGTGGGAGACGCCCGCCGGCAAGCGCGTCTACATCGTCGTGAACCGCGACGAGAAGGCCCACAAGGTCTCGCTGCCGGGTGTCAAGCCCTTCCGCATCGAGGCCCTCTCGGGCAAGCGCATCGACCTCTGACCCGAGGCAAAACCGGGGAGGGACCAAACAGGGACAGGACAGGACAGGACAGGGACAGGACGGATAGGCAGAAAGAAGCTGAACTGAACTGAACTGAACTGAACCGAACCATAATCCCGAACCCGACGATACGGGAGGCCGGACCGACAGTCCGGCCTCTTTTTTTGCCGGCGGGAGATCAATTTATAACCTTCGGTCGGAAAAAAGTGCATAACTTTGGGAAAACCCTTAAAACGAACTCCCATGAACCGCAATTGGATGGCTCTGGCCGCGGGGTTGCTGCTCACCCTGACGGCCTGCAACACGGACGAGGCGCCGCAGGGCACCGTAGCATACGACCCGCAGCAACGGACCGACGAAGTTGCTCCCGAGGAGCTCTTCTCCTCAATGGAGGTCATCACGCTGCAATGCCCCGACGAGATCATTGCAGATACGGGCAACGACCTGCTCTTCGACGCGGGCATCTTCTACCTCGTCGATCGCGTACACCGCAAAAGCGTCGATCTGTTCGACCGGCAGGGCGGCTACATCGGTTCGGTGCGGGCCTTCGGCCGCAGCGGCGCGGAGTATGCCGACATCTCCGGCGTGCAGCCCGTCGATTCGCTCGTGGCCGTCTACTCGTACCACAACCAGGCGCTCTGCTACTACGACCGCCAGGGCCGCTTCGTCCGCCGGGACTCGCTCGCCTACCAACCGCTCAGCCTGCTGAAGGACGGCGACGGTTACTGGGGCTATGCCGGATACAGCAACACCGTCCCGTCGCGGGTCGTGAGGATGGACCCGCAGGGGAGGATCACCCGCGAATACCTGCCCACGGCAAAGATCATCCCCCTGATGGAAATGAACTCCGTATTCGTGCCGCACGGGGAGGAGCTTTTCATCCGCGAGGCACTGCAGCGCAGGATCTTCCGGATCGATGCGGCAGGCGAACTCTCGACCTTCCTCACGTTCGACTTCGGACGCTGGAACATCCCCGACACCTACTTCGAGAGCGACGACCCGATGCAGGCCGCACAGAAGCTCATGTCGTCCGATTTCGCCCTCATGAACCGCTTTATGATCAACGACGACTTCACCGTGGCGGAGGTCGGCTTCAACCCCAACTCCGACAACGGCACCTCCTTCAGCAGCATCGGCGTCGGACACCGCGGCGCATGGCGCTGGCTGCGCGCCGACAGGGAGGGTCCGCGGGCACTCTTCTTCTCCGCGGCCCGGGCGCTGACGCCCGATTCCGAACTGGTCCTGCTCACCGATGCGGAGCGGCTCGCCGCCCTGAAGGAGGCCTGTCCGACGCTGGTTCCCGATTTCCAGGCAGATACCGATAACGCCCTTGTCGTACTATGTCGTTTAAAGGATTGACAGCCCTCCTGGCAGTGGCCCTGCTCGGATTCGGATGTCAGAATCCGAGAAATCGGGTAAAATTGCCCGAATGTGCGCAGGTGATCTATCCCGACAGCGTTCAGAACCCGTCGTTTTCCGCCATCCTGAACAACGACCGTCCCAAGATCATCACGCTGAGTAACATGAACTGTTTCCGGATGATCGACATCCCTCTGCTGCAAAGGCAGATCGCGGAGAATCCCGAATTCGATTTCATCTTCTATGTGGAGAACGAAACCCCCACCGAGGAGTTGAGACGCTTCGTCAGCGACAACCGGCTGCCCATCGTGCTCTTCGTGGACAAGGATCAGGAATACCGGAAAAAGAACGCCATACACAGCATCGTGAGTTATGTTTCGCGGGTGGTCGATGCGGATCTTCAGGTCTGCACGACGACCATGGTCGGCAGCCCGGTGTCGCAGTTTTATCAGGTCATGCCGCAGGTCCGCAAACAGCTGCGTCTGAAAACCGACTGAACCGCCGCCGGGAGCGCCGCCCCGAAGCCTGAAGCGAACCGTCCCGACACCGGCTCCGACAAGAGAAACGACCGTTCCACACCGCACAACCTATAACCCTCCCCGCATGAAACTCCGGAAGAGAACTGCCGCCCTGGTGCGCCGGACCGCCGCAACGGTCCTGGCTCTCTGGCTGCTTGCTCCGGCCGGATGCCGCAGCGACGGCGACGGCGTGTTCGAGGCCGACGTGTCGCGGGGAGAGCGGGCCGCACTGGAGGAGATCGCCGCCGGATGGCGGATCATCCCCCTCGCAACCTCCGACACGGTGCGCCCCATCGGCGAGGTGCAGACGATGAAGTGCTGCGACGGGCTGGTCCTCCTGCAGGAGCAGCGGACCCGGCGGATCCTCGCCTTCGAGGAGGGGCGCTTCACCGGAGAGCTCGCCCGCGCCGGACGCGGCCCCGAAGAGTACGGCGAGATCGGCACCTTCACCTACGACGCCGTACACGACCGCATCCTGCTCTTCGACCGGAACACACGGACGCTGAAAGGATACGCCCGCACAACGGGCCGCCTGGAGCAGTCGCTGACGCTCGATTTCTATGTCGCGGCGCTGGAACATGTCGCGGGATCGCGGTTTCTGGCCCTTCGTGAAACCGGCGCCCCAGGCAGCGACGATGCCGTCGCACTGCTCCTCGACCTGCACGACGGCTCGGTGGCGGCCCGCCTGCCGCTTACGCCCGTACAGTCCGACCTGCTCACCGACATGGCCATCACGCGCGAAGGGGAAGGGAGTCTGCTTCTGGCGCTGCCCGGGGCCGAAAACCGCATCTATCGGGTGGACAGCACGGGATTCACGCTTCTCGCACGCGTCGGATTCGGAAGGGCCGGTGCCGAGCGGCGTTTCTGGGAGGGGCAGTGCGACAATCCCTTCTACCTGGCCGAGTGGCTCGAAAGCGGGGCTCCGGCGGCAATTGCCCCGTCATACTGCCAGCTGCGCGACGGACGGATGCTTCTCTGGTATGTCTCCCGCTACGGCTCCGCACGGGAGGCAAGGCCCGGTCTCTCGCTGCTGCTTGCCGACACGACCGCGCAACGGGCCGTCGCGGAGCTGGTCATCGAGGGGGTCGCGGGCACCATCCAGCCGCTCTGCGCCGCCGAAGGGCATTACTTCACGCTGATCCACCCCGGCGACATCACGGATGCCGGGCGTTCGCCGCTCGCCGGGGAGTTGGCCGCGGCGGCCGCCCGAAACAGCGATGCGGACAATCCGCTGCTCGTCGTCTTCAAACTCTGATAAAAATGGGAAAAATACACGTTCGAATCCTGCTGCTTCTGCTGCTGGCTGCCGGCACGGCAGCATGCGGAGGCCGGCATTCGGCAGCGACCGGCGCCATGCCGCGCTCCGCGTGCGACACCGCACACTTCGCAACCCTCACACCCGAGAGCGGCACGGGCATCCTGCTCAAAAACGAAACGACGATGCGTATCGGAAGCATCACGTTCTTTGCACAGAACACCGCTCCGTTGCTGATCGAAATCCGGGAGGTGCGCCGCAGCGAACCCAACCGGCTCTACCCCGCGGCCGAAATGCGGGCGCTCATCGAAAAGCCCCTTCGCTGCGCCCCCGCACAGCGGGGATTCTGCACCGTCGAACTGCCCGCGGCGCCGACCGCACGCGGCGATCTGTTCATCCTCTTCCGGGCAGCACCCAAAACCGAAACCGGGGTCGAAACGGCTTCCGATTCCGAAACGGCATCCGGAGAGGCAGCCGACTCCGCGTCCGGAGTTTTCGAACTTCCCGGCCTGGCCCTGTGCCGGCAACAGTCCGAAGGGCTCTTTTTCGCCGTGGAGAGCGGAGGCCGCATCTCCTATTCGCAGGTGGAGGGGCTGGAGATACTCCCGCCCTACGTTTCACTCGCCGCCGGCGAGTAGGCAGAGCAGGGCCGCCGGAAATGCAACACGGACAACAGACAGTAACACGGGCAGACGCTGCCGTCCGAATCACACAACGGATACGGCAGCCCGCCGCCCACTCTTCGCCGCTCACCGCTTCAGGCGGAGGAGTTGCAGAATGGGGTTCATATTCTCGACTTGGGCGTCGCTGAGCCCCGCCGTGAGACGCCGGGCCGTCGCCTGCCCGCCGGGGGGCAGATGACTGTCAAGCAGCGTCGCCGGCGAGACCGACACCACGATCGTGCCCTCGATGTTGGCATCGACGGGGAAAATCAACGGCAGCTGCTGATAATTGTAGAGCGTCGGCAGAAAATCTTCGCCCGAAGCCGTCGTCCAGTCGGGCCTCCCGACCGCAAGCCGGTTCCGCTTCATGTCGTAGAACGAGTAGCAGATGGCGAAATTCCGACCGAAACAGATCCAACAGGTGAAGTCGTATCCACCCTTGATCTGGGTCATCTCCCGGGCATAGGCACTTTTCTGATTGGGAATATCGGCATAATACTCCGTATTGGATTCACCGATGTAGTCAATGAAGGTAGGACCCGCAACATCGTACGAGACGAGCCGTTCGAGCCGCTCCCCGTCGAAGGCGAAGTCGTCATTGGCCTCGATCGGCCACCAGGCGATCCGTCCGCCGTCCATCCAGGTCAGCTTCCTGTCGTTTCCGGCCGCCGGATGGACGAAGTCGAACTGCCGGATCCAGCGGACAAACTCCCCCTGCCGGGTCATCTCCCACAACCCGTCGCGGTTGTCCGTACCCGAGCCGTGGAGCGTCTCGCAGCAGATCACGTTGCCCGAGGCGAGCGCATGCATGTCCCGGACATACGCTGTACACACATATCCGGTATTCCTTCCGAAGCCCTCGGTAACGCTGCGGCACGTCCCGTCGAGACCGTAGACCAGCAATTTTTCGGTCATGATGTCGTGGACCAGCACCTCGCTGCGCAGCGTGTCGAAAGCCACGGCGTTCATCGAGACATACTCCTCGCGGGAGCGCCCTATGCGCGAGATCCGGCTCCGGTAGCGGCCCTCGCGGTCGAAAATGAAGACGCTCCGCGACGCATAGTCGGCCACCAGCAGCAGGCTGTCCATCACGCAGAGACGGTCCACCTGACGGATCATCAACTCGGGGGTGCTTTCGAGAATTAGGTAGTCGGCCGACTCGATGAAGTCGGCCGTGTGGATCGTCTCCAGCCGGGTGGGATCGATCCGGACGATTGGCGCACCGTCGTCGGCCGTCGTCGCGGAGGAGCCGCCGCACGAGGAGAGAAAAAGCAGGGCCGCGGCCGGCAGCAGCGCGCACGGCAAAAGGAAGCGGAGGTGTTTCATGGAAGGTCGAGTTGCGAAAGTTCCAGGTAGTGAATTTCATTCGTAGCCATGTTCATCGCATAGAGGCGGTTCCGCACCGGGTCGAGCCAGCAGCGCTCATACGGGCGATCGGTTTCGATCCGGGCGCACAGGCGCCCCTCCCAGTCGAAGACATGGATGAAATAATCGTGCGGACCGCCGGGTTCGGTCGAATCATCCGGCTCCCGGAAAAAGGCATAGATGTAACGGTCGTCCGCGCAGACGCCCGTATAGTAGACCGTCTCCGTCAGACGCTCCACATCCTTCATGAGCGAAAATCCCGGGGCGCCCTTCTGCCGGCTGCCGAACAGTTTGCCCGTGCGCAGGTCCAGCACGTTGATCTGCGGCAGGAACCGCATGGCCTGCACGATCCGGCTGCCGTCGGGTTTGACGGCATCCCAGGTATAGAAGGCCACAGTCGATTCTACCGCCGTCTTGTAAGGGTGGTATTCGCAAACCGACTCGTTCGTGGAAAGGGTCAGTTTCTCGTAATACGGGGCCGATGCTTCGCCCAGATTGTCGGAAGAGGGTCTGGAAACAAGCAGCGTATCCTGGGCAAGCTGGTACAGAAATACGAAACTACCGTTTTCATAGGGCATGATCGTATCGTAAACGGTCGTCCCCTCGCGGAGCGAGCGGCTGATGTTCCATTGGAACAGCCGCTCTTCATTGGGCGCATAGAGCCACGCCGTCAGATCATCGCCCCGGTGGACAAACTGGTAGACAAAATTCAAAGAAACCGCCTCCCGGGGTCCCCGCCCCTTGCGGACGAAAGAGCCCAGCTTTCTGCCCGTGTCGGCGTGATAAATATTGTAAAAGAAATCGGGCAGCTGCGGAGTCCAGCAAAGGATCAGGGAGTCATATACGGAAACAATGCCCATGGGAGCACTGTCCTGATCGATCGAATGGCTTTCCAGGTGCTGCACGGCAACGTCCCGGTCGTTGAAAAGGCGTATTTCGCCGTCAAAGAATTCGGCATCGGCGTTGCCGCCGCACGCGACGAGAGCAAGCAGGGCCGCGGCCGGCAGCAGGAGGGAGAAACATCTTTTTTTCATAACGGTTGATCGTTTCAGGGTGGTTTCCGAAGGGCGCCGCCGTCGGAAATGAGCCTGCATTTTGCAAGATTTTTCCGAACGGCCGATCGCTTCATGGTAAAATTACGGATTTTTCGCTTCACGAAGGTTATGCGAGGGTTATAAAATGGGGTCGGGGCGATCCGAATCTTCGATTTTTTTGTATCTTTGGTAAACTTTTTCACTTCCCAACGCATGAACAAACGGATCCGCACAGCCATTATGATCCTCCTCGTCGGGCTTGTCGCCCTGCTGGGACTGCAGGCCCTGTGGACCATGTCGGCTTATCGGTCGGAGTGCCGGACACTCACGCAAAAGGCCGCCATCCTGACCGACCGGGCAGTCGCCGGATACCTCTGGATAAATGCCTTCACCAAGTACGACTCCATACAGGCCCGCTACGGCCGCGATATGTTGCCCTTTATCGGCGGCATCGACTACCATGGGCAGAAACTCACCATGAAGATATACGACCCGCAGAGCGGCGACTACAGGCGGATCGAGAAAAAGTACGACCTGCTGGCGGAGTTCGCGACAAATGCCGACCCCAATTCGGTCCTGTACCATGTCTGCGGTGTGGATCCCGAACGGTTCGACCGGATGCTCGACAGCCTCTTCCGCCGCAACGGCATCCGCACGCCCCATGTGGTCGAGACGGTCGACCGACTCACCGGCGCCGTACTCCGGACGACGGCCCGCGAAGGCGACGACCGACGCTTCACGATCCGCTGCGACACTCTCCCGCTCGGAATCGACGACAAGGAGGGGCTCGTCGTGCGCTTCGACGGCTCGCTCTCGGGAATGCCCGCCCGGCTGCGGGCGATCCTCCTCACGTCGCTCGTCATCACGCTGTTCATCGCCATCCTGCTCGTGATCCTCATACGGATCCTCATCGGCCAGCAGCGCCAGTCGGATTTCCGCGAGGAGTTCGTACACCATCTGATCCACGAGATCCGCAACCCGATCGCCTATCTGAAGCGGGGGCTCGGAGAGCCCGACAACAAAGAGTTTCCCCGGCGGCTCCAGACTGCCGAAGGCAAGATCCACCGCATCGACCTGCTGATCGAAAAGCTCCTCTCGGCCTCCTCCGAACGGCTCGATATCGAGCTCCGGAAGGTCGATATCCGCCGCCTGCTTGACGACATCCGCGCGTCGTATCCCGACGCGGAGCTGGACGTCAAGATCGAAGAGGGCATCACCGCCTTCCGGGCCGATCCGGTACATCTCGCCAATGCGCTCTACAACCTGGTGGACAACGCCGTGAAATACACCCCCGCCACAGACAAACGCGTCGACATTCACTGCTACCGACAGTCGGGGATGCTCTGCATCGACGTCCGCGACTGGGGCGTCGGCATCCCCCCGGAGTTCCGCCCGCTGGTCTTCGACCGCTACTTCCGCGTTCCGGCGCGCCGCTCGACAGGCGCTACGGGCTTCGGCCTCGGATTGAGCTACGTCCGCATGGTCGCCAAGGCCCACGGCGGAAAGATCTCCCTCACGGCCTGCCGTCCCGGCTGCCGCTTCACCCTCCGAATCCCCTATACACCCTGCGATGACCAATAGCCGACATACGCTGCTCTACGTCGAGGATGACGTCGACTTCGCGGAACTCAACATCGGGTGGCTCTCCGACCGGGGCTACCGCGTCGTCCACGCCCCGACCGGCACCGAGGCCCTCGCCCGCTGCGACGAAACGCTCCCCGACCTGGCACTGCTCGATGTCGTGCTGCCCGACATGGAGGGCTTCGAACTCTGCCAGCGCCTGCAACAGCGGAACCCCGGGCTGCCGGTCATCTTTCTCACGTCGCTCGCCGAGGGGCGCCACGCCGTCGAGGGGCTGGAGGCCGGGGCCTGCGACTACATCCGCAAGGATGCCTCCATCGAGGAGATCGATGCCCGCATCCGGGGGGTCCTCGCCCGCTGCGGACGCCACGACGGCATGATCCGCCTCACGGAGCGCTGTGCGGTCGATCGCCGCGACCAGACAATCGTCGTGAACGGCATCCGGCACAAGGCCGGGACGCGCATCATCCGGTTGCTGCTGCTGCTCGACGAGCGGCGCAACAGCCTCTGCCCGCGGGATACGCTGATCGCCGCGATCTGGGGCGGAAAGTCCATCAACGGCGAAGTTTATCTGAATCAGGCCATCGCCCGCCTGCGCCACATCCTCGAAGCCGACCCGCAGCTGCAGATCACCACCCGCCGCTTCGCGGGGGTAATCCTCACCGTGCAGCCGACCGGAAAGAGGGGGTAATATCCGCCGTCCGAAGCGGAGCCCTTCCGGAGTCCATATCCACCATCCGGGACAGGACCTCCAGCCCCGGAAAAATCACAAGCCCGGAGTAAAATCTCCGCTTCCGAGTATAAAGCCGCCTCTCCGACGCAAAAAAACGCCCGCAACCGCCCGAAATTATAACCCTCGCATAACCTTCGTGCGGGAAAAAGTGTGTAACTTTGGGAAAACGACCCAAAAATAACTCACATGAAACCTTCACGGATTTTTGCGATGGCAGCCGCCGGGCTGGCCTTCGCACTCGCGGTCCTGCTCCCGACGGGCTGCAGCCCGAAAGTGGCGGAACATCATTTCGAGAACCTCGACACGAAGTGGTTCTCGTGCCGGTTCGTCGCCGACTGGAACAAGCCTCGGGCCCTCACCGACGGCATGCTTTTTCAGGAATACCGGCTGTGGCAGCGCAACTCGCCCGACCGGAAGGGAGCCTATTCGATCTCGATCCACCTCTATGAAGGCACGGCCGACAAGGCAATGCTGCGCTTCGGTGAAGGAGCGGAGCCGTCATCCGGAATCGGAGAGTTCCACACGATCCGGAGCCTCGACAATGTCGACGGCACACCGGGTGGCTATACGGTCGAGAACTGGGGATTCCGGCGCGACAGCAACCTGGTCGTAGTGGGGTATCAATATCCCGACGGCGACGAGGCGCTGCGGGAAACCTTCCGCCGCCAGGTCATCGACAGCACGCTGCACACCCTGCGGATGAAATAGGCGGGTGCCGGAGAGTACCGCCCTGTCCCGGGAATCGGGACGGCGGAGGCATCAGACCCCACCCCGAAGAACGAACGGAAGGACGCCGCCGCAGACCGTCCCCGGAAATCGGGCGGAAAAAGAATGCCGCAACGCCATCTCCGAAAAACGGACAGCGGAGGCATCCATGCCGCTCATACAAACCTCCAATCATGAATCGAAACCGTATCTTTGCAGCGGGCATCCTGCTGCTCGGCTCGGCCTGCACGACGCCGCAACCCTTCACCGAATACGAAACACCCCGCGCCATGGCGCTGCAACTCACGGAGCACCGGATCGACCATCCGCTGCTTCACACCGACGCGCTCTTCGTGCAGGACAGCCTGCTCGTCAGCCTCAATACGCAGAACGGCCAGGCGCTGTTCGACCTCTACTCCAGGGCGACGTTCGCCTACCGGGGTTCGTGCGGCGTGATCGGCCGCGGTCCCGACGAATTCGATTTCGTGAACGTGAACGCCTCCCGGCAGGGATTCAACGGCCTTACCCTGGCGGAGGCCGACTCCTACAGCCGCGTTGATTTCGTGGCGGCCGAGGGGGAGGAACACGCAGAGGCCGTAAAGGATACGGAGGCTGCGGAGAGGGCAATCCGCCTCCGCAAAAGCCGGACAACGCTGTTTCCCGTCGCCTGCCCCACGGTCAATTCGCTGCTGGTGCTCTCCGACACCACGGCCGTGCTCTACTGTGCGAACGACGAGCAGGTCGAATTCTACCTTCACAACCGGCTGAACGGCTCCCTGCGGCCGTTTTCGCACTATCTCCGCACGCTCCTGCCGGACGGAATCACCCCGGAGGCGTGCAGCTCGGTCTTTCTGAACGACCTCGTCCCGGCGCCCGCACGGCAGCGTTTCGCCGCGGTCTACAGCCAGCTGCCGATGGTCCGCATCTTCGACAGCCGGGGAGAGTGCCTCGCCACCTCGCTTCTCGACAGCCACCGCGAACAGCGCTTCACCGTCAAGGAGGGGCGCGTCATAACGAGCGCCTCGGTGCAGTACTACCTGGCTGCCGCGGCCAACGACCGCTACATCTGCGCCCTCTACCTCGGCGAACGCCCCGAGCGCATGCGCGAAATCCCCATGGAGGAAGCCCGCATGGAGATCCACGTCTGGAACTGGGAGGGTGAGCCGGTTGCCGCCTACCGTCCCGACCGGCTCATCACACAGCTGGCCCTCGATGACGAGGATATCCTCTATGCAGTCTCGCCTCTGGACGAAAACCGGATATACACCTGCCGGATCGGCGGCGACGACGGCGGCAGCGGCAACTGACACGGCGGCGGAAAGAGGGCATCGGGCCCTGTGCGGATTGCCGTCCCCGGCACCCGAAGCAGTCCCGGGCTGCCGCCCCAGTGTAAAAAATCCGCCGCGACCGCCCGAAATTATAACCCTCGCATAACCTTCGGGCGGAAAAAGTGCATAACTTTGAAACAGACCGTTTTTGCCATAAAGGAGTTTGTACACGACATGAATGATGGCTTTGTTGTATCGGAAGAAAAGATACGTCGAATATGTCGGAATAATATCTGTGTATAATGGGTAAGACAATGCTTGATTCGATGAAAAGGTGGTTTGTTCGTTTTGTGTATCGCATTGCTCTTCGTCTCGTGCAGCCGGCAATTGACATCGCTGCCGACCATAGAGCCGCAACTGGTGAAATCGGCAGACGTCCTGGCAGACAGCATCTATTTTTCGGAGATAACGGCGATGAAATATCATGGCGACCGTATATATGCTTGTTGTATGGGGCAGTCGCAGATCCTGTGCATGGACGACGAATTCGGACTGCTGCACACGATAGGGCACGAGGGACGCGCAGCCAACGAACTCATGGATCCATCATCATTCGACATCGAAGGCGACACGATTGCCGTTCTCTGTTACGGGTCATTCAAACGTTATACTGTCAATGGGGAGTTTGTCGGGACCTTCGACATCGGGCAGTTGTTGCCGAATAAGGATTTTGCAATGTGTGCCGGCAGCTATTACTATACGAGCAGTAATCAGGGGCCCGTCATATCCTTGTCGGCAGACGGTACGAGCCGTAGTTTTGGAGAACGCTACCGATTCGAAACCGAAGAAGCGGCCCGTTACCGCAACGCTCGTTTCACACGGGTCTATCGCGACAGAATCATAACCGTATCCGACAACCTCCCATACATTGAGGTATTCGACCGGCAAACCCTCGAGTCCGTGCGAAAGGTGGACTACTCGGACGTGGATCTGGTGGCGGAAATCATGAAAAGCAACGCCTCGAAACAACTCGCCGCCAATCAATACCGGGTTCTGGTGTCGGATTGCAATATATCCGACGGAAAGCTATATGTATTGCTGTCAGACAATTTGGAGGGGTTCCACGCAAATAAGATCATTGAGTTCGATATTGAACAGGACTGCCGGCCTGTCTCCATATTGCAGCTCCCGGGCGAGCGCTACTTTTCATTCTGCATCGACGGACAAAATCTCTACGCGTTTAATTTGCGGGAAAATACGTTCGAAAAGTTGATTATATGATCCGCATGAGCGGAGAGCGCCCCCATGACCCTGCCGCTCTTCGGTCTCGAAGGAAACTGCCTCGAAAGCCGGGAGACCCGCCGCGACCGCCCGAAACCGCCGCCCCGCGCAAAAAATCCGCCCCGGCAGCCCGCGACCGCCCGAAATTATAACCCTCGCATAACCTTCGTGCGGGAAAAATTGTGTAACTTCGGGAAAAATTGTGTAACCCATTTTTCCTCGGAGCCGCCTCCACGAAAACCTTAACCCCACGAAATGAACCCATGACCCGGGAAATCTTTCAGAACTGCCGCCGGATCCTCCGGCTCGGCGTGCTGCTCGGCGTACTGCTCGCCGCCCGGCCCGCCCATGCCCAGCACGCCACGCCCGCGCCGGCCGACAGCGCCCGCATCCGCCTGCCCCTGACGCTCGAGGAGACCATACGCGCCGCCCAGGAGCAGTCGCTCGACGCCATGATGGCCAAATACTCCTTCCTCTCCTCCTACTGGTCGTTCCGCTCGTTCCGCGCCAGCCGCCTGCCGTCGCTCAACATCTCCGGAAACCTCTTTGCGCTCGATCGCTCGATGGGCCTCATCCAGGATTACGACTCGGGCGAGCTGCGCTATATCGAAAACTACAACCTCCAGAACAGCATCGGACTGTCGATCAGCCAGAACATCGCCCTCACGGGCGGTACGCTCCAGCTCTACTCGTCGCTCAACCGCCTCGACCAGTTCTCCCCGCAGGACGCCACCTCCTACTACTCGCAGCCCCTGACGCTCTCCTACACCCAGCCGCTGTTCGCCTACAACCAGTTCAAGTGGGACAAGAAGATCGCCCCCAAGGAGTTCGAACGCGCCAAGCGCGTCTACATCGAAGCCATGGAGCAGGTAACGGCCAAGGCCGTAAGTTACTACTTCTCGCTGCTGCTCAGCAAGACCAGCTACGAAATCGCCCTGAAGAACTACGACAACACCTGCACCCTCTACGCCATCGCCCAGGAACGCATCAAGCTCGGCACCATCACCCAGGACGAGCTGCTCCAGCTTCAGCTGCGGATGCTCAACGACAGCCTCACGATCAACACCTCGTCGCTCCAGCTGCGCGAACAGCAGATCCTCTTCAACTCCTACCTGCGCTACAACGACCGCGTGGATGTCGAGCCGCTGCTCGACCGCCGCATCCCCGTCGTGGATATCGACTACGTCATGGTCATCGAGAAGGCGTTGGAAAACTCCTCGTTCACCATCGACAACGAGATCCAGATGCTCACGGCCGAATCGGAGGTGGCCCGCGCCCGCGCCGAACGCGGCGCCACGGCCTCGTTCAACGCCCGCTTCGGACTCTCGCAGACGGGCGACAAGTTCCGCACGGCCTACTCGAACCTGCTCGATCAGGAGGTCATCGGGCTGTCGTTCTCGATCCCGATCTTCGACTGGGGCATGGGCAAGGGGCGCGTGCGCATGGCCCGCGCCCGCTCGGAGCTGGTGCGCAGCCAGATCGAACAGGAGGAGGTCGACTTCCGTCGCGAGATCTACACGCTCCTCGAACAGTTCCACAACCAGCGCAACCAGTGCGCCGTGGCCGAACGCGCCCTCGAGGTGGCCGAACGCCGCTACAGCGTCGCCATGGAGAACTTCCGGCAGTCGAAGATCTCGGTCAGCGACATGAACATCGCCCAGAGCGAGAAGGACCAGGCCAACCAGACCTTCATCACGGCCCTCTCCGACTTCTGGAACTGCTACTACTCGCTGCGGGCCAAGACCCTCTACGACTTCATCACCCATACGGACATCAGCGCCGCATTCGACAACCTCATCAAAGAACAGAATCCATGAACCGAACCCTTCCTGCGGGAGTGCTCGCCGCCGTGCTGCTCGGCGGCTGCGGCCCGAAAAACAACGCTTCCGAGAGCGACGACAGCGACAACCGCATCCGCCACCGGATCGAATACAACGCCGTCAGGATCGACACGCTGCAACGCGGAGACTTCACCTACGAGCTGATCAGCAACGGACGCCTCGAAGCGGCACAGCGCAGCGAACTGCGGTTCCAGACCCAGGGTGTCATCGCCCGCATCGACGCCGCGAACGGCACGCGCATCGCCCGCGGCGGGGTGATCGCATGCCTCGACACGGTGCAGCCCGCCCTGCAGCTGCGGCGCGCCCGCCTCACGCTCGAGAAGGCCCGCATGGAGTACCTCGACCAGCTTGTCGGACAGGGATACCCCCTGGGCGACACGCTCACACCCCCGGCCGAAATGCTGCGTCTGGCCCGCATCCGATCGGGATATGCTGACGCCGAGACGGCGCTGGCCGAGGCGCAGCATGCGCTCGACGCCTGCACGCTGCGCGCGCCCTTTGCCGGGAAGGTCGCCGACATCGTCCGGCGCGTCCACGAAACCCCCGACGGGTCGTTCTGCACGCTGCTCGACGACAGCCGCCTGCGCGTGCGCTTCACGGTGCTCGAATCCGAAGTCGGACGCCTGCACGTCGGGCAGACCGTGGGCGTGAGCCCCTATGCCGGCGACGGAAGCGAAATCGCCGGACACATCGTAACGATCAACCCCACGATCAACGACAACGGACAGGTCGATGTCGAGGCCGAAGTGCGCAACGACGGCACGCTGCTCGACGGCATGAACGTCCGCGTCGCCGTGCGCGAACGCATCGCAGGCAAACTCGTCGTGCCGAAGAGCGCCGTGGTGATCCGCGACAACGAGGAGGTGCTCTTCCGCTACCGCGACGGCAAGGCCCTCTGGACCTATGTCCGCACGTCGCTCGCCAACAGCCGCGAATATGTCGTCGAAGCCAACCGCGACCGCGGCGCCGAGCTCGCTCCCGGCGACCTGATCATCGTCTCGGGCAACCTCAACCTGGCCGACGGCTCGGAGGTTACGGCCGAAGGCTCCCGCTAATCCCCGAAGTCCATGTTGCGCAAACTCATCGACAGACCCATCGCCGTAACGATGATCGCCGTCGTGCTGGTCATCCTGGGCATCGTGAGCAGCCGTCTGCTCCCCGTGTCGCTCGTCCCCGACGTCGATGCGCCCTACATCACGGTGCAGATTCCCGCCGAGGGGCTCCCGGCCCGCCAGATCGACGAGACGGTCATCGCGCCCCTGCGGCAGCAGCTCATCCAGCTCCCGGGCCTTCAGGAGCTGCGCAGCGAATCGCGCGAGGGCAGCGGCGTCATCCACCTCACCTTCGAGCAGGGATCCGACCTGGACTACCTCTTCATCGAGGCCAACGAGAAGATCGACCGCTCGCTCTCCGCACTGCCCCGGGACCTGGAGCGCCCGAAGGTCATCAAGGCGAGCGCCTCGGACATTCCGGCCTTCTACATCAACCTCACGGTGCGCGGCGAGGGCCCGGCGAGGTCCGGCCGCGCGGCCGACGAGCTACATCCCGTCTCGGAGCGTTTCGCCGAGCTGAGCCGCTTCGCCTCGCAGGTCATCGTCAAGCGCATCGAGCAGCTGCCCGAGGTGGCGATGGTCGACATGAGCGGCGCGGTGGCTCCCGAGATCCTCGTCATCCCCGACGCGGGCAAACTCCGCCAGGCCGGCATCACCGCCGCGGAGCTGGAGGCCGCCATCCGCAACGCCGACGTCGAGATCGGCAGCCTCACGATCCGCGACGGCGAATACCAGTACAACGTGAAGTTCCAGTCGGTAATCACCTCGCGCGCCGACATCGAGCGCATCCTGCTCCGCATCCACGGCCGCATCTACGGCATGGGCGACCTCGCGCAGGTCATCGAACACCCCCGGCCGCGCCAGGGAATGGTCCTCTCCGACGGCCGCGACGCCCTGACGCTGGCCGTCGTCAAGCAGTCCGACGCCCGCATGTCGCGCCTGAAGGGGGAGCTCGACCGTCTGCTCGGAGAGTTCCGCCTCGACTACCCCGACGTGGAGTTCACCGTAACGCGCGACCAGACCGAACTGCTCGACTATTCGATCTCGAACCTAGTGAACAACATCATCGTCGGCGCCCTGCTCGCCTGCGTCGTCATCCTCTTCTTCATGCGCGACATGAAGTCGCCGCTGCTGGTCATCCTCACCATCCCCGTGACGCTCATCATCTCGGTGCTGGTCTTCTACCTCTTCGGCATCTCGATCAACATCATCTCGCTCTCGGGTCTGGTGCTCGGCATCGGCATGATGGTCGACAACTCGATCATCGTCATCGACAACATGACCGCCCGCTGGCTCCGCGGCGAGCAGCTCCCCACGGCCGTCGTCCGCGGCACCGGGGAGGTGCTCACACCGATGCTCTCGTCGGTGCTCACGACCTGCGCGGTCTTCATCCCGCTGATCTTCCTCAACGGCATGGCCGGCGCCCTGTTCTACGACCAGGCGATGGCCGTCACGATCACGCTCTTCGTCGCCTACGGCGTCTCGGTAACACTCCTGCCCGTCTACTACCGCTGGTGGTACCGCCGCCAGGAGGCCTTCCGCCCCTCGGCATGGCTCGAACGCTTCTCGTTCGAGGGCGTCGAACAGGTCTATGAACGCGTCCTGACGTGGTTCTTCCGCCGCCGCTGGCTCATGTGGGGCATCTACGCCGCTGCGCTGGCGGGGCTCGTCGGCCTCTTCGTCACGGTCGGAAAGGAGCGCCTGCCCCGCATGACCTACAGCGACATGCTCGTCCGCATCGACTGGAACGACCGCATCTCCGCCGAGGAGAACGGACGCCGCACGGCGGAGCTCGTCGCCCGCCTGGGCGACCGCATCGAGCAATCGACGATCATGGCCGGCGTGCAGCAGTTCATCCTCTCGCACACCGACCAGACGGGCATCGCCGAGGCGGTCGTCTACCTCAAGTGCCGCGATGCGGCCGACGTGGAGCCCGTGCAGCGGGCGATCCGCGACGACCTGGCGGCACACGCCCCCGGAGCGCTCTGCTCGTTCGGCGTCTCGGGCAACGTCTTCGACATGATCTTCGCCGAGCGCGAGGCGCCCCTCACGGCGCGTCTGCGCGCCACATCGGGCCGCAGCCCCGACCCCGAGGCGCTGCAGGCGCTCATCGGCCGCATCCGCGAGGCGCTGCCCGGGCAGACCATATCCGACGCCCCGATGCAGGAGGACCTGCTCTACGTCGCGCAGCCCGAACGGATGGCCCTCTACGGCATCGGCTACACACAGCTGGTCGCCACGCTGCGCAACGCCCTGAACGAAAATACGCTCTTCACGATCGCCAGCGGCGACGAGACGCTCCCCGTGGTGCTGGGCAGCAACCAGCGCGACCTCGAGCGCCTGCTCGGGGAGACCTTCATCACCACCCCCGACGCGGAGGTTCCCCTGCGGGTTCTCATGCGCCAGACCCGCACGCGCGACCTGAAGCAGATCATCGCGGGGCCCGAGGGCAACTACTACCCGCTCGACCTGGCCCCGCGTGCGGCCGATGTCCCGCAGGTCATGGCGACGATCCGCCGCGTCGTCGCCGCGGACGAGGGTTTCGAGGTGAGCTTCAGCGGCAGCTACTTCTCCAACCGCGGCATGGTCCGCCAGCTCATCGGCGTGCTCGTCGTGGCGCTGCTGCTGCTCTACTTCATCCTCG
This sequence comes from Alistipes sp., assembly GCA_022782405.1. Lineage (GTDB taxonomy): Bacteria > Bacteroidota > Bacteroidia > Bacteroidales > Rikenellaceae > Alistipes. Next base: position 20,272 of record JALFNK010000010.1, read on the forward strand.
CCGCGCAGTTCGAGTCGCTCGTGCAGCCGTGGATCATCCTCTCGGAGATCGTCATCGACCTCTTCGGGGCCATCGCCGTGCTGTGGTGCTTCGGACAGACGCTCAACCTCATGTCGATGATCGGCCTGGTAGTCGTCTGCGGCATCGTCATCAACGACTCGATCCTCAAGATCGACACGATCAACACGCTGCGCCGAAACGGCCTCTCGCTGCGCCACGCCATCCTCGAGGCGGGCCGACGCCGCCTGAAGGCCATCGTCATGACTTCGCTCACGACGATCCTCGCCGTGGCGCCCTTCCTCGTCCGCGGAGACATGGGCTCCGACCTGCAGTTCCCCATGTCGCTGGTCATCATCAGCGGCATGACCGTCGGCACGCTCGTCAGCGTCCTCTTCATCCCGCTGGCCTATTATGAAATCTACCGCCCGAGACGATGAACCCCCGCGGGAACATACCCACCCGGCGCCGCGGCATCCCGGCCTTCTCCGTACTGCTCATCATGGCGGCACTGGCGGTGATCGGTGCGGCCCTCCTGCCGCGGCTCAACGTGCAGTACACCCCCTCGACGCCGCAGCGCACGATCAGCGTCTCGTTCTCGTGGCCCGACGCCTCGGCCCGCCTGGTCGAACAGCACGTTACCTCGCGCATCGAAGGGGCCCTCTCGACCGTCTCGGGAAATACGGGCATCAGCTCGACATCGTCGAAGGGCGCAGGGTACATCGACCTCTCCTTCGCCGAGGGCACCGACATGGCCGCGGCCCGCTTCGAGGTCGCCACGGCCATCCGCAACCTCTACGCCCGCCTGCCCGAAGGGGTGAGCTATCCCGCGATCTCGCTGGCCACCTCGGGCGGCAGCCGCCGCGCCGACATCCTGATCTACACGATCAAGGCCGACCTGCCCTCGGAGCAGATCGAACGCTTCATCACGGCGCACATCACCATGCCCCTCACGCAGATCGAGGGGGTCGAGAAGGTCTCGCTCTCGGGCACCACGCCCTACGAATGGGTCATCCGCTTCGATCCCTACGCCCTGCAGCATGCCGGCCTTGCGGCCGACGACCTCGCCACGGCCTTCAACGACTACTTCCGCAACGACATCGTGGGCCTCACCCTCCAGCCCGACAAGACGGGAACGCCGCAGAGCATCGTCCTGCGCCTGCGCAACCGCGCGACGCTCGACTTCGACCGCATCCCCGTGGCCACGCGCCACGGACACATCTACCGCCTCGGGGATTTCGCCTCCGTACGCTGGCAGGAGCAGCTGCCGACCTCCTATTTCCGCATCAACGGACTCAACACGGTGAACCTCGCCGTCTCGGCCGAAACCCACACCAACATGCTCGAGGTCGCCCGCCGCGTCAAGGCCGAGATGACGCGCCTCGGCAAGCAGTTCCCCGCGGAAATCTCCGCGACGCTCACCTACGACGCCACGGAGTACGTCTCCGCCGAGCTGCGCAAGATCTACCTCCGCACGCTGCTCTGCGTCGCGATCCTCCTCCTGTTCGTCTACGCCGTGAGCCGCGACATGCGCTACCTGCTCATCATCTTCGGAACGCTCGTGGTGAACATCCTCGTCGCGGTGGTCTTCTACAACCTCCTGCAGCTGGAGATCCACATCTACACGCTCGCCGGCATCACCGTCTCGCTCGGCATCCTCATCGACACGTCGATCATCATGGTCGACCACTACAGCTACTACCGCGACCGGAGGGTATTCACCTCGATCCTCGGCGCGCTGCTTACGACCATCGGGGCGCTGGCCATCGTCTGGCTCCTGCCCGAGCAGCAGCGCCTCAACCTGACGGATTTCGCCCTCGTGGTGGTTATCAACCTCACGGTCTCGCTCATCGTGGCGCTGCTCTTCATCCCGGCGCTGCTCGACCGCTTCCCCCTGGGGCGCGGCATGACCTACACGCCGCTGCGCAAGAGACGCCGCATCGTGCGCCTGACCGACCGCTACGGACACTTCATCGCCTGGGGACGCCGCCACCGCTGGATCTTCCTTCTCGCCCTCGTCTGGGGCTTCGGCATCCCCACCTTCCTGCTCCCCGACAAGATCGAGCCGCCGAAAAAGGCCCGCACCGAACAGCAGGCGCCGGCCGGCTCCCGACCGCAGGAGGAGGAGCTGCCGCGCCTCGCCCGCTGGTACAACCACGTCATGCAGAGCGGCTTCATGAGCCGCAACCGCCAGACGATCGACCGCCTGCTCGGCTCGTCGCTCTACCGTTTCCGCACGGCCACGAGCCGCTACAACTCCTTCCGCGAACCGGCCCGCAAGACGCTCTACGTCCAGGCCGGCATGGCCGAGGGATGCACCGTGCAGCAGCTCAACGAGGTCGTCCGCCAGATGGAGAACTACATCAGCAGCTTCGACGAGGTGGAGAGCTTCCGCACGAACATCTACTCGTACGACAACGCGCAGATACTCATCACCTTCAAGCCCGAATACGAAAACAGCCCCGTACCGCTGATGCTCAAGCAGGAACTCACGGCGGCGGCGACGCACTTCGGCGGGGCGACATGGCGCATCTACGGCATCGACGATAACTTCTTCAACAACAACGTCGTCAGCAGCTACCGCGCAAACACGATCCGCCTGCAGGGCTACAACTACGACCGGCTGACGGCCTATGCCGAGGCGCTGCTCGACACACTCGCGGCCAATCGCCGCGTCGCGCAGCCCGAGATCATGGACGGCAGCGCCTGGAGCCTGCCCCACACCGAATTCCACATCCGCTACGACGAGGAGCGCATCGCCGCCGCCGGGCTCGACGTGGCCGACTACTACGCCCTGCTGCATACGATGCTCTACCGCAGCTCCCTCTCTCCGGTCTATAACGACAACGAGATGCAGGCCGTAGTGCTCGAATCGGCCGACCGCGACCGCTTCGACCGCTGGCACATCACCAACGCCCAGGTGCGCATCGACTCGCTGCAGACGAAGCTCGCGGCCGTGGGCAGCATCGAGAAACAACGATCGGGCATCTCCATCCGCCGCGAGAACCAGTCCTACAGCATCCTCGTGGGCTTCGACTTCATCGGCTCCTACGAATTGAGCCGCCGCCTGATCGAACGCACCCTGAAACAATTCAACGAGGAGGTGCTCCCGATCGGCTTCACGGCCGACTCGCCGACCTACCAGTTCGCCTTCGGCAAGAAAAACGAGCAGGTGTGGCTCATCCTGCTCGTCGTGGCGATCATCTACACGATGTGCGCCATCCTCTTCGAATCGCTGCTCAAACCGCTGGTCATCATCCTCATGATTCCGATTTCGTTCATCGGCGTCTTCCTCGTCTTCGGGTGGACCGACTTCGTCTTCGACCAGGGCGGGTTCGCGGCCTTCGTGCTGCTGTGCGGCATCGTCGTCAATGCGGGCATCTACCTCATCAACGAGGCGCAGAACCTCCGCATCGCCACCCGAAAACGGGGTATCGCCCTCTACTTGAAGGCCTACAACCACAAGATCGTGCCCATCTGGCTGACGATCCTCTCGACGGTGCTCGGACTGGTGCCCTTCCTCTACGACGGACCGTCGGAGGTCTTCTGGTTCGCCTTCGCCATGGCAGCCATCGCCGGCACGCTCTTCTCGATGGTGGCGCTGGTGGTCTACCTGCCGCTCTTCCTCCCCATGAAGGAGTGCTGCGGCACTACCAAATAAAAGGAGGGGTGCCCGTTTTCACAGAGCACCCCTCTCCCACTTGACGAACCCACTTCAATCAATCCAGAACCTCATCGTCGGCGGGAAAATTCTCCGATGGCTCGGATACCGCACCTGAAACCTCGTCGGAGAGCACTTCGCCCGCTTCGGAAAGAAGCACCAGATGCTCTGCACCGGCCCGGTCGGTCAGCGAAACCCTGAAGGTCCTTGCCCCGTCGGCATCCGTCTTCACGGCCGCTGCGGAGATCATCGCCCCCGGGAAACGGCTCTCCACGGAGGAGACGACCGCTGCCGGAAGCTCCTTCACGTCGATCGGAGCGAACTCCTCGTCTGCTGCAGCACAAACCGTCTGTGCCGCAAATCCGTTACTCTCTGCCCATGCGGTCGTTCCCGATACCAGGAACAGAGCCGCTGCCAAAAACAACTTTTTCATAAACCCACATTTTTTTTCATTCAACACTTGTCTTTACGGACTTAACTCATGAGTCGGTTTGCTTGGAAAAGGTTCAACCGATGCGCCAAAACGGAAAAAATCCGTCAATATGCTGTAAATCAGCATATCGACGGATCATGCCAAAATGATTTCGCGGCGGAGGATCGGGTATTCCCTCCACACGGTTGTGAAAAAAATTCCCGATTGGCGGGGTCGAAGCCGGCTCCGGATCAGTGGGCCTCGAGCCAGTTGCGGCCGACGCCCGCCTCGGCAATCAGGCGCACCTTCAACTGCGCGGCCTGCTCCATGCACTCGGTAACAATGCGCCGCACCTGCTCCTCCTCCGTGCGCAGCATATCGACGACCAGTTCGTCGTGCACCTGCAGGATCACCCGCGAGCGGATGCCCTCCTCGGCGAAACGCCGGTGGACGCGGATCATGGCGATCTTCATGATGTCGGCCGCCGAGCCCTGGATCGGGGCGTTCACGGCGTTGCGTTCGGCAAGGCCGCGCGCCACGGCGTTGTGCGACGAGATGTCGTTCAGGTAACGGCGCCGCCCGAAGATCGTCGCGACGTAACCGTCGCGGCGTGCCTGCTCGACGACGCGCTCCATATACTCCTTCACCTTCGGGTAGGAGGCGAAGTAACCGTCGATCAGTTCACGGGCCTCCTTGCGCGGAATCTCCAGCCGCTGGCTCAACCCGAAGGCCGAGATGCCGTAGATGATGCCGAAATTGGCCGTCTTGGCCCGCCGCCGCTCCTCGGGCGTTACCTCCGCGAGGGATTTGCCGAAGAGCCGTGCGGCCGTCGCGGCGTGGATATCCTCGCCGTGCTCGAAGGCCGCGATGAGCGCCTCGTCGCCCGAGAGGTGCGCCATCAGGCGCAGCTCAACCTGGCTGTAGTCGGCCGAGAGCAGCAGGTGGTCGTCGTCCGAGGGGATGAAGGCCTCGCGGATGCGGCGCCCCAGGGCATCGCGCACAGGGATGTTCTGCAGGTTGGGATTGGTCGAGGAGAGGCGCCCCGTGGCCGTTACGGCCTGGTTGAACGACGTGTGGATCCGGCCCGTGCGGCGGTTCACCAGCTGCGGCAGCGCCTCGACATAGGTCGAAAGGAGCTTCTTCACGCCGCGGTATTCGAGCACTAGATCGACGATGCGGTGCTTGCGGGCGAAGCCCTGCAGGTACTCCTCGTCGGTGCAGAACTGCTTGGTGCGCGTCATCTTGGGCTTCTCGGCGATGCGCATCTTCGCGAAGAGCACCTCGCCCAGCTGCCGCGTGGAGTTGATGTTGAGCGTCGGCTCCCCGGCCTCGGCACGCACCGCAGCCTCCAGTTCGGCCAGACGGCGGTTCAGCTCCACGGCATATTCGGCCAGCGCCGCCGTGTCGATGCGCACGCCCGCCGTCTCGATGTCGGCCAGCACCTCGATCATCGGCTCCTCGATCTCGAAATAGAGATCCCGCAGTCCGATCCGCTCGACCATCGGATAGAGCACCTGCTTGAGCTGCAGCGTGATGTCGGCATCCTCGGCGGCATACTCCTTCACGCGCTCGACATTCACGAGATCCATCGTCAGCTGCTTCTGCCCGCGGCCGATGAGCGTCTCGATCTCGATGGGCCGGTAGCCCAGGTAGCGTTCCGAGAGGGCGTTCATGTTGTGGCGCGACTCGGGGTCGAGCAGGTAGTGGAGGATCATCGTGTCGTATTTCGGGCCGCGGAGGGCGATGCCCAGGCGGCGCAGGACCATCAGGTCGAACTTGATGTTCTGGCCGATCTTCGCCTTTTGCTCATCCTCGAACAGCGGCCGGAGGATGTCGGCGTATTCGGCCGCCGCGGCCTCCGGAAAGGGGATGTACCACGCTCGACGGGGCTCCACGGCCAGCGACAGGCCGACGATGCGGTCGTTGAAGAGGTCGAAGCCCGTGGTCTCCGTATCGAAGCAGAACTCCGCGTGGCGGGCCACCTCCGCAACCACCTCGCGCAGCTGCGCGGCACTCTCGACGAGGATGTATTCGTGGGGCGTGTCCTGCGCCGTGCGGAAGACGGGCGGCTGCGGTTCGTCGGCCGCGGCATCCGGGGCCGTCGGATCGTCGGCAGAGGCTGCTGCCGGGTCGGCTGCTGCCGTCGGAGGGGTCTGAAGGGCCGGGGAGGCTGCGGCACCCGGTTCGACCGGATCGCCGAAGAGGCTGCCCTGACCCGCGAGCGCCGCACGGCGTGCCGCCGCGGATTTCGCGCGGGCCATCTCGGCCAGCTGCCGCTGATCCTCCTGCCGCGGTCCGTCGGGCAGGGGCTCGGCGGGCGCGAGGTTCGCCAGGTCGTTGAGGAAGGCCCGAAAGTCGAGTTCGGCAAAGAGGGCCCGCAGTACGTCGAGGTGCGGCGCGCAGACCGTGAGCTCCTCCTCGCTGAAGGTGATCGGCACGTCGAGGCGGATGGTCGTGAGCTGCTTGGCCAGCAGCAGGCGGTCGCCCCAGGCGGCGATCTTCTCGCCCTGGCGCCCCTTGATCTGCGGCGCCGCGGCAAGGATCTGCTCGACGGTGCCCCACTGCTGAACCAGCTTGCAGGCGCCCTTCTCGCCGATGCCCGGCACACCGGGAATGTTGTCCGAGGCATCGCCCCACAACGCCAGGATGTCGCGCACGAGCACCGGGTCGTCGATGCCGTAGCGGTCGCGGATCTCCTCGCGGCCGATCAGCTCGATCGCCCTGTCGGAGCCCTTCTGCTTGTAGATGCGGCAGTGGTCGCGCACAAGCTGCCCGTAGTCCTTGTCGGGCGTTACCATGTAGACGTCGTACCCCGCGGCGACACCCTGCTGCGAGAGGGTGCCGATCACGTCGTCGGCCTCAAAGCCCTCCACCTCGAGAATCGGAATGCACATCCCCTCGAGCACCCGCTTGATGTAGGGCACCGAGCGGATGATGTCCTCGGGCGTTTCGGTCCGGTTGGCCTTGTATTCGGGGTAGAGCTCGCGGCGGAAGCTCCCGCCGGGAGGGTCGAACGCCACGCCCAGCAGGTCGGGATGCTCGCGCTTCTGGATGTCGCGCAGGAACTTCACGAAGCCGAAGACCACCGAGGTGTTCATGCCGTTGCGGTTGCGCATGGGGCGCCCCAGAAAGGCGTAGTAGTATTTGAATATCAGCGCGTAGGCGTCTACCAAAAAGAGTTTTTTCATCGCTTGCGGGGTATGGTGCCTGTATGCGGCGGTTTTCAGAATCCGTTCTCCTCGGCGAACCACTCGGCGAACGAGGTCGCCGTCTCATGGAGCTTGAGGGCGTGGAGCCGCACCCCCTCGGGCAGGCGCGCGGCGATGCGGCGGGCGAAGTCGTCGAGCATGTTCTCGCACGTCGGCTGGTAGGGTACGCAGACGATGTTGCCGAAGCGCACGGAGAGCTGTTCGCGCAGCGCGCGTCCCTCGTCCGAATCGCGCAGCACCAGCGCATGGTCGAACGTCGAGACCACCTCCTCCTGCACGATGCGCTTGAGGATGCCGAAGTCCATCACCATGCCGTATTTCGGGTCGCGGGGATCCGCCGAAGGCTGCCCCTTGACCGTAACGAAGAGCCGGTAGGAGTGTCCGTGAATCTCGCGGCACGGCCCGTCGTATCCGTCGAGGGCGTGTGCCGCCTCGAACGAAAATTCCTTGGTCAGTCTGATTGTTGCCATAGGGCAAAGATACGAAATAATTCGGTTTTCGGGCTGGAATACCGAGAGGATGCAGCCTTCCGGAAAATAAAAAAAATCCGGAAAAATTTTTCCGGATTTTTTTACGTTGCGGGCCCGGGTTGCAGGTGCGGGCTGCAGGTACAGACTGCGGGGCCGGGTTGCGGGGCCGGGAGCCTACTGCAGCTCGACCTTCCAGGGCGCGTACATCAGGATGCCCTGCAGGCGCGTCGCCTCGCGGACCTTTTCGTATTCGCCCATGACGGTCTCCAGTTCCGAACGGGTGAAGAGCTTGCGCACGCTGACGTTCATCGCCGTGAGGAAGGCCGCAAGTCCCGAAGGCGTCTCGCGCACCTCCACGACGCGGTAATCGGTCAGCCCGGCCTTGTCCACGGCCAGGGCGATGGCCGTCTTCAGGCCGCCCAGGGCATCGACCAGTCCGATTCCGAGGGCATCCTCACCCGACCAGACGCGGCCGCCGGCGATCTCCAGCACCCGCTCCACGGGAAGGTTGCGGCCTGCGGAGACGTGGCCCGTGAAGGTCGCGTAGACCTTGTCCACGCCCCGCATGATCGAGGCCCGCTCGGCCGGGGTCAGCGCCGTATAGGAGCCCATGCCCGCCGAGGTGTTGCTCCGCACGCCGTCGAGCGTGATGCCCAGCTTGTTCTTCAGCGCGTCGATCGGGTTGAGGAACATGCCGAAGACGCCGATCGAGCCGGTGAGCGTCATACGGTCGGCGACGATCACGTCGGCCGGGCAGGAGATGTAGTAGCCGCCGCTCGCCGCATAGGAACCCATCGACACCACGACGGGCTTCTCCGCACGCAGCAGCTCCATCTCGCGCCAGATGACGTCCGAAGCCAGGGCGCTGCCGCCCGGCGAATTGACCCGCACGACGACGGCCTTCACATCGTCGTCCTCGCGCAGGTCGCGCAGCTGCGCAGCCAGCGAATTGCCGTAGACGGCGTCGCCCGAACCGTGGCCGTCGACGATCTGCCCGTCGGCATAGAGGATCGCCACGCGGTCCGCCCCGAGGTTGCTCATGTCGGGACCCACCATCGCCGCGTAGTCGCCCAGCGAGATGAAGTCGCAGTCGCCCCCGTCGTCGGTCGCGACACCCAGTTCGGCGAAGACCCCGCGCATCTGGTCCTCATAGACCACCCCGTCGACGAAGCCCTCGCGCAGGGCATCCTCCGGAAGCGAGACGGCCAGCTCGTCGGTCAGCCGCCGCATCTTCACCGAGTCGATGCCGCGGGCGCGGGCCACCTCGCCCGAGATCGTGCCCCAGAGCGAATTGACCAGCTCCTGCATCTGCTCACGGTTGGCGTCCGACATGCGGTCGAGGATGTAGGGCTCCACGGCGCTCTTGTAGCGGCAGGCCGTCGGACGGAAAACCTCGGCCTTGAGGTCCAGCTTGTCGAAGAGCCCCTTGTAGAACATCAGGCTGGTCGAGAGACCCGACCAGTCCATGCCCCCCTCGGGCTGGATGTAGATCCGGTCGGCGACCGAAGCCAGGTAGTACTGCCCCTGCGAATAGGTTTCGTTGTAGGAGACGATGAACTTGCCGCTTGCCTTGAAGGCCGCAAGCGCCTCGCGCAGCTCCTCCAGAACGGCCGTGCCGGCCACGCCGCCGCCGCCGTTCAAGCGCAGGTAAATGCCGCGGATGCGCTCGTCGTCCTGCGCCGCCTCGATGGCCTGCAGCACGTTGAAAAGCGACAGCTGCGGCGTACGCTGCAGGGTCGCCAGGTCGATACCCGCCAGCGGGTCGTTCGACGGGGCGTCGGTGATCACCTCCGACAGGTCGATGCGCAGCACCGCCTCGGAGGGCACCTCGACGGCAGACTTCATGGAGAGCGTTCCCACGATGCCCGCCAGAAGGACGAAGCCGAAGAAGAAGAAGAGAAAGGCCCCCACCACTACGGCAAGCAGGCTGGCCAGAAATGTCTTGAAAAAATTCATGTTTCGTGTGTGTTTTTGCGGAACATTCCGCCATTCTTTGGTACAAAGATACGAATATTTTTGAAAAACAAATAAAATTTATCGTTTTTCGATATAAAAATACGTTTTACTATATCTATTATCCAAAATATGCGTTATCTTTGTCCGGAAGAGCCCCGCCGGCGGAGATGTGCCGCACGGCCGGGTATGAATACGGGAAAAAACGACGGGGCGTAATTCCCCGGCGAAACTTTTTTTTACGGACAACCTATGGAAGAGAAGATAAGGGAGCTGCTCGCGACGATCCTCCATCCCGAAACGGGGAAAAACCTCGTCGAGAGCGGTTTCATCGAACACACGGCGGCAGCCGGCGGCAAGGTTACCGTCGTGCTGCGCTTCGCCAAGAGCCGCGATCCCTTCGCGGTGAAAATCAAGAATCAGGCCGAAGAGCTGCTGCGCGGGGCCTTCCCCGGCGACGAGGTGCTCGTGGTGGTCAAGGAGGGGGGCGCGGCGCCGCGTCCCGAGCCGAAGCTCCACACGACGACGGGCGGCATCGCCAAGGTCATCGCCATCGCCTCGGGCAAGGGCGGCGTGGGCAAATCGACCGTTACGGCCAACCTCGCCCTCACGCTGCGCAACATGGGCTACCGCGTCGGCGTGCTCGACGCCGACATCTACGGGCCTTCGCAACCCAAGATGTTCGGCTGCGAGGGTTACCTCCCGGAGGCCGTGCGCGAAGGCGACGAGGACCGCATCCTCCCGGCCGAGGCGATGGATATCCGCCTCATGTCGATCGGCTTCTTCATCAAGCCCACCGACGCGCTGCTCTGGCGCGGTGCGATGGCCGTCAGCGCCCTGAAGCAGATGATCCACCAGACACGCTGGGGCACGCTCGACTTCCTGCTTGCGGACCTCCCTCCCGGCACGGGCGACGTGCACCTGTCGATCATCGGCGAGCTGAAGATCGACGCCGCGGTGATCGTCTCCACGCCCCAGCAGGTGGCCGTGGCCGACGTGGTGCGGGGCGTCGAGATGTTCCGCAACGAGAATGTCCGTATTCCGGTGGCGGGCATCATCGAGAACATGGCGTGGTTCACCCCCGCCGAACTGCCCCAAAACCGCTACTACATCTTCGGGCACGGCGGTGCGAAGGCCTATGCCGCGGAGAGCGGCGTGGAGTTCCTCGGCGAGATCCCGATCGTGCAGTCGATCATGGAGGGCAGCGACGAGGGCCGTCCGGCCGTCGCGACGCAGCCGCTGGTCGAGACGTGCTATCGCGGAATCGCCGAGCGCATCGTCGCCGGCGTGATGAAAAAGGAGCGGTAGACGGACTGAAAAGATCGGAACGGGTGCGGACTGCCGGAACGGATATCGGACCGGACTTGCCGGAAACCGACAAGAAGACCGGAAATGGAAAAGATTCGGGCTTTGCTGCCGGAAAGACAGCCGGAATGCACTGCCGGTCTCTCCTGGCAGTTGCGGAAGGCTGTTGAAAAGGGGCCGGAACAAGCCCCGCGACGGTTGATAACCCCGCGGCGAAGTGTTGAAAACTCCGGATCAACTCTTGAAAACTTTTCTTTCCAAAAAGTTGCAAAATCCGTTCGAAGGCACCCTATACGCTTTTCGGGAAAATACAAAAAAAGTTTTTCCTTTTTATCGTCCTCCGGCACCTGAGGAAACCGGAACAGATTGTGGACAATTTATGGCTGTCGAAATGTGCAAAACGCTTTTCAACATTTGTGGATTACTCACGATGCCGCCTGAAAGGCAGCCGGTTGCGGAAACTCAAACCGGCAGCTTCTCCCCACGGCTGTTGATAGTCCGCTAACAGCCGAAGTTGTGAACAGTATCAACAGCGTTATTTATTCTTATTCTTTTATTTTTTTAAATTAATAAATAAAAAGAGATAAAAAATGAGTGTGCAAAACTCCTCCTCCCTCCGCGACCGCATTGCCAGCCTCAAGCGCGAGCGGAACGCCGTGATCCTCGCCCACTACTACACGACGCCCGAGGTGCAGGCCGTGGCCGACTTCCTGGGCGACTCGCTCGCCCTGTCGGTCGAGGCGCAGCAGGTCGAGGCCGACGTCATCCTTTTCGCCGGCGTGCACTTCATGGCCGAGACGGCCAAGGTCCTCTGCCCCGACAAGCGGGTGCTGATCCCCTGCCCCGAGGCGGGGTGCTCGCTCGCCGACTCGTGTCCCGCCGCGGAGTTCGCCGCCTTCAAGGCCAAATACCCCGGCCACCGCGTCGTCTCCTATGTCAATACGAGCGTCGGGGTCAAGGCCCTCACGGATGTCTGCTGCACCTCGTCGAACGCCCTGAAGGTCGTCGAGTCGATACCCGCCGACGTGCCCGTGCTCTTCGGCCCCGACCGCAACCTGGGCTCCTACATCCGCAAGATGACCGGCCGCGAGAACATGGTTCTCTGGGACGGGGCCTGCCATGTCCATGAGGAGTTCTCGCTCGAACGCCTCCTCGAACTGCGGCGGCAGCACCCCGCGGCGAAGGTCGTCGTGCACCCCGAATGCCGCGACTACATCGTCGCCGTGGCCGACTATGTCGGTTCGACGGCCGGGATCCTCGCCTACTGCGGAAGCTCCGAAGCGAGCGAATTCATCGTCGTAACCGAGGCGGGCATCCTCAGCGAGATGCGGCGCCGCTATCCCGACAAGGTCTTCATCCCGGCACCCCCGGACGACGAGACGTGCGGCTGCAACAACTGCAAGTACATGAAGATGGTAACGCTCGAAAACATCGCCGCGGCACTCGAAAACCTCGCGCCCGAGATCGTGCTCGACGAGGCAACGCGCCTGGCCGCCGAGCGTTCGATCCGCAACATGATCGCCATCCGATAGCCATGGGATTCGATACGCTTTACGACAACGACTCCGTGCGGCGTCGTGACCGCCTACTCTCTATGGAGGAGGCCGCCGACGTGCTCCGCCTCGGAGAATACGGATTCCTGGCCATGCAGGTCCCGGAGGGCGGCGCCTATGGTGTGCCGATCAGCTACGTTTGGGACGGTGGGTCGTGCATCTACCTCCACTGTGCCCCCGAGGGGCGCAAGCTGCGCTGTCTGGAGCGGCATCCCGAGGTTACGTTCTGCGTCGTGGGTGCGACGCATGTCGTAGGGCGCAAGTTTACGACAGCTTACGAAAGCGTCATTCTGCGGTGCCGTGCCGTTGTCGGACCGGACGAGGAGGAGCGCTGGAAGGCCCTCGACCTGTTGCTGTGCAAATACGCTCCTGAACATGCCGAAACGGGGCGCATGTATGCCGAAAAGTCGTTCCACCGCACGCAGATCATTCGGCTCGAAATCCTTGCCGCAAGCGGCAAGTGCAAGCGGGTGAGCGATTAGTGGGAAGCCTCTCAAACAGGAAAAAATCATTAAAAACCGATAAACGACTTGTATATGAAGAAAAAAATCTTTTTGCTCCTGACGGCCGTTTCGCTGACACTGGCGGCACGCGCCGACGAAGGCATGTGGCTGCTGCCCTACCTTCAGAAGATGAACATCAAGGTGATGAAGGAGCGCGGCTGCAAGCTCTCCGCCGAGGAGATCTACAGCGCTGACCGCTCGTCGCTCAAGGATGCCGTTGTCATCTTCGGCGGCGGATGCACCGGCGAGATCGTCTCGCCCGAGGGTCTGCTCTTCACGAACCACCATTGCGGCTACAGCTCGATCCAGCAGCTGTCGAGCGTCGAGCACGACTACCTCAAAAACGGTTTCTGGGCCATGTCGCAGGCCGAGGAGCTGCCCGTCGACGGACTCGAGGTGCGCTTCGTGCGCCGCATCATGGACGTAACGCCCGAGATCGTGGGCAATGTCCCCTCGATCGCCTCGCAGGAGGAGTATGAGCGCATTACGAAGGAGAACATCGCCGCGCTGACCGGGCGCCTCGAAAAGGAGTATCCCGGCATGGAGATCTCCGTCGAGTCGTTCTACGGCGGCAACCAGTTCTTCGCCTTCGTGCTGGAGGTCTACACGGACGTGCGTCTGGTGGGTGCGCCCCCTTCGTCGATCGGCAAGTTCGGCGGCGACACGGACAACTGGATGTGGCCCCGCCATACAGGCGACTTCTCCGTTTTCCGCGTCTATGCGGGCGAGGACAACCGTCCGGCGGCCTACTCGCCAGAAAACCGTCCCTACCGTGCCGAGAAGTTCCTCAAAATCTCGCTCAAGGGCGTCGATGAGGGCGATTTCGCCATGGTGATGGGATTCCCCGGCTCGACCGAGCGCTACATGACCTCCTTCGAGATCGACAACCTGCTCGGTTCGGAGAACCCCCAGCGGATCTTTATCCGCGGCGAGCGTCAGGCGATCCTCTGGGAGGACATGATGGCCGACGATGCCGTGCGCATCCAGTATGCCTCGAAATACGCCACGTCGTCGAACTACTGGAAGAATTCGATCGGCATGTCGCGCGGCATCGAGAAACTCGGTGTAAAGGCCCGCAAGCAGGCGCAGGAGGAATCCTTTGAGGCGTGGGCCGAGCGGAACACGCTGCCCGAGGAGGGATATATCGACGCCCTGGAGAAGATCCGCCGCGCCGAGGAGGAGGGCGGTCCGGTCTATGCCGGCGTGCAGTACCTCTCGGAGGCCTTCCTGCGTGCCGTCGAGCTGCTGACCCCCGTGCGGTCGTTCATCGACATGCGCAGGATGGCCGTGGCCGACAGCATCGACAATTCGGCTGCCGTCCGCGGAGCTGTGGCCGAGTGGTACAAGGACTACAACCCCGCGACCGACCGCAAGGTGGCCAAGCGCATGCTCGTCATCGCGCGTGAGCAGATGAAGGAGCTGCCGTCGTTCTATGCCGAGGTGGTGGACAAGCGCTTCGGCGGCGACATCGACGCCTATGTCGATTACCTCTACGACCACTCGATCTTCACCTCCGCGGAGCAGGTGCTGGCGCTGATGGAGGATTACGATCCCGCGAAGGTTGCCGCGGATCCCGCCATGGAGCTGGCCGCATCGGTATGGACGAAGTACAGGGAGCTCTCGAAGGCCTACCGCGAGAAGCATGCCCCCTATGCCGAGGGACACCGCAAATACATCGCTGGCCTGATGCTGCAGCAGCCCCGCAAGGCGTGGGCCCCGGATGCCAACTTCACGATTCGGCTGACCTACGGCCGCGTGCTGCCCTACTCGCCGGCCGATGGCATCGAGTATAGCCACTACACGACGCTCAAGGGCGTCATGGAGAAGGAAGACCCGAAGAACCCCGCGGAGTTCACCGTGCCCGAACGGCTCAAGGAGCTCTATGCGGCGAAGGATTTCGGCCGCTACGCCAATGCGAAGGGCGAGATGCCCGTGGCGTTCCTCGCCGATCTCGACATTACGGGCGGCAATTCGGGATCACCCGTGCTGAATGACCGCGGCGCGCTGATCGGCCTGGCCTTCGACGGCAACTGGGAGGCGATGTCGGGCGACGTGGCCTTCGAGCCCGAGCTGCAGCGCATGATCGCCGTCGATGTGCGTTACGTGCTCTTTATCATCGACAAGTTCGCCGGCGCCGGCTGGCTCCTCGACGAGATGCAGTTCGAGTAGCGGCGGCCCGGAAGGCTGAAACGAAGAATCCCGCACCCTTCGGAAGGTGCGGGATTCTTTTTTGGGGTTTTTCCGGCGGTCAGTGGGTCGGTTTGCGCAGGAAGCGGCCGGCCAGCCACCGCCGCAGGGGTTCGTCGTAGAAGCGCAGCAGCAGCCACGCCAGCAGGACGTTGCCCGCAAGCAGCACGACGGCCCACGGCCACGTTGCGGCGAAGTCGTGGATGCCGTGGCGGATCATCCAGGCGTAGAAGAGATACATGAAGGGATAGTGGATGATGTAGACCGGGAAGGAGATGTCGCCCAGAAAGCGGCACAGACCCGTCGAGAAGCGGTCGGTGGTCGCCCCCGAGGCGCCGATCCAGAGGATTGCGGGGAAGAGGAGGGCGATGCAGGCCACCTCGAAGATGCCGTTGGCCGAGACGGGGAGCTCTCCCAGGATGTTCGGCACGAAGAAGAGCGCCAGGAGCAGCGCCGAGCAGATCCAGAAGGCGCCGCGGATGCGTGTCGGGCGGAAGCGGCGCGCGAGCCACATGCCCAGCGTGAAGGGGAAGAGCATGCGCACGAGGCCGCCGGGGAAGTTCACGCCCGTGAGGCTCCAGCCCACGCCGACGGAGCCGTACTGCTGGGGGTCGGCCAGGGCGAAGAAGGCCAGTCCGGCACCCGTAAGCAGCACCAGACCGCCCAGCGCGCGCGTGCCGAGGCGGCGGATGAAGAGCGCATAGAGGATGTTGCCGATGTATTCGAAGAAGAGCGACCAGCTCGGGCCGTTGAGGGGGAACATCTCGGCGTTGCCCCGGACCTCATAGGGGGCTCCGGGCCATGCGGGGATGAAGAAGCAGGCTGCCGCAAAGGCCAGCAGCACGGCACCCGCCGATACGGACGTTCCGTCCCACTGCACGGACCCCTGCATGAGGAAGGTGGCGGCGCCCAGAAGCGCACCGATGACGACCATCGGATGGAGGCGTATGAGGCGCCGGCGGAAGAAGCCTCCGACCGTCAGGCCGCGGCCCCAGCGGTCGTCGTAGGCGTAGGAGATGACGAATCCCGAGAGCATGAAGAAGAAATCGACGGCCAGATAGCCGTGCGGGATGCCCTCGACGGCACCCCCGCCGGCAAAGGCGTAGCCTTCGAAGACGTGGTACCAGATGACCGCAAGGGCGGCGACGCCGCGCAGTCCGTCGAGGATTTCGTAGTGGGGTTTCGAGTCGGCGAACGAGGCTGCCGCCGCAAGGGGTTGTCGTTGCAGGTTTTGCATGGATGGAGTTTTTGAGGTTACAGACGTAGCGCAAAGGTACAACCGCCCGGCGGATAAAAAAAGCCGCCGCGGCGCTTTTTCCGCAAAGCGGCCCGGCGGAGAAGGGTGTTTTTACGGATATTCGGAAAATCTCGCCGTTTCCTTTATGAATATCTCAAAAATTCGTATTTTTGACACAAATTAGTAAGACTGTATCACACACAATGGCTAAAGAATTCAAACGCTATCTCGTTACTTCGGCACTTCCCTACGCCAACGGCCCCGTACATATCGGCCACCTGGCGGGAGTCTACATACCTTCGGACATCTATACGCGCTACCTGCGCCTGAAGGGCTGCGACGTCATCTCGGTCTGCGGATCCGACGAACACGGCGTGCCCATCACCATCAAGGCCCGCAAGGAGGGCGTCTCGCCCCAGCAGATCGTCGACCGCTACCACGAGCTCATCAAGCGCTCGTTCGAGGGGCTCGGCATGTCGTTCGACATCTATTCGCGCACCTCGTCGGCGACACACGCCGCGACCGCTTCGGCCTTTTTCCGCAAACTCTACGACGAGGGCAAGTTCATCGAGAAGACCTCGATGCAGTACTACGACGAGGAGGCGCAGACGTTCCTCGCCGACCGCTACATCGTGGGCACCTGTCCCAAGTGCGGCAACGACCGCGCCTACGGCGACCAGTGCGAGAAGTGCGGCTCGACGCTCTCGCCCGACGAACTGATCGACCCGCACAGCGCCGTGTCGGGATCGGTGCCCGTGAAGCGCGAGACGAAGCACTGGTACCTGCCGCTGGACCAGTACGAAGGATTCCTCCGCGAGTGGATCCTCGACGGCCACAAGGAGTGGAAGACCAATGTCTACGGGCAGTGCAAGAGCTGGCTCGACGGCGGCCTGCAGCCGCGTGCCGTGAGCCGCGACCTCGACTGGGGCATTCCCGTGCCGGTCGAGGGGGCCGAAGGCAAGGTGCTCTACGTCTGGTTCGATGCGCCGATCGGCTACATCTCCGCGACGAAGGACCTTACGCCCGACTGGGAGAAGTACTGGAAGAGCGAGGATACGAAGATGGTGCACTTCATCGGCAAGGACAACATCGTCTTCCACTGCATCGTCTTCCCCTCGATGCTCAAGGCCCACGGCGGCTACATCCTGCCGGAAAACGTCCCCGCCAACGAGTTCCTGAACCTCGAGGGCGAGAAGATCTCCACGTCGCGCAACTGGGCCGTCTGGCTGCACGAATATCTCGAGGAGTTCCCCGGCAAGGAGGACGTGCTGCGTTATGTGCTCTGCGCCAATGCCCCCGAGACGAAGGACAACGACTTCACCTGGAAGGATTTCCAGGCCCGCAACAACAACGAGCTGGTGGCCGTGCTGGGCAACTTCGTGAACCGCGCGCTGGTGCTCACGCAGAAGTATTTCGACGGCGTGGTGCCCGCCTGCGGCGAGCTGACCGACTACGACCGGGCGACGATCGCCGAGGTCGGGGCCGTCAAGGCCTCGCTCGAGGCCAACATCGAGAACTACCGCTTCCGCGAGGCTTTGA
Organism: Alistipes sp.; assembly: GCA_022782405.1. GTDB lineage: Bacteria > Bacteroidota > Bacteroidia > Bacteroidales > Rikenellaceae > Alistipes. The sequence goes on from JALFNK010000010.1 coordinate 38,298, forward strand.
AGGATGCCATGAACGTCTCGCGCATCGGCAACAAATACCTGGCCGACACCGAGCCGTGGAAGGTCATCAAGAGCGATCCGGAGCGTGTCCGGACGATCCTGAACGTCGCCCTGCAGATCACGGCCAACACGGCTATCGCCATCGAGCCCTTCATGCCCTTCTCGGCGGCGAAGATCCTCGCGATGCTCGCCATGGAGAAGTTCTCCTGGGAGCGCCTCGGCGCCATGGACCTCGTGGAGGCCGGCCACAGGATCGGAAAGCCCGAGCTGCTCTTCGAGAAGATCGAGGACGACGTCATCCAGCGCCAGTTGGACAAACTCGCCGCGACGAAGGCCGCCAATATGGCCGCAGAAGCTGCGCAACATGTTGAAGCACAGAAAGATACAATTCAATTCGACGACTTCCAGAAGATGGATATCCGCGTCTCGACGATCCTCGAGGCGGAGAAGGTCGCCAAGACCAAGAAGCTGCTGAAGCTCACGGTCGATACGGGTATCGACCGCCGGGTGATCGTCTCGGGTATTGCCGAGCACTTCACGCCCGAGGAGCTTGTCGGCAAGCAGGTGCTCGTGCTGGTGAACCTGGCGCCGCGCGACCTGAAGGGCATCACCTCGAGCGGCATGATCCTCATGGCCGAGGATGCTTCGGGCAAGCTGCGCCTGCTGCAGCCTTCGGAGGCGACCAACAACGGCGCCATCGTCGGCTGATCCGGGGACCGGAGTTCGGGCAACCCCGGGGCCGGAAGACTGGAGATCGAGGGCCGGAGACGACTGGGCAACGGAAGGCCGAAATCTGGGTTATCGGGCCGAAGTTTGGGCGACGGGGAACCGAAGTCAGGGCAGCCGGGCCGAAAAACGGACGGTTGAAGGAATATACATCACTTTCGGAAGTCCGAAAGAAGTGAAATCACGAAAAATCTGTTTTCCGCGGAAAACACTAAAATACGAACAGTATGGAAAATATCGAATGGGGTGCGTTGGGTTTTGATTACACCAAAACCGACTACAATGCGCGTTTTGCCTTCACGAACGGCAAATGGAGCGAGATGGAGATCACGGCGGACGAATACATCCGGATGCATATGTCGGCATCGTGTCTCCACTATGGCATCGAACTTTTCGAAGGTCTGAAGGCCTTCCGGGGGGTCGATGGCAAGGTACGCCTCTTCCGTGTCGCAGACAATGCGCGGCGTCTGATCTCCTCGGCCGAGCGGCTCTGCCTGCCCGTACCCACCGAGCAGATGATCATCGACGCCTGCGTCGAAGTGGTCAAGCGCAACGAGCGCTTCATCCCGCCCTACGGTACGGGTGCTTCGTTCTATCTGCGGCCCGTGATGTTCGGCACGTCGGTCGGTCTGGGTGTGCGTCCCTCGAAGGATGCCCTGCTGATCGTCTACGGATCGCCTGTCGGCGCCTATTTCAAAACGGGCATCAAACCCATTCTGGTGGCCATCGACCGGGAACAGGACCGTGCGGCACCGCGCGGAACGGGTGATGTGAAGGTCGGCGGAAACTATGCGGCGAGCCTGCTGTCGGGCGAAAAGGCCCATTCGCTGGGTTATTCCAACGTCATGTACCTCGATGCCGCCGAGCACAAGTACATCGAAGAGTGCGGCGCCGCCAACTTCTTCGGTATCAAGGAGGGTAAGTACATCACCCCGAAATCGTCGTCCGTGCTCCCCTCGATCACGAACAAAAGCCTGCGCCAGCTGGCCCGCGACATGGGTCTCGAGGTCGAGGAACGCCGGATTCCGGTCGAAGAGCTCGAAACCTTCGAGGAGTGCGGCGCCTGCGGTACGGCAGCCGTCATCTCCCCGATCGGCAAAATCTTCGACATGCAGACCGACAAGGTATATACCTACGGAACGGAGGTCGGAAAGGTCTCGATGGAACTCTATACGCGTCTGCAGGATATCCAGTACGGACGTGCCGAAGATACGCACGGCTGGTGCACGATCGTGCTCTGATGCCGTTTTTCGGATATGATAAGGTACCCGCGATTCAGTCGCGGGTATTTTTTTTGTTTTCTTTGGACCGAATCGGTTGTTGTTCCACGGGGAACAAACTGCGGGGCTGGACCTTTCGGTTGTGATCGACTGTCCGGACTCTTTATTCTGGTCGGTTATTGTTCCACGGGGAACAATGTACTCTCCCCGATCGCAGCCGGATTTGTTTTACGAAAATAACTGGTGGTCGTTCCCCTTCCCGATCAGTTGTGTACAGACTGCTCTAATGTTCCACGGGGAACAATCTTTGAAGCCGGATTGGTTGATTCTGATTAGCTGTCCGGACTTTTGCTTCGGTTGGTGAATGTTCTATGGGAACTAATATCTTCTCCCCGAATGCAGCCGGATTTGTTCCACGGGGAACAATGCGCGCCTCTTTGAACTGTTGTCGTGCGGATCGGATTTTTCAAACGAAACGGATTTGTCTTCTTGAAATCAATGCCGGTCGCTGTTTTGCGAATATTCTTCTCCGAAAAACTTAAGATCAGAAAGAATGCGCAGGTCGTCCCGGTTTATTTCCTTTTGAATGATTTTGCGGAATAGGTAAAAAAAGTCCGGCTATCGGCCGAACTTTACCAGCAAAACATTGACATCTGCCGGAGAAACGCCCGGAATGCGCGACGCCTGCCCGATGGTCGCAGGTCGGATGCGCGAGAGCTTCTGCCGCGCCTCGATCGTCAGCGCCTGCATCGAATGGAAGTCGAAACCGTCGGGAATGCGGATATTTTCCAATCTTTGGAGCTTTTCGGCAATGAATTTTTCCCGCTCGATGTAGCCCCGGTATTTGATCCGGATCTCCGCCTCCTCGATCTCCTCCCCGTTCATCGGGTTCTCGTCGAAGAACCGGCGCAGCTTCGGCAGCACTTCGCGCAGCGAGGCAAAATCGACCTGGTTGCGCATCAGGATGTCGTGCAGCTTGCGGCCCTGCGTCAGCGGGTCCGAACCGACCGATTTCAAATAGTCGTTGATTTCGGCTGCTTTGACACTCAGTCCGTGGGCGAAGGCTACAAGCGATTCTACGCGCGATTTTTTTTGCTCAAATTCGGCATATCTTTCGGCCGTGATGAGGCCGATTTCATGCCCTTTCGGCGTCAGTCGCAGATCGGCATTGTCTTGTCGCAGCAGAATCCGGTACTCGGCCCGAGAAGTGAACATCCGATAGGGTTCGTCCACCCCTTTCGTTACAAGGTCGTCGATCAGCACGCCGATGTAGGCTTCGTCGCGCCGCAGGACGACCGGCTCCTCTCCCCGGAGCTGCCGGTGGGCGTTGATTCCCGCCATGAGCCCCTGTGCCGCGGCCTCCTCGTAACCCGTGGTGCCATTGACCTGTCCGGCGAAAAACAATCCCCGCACGGCCTTCGTTTCGAGCGAATGGTGCAGCTGCGTAGGCGGAAAATAGTCGTATTCGATGGCATAGCCCGGGCGGTAGATCTCCAGATGCTCGAATCCGCGGATGCGATGCAGCGCCTCCCACTGCACCTCCCAGGGCAGCGACGAGGAGAAGCCGTTGAGGTAGTATTCGTTGGTCGTGCGGCCTTCGGGCTCGAGGAAGAGCTGGTGCTGCTCCTTGTCGGCGAAGGTCCGCAGCTTGTCCTCGATCGAGGGGCAGTAACGGGGTCCGATGCCGTGGATCGTGCCGTTGAAGAGCGGCGAGCGGTCGAAGCCGCCGCGCAGGATGTCGTGGACCTCGGGCGTCGTGTAAACCAGATAACATGGCATCTGGTTTTCAACGGGTTTAGTCTCCGACGAGAAGGAGAATTTCGAGGGGTTTTCGTCTCCGTACTGGGGTTCCAGCTGCGTGAAGTCGATCGACCGCGCGTCGAGGCGCGCCGGGGTACCGGTCTTCATGCGGCCGCTCTCGAAGCCCATGCGGCGCAGGCTTTCGGTGATGCCGTGTGAGGCGGCATCGCCGGCGCGGCCCCCTTCGGCATGCGCCGCGCCGCAGTGCATCACTCCGTCGAGGAAGGTACCGGCCGTGAGCACCACGGCCCGGCAGGCGAACTCCACCCCCATGCGGGTGCGGACCCCGCAAATGCAGGGCTGCCCCTCCCCCGTCGTGCCGAAGAGGAGCTCCGTGGCGGCATCCTGCCAGATCGAGAGGTTCTCCGTCTGCTCGAGCGTCCGGCGCCAGCACTCCGAAAAGCGCGTCTTGTCGCACTGTGCCCGGGGGCTCCACATCGCCGCCCCCTTCGAGCGGTTGAGCATGCGGAACTGTACGGCCGTGAGGTCCGTGATGCGGCCCGTCTGACCTCCCAATGCGTCTATCTCTCTGACTATCTGACCTTTGGCAACTCCGCCGATGGCCGGGTTGCACGACATGGAGGCCATTTTCGTCATGTCCATCGTCAGCAGCAGCGTGCGCGATCCGAGGCGTGCGGCGGCCGAGGCGGCCTCGCATCCGGCGTGCCCGCCGCCGATGACAACAATATCGTATTCGAGCTTCATGTGGTCTGTTTCCGTGAATGGTGATGCAGGGCCTCCGGAACCGTGATAACCGTTGCGGCGGTCCCTGCGGCCTCTTGCGTCCTTTTCGATTCCTTTGTGTTCTCTGCCCCTGCAAGCTTGCAAATTCCTGCGGTATTTTGCGGTATTTTGCGGTGTTCGCGGGCGTCGTTTGGATGTCTGCGAAGCCTGCCCGGGAGTCGGCGGCTCGGGCAGGCCCTTTTCAGGCCGTTTCAGCCTCTTTGGCGGGCCGGGCGGATTCCCCTTCCGGCGTCGGGTCCGAGTGCCCGTATGCCTCCCAGAATCGCAGGTAACGGTCCTCCTTGCGGTGCATCTGCGCATTGGTGCGGGGCGTCTTGTCGCCCTGTCCGCAGAGGTGCAGCACGCCGTGCACCACCACGCGGCGCATCTCGTCGAGCGGCCGCGCCCCGTAGAGGCGCGCATTGTCGCGCACGGTCTCCACGTCGATGAAGATGTCGCCCGAGACGACGTGCGTCCCGCGGCGGTCGCTGTAGTCGAACGTGATGACGTCGGTGAAATAGTCGTGTCCGAGGTACTGGCGGTTCATCTCCAGCAGGCGCTGCGCCGAGCAGAAGATGTAGCTCACATCGCCCAGCGTATAGCCCTCCGCAGCCGCCACCCCGCGCAGCCACTGCGCCGTGAGGCGCTTCTGCGGCAGCCGGTAGCTGCAATCGTCGGTATAGTAACGTACGGCCATCGTATGATTCTTATAGCTCTTTCCCGGCGGCGGTGCGGGCGACGGTCCGCTTTCGGCGCGGACCTTCCGAAAATCTGCCCTGCCCTGCTCCGGGCGGTTTATCGTTTGAAACAGTTGGCGGCGGACATCTTCTGCTTCGGGTCGGGCGGGTAGATGCCGAAGACCAGGCGGTATTCGGTCTGCATGTTCTCGATATTGACCGACGAGCCGATGGTGCCCAACGCCTCGTTTTTGGCCACTTTCTGGCCCTTTTCGACGCAGATCGTCCCCAGGTTGGCATAGGAGGTTATGTACTCGCCGTGCGCCACGAAAACGTCGTATTTGTCCGTGATGCGGTTGCGTTTCACCTCCACGACCTTCCCTTCGTAGATCGAGATCACGCGAGCCCCCTTCGGCCCCGTGATCTCGGCCATGTTCTCCTTGTAGCGCTTCACGCGGCCGCCGACCACCGGAAGCAGCAGTCCCGAGGTGCGTGCCGAGAACGAGGCGCCCTCCTTGTTGCCCTTCGTGAGCTTGCGCAGTGCGTCGATTGCCGCATCGAGCTCCTGCTCCTGCGCCACCTTGCGCTGCAGCGCCGCCTTCTCGCGCTTCGAAAGGCTCGAGATGCTCGCCCGCGCATTGCGCGTGTCGCGTTCGAGCTTCTCGCGTTGCGCCGTGATGCGCCGCGAAACCGAATCGAGCGACTCCTTGCGGCGGGAGAGCTCCTCCTGCTCCGTGCGTACCTGCACGCTCAACGCCCGGATGTCGCGGAGCTTCTGCTCGCGCAGCGACGCCACGACCCGCAGATTCGCAAGGCGCCGGGCGACGTCGGCGAAGTCGCGCGACGAAAAGAGGTAGGTGAGGTAGTTGTTGTGGCGGTAGTTGCGATAGGCCTCGCGGACCATCTCGGCATATTGCGTCCGGTCGCGTTCGAGGCGCGTCGCCAGGTCGCCGGCAACGCTGTCCTTGCGGGCGATCTCGTCGCGCAGCTGCGAGGCTTCGCGCTCCGTGGCGTCGAGCAGCTGGGTCCGCGAATTGATCTGCTGCGCCAGCTGCCGCACGCGCTCCTCGTTCGACGAGCGGCTCTTCCGGAGTTTCGAGATCTCCTGCTCCTGGGCCGCGATCTTCTTTTCAAGCTCCGCGATGACGCGTTTCTGTTCGGCGATCTGCGCGTTGTTCTGCGCCGCAGCCGGGAGGGCGCAGAGCAGCAGCAACGTCGTAAGGAGGAGTCCGGCAAGGCGTTTCATCATTTTCAGTTTTGCGTGTTCGGGGTCTTTCGGGCGGCTTCCCGGGCCTCCCGGGCCCGCTTCAGGCGCGGCTCGACAAACTCCTGGGCATACCCCTTCTCGAGGGCCCGTTTCCAGTAGACCTCGGCCATGAAGTGCTCGCCGAGGGCCTGCAGCACGTCGCCGTAATGGACCAGCAGCGCCGGGGAGTTCTGCGCGTCGAGGGCCACGGCCCGCTGGAGCATCTTGCGCGCCTCGTCCAGCCGCCCCAGCTTGAAGAGCACCCACGCATGGGTGTCCAGGTAGGTCGGGTTGTCGTTCTCGAGGGCCGTGGCGCGGCTCGCCAGCGTGAGGGCCCGCTCCAGATCGCGCCCCTCGATCGTGAGGAAGTAGGCGTAGTTGTTCAGTACCAGGACGTTGTCCGGGTTGTAACGCAGGCTCCGCTCATAGGCCGCATAGCTTCGTTTGATGTTTTTGCGGAATGTCGCGTCGAGCTTCACGAGACCCAGGTCCATGCGTTCGTCCCAGTCCTCGCTGCCCCCGATGGCCTTCTGGTGCCAGTCGTCGCCGATCATTCCCCAGATGACGCTGCGCAGCGAGTCCGTCGTGGCCAGCGGCAGCGACTCCTCGTAGGCCTCGATCGCCCGGTCGTACTGCTTCGCGTAGCTCATCACATGGCCGCGCGCAAGGTGGAAATCGACCCGGTCGGGGAAGAGCCGCAGCGCCTCCGAAACATATTTCTGTACCGAGTCGGGCCGCTGCAGGTAGCTCTCGATGTCGATCGTCATGCTGTAGTACTTCTCGACCGCAGGCCGGTCCGCGAGGTGGATCTTGTAGAGCGTGAGGGCCTGCTCCAGCTCGCCCGAGGCGATCAGATGGTCGGCATAGAGCTCCACGACGCGCGGGTCGTCCGGATAGCGGATCGCCAGGATCGCCGCCAGGTCGTGCAGCTGCAGGTAGTATTCGCGGTAGAAGCGCACGTCGGCCGTGAATTGCTCGAAGCGCCGGATTTTCGTCTCGAGGGGCATGTCGTCCGAGAGGAAGAGGCGCCGCGTCGTGGCGAGCAGTGCGCGGTAGTCCTGCCGTTCGGTGTGGAAGTCGGCCAGCATCATGAGCGTCTCGACATTCGTCGAGTCGATGGCGAGCGCCGCGTCGAACTCCGCGCGGGCCAGCGAATCCTGCTTGTTGGAGGCGTAGAGTGTTGCCAGCACGGCATGCGGGCGTGCCTCGTAGGGTGTCGCCTCGACATCGGCGCGCGCCTCCTCGATGGCCCGGGCCGTCTGGCCCGTGGAGACGAGCAGGCGCCGTTTCATCTCGGTCAGATAGGGAATGCGCCCCAGGCGCAGCTCGGCCGAGTCGAGTGTCAGGATCGCCTGTACCGGGAAGTCGGTCTGCTCGTAGAGGGCCGCCACAAGGCGGTAGTAGTCCGGTTCCTTGGGATAGTCGGTCTGCAGGCGGCGGAAGAGGCGCAGCGCCTCGGCATAGCGTCCGGCGTAGATGAGCGTCTGCCCGTAGAGCTGGCGGTACCACTTGTTCGTCGAATCGAGGCGGCAGGCCCTGCCGGCCAGCTCCACGGCCTCCGCGGGCGTGCGGTACATGCCGTTGGCCGCCAGCTCGTAGTAGGCCGGGGCGTAGGTCGAGTCGCGGCGGACGGCCTCCCGGAGAAGTTCCCGGGCCCGTGCCGTGTCGCGGTGGATCGTCTGCTGCTTGATTCCTTCGGTGTAGAACCAGACGCTGCGCAGCGAGTCGGGGTATTCGGGCACGACGCCGCGCCCCTTCCCGGCCGTGAAGGCCGTCGTGAAGAGCGTGCAGAGAAGCGTGATTGCCGTGAGCCGTTTCATCCCCGAGCCGGTGTTCAGAGCGCCTGGTCGAACTGGTGCAGGAAGCGCACGTCGTTCTCGAAGTAGAGGCGCAGGTCCTTGACTCCGTATTTGAGCATCGCGATGCGCTCGATGCCCATGCCGAAGGCGAATCCCGAGTATTTCTCGGGGTCGATGTTATTGGCTTTCAAAACATTGGGATCGACCATGCCGCAACCCATGATCTCGAGCCATCCCGTGCCCTTGCAGACCGGGCAGCCCTTGCCGCCGCAGAGGTTGCACGAGACATCGACCTCGGCCGAAGGCTCGGTGAAGGGGAAGTACGACGGGCGCATGCGGATGACGGCCTGCTCGCCGAAGAGCTCCTTGGCGAAGTAGAGCAGCGACTGCTTCAGGTCGGCGAACGAGACCCCCTCGTCGATGTAGAGACCCTCGATCTGGTGGAAGATGCAGTGCGCACGGTAGGAGATCGCCTCGTTGCGGAAGACCCGTCCGGGGCAGATCACGCGGATCGGAGGCCGCTGGTGCTCCATCGTGCGGACCTGGATCGACGAGGTGTGCGTGCGCAGCAGGATGTCGGGGTTCTTCTCGATGAAGAAGGTGTCCTGCATGTCGCGCGCCGGGTGCTCGGGCGGGAAGTTGAGCGCCGAGAAGACATGCCAGTCGTCCTCGATCTCGGGGCCCTCGGCCACCGTGTAGCCCAGGCGCGAGAAGATCTCGACGATCTGGTTCCTGACGAGCGAAATGGGATGGCGCGAGCCCAGCCCGTCGGCCGATCCCGGGCGCGTCAGGTCATCCGACGTGCCCGCCTCGCCCGCGGCGGATTGCTGCAGCTCCTCGCGCAGGGCGTTGATGCGCTGCGTGGCCTCCGTCTTGAGGCGGTTGAGCTGCTGCCCCACCTCGCGCTTGAGCTCCGGGGCCACGCTCTTGAACTCCTCCATCAGGGCGTTCAGTTCGCCCTTCTTGCCGAGAACCTTGATGCGGAACTCCTCGATCTCGGCCGCTGCCTTGGGTTTGAACTCTTCGACGCGTCGCAGAAGTTCATTGATTTTGTCGGTCATATTTTGTCGGTTTTTCTTTTTTGCCTACTTTTGGACAGTGTCTTTAACGTGCAAAGTTACAAAAAAATTGGATATGATGCGTAAAACGCTCGCTTTTGTCCTGTTGCTGCTCGGCACGGCGCTCCCCGCCGCCGCGCAGCGTGTGGGCGTGGTGATGAGCGGCGGCGGCGCCAAGGGGCTCTACCATATCGGCGTGCTCGAAGCGCTCGAGGAGTGCGGCGTGCCCATCGACTATGTGGCCGGAACCTCCATGGGCTCGATCATCGCCGCGATGTACGCCGCGGGATACGCCCCTTCGGAGATGCGCGAAATCGTCAGCTCGGGCGTCGTCAGGGAGTGGGTTTCGGGACGCATCGACCCCAACAAATACCTCGACTACTACCGCCAGATCGGCAGCAACCCCTCGATGCTCAGCCTGCGCATCGACGTCGCGGAGGTCTCCGGAAAACGCATCCAGGTCCCCACGAACCTCATCTCCTCGACGCAGATCGACATGGCCCTTACCGAGCTCTTCGCCCCCGCCACGGCGGCCTGCGACGGCGACTTCGACCGCCTGATGGTCCCCTTCCTCTGCGTGGCGAGCGACATGAACCACCGCCGGGCCGTGGTCCTGCGCCGCGGCGAGTTGAGCGAAGCGGTCCGCTCGTCGATGTCCATCCCGCTGGTTTTCAAACCCGTAAAGAAGGATTCGATGCTTTTCTACGACGGAGGCATCTACGACAACTTCCCCTGGAAACCCCTCGACGGGACCTTCCGCCCCGACTTTGTCGTGGGGTCGGTATGCACGGCCGGGAACACCCCGCCCTCCGAGGAGAGCAACCTCCTGGACCAGGCCTTCATGCTCGCCATGCAGGATACGGACTACGACCTGCCCGAAGCGCGCGGCGTCGTCATCCGCCGCGCGGTGAAGGCCGGGATGCTCGATTTCGACCAGGCCGAGGCGATCATGGATGCCGGATACGAGGATGCCATGGCCGCCATGCCCGGGATCCTGGCCCGCTGCGGCGACCGCCGCGGCACGGTGGACTACGCCGCGCGCCGCGCCGCCTTCCGCGCCCTCTGCCCGCCGCTGGTCTTCAACGACTACCGCCTCGAGGGCCTCAACCGCAAGCAGCGTGCCTACATCCGCGATTTCGTGCAGGTGGACCGCCGCACCCCCGGACGGCAGCGGCCCATGGCCTTCGACGAACTGCGCGACAACCTCTACGAGGTGCTCGCCCGCGGCGAATTCTCGATGGAGTTCCCCCATGTGCGTTACGACTCGGTCGAAAAACGCTATGCCTTCCGGGCCCACTTCAACACCCGCCCCAACTTCAAGATCACCCTCGGGGGAAACGTCTCCTCGACGGCCTTCAACCAGGCCTATGTCGGCATGAACTACCAGTGGATCGGACGTGTCGGGCAGCAGTTCTCGACGGACCTCTATCTGGGCCCGATCTACACCTGGGGCGCTCTCGGGGGACGCACGGACTTCTACTTCGTAAAGCCCTTCTTCCTGGACTACTCCTACAACTTCTCGGTGCACAGCCTGCGCCACGGCTCCTTCGGCAACATCACGCGCATCGACAACACCAAACCGGTCAAGGAGAGCGAGAGTTTCTTCTCCGTGGGCGTCGGCATGCCCCTCTCGCACCGCAGCGTACTCACGCTCCGCGCCAACACCGGGCATGTCAATTACCGCTACGATTCGGACGACCCCTTTGCCGACGATACGGACCTCTCGCGCTTCCTCTTCGCCGGGGTCAAGGCCGAGGTGGCCCGCAATACGCTCGACAAGTTCCTCTACCCGCGCCGGGGCTCCGATCTGCGCCTTTCGGCCGTCTGGGTCTCGGGGCACGACCGCTACCGCCCCTATGACGCCGAAAAGTTCCTTACGCGCATACAGCGGCAGTGGTTCGGCGCCCGCTTTTCGTGGAGCAAGTATTTCGACATCCCGTCGAGCAGCTGGTTCTCCTTCGGAATGAATTTCGACGGCGTCTATACGAACCACCCCGACTTCAGCACGCCCGAGGCCACGCTCATGTCGATGCCCTCCTATGCGCCGGTGCAGCATGCGCGGATGATCTACATGCCCGACTTCCACGCCCCGTGGTTCGTCGGCGCCGGGCTGATGCCGACCTTCGACCTGATGCCCAACTTCTTCTTCCGCACGGGATGCTACGCCATGCTGCGCGGGGAGCGCCGGGACCTCTCGTTCTACCCGTCGGCGACCCCCGACAGACCCTGGCACTGGATCTGCGAGGCGTCGTTGGTCTATCACTCGCCGATCGGCCCCGTGAGCCTCTCGCTCACCAAATACGACCTCCGCGACTGGCACAACATGTACCTGACGTTCAATTTCGGATATACGATCTTCGCCCCCCGCGGAACCTTCTATTGACGGCATTCAGGCCGTGCGGCCCTTTCCGGCCGTGCGCTCTTTCCCGTCCCGGGGCATTTGTTTTTTCGGAAGAATCCCTATCTTTGCGGGGCAGAAGCGGGGCGGACCCGGCTCCGCAACGGGGCCTTCGGACAGCCCGTATGTCCGATACGACAACCGTTCTTCCCATAGCATAGCGCATGAGCCGGACCCGCGGGTCCGGCCATTGGCGACGACAGGGTTTCCCCGTCCTTTCCGAATTCTTCGGGACCCGGGAAATGTTGCGACCTGCCGTCGCCCTTTTTTTGTCCGCCGCTCCGCTGCGGCGCCGACAGATGGAAAAGGCCGGAACCTGGAATGGTTCCGGCCTTTTGCCGTTGCGGCGGACGGCGGTGTGCCGCGGGCGGGGCAGAACCCCGCTCCGGAGTCCGCCCTACCAGATGATCACGCGCTCCTCGACGGGCAGGAACATCTCCCCGTCGGTGATGCCGAAGGCGTCGTAGAAGTCCTGCAGGTTGCGCAGCGTGGCGTTCACGCGCCACTTGCCCAGCGAGTGCACGTCGAGTTTGGTCAGACGCGCGATCTCCTCGTCGCGGATGTTCTGTGCCCAGAGCGTCGCGTAGGCCAGGTAGAAGCGCTGTGCGTCGGTGAAGCCGTCGATCGGTGCCGGAGCCTCCTTGCCCTCGAGCGAGTTGTGGTAGGCCGTCCACGCTACGCGCAGACCGCCCTGGTCGGCGATGTTCTCACCCAGCGAGAGCGAGCCGTTGGCATGCAGCGCCGGCTCCCCGTCCTTGGCCGGAAGCACCTCGATGGCGTCGAACTGCTTGACCAGAATGTCCGTGCGCTCCTTGAAGGCGGCGGCATCCTCCTCGGTCCACCAGTTGTTCATGTTGCCGTCCTTGTCGAACTGGCGGCCCTGGTCGTCGAATCCGTGGGTCATCTCGTGGCCGATCACCACGCCGATGGCGCCGTAGTTCACCGCGTCGTCGGCATCGGGGTTGTAGAAGGGCGGCTGCAGGATGGCGGCCGGGAAGCAGATCTCGTTCGTCGTCGGGTTGTAGTAGGCATTGACCGTCTGCGGCGTCATGTGCCACTCGGCCTTGTCCACCGGCTTGCCCAGCTCCGAGATGTTGTCCTCCGTGTACCAGATGTTGGCATTGACGATATTCTCCCAGTAGCTCTTCGCGGGGTCGATCTCGAGCGTCGAGTAATCCTTCCACTTGTCGGGATAGCCGATCTTCACCGTGAAGGTCGCCAGCTTCTCGCGGGCCTTGGCCTTCGTGGCGTCGGACATCCACGTCAGCGAGTCGATGTGCTCGCCGAGGGCCGTCTGCAGGTTCTTCACCAGCTCGGTCATGCGCTGCTTGTCCTTCTCGGGGAAGTACTTGGCGACGTACATCTCGCCGACGGCCTCACCCAGCGTGCCGTTGGGCACCGCCATGGCGCGCTTCCAGCGCGGGCGCTGCTCCTGCTGGCCCGACATCGTGCGGCCGAAGAACTCGAACGACGCCGTCTGGAACGCATCGTTCAGGTAGGGCGCCGCAGCGTTGAGGTACTGCGCGGCGAGGTAATAGCGCAGCTCCTCGAGCGGCGCGGTCTTCAGCAGCTCGTTGGCCCGGGCGATCGCCGTGGGGGTCGTAACGATGATCGACTCGAAGTCGCCGATGCCCATCGTGCGGTAGTAGGCCGCCCAGTCGATGGCGTCGTACGTCTTCTCGAATTCGGCCTTCGGGGTGGGGTTGTACTGTGCGGCGATGTTGCGCAGCTCGACGTTCGACCACGCCTTCTCGGCCAGCGACGTCTCGATGTGCATCACGCCCTCGACGGCCTGCGGGATCTGCTCCTCGGCGATGCCCGCCAGGCGGAAGAGCTCGGAGAGATACTCCTTGTAGGCCGTGCGGATCGACTCGTTCTCCGCGTCGAGGTAGTAGTCGCGGTTGCCCATGCCCAGACCGCCCTGCGAGATGTAGAGGGCGTTCATGTCGCTGTTCATCAGGTCGGCTTCGACGCCCACGCCGAAGAAGGGGTTGGCTACCGAGTGGTGGAGGCGTGCGACGGCTTCCGTAAGTCCGGCGCGCTCCTTGATGCCGAGCAGCGCGGCCACTTCGGCCTGGACGGGCGTGGCGCCCTCGGCGTTGAGCCGTGCCGAGTCGAGCCCCATCTTGTAGAGGTCCGAGATCTTCTGCTCGACGCTCCCCGGGGTGGTCTCCAGGCGGGTCATCTCCTGGAAGAGCTCGTTGATGCGCTTCTCGTTGTTCTCACGCAGCACGTCGAACGAGCCGTAGCGCGAGAACTCCGGCTTGAGCGGGTTCTTCGCCTGCCAGCCGCCCGTGGCGTACTGGTAGAAGTCGGCGTTCGGGGCTACCGAGAGGTCGAAATTCGTCGGGTCGATGGCCGGGACGCCGGCCGTCTTGTTCTGGTTCTGACAGGCTGCCATACATGCCATGGTTGCAGCAAAAAGAATGATTCGTTTCATCGTTCGTTTCGTATCGGGTTTTTCGAGAAAAACGGGAAGCCCGGATTCCGGCGCTCCCCGCTTTCGGTTGTTTGTCGTCGTCGGAATCCTATTCGCGGATGGCCTCCACGCCGGGAAGCGTGCCGAACTCGATGTACTCGAGCAGCGCGCCGCCGCCCGTCGAGATGTAGGATACCTGGTCGGCCAGGCCGAACTTGTTGATGCAGGCTACCGAGTCGCCGCCGCCGATGAGCGAGTAGGCGCCCTTCTTCGTAGCCTCGGCGATGGCCAGGGCCACCTCCTTCGAACCGGTTGCGAACTTGTCGATCTCGAAGACGCCCACGGGGCCGTTCCAGAGGATCGTCTTGCAGCCGAGGATGTGCTCGCGGAAGCGCTTCTTGCCCTCGTTGGCGATATCGACACCCTCCCAGCCGTCGGGAATGGCGTTGGCCGGGGCCACGTCCGTGTTGGCGTCGGCCGAGAAGGCGTCGGCGATCAGTGCGTCGGGCGACATGACGAGCTCAACGCCCTTCTGCTTGGCCAGCTCGAGGATCTCGAGCGCCACGGGGAACATGTCGGGCTCGCAGATCGAACCTCCGACCTTGCCGCCCTGGGCTGCGGCGAACGTGTAGGTCATGCCGCCGCCGATGATGATCGAATCGACCTTCTCGATGAGCGCCTTGATCACGCCGATCTTCGACGAAACCTTCGAGCCGCCGATGATCGCGCAGAACGGATGGGCCGGATTCTCCATGACGGCCGAGATGGCCTTGACCTCCTTCTCCATCAGGTAGCCGAACATCTTGTCGTTGGGGAAGTACTTGGCGATCAGGTAGGTCGAAGCGTGCTTGCGGTGTGCCGTACCGAAGGCGTCATTGACGTAGCAGTCGGCATACGAGGCGAGCTTCTTGACGAACTCCTTCTGCGGACCCTCCTTCAGGGCCTTCTTGGCGGCGTCCTTCTCCTCCTTGGTGGCATCCTCCGCCAAACCGCGGGGTTTGCCCTCCTCCTCGGCGTAGAAACGCAGGTTTTCCAGCAGCATCACCTCGCCCGGCTTGAGCGCCTTGGCCATTTCGGCGGCCTTCTCACCCATGCAGTCGCCGGCGAAGGCGACCTTCACGCCGAGGTTCTTCTCGATGGCCGGGATGATCTGCTCGAGCGAATACTTCGGATCGGGATTCTTCTTCGGGCGTCCCATGTGCGACATGAGGATCACCGCTCCGCCCTTCTCGAGCACCTTCTTGACGGTGGGCATGGCGGCGCGGATGCGCGTATCGTCGGTTACCTCGCCCTTCTCGTTGAGGGGCACGTTGAAGTCCACGCGGATGATCGCGCGCTTGCCTTTGAAATCGTAGTTGTCGATCGAATTCATAACGCTGTTATTTTTAGGTATTTGTTGTATGTCTTTGATCCGTCGGGGGATTCTGCCGCAAAGTTAGGAAAATATTTTCATTTCTGTTATTCCCCTAACACGAAAAAGAGGCTCCGCAAAAAACACGCCGCGCGGGGCCTTCGGCCTCCGGCGGCGCATTGCGGCGTATCAGGACTTGTAGCGCACCCAGCGGAGCATCTCCCGCAGGGTGGGTTTCTTGCCGTACATGAAGATGCCCACGCGGTAGATCTTCGCCGCGAACCACACCATGCCGATGAACGAGGCGTAGAGCACCGCGAGCGAGAGGAGGATCTCCCACAGCGGGATGTCGTAGGGTATGCGGGCCATCATCACCACGGGCGAGGTGAAGGGGATGATCGAGAACCAGAAGGCCATCGGCGAGTTGGGGTCCTTGATGACGGCGAGCATCATCAGCAGCGCGAGGATGATCGGCAGCGTGATGGGCATCTGCAGCTGCGAGGCGTCCTGGACGTTGTCCACGGCCGAACCCACGGCGGCGAACATCGCCGAGTAGAGGAGGTATCCGCCGAAGACGAAGAGCAGCAGGCAGACGAAAATCTTGACCACATAGCCCAGGTCCGTTACGGCGGCCAGCGCCTGCAGCATCTCGCTGTCCATGCCGCTCGCGGCAGCGGCGTCGGGCATGCCCTGCCGCACGGCCTCCACGCCGGCCATCGCCTCCGCGGGCATGAGCTGCGGGAGGACGAAGCTCCCCACGCCGACGATCAGCACGCCCCAGATGACCACCTGCACGACGGCCACGGCCGCCACGCCGAGGATCTTGCCCATCATCAGGTCGAAGGGGCGCACCGACGAGACCATCACCTCGAGCACGCGGTTGTTCTTCTCCTCGATGACCGACTGCATGACCATCGAGCCGTAGATCAGCAGGAACATGTAGAGCACGAAGCCCAGGATGTAGCCCGTGGCCGTGGCGACGACCGACGACTGCGCCTGCGACTCGCCCTCCTGCGACTTGTCGTTGCGGAAGGTCTGCAGCGTAACGGTGGTCTTCACCGCGTCGAGGATCTGCTGCAGGTTCTCGATCTCGTAGGCCTTGAGCTTCTCGGTTTCGAGGATCTTCTCGATCTGCCCCGTGATGGCGCTCTCGACCGAGAGCGACGACGATGAGTTGGCGTAGAGCTTCACGGCCGAGGGGT
Source organism: Alistipes sp. (assembly GCA_022782405.1). Taxonomy (GTDB): domain Bacteria; phylum Bacteroidota; class Bacteroidia; order Bacteroidales; family Rikenellaceae; genus Alistipes. Next base: position 54,916 of record JALFNK010000010.1, read on the forward strand.
TTTCGAGGATGTCGGCGCCGATCCACAGCACGCCGAAGCGGTCGGTGAGCTGCCGGCGCGCCGTGTCGAGGTCGAGCTCCGTGCTCTCGAAGGCGACCTCCGCGTTGTTTTCGAGCTGCGGGGCGACAAGACCGCTCTGGTCGATGACAGCGATGTGCCGGGTTTCGCTGCCCGAATACTCCATGATGAGCGCCGGGGCGACCATCAGGGCGATCATCAGCACGGGCATGAGGATCGTGGTGATGATAAAGGACTTTTTCCGTACGCGTTCGTTGAATTCGCGCTGGATGATGATGGATATGTTGGACATGGTTTGTGGGTTTTTATCGGTTTTTGTTCGCGGCCGTTTTCCGGGCTGCCGTTTTCCGGAAGCGGAGCAGCAGCAGGATGCCGCAGCACAGCGTGATGGACGCAAGCGTGAGCCGCAGCGTGCCCTCTCCGGTCCGCAGCGCGTGGACGAGGCCGTACATGCCCAGTCCCAGGCACACGCCGGCAAGTGTCCCTGCGGCGGTGCTTCCCCTGCGGCGGGCCGCCTGTCGTCCGCGGCTTTTCATCAGAGCTGTCCGTTCACGGCGCGGATGAAGATGTCGTTCATCGAGGGGATGATCTCGCGGAACGAGCGCAGCTCGACCGCCCGGTTCACCGCGTCGATCACCTCGCGCACCTCGCCGTCGCTTTCGACATGGAGCTTGAGCGTGCGGTAGACCGACTCCCCGTCGGCACCCTCGAGGATCTCGCAGCGACCCTCGACGGCCCGGCGCAGCGCCGCCTCGTCGCCGCGGTAGGCCACCTCGAAGATGTTGGCTCCGTGGCGCCGGCGGATTTCGTCCACGCGTCCCGAGAGGATGTTCCGCGACTTGTTGATGAGCGTGATGTGGTCGCAGATCTCCTCGACCGAGGACATGTTGTGCGTCGAGAAGATGACCGTGGCGCCCCGGTCGCGCAGGGCGAGGATCTCCTCCTTGAGCAGGTTGGCGTTGATCGGGTCGAAGCCCGAGAAGGGTTCGTCGAAGATCAGCAGCTCGGGTTCGTGCAGCACCGTGACGATGAACTGCACCTTCTGGGCCATGCCCTTCGAGAGCTCCTCGACCTTCTTGTCCCACCAGCCCGTGATGCCGAACTTCTCGAACCACTGCCGCAGCCGCTGCGTGGCGTCGCGCCGCGAAAGCCCCTTCAGGCGGGCGAAGAAGAGCGCCTGTTCGCCCACCTTCATCTTCTTGTAGAGACCGCGCTCCTCGGGCAGGTAGCCGATGCGGTAGATGTCTTCGGGGGCGATCTCGTGCCCGTCGAAGAGGACGCGCCCGCTGTCGGGCGCCGTGATGCGGTTGATGATGCGGATCAGCGTCGTCTTGCCCGCGCCGTTGGGTCCGAGCAGTCCGTAGACCGATCCGCGGGGAATGGCGACCGAGACGTCGTCGAGCGCCGTGTGCGCCGCGTAGCGTTTGGTAACGTGTTCAGCCGTAAGCAGGTCCATAAGCGTCAGAATGGATGTGTTCGAAGTTTACGCCAGCAAATATAGCGAATGAATTTCGAAAATCAAAAAAAAATTATCGTTTTTCGATATAGTCTTATGGCTTCGCCGCCGGGACGACCTTGCAACGGCCTCATTGCGGTGCCGCCGCGGCCACTTTGCCGGCGTGCCGGGGACAGTGGCGGACGGGGACCGTGGCGGACGGGAACAATTGCAGCCGGTGGCGGTGGCGGTGGCGGGCTGCGGGCTCCCGGACTATGGCACTTCGGGCTGCGGGACAGCGGGTTCCGAGGAGACGATGCTGTCCACGATGAACTTCGTGAAGCCGCGCCAGGGCAGGGCCCCGAAGTACTCCTTGTAGTGCAGCTCGACGGTGCGGCCGCCCTGCAGCATCAGTTTTTGCGCCAGCTCCGCGTCGCGCACCGAGAATTCGAACTCGTAGGACTGCACCGTGCCGGCCGTGCGCGAGCGGAGGCCCGACTGGATGAGCTTCCCTTCGTAGGTCTTGAAGATCACGCCCTTGTGGACGACATAGTTCAGTTCGCCGCTCTTCACGCCCTCGCCGAAGACGAACCAGAAGCGGAAATAGAGGAAGAGTGCGAGGCCGACGGCGAGCACGGCAAGCAGGATGTAACCGAATTTTTTCATGGGACGGTGTTGTATTGTATGGTGGAACCTTCCGGCTTCAAAGATAACGATTCCGCGCGGATCCGCATGCTGCCGGGGCGGATTTTTCGCGCACGGCCCCGCTTTGCGGTCCGATACACCGAATCGCACGTATTTTTCGTTATCTTTGACGTCGTGAAAGAGTCCAAATTCGTCAAAACGAAGATCGCCGCAGGCTATCTCATCCTCATCGCGGTCTGCATCCTCGCCGTAGCCTATGTCTATCGGGCGGTGATGCGCTACTCCGCGCCCGACGGCAACTACGAGCTGCTGCAGCACAAGCGCCGCGCCGTGAACGAGGTGCTCTACCACCTCTACCAGGCCGAGAGCTACGGGCAGCTCATGATCGCCGGCTACCAGTCCTGCGAGGCGCTCTACCGCCGCGAACTGCGCTCCGTGCGCGAACGCATCGACTCGATGCGGCACTTCGACGGCAGCGGCGATTCGTTGCAGACGATGCGTCTGGACAGCATCGTGCGGCTGCTTGCCGACAAGGAGCGCCGGACGATGAGCCTGCGCCGTTCGATCCGCTCGGGCGGCACCGCAAGCCTGCTCGAAAAGAATATCCGCGCCCTGATCGAGGGCCCGGGGTCCCGGCCGCTCCCGACGCCCGACTCGGTAGCCCTGGCCGACTCGATTGCCCTGGCCGACTCGCTGTGGCGGGCCGACTCGCTGCTCTACACCGATTCGCTGCGCCGGGTGCTGCCCGATTCGCTCCTTGCGGGGGAGCCCGCCATGCGGCACGACACGCTGCCGCCGCCGCATCTGGTCGAAGCCGACACGGTCGCCGTGCCGCGTCCCAAGCGGCGCTTCTTCCGGCGCCTGGCCGACCTGTTCAGCCCCCCGAAGAACGATTCCGACGTGGTCATCTCGCGCCGCGAGATCGTCGTGGACACCCTCCCGGCCCCCGAACCTCCGGCCGCCGAGACCATTCGCGACACGATCGCCGTGGTGCTGCGGGCGCTTCAGGACAGCGTTACGAGCGAGCGCCTCGACATCTACGACACGGCCTGGCGCGAGGGGCTGCGTCTGCGTTACAGCAACGACCTGGTCAATGCCAAGATCTACCGCCTGATCCTCGACTTCGAGGAGGAGGAGACCCAGTACCTCATGGCCCGCATCGACGCCCGCGAGGCGCTGCGCAGCCGCTCGTCGCACCTGTTGGGCGGCGTGGCCGCGGGGGCCGTGGCGCTCATGCTGCTCTTCGTGGGCATCTCGTGGCGCGACATCAACCGCAGCAACCGCTACCGCCGCGCCCTCGAGCAGGCCAACCGCGACAACGAGGCGCTGCTTGCGGCCCGCGAACAGCTCATGCTGGCCATTACGCACGACATCAAGGCCCCGCTGGGATCGGTGATGGGCTACATCGACCTGCTCTCGCGCCTGACCGGGGACAAACGGCAGGAGCTCTACCTCGCGAACATGAAATCCTCGGCCGAGCACCTGCTGGCTCTCGTGAACAGCCTGCTCGACTTCTACCGCCTCGACGCCCACAAGATGGAGGTCGAACCCGTGGTCTTCAACCCCGCGCAGCTCTTCGATACGATTCGCACGGGGTTTGCCGCGGTGGCGGCCGCCAAGGGGCTCGACCTGCGTCTCGAAGTGGCCCCCGAAGCGGATTGCGAGGTCGAAGGCGACGCCTTCCGCATCCGGCAGATCGCCGACAATCTGCTGTCCAATGCCTTGAAATTTACGGATAAAGGCTCCGTAACGCTGCGCGTGGGGCTCTCCGACGGACAACTCTCCTTCTCGGTGCGCGACACGGGACGCGGCATCGGTCCCGAGGAGCGTGAGCGGATCTTCGCCGAGTTCGTGCGTCTGCGTTCGGCCCAGGGGGTCGATGGCTTCGGCCTCGGCCTCTCGATCGTCGACCGGCTCATCAAGTTGCTCGGAGGCTCCCTCTCGCTCGACAGCACGCCCGGGCGCGGAAGCCGCTTCCTCGTAACGATTCCCGTGGGTCGGGCGCCCGAAAAGCCGTGCTCTGCACCGGAAGCCGCTGCCGGGGAGTCCCGGGAGCCGCTGCCGCCCTGCCGCATCCTGCTGGTGGACGACGATCCGCTGCAACTCGAGATGGTCGCCGCGATGTGCCGCCGTGCGGGGCTCGCCGCCGAATGCTGCCAGTATCCCGAGTATGTCGGGCGGCTGCTCCGGGACAGCCGCTTCGATCTGGTGATCACCGATATACAGATGCCGTCCTACGACGGATTCCGCGTTCTGGAGGAGGTGCGCCGTGCGGCGCCCGCGCTGCCCGTGGTGGCTGTCTCGGCCCGCGGCGACCTCGGCGCCGAGGAGTTTGCCGCCCGGGGCTTTGCAGCCTGCCTGCGCAAGCCCTTCACCGGCGGCGAGCTGCTTGCGACGATCCGCAGGGTATGTGGCTCCGCGCCCGCGGCAGCCGTTGCGGAGGAGGGGGGCGGAGCCGGTGCCGGGCCGACGGCCGACGGGTGGAACCTGGCGGCCCTGACGGCCTTTGCGGGCGACGACCGGGAGGCGGCCCGCTCGATCCTCGACTCCTTCGTCGAGCAGACGACGGCCAACTGCGAGGCGCTCCGTGCGGCTCTCGATGCGGGCGATGATGCCGCCGTGAAGGCCCAGGCGCACAAGATGCTGCCGCTCTTCACGATGCTCGGGGCCGACGATGTGGCCTCCGTGCTGCGGCGCGCCGAGACGTGCCCCGGCACGCCGGACGACGCGCTCCGCGAAGAGCTCCGGGCCGCAGTTGCGCGCATCGCCGCGGGCATCGCCCGTGCCGCCGCGGCCCGGGAATCGGAAAATGCCTCCCCGAAGGCGGCCGAAACGGAATAATTATCGTATCTTTGTGAACGTATGGAACGGATTTTAATCGTAGATGATGATATTACCTTCGCGCTGATGCTCCGCACCTGGTTGGCGAAGCAGGGCTTCGAGGTGGAGACCGCCTCGTCGGTGGCGGCGGCCCGCACGGCTCTTGCCAAAGGATCGTTTTCGTTGGTGTTGAGCGATATGCGCCTTCCCGACGAGGACGGCATCGCCCTGCTGCAATGGATGGCGGGCGAGGGCGTGGAGGCTCCGGTGATCGTGATGACGAGCTATGCGGAGATCCAGAACGCCGTGCGGAGCATGAAGCTCGGGGCCTCGGACTATGTCGCCAAACCGGTGAATCCCGACGAGCTGCTGAAGAAGATCCGCGAGGCGCTGAAAGGAACCGCGGCGGCGCCGGCCGGGAAGATGCCGGCCGGGAAGGCGCCGGGCCGCGGCGGACGGGCGTCGTGCACGGAGGCGGACCCCGCGCCGCTCAACTACATCGAGGGTCGCAGCGATGCCTCGCGGCAGCTTTACGAATATGTGCGGCTGGTGGCCCCGACGAACATGTCGGTGCTTATCCACGGCGCCAGCGGCACGGGCAAGGAGCACATCGCACAGCTGATACACCGGGGCAGCAGCCGTGCCGCAAAGCCCTTCGTGGCGGTCGATTGCGGCGCCATTCCGCGCGACCTGGCGGCCTCGGAGTTCTTCGGGCACGTCAAGGGCTCGTTCACCGGGGCGCTCTCCGACAAGGTCGGGGCCTTCGAGGCGGCCAACGGCGGCACGCTCTTCCTCGACGAGGTGGGCAACCTCACCTACGAGACGCAGGTGCAGCTGCTGCGTGCCCTGCAGGAGCGGCGCATCCGCCGCGTGGGCAGCACGCGCGAGATTCCCGTGGATATCCGCCTCGTGGCGGCGACGAACGAAAATCTCGAGGCGGCGATCGCCCGCGGCACCTTCCGCACGGACCTCTACCACCGCATCAACGAATTCACGCTCCGCATGCCCGAACTGCGGCAGATGGAGGGCGACATCCCGCTCTTCGCCGACTTCTTCCTCGACCAGGCCAACCGTGAGCTGGGCAAGGAGATCGTGGGCTTCGACGCTGCGGCCGCCGCGGCCATGGCCCGTTATGCCTGGCCGGGCAACCTGCGTCAGCTGAAAAATACCGTGAAGTCGGCCACACTGCTTGCCGCAGGCGACTACATCACCTGCCGCGAACTCCCCGAGGAGATCGTCTCCGCGTCCGGAGGTTCCGCGGCGCCGAAATACGCACTGCGCGATCCGGTCTCCGAGGAGGAGCAGATCCGCCGGGCCCTGGCTGCCGCCGGAGGCAACAAGTCCCGGGCGGCCCGACTGCTCGGCATCGACCGCAAGACGCTCTACAACAAACTCCATCTCTACGGCATCGAGTAGCCCCGGTCTGCGGGGCGGTGATGCGGGCAAAGTGTGGAATTTTTCCCCGCATCGTGGAATCCGCTCCCCACTTTCCGGCGGATCGGGGACGGGGCGGCCGTGCCGCCGACGCCTTCCCGTGCCGTTCTGACGCCCTTTTATGCAGCATCCGGAAGATTGGCACGCCCCTTGGTTTCTGAACATGCGGGGCCGGCCGCGATTCCGGCATCCGAACGAGGAACTGAAGTGGAACCTTTAAACGAAACTGCATGAGGAAGGAGTTTGCATGAGGGACAATCCGTTGAGCGAGGCCGTCGGTGCCGTGCGGCATGTTGCCCGGAGTCTTGTCCGGGCCGTTCCGCAGGACCTCCGCCCGGCCGAAAGCAGCGGTGAGTCGTTTAGTTAACAATTGTTTGCCTGGTAACTCCGCCCTGTGCGGAGTTTTTTTCGGCCCGTTTGGCCCTGCCCTGCCCGAAGCGGCGGTTCTCCTTTTCGAGCAGGGCCTTGCCGACGGCCGGAAAGCGCTCCCGGAACTTGGCGAAGGTGTCCCGCGAAAGGGCATAGCGGCGGCAGATCTCGCCCACCGAACAGTCGGCATTCAGCATGCGGATGATCTCGTGTCTGTTGTCGATCAGTATATTATATTTGGTGTAGCTGCCCTTGCGCCGTCCGAGAATCTTCCCTTCGGCCTTGCGCAGGGCCAGCGCCTCCTTGGTCCGCATCGAAATCAGGTTGCGCTCGATCTCCGCGACGAGCCCGAAGGCGAAACAGAGCACCTTGCTGTTGATGCTGTTGTCGAAGACGTAGCCCTCCTTGGTCGTGTAGAGGTTGATCTCCTTCTTCAGGCATTTTCCCATGATGGCCATGATGTCGGTCAGCGTCCGGCTCAGGCGCGATACCTCCGTAACGATCAGCGTATCGCCCGATTTCAATCTCTTGAGCAGTGTGCCCAGTTTGCGGTTGCTCTCCTCCTTGCGGCCGCTTACGATCTCCGTAACCCAGTCGTCGATCGTCAGATTCCGGCTCTCGGCGAACCGGCGGATCTCGTCCTGCTGATTGGCAAGATGCTGTTTGCGCGTGCTTACCCGTAAATAACCTATGGTCATAGTTGCATGAATTTTTAGCGGAGACAACGTCGTCTCCGCCTCCAAATTAGGAAAACACGGCCAAAGGGTGGGGTTCGGCTCCGTTCGCCGGACGGACGGTCCGGCGTTGTTACCGCTTCGGGCGGGACTGCCGCTCCTGCAGGGCCCGGGTACTCAACAGACCGCAGGCGGCCTGGATGTCCTCGCCGCGCGAGGCCCGGATCGTGGTCTGGATGCCCCGGGCTGTCAGAGCATCGCGGAACCGGAGCATCGCCTCGTCGTCGGGCGAGAAGTAGGGCGAGGAGGGAATACGGTGAAAACGGATCAGATTGATGCGGCAGCGGATGCCGTTGAGCAGCCGCAGCAGTTCGCGGATGTGTCGCGGCGTGTCGTTCAGGCCCTTGAGGACAATATACTCGAACGATACCCTCCGCTGGTGCGAAAAGTCGTATTCGCGCAGAATCTCCACGACCTGCGCGATGGGCCAGGCCCGTTCTACGGGCATGATCTCCATCCGTTCTTCGTGGAATGGGTTGTGAAGGCTCACGGCAAGATGGACCTTCGAGGCGTCGAGAAAACGACGCAGCTGCGGAACGACGCCTGCCGTGGAGAGGGTGATGCGCGTGGGCGACCAGGCGAAACCCCACGCGGACGTGAGGATATCGAGGGCCCGCAGCACGTTGTCCGTATTGTCGAGCGGCTCGCCCATGCCCATGAAGACGAGGTTCGTAAGGCGATCGCGTTCGGGCAGCGAGACGATCTGGTTGAGGATCTCCGCCGCCGGCAGCGACTCCTGCAGCCCCTGGCGTCCCGTGGCGCAGAAGCGGCAGCCCATGCGGCAGCCCGCCTGCGACGAGACGCAGAGCGTGGCCCGCTCGCCGTCGGGGATGTAGGCCGACTCGATGTAGTGGCCCGCAGGGGTGCGGAAGAGGTATTTCTTCGTTCCGTCGTGCGAGGTGGCCACCCCTTCGGGCGCATGCAGCGCCGGCGCAAAGCGCCCGGCGAGCGCTTCGCGGGCCGCGGCCGACAGGTCGGTCATGCGCATCGGGTCCTCCATGTGGCGGACGTAGAGCCAGCGGGCGATCTGCCGCGCGGCGAAGCGCGGCATGCCCAGCTCGCCGCAGAGCGCGGCGAGCTCCTCGGGATTCTTGCCGTAGAGGCTCTCTCTGTCCGTCATGTTGGCCTTTCGGAGGTGGTTTCGCAGGACAAAAATAGACAATTTTCGAAGATTTTTGTGTGCGGCGGCTCATTTTTGGATTTTTATCCCTATATTTGTGGTGCATAGCGTGCATATGCACTTTTGTTGCTGCGCAAACAATTAAAGTTTACATAGATGGAAATCAAGAAATCACCCAAAGCGGACCTTCAGAACAAGCGGGGTCTTTTGCTCGAAATCGGTCTCGTCGTATCGCTGGGCCTGGTCATCCTCGCCTTCTGGTACACCCCGAAGGAGCGCAAGATCGAGAAACTCGATCAGCAGGTAGAGGTTGTCGAAGAGGTTCTTACGGAGGTTACCCGTCAGGACCAGAAGCCGCCCGAGCCTCCCAAGAAGGTGGAGGTCAAGGTAATCGCCGACCTGCTCAAGGTTGTGGACAACAATACGAAGATCAGCACCGAGGTAACCTTTACCGAGTTCGATGAGAACACCGAGGTGATCCAGCAGGTCGAGGTTGTCGAGGAGGAGATCGAGGACGACCAGCCGTTCCTCGTGGCCGAGACGATGCCCTCGTTCCAGGGCGGAGACCTCAACACCTTCCGCAACTGGGTACAGCAGAACGTGCGCTTCCCGCAGATCGCCCTCGAGAACGGCATCCAGGGCCGCGTGGTCGTAACCTTCGTGATCGAGAAGGACGGACGTCTGACCAACATCGAGGTGCTGCAGACTCCCGACCGCTCGCTCTCCGACGAGGCCATCCGCGTGCTCAACAAGTCGCCGAAGTGGAGCCCGGGCAAGCAGCGCAACCAGCCCGTGCGTGTGAAGTACACCCTGCCGGTCGATTTCCGCGTACAGCAGTAATCGTTCTGGCTGTCGATTTTGAGGGTATCCTGCTTTCGGGCGGATACCCTTATTTGTAGCCCGAAAGCCCTCCGGGACAAAGCCGCCCGAGAGGCCGGAAGGTTTCACCAAAAACAGCGAATTTGAAAGAACAAGCATCCAAAAATACGGTCGCGGAGACCCCCGCCGTGCAGGACCCCCGCGAACGGGCCGTGCTGGTGGCCGTCATCCGCGACGACCAGGAGCCGCGTCAGGCCGAGGAGTTCCTCGACGAGCTGGAGTTCCTGGCCGAGACGGCCGACATTCGTGCCGTCAAGCGCTTCACGCAGCGGCTTCCGCAGCCTTCGGCCCGCATCTACGTCGGCCCGGGCAAGCTGCAGGAGATCGCCGACTACTGCCGCGAGGAGGCCATCGACGTGGTGATCTTCGACGACGAACTCTCCCCCTCGCAGACGCGCAACATCGAGCAGCAGATACCCTGCCGCCTCCTGGACCGCACGCGCCTGATCCTCGACATCTTCCTCTCGCGCGCCCAGACGGCCTACGCCAAGACGCAAGTGCAGCTGGCCAACTACGAATACATGCTTCCGCGCCTGTCGGGCCTGTGGACCCACCTCGAGCGGCAGAGGGGCGGCACGGGTACGCGCGGCGGCGCCGGCGAGCGCGAGATCGAGACCGACCGGCGCATCATCCGCAACCGCATCGCCAAGCTCAAGGAGGACCTGCGGAAGATCGACCGCCAGATGGCCGTGCAACGCTCGAACCGCGGCTCACTGGTCCGCGTGGCGCTCGTGGGCTACACGAACGTCGGGAAATCGACCCTCATGAACCTCATCTCCAAGAGCGAGGTCTTCGCCGAGAACAAGCTCTTCGCGACGCTCGACACCACGGTCCGCAAGGTGGTCTTCGACAACCTCCCCTTCCTGCTTTCGGATACGGTGGGATTCATCCGCAAGCTCCCTACGGAGCTCATCGAGTCGTTCAAATCGACGCTCGACGAGGTGCGCGAGGCCGACCTGCTGGTGCATGTCGTCGATATCTCGCACCCGCAGTTCGAGGAGCAGATCGCCGTGGTCAAGCAGACCCTGCAGGAGATCGGCGCCGGCGACAAACCCGTCTACCTGGTCTTCAACAAGGTCGATGCCTATACCTGGGTGGAGAAGGATCCCGACGACCTTACGCCTCCGACGCGCGAGAACCGCACGCTCGAAGAGCTGAAGCAGAGCTGGATCGCCCGCGCGAACACCCCCTGCATCTTCCTCTCGGCGCTGACGAAGGCCAACCTGGAGAAGTTCCGCACGGATCTCTACGGCATGGTCCGCGAGATCCATGCCGGGCGCTACCCCTTCAACAACTTCCTCTATTGACACACCAACCGCACACGCACGATATGACACTGCACATCCTTTCCCAGCAGAACTCCGTTCTGAACAGGTTTATCGCCCAGATCCGCGACAAGTCGATCCAGCAGGATTCGATGCGCTTCCGCCGCAACATGGAGCGTATCGGCGAGGTCATGGCCTATGAGATCTCGCGCGAGCTGACCTACCGCCCCACGGTTGTCGAGACGCCGCTGGGCGAGGCGTCGGTCGCGATGATCGACGATGAGATTGTTCTGGCGACGATTCTCCGCGCGGGGCTTCCCTACCATCAGGGTTTCCTCAACTATTTCGACGACGCGCAGAACGCCTTTGTCTCGGCCTACCGCAAGAGCACCAAGGACGGCAAGTTCACCGTGAAGGTCGAGTATATCTCCTGCGGCAGCCTCGAGGGCAAGACGCTGCTGCTCGTCGATCCGATGCTGGCTACCGGATCGTCGCTCGTGCTGACCTACAACGCCCTCTGCGAGAAGGGCGGCATGCCGGCCCATACGCATGTCGCGTCGGTCATCGCCAGCGAGCAGGGCGTGGAGTACGCCATGAAGCACATGCCGCGCGAGACGACGACGATCTGGGTCGCCGCCGTCGATGAGGAGCTCACCTCGCGTTCGTACATCGTGCCGGGCATCGGCGATGCCGGCGACCTGGCCTACGGCGAGAAGCTCTGATCCGGGGCCCGCAGGGGTGCCGGGAGAGACACAAGAGCCTCCGGGCCCGCCGGGTGCCGGGGGGGGTATAGGTGCCTCCGGACCTGTATGGACGCCGGGAGCCGTTTTTTATCCGATGAAAACAGAATCCGCATGTTGAGACGCAAGATCGCATTCCTGTTGGCCGTCTTTGCCGCGACGGCAGGGGTCATGGCCCTGCAGAAGCTGCTCTTCATGGCGTGGTATGCCGGAGAGGCTGCCGCGGCGGGGGCCGGGGCCGCGGAGTGGTTCGAGGTGCTGTGGCACGGGCTCTCGCTCGACCTCACCGTCGCGGGATATGTTACCGCCGTGCCGCTGCTCGTCATGCTCCTCTCGCTTTGGGTGCGCCTGTCCGAACGGCTGTGGCGCGCGCTGCTGACGGGTTATTTCGCCCTCGTGGCGCTGCTCACGGCCGTGGTATTCGCCGTGGACCTGGCCCTCTACGAACACTGGGGATTCCGCATCGACGCGACGGTGTTCATCTACCTGGCCGACCCGAAGGAGGCGATGGCCAGCGTCGACTGGTGGCTCGGTGTGCGGCAGACGCTCATCGCGGCGCTCTGCACGGCGGGCATCCTCTGGCTCTACCGCCGCACGCTGCGGCTGTTCGACGGCGAGCCCCTCGGCGTGCGCTCCGCCGTACCGGCAACGCTGCTCTTCGCAATGCTTGCGGCCTTCGACTTCCTGGCCATACGCGGCGGCATGGGCGCCTCGGTGGCCAACATCTCGAAGGTCTGCTTCAGCCCCGAGGCCTTTCTGAACCATGCCGCCACGAACCCCCTCTTCTCGCTGCTCTCGAGCCTCGGGGACAATGAGGACTACGCCGCGGCCTACCCCTTCTACGACGATCGGACGCTCGACGCGAATTTCGCCGCCCTGCGGGGCGACGACCCCGCGCAACGGCCCGACACGCTGCTGCTCACCACGCGGCGGCCCAACATCGTCGTGGTGATCCTCGAGAGCTTCGCCCGCACGGTCATGGACGAGCAGATCGACGGGGAGCCCGTCATGCCGTCGATGCAGCGCCTCAAGGGCGAGGGCATCTGGTTCGAGAACTTCTTTGCCAACTCCTTCCGCACGGACCGCGGCGAGGTGGCCGTTTTGAGCGGCTACCCCGCGCAGACGCGCACCTCGATCATGAAACTCCCGGCCAAGAGCCGCACGCTGCCCTCGATCGCGCGGTCGCTCGCGGCCGAAGGCTACGCCACGAGCTTCGCCTACGGCGGCGACCTGAACTTCACGAACCAGGCGCAGTACATGTACGCCACGGGGTGGCAGGAGCTCATCTGGCAGCGGGACCTGCGCTTCGCCGGCGCCGACCCCTCGGACTGGGGCTGGGACGACGCGCTGATGTGCGACTGGTTCGCGCAGCGCGTCATCGACCTCGACGGTGCGGGGCAGCCCTTCCTGGCGGGGCTGCTGACGCTCAGCAGCCACAAGCCCTTCGACGTCCCCTATGCGAAGTTCGAAAACGAGGTGCTCAACGCCATGGCTTTCTCCGACGAGTGCGTCGGGCGGATGATCGAGCGGCTCAAGGCCTCCCCGGCATGGGAGAACCTGCTCGTCATCCTCGTGGCCGACCACGGCTACCCCTACCCGAAGACGCTGCCCTACAACGTGCCGCTGCGCCACCGCATCCCGATGATCTGGACCGGCGGTGCGGTCCGTGCACCGGGCGTCGTCGAGACCTACGGCTCGCAGATCGACCTGGCGGCGACGCTGCTCGGGCAGCTGGGCATCGCCCACGGCGACTACGCCTTCAGCAAGGACCTCTTCGCGTCCGAGCCGCCGCGCAAGTTCGCCTACTACACCTTCAACGACGGCTTCGGCGTGGTCGATGCCTCGGGGGAGGCGATCTGGGACGCCACCTCCGACCGCATCGTCAGCGAAACGGCGCCCGGGCTGCTCGATGTCGGGCGCACGATGCTCCAGAGCACCTACCGCGACCTGGCCGAACGGTAGAAAATCCCCCTTTTTGGGTATTGATCCTTCGCCCGGGGGGCGCTATTTTTGCAGCGACAACGGAAAATACCTATAAATATGTATAGAAACGGCGGATATACGGGCGACGACCGGATGTGCGATCTGGTCAGCGACCGTTTTGCGGTATTGCAGGTGATGAGCCGCTTCGGCATCGCCCTCGGCTTCGGCGACAAGACGATCGCCGAGGTCTGCGAGGAGCACCGCGTCGATACGGCGACCTTCCTGGCCGTGGTGAACATGCTGCTGGGCGGAGCGTACCACACGGCGCAGGCGGCGCAGGAGGTCTCCGTGAGGGCCCTGACCGACTACCTGCACAATGCGCACGGCTACTTCCTGGAGTTCCGTCTCCCGGTCATCCGGCGCAAGCTCATCGAGGCGATCGACTATGCGCACAACGACGTCTCGTTTGCCATCATGCGCTTCTTCGACGAGTATGTCGCCGAGGTGCAGCGCCACATGGACTACGAGGAACGGACCGTCTTCCCCTATGTCGAGGGGCTGCTCGAGGGGCGTGCGAGCGACACCTATTCGATCGACGACTTCCGCCGCCGGCACGACCAGGTGGACGCCAAGCTGCGCGAGCTGAAGAACATCATCATCAAGTACTACCCCTCGGGAAGCACGAACGAACTGAACGGCGTGCTGTTCGACATCTTCACCTGCGAGCAGGAGCTCGCCTCGCACAACGCCGTCGAGGACGACCTCTTCATTCCGGCCGTCGAGCGGCTGGCGGCCGACGGGCCCCGCGGCGAGCGGCAGGAGCCCTTGAGCGCCCGCGAGCGGGAGATCATCGTCTGCGTGGTGAAGGGCATGACCAACAAGCAGATCGCCGATACGCTCTGCATCTCGGCCCACACGGTCATCACCCACCGGCGCAACATCGCCGCGAAGCTCCAGATCCACTCCGCGGCGGGCCTGACGATCTACGCCATCGTGAACAAGCTCGTCGAACTCTCCGAGATCAAGGAGACCATAACCGCAGAATCCTGACATGAAAACTCCGCATGAGGGCGCGGCACCTGCCGCAGCAGCCGCGCAGACCCGTCCGGCGCACGGCCACCACCACCATCATCATCACCATGAGCTGCAGTCCGCATCGCTCAACAGGGCCTTCCTGATCGGTATCGCCCTCAACGTGGGCTTCGTCGTCGTGGAGTTCGCCGTGGGACTCTGCGAAGGCTCCATGGGGCTACTCTCCGACGCCGGGCACAACCTCTCGGACGTCGCGGGCCTGCTGCTGGCCCTGCTGGCCTTCCGCCTCGCGCAGCACCGCGCCACGCCCCGCTACACCTACGGGTACCGCAAGAGCACGGTGCTCATCTCGCTGCTCAACTCCGTGATCCTGCTCATCGCCGTGGGGGTCATTATCGCCGAGAGCATCGGCCGCATGCTGCATCCCGAGACGGTGGCCGGCGATGCCATCGCCTGGACGGCCGGCGTGGGCGTCGCGGTGAACGGATTTACCGCCTGGCTCTTCATGAAGGACCGAGCGCGCGACCTCAACGTCCGCGGCGCCTACCTCCACATGGCCGCCGACGCGCTGGTGTCGGTCGGCGTGCTCGTTTCGGGGCTTGTCATCTCGTGGACCGGGTGGCGGCTGATCGACCCGCTGGTCGGACTGGCGGTCGCCGCCGTGATCGTCGCCTCGGTATGGTCGCTGATGCGCGACAGCCTGCGCCTGTCGCTCGACGGCGTGCCCGCAGGGCTCGACGTTGCGGAGATCGCCCGCCGCATGGCCTCCGTCGAGGGGGTTCGGGCCGTGCACCATCTGCATGTATGGGCCATGAGCACCACGGAAAACGCCCTGACGGCCCATGTCGTCCTGCAGCGCCTCGAGGAACTCGAACCGGTCAAGCGGGCGCTCAAGGAGCTGCTTCGTGCCGAAGGCATCGAGCATGCGACGCTCGAGTTCGAGACGGCCGCGGAGAGCTGCTGCGACCGGGGCGAATAACGGCACACGGCAGGCGGACCCGGGAAGTGCCCGGCGAGGGAGAGAAACGGTCTGAAACGGCCGGAAAACGGCGAAAAAAACGGCTGCGGAAGGCAGATGCGGAGCCGGAGCGGAACTCGGACGCGGAAATATGCGGTGAAGCCGGAGGGCGGAAACCGCGGTGTGGAAACGGTTGCCGCAGCCGGTGGATATAAGGGCGGCGGATCCTTTCGAAGGGATCCGCCGCGCATCGTTTATATCTGCGATCGTTCAGGGTACGGGGTCGTAGCCGCTGCCGCCCCAGGGATGGCAGCGCGCGAGGCGCTTCAGGGTGAGCCACGTCCCCTTCAGCGGGCCGTATTTGCGCAGCGCCTCGAGGGCGTATTGCGAACAGGTCGGCACGAAGCGGCACGAGGGGGGCGTGAAGGGCGAGATGCAGAGCTGGTAGAACCGCACCAGCAGGATCAGCGGCAGTGCGCAGAGCCGCTTACATACGCTCCACGATCGACTCCAGAATCCGGTGTACGGCATGGGCGATGGTTTTGTAGGGGAGCACCTCCTTCGACGAATAGATCAGCGCCACATCGAGGTTTACCGCGCCGCAGGCTTCGAGCAGCCCCTTCTGGAGGCGGTAGGCCTCCTTCGTGCGGCGCCGCAGCAGATTGCGTTTGTTGGCGCGTTTGTGGAACTTCTTGGGCACCGTGAAGAGCACCTCCACCGACGGTTCGCTGTCCGCCTCGGCGAACCAGACGTAACGGAAGGGGAAGATGAAACCGCTCTCGCCGCTCTCGAAGAGCCGGCGGACGGCTCCGAGCGAACGGAGCCGCTCCTTGCGGGGAAGCGAGCGGTCGGTCGTCATGACGGCGGCGTTATTTGCGGGGCTCCGATCCCGTGCCGGGACGGCGCACGCGGCTTTTCTTGGTGAGCTTGTGCTGCTGGCTGCGGATGAACTCCTCCTTGCGCGTATCCGTAACGAGGGCCACGGGGGCGATCTCTTCGCCGGCTGCGGCCTTGCGGATGTAGATGTCCAGGGCCTTGGCCATCGAGGGGGCCTCGCTCGTCGGGGCGTTGGCCAGTACCGTGATCCCGGCGTCGAGCGCTGCGCGCAGCGTCCCTTCGCCGAAGACGGCGATGGCCGGAAGGTGCTCCGTGCCGAACTTCTCGACGAGCGTCCGGATGTCCGTCGGCGAGTAGAGCGCCAGCACGTCGTAGTCGGCCAGCACCACGTCGTCGAGGTCTCCCGGCACCGTGCGTGCCAGAATCACGGGATCCACCGGCAGCTTGAGCTTGGCCAGCGTCTCCGGCAGCTCGGGCTTGTGCGGCTCGCTCAGGGCCAGCAGGAACTTCTCCTCCTTGTGCTTGATGATCAGCTCCACGAGCGAGGTGAACGACCCGTCGGCAAAGGAGATCTTACGCTTGCGGTAGACGATGTATTTCTGCAGATAGAGCGCCACGGCCTCCGTCTGGCAGATGTATTTCATGGTTTCGGGCACGGTGATGCGCGCCTCCTCGCAGATATGGAAAAAACTGTCCACCGTAGTCCGCGAGGTGAAGATCACGGCCGTGTGGTCGAGTATTTCGACTCGCTGGGCCCTGAACTCCTTGAGCGA
Organism: Alistipes sp.; assembly: GCA_022782405.1. Taxonomy (GTDB): domain Bacteria; phylum Bacteroidota; class Bacteroidia; order Bacteroidales; family Rikenellaceae; genus Alistipes. Next base: position 71,898 of record JALFNK010000010.1, read on the forward strand.
GACGCCGACGACCTTGATGAAGGGTTTGTAGGCGACCTCCACTTCGTATTTCCGGGATAGTTCGTAGAACGGAGACTTCTCGACGATTGCGGGTCTCGGCTGCGAAATGAGGATACTCTTGACTTTCAATGACGGATCGGTTTAGTTTGTAGCTTGCGGGAAATCATCTCACCAGAAGCAGCCACAGGAGACTGAACGGGAATATTTCCACGGTGCAAAGGTACAAAAACCAATTCAAAATCGAAATTTTTTTAGAAATAAACAGATTCAGCGACTCCCGGAGGTACAAAACGGCCGCAACGGCTAATTCGATGGTTATGACGAGGAACCAGACATCGCCCGAATTCCGCGGACAGAGCGCGAAGAGCAGGAGTACGGGTGCGGTCAGGAGCACCGTGAGCGCAAACCAGCTGCGGCGCAGCAGAAGCAGCCGCGAGATGAACGGCTGCGAGACGGTGAGGGCTCCGATCGTTCGCAGCAGGAGCGCCTGCAGCAGGACGATCAGCGTGCAGGCGAGCGTCGCCAGCAGGCTCAGGGCGATCACGGCGCCGTGCGGGAGGCTTCGGGAGATGAGGTGCGGCAGCAGCATGTCGCCGTACTTCACGGCGACGATGCCCAGGAACAGCATCCCGATGGCTGCCACGATATGCAGGAAGCGCGTGAATCCGCTGTTGCCGGGGTCCTCCGTCAGCCGCTGCCGCGAGGAGCTCTCGCGCGAAAGGTTGCCGAAAAGCATCCGGATGTCGCCGATATTGCGGTAGAGCAGGAGCGCATACATCGCGGCAAGCAGGAGGACGAAACTCTGGAATACGGCGTTCTCCGTGAGCGAGGCCCTGTCGGGGCTCTGCAGCTTCGCCGGGACGACGGCCACCGATTCCCGGCCGAAGACCGCCACGTCGGTCGTGTCGCGCCACGGCCCGCTCCGGTCCGGCTCCTGCGGCGTTATGAAGAGAATCTCCGTAAGGGTCCTGTCGGCCGAAAAGGGGTCCTCGATGCCCGCGGCAACAGAATCCGCGGCAACAGAATCCGCGGCGAGGATATTCGCCGCGGCGGGATGTCCCGTGCCGCGTGCCGGTTGCGCCGCGACGGTATGCTGCGCCGTGTCCGGACGTGTCGGGGCGGTCGTCGCGGCAGGGGCGGCTGTCGCGGCTGTCGCGGCAGGGGCGGCGGAAAGGGCCGCCGATGCGGCGTATCTCTCTCCGGCAGGGATCATGCGAAGCTGCGTTTGAGGGTGATGCGGAAGGTCGTGCCCTTGCCCGGCTCGGAGTCGATGACGGCGATCTTGCCCTGGTGGTACTCCTCGATGACGCGGCGCGAGAGCGAGAGCCCGAGGCCCCAGCCGCGCGTCTTGGTCGTGAAGCCCGGTTCGAAGATCAGTTTCCAGTTGCTCTTGGGGATGCCCTTGCCCGTATCCTTGACATCGACCATCACATGCTGCTCGTCCGAGGAGATGCGCACGTCGATGGCCCCGTGGCCCTGGAGGGCGTCGAGGGCGTTTTTCAGCAGGTTCTCGACGACCCATTCGAAGAGGGCCGCGTTGATGTTCGCCTGCACGGGGGCGATGGCCAGGCCGTTGTAGTCGAGCGTAACGTTGCGCGGGATGCGCTTGCGGAAGTACATCACCGATTCGCCCACGACCTCGTTGATGTTGGCCGGCGTGAGCGGCGTCTCGGAGCCGATCTTCGAGAAGCGGTCCACGATCTTCATCAGGTGCGCCAGGTCCTTCTGCATCTCATCGACGGCCGTCTGGTCCACATCCTGCGAACGCAGGTACTCGATCCATCCGAGCAGCGACGAGGTCGGCGTGCCCAGCTGGTGGGCGGTCTCCTTCGCAAGGCCGATCCAGACGCGGTTCTGCTCGTCGTGCTTCGACGAGCGGAAGGCGACGAAGCCCAGCGCCACGAAGGCCGTGATGACGAGAATCTGGATGTAGGGGAAGTAGTAGAGCGACTTGAGCAGCGCCGAGCGGCCGTAGAAGATGATGTGGTAGTGCTCGGCCGACCAGAGGACCTTCACCGGAATGGGGGTGTTCTCCTCGGTGAAGCGGTCGATCTGCTTGCGCAGCCGCCCCGGGTGTTCGATGATCTTCTCGGGAATCAGGTGCGAGTGGAGCACCTTGAGGTTTTCGTCGGTGATGATGAAGGGGATGTTGTTGCCCGTGGACATGATATCCGAGACGAGCGGGTCCTGGAAGGGGACGCCGCCGCCGAGCACGTCGCGGTTGATGCGCTCCATGGCATGGGCCCAGAGCACCACGTCGTGCTGCTCCTTCTCGCGGAGCTTGCGCGCCATGTTGTTCGTGTAGAGCAGCGACACGGCACCGAGCGAGATGCCCACGATGATCACCACCACGCGGTTGCGGAACGAAAACAGATTGCGACGCACTTTGAACTTCATCTTCCGAAAGGTTTGCGGACCGGGGAGCCGCCCCGGCTATTTTTTCTCCGTGTCCTGCTCCGTGGAGATGCGCAGGTACTCCTCCGGCGAGCGGAGCACCCGGACGGCTTCGGCCACGTCGCCGTCGCCGTCGAGCGAGTGTTCGATGACTCCGGCCTGGTAGCCGTGGCGCAGCACGATGTCGCCGTTGATCGCCTCGACGATCTGTTCGCGGTAGGTCTCCAGGTTGGTCTGCGTATCGTCGCGCAGCTCCTGCTCGACCCGCTCGAACTGTGCGCGCAACTCCTCGAAGCGGTCGTCTTCGGCGGCCTTCTTGAGCACCTTGAGCGCCCGGCGCGTATCCGATTCGTAGGGTACCTGCTTGTCCTTCATGAAGGCCACGAAGTCGGCATAGTCGGCATCGGTGATCGAGAAGCTCCGCAGGTCGATCTGCTGCCCGGGGTGGCGGCGCGTATAGTCGTCGCCGAAGTCCTCGATGAAGCCCATGGCGTAGAGCGTCGCCGCGAAGCGCGAGATGTACTCCGGTTCGGTGCGGATGTCGGGCATGATGCCGCCGCCGTCATAGACCTTGCGGCCGGCGCGCGTGGTGAACTCCGAGATGAGCGAGTCGGGCACCGAATGCACGCTGCCCTGCTGCGAATGCGAGTAGTCGATGGCCTGGATGCAGCGTCCCGAGGGGATGTAGTATTTGGCCGTGGTGAGCTTGAGCATCGTGTTGTAGCCCAGCGGGCGCGTGGTCTGCACGAGTCCCTTGCCGTAGCTCCGCTGGCCGATGAGCACCGCGCGGTCGAGGTCCTGGAGCGCTCCGGCGACGATCTCCGACGAGGAGGCCGTATTGCCGTTCACCAGCACCGCGAGGGGCACGTCCGCGAGGATCGGTTCCGATTCGGTGCGGTAGTCCTTCTGTTCGTTGCGGCCCTTCGTCGTGAGCACCACGGTGCCTTTGGGTACGAACATCGAGAGGATCTTCACGGCCTCCTGCATGATGCCGCCGCCGTTCGAGCGGTAGTCGAGAATCAGCCCCCGCAGCTCGCCCTCGGCGCGCAGCCGCTCGATGGCCGCCCGCAGCTCCTCGTAGCACCCTTCGGTGAAGTCGCTGTGGCGGATGTAGCCGATGCCGTCGGCCGCCCACCCGGCGTAGGGCACCCCGGGAATCGAGATGCGCTCGCGGCGCAGCGTAACGGTCTGCTGCGTGCTGTCGAGGTGCAGGACCGTAACCTTCACGCGGCTGCCCGGCTCGCCCTTGAGGCGGGCCGAGACCTGCTCGGTCGTGAATCCCCGGGCCGACTCGCCGTCGATCGAGAGGATGCGGTCGCCGATCTTCAGCCCCGCGCGGTCGGAGGGGGTGCCTGCGTAGGGTTGCGAGATCTTGACCCAGTCGCCCGTCTGGCGGATGAGGGCCCCCACGCCGCCGTATTTGCCCGTGGTGAGCAGTTCGAAGTCGGACATCCCCTCTTCGGAGAAGAATTCCGTGTAGGGGTCCAGGTCGCTGACCATGCCGGCGGCGGCCCCCTCCATCAGGCGGTCCGGGTCGATCGGATCGACATAGCCCAGCGAGAGCTCACGCATCATGTTGACCGTGATCTCCATCGTGCGGCCCAGTCCGAAGTCGTTGTTGCGGGCGAAAACCGCCGCGGCAACCACGGCGACCGCCCCCAGGACGAAGGCCGGAAAACGGTATTTGTTATGCTTCCCTGTCATATTGTTTCATGCGAATGTACGAATCCAGACGATACTCGACGCGCGCCACGCCGCGGCGGATGCCCTCGATGAGGATCCACTGCCCGTACTGCGAGACGAGGATCTCGTCCTCGAAGAGCAGCAGCAGGCGGTGCAGCGGGCCCCTGGCCCGGAACCGCATCACGCCCTCCTCCTCGCCGGCAAGCTCGAAGCCCGCCGAACGGAAGGCGTTGAGGATCTGCTCGCGGTGCTCCTCGACGTCGCCCTCGATGCGGCGGGTGATGAAGCCGAACTTCGGATAGAAGGCCGCAAGCAGGACGATGACCGCCGGGAGCAGCATGCCCCGCGGGGAGTGGAACATGACGTAGAGGGTCTCTCTGAGCGAGAGCGCCGCCATGCCGGTCATCAGGTTGAGCGCCATGATCGCCGCACAAAGAACGCACAGGGCGACGAAATATTTTGAGGCACGGATCAGATAACGTTTCATATCTTCGGATTTTTCGGGTTTTCCAACAAAATTTCAGCTCTGCGCCGGGGCGTTCGGCTGTTCGGCCGTTCCGGTTGTTCGGCCGTTTCGGGGCCTCGGCCGTCCCGGTTGTCCCGGGTTCCCGGCCGTTCCGGTTGTCCCGGGTTTCCGGCCGTTCCGGTTGTTCGGCCGTTCCGGGTTCTGCCGGCCCGTGGCGGTCGTCAGCCCCGGCCGAGTGCCTCGACCGCCTCGGCAACGCGCTGCATGAGCCACTTGGGCGTGGAGGTCGCACCGCAGATGCCCACCGAGGCGGCCCCTTCGAGCCATGTGGGGTCGATCTCCGCGGCCTCCTCGATGTTGTATGTCCGGGGGTTGGCCCGGCGGCACACCTCGAAGAGCACCTTGCCGTTCGAGGATTTGCGCCCGCAGACGAAGAGCACCGCGTCGAAGCGGGCGGCGAACTGTGCGAGGTGCTCCTCGCGGCCCGAGACCTGGCGGCAGATCGTGTCGTCGAGGCGCACCTGCGCGGGATCGGCCGCGCGGCGCTTCATCTCGGCCCCCAGCCGCTCGAAGAGGGCGATGCTCTGCGTGGTCTGCGAGAGGAAGTGGATCGGGCGCGTGAAGTCGATCTGCGCGAGGTCCTCGGCGCGCTCGATGACGATCGTCGGCTCGGCAACCTGCCCCGTGAGGCCCACGACTTCGGCGTGGCCCCGTTTGCCGAGGATCACGACCTGCCCGCCGACGGCCCGCATCGCGGCGTGGGCCTCCTGAACGCGGCGCTGCAGGCGCGCCACGACCGGACAGGTGGCGTCGATGAGCGTGATGCCCAGCCGCCGCGCCGCGGCATAGGTTGTAGGCGGCTCGCCGTGGGCGCGGATGAAGAGGCGGCAGCCCGCCAGGCGGGGCATGTCGTCGTGCGTTACGGTCCGCAGTCCCAGCGTCTCGAGGCGCTGCACCTCGACGCGGTTGTGGACGATGTCGCCCAGCGAATAGACCGTACCGCCCTCGCCGAGGGCCTTCTCGGCCTCGGAGATCGCCCGGACTACGCCGAAGCAGAATCCCGATCGCTCGTCGATCTCTACGCGCATGGCTCTGTCGTGTGTTTGTGCGGTTGCGGCCCTCTACCGTGCGGCGAGGACCCGTTCGTATTCGCGGAGGAACCAGGTCATCTGCTCCTCGACGCTCATGTGGCTGTTGTCCAGGACGATGGCATCTTCGGCCTGCCGCAGGGGCGATACCGCGCGGCTCATGTCGGCACGGTCGCGCTCGCGGACGTTGCGCTCGATCTCCTCGAGCGACACCGCGTCGCCCTTGGCGCGCAGTTCGTCGTAGCGGCGGCGTGCCCGCACGGCGGGGTCGGCCGTCATGAAGATCTTGAGCTCGGCGTCGGGGAAGACCACCGTGCCGATGTCGCGGCCGTCCATGACCACGCCCCGGCGGCGGCCCATCTCCTGCTGCATGGCCACCAGCTTGCGGCGCACCTCGGGGATGGCGCTCACGCGGCTCACGCAGTTCGAAACCTCGATCGTGCGGATCCGCCCCTCGGCCAGGTCGCCATTGACGTAGATGTCGCTGGCGCCCCGCTCGGGATTGAAGCGGAAGGTGATCGCGATCTCGCCCAGAAGCCGCACCACGGCCTCCTCATCGACGATGCCCGAACGGATGGCCCCGTGGTCGAGGGCGTAGAGCGTTACGGCGCGGTACATGGCGCCCGTGTCGATGAAGATGTAGCCCAGGCGTGCGGCGATGGCCTTGGCGAAGGTGCTCTTGCCGCACGACGAGAAGCCGTCGATGGCGATTATGATCTTTTTCGAGTTAGTGTCCGACATTGGGGAAGATGGAAAAAAAGGTGGATAATATGGTGTAGATGCCGAGGATGCCGATCACAAGCCCCGCGACATGGTTGATCGTCAGCATGTGGCGCGGGCGGAAGCGGCGGCGGAAGAGGCTGATGACCGAAGCCAGCAGGGTCCACCAGACCGAGGCCCCGGCGAAGAAGCCGGCAATGACGAACACCGCGCGCACGAAGCCGCCGATGCCCGTTCCGGCCACCTCGCCGCTCGAGATCTTGAAGACGGCGAAGAAGGCGAGAATGTAGGGGATGACCATGATGAAGTTGGCGATCGTCAGCCCGAAGATCGAGGCGAAGTCCTGCCACAGGGAGCTCTTTCCGGCGCGGTTGCGGCGGATTTGCGGCACGGGATTCTGCGTGAAGATGTAGACGCCGACGATCACCACGAAGATGCCGCCGATGACGCGCAGCAGCGTGTTGTACTGCTCGATCTGCGTCTGGAGCATCGAGTAGAAGAAGAGGGCCGCCATGGCCATGAACGTATCGGCGCAGGCCACGCCGATGCCCGAGACGATGCCCGAGCGCCGGCTCTTCGAGAGCGTCCGCTGGATGCAGAGCACCGCCACGGGGCCGACCGTGATCGACGCCGCGACACCCACGCAGAACCCGCGGATGAGGTCGTTCAGAATTCCGAGTGTCATGAATGTTCGTCCAATCGGTTTTTCGCGAACAAAGATAATACAACCCGTGCGCAGAAACAAATTTTTGTTTTTCGGGCGGCAGTCGGCGGATGCGGTCGGGCGAGGGGTATGGAGGGCGACCGGCTGCGTGCGGCCGTGCGGGAGGTGGTCCGCCGGGTGCGGCCGGGCAAAATGCGGCCCGTGTTCCGATCGGTCCGCAAGGGGTGCCCGTTCCGTCGCGGGGGTGCGATTTGTTGATAAAATATCGAAAACTTTGCCCCGGGGCGGGGCATAGCGGATTCCGAAAGACCCTATTTTTGTAAAAACAACGTTTGCTATGGCAGAGACGACCCCTTTCGGAATCGACCTCGAGTTGGATGAGACCGTGGCCCAGGGCCACTACTCGAATCTGGCGATCATTTCGCACTCCTCGTCGGAATTTATCCTCGACTTCGCGGCGGTGCTTCCGGGCGTGCAGAAGGCGCGTGTGAAGAGCCGCATCATCCTCACGCCCGAGCATGCGAAACGGCTGCTGCGGTCGTTGCAGGAGAATATCGTGCGCTACGAGAGCAGCATGGGCAAGATCGAGATTCCCGTACCTTCGGGAACGCCCGATTCGGGCCCCAAGATGGGGCAGGCATAACGGACAGCCGGAGGAGACACAATCAACGACAACACCCGACAACCATATGGCTGTCGGGTGTTGTCCATTATGCCATTCTTTCGGAATGTCTTATTGCTTATTTTTCCCGGACGGGACGGACTGCAATCGCATAAGATCGACGACTAGCTGCATACGGTTCTATTCCTGTAGTGAGAAAATATGACGTATAACCATGAGCAGTATCGAATGGAATAGCCGTCCAACTATATGCAATTTTTCCACCGTAATAAATTTGGCCTGTCGAAAGATGTCTACATCCTATTGCAGGGAAAAAGATAACACCTCCTTGTGTATCGTATTGTCCGGCACCATTCATCTTATTACAATAGAACAGCCATCCCAAGTTGGTGGCAATATCAGTAAAAGACGTATAAGGAGAGTTATATCTGGAGCCAAAATAATTACCGTAAACAGCTTCCCCATTATAAGTCACCCCCGTAAATACATTAGTTGTTGGGAGATGATAACCCACAGGAGAGGGATCATAAATAGTTTTAATAACTACATTGTCATTAGCAGTTGTAGTCGTATTATCTGCACTCCATAGATTCGTATAATGTGTAGAACACCAGTCTTCTGGTGCCTTCGATCCATAGTTGTAAAATAAATTTGGATTTGAGATACTTTTTCCGATAGATACCTGACCCGTTGCGATTTGGAATTTATAATTCGAAGTCGCATAACATGGTTTATCTGTCAAGTTGCTGGGATCAATAATGACAGGCAGCATCGGATCTTTCCGCCCCCATTGATAATAAGGAGCATTTCCTCCGATCGCAGAAGAATACCAAATTTGAACAACCTCGATAACCTGAGTTTCCTTGGTTTCGGCCTGTGTAAAACGCACCTTGACATTTCTTCCTTCATATGTTGTCGTTTCACCATCACACCAGCCGATATTAACAGGCATGAAGGTATATTGGACATTCTGATAATTGGTAACGACCTTGTCGCGCTGGGTCTTGGTCGGATCATAGGTCATCTCCACCGTGGGCTCCAGCCCGGGCACATAGTCGGTAACCCAGATATGCCAGCTCCACATGATCTGATTTGCGGCATTGCGCACGGCGACGATAGCGTTTCCTTGTCGGATGGATGCTTGCGGAACCTCGAAGGTCAGGTTATTCCCCGAAAGTGTTACGTTCGTTACCAAATCCTTTTCATCCTGCCAGACCAGCGTAGCGTTGTCGGGCGTACAGTCCGCATTGTTGTAGATATAAGGGTCTGTAATCGCATTGCCGGTATGGTTGATAAAGTTTTGGAGCACATACGCTCCGCTGGCCGAGGAGGTATAGGCGCTCTCGTTGGTCTGTCCGTCCTTGATGGCGTTGCCGTAGACGAGCGGGAGGTAGTATTTCCCCGGAGCGTTGATGACATAGCAGTTGGCCGTGTTCTCCACCGTCGCGGCCCCCGTGGCATTGGAGAGGTTATAGGGCGTATGTCCTGATGTCGTGTTGATGTCCTGCGCCTGCTGCAGGATGTCGTTGTGCGGGTTTGAGGTGATTCCGTCCTGTGCCGCAATCGTAACATTGAAGCTCTGTGCCGCGGCTGCGCCGTCTCCGCTCAAGGTGAATCCGGTGATCCACTCGGGCTGTTCGATCACGCGGTATCCTCCCGCACCGTCGTCCTCGACGAACTCGGCGGTCCAGGGCAGCGGGACGCTCTTGTCGGGGTCTCCCGGGCGCGATACCACGCCGCGGCTGTCGACCTTGTAGGTCAGCGTTCCTCCCTCATAGGTAAAGTCGTCGGGCGGCGTTACCGTGAAGGTCGGTGTGATGGAGATGCTCGACGTGGATATCCGATAGGTAACGGTCTGTCCCTGGGGCCATACCGAATTCCCGATCCCGGCGGTCAGCGTGCGCGACGTTCCGGTCAGCTGGTCGGTGTACGCGATCTCGATCGTGGCGCCCTGGGGCAGCGTCTGGGGGATCATCAGGAAGGTCGCCTCGGGGGCCGTGATCTCCACGTCGGGCGTTCCGTCCACATCCTCGGAGAGCGTCTGGGAGAAGCTCTCCGGTGTCGAGAATCCGCTCCAGGTTCCGGTTCCCATATCGTATACGGCCTTTCCGTAGACATCCTTGAGGGTGATCTTCGTGATGCGCCCGGCCATCATGTCGTCGCCGACGGAGAAGCGTATGGCCGTGAGGATGTGCGAGAAGTTGAGCGCAGCGCTCTTCTCGGGCGCCGGGGCGCCGTCCATCTCGGCGGGAGCGGCCGCCACGAGGTCCTGCTGCTGCGCGACATCCGCGGGCGTCGTATAGGTGATCGTCGGAGCTCCCGGGGTCTGTTTCTCCGAGAGCTGGATTCCGGTTCCGTGGTAGGGTGCATAGGCGAAGAATCGGATCATCCGGCCTTTTCCGGGCCAGTTGTATTCCGAGGCGGTCCATCCCGAAGCCTTCGTAATTTCGACGTCGTACATATAGTCCGGGGTGAGGTCGTCGCTCCAGGCTCCGGTATAGACGAAAGCCAGCACGCCGAAAGCGTCGTAGAAGGATGCGTTGTCGATGCAGGTGCCGCGGGTTACGAGGGTCGAGTCCGGGCGATCGGCGACCGCGGCATGCAGGAAGAGCGAGTCGCCGGGCTGTGTGCCTTCGAGCAGGAAGATGGTGATCCGTGCGGTCGTGTCGGCCGCGGAGCGGCTCCGGGGCGAAGTCCAGGCTCCGCCCTCATCGACGGAGAAGGCCAGGTGTGCGGAGCTTCCGCCTCCGATCTGCGCGGTGGGATCCTTCGAGCAGGAGGTGCAGCAGCATGACCATACTGCGGCCATCCCGAGAAGCCGAAAACCGAGAACCCGTATTTGCGAAAAATTCTTCATTCCATTCATAATTCAAAGGCTCATAGACCTCTTATTCGGGTCCGTGCGGGGACATTCCGCACGGACAAAACACCGGGATACGTTCCCGGTGTGTGTCGTTACATTTCGACGTCCTCGGCTGCGGCATCCTGCCACTCGTCGACCGTCACCGTAAACTTGATCGGGCTGCCCAGAATATCCTCGCCGGGGTTATCGGGATCCTCGGGATCCACCTTGCCGGCGCCGTTCGTGAAGTCCAGCGTATAGACATACTTCTTGCCGGCCTCCCAGTTCGTGTCGATAGCTACTGCCGCCCAACCGTAGCCGCCGTCCTGTTCGGGGTAGATCTGCGTGCCTTCCTTGGTGGTGATGTTGATCTTCACGGCCAGGTAGGCGCCCTTCTTCGTATTCGAGGCATCACCTGCAGGGTCCCAGGCCACGAGCTGCTGGGGAATGAGCATGGCGTTGTTGCCGTCGGCGGCCATCAGCGTCGCCGCCGTACCCGTCAGCGTACGCTCGCTGCCTTCATAGGTAACATCGTAGTTGGCCTTCTCCGCACCCGGCGTCCACTGTGTGGTTCCGAAGTCGAAGGTCGCCTTCGAAACGGGCTGCGCGATGCGGATGCCCTGCACCTTGTAGATGTAGGTGTTGTTGTCGCTCTTGGCCTTGATCTCGATCTGCGCGAGGCGGTGCGAGAAGGTCAGCGCCACGCCTGTCGCGGCATTCGTCTTGCTTCCCGTGGCCGTCGCGGTGATGAAGTCCTGCTGGGCGGTGATGTCGCTCGCGGGCGCGTAGTCCGCCAGCTGTTTCGTGTTCTGGTCGATCGTTACCGTGCCTCCCAGCTCGGCGGCTGTCGGTGCATAGGCGTGGAAGGTCAGCGAGCTGCCGTCCGACGGCCAGTAGTAGGGATCCGCCGAGGTGAAGAAACTGCCGCTTTTGGTAAACTCCACGTCGGTGAAGTAGTTCGCCTGCGAGGCGTCGAGAGCCGTGACGACGATCTTCTGGAGGTTATCCGTCGTGGTCTCCGTGGCGCGTGTCAGCGCAGCGCGGAAGTCGATGCCGGGCCCCTTGCCGGCCAAATCGGTCGTCTCGTCCTGCGAGCAGGCGGTCATCGCCGCTGCCGCAGCAAGAAAAAAGAGGATTCTTTTCATAATGGGTAAGTATTTGATAAGATGAATGAATTCGTATGACATGTATCGGGGCTACATCTCGATGTCGACTTCCACCTGCTGCCAGTCATCCACAACGGGGTCGAATCCCCCGGCATCGGGCTCCGGAAGCGGAAGCCCCTCGAGACGTATGTGGATATTCAGCGGATCTGCGGCTTCGTGCATCTGCGCCGTCACATCGTAGCTGTAGAACCATTTGCTGCCGTCCGTGAGCACGGCATAGACGATCAGCGTGTGCGAGCCCGCCGTTCCGGGGCAGTGTCCGAACAGATAGAGCGATCCTTCCAGCGTGGTCTCTCCCGTGGCCTGCAGTGCGAAGGGTACCGTCACACGCTCCTCGGAGAGCGTTCCCGTGGCCGCATGCAGACCGCCCGACAACCCCGACAGCGAGGCGCTCAGTCCCGTAACATGCTCCAGGTTCTCGGCACCGAGAATCTCGACCGTGCAGCGGCTCACCGAAAACTCCGGATACATGCGCAACGTATCGACATCCTCGACCGTAAAGCGCGTACTCCGCGCACTCCACAGTGCATCCGGGGCTGCGGCCATGCGCTCGTCCGCGGCATCCGGGGCCTGGGGTGCGCCTTCCGAGCGTACGCCCATCGACGAGAGACCCGGAAGCAGCTCCGCCGTGGGGGTCGTGATCTCGAAGCTTTCCCGCTGGTCCGTGTTGCGGCACTCGATGACCTCCGTGTCGCCGTTCAGCGCAACAGCCATGTAGCCTCCGGGCTTCACGCGCGCCGTGCCGCCCGCGCATCCCGTAAAGTCGTAGCGGAGTGTCGGGTCTCCCGACTCCGCAAGCAGGTAAAGCGTCATCGACGCCGGAGATGCATCCGGAGCCTTCGACCAGTCGAAGAGAACCTCCAGCGAGGCCGTGTGCGGATGGTCGTAGCAGAGCTCCTTATGTTCGCAGCTTCCGAGAAGCAGAAGCCCTGCAAGAATCGGAATGACAGGTTGCCGCTTCATCGTTTGCCTCCTTTCTTGTCATTGATGTTTTTACGTCCCAGTAACCATACGAGCGAGATCTCGGCCTTCGTAGGCCCGATCCAGCGGCGTTGCCGCGTCTCTTTCCAGACATAGCATCCGTCCTCGGGGTCGTAGACCTTGTATGTCCCACCGAAGTAGCCTATGCCTATCGTGAAGTCCAGATTCAGACGGCGTCCCAGAGGCAGCGAATAGCCGTATTCGAAACCGCCGCCCCAACTCCAGCGATCGCCCAGGTATCCCCGGCCGCCCGTCTCGAAGTCGTAGGTCGCCATCTGTCCGTAGATGCCCAGATGATGTCCCGCGAAGGGCGAAGCGGAGTCGTCCCGCCCGAAGTATTTGCGCAGCACGGCCTCGCCGCCGTAGGCCCGCCAGTAGCGGTGCCGGCGGTCGTTGTCCCACCAGGCATACATCCAGTTCCCGCCCAGCGACCAGCCGCGCCCCAGATGGAACTCCGCGCCGATGTTGGGAATCAGCGCGGCGTCGTAGAGCAGGTTGGTGCGAAGCGTCATGGAGAACGGATGCGACCCCGAACAGCAGTCCAGAACGACCGTGTCGCGACGGGAGACGACGACCGTATCGCGGTGGATGACGACCAGCGTGTCGCGATGCGAGACGACGATCGTGTCGCGCGTTGCCCGGGGTGCGTTTGCGGACTTTGCGGGCAGCGTGTCTGCAAACAGCACCGGCGCCAGATTCTGCCCCAGAAGGCGGACTTCCACGCACCGCAGGGTCGGGAACATGTGCTCGGACATGTAGCGCCAGACCTCGCCGCCGGCGAGCAGCTGCAGCTGGCGCTTGCGTCCGTCGACAACCTTGCCTCCGCGGGAGATCCATTCCGGGGTCTCGCGCAGGATCTTCAGTGCCTCCGTACGGTAGGGCATCTCCGTCGCAGCGACGAGATCCTCCAGCCCGGACCAGTCGATACCTACGGACTCCATCTCGATGCGTGCGACCGGAAGCCCCGTTTGCTCTGCAAGATAGCGGCGGATCGTCTCGCCACGGCGGTCCGTAAGCCGGCGTTGTGCCGCCGTATTGCCTTCGGGAGAGGCTCCCGAGCGGATGCGGATCTGCTGAAGCCGGAAGTTCGGGTCCGTCAGCAGCGCTTGAGAGAGATTGCCGAAGCGCGCCAGATGCCCGCTGTTATCGCGGAATTCCGGCTCCAGAGATGAGGAGCCATGGGTAAAATAAGCCCGAACACTCACCGAGTCGGACTTGATTTGTGCATGACCTGTCGCAATACCCAGAAAGAGCGCGGAGGGTAGCAAAAAACGTTTTAAATGCAGGATAGAACAACTCCTCCATATGTGCGGAAAAATATGGAGGATAGTAGAAAAAGTCATCTTATCTTATTGGTTTTGTTCGACTTGCGTTAACGATTCATGACCGGTTTAAGGTGAAATATTAAAGTTCAATTGTTGGTTTTCTTCAGCAAAGATAACGCTCTTTTAAATATTAAAAAATAAAAACATGCAATTTTTTATTTTTCAGCCAATTTTATCCCTTGGAATATTTACAAATACCGACAAAAAAGCCTCGTTTTATCGTGTATCCGCAATAAACCAACGATTTTTCGGAAGGATGGGCGGTAGACGGCCATCTGACCGGGAATCGGAAGAACCTACTAACTTTATGGTGCGACGTATTCTGATATTCGCCGCATGGCTGTTCTGCACCTTCGACCTGAGCGCTCGGTCGCAGACGGATTCCGTGCGGGTCTATTTTCGTCGGGGCTACTCCGTTCTGGAGCCTTCGTTGCGAGACAACCGGAAAAATTTGGACGATTTTCTGGCGACGCTTCAGAGCCTTCAGGCGGATTCTTCGGTCCATCGTTTTCATCTGCATCTGAAAGGCAGCGCTTCGCCCGACGGAACCTATCGGGCCAATCAGCGGCTCAGCGAGAGACGTACCCGTGCGGTTCTGGACTTCCTGCGCGGGGAGGCCCAGCTTCCCGATTCGCTGATTTCGGTCTCGGCCGTCGGCATCGACTGGGAGGCGCTGGCCCGTTGGGTTGAGACCCATCCCGAGTGCCCCGCCCGCCGGGAGGTGCTCGATATCCTGTACAATACGCCGCTGCTTGTCCGCGACGAAGCGGGCCGCATCGTGGACGGCCGTACCACGCAGTTGATGGATCTGCAGGGCGGTATTCCCTATAATTATATGCTCGAGCGGTACTTCCCCGAGATGCGCAATGCCACGATTACGCTGTATTGCGAACCGGATCGGGACGGTGCGGATACCGTTTCCGGAGAAGGGGAGTGTCCCGCATCCGGGTCCGACGCCTTCGGAGCGGCTGATGCCGGCGATGTGCGTCCCGGGACCGGAGCGGTGTCGGAGGAGGGTGCGGCCGCAACCGGCCTTGCCGATGCGGCAGGTGCCGATACGCCGGCCGGGCAGCCGGCGGAAGCGCAGTCCGGAGAGACGGTTGCTGACGCGGCCCCGGACGCAACGTCCGCGTCGTTGTCGGAGGCGGCGGCCGAGCCGCTGCATCGTCTGGCAATCAAGACCAACCTGCTCTACGATGCGATCCTCATGCCTTCGCTCGAGGTGGAATACCGCATCGACGACCGCTGGTCGGTGGCCGTCGAGGGCGATGTGGCGTGGTGGAAGCGCGACCGTGCGCACAAATACTACCAGATCGCCACGATCCTTCCCGAAGGCCGTTACTGGTTCAGCACGAAGAAGCCCTGGCACGGACACTACGTCGGGCTGTTTGCCGGCGGCAGCTGGTATGATCTCGAAAACGGCGGCCGCGGCTACAAGGGTGAGTTTTGGACCGCGGGTGTCAGCTACGGATACATGTTCCCGATCGGCCGTTCGTGGTCGCTCGAGGCGGGACTCGGCGTGGGATTCCTCCGCACGCGCTATGAGGAGTACCTCCCGATCGACGGACACTACGTCTACCAGCAGACCAGCCGGACCAACTGGTTCGGCCCGGTAAAGGTGAAGTTCGCCCTCGTCTACCGGCTTTGGGACATCAACAGGAAAGGAGGTCGCAAATGAAACGGATACTGATGCGAAGCACCTGGCTGCTGTGCGGCGCGCTGCTTTTGAACGGCTGCCGCAAGGATCTCTGCTACGACCACGATCTGCACGGACTCGGCGTGCAGGTCCATGTGCAACCCGAATGGGAATGCGTCTGGGAGTACGACCACGGCATGTCGTGGGTCGATAACTGGGATGCGGAACTGTATAACCGGGAATACGAGGAGCTCCATCCCGAACAGGCGACCGGTATCGCGGCCTTCGTCTACAACGGGGACGGCACGCGCACGGAGCGGCATCTCCCGGATGAGGGCGGCCTGCTGCCGATGACCGAAGGGCCCAAATCGATCCTCTTCTACAACGACGATACCTCCTATATCGTCTTCGGAAACCTCGATTCGTGGGCTTCGGCAACCGCCTCGACCCGGACCCGGACCCGCGCGACCTATACCCAACTGCACGGCAACGAACGGACGGTCAATGCGCCCGATGTGCTCTACTGGGCGCGTATCGGGCAGTTCGAGGCCGAGCGGACCGCCGAACCCGTGCTCCTGCCCGTGCTCCTACGGCCGCTGGTCTACACCTATCTGGTCCGTTATGAGTTCGACGAGGGTCTCGAACATGTGGCCCAGGCACGCGGCGCCCTGGCCGGCATGGCCGGGACGGTCTACCTGCAGGACGGAAGTACGGATGACGAGCCGGCCACGGTGCTCTACGACTGCGAGATCACGGACTACGGCGTCGAGGCACTCGTAACCTCGTTCGGTGTGCCGGGATTCTCGCCCGACACGCGCACCACGCGGGCGGACAACACCCACGGACTGAACCTCGAGGTGATGCTCAACAACGGAAAACTTAAGAATTTCGAGTTCGATATCACGGACCAGATGGCCCGGCAGCCCCGCGGCGGCGTCATCACCGTCTCGGGCCTCACGGTCTCGCGCGAGGAGGCTGAAAACGAATCGGGCTTCGATGTCGTAGTGGATGGATGGGGAGAGTATGAAGATATCGAAATGCCGCTCAACTGATGATTGAAAACATCCGGATAAATCAACACATATCATAACCCCTAAAAACATCTTAAGCAATGAAAAAAATTACTTTTCTGCTTGTCGGGGCCGCGCTGGCTCTGGCAGCGTGCAGCAAGACCGAGACGGTGAACGGACCATCGGTCGATGCGATCGGTTTCGACGGTGCCTATATCGGCAATCCGACCGACTCCCGCGCCGTAACGACGCTGGACAACTCGATCACCTCCTTCCAGGTGTACGGACAGTATACCAAGGATGCGGCTGCAGCCGTGCAGGTATTCAACAACGTGGAGGTTTCGAAGCAGACCGGTTCGTGGACCTATACGGGCGGTTTGCGCCCGTGGATCGAAGGTGCCGCCTATGTATTCGCCGGCTACGCTCCGAGCAACGCTGCGGCTCCTGCGGTGAACGCCAAGGGTTACCTCACCTGGGAGAACTACAATGTGTCGGCCAACCAGTATGACCTGATCTACGCCTCGCAGACGGCAACCGGCCAGAAAACCGGCAACCAGCAGGTGGGATTCACCTTCAACCACCTGCTCTCGATCGTCGGCTTCACCTTCAAGAGCGGTTTCGATGCCAATACCAAACTGACGATCTCGAATGTTACGGTAAACGGCGTGCCTTCGACGGCCACCTTCACGCCCGACAATTCGGTAACCGCCTCGGGTAATATCGGCGGCAGCTGGGGCGCAGCCTCCAATCCGCAAAACTATTCGTTGACGATCGATGCGATCACCGAAGCCGAGGGCAGCTCCTCCGACAACTTCTTCGCCATTCCGCAGGCGGTACCCTCGATCGAGGTATCCTTCAACGTTATGGTAACCACTTTGGCCGGTGAAGAGCTGGTGAACAGCAAGGATTTCACCACGACGGTTCCGGTGGGAACGGTTACGAAGTGGGATCCGGGCTACAAGTACAACTATGTGGCTACGATCACGCCCGAGAGCTTGGAGCTGGAGTACATCCAGTTCGGCGATCCGACAGTTACGAATTGGGAAGAGGCTGCCGACGAGACGCTGCCGCTGCAGTAACAACTTTTCCGGGCATGGGACCCGGAACCTTTGGCCGCGAGGGGTTGAATGTTCCCCTCACGGCCCCAAACCAACCAATGACCGGTGTCATGAAACGGAAAAACAGACTCTTGTGTGCCTGCGCGGGCTTCGTGTCGCTTCTGTTTGCGGCGGGGTGTTCGCGGACAATCGACGGGGCGGATCCGTCGCGGGGCGATGCCATCGGCTTTGCCCCGACAGCGACGCGTGCCGTCGTCGAGGATTTTGCGGCGGGCGATGCCTTTGCCGTGTGGGGCTGGTATACGCCCGAGGACGCCTTCTCGCAGGTGTTCGATGCGACGAAGGTCTCGACTCCGGACGGAACGACGTGGGGCTACGACGGACTGAAATACTGGAAATCGGACAAGACATACGCTTTCTATGCCCTGTATCCCGCCATGGACGCCCTCCCCGCCACGACGGCCGGATACGCCTCCGGCGGCCTGCTCTCGGTCGAGGGATTCGACGCTATGCGGCAGGTGGACCTCATGGCGGCAGCCGCCACGGGCATGAGCGGAAGCTCGCCAGCCGTCGTGCGGTTTGCCTTCACACACCTGCTCTCCCGGGTGCAGGTGGTCGGCAAGGTCAACGAGTCCTCCCTCGGAATCGTGGATTTCACGCCCCGCATCTACTCGGTCAAGCTCTACGGAGTGCCCCGAACGGGGGCTCTCTCCCTGGCTGCAGCCGACCTGACAACCTCCGGTGCCGTCCGCAATGCCTGGACCGGTTCCGATCCGACGACCTCTGCGGAGCCGTTGGCCGAGTTCTCTTCCGCCGCGGGCACGGAGATCTCGACCGGCAGTACGCTGCTGCTCGACGTTCTGTCCATTCCGCTGCAGCTTACGCAGGAGGCCTTTGTCGAGGTGGAATATTCGACCGACAAAGCCGGCACCAACCGGAAGACCACGGCCATCCAGCTGACGGCGCTCCCCGTAACGATCTGGGAAGCCGGACAGCAGTACCGCTATACGTTCAGCATTTCGGACGAGGACCGCATCCTGTTCGATATCCCGGCGGTAAATCCGTGGAGCGAGGCCGTCGGAGGCATCATTATCGTGGATTGATCGCGGAAAAACAAGTAAAGCCATGAATACGAAACGATTGACAGGGTGGATAGCCCTTCTGGCAATAGGCCTGACGGTTTCGTCCTGCGAAAAGGAGGCGGGCGTGAATCCGGCGGCGGATGCCTCGCAGCGTATCCTTTTCGGCGTGCCGACGCTTTCCGTCGAGACGCGCAGCACGTTCAAAAACGCGCTCTCCGCGGGCGACGAATTCGGAGTTCTCGGCTACTGCGTGCCCTATACGGTAAGTTCCGAATCGGAGAAAATCCACATGGATTATGCCTCCGGCGGCAACCCGTGGGCGCTGAAAAAGGCACACTCCTCGCCCGAGGTGTTCTACAACCAGCGGGTTGTCGTCGGGACCGGCGGCTGCACCTACGACCGGACCGGCGGCGGGGCCAACAACCCCAAATACTGGTACCGCGACGGGTATGATACGGACAACAATGCAAACGGGGAGGTCGTCGGTGCGGACAACTACCTCTATTCGTTCATCGCCTGGTATCCTTACGAGGGGGCCTTCAAGATCTCCGAACCTGACAAGCAGACCACGGCCGGAGCGCCCGTGATGACCTTCACCATGCCCCAGACCGGTACCGACCTCTCTGCGCGGCTCGACCATACGGCGACGCCCGACGCCATGCTCGCCGTGCTCTACGACTGCACGCGCGCGGACGGCAACCTGCGCTTCACCTTCAGCCATGTGCTTACGGGCCTCGGGTTCCAGGTGAACAACCTCAGCGAGCAGGACCTTACGGTGCACTCGGTGTCGGTGAGCGGTCATTTTTACAAGGACGTGACGATCGACCTGCGGGGCAACAGCGTTATCTTCTCGTTCTCCGACAAACGCTATGCAGGTTATTATCCGCTGCTTGAGTCGGATCTTGAGCTGCGGGCTCCTACCCAGGACGAAACCTCGACGACCTCCGGCATCATCGGCAACGAACATCTGCTGCTGATCTCCGGTACGGGCAGCAGCTTCGGCGAGGACGTTACGGTCAATATCGACTATACGTTTGGTGGCAACCGGAATCGGCAGTCCATCCCCCGCCCCGGAACCTTTACGCCGCGTCCCGGCGTGAAATATACGGCGCAGCTCAACTTCGTGGGCGATACGTTCGTCCTGCAGTTCATGGTGGACAACGGCGAGCAGTGGGAGGACGGCGAGGCGGACGACGGCCGCGAGGACAACGACGATGTGGTATTCGAATAAAGGGAAGAGACTATGATACGCATGAAATACCGGCTGTTTGCGGGTGCCGTGTTGCTGGGACTCGCCGGACTCTCCTCCTGCCGGCAGGAGGAGCCGCTCGGACCGTCCGGGAAGACGGACAATCAGATGACGACGCTTACCTTCGTCAGCGACCCGATGTCGTTCCACCGGGTTACGACGCGTGCGAGCGATATCAAGGAGGAGGATGAGAAACGCATCAACAGCCTCCATATCTTCTTCTTCGACGCCGAAGGCAACTACCTCGAGGGCGGTTACCTGACGGGTTATCCCGATGCTGCGCAGCGGGGCGGGTACTACGCCCCGGGCGAAGGCGTTACGCTGCTGAAGATCGACCGGGAGCTCTTTGACAATCCCGATCTGGCGAAGAGCGCCACGGTTTATGCCGTGGCCAACGTCGAAGCCGGGGTTTTCGGCCGCGACGATGACGGCGACGGCCGCCCCGACGGTATCCGCAACCGCAGCGACCTGGAGAATTTCAGCTACATGCCCGACGAGGGGGATGTGGCGCTCGGACTGCCCAAGGAAGGCATGCCGATGGTCGGGTTCAAGACGATCGACCTGACGGGCGAAACCACGCCCGAAGGCGAGCGCTATGTCGAGCTGACGGCGCTCATGGCGCGTATCGATGTCAGCCTTCAGATCGACAGCGAGGTGCAGGATGAGAATCTCCCGGCCTTCTATCTGATGGACTGGACGGCCAAGAACCTTCCGACGCGGGTTCCCTTCACGGCTCCGGCGGAGGACTCCCAGACCGGATGGGGCGACAGCTGGACCAAGGAGGCCGGAGCGTCGCTCCAGCGCACCATCTACAACCGCAACGGGCAGATCACCTTCACGTTCTACATGTACGAGAACATCCAGCAGCCCGAATGGAAGATCGATCCGGGCGAGAAGTGGGCCAATCCCGATGCCGATCCGGGGTCGCTGACCGACGCCGAGCGCGAAAAGGCGCTCTATCCCGAGAAGATCACCGATGCCCAGAAGCAGCGCTACAAGCCCTATCTGGCCAATGCCGATGCGACGGCCATCGTGCTGCACGGCTTCTATGCCACCTACAACAATGCGATTTACGAGGTGCATTACGCGCTCTATCTGGGAGCCAACCATACGAACAACTTCAGCGTAAAGCGCAACCACCAGTACAAGAACGACATTACGATCAAGGGTCTGACGGCGCAGAATTCGGATACGGGTGAATATACGCTCGATGCGCGCGTGAATGTCGAGGAGGAGGACAACGAGTACTACATCGCCATGCTGCGCGAGCGCAACCACGACGCCCACTTCTGCGTCACGCCCATGGATGTCTATCTCTTTGCGCCCGAGGCGGTGAACCCGACGATGGAGGTGATTCTCGGCGAGGTGCCCGAGGGGAGCGAGACGCCCGATCCGGCCACCGTTCCCGACTGGGTCCGCATGGAGCGGATCGCGGCGGCGGACATGGCCGCCGGTACGGTCTCCGAGTCCGGTTTCACGGCCTATGCACAGGGCGGCACCCACCTGGCCGTCGGTACGTCGTGGACCGCGGGCAACGGCAAGCGCGCCTTCTTCACGAAGGGGTTGCTCAAGGCGGGCGGCGCACTCTATAACAACACTCGGACGACGATTCGGAACTCGCGCGACCGCGTCTACTTCTATATCGACGAGAATCTGGTGCTGCAGGACCGTTCGGCGACCGTTACGTTGATCTACAAGGAGAACGGCGTGGAGAAGAAGCGCCGCACGCTGCTTCTCGAACAGGCTCATCTGTTGCCCGTAGCGATGCGCGACGGCGGTACGCTCTACATGGAGCAGTACGAGGAGTACCTCGATCACTACGATCCGCTCGACAAGTATGCCACCGAACAGATCTATAAAGGACTGCCCTGGGCCGAACTGAATTCGGGCCTCGAGGATTTCGAGGTGGAGCAGCTCTATAAGACCTGGGTTTTCACTCCGATTACCTCCACACCGTATGATCCTCCCGGACAGGTTTTCAATGACGGCCATCCCTATACGAGTTTTGTGATCTATCGGGCTAATCAAGGTGTCATGACGCTCAACAGCCGGCCCCGTTCCGCTTTTGAGTACTGTTTCAACCGCAACAAACGCAATATGGACGGTACGATCGATATGCAATATGACTATAAGAGCTGGTATGATTCTTATTTGGAGGTTACCAACGAAAGCAAATGGTTCCTGCCCGGTATCCGCCAGATGGAGGATGCCCTGACGCAGTACTATACGACTTTCGGCGAGTTCCAGACCGAGTACTACTGGAGTTCTTCGGCCGGAGAGGTGGAGGGTGGCACGAGCGGTCAGAGTACGACGCGCGCCCGCGCCACGAAGGTCAATCCGGACGGTTCGTATGTGGAGAGCGGTGGCGGTGGCCGCGACGGCTGGCAGAAGTATGCTTACGAATATGATAGAGGCGGCTATGCGCTGCGGACCGAGGTGCTGCGCATCCGCGCCTTCCGCGTCGATCTGAATTCGGTGGATTGACCCCATCGCCGGGCGGCCCGTTTCCGGCAGCCGCTCCCCGTCCCGATACCCTTTTGAAATGGAACGACCGTCCGCAAGCCTTTCGGCTGCGGACGGTCGTTTTTCGATGCTGGGCGGAAGGCGTTGCCTCCGGGGCGCGGCGCTATTTTTTCGGGGTGTAGACCACCTTTTTCGTCTCGAAGAAGGGCTCCGTGAAGAAATCCTGGATCTCGTAGAGCGTCCACTTCAGGCGTGTGCGGGCCAGCTCCTCCGCAAGGTCCCCGCCCTTGAGGTAGAGGATGCCGTTGGGCAGCGAGCCCCGCTGTCCCCGTTCGAGCAGCTTCCAGACCCAGCCGACGAACTCCGGCATCGCCGTAACGGCCCGCGAGACGACGTAGTCGTAGCGTGTCGGAAGCGTCTCGACCCGCACGCACTGCGGCGTGAGGTTGCGCAGTCCCAGACTCGCCGAGACCCCCTCGACGACCGTGATCTTCTTGCGGATCGAGTCCGCGGCGGTGAAATGCGCCTCCGGAAAGAGAATCGCCAGCGGGATGGACGGGAAACCGCCGCCGCACCCCACGTCGAGCACCCGGGCTCCGGCGTCGAAGCGGCACACCTTGGCGATGGCCAGCGAGTGCAGCACATGCCGCACATAGAGCTGGTCGAAATCCTTGCGCGAGATGACGTTGATGCGGGCGTTCCATGCGGCGTAGAGCTCTTCGAGCGCCGCAAACTGCACGCGCTGCTCCGGGGTAAGCTCCGGAAAGTATTTTTCGAGGATCGTTTCCATGGTCGTATGCGGGAAATATCGGTTTTTCGGATGCGGGGCCCGGCGGTTTTACGGTCGGGTGCGGTCCGGTGTTTTTTATCGGTCGGGTTTTGGGGTCGGGCGGGTCGCGGTCTGGCGGCGGGTCGGGCGGTTTTCGGTCCGCAGGCGCCTTCCCGGCCCCGGGGTCAGTGCTGCTCGCCTTCGGCGATCATGCGGCACATCTGCTCGCGGGCGCGGTGAATCTGTGCCTTGACCGTCCCGAGCGGCAGCGAGAGCTTCGCGGCGATCTCCTCGTAGGAGTACTCCTCGAAGAAGCGCATGCGGATCAGCTGCCGGTAGCGCGGCGTGAGGCGCTCGAGGTAGTGCTCGATCTGCGTCCGCTGCTGGAGGTTGATGAAACGCTCCTCGGGCGTCGGGGCGTTCGAGGCCGGGGCCGCGAAGTGCTCGTCGATCGAGAGCCCGTCCTGCCGGCGCCGGACGTAATCGACGAACGTATTGCGCGCGATGGTGTAGACCCACTGCCCGAAGGTGTACGCGGTGTTGTAGCGGTGCAGGTTGATATAGACCTTGATGAAGGTCTCCTGCAGCAGGTCGTCGGCATCGTCCGTGCGCCCCAGCCGCTGGACGAAGAGCCGGTAGATCGCCTCGCGGTAGCGGTTGAACAGGTATTCGAAGGCGTGGTCGTCGCCCTCGAGCACCCGGGCGGCCAGCTCGCCGTCGCTCGCTACGATATAGTCGGCTATCTCCATACGCGTTCGTCGCGCCGCAGCAGCTGCAGCCCCAGCAGGGCGGCCCACAGCGGGCTCAGCAGGTCATAGAGGAAATAACGGCCCAGAATGCCCGTCTCGCCCAGGCGTTGGGCGGTGCGCCGCACCTCGAGGAGCACCACGGCGTAGCGGATGAGCGCAAGCAGCAGCGCCGCGAGCTTGTATTCGAGGGGCATGACCGCCAGGGCGCAGAGCACCGTGAGGAAGAAGAGCACGCGGGAGGTCAGCTCCCAGCGGATGAAGCTCCGCACGCCGGAGGGGTAGAAACGCTGCGACGAGCCGTAGTAGCGCAGCTGGCTCATCCACCAGCGCAGGCCGCCCCACGCCTTCTCGCGCAGCGTGGCCCGCGGCGAGAGGATGACGCTCACGTTGTCGGGGGTGATGACCCGCTGCAGGAAGAGGTCGTCCTCGCCGATGTTCATGTTCAGGTGGCTGAAGCCGTTGGCCCCGAAGTAGAGGCTCTTGGTGAATCCGAAGTTGTGGAGCGTGCCCCGGTAGGCGCGGCCCCGCACGGCGCGGGCGATCCAGTCCGCCGCATGCATCATCCGCCAGGTGCGCATCAGGTAGTTGGCAAAGCCCTTCGTGCGCTCCACGCCGCAGTAGCCCAGGACGATCTCCCCGCGGGTGAAGCCCTTGGCCATGAGCGAGAGCCAGCGGTCGGTCTGCGGCACGGCGTCCGTCGAGGTGAAGACCATATGCTCGTAGTGCGCCGACTTGATGCCCACGTTGAGGGCCATCTTGCGCGAGATCGGGAAGCGCGGGTCGAGGTGGATCTTCGTCGTCGCGATCTGCGGGAAGCTGTGGCGCAGCTGCATGAGATCCTCGTAGAAATCCGTGTCGTGGCCCACATAGACCAGGATTACCTCGAAATCGGGGTAGCTCTGGGCCAGGATGAGCGGCAGGCGCTCCTCGACGAACGAGTAGTCCTCCGAAAAGAGCGGGATGATGACCGAAACGGGCGGTTCGGCCTCCAGACGCGCCGCCCGGCGGTTGTTCTTATAGCCCGCAATGCGCCCGTAAACGCCCAGATAATAGTAGAACTGCACGCCGAGCATCAGGAGCACCGCCCCCGCAAGGGCCGCTCCCTCCCAGCCGTAGCATGCCAGAAACGTATCGAAGAATTGCATATCGACGAAATATGCGCAAAGATACTACTTGCCGCGCGCAATGCCAAATTTTTTATCGGCGGCCGGCCGCCGCACCCGCCGCCCCGGCAACTATTTGGCGGGCGGATTCCCGAATCCGAAATATTTTCGCTACTTTTGCCCCATATGAGTATGGATTTCACGCTGCAATACCGCGACCCCGCGTCGCAGGCCCGCGCCGGCGAGCTCCGCACCGACCATGGCATCGTCCGTACGCCGATCTTCATGCCCGTGGGTACGGCGGCTACCGTCAAGGGGCTCTTCCACCGCGACGTGCGCGACGAGGCCCGCGCCCAGATCATCCTGGCCAACACCTACCACCTCTACCTGCGTCCCGGCATGCGGATCCTCGAAGAGGCGGGGGGCGTGCACCGCTTCTCGACCTGGGAGGGCCCGATGCTCACCGACAGCGGCGGTTTCCAGGTATTCTCGCTCGCGGCATGCCGCAAGCTCAAGGAGGAGGGGTGCCATTTCCGCTCGCACATCGACGGATCGAAGCACCTGTTCACCCCCGAGAGCGTCATCGACACCGAGCGGACGATCGGCGCCGACATCATGATGGCCTTCGACGAGTGCCCCCCGGGCGACGCCCCGCGCGAATACGCCGCACGCTCGCTGGCCCTGACCGAGCGGTGGCTCGACCGCTGCTTCGACCGCTACCGCCAGACGACACCCAAATACGGCCACTACCAGGCGTTGTTCCCCATCGTGCAGGGGTGCGCCTATCCCGACCTGCGGGCCCGCGCCGCGGAGAACGTCCTGCAGTACAATGCCGACGGGTATGCCATCGGCGGCCTGGCCGTCGGCGAGCCCACGGAGGTGATGTACGAGATGATCGAGGTGGTCAATGCCATCCTCCCCCAGGACCGGCCCCGCTACCTGATGGGCGTCGGCACGCCGGTCAATATCCTCGAGGGCATCGCCCGCGGCGTCGACATGTTCGACTGCGTGATGCCCACGCGCAACGGCCGCAACGGGCAGCTGTTCACCGCCGAGGGCATCATCAACATCCGCAACAAGAAGTGGGAGGACGACTTCTCGCCCATAGACCCCGAGGGCACGGCCTTCGTGGACACCCTCTATTCGAAGGCCTACCTGCACCACCTGTGCGTCTGCGGCGAGATGCTCGCTGCGGAGATCGCCTCGCTGCACAACATCGCCTTCTACCTGCGGCTCGTCGCGATGGCCCGCGAGCACATCGCCGCCGGGGACTTCACCCCCTGGAAGCAGGAGATGGTCGCCAAACTCCAAAGACGTCTCTGAAGCCATGAAACGATACTGGCCGGGGTTCAAGATCTTGGACCGCTACATACTGGGGAAGTTCCTCGCCACCTTCTTCTTCGCCATCGCGATGATCATCGTCATCGTCGTGATCTTCGACTATGTCGAGAAGGTAGACAACTTCACCGAGTCGCACGCGCCTTTCAAGGGGATCATCTTCACCTACTACCTCAATTTCATCCCCTTCTTCATCAACCAGTTCAGCGGTCTGTTCACCTTCATCGCCTGTATCTTCTTCACCTCGAAGATGGCCTACCAGACCGAGATCGTCGCCATGCTCTCGGGCGGCATGTCCTTCCGGCGGCTCATGTGGCCCTACTTCCTGGGGGCGCTGATCATCGCCACGCTGTCGCTGGGCCTGAACCTCTGGCTCATCCCCATCTCGCAGCGCAAGGTCGTGGCCTTCAAGGAGCAGTACATCGACAAGAAGAAAGGCGCCTACGACCGCCACATCTACCGGCAGATCGAACCCGGCACCTTCGCCTACATCCGCGGCTACAACGCCACCACGCAGCAGGCGTCGTTCTTCGCCCTCGAACACTACGAAGGGGGGTCGATGACCCGCTCGCTCGAGGCCGCCGACATCAAGTTCGACCCCGAGACCAAGCGCTGGACCGCACCCCGCTATACGAAACGGGCCTTCGACTCGCTCGGCATGGAGCATTTCGAGCAGTTCCGCAACCTCGACACGCTCATCAACCTCGAGGTAACGGAGCTGGGCGAGATCAACGCCTTCATCCAGACGATGAACATCTCGCAGCTCAACGAGTTCCTCGCGCAGCAGCGGGCCAAGGGCTCCGACTCGATCAACATCATCGAGGTCGAGCGCCACGCACGCTATGCCTATCCCTTCTCGACCTTCATCCTGACGCTCATCGGCGTCTCGCTCTCCTCGCGCAAGGTGCGCGGCGGCACGGGACTCCACATCGGCGTCGGCACGGGACTCTGCTTCTCGTACATCCTTTTCAACCGCTTCTTCGAGGAGTTCGCCAAGAGCGGCTCCCTGCCTCCCGGTCTGGCCGTATGGCTGCCGAACATCATCTACCTTGGCATCGCCATATACCTCTACCGCAAGGCCCCGAAATAAACCCGTATCCTCATGGAAAAACCGCAGAATCTCCTTACGCGTCTCCGGCGGCATCCGCTGCTGTGGAACCTGCTGCTCATCGCGGCGATCATCCTCGCAATGGCCGTCGTCGCGCACCTGGTCATGCAGTTCGGCACGCGCCACGGCGCCCGCCGCACCGTGCCCGACTTCTCGGGCGTGGCGCTCGACGAGGCGCGCCGCATCGCCCGGACCAACGACCTCGTGCTGCAGGTAAACGACTCGCTCTTCGTGCCGGCATACGCCGGGGGCGTCGTCCTCGACCAGCTGCCCGAAGGGGGCGTCGAGGTGAAACCCGGCCGCACGGTCTACATCACGATCAACGCCTTCCGGCAGAAACGCGTCCCCGTGCCCTATGTCGCGGGCCGCTCGCTGCGCCAGGCCAAGAACATGCTCGAAATCGCCGGGCTGGAGATCGCCGAACTGGTCTACCGTCCCGACCTGGCCACGAACTACGTCCTCGAGGAGTACTACGACGGCAAGCCCGTCGGGCCGTCGAGCCGCGTGGAGGCCGAGATCGGCTCCGGCGTTACGCTCCATGTCGGCGTCCAGGCGGGCGACAGCATTACGATTGTCCCGCAGGTCGTCGGCCTTCCGCTCCAGCAGGCCAAGGGACGCCTCTGGGAGCTGGGGCTCAACGTCGGCCGCATCGACTTCGACGAGGGGATCAACCTGCTCAATCAGAAGGAGGCGCGTGTCTATATCCAGATTCCCGGGGCCGAACATGCCGCGGAACTGGGCTCGCGTGTGGCACTGCGTCTGACGCTCGACGCCGAAAAGTGGGGCCGTTCGCAGACCGAGGCGCGCAAGCTGGCCGCCGAGGCCGCCGAGGAACGTGTCCGCATGGAACGCGAGCGCGACTCGCTCGCCCGTCTCGAGGACGCCGCAGGGCCCGAACAGCCGGCGGCGGTTGCCCCGGCTGCTGCCGCTCCGGCGGAGAAGCGCCGCGAAGCGCCCCGTCGCCGCGACCGTGCGGAGGAGGATGAATTTTTCGACTGATGAAGACCCGACAGCCATATTCCGGGCCGGAATCCGGCTCCGGCCTGCATGAAGGCCCCCTTGCCGCGGAGGCGGGAGCGGCCCCTGCCGACGGTCCCCTTGCGGACAGCCTGCCTGCCGACGGCGACGACCTGGAGCCGGAGGACGATGCCGCGTCCGAGGACGACGAGGGAGCAGGGCTCTACGAGCACTTTGCCGTAACGGCCGACAAGGGGCAGACGCCCCTGCGGCTGGACAAGTTCCTCACCGTGCGCATGGAGCACTGCTCGCGCAACCGCATCCAGGCGGCGGCCGACAGCGGCAACATCCTCGTGAACGGGCGTCCGGCGAAGTCGAGCTACAAGGTCAAGCCGCTCGACCGCATCCGGATCGTGCTGCCCTACCCGCGGCGCGAGACGGAGCTCGTGGCGGAGAACATCCCGCTCGAGATACCCTATGAGGACGACGACCTGCTGATCGTGAACAAACCCGCCGGGATGGTCGTCCACCCCGGGGTGGGCAACTGGAGCGGCACGCTGGTCAATGCCCTGATGTACCATCTCAACGAGCAGGGCATCCCGGCCGAAGAGCAGACGCGCGCCGGGCTGGTCCATCGCATCGACAAGAACACCTCGGGGCTGCTCGTCGTGGCGAAGAACGAGCAGGCGCATGCGCGTCTGGCGAAGCAGTTCTTCGACCATACGATCCAGCGCCGCTATGTGGCCCTCGTGTGGGGCAACTTCGACGAGGACGAGGGGACCATTACGGGCAACATCGGGCGCAGCCCCCGCGAGCGGCAGAAGATGTATGTCTTCGCCGACGGCTCGGACGGCAAGCATGCCGTAACGCACTGGAAGGTGCTGCGCCGCTTCGGCTACGTTACCCTCGTGGAGTGCCGCCTCGAGACGGGCCGCACGCACCAGATCCGCGTCCACATGGCCTGGATCGGCCACCCGCTCTTCAACGACGAGCGCTATGGCGGCGACCGCATCCTCAAGGGCACGACCTTCGCCAAATACCGGCAGTTCGTCGAGAACTGCTTTGCGGTGATGCCCCGCCACGCGCTGCACGCACGGCTGCTGGGCTTCGAACACCCCACGACGCACCGCGAGATGTGCTTCGACAGCGAGCTCCCGGAGGATTTCCGCGCCCTGCTCGCCAAGTGGGAGAACTATGCCGTCCGCGAAGAACCCTGATGCCGGGCCCCGCGCCCGGTTCCGAAACCGCATACCGCCATGGAAAAATCCTTCAGCACCCTGCCGCCGCAGGCCGCGACTGCCGCATCCCGCTATGACTTCGACCGCATGATCGAGCGGCACGGCACCGGCTGCGTCAAATACGACGGCCTCGCGGAGGCTTACGGCCGCGGGGACCTCGAACCGCTGTGGGTCGCCGACATGGATTTCGAAACCCCCGACTTCATCCTCGAAGCGCTCCGCCGGCGGCTCGAACACCCCGTGCTGGGCTATACGCTCGAGCCGGCGGACTACCGCCCGGCGATCATCGACTGGATCCGTACGCACCACGGCTGGGAGATCCGTCCCGAGTGGATCGCCTACATCCCCGGAATCGTCAAGGGGATCGGCATGGCCGTAAACCGGCTGCTCGCCCCCGACGAGAAGGTCGTCATCCAGCCGCCGGTCTATCATCCCTTCCGTCTGGTGCCCGAGGGCAACGGCCGCGAGGTGGTCCGCAATCCGCTGCGCGAGCGGCCGGACGGCTCCTATGAGATGGATTTCGAAAATCTCGAACGCGTCGTCGATGCGAAGTGCCGGATGCTCATCCTCTCGAACCCCCACAACCCGGGCGGCATCGTCTGGGACCGCGCAACGCTCGTCCGCCTGGCCGACTTCTGCGCGGCCCGCGGCATGGTGGTTCTCTCCGACGAGATCCACTGCGACCTGGCGCTCTGGGGCGAACGCCACATCCCCTTCGCCTCGGTCTCGGAGGCCGCGGCACGCTGCAGCATTACCTTCGGCGCCCCGACCAAGACCTTCAACATCGCCGGGGTGGTCAGCTCCTACGCCATCGTCCCCGACGCGACGCTGCGCCGCCGCTTCTTCGCGTGGCTCGAGGCCAACGAACTCGACGCCCCGAACCTCTTCGCGCCGATCGCCACCGTCGCGGCCTTCCGCCACGGCGAGGCGTGGCGCCGCGAGCTTGTCCGCTACATCGAGGGCAATGTCGAGGAGGTGATCGGCTTCTGCGCCCGCGAGATGCCCGCCATACGGCCCCTGCGGCCCCGGGCCTCGTACCTCGTGTGGCTCGACTGCCGCGCCCTCGGCCTCGGGCACGCGGAGCTCGTGCGGCTGTTCGTCGAGCGGGCCGGCCTGGCGTTGAACGACGGCGCGATGTTCGGCCCGGAGGGCGAGGGCTTCATGCGCCTCAATGTCGGGGCCCCGCGTGCGGTGATCCGCCGCGCCCTCGGACGGTTGCGCGACGCCGTAGCCGCACTTCCGGGCGGCGGCCGCGTGCCGCAGACCGCCCGCATCCCCCACACGAACGAATAGTACCGCACCATGTTTCTGCCTACAACCCTCAAGGAGGTCCGCGAACGCGGCTGGGAGCAGCTCGATGTCATCCTCTTCACGGGCGACGCCTACATCGACCATCCGGCCTTCGGCGCCGCGGTCGTCGGACGGCTGCTCGAAGCCGAGGGATACCGCGTGGCGGTCGTCCCCCAGCCCAACTGGCGCGACGACCTGCGCGACTTCACCAAGCTGGGCGCCCCGCGCCTCTTCTTCGGCATCACGGCCGGAGCCATGGATTCGATGGTCAATCATTATACGGCCAACATCCGGCTGCGCCACGACGACGCCTACACCCCCGGCGGCAAGGCGGGATTCCGCCCCGACTACGCCGTAACGGTCTATGCGCGGATCCTCAAGCGGCTGTTCCCCCATGTCCCGGTGGTCATCGGCGGCATCGAGGCCTCGCTGCGGCGGCTGACCCACTACGACTACTGGAGCGACTCGCTCAAACCCTCGGTGCTCGTCGAGTCGGGCGCCGACCTGCTCATCTACGGCATGGGCGAGCGGGTCATCCAGCAGGTGGCCCGCACGCTCCGCAACGGATACAACGCCAAGCTGCTGCGCCGCATCCGCCAGGTGGCCTTCCTCGCCGACGGGGAGTATGTCGCGCGCCTCGACCCCGCGCGGACGATCCGCCTGCACGGCTACGAGGAGTGCCTGCACGACAAGCGGGCCTTCGGCGACAACTTCACCGTCATCGAGACGCAGAGCAACCTGATGGAGCCCGAGGCGACGCTGGTCGAGGCCGTGGGCGACCGCTACGTCGTCGTAACGCCCCCGAATGCGGCACTCACGACCGAGGAGCTCGACCACTCGTTCGACCTTCCCTACGAGCGGGCACCCCATCCGCGCTACAACGGGCGCGGCGCGATCCCGGCCTGGGAGATGATCAAATTTTCGGTGAACATCCACCGCGGCTGCTTCGGCGGCTGCTCCTTCTGCACGATCTCGGCCCATCAGGGCAAGTTCGTCCATGCGCGCAGCGAGCGGTCGATCCTCGCCGAGGTCGAGCGCATCGTCCGCATGCCGGGTTTCAAGGGCTACCTCTCGGATGTCGGGGCTCCGTCGGCCAACATGTACCGCATGGGGGGCCGCGACCGCACGCTGTGCGCGAAGTGTCGCCGCCCGTCGTGCCTCCACCCGCGCATGTGCCCCAATCTGGACAACGACCACGGCCCGCTGCTGGCCCTCTATGCGAAGATCCGCGCCGTTAAGGGGGTCCGGAAGGCCTTTATCGGCAGCGGCATCCGCTACGATCTGTTCGACGACAAGCCCTATCTTGAAACCGTCCTGAAGCACCACACCTCGGGGCGGCTGAAGGTCGCCCCGGAGCACACCGAAGACGGGGTGTTGCGGCTGATGCGCAAGCCGCCCTTTGCGCTGTTCGAGCGTCTGAATGCCGATTTCCACCGCATCTGCGAGCGCGAAGGTTTGCCCTATCAGTTGATTCCCTATTTCATTTCGTCGCATCCCGGATGTACGGAGCAGGACATGCGCGCGCTGGCCGAAAAGGTGCTCGGAAAGCTCCATTTCAACCTCGAACAGGTGCAGGACCTCACACCCACACCGATGACCCTCTCGTCGGTGATGTTCTACACGGGCGAGAATCCCTATACGCACGAGAAGGTCTATGTGGCCCGCACGCAGGAGGAGAAGCGGCGGCAGAAGAGTTACTTCTTTAGAGGGCAGGCATCCGGCCGGAGCGGATTGGCGGATCGGAGAAGGACCGGAACAGAAAAAAGACGGGCGGTCAGTCCCAAAAAGTCCGGGACAAGTTCCGGAAAAGGAATGACCGCTCCGGTTCGGAGAAACACGAAAAAAGGCTGATCCGCGGGGGATCGGCCTTTTTCATGTATGGTGGATGTAGGGATACTTACGACCATATCGGCTTCAGCACGCCGAAGAGCAGCGAGGCGATCAGGAATGTCGCGACGATGTTGAAGGCCTGGGCCGTGAGGAACGAGCGCAGGATGTTGCGGTTCTCGCGCGAGACGATATCCTTGAGGCGCGTGTCGAGGCCGATGCAGACGAAGGCCAGTGAGAAGAAGAGCGTCGAGAGGGTCTTGGCGGCGCCCGTCTCGGCGAGCTTGCCTGCGGCCGTGGGGACGAAGACGCCGCTCGACTGCAGCAGGCTGAAGACCAGCGAGGCGGCCACGAAGCCGAGGATGAACTTCGGGAACTTCTCCCAGACGATGCCCAGCGAGGGGGCCTGTCCGCCCCGCTCGCCCCGCGTCGAGAGGTAGAGGGCGATGAAGAAGGCCACGACGCCGATCAGTACGTTCTGCGCCGCCTTGATGATGACGGCGTGGCTGCTGGCCTCCGCACCGACCATCTCGCTCGAGGCCACGACGCCCGACGTCGTGTCGATCGTGCCGCCGATCCACGCTCCGGCGACCTCGCGGGCCACCTCCGGGGCGAACAGGTGCGGGAGGATCAGGTGGGCCAGCCACGGCATGAGGTAGATCATCGGCACGACGACGATGAGCACCAGCGAGACGATGTAGGAGAGCTTGCGGTCGTCGCCGCCCGCCACGCGAGCCGCGGTGATGCAGGCCGAGACGCCGCAGATCGAGACGCCGCTCGAGAGGATCATCGCCGAGCGCTCGTCTACCCCTGCGCGGCGTGCCGTGCGGAAGGCGAAGAACCAGACGACGGCCACCACGAGGCACGCCTGGACGAGGCCGAAGATGCCCGACTTCATGACGTCGCCGATGAGGATCGTCGCGCCGAGGCAGACGACGCCGATCTTGATGAAGAACTCCCCCTGGATGGCGGGCTTCATCCACGCGGGAACCTGCCAGAGGTTGCGGATGAGCAGTCCGAAGAGCACCGAGAAGAAGACCGACTCGAAGCCGTAGTGGGCCACGACGGGAATCTTGGCCACGAGCTGCGCCACGAGCGAGACGGCGAAGACCACGGCCAGCGAGGGGATCATGCCCCGCGTGGGGCGGCGCAGCAGGAGGCTCCCGATGTAGAGAACCACCAGCACGAGGGCGAAGAGCAGCACGATGTTGTACCAGGCCGTCGTGCCGAGGAGCGTCGAGGGAACGTAGGGCAGGCAGTGGGGTGCGAGGGCGGCGAGGAGCAGCAGCGGCAGGGAGACCCAGACTACGACCCAATCCTCGGTGCGGAGTTGTTCGATCCGGTTTTTCATGGTTTTTTCAGGGATATTTCAAAGATTTAGAAGATTCCGGAAAACATCAGCGAGACGACATTGCGCGATGCCGTGCCGCGTGCGGCGTAGTGCTCGTAGGTGTAGTTGAGCTGGCAGCGCAGGAAGCGTACGGGCTGCCACAGCAGTCCGGCCGTCCAGTTCGTCTGGCGCGTGGCGTCGGAGGAGGTGTCCTCGAGGAAGGTGTCGTAGCGTACGAGAGGGGTCAGCGTCGGCGTGGCGCGCCAGCCGCCCAGGGCGTACCAGCCGCGGCTTTCGAGCAGTCCGCCGTCGCGTACCCCTTCGGGTGCCGGGAGGCCCGTCTCGCCGCCGATCCACTCGCTGCGCAGGATAACCCGACCCCGGTCGTAGCAGATGCCCGCGCCGTAGCGCACGCGCCGCAGGTATTCCGTGCCGTATTCGCCCCAATAGTACGAGGCGGCGATCTGCAGCCCCCGCAGCGGGCGGAGTGTCAGCCGGGCCGCGAGGTCCTTCGAAAGGTTGCGGTCGCGGGCGTTGATTCCCTCGCCGTTGAAGACTCCGAGGTCATAGCTCAAAAAGGCTTCGCCGTCGCGCTCAAGCAGGTCGCCGTAGAGCGTGGCGCCCATGTCGCGGCCCGTGGCCGCGAGGCCGCAGACGTCGTCGAAGCCCATCAGGCGCTGCAGGGCCAGCGGGTATTCGATCAGCTCGAACTTTAGCGGCGGATAGACCGTATTCTCGATCGAGAAGGGGATCTTGTATTCGCCCAGCTTGAGCCGCAGCTGCTTCAGGGGTTTGTACTCCAGGTAGGCATCGACGATCTTCGGCGAGGCGAACTCGATCTGTATGCGGTAGCCCAGCTTCGGGGCGATTGCTCCCGCCAGGTCGAGGCGCACGCGCTTGATGAAGAAACTCGAGAGCTTGTCGCCGAATTCGTAGCCCAGCTGTACATAGCCCGAGACCTTCGGCAGACGGGAAAGCCACTTTTCCGCGGCGGTGCCCTTTGCCGTATTCTCCGTCCCGGGGGTTCCGGGGGTTTCTGCGGCCTCTGCGGTCTCCGCGGGCCGGAGTTCCGCACGTTCCGCGGCCGGGGCCGTTGCAGCTTCCGTCGGTGCGGGCACCGTCATTGCCGAAGGATTTTCCGCGGCGGGCGGTTCGGCGGCTCGCACCCCGAACGGGATGAGGAGTAGCAGGACAAGGGACAGCAGATGCGGGGCAGGTCTCATGGAAGTTGGTTTTTCTGTTGCAAATGTCGCTATTTCATCGAGATGCGTCAATACGCGAAAATACCTAAAAAACACCTCCGCGGGGAATTCTGCCGACGGAAAAGTGTCTGTGGCGTCTTCTGCGGCGCCGGCGCAGCGCGGCCCTGCGCCCGAATCCGGAATCGGGGTAGCGGAAACCGGAATCGGGATAGGCGGCCGAAGCCGCTTTTGCGCTATCTTTGCCGCAACGAAACACACGAACAAGATGGCAAAACGAGTTCTGATTCTCTCGTCCAGTCCGCGTCGCGGAGGCAACTCCGACCGGCTCTGCGACGAATTCCGGCGCGGCGCCGAGGAGGCGGGCCACCAGGTCGAAAAGATCTTCCTGCGCGACTTCACGATCCACTACTGTACGGGCTGCGGCGTCTGCAGCCGCGAAGGACGTCCCTGCCCCCAGCAGGACGATGCCGCGCGGATCGTCGATCTGATGGTCCGTGCCGACGTCATCGTGATGGCCTCGCCGGTCTATTTCTATACGATGTCGGCCCAGATGAAGACGCTCATCGACCGCTCCTGCGCCCGCTATACGGAGATCTCCGGCAAGGAGTTCTACCTGCTGCTCACGGCCGCCGAGCCGGACCGGCAGCTCATGCTGCGCACGGTGGATACGTTCCAGGGATTTTTCGATTGTCTCGAGGAGGCGCGCCTGCGCCGGAGCATCCTCTGCTCCGGGGTATGGAACGTCGGCGAGGTCGAGGGGCATGCCGCCCTGCAGGAGGCCTATGAGGCGGGACGCAACTGTTGATTGGCCGGGACCCATGACACACGAAGCATTTTTGGAGCAGGTCCGCAGCCGCGGGCCTCTCGCCTCGGAGGAGATCCGGGCCTACATGCACGAGATGAGCGAACGGGCGCGTCGCATCACCTTCGAAATCAACGGCGCCTACCACACCCCCGAGGAGCTGCGGGCCCTGTTGTCGGAGCTCTTCGGCCGTGAGGTCGATCCTTCGGTGCGCCTCTTCCCGCCCTTTTACACCGACTACGGGCAGAACATCCACCTGGGCCGCGGCGTCTTCATCAACGCCTGCTGCCACTTCCAGGACCACGGGGGCGTAACGCTCGGCGACGGATGCCAGATCGGCCACAACGTGGTCTTCGCAACGCTCGACCACGGCCTCGAACCCGCGGACCGCGGGACGACCTATCCGGCACCCATCACGCTGGGCCGCAACGTCTGGGTCGGATCGAACGCCACGATCCTCCGCGGCGTGCGGATCGGCGACAATGCCGTGGTGGCTGCCGGGGCCGTCGTTACGAAGGATGTTCCGGCGGAGGTGATCGTCGGCGGAGTCCCCGCGCGGATTATCGGAAGCATCCACCGCGAAAAGCGGTAGGAGACACCTCCCGGCAGGAAAAAGAAAAAAGCCCTTCCGCAACGGAAGGGCTTTTTCGCTTGCCGCCGGTCCTTGCCGCCGGTCCTTGTCTCCGGGTGTTCCCGGTGGCCGTCGCTTGTCGCCGGTCTTTTCCGACC
Organism: Alistipes sp.; assembly: GCA_022782405.1. Lineage (GTDB taxonomy): Bacteria > Bacteroidota > Bacteroidia > Bacteroidales > Rikenellaceae > Alistipes. Next base: position 108,789 of record JALFNK010000010.1, read on the forward strand.
GTCAGCGCGGCATCGGGAACGAGAGGGTCCGCGCATCGAGGTGCGAGCCGATGAACGGCCCCCATACGGGGCGTCTGTCGGGACCCAGGAAGAACTCCGGAGTGGGGTTCCAGTTCCAGGCCTGTCCGTTCGAGATCGAGAAGACGGGCCCCAGCTGCAGGGTGTTGTTCTCGTTCAGGCGGACCGTCTGTCGGGCGGGATTCATGGGTACGAGCACCTCGGGAACGGTCTTTTCGGTCTGATTCTCGGCGTTTTCCCGGGGAAGATCCATCGGAAGCGGATAGACCGCGGCGAGATCGGGGCGCCAGAAGTACATCTGCGTCATCGTATCGGGGTATTCGAACTTCGGGAGCATCGCCTTGCGGGGATCCTCTCGGCGCAGAATGGGAGACTCCTGGCTCCAGGCGGTCAGCGCTGCAACGAGCGCAAGGACCGCAAGCAACATACGTTTCATAATGACCTCCTTTTCTATATCCTTAAAACGTCAGAATACCTCTTTTAGTATGCGTACGGACTGTACGGTGCTGACGGCGTCGAGGTGGTAGCCCAGGTAGACGAGCATGGCGTTGAGGAACTCCGTGCGCTCGGCGCGTGTGAGGGCGATCTCTTCGAGCCGGCGCACGTCGCTGTGCAGCAGCTCGTCGAGCAGCCGCGAGCACTCCTGCGTCAGGAAGAGCGTATGCGTCGGCCGTGCGGAGACATACTCCCCCTCGCGGATGTCGAACCACGATCCCGGGATGTAGTCGTTGCCGGGGTGGAAGCCCAGCAGACGGCTCATCTGGGCCAGAAACCAGAGATGGAAGTTCGCCACGCCCCGCTCGATGGCGTCGAGCGCCCCGACCGAGTTCCAGACGAAGCCGAAGAGCGTCGCATTGGGCTCGCATTCGCGGACCAGACGGTAGAGCACCTCGGCCATGAAGAGCGCCATGGCCGATTTGCGGACATCGAACGGAATCTCGCGCAACGCGAAGCCGGCGCGCACCTCCTTGAAGCGGTGCATCTCCTGCCGCGGGGACTCCAGCCCCTCGAACTCCACGGGAAACATCGGTTGGAAAAGCGCCAGCTTCGAACCGCGGCCGTTGCGGCTTCTCACCCCCTGGACCATGTAGCAGCGGCGCCCCCCGACGTCCGTAAGCAGATAGACGACCAGCGACGAGTCGCCGTATTTGAGCGTATGCAGCACGATGCCGCGCCCCTTGTAGCTCTTCATCGGCGGCGGTTTCAGGCCTCGCGGCGTACATGCACGAGGGCCCACCCTTCGCGCGAGGCCGTGGCCGCGAAGCGCAGTCCGAGCCCTTCGGCCACGGCGCGGATCGCCGCGACGTCCTCCTCGAAGAAGCCGCTCATGAGCAGGTCGCCGCCCGGGCGCAGCGCCGCGGCATAGGCCGCCATGTCGGCCGTGAGGATATTGCGGTTGATGTTCGCCACGATGAAGTCGTAGGCGTGGCCCGCGATGCGGCTCACGTCGCCCAGCATCGGCGTGATGCGCTCCGCGACACCGTTCGCGGCGATGTTCTCGCGGCAGTTCGCATCGGCCCAGTCGTCAATGTCCACGGCATCGACATGCGCCGCGCCGCGCTGTGCGGCGATGATCGCCAGCACGCCCGTGCCGCTGCCCATGTCGAGGCCCATGCGTCCCTCGAGGTCGAGGTCCAGCAATGCCCGCGCCATGAGCCAGGTTGTGGCGTGGTGTCCCGTGCCGAACGACATCTTGGGCATGAGCACCACCTCGGCCTCGCCCTCGGGCGCCGCCTCGTGGAAGGGCGCGCGGATGCGCAGACGCCCCTCGACATCGACCCACGGGAAATTCTGTTCCCAGAGGGCGTTCCAGTTCTGCGTCTCGATGGCGATGTAACGGCCCCGCAGGCCGTAGCGCCCGAGCAGCGCATCGACCTCGTCCTTGCAGTCGGAGAGCGCCTCCTTGCGGATGTAGGCCTTCAGCAGGCCGCTGTCGCTCTCGAAGCTCTCGAAGGGGTAGTCGGCCAGCTCGGCCGTGAGGATTTCGGACTGCATTTCGTCCGTTGTGGGGACATGTAGGGCTATGTAATCCATATTATGTAAAATTTTCGTATCTTCGCCTGGACAAAGGTAACGATTATTCTTCGAATTCGACAGGGCCCGTATGGCGGAAAATACGAAAAAATGGGAGGAGGAGGGGCGCCGCTACCGCACCTACATGAAACTCGAGAAGCGGCTCTCGGACAACACCGTGCAGGCCTACATGCGCGACCTGCGGCAGTTCGCCCACTTCATCCTGCGCATGTACGACGTCGCGCCCGCAAAGGTCGGTGAGGAGATGATCCGTCGCTATATGGCGTGGCTCTACGAGCGCGGGCGCGAGAAGTCGTCGCAGGCCCGGGCGCTGTGCGGCGTAAGGAGCTTCTACAACTTCCTGATGATCAACGACCGCATCGAGTCCTCGCCTGCGGAGTTCATCCTTGCGCCCAAGGCCGCGCGGCAGCTTCCCGACGTACTCTCGACCGCGGAGATCGACCGCATCATCGCCGCCGTGGACGGCACGACGCCCAAGGCACTGCGCGACAGTGCCATGCTCGAGGTGCTCTATTCGTGCGGGCTGCGCGTCTCGGAGCTTACGTCGCTGCGGCTGCAGGACCTCTTCTTCGGCGAGGGCTATGTGCGTGTGATCGGCAAGGGCGACAAGCAGCGCCTCGTGCCCGTCAGCGGCGTGGCGCGCGAACGCATCCACCGCTATCTGGAGGTGCGGCGTGCTGCGCGGGTCGGCGAGGAGGTGCTCTTCCTGAACAACCGCGGCGGGAAGCTCACCCGCGTGATGGTCTTCACGGTCCTGCGCGAGGCGGCACGCCGCGCGGGCATCACCAAGCGCATTTCGCCCCACACCTTCCGCCACTCGTTCGCCACGCACCTGCTCGAGGGGGGCGCGAGCATCCGCCAGGTACAGGAGCTGCTCGGCCACGAGAGCATCCTCACGACCGAGATCTATACCCATCTGGACAACAGCCGCCTGCGCACGGCCGTCGAGGAGCATCTGCCTCTCTGATGCGGCAGGGCCGTGGCGCGTCGTGCGGACTCCGGCGGAGGCGGGCGGTGCGTCGCTCCGGGTCCTTCCGTCCGCCGGTATCCGTCGGAGGCGTCCGACCGTCGGAAGGCGGTGCGTCGTTTCGGGGCCTTGCGGCCCTTTTTTCATTCCGGAATCAGATTTTGCGGATCGTCGTGTGCGGCGTGAGCCGCAGCGTCGCGTAGTCCAGTCCCGCGAAGAGCACGAGAATGCCTCCCGGGTGTACGACGGCGGGGAGCAGCTCCGGCAGGGGGCGTTCCGCGCGGCGCAGCCGTTCGAAGGCAGCGCAGTACTCCGCGGGAAAATCCGGGACGAGCAGCCCGGCGTAGAACTCCGTCGCGGCCTGACGGTCGGGTTCCGGACAGCTGACGATGGAGAGCAGGCGCCCCGCGGCCGACAGCTCCGCGAGGGGATGGCGGACAAGCCCCGTGGCGGGGCTCCACAGCAGATTAGAGGCTATCCGCCGGCTGGGTTGTACGGAAGAAGTCATCGGCAAAGATGCGGATGTCGAGTTGTCGTTCGTAGAGCTCCTCGACGGCCTCGGCGGTCGGCGGCGTGTACTCCACGCGGAGCTCCTCGACGAACATCGAGGGACGCTCCGGACGGGCGTAGAAGCCCAGCAGGTTGAGGTGCAGCCGCCGGTGCGTCGTATCGACGGTGAACAGCCGCGTGAAGGTCTCCTCGCGGTCGCGCCGCAGCGTGGTCGTGTAGTAGTTCGCCCGGGTGCTGTCCTTGCGCTCGAGCCATGTCGTGGCCTTCAGCCCCCGCCGGTTGCGGTCGAGCGAGTCGATCATGTAGCGCATCGTGATGCGGTATTCGCCCGGCTGGACGTCGAGCGTATAGCTCAACCGCGCCGTATCGCGCAGCGACTCGATACGCAGCATCGAGTCCGCGATGAGGGTGCGCGTGCAGCTGCGGCGGGCGACATTGTCGATCGTGTCGAGGATTGCCACCTGGCGGTTGTAGCGCTTGCCCTCGTCCTCGAGCAGGTCGATGGCCCGCTCCACGACGTCGCTCAGGCGGGCGCTCTTGCGCTTCGAGAAGTTGCCGATCGTATAGTGCACGTCGTCGGTCGTATAGCCGTAGCGGGCGAAGATCGGCTCGTAGATGCGCAGCGAGTCGGTCGCAACCCGCTGGTCGGAGATGTAGGCGTTGGCCAGGTAGGCGTCGCGGAAGATCATCGCCAGCTGTTCGTCGGGGATGATCTTGTGGCGCGAGCAGGCGGCGCCGAGCAGAAGAAGGGTCGCGAGGACCGCCGTGCGGAGGGTTCGTTTCATGGCATTAATCGTATCGTTTGATCATCCCGCGCACCGTGATGCCGGTGAGCAGCAGCGCCACGGCTCCGAAGGCCGCGAGGACCGCCGCAAGGTCCGCGGGGCGGAACTCCACGGGATAGCTTTTCGTAAGGAAACTTTCGGCCGGAATCTCGATCAGGCCGAAGTGCTGCTGCACGAGGCTTGCGCCGACGCCCAGCACGACGCCCGCAAGAGCCCCGGCCGTGCAGATCAGCAGCCCCTCGGCGCGGAAGATCCGCCGTATGAGGCGCGTGTCGGCGCCCAGGGCGCGGAGCGTGGCGATCTCGCCGTGCTTTTCGACGATGAGCATCGCCAGGGCGCCGACCACCGAGAACGACGCCACGACGAGCACCAGCAGGGCGATGAGGAAGATGCCCCACTTTTCGTAGGTCATGATGCGGTAGAACGAGGCGCGCAGTTCGTCACGCGTGCGGATGTCGAAGGCTCCGCCCGCGACTCCGGCGACGGCCGTGCGCAGGCGCGCGGCATCCTGCCCGGCCTCCGCGCGGAGCAGCGCCGCGGAGACCCGTCCCGGGTAGTTGAAGAGCTGCTGTGCCGCGTCGAGCGGCGCGAGGATGCTGGATTGTTCGCTCTCGAGGTCGAGCGAGAAGATGCCTCCGACCGGAAGCGTGCGGCGCGTGTAGTTCGCCATGGGCAGCAGCGTCGAGAAGCTGCCCCGCCGCACGGCGTAGAGCCCGACGTCGGCATCTGCGAGCGAGCGGATGCCCAGCGACCAGGCCATCGACTGTCCCATGACGAGCCGCCCCGCATCTCCCGCACCCACCGAGCCGCTCCCCGCAACGATCGCCCCGTCGAGCGGGAAGAGCGCCGCATAGTGCTCGTCCACGCCCCGCAGGGTCGTCGTGGCCTGCCGGTCGCCGTGTTCGAGCAGGGTGCTCTGCTCGAGGATGTACGAAAGTCCCGCGATGCCCGGAATGCGGCGCAGGGCCGCGGTGTCGAGCGACGTCGCTTCGAAGGTCTTGCCCGTGCGCGGGGTGAGTGTCAGGTCGGCGTCGAAGAGCGAGTACATCGAGCGTATGAGCGATTCGAAGCCGTTGAAGACCGACAGCAGGATGATCATCGCCGCCACGGGCATTGCCACGGCCGCGACGCTCACCCCCGAGATCAGATTGACGACCGATCGCGAGTGTGGCGAGAAAAAGTAGCGGCGGGCAAATAGGCGGGCGAGCACGGGTCGGGGCGGGTTTTCAGGGTCTGGTTACGGTGTCTCTGTTTGCGGCGAGGGCCGGGCGGAGGTGCCGATGAGGCGGCTTACTCCTCCTTGAGCGCCTTTTCGATATGCTCGATGTATTCGAGCGAGTCGTCGAGGAAGAATTGCAACTCCGGGACATTCTTCAGCTGGTTGCGGATCCGCTGTCCCAGGGCGCGGCGGATAAACCAGTTCTGCTCCTCGAGCGTGCGCATCGTCTCCGAGCTCCGCTCGAAGGGGAAGATGCTGACGTAGATCTTCGCATAGCCGAAGTCGGGCGAGACGCGTACGGCCGTAACCGTAACGAGGCGCCCGCGGACGATGCCCGCACCCTCCTTCTGGAAGATTTCGGCGATGTCGCGCTGGATCTGTTTGGCGATTTTCTGTTGTCGCGTGGTTTCCATGGCTTGTCGTGTTTAGAGTCCGTATTTGAATACTTCACGGTTCTTGCTCCGCTTCGGACGCGGTTTCCAGGTCTCGAAACCCTCCTTGTTGAAACGGAAGTTCACGCCTACGGAGATCATCAGATTGTCGAGCGGCGAGCGGAACAATGTCTGCGGAAAGGGGTTTTCGGAGCCGTCGAGCGCCCCGTCGGCGTAACGGTTGCGGTTGCGCAGGATATCCGCATAGCCGAAATAGTAGCGTACGCGGAAGTTCAGCTCGATGCGGTCGATCAGCAGGGCGATGCCTCCGCCGCCCGCCAGTCCGTATCCCCAGCGGTTGTCGCGCGGGGTCTTGAACGGGTAGTCGCCCCGCCAGTCCGCGGCGCCGCGCTCGCGGGCCTGCTCGTTCTCATAGGTCGAGGAGAGGTTGTAGGAGAAGGTCGCCGCCGCCTCGAGATAGACCCGGACATGGTTGTGGATCATGTAGAAGTGCGGCTGCCAGACGATGGGCATCATGATCGTGTTGATGTGCCGCGTGTAGTAGAGGTAGTCTTTCTTGTCCTCGACCTGCGAGGCGTTCATGGCGAACGAAAAACCCGTCTGGAGAAACTCCAGGTCGATGCCGAAGCCTCCCACGATGCGCTGCTTGCCGTAGTAGCGCCACGAAAGGCCCCCGCCGTACTTGCCCCACAGGGCCCGCATCTCCTGCTGGGGCTGGAAACGCCCCGTGGACATGCCGTAGCCCGCGGTGAAACCCAGCGTATGCTGCGCCGATGCCTGCTCTCCCGGGAAGAGCGCCGCGAGCGCGAAGAGCGCCCACACGATATGTCGTCGTATCCGTTTCATCCTATCTGAACGTACTGAACATGTTGCCCGCCGAACCGAAGTTGGCGTTCGAGGATTGCTGCTGCTGTTGCTGCCGGCCGTCGCCCTTCAGCCGCTCCTTGGCGCGCTTCTCGGCTTCGCGCTGCTGGCGCTGCGCCTCGCGCTCGTCCAGCTGGCGGATGAGCGACTTCATCGTTACGGGGGCGAAGATCCGGTTCATGTCCATCGTGAACTCGATCTCCCAGTTGGTCTTCGTGGCGAAGGTATCCTCGCCTTCCCCGTTCGTGTAGATCTCCGCACGCTCGGGCTGCCGGCGCTCCACCAGGTTGCCCGTGTCCCAGCGGCCGTTGCCGTTGCGGTCCTCGATGATGCGGAACTTGATCTCTCCGGCCGGGACGTAGTTGAACTGCACGTCGCCTGTCCGCAGGTCGCGTTTCTCCTGCTTGAGGGCGTTGTTCGCATCGAGCAGCTGGATGATGTAGCGCGTCGAGTCGTTGCCTCCCGTGATGCGGATCTTCACCGTGGCGAACTTCTCGGGGTCGAAGACCGTGTATTTTCCGATGATCGAGTCGTTCGAGAACCCCGCGATGTCGGTGATCGCCCCCTGGGGTATCGTCAGCGTATATTCGCCGCCGAGTTTCCAGTCGGAGCGGATGTGCCAGCGCCGCAGCTGCGCCGTGTCGCGGCGGATCGTAACGGGAAGATCCTCGATGCGGTTGTCCTGTGTCCTGAAGGTCATCAGGAGCGACGCCGAATCGAGCCGTGCCAGCGGGTAGTCGAAATCTATGGTCAGGTCCTCCTCGGGATTCACCTCCCCCGTGAGCGGCATCTTATAGGCGAAGAGGTTCTCCTTCTTGGGTTCGGTCCACTCCTCGCCGGCGGCTTCGGCCTTGCGGCGCTCGCGCTCCAGGCGCTCGCGTTCGCGTTCCTGCTCCTTGGTCTCGATCAGGCGCCAGGCGAGTTTCAGCTCCTCGGTAACCTCCTGCAGACGGTTGAGCGTGTCGTGCTTGAAGTAGGTGATCTTGCCCTTGATCGTGTCGGGCAGCGAGGCCGAGGGAACATTGAACCACAGCGCCAGCGTGTCGCGGCCCTCGGTCTGGGGGTCGATGATCACCCGATCTTCGGGAATGCTGTCGAAACTCAGCGCGGTGATCTGCGGACGGGGCGCGCCGAAGTAGAGCATCGCCTTGTGCTGCAGCGGCCGCTCGCTTTCGGAGAGCAGCTGCCGACGGAAGGCCTTGTCGGTGAACATGCGCAGGTAGAGCTGCGGCTCGGCGCTCACATAGCGCCGGAGCGAGTCGTACCAGATGGCGAAATCGGGCATCTCGGCCGGGTTGTAGGTCCCTTCGAGGAATCCCACCTGGTCGGTGCCGGGTTCGTACATCTGGTTGTCGTTGCGGTCCTCGACGGCATAGATCCGATAGGGAATCGGCTTGAGGTTCTGGGCGATGAAGATGCCGTTGGTCTCCGCGCGGGCAATGACCGCCGGGGTGTACTTGAAGATCGTCGAGTCGTAGTCCGGGGTGTATTCCACCGAGTCGGCCGGGTAGAACCAGATGAAACTCTTGGATACCGAGTCGGCCTTGTAGCCGTCGGCCGTATAGCCCGAGAGGAGCATCGAGTCGACCTCGGGGCCCGTCGAGAAGACGTAGCGCATCGAGTAGAGCGGGTTGCCCTCGTTGTTGTCGCGGATCGAACTGCCGAAGTTGAGCGCGTAGGTCGTGTTGGGCTGCAGCGTGTCGCGCAGCTGGATGACGATGCCTCGGCCGCGCTGCGTGATCGTCGGCTTCTTCTTCATCGCCGGCGAGGTAAAGAACTCCTTTTGCTGGTCCTTGATCTGGACGAACTCGTCGAATTCGATATAGATCTTCCCGGGATTCACCGTCGGAAGGTTCGTGGTGTAGTTGTCCGGAAGCATCTCCACGATTACCGGGGGCAGCGAGTCGCGCGGACCGCCCGTGGGGGTCATCGTGCTGGCGCAGCGGCTCAGGAAGGCCGACACGAAGAGCAGCGCGACACCGCCGCGCAGCAGGTTCAGGGTATGTCTTCTGCGTAGAGTCATCGTCCGGAAGAGGTTTGGGACTGTGTGGAGGGATTCTTTTCGGGATCGAGGGCTTCGTTCACGACGCGCCAGCCGTCATTGACGTCGATCCAGACGTTGCGCCACGGACGGAAGAGCACCTCGAAGGTGGGGCTGGCCCCCTCGAGATCGACCGTCTGCTGCGAGTAGGCGTAGAGCCGGTTGGCACGATCGACGACGACGACCATGAGCGTCGGCACGCTCACCTGCATGGTGAAGAGCCCCGTCTCCGCGTCGGCATAGGCCTGGAACGACGGCTCGCTGCGCGTGAACGAATCGTCGCTCTTCGAGGTGATGCGTCCCAACAGGGCGTCGTCGTAGGAGGCGATGCGCCAGGCGGTCGTATCGACGGCATAGGCGTAGGCCTTCAGGTTGCCCAGGTCGCCGTAGGGTTCCGCGGCGCCGTCTTCGGTGCTCTGCAGGAGCGGGCGGATCGAGGTGTCGAGGCGCTGCGGAGGCGTATAGAACTCGTTGTAGAAGCTCCAGTTGCCGTCCTGATAGGAGAAGCCCTCCTTCCAGTTCTTGAAAATCAGCGTAACGTAGAGTGTCGAGAGGGTCTTCTCGAGCTCCTGTTCCGTATAGGCATAGACGCGGTGCTCGGTATCGACCGCGAGGATCATCTTCCGCGCCGAGACGGGTAAATCCATCTGCACCCAGCCCGTCGTCCCCTCCTGTTCGTAGGCTGCGGAGGAGGACACGGCCTGCAGCTGCTCCGAAGGGTTCTCCTTCGAGGTGGCCACACCCTGCAGCGCGTCGTCGTACGAGGCGACCGTATAGCGGGTCGTGTCGGCGTCGAAGGCGTAGGCCAGGACCCCTTCGAGCGGCTCGTTGGGGTCGGTCGAGAGACTCTGCTGCAGCGGCTTGAGGATATAGGTCGTCGTGCTGTTCGAGGTGTCCTTCAGACACCCGGCGAGCAGCGCGCATGCCGCGGCGAGCGTGATGAGGCGGGTCGGTTTCATGCCGTCGTATTTTGGCGCAGCGCCTCGAGCATCTCCCCGACGGTCCGGCCCGTAACGGGGTGGCGGCGCGTGCGCATGATTTCACATAGGGGGACGAGGGCGAATTCCCGGTCGGCAAGCAACGGGTGGGGGATCGTCAGCTGCTCGTCCGAGAGAACCTCGTCGTCGTAGAAGATGATGTCGATGTCGATCGGCCGCGAGACGTAGGCGGCACCTGTCGCGGCCTTCTCGACGGCCTCGGCGGCGCGGTTGCGCCCCAGGTCGGCCTCGATGCACTGCACGGCATCGAGTACCTCGTGCGGCGTGAGGTCGGTGGTGATCTCCAGTGCCTGGTTCGAGAAGCGCTCCGGGGCATCGAAACCCCAGGCCTCGCTCTCGTAGCGGTGCGAGCAGCGCAGAACGGCGCCCACGCGGGCATTGACGAGCTGTTGCGCCGCCTGCAGGGTCCGTTTGACGTCCCCCTTGTTGCCTCCCATCAGAAGTGTTACGCGTGCCATCTCTCTACAAATGTTTGATCATCTTGCTCACCGAGAGCGCGAAGTGGGTGAATACGATTGTCGGGTTGCCGTTCTGCGCGATCTGGGCCGCGGCGCTCTCGATCTGGTCGATCAGCGGCTCGATGTTGCGCGATCCCACGAAGGGGGCGAAACGCGTGCAGAAGGCCAGCTCCTCGCCCCACAGGTAGCCGATCTCGCGGATTCCGGCATGCAGCATGTAGCTCTCCCGCAAAAGACGCGCCGCATCGCGCAGGAAGCCCCGCTGCTGCTCGCGCGTGAGCTGCGCGGCCTCCTCGGCCCACGCGATGAGCTCGAGGTGCTTGTCGTTGTAGCTCAAGCGCATGAGCGTGCAGAAAAGCTCGAAATACTCCTTGCGTGCGGCATCCTGCCCGTCCGAGAGGAGGTGTTCGAGTTCGATGCGGTCGCCGCCCGCCAGCCGGGCCAGCGTGCGCGCCTGCTGCGGGTCCGCGATGCCGCGGCTGCGCGCCTCGGCCTCCAGCACCTCCGTCGCGATGCGCGGCACGGCGACTTCCTGCGTGCGCGAGAGGATCGTCGGCAGCAGCCGCTCGGGATGCTCCGAGACCAGCACGAAGAGCGTGCGCTCCCACGGCTCCTCGAGGATCTTGAGGATCTTGTTCGCCGCCTCCTCGTTCATCGTCTCGGGCAGCCAGACGAGCATCGTCTTGTAATCGGCCTCGAAACTCTTGAACGAGAGCTTGCGGATGATCTCGTCGGCCTCGCGCGCCGAGATCGCCCCCTTGAGCGTCTTGCCCAGGTCGAGGCGGTCGTACCACTCCTGCGGCGAGAAGCAGCCGACGCGCTCGGCGAATAGTTCGCGGAAAAGCGGCAGGAACTCGTCGCTGCGCACCGCCTCGCCCGACTTCTTGCCCTGCTTGTTCACCGGGAAGACCAGGTGCAGGTCGGGGTGCGCGAGGGCTGCGATCTGCCGGCAGTCGGGGCATTCGCCGCACGAATCCCCGTCGTGGCGGTGGCGGCAGCAGAGGTACTGCACATAGGCCACGGCCAGCGGCAGCGCCCCGTAGCCCGCGGCGCCCGTGAAGAGCTGTGCGTGGCTCACGCGCCCCGCATCGACCGATCGCACCAGATGGCGCTTCAGCTCCTCCTGTCCCGTTATGTCGGCAAAACGCATGCTCTTCGCAGTTTGGGTTATGAGCGCTTCAGCACGGCCCGCATCATCGCCCGAAGGTCGATCTTCTCACGACGGATCAGGTAGGCGACGTAGGCCGCAAGCACTGTTATGTTGAACGTATAGCTGACGAACATATTGCCCGCGCAGGAGGCCACGGCCTTCGCGGCGGCGAAGACGGCAAGCGCCGCGGCGGTGTATTCGCCCATGCGGCGCCAGTCGTAGGGGGTGGGGAAGAAGCGGCGGTTGAGCCACCAGCTCACCGCGACCATCGCCGTCTCGCTGGCCAGGCGGGCCCATGCCGCGCCGTAGTAACCCCAGCGGGGGATGAACGAGAAGCCGAAGAGAAGCATGGCTACGAGGCCCGTGCCCGTTACGACGATTGCCAGCGAGGTGCGCTCCTCGCGCTTGTACCAGAACGAAAGGTTGAGCCAGACGCCCGTGAGGACGTTGGCCCCGAGCACCACCGGGAGGATGTAGATGCCCTCGCGGAAGTCGCGCCCGACGATCAGGGCGAACAGGTCGCGGAAGAGCGCTATGCCCAGGAAGATGAGCATCGAGGCCATGACGTAGTATTTCAACGCCGCGGCGTTCATCGCCACGAACTCCTCCTTGCGGAAGTTCGAGAGGAAGAAGGGCTCGGCCGCCAGGCGGTACATCTGGTAGAAGAGCATCATCACCACGGCGATCTTCGTGATGGCGCCGTAGACGCCCAGCTGGGCCATGGCCCCCGCGGGCACGAGGTACTTGATGAGCTGGCGGTCGATGAACTCGTTGGCCGTGCCGGCCAGGCCGCCGACGAGCAGCGGCAGCGAGTAGGCGAAGACGGCGCGCAGCAGGCGGCCGTCGATGCGCGGCAGCGTGCGGTCGGTGGTTGCGAGGATCGCCGCCCACGTTACGACGCTTGCGGCGAGGTTGGCGACGAAGACCCAGCCTACGCCGAACTCCGTGCGGAAGAGCCCCGCGGCGCCGAAGGCCACGGCCAGTGCGACGTTCAGCACGACGTTGAGGGCCTTGAGCCCCACGAAGGTCATCGAGCGGCCCTGTTCGCGCAGCCGCGAGAAGGGGATGCAGGCCGAGACGTCGAAGAGGATGATGAGCCCCACCCAGACGATGTATTCGGGATGGGCGACATAGGCCTCGCCCATGGTGCGGGCCACCGTGTCGCGGAAGAGGAGGATCACGGCGAAGAAAAGCACGGCGGCGAGCGACGTGGCGCCCCATGTCGTGGCGAAGAGCTGCCGCTTGGCCCCCCGGACGTCGCCCCCGGCCTGCTCGGCCTTGGCCGAGAAGCGGAAGTAGCTCGACTCCATGCCCATGGTCAGCAGCGTCAGCGCCAGCGGGATCAGCGCATAGATGTCCGTAACGATTCCGTAGGCCTCCTGCCCGAAGATCCGGGTATAGTAGGGCGTGAGCAGGTAGCTCAGGAACCGCACGACGATGGTGCTGATGCCGTAGATGGCGGTCTGTTTGGCCAGTTTTTCGAGCATGATGCAGGCTTATAGGCAGCAAAGATACAAATTTCGCCGGAAAAAAGCCCTGCCGTAGGGCCCTTCTTTCAAAGAAAGAAGTCCCCGCAGGAAAATTCGGAGACTTTCGGGGAAGGACCGTTGCCGGGCCGGCCGTCTTCCGGACGGTCGGCGGTGTGTTTCCCGGACATGCGGCGGGGACGTTTTTCGGGTCGGTCGGCTGTGCGGCATACCGGGCGCGGATGCGGGGCGGCTTCGGCGGACATACCGAGCGGCGCAGAGCCGGGCGGGCATCCGCTCCGGGTCAGAGCCACTTCTTGTAGCGGAAGAACCAGATCGTGAGCACCGAGCAGATGATCATCAGCGCGATGGCGAAGAGGTAGCCCAGCGGGATGACCGTACCGTTGGAGAGGGTCAGGTGCCAGTCCAGCTCGGGCATCGCCTTGAAGTTCATGCCGTAGATCGAGGCGATGAGCGTCGCGGGCATGAAGATCACGGCCGCCACCGAGAAGATCTTGACGATGCCGTTCTGCTCGATGTTGATCAGACCCAGCGCGGCATCCTGGATGTAGTCGAGTCGCTGGAAGCTGAAGTCGGCGTGGTTGATGAGCGAATTGACGTCCTTGATCATCAGCTGCAGACGCGGGTAGATATCGTTCGGGAAGCGCTCCGAGCGCAGGATGCCCGAGAGGACGCGCTGGCGGTCGAAGATGTTCTCGCGCAGCGACATCGTGCTCTCCTGCAGGGCGCTGATGCGGTGCAGCACCTCCTTGTCGATCGAATCCTCCGAGTTGATGTCCTTCGAGAGGGCCCCGACCTGCTTGGCGATGAGCTCCACGAGGTCGGCGTCGAAGTCGATGCGCACCTCCAGCAGCGAGATGAACAGGTGGTAGCCCGTCGAGTAGCTGCGGTAGTTCATCTGCAGGCGTTTCTCCGTCTCGCGGAAAGTCCGGAACTCGGCGTTGCGCACCGAGACCAGCACGCCTTCGTTGGAGATGATGAACGACACGGGCTCGACGATGAACGAGTCGCCCGTGGGGATGAAGAAGTTCGAATTGGAGATGATGGCGTTCTCGTTCTCGGAGTATTTCGAGGTCGATTCGATCTCCTCGACCTGCTGGCGGGTCTGGAGGCTGATCTCCATGAAGTTCTCGACGGCTTTCTGCTCCTTGATCGTCGGCGAGAGCATGTCGATCCACAGAATGTCGTCGTAGCCCAGCTCGTCGAAGAGCCGGGTGTCGGCATTGCGGATGATCTTGTTGTACTGCTTGAGGTAAATCGTAATCATAAGTCGCTCTCTGTGAAGTTCTCGAATCCGTGGGCATGAGAGAGGCGGGCGGGGCCCGCTAACCTCTTCAGCCGGGATTCGCCCGGGGAGCGACTTTGATGCCGGCGTCCCAGAACTGCTGGAGCGCCTGGTTCTTTTCGTTGTCGAAGATGTAGTCGAAGCCCGAGAGCGCCTCGTAGGCCCGCAGCGGATCGAGCTCCGGAGATGCCTCCATCATCGCCTCGTATCCGCGTTCGAGCCCGTAGGTCAGCGCGTACTGCAGCGCCTCGATCGTGTCGGGGTCCGTGTCGGCGCGGGCCACCCACACCGCAAAGGCGAAGGGCAGCTCGCCGCACTGCTCCTTCCAGTTGCCGACCAGCGGGTCGTCGCTCGCAAGCAGCGCCTCGCGCTCCGCCGCGACGCCTCCGACGCAATACTCCGTGACGGTGCGCGCATCGGCAAGCAGCGGCACGGCCGTGAAGGGAATCAGGGCGATGTCGGCCTTGTGTTCGAGAAAATCCTGGATGACGGTGTCGGGATCGGACAACAGCAACTCGGCGCGAAGGTTACCTTCGTGCCGGATACCATAGATGAATGGCGTCGTGCTGAGGCACGACACGGCGGCTATACGGGGTACTATGACCATCATCCATACGGTGTGAGACTGTTGGTTCCGACCACAAAGATACGTTTAATTCTCGAAAAACGCTACCCGAAAATCCATATTGCCGCAAAATTTTCGGTTTTTCCGCCTCCGCGGGGACGTTTCCCCGCCTCCCGGGCGGGGCGGGATCCCCCTCTCCCGGACACAGAAACCCCGGAGCCGGCCGGCTCCGGGGTCTTCATGCGTTCATGTTCCGGTCCCCGGGATCAGCGTTCGGCGACGGGCTTCAGGCGGTAGAGGACGACATCCTCGGCCGGGATGACCACGCTACGCGGACGGTCCGTGCGGAAGCTCTTGCCGCCGTTCCACAGGTCGCGGCCCTCATAGACGATGCGGTCGAAGGCCGTGGAGCGCTGCGAAACCTCCGTGTCGGTGAAGCAGTAGAGCAGCCAGTCGATCTCATAGGTGCGCTCCTCGAGCGTGCGGTTGAAGAGGCAGAAGGCCCATTCGCCGTCGGCCAGGGGCTTGAACCAGATCTCGATGCCGTTGTCGGTGGCGTAGCGCAGTCCCTGCACGCCCAGCGGGTCCTGGTCGATGGCGATCACCTCGCGGTCGGTGAGGATCGCCGCCGTCTGGTCCGACATCGTGCGGATGTCGTTGCCCAGGATCAGCGGCGCGGCCATCATGCACCAGAGCGTGAAGTGCGCGCGGTCCTGGTTGACCGACATGCCGTTGCCCACCTCGAGCATGTCGGGGTCGTTCCAGTGGCCCGGGCCGGCGTAGCGGCGCAGCCGGGCGTTGTCGTCGAGGTTCTGCATCACCGTGCGGGGCTTCCAGTCGCCCGTAAAAGCCTTCGGATCGGAGAACGAGAGGCCGATGTCGCCCGTCGTGCGCCACATGTGGCCCACCTCGGAGGCCCACTCCCAGGGCTTGTTCGTGCCCCACTCGCACATCGAGAAGAGAATCGGGCGTCCGGCGGCGCGCAGGGCGTCGCGCATGAGCGTGTAGGCCCCCTTGGGGTTGATGTCCGCCGTGTTGCACCAGTCGTACTTCAGGTAGTCGATGCCCCAGCGGGCGTACTGCAGGGCGTCCTGGTATTCGTGGCCGAAGCTGCCGAAGCGGCCGGCGCAGGTCGTGCGCCCGGCGTCGGAGTAGATGCCCAGCTTGAGTCCTTTGGCATGGACGTAGTCCGCAAGGGCCTTCATGCCGCTCGGAAAGCGCGTCGTATCGCATTGCGGGAATCCGTCGGCGTCGCGCTCCGGGGCATGCCAGCAGTCGTCGAGGTTGATGTAGACGTAGCCGGCCTCGGCAAGGCCCGAATCGACCAGCGCGTCGGCCATCTCGCGGATCATCCGTTCGTCGATGTTGCAGCCGAATTTGTTCCAGGAGTTCCACCCCATCGGGGGCGTGTCGGCCAGCCCCTCCCACTTTTGGGCCGAGGCGGTCGCGGCGCCGACGAGGGCGGCGCAGAGAAGAATCAGGTGTTTCATGGCGAATTTCATTGGTGTTCGTTTTTCCGGAAACAAAGATAACCCCTTTCGGCGAATTCCAGGATGTGCTTTTCCACTTTTCGTGTAAAAAATGCGCCGATCTCTTGACAAGGGGGGCGTGCCGTATATTTGCCTCCGGAATCCACAACCGGATCGCCCCGCAGCGGGCGGTTATCGACAATGGCGAACCATTCGGTTTCAGTAGGTTGTGCCGACTTATCCACATCCATTCACATTTTATCCACGGTTTATCCACGGATTTTTCAACACTCCGGCCGTTTGCGGCCCGCTCCTTCCCGCCCTTCCCGTCCCGTCGTGTTCCGGAGGGGCCCCGGGCCCCGTCCGCCGGCGAACGGCGTGAAGGCCGACCTTGCGGAGGTCGAGCGCGGCTGGGAGCTCTTCGTGCGGTAGACGGCGGTGTTTTCGGGGCGAATTTCCTATCTTTGCGGACAGAACAGATCCGTCCGCCCCATGTTTTCGATCGAGCAGCTGCTCCGGCGCCTCGAGTGCATGCCGATGCTGAAGGTGCTCGTGCCCTTCGCCGCCGGCATCCTCCTGGCCGAACGTTTCACGTTGCCCCTGTGGTTCACCGCAGGGGCTTTCGTGCTGTGCGGGGTCGTGACCCTGCTGCTGCGGGCCGCCCCGGCGTTGGTGGGCATGCTCTGCGCGGCGGGTTTCGGCGTCGCACAGCTGCACGAACGCCCCGTTGCGGTGCCGTTCGGCGTCGCAACGGCTTGGGAGATCGTCGTGGAGGAGGCTCCCGCCGACAGGGGCCGTTATGCGGTCGTCGATGCCCGGGTGCGGCTGTGGCGCGACCCCGCCTCGGGCCGTTGGCATTCCGTGCGCGAGCGGGTGCGGCTCTATGCCGATTCGGCGCTGCATCTCTCCGGCGGCGAGTGCCTCGTATGCCGTGCCGCACTCCGCGATTTCCGGGGCGGGGCGGAGAGCTACCGCCGCCTGATGCGACGCTGCGGTTATGCCGGGACGATGTGGGCGGGACCCTCGTCGTTGCTCGAAAGACAGCCGCCGCAGGCTCCCGGAATCCATCTCCGGGCCGTCGCAACGCTCGGGCGTCTGCCCCTTTCCGAAGACGCCTCGGCCGTGGTGCGCGCCATGACGGCCGGCGACCGCAGCGGCATCGGGACGGAGTTGCGGGAGGCTTATGCGCGCAGCGGCTTTTCGTACCTGCTGGCCGTCTCGGGCCTGCATACGGGCATCGTCTTCGCGCTGGTGAACCTGCTGTTGTGGTGGATGCCCCTGCTGCGGCGGGGCCATCTGCTGCGCAACATCGTGGTCGTCGCGGCGGTGTGGTGCTTCGTGGCCGCGGCCGGTTTCCCGCCCAGCGCCGTGCGGGCCGCCGTCATGTGCACGCTGCTGCAGGCAGCCCTCGCCTCGGCCTCGGAGTATGTCGCCATGAACGCCCTGGCCGCGGCGGCCTTCGGCATGCTTCTCTGGAATCCCGCCTGGATCGGCGACATCAGCTTCAACCTCTCGTTCCTGGCCGTGGCGGGAATCCTTGCGTGGGGCGTGCCCCTCTGCCGGCGGCTGCGCGGTCGGAATCGGATGGTGCGTCCGGTCGTGGAGGCCTATCTGATCAGCCTTGCGGCCACGTTGGCCACGGCGCCCCTCGTGGCCCATACCTTCTCGCTGGTGCCGCTCGCCGGAGTGCTCGCGAATCCCGTGGCGATCCTGCTGGCGACGGTCGTCGTCTTCGGCGGGGCGCTGTGGCTGCTCCTCCCGGCCGCATGGCTCGCTCCGGTGGTGGCCCTTCCGGTCGGTGCCGCGGCCGAAGGGATCAATGCATTGGCCCGCTGGGTGGCCGCGATGCCCCGGGGCGCCGTCGAGACGACGCTCGGGGAGGGGTGGACGGCGGCCCTCTATGCGGCTTATGCGCTGCTGACGCTCCTCGCGTGGAGCTACAAACCGAAAAAAAGGCTATTTTTGTCCCAATGATAACGCCCGAAGAGTATATCCTGCTGCAGACCCCCGCATTGCGCGAAGCGGTCGCCGCCGCCCGCGGGCGCGATCCGCTGGAGGTGGCCCTCGACGCCCGCATTCCCCATGCGCGGCTGGTGGCCACGCAGGTCAAGTACCTCGCCCGCGCGCAGCACAAGCTCCCAAGCTTCGCCGCGGCGCAGTGTATCCTGCCGCCGCGGGCCTTCGAGCAGGCCTCGAGCGAGGCGTGCGCCGCACACAAGGAGATTTCGGGCGATGCGGTGCTGGACCTCACCTGCGGCCTCGGGGTCGATACCTTCTATTTGAGCCGCCGCTTCCGGCACGTCGTGGCCCTCGAGAGCGACCCCCTGCTGGCGCGCATCACCTCCGACAACCTCGCGCGCCTCGGGGTGCGCAACGTCGAGATCCTCGCGCTGCGCGCCGAGGAGTATCTCGCCCGCGAAGGGCTGCATTTCGACTGGATCTATGCCGATCCCGACCGCCGCTCGGCCGCAGGCCTCAAGCAGCTGCGGCTCGAGGCCTGCTCGCCCGACATCCTCGCCCTGCGACCGCTCATCGAACGCGCCGCGCCGCGCCTCTGTCTGAAGAACTCGCCGCTGTTCGACGTCGCGGAGGCCTTGCGCCTCTTCCCGCAAAGCCGCGTGGAGGTTCTTTCGCTCGGGGGCGAGTGCAAGGAGGTGCTCGTCTATGCCGACGGCCGGGGGCCCGCACGGACGGCCACGGCCCTCGGGCTGGGCTCCTGTATGGCGAAGGGTGCGGAGGATGTGGAGGTACCGCCCCCGGCGTTCGATCCGGAGCGCTACCGCTGGCTGGTGATCCCCGATGTGGCGCTGCAGAAGGCCCGCCTTGTGAGGCATCATTTGGCCGGGCGTGCCGACTGCTGGAGCGAAAATTCCTACGGATTCGCCGCGGAACGCCCCGAAGGGGTGCTGGGACGTGTCTGCGAAATCGAGCGGATCGAACCTTACGACCCGCGGCGCCTCAAGCGCGCCTGGAAGGGGCTCGGCGCCGAGGTGCTCAAGCGCGACTTTCCCCTCGCAACCGAGGAGCTCATGCGCCGCCTGGGACTCCATGCAGGGGCGGATCTGCGCGTGGCCTTTACGAAAACGGGGAACGATTTTTGGGCGATTCGCCTAAAATAGCTATCTTTGTGTCAATAGCACGACCATGAAACTGCGCGACATCCCGACCTATTTCACCGACACGATCTTCCGGCTTCCGGCCGATACCTGGCGCAGCCCCTTCGTGCGGTGGCTCGTGCAGCAGTACAAACTGCTCTTCTATACGGCCCGCGGCCTTCAGGAGCACGGCACACTGGTGCGCAGCGCGGCGCTGACCTTCTATACGCTCATGTCGCTCGTGCCCATCGCCGCCGTGGTCTTCGCCGTGGTCAAGGGCTTCGGGCTGACCGAAGGGCTGACCGAAAACCTCTACGGGATTTTCCCGCAGAATCCCGAAGTGGTGCACTACCTGATCGACTTCGCCGAAAACGCCCTCGGACGCACGCAGGGCGGTGTGGTGGCCGCCGTGGCGCTCGTCATGCTGTTCTGGGCGGTGATCCGCGTCTTCGGGTCGATCGAGAGCGCCTTCAACAACATCTGGGAGGTCAAGGTCGAACGCAGCATCACCCGCCAGTGGACCGACTACATCGCCGTGGTGCTGATCGTCCCGCTGCTGTGGATCGTCGCCTCGTCGGCGACCGACTATGCCGAACGGCTGCTGGGATTCGACGGTAGTTGGTATTTCGAACTCCTCTCGCGGCTGGCCTCGATGGTGCTCGTATGGATGATGTTCACGCTGCTCTACCTGATCATCCCCAACGCCAAGGTGCGCCCGGGCAGCGCCCTGATGGCGGGCATCATCGCCGGGACGATCTTCCTGCTCTTCCAGTGGGGGTATGTCTACCTGCAGCGCTGGATGACCTCCTACAACGCCATCTACGGCAGTTTCGCCGCCCTGCCCCTGTTCCTCATCTGGATGCAGACCTCGTGGGAGATCCTGCTCTTCGGCGGCGAGCTCTCGTTCGCCTACCAAAACGTCGAGCGCTTCGACGAGGAGCGCGAGTCGCTGCTCGTGAGCTACGACCAGCGGCGCAAGATCCTGCTTGCGGCCATGCTGATTGTCGTGCGCCATTTCCGCGACCACGGAGGCGCCATGCCCGCAGAGCAGATCCGCCGCAGGCTGAACCTCCCGACGCGTATCGTGAACGACATCCTTTACCAACTCGTGCAGGCCGGGCAGCTGATCGCCGTGCGCAGCGGCGACGGGGAACGCGAGGTGAGCTATACGCCCGCCTACGACATCGCCTCGATGACCATATACAGCGTGCTGGAGGCCGTCGAGCGCAGCGGCCACACCTCCTTCGATCTGGATGCGACACCCGAACTGGCCCATATCGCCCGTGAACTCGAAGGGCTGAAGCGCGCCGCCCGCAACGCCGAGGAGAATGTCCCGCTGGTCGGGCTGCTCGAAGATACCGACAACCGAAACTCATGAAAGAGATTGTCATCATAGGAAGCGGCAACCTGGCCGAATCGCTTGCCGTGGCCGTGGCCGCCGCGCCGGAGCTGCGGCTCGTGCAGCTCTTCGCCCGCAACGAGGCGCGGGGCCGCGAAGTAGCGGTGCTTGCCGGCACCGCGTGGTGCGGCGATGCCGCGCGGCTGGCCCGCGCGGAGTTGTACCTGATCGCCGTCAGCGACCGCGCCGTTGGGGAGGTCGCCGGACAGCTTCCCATCCCGTCCGATGCCGCCGTGGCCCACACGGCGGGCTGTGTGCCCCTCGGGGCGCTGCCCGAGCGTTACGCCCGCCGCGCGGTCTTCTATCCGATGCAGACCTTCACGCGCGGCCGCCGGGTCGATTTCTCGGAGATACCGATCTTCCTCGAGGCCTCGACGCCCGCGCTGTGCGACGAGCTGGAGGCCTGCGCCCGCTGCCTTTCGCGGCGGGTGCTGCGCAGCGACTCGGCCCAGCGGGCCCGGATCCACCTTGCGGCGGTCTTCGCCTGCAACTTCGCCAACCACATATATGCCCTCGGCGAGCGTATCGCCCGGGAGGCAGGGCTGGATTTCGGGGTCCTCAAGCCGCTCGTCATGGAGACGGCCCGCAAGGCGTGCGACGCGGCATCGCCCGCCGACGTGCAGACGGGTCCCGCCGTGCGCGGCGACCTCGCCACTCAGCAGCGCCATCTCGACCTGCTCGGGGAAGATGCCGCCTTACAGGAAATCTACAAGCTGATAAGCAAAGATATATGGGAAACTTCAAGGAAGATATAGCACGCTGCAACGCGTTCGTTTTCGACGTTGACGGGGTGATGACCGACGGAGGCATCATTCCGACGATCGACGGGGATTTCATCCGCCGCTACAATGCCAAGGACGGGTACGCCCTGGCCTACGCCATCAAACTGGGTTATAAGGTCTGCATCATCTCGGGCGGACGCGGCCGTACGCTCGAACACCGCCTGCGGATGCTGGGAGTCAAGGATTTTTACCTGGACTGCATGGACAAGATCCGGACCATGCGCGAATACTTTGTCCGCGAGGGGATCGACCCGGCCCATGCGATCTACATGGGCGACGACATTCCCGACCTGGAGTGCATGCGCGAGGTGGGGATCCCGGTCTGCCCGGCCGATGCGGCTTCGGAAGTAATCGAGGCGTCGCGCTACGTCTCGGAGTTCCGGGGCGGCGAAGGGGCCGTGCGTGACATCATCGAACAGGTGCTGCGCGCCCGCGGCGACTGGGCCCGCGACTCGATGGGCGTAACCCCCTCGTCGCTCGTCGCGTCGAGGTGAAAATGCTCGCCTTGCTGTAGTGCTCACCATAGATATCCTGGAATACCTCGCCGACCTGTTCCTGCGTAAGACCTTTCGTGTAAAGCGTTCCGGCAAGGCGTTCGCATTCATCCTCCTGATGGCGCAGGATCGCCAGGATCCGGGGATGAAAATTCCCATAGCGATCTCGAGGTATCCGGAACGTCAGCGTACGGCCATGACCGTAACTATGCCCCGGACGGAAGCCGTTGCATTTATTCCCTGATGCGGAGTTTCCCCGGAGATATTCCCGGCGTTCCGAGACCATCATACTCTCCAACAAGATCTCCAACAGATCCTGAAGGCCATTTTCTCGCTCCGAATGTTTGCATATTAATTCGGAAAGTTGTTCCTTTGTCAACACCATAAGTCTACTCTTTTTTAGTTTTTTGTTGATTTCCTATACAAATCTAAAAAATCTGTAGACTTTTTTATTTACCCCCCCCAGACACACTCTTTGAAACAGTATCGAAAAGGCTGGCCAGTTACAAAACTAACCCCCGACAAAAAATCTTGTCGGGGGTTAGTTTTAGCCTATAGCCAAATCAGCGGCTATCAAATATATTTTCCCTTTTCGACCGTTTTAAGATCCTCCAGCACCTGTTTGATGTGTTGTTCATTTTTCATGGGACAGATCATCAGAGCATCCGGAGTATCGGCGATGATGTAATCCGAAAGCGAGTCGATAACGACCATCTTTTCTGCCGGGGCTTTGACCATACATCCCGAAGAGTTGTATAGTCGGACATTGCCCTGTGTGGCATTGGCATTTTCATCCTTTGCGGAGAGTTGGTACAGCGAACCCCAGGTTCCGACATCGTTCCATCCGAAATCGCACTTGCGGACATATACATTGTCGGCCTTCTCCATGACGCCATAGTCAATCGAGATGGAGGGACAGCCTGCATATATGGTTTGTATGACCGTATCTTCTTCAGGTGTGTTGAATGCTTTTTGCTGAGCATTGAACAAGGCCGAGATCTCGGGAACGCAGATGTTGAGCGCCTTCAGAATCGCCTGGTTGGACCAAATGAAGATTCCGGCATTCCACAGATAGTTTCCCGAAGCCAGATAGGAAATTGCTACCTCCAGATTCGGCTTTTCGCGGAATGAAGCAACCGGACCTATTACATCGGTCGAGCCCGCCTGAATATACCCGTAACCGGTATCCGGACGAGAGGGCTTTATTCCGATGGTCATCAAAACATCCTTGTCTGCGACGAATTCCAGACAATCGGTAATGTCTTTTCGGAAGGTCTCCTCGTCGAAAATGAAGTGATCTGAAGGCGCCACCACAACCTCGGCTTGCGGATTGACGGCTTTGAGCCGGTATGCAGCATAAGCGATGCAGGGAGCGGTATTTCGGCCTACGGGCTCACAGAGAACTTGCGAGGGCTTGAGTTCGGGGATATGCTCCAACACCAGACTTTTGTATGCGGCATTGGTAACAACCAAAAAGTTCTCTTGGGGAATGATCGGCAGGAATCGTTCGAACGTGTGTCGGATGAACGATTTTCCGGTTCCCATTATGTCCAGAAACTGCTTGGGCAGATTTCGCCGGCTGACCGGCCAGAAGCGGCTTCCGACACCGCCTGCCATGATAATGCAGTAACGATTGTTATACATAAATAATTATTTTTTACAATTGTATATATCTATGTATTTATCTACCATTTGCTTTATGGAAAAGTGCTCTGAAACCCAAACGTGTGCATTCTCTCCCATTTTTATTCTTAGTTGAGGATCTTTTGCTAGTTGAATAATATAATCGGCTATTTTTTTGTAATCGCGGGCATTGGAAAGAAACCCAGTTTTACCATTCTTTACGACTTCTGGTATCCCTTCAACATTTGTAGTTACTATAGGAAGATAATGATATCCTGCTTCTACAAAGATTAATCCAAAAGATTCATATATGGAGGTCAATACAAAAATATCGTGTTTTTCGTAGAATGGTCCTACATCATTCTGCCATCCAGCTAGATTGATGTATTCTTCCATATTATTGGCATGGATAAATTGCTTGCATGTATCATATAATTCCCCATTTCCCACAATGGTAAACTGCACTGAAGGAATAGCTCGAATTACAATTTGAGCTGCTTTCAAAAGAGTTAGAGGATCTTTCTGTGTATCCAGTCGACCCACAAATAATATTTTTATAGTGGGTTCGTGTCCTTCCTGTTTTGTAAGATATTTTATATCATGATATTGAGAAAAATCTACACCATTATATATTGTACAGGTTTTGTGTTTAAACCACTTGAAATATTTTTTATAATATTGATTGACTAGTACAATATGATCACAGAAGCAGGACGCAAACATTTCGCATAGCCAATAAAATTGCCATTTGGGGAATTTTATATAATCGTGAAAGGCCAATCCGTGAACTGTATGGATTACGATAGGAACGTGGGCTACAGTTGCGGCAATACGACCAATTATTCCTGGTTTTGTTGAATGCGTATGCACAATATCATAACGTTCTTTTCTACAAAGTTTGTAAATCGCAGTAGCAGCGGATAAATCGGAAAGCCCAATTGAACGTTTGAGACTATTTAAATAAATTACTTTTACACCGGCTTCTTCAAATAATCGCTGACATTCTTGTCTTTTATCTCCTTTGATTTCTGTCCCAAATAAAACATGTTTCTCAAATTCATCATTGGGCAGATTTCTCAATATATCAAGTGATATTCTTTGAGAACCAGAAATTTGAGAAAGTACCAATATGTGAAGAATTTTTTTCATTTCAGAATGGTTTGTAGATAATATCGAATCATGTGTTCCGGAGAAAAATAGAATGCGATTTGTTGGTAAAATGCTCGATCCGCAGGGTGTGTCTTAATGAATCGCAGGGCTTTTAGAATGGATTCTGTATCAAATATGTCGAAAGTGTATTCCTTTCCGAGTTGTTCTGAAACGAATTCATAACCGCCTCCGCAGGTAGTCGATACGGTAGCGGCACAGCCACAGGCCATCGCTTCGAGAATCACATATCCGAACCCCTCCAAAGAGAGGGTCGGGACTACGACCGCATCAGCTTTTCCGTATATTGCCCACAACTCTTCGTAGGGAACGAATCCCAAATAGGTGATTGTTTGCGGATGCTCTTTTGCGATTGTTTCTATTTTAGGAGCCAATTCACCTGTTCCGGAGATATAGATATGATATTTTTTTTGTTCATCGGTGGGTAGAGAGAGAAATTGCATGAGAAATTCATATATCCCTGTACGAGCCGTGAGACGACGTGGAATGAATAATACTGTCTTGTCTGTTTCATTTTTCCACCAAGGTAGAGGAACGAATGAGTCCGGTTTTTTGATATATGGAGGTAATAGTTGAATTTTTCGGTTCGGGACATGGTGCTCTTTTTGGACTATCCGTTTCATGTACTCGGAATGTACCAGCACAACGGATGAACATACGGTTGTAATTTTTTGAAATAACCATAATATATGATATCGGAGCCCCTTTCGGCCGCTTTTCGCTTGATATTCTAAATGTAGGGGACCATGATAATGATACACTGTGTGTTTTCCCATGATACAGGCGGCAATTCCGCCAATCATTCCCATGATCGGATGTTGAAGCAACACATGATCGGCTCCGGCAATTATCCGAATATAGGGATACGGGTTAAAGAGTCCCATTCCGGAAAGTTCTCGAATATTGCCTCGTTTTTTCAATGCGTCGTATTTGCCGGCAGCCGTAGGATCATCGGCCGCATATTGGGAATTAGAATTACGACGCCTGGTGAGTAAGCGTACTTTACAGTCGTATTCGGTGAAATATGTGAGCAAATCGAACACATGTTTGCTCGACCCTCCGGCAAAATTCGGATAGCAAAAATCTCCGATAATGGTTATTTTTTTCATTTGGTTAAATTTGACGCTATATTATTATAAGCAGTTGCGATTTCGTCCCATGAATGAGGCATGTATTCGGATAGGAACCTAAGGCTTCTCCGTTGCAATTCTACCTGCCGTTCTGCAGGTAGCGAAAGTATGCGAATGATGTTTCGGACTGCACATTCTGGGGTTGTTATAACAACGCTCTGTCGGAGGGCCTCGTAGGTGAATCGGCCTGCATTCGACAGAACGATCACGCCATTTGTAGCAGCCGCCAAAAAACTTCCC
Organism: Alistipes sp.; assembly: GCA_022782405.1. Lineage (GTDB taxonomy): Bacteria > Bacteroidota > Bacteroidia > Bacteroidales > Rikenellaceae > Alistipes. The sequence continues at coordinate 134,961 of JALFNK010000010.1, forward strand.
CTACGTTCGGATATGCCGTCGGGAAAAGGCAAATAGGCAATTTTACTGTCGTTCAAGATGGCAGCAACTTCATCGTCAGAAAGATTCAGACGGATGCGGACGGACAATCGAGCACACATTTCGGCGATTTGTTCGTAATATGGTTCATATCCTTTCGGAACTTGTCCTACGAGAGTTACTTGTGCGGGAATTGCTTGTGACCTGATCTCCTGTACGGCCTGCAGAAAAACCTCTATTCCCTTACCTGGTCGAATATGTCCAAAATTTACCAAATCGAATCGACGTTGATCGGTAGTTTTTGTGTTCGGAACCTTTTGAATATTGGAAAAGATTTTAACCACTGAACTGCGTTTGCGCAGTCGCCTGAAATAATGAATTGCACTTTGCCGATCTGTTTCATTGGTAAATACTACATGATTCGCCGTTAGCAACATAATGGAGGCCGCTAGTCGCGCTTTGAAACTCAATTGCGTGAATTCATGCAGAACTACCGCGTATTTTATTGTGGTACAGCAGGAAAAGAACGCGGTAATGATATGGGGAACGAGACTCCATCCGTACCCCATCGTTGGAGACTGCATGAAAATTACATCTGCCGAGAATGCCTTTATTTCACGAATTGTCTTGCAGATGGATTTGAATTTCCAGTCTCGAGACGTGTAAAGCATCCATTTGGAAGTATGAGCCGTAACACAGTTGAACAGATTGTATGTATAGTCGCCTACACCGCAAGTTTCCGGAGGATAAGAGCCGGAGATGATCAATATTTTCATATTCGGGAATTTAATTACCTCTGAGGTCGGAAGAGACGGATTTGAAATATTGTTGTCGTGTTGAATAATCTGATATGCCGAATACAATGTTGTCGTATCGATATAATCCGTTAGAGGTATGAGTATATACGATCATCAGCGTATATATGATCGTAATACCAAGGAAAATACGACGATTGTTCCTGAGACTGATATTTTCCAAAATGATAGGATATATGAACCAATACGATACGATGAATAAAGTGCCTATGCGATCGAACAGGATGCTTGCCTCATATAGGTAGAGTGTGACAAGTATGTATGCTATGAATAGGTTGACAAACAATATATTATTCGGATTCCCGGAGATTATTTTTTTGTAATAGACAATCACCAGGCCAATACTCATTAATCTTTCGATAAAGCGCAAACTGATGGTCTGTGAGCCGGAATATAGATCAGAATTCAGGTATGCCTCTGATATTAACGATATTTTACCTCCGAATGCGAAACCGACGGTCTGTAAGAATGGGGTTACATAATGAATTTGAAGGATGAACAGAATGATCCCTCCAGATATGAGCAGAAGCAATATGTTGCGGGGCATTTTTCTGTGTAGGAAAAAGTATAGAGGGATATAGATTACTGCGCTGATATGGAACATACTCGCGAATAGAATCAACATCATGTAAGGAAGAATTCTGCGTTCCCGAATGTAAGTCAGTGCTAATAGAAAGATCAGGATCGCTTTGATGTTTCTCAGCAGATTGATTTCCGTAGTAAGAGAAAAACCGATGAATAGGGCAAATGCGAAGGCTACATTTCGGTTGTATCGTTTGAAGATTTTATGGAGCAATAGGAAGTCGATCAGGACGGAAATGAAAATAAATACATGATAATTGCCCGTGAATAACTTAACAAAGGCAACATATATGATATATCCGGGCTCAATTAGTTCGGAGGTATCGAAGTCGGAAGACGACAGATGGTATAATGAAGGAATAGATTCAAACAGAGGATAGTAACTATGCCAATCCCATCCGACAAAGCCCCTTAATCCGAAGAAGAACAAAAAAAGGATTCCATACCAGACATGAAGCGAGTGTCGGTTATGTTTAGTTGCGATACTTCGTTGTTCCTGGTAGGCAAAAAAATAAAATGCAGCTAGCAGCAACATGTATGGAACTGCATACCATATACTATATTGAGCCATCAGCTATCGAATTCGGCTTTCTTTAAAAAGAGCATGTCCGTCTCGGCGACCTTTGCGTGCAAGTTCTCTTTGCTTGCGAGTTAGTCGAAACGGTTTGCGAAATATATCATGCAGCAAGCCGTATGTGGCGACGATGCATCGTTGCAGCAGTCCATGATTTTTCAAGGAAAAATAGGTTCCATTGCGAGCCATGTAATAGACCGTGAAATCGCTCATTTGACCTCCGGTCGATACGCTCTCTTTATGCCATAGCCGGCTTTCGGGTATGTACATTGTTTTTTTATGCGCTTTTTTTGCTCGCCACAGGAAATCCGTATCGTCGTAATAAACAAAATAACGTTCGTCCATCAATCCGATTTCGCCAAAAACTGCTTTGTGAATCAACATGAAACAGGTTGGAGCATATGAGATCTGTTTTGGTCGGTCGTATTGTCCTCGATCCTTTTGTCGCACACCTATGTGGGTTGTCGCTCCATTATAGTATGTAAAATGACCACCTGCTTGCCAAATGAGATCAGTTCCGTAATAATAAATTTTGGGAACAGCCATATCTGCATTCGTTTCAACTGTTCCGATATATATTTTTTCCAAAGTATCGGGTTCCAAAACAATGTCGTTGTTCGAAAGCAATATGTATTCGCAACCCTCCTCCAAAGCTCGAATAATCCCGATATTGTTTCCCTTGGCGACTCCCCAGTTTTCCGGTTCTGCGATAATTTTCGTACGAAAACGAACTGTTGCGGCGAGTTCCCGGGCTCGGTCTAATGAATTGTCAGGAGAATTGTTGTCTATAACGTAGAGAATAAAATCCCTGTAGGTCTGACGATCGAGTGTCCGGAAGAAATCTTCTAACACATTCTTGCTGTTATACAGCACTGTAACTATTCCTATGCGAACTTGTTCCATAGCGATTACAGATAGCGGGCGCGTTCTGCCCATTTGAAAATATAATTCAAGTTATCGTTTCGTTTGCCGATGGGCTTCGCCGGCACTCCTCCGACCAATGTATAAGGTGGGACATCTTTCGAGACGACGGCTCCGGCTGCAATCACTGCTCCCCTCCCGATTGTCCCCCCGGGTAGAATTGTACATCCGGGCCCCAGCCATGCCCGCTCTCCAATGCGAACCCGACCTTTGGGGGACAAACTGAAATCAATGGCGTTGTAATCATGCTGCATGGTCCATATCCAAACTCCGGTGCTGAAATTCACGTTCCGACCTATTTCGATTCCATTTCGACCATCGAGAATACACTGGTCGCCGATAATAGTCCCGGCTCCGATAGAGATTTTCCAAGAAGCCCGGAATTCGGTTCCGTAATACACTGTTACGTCTTTCTCTATGTGAATCCCGAGAATTCGCCGATAGATGAAATTTCGGATTCGATGCGATGGCATGGTTGCTGTTTTGTAAACAGTCAGGCGAACCATAGCGGATAGCTGATTGACGAGAAATTGTCGAAATTTTCCTTTCCCTCCTTTGGATTTTGAATCTTGCTGCTCGGAGTCCATTTTCCCATTTGAATCCGAATAGATTAGTTTCGAATATTGACATAAAAAAAACCGCACTGGCTAGAACGATAAAGCCGATGAAAATTTTAACAGTATCCAAGCGATAATTATGCAGCCGAAGTAAATTAAAATTGTTTTCATTGTTTTATTCTCTCCACTGAATATCTCGTTTCAATATTTCGTTCGGATTCTTTCCAATGATGCAATTTGGATCCACGACAGATTTGGAGACGATGGTTCCTGCGGCTACGATACATCCGGATGCGATGAAAACCCCTTTCAATATGGTTACCTTGCAGCCTATCCAGACATGATCGTCGATATGCACGGGGAGTGCAGGATTGATAATATTCTCATTTTCATCTAAAATCGAATGCCAGTCTGTATCCATTATCAAGATATTCCAAGATAACAGACAATTTGCACCTATGTGGATTTTATTCGTTGCGGCGATTGTGGATTCGGCTGTAATTTTCAGATTGTCTCCTAAACGCAACTCTCCTCCCTTTGCTACCGAAATTTTACAGCCGTGCCCGATAAAGGCTCTGCCTTCAAATACCAGTTTACCTTCCACTTGCCAAATACTTCGCGAGCGTCGATTGTCGAATATGCCCACGTCGTCCATCCCGAACCGGATCATGCCAAAATGAACCGGAGCCAAAATTTCAACAGATCCTCCAGCTTTTCTGACCCGGCAGTGTCTGCTTATCAGAATCGGTAACCGGACAGCTAGACGGAAAGGCAGATATTTAAAGTTGAAATATAGTGTTTTGAAATTCAGGACATCCAGAATTTTCGAAAGATTTCCCATATTTATTTATACAAACCTTTTTTCTTCATCTCTTCGATCGAGGTTTCGTAATTGTCTTTTTGGATTTCCTGTCTGTTTACCCATTCGACGAATTTGGCGATACCGGCGTCAAACGTCCATTTGGGCACAAAGCCCAAAAGACGGCGCGCCTGCGATATATCTGCAAAGTTGTGACGAATATCGCCGAGTCGATAGTTACCCGAAACCGTTACGGGAACATCGATACCATAATATTTTTTCAGTGTATTGGCCACTGTCAGAACATCAGTCGCCACCCCTGTCCCGATATTAAAGGCGTGTCCCGATACTCCTTTGGTTTCCAAGCCGAGAATCGTGGCATCCGCCACATCGTCGATATAGACGAAGTCGCGTGTTTCGTGTCCGTCCTCGAAAACATTGATCCCGTTTCTGTTCTTGATACGGGTGGAGAAAATCGACAGAATGCCCGTATAGGGATTACTCAACGATTGGCCCGGACCGTACACGTTTTGGTAACGGAACGATACGGATTCCACTCCGATACTCTTGCAAACCAAATGGACGAGTTGACCCTGTACCTGTTTGGTGATTCCGTACACTGAATTGGGATGGATCGCTGAATCTTCTGTCGTCGCGACTAGGCGCAATGGTTTAGTGCACCCCGGATATTTTACCTCGAAATCGCCTCGCGACATTGTCTCAGCGGGACGTTCTAAGGGATAGACATATGTATTCAAGTCGTCACTCCAGTAACGACCTTCACCGTAAATAGCACGCGATTCGGCAACTACAACGCGTCGGACTGTATGTGGAGTATTAGTAAGTAAGTCAAGGAGGAGAGCTGTCCCGCCAATGTTGACATTCACATATTTTTCGATTTCGTACATGGACTGCCCTGTTCCGGTTTCCGCTGCTAAGTGGATGACAGCATCCGCTCCGTTCAGTGCTTTGAGCCAGTCTTCGCGGTTCGTGACGCTGCCACGGATAAACCGAACCTTATCCCTAATACCGATATAGAGCGGTGAAGTATGTTCAGGATCTTCCCCGTGAATCTGCGGAGAAAGATTGTCCAGAACCGTTACATCATAGTTTTTCGCGAGCAGTTTACGCGCGACGTTGGAGCCGATGAAGCCTGCGCCTCCGGTAATGAGTATATGTGCCATATATTAGATGTTTAGTGAACTGAATAAGTCTCGATAAAGAATTCTATATCTTGAAATCTCTTGTAGTTTTGCTGTATCCATTTTCGATCCTTTTCCCACCATCTAAATTTCAATAAAAAGTCTATTTGAGATTCAGTGAATCTATATTTTATAATCTTAGCCGGAACTCCTCCGACAACAGCATAAGGAGGAACGTCCTTCGTTACAACAGCACCAGCTGCGACAATGGCTCCATCTCCTATGGTCACGCCATCCAAAATAGTCACATTGAGTCCAATCCATACGTCATTGCCGATATGGGAAATTACCCCATCCCGGCAGAATTTATAGGGAGGATATAGTGGAACCGTTTCTTGGTGAAAGGAATAGTTCAGCAAATCCGAGGTGTCCCATAAAAATGCCGGATGAGTTGATATGAATTTTGAAGTTGGATGTATTCCCAGTCCGGAGTTGACATTTCCTGCAATCGAACAATAAGAACCTATGGATGTTTTATAAAATGCGCAATTGAGGCCTATATAAGAATATTCTCCTATGTGACAGTCAATGATTCTGGAATTTTGGAAGATCCGGTTACAGCCCTTAAAAGTTGTTCCGGTAATAATCGTATTTTGGCCGCAAATGACGTTGGATTTGAAAAATAATTTTAATTTTTTGATGTCAAATCCTGTCTGGACGAGAAAAAAGAGTGTTCGTTTTATTTTCTGATGCAACATGGCGATTATAAAAAAGAGGTATTCTGAAATTCTTCGGGTGTCAAGCGTTTTTCTGAGTGATTCTCAGTTTTGAAGTATTGAATCAAACTGGCTTCAATTGCCCTGGAGAAAATTCGTTTGTGGTTGGTATCTATGATTTTTGCAGGACTTCCCGCCAATGTCTGAAATTCCCCTTCCTGTTTCGTGTAATCCTTATTGAGCAAACTCCGGGAAGCGACGATCGTATATTCTTTGGTAACGGTTCCCTTTCGGATTATACTGCCGCAGGCAATCCAATTATATTTTCCGATGATGACTTCTCCTGCCTTGTTTTTCACCATTCCGGATTCAATATTTACTGTAAAATGTAAATTGGAATCCATGAAACATGAATTGTATGCGACGCCAGTATAATCTCCTATTTTGATATGGTGATCCCCAATGATTTGTGTTCCGCTACCAAATCTTGTATATTTCCCAAATTCTACAATTGCATTATTTGTCAAACGAATAGCATAGCCTATGTCAAATCTACAAGGGCCCGAGAAAATGATTTTCGTATTATAATCCATAAAGAGCATTGAAGATTTGTGTTGAGCGGAAAAAAAACCTAATTCATGTCCAAGCATAATCATTCCCCGACAAATAGGCCCCTTTATTTCGATGTTGCCTGCAAGTGAATAGAGTCGAGTCGGCCCATAAATGTAAATCGGCAATTTCCAAGCGACATGGAATGGCAAAGTCCGAAAATTGACATATATGGTTTTCCATATTTGAAGTCGATTGAATGCTAGATGCAGCTCAATATGCCGCAATAATTTGTTAAAAAATTTTTTCAACATGGCCACTACTGTCCCGTAAAAGTTGATAAATAGTTCTTTGAAATTATTGAAATATAGTCAATTACGTGGTTTCTTGAGATGAAACGGACTTGATTTTGCAACTTTGCAGTCTAATACAAATGGCTGCTATGTTCCAAGACAAA